>NZ_CADIKB010000014.1 GCF_902859825.1 Paraburkholderia phenoliruptrix | reverse complement strand
GGTTCTCCTTGGTTCCCTGTTCGGGAGGTTGGTCCTGGAAACCCGATTCTCTCGGATTCCACTGGCGAACCGCCGCCTTCAACCTTCAACTACGCCTGGGACATTGCCCGGTCGACATCAAAGGCAGCCAGCATTCCTTTGAAGGTCCTGCGCGCATGAACTATTCGCTGCCGGACTTACCGCAATCTGGCCCGGCACAGTTCAGTCAGAAATTTGTCTTTCGTTCGATCGATGACGGAAAACCTGCTGCCGATGTGAGCTACGGCGTGTTCGCTGCTCCTGCCGGCTCAACCACAGTGCAACGGGTACTGGCGGGGCTGTCCTCGGACTCTGGATCCGAACGCAAGATAAATCCCGAGAACGCAGAGGCAGTAACGGTGCTGTACGGGCAAGGCGAATGGGGTACTTTATTCGATGCAGATATTGATCGTGAAGCAGAGGCTCCCGGTGGTTCATTCGACGAAGAAGATGGGGTTGCGTAACGATGGCGGAAGATAATCAATACACGGTCCAATCTGGCGATAGTCTTAGCACGATCGCTCAGAGGCACGGGGTTACGGTCAGCGATCTTGTGAAATTGAACAAGATAGAGAACCCCAGACTCATCTACCCTGGTCAGAAACTTGTGCTGCGCGAGCGACCAGAGCAGGATGCCGAATCGTACTTTAGCGAATTGTGGATCCGCATAACCGATGCCAATGGCGCGCCAATTCCTGACCTCAAGACCAAGGTGGTTGCCGGGGCTGACTCTCAGGAGCATGTGACGGATAAGCAGGGCCTCATTCCACCCATCCAAACGCAAAAGGCATCGGAAAAAGTCCATGTCTTTGTCGCAAAGATTGACGGCGGGACGAAGAAGGTCGCAGAGATTGCTCCGCCCGCAGGCGTGCATCAGGCAACCCTTCGCAGTCCAAAAGTGAAGCTCGACGCCACGCTGCGGTTGCATCAGGGCGGAACCGATCATCACGAGGCGGCACCGTTGCCGTTGCCGCCAGGCGAGACTCAGCAAAACCGGGATAGCGCCGGCAATCCGGTTGTAAATGTGGGGGTGGAATGCCCAAATAACGACAACTTGCGACTGGGGCCCAACGCCAAATTTCGCGACTACATCATTTCCGCTGGCGCCAGGAGCGGATTTAAACCACAAGCCGTTGCTTCGGTCATCAATATTGAGGCGGCCAAACTGGTAGTTTCGGTCGAGAAAAAAGTCAAAGTCCACGGCAAGATCAAAACAAAAATCGTCAAGGTGTCGACGGGTGAGTGGAATCCCGCGTCCGCAGCATCGGGTTCCAGCGCCCGTGGATTGACGCAATTCCTGGCCGGCACGTGGCTCGGCGAGGCAGTCCGCTCCGGAACGTTTCTCAACGAAAAGGCTGAAGCGAACGGGTGGGTAACGAAGGATTCGCACGGCAAATATCACGTCGTCCCCGCACATAAAGCTGAGCTGCTTGATTTCAGGTCGAATGCTGAGGCTGCGATCATGGCAGCCGTCGACTATGGCATGTCGAATTTCCGTGCGCTCCAGTCGAACGGATACGATTTCTCCGGATTGAACGACGGCGAGCGAGCGAAGATCCTATATTTGTCTCATCACCTTGGATCAGGCGATGCAAACAGATATCTTGCCGGGACTATTGCTGCCGATGATACGTATTCGCAGGCCACACCGGGCCATCCGCCCAGGTTAATCGCTCGGGGGGCAAAAACTCTTTTGATCGCACAGATCGGTGCCTCTGCGGCCGCCAAACGCGCAGAGGATAACGGTGGCAATTACGTGAAGGCGCATCGACTGTGGCTTAGTCAGTTGATCGACAACGGTGTCAACTTCAAGAATTTCGCCTGTGACCCGACCAAGCTTGCGGACGTACGCCCCTTGCTGGATATCGTGACCGCGGTGGGCGGGACGAATCCGACTTTTTAGGAGATGAATTTGTTCAAGTTGTCGTTGATCGCAGTTCTTTTGTCGTTTTGCTGTGCAGCTTCTTACGCACAGACGGACGGTGGAGACCGCGACGCCATTCACACCGTTGCTGGCACGCTGTCTATTGTGAAGGTGGAGCACGTCAAGACAGACGGCGTCACTTTCAATGCGTCGTTGAACGGTGCGCAGTTCGACCAGCTTTATGGATCTCACTACACCTACTACACAGACTCCAACGGGACGGACAAACCCGCCACGCGCATAGTTGTCGAGGACTTCATTGGTGGGTTCTCCGATACCCCCTCTGTGTCGTTATATGACTTCCGAAAAAAACCACCTGTGGTGTTGCCGATCAGTAACAAGCTCGATGTGGACGACATTCGTTGGTCAGACAGCGCGGTACTGCTGAGCGCGAACGGCAGTTGGTACTCGTTTGCCGGCAAGAAGCTGGCGCGCTCAAAACCTCCCAAGAAATCCGCGCAGTAAGGATGAGGGGGTGGGATCTGGAGAATGTGGAGCGATGGATAGGAGTCCACGATCCGATCGTTGAAACGACGCCTCGTCAGGTCTGCTCGCTCCTGTAGAGATTGACAAGCTACAGTCTCTGGGAGAGAAAGTGGGATGCGTGGGAGGTTTTCACGCGCGCGTATGAGAACGCGGCGAAGACATGGCCCTCCAGTCAATTGGACAGATGTCGGCGGACAACCTGCCGCGCATCTACGGCATCCTCAGCGCTTACAACAAGGGCATGGACGAACTGCGACGCGGCTATCGTTTCATCTGGCGTCAAGGCCACCCATCCCGATGGCTACTTTCCGATCGGATGCACGCCATCGGCGGACGTCTTAACGACGAGATGTCTTCAGACCTGAAGGCAGCATTTGGCGCGATAACCGATATCGAAGCCGGAGACGCCCTCTCACCGGTTTCCACGACGACGGAGGCGGAGTTCGGATCGTTTGGAAGCCGGCAATGGGTGCTCGAAGCGAATGCGGAAGAACTCAATAAACTGCATCACATCAAGATCCCAAAGGTCATGGAACACGTCAAGGCATTACGATCATCCATTACTACAGTCATCGCGCTATCGGCCGTCTGCCTATGCAACATGGCCTTCGCCAGCCCGAAGGAAAGTTGCTTTACGACCCGCGATCTACAGACGTTGCAGCGCAATTTCTTCACGCATTTTCCAGACGCCAACGCGTTCGAGAGATATGTAGACAAGTCGCAATTCGAATTGCGTACCAACGCGCCCGAGGGGCGCCAACTGGAGGACGGGGGAAGTCCGACCGCGAAGAAAATCGACTGGGTGATTCGCACGATGAACACCCACAAAGATCTGTTTTCCGGCTTCGAATTTGACAAGCCGGACTTCACCTATATGAGGGGGCAACTCAGAGGCGGCAAGCCGTCAGTCAAGAATTTGCGCACATCCAAGCGCTTTCCGAAAGACGAGTGCGTGCAGGAAGTCAACTATGACATCCCTTCTGGCGCGTGCGTGATGTCACAACGACTGAACAGGCTTTCAATCACCTTTGTGAAAGACGAGCGCCCGCTATCACTGAGCAGCGTCGAAATGTTTTTCATAGCGTGCACAGCAAAATAATTGTGTTGCCCATGCAAACGCCGTTCTCGCGGGTGATCTCTCATCTGCCCTCGAACACAGGTCGCCCGCGGCGAGCGCGCGAGGCTGTTGCTCGACCACATTTCTATCCAACTCGGCATCGATCTTTATGCCGCCGCAAAGCCACGCGAATTGACGACCGACCTTCTGCTTCGCAAGACAGCCGCCGTTCCCATGCCTTGGGGCGCAGGTGACGCTGCGGCCAAGAGGCCGCATCAATGCTCCCGGTGACCGATTGATAATGCTTTCCAAACGACTTAAATGGATCGCCCTGCTGTGCGTACTCGCGCTGACCGCATGGTTTTTCTGCCGGCCGGTAATCGTGCTGCATTACTCGGCGGACGCGCACAAGCCGGTGGTCTATTTCCTGAACGAAAACGATCAAATCACTCGCGGTGAACTGGCACCCGGGCAGACCGAAAAGTTCTACACGCCCATGTTTGCATCGCGGGATGCGTGGATCGAGGTCAGTTTGCCTTTCGCGAGTCGCGACGGTGTGAATGTCAAGCCTCCGTATAGCTGGGTCGACGTGTATATCGACGCGAGCACGAAGATTGAGCGAACGGATACGAAGCATGATTTCTTCGCGCGCTTTTGAGATCTCATGACGTTGCGGCGCGTCCGTGGACATTCTGGATAGACTGCGCCCGTCGCACGAAGTGGGGCGCACCGGTGCGCCTCGCCAACCAACTTATCCCCACCCTCCTCTGCACAACCCCTGTAAAACCCGGTTCACACGATGTGGGGCGAACCTTGATAACCCCACCGCTCAGTGAGCCGCATGAAAACTTCCCCTTGGCCCGAGCCTGATATCCACGCTTAGCCAGCAGGGTTATCGCCGCCGCAACCCCTTGATGCGAAAGAGAGCTTCGCAGTTGTCCACAAGCCACGGCACCCCTTGTTAACTATTACTATGTATACATACAAAGGCTATAAAAACCAGAACAAGCACCCACATCCGCGCCACCTGAACATGCAACGCACCGCCAACCCACAAGCAGCACTTAGGCAACCCTCACCGAAGCGGCAAACAGATCTCCGTCACCAACTCCGCGGGCGCCGTCGTCTTCGGACTGTTCAAATACTCCTCGAATACGGGCGCATCGGCCGCCTCGCGCCCTGACTGCACGAGCCACGTCCCATACAACCACTCGTAGGCCGCACGCATATCGCTGTACGGCCCCGTGTGCCGCAACACCGCATACTCGCCGCCGCGCACAGGCTCGATGGACACCGGGGGGCTCACCGTCACCGACATTGATAGCGGACCCGGCAACAGCACACCTGCTTTCGAGCGCAGTGCGTTTTCATCCACCATGCCGGGATCGTCGTAATACACGCCGATCATGCGCAGGTCCGCAGCAAGCAAATTGTTTTTACCCAGCCATCCAAAAAGCGCGTCGAATGCCTTGCCGATCTGCATATACGAGCCAACGTGATCGACCGACAGAATTGCCATCGGCTCCATGCGACGGATCTCCACTTCACGCAGTGTCATTTGCTTCTCTCCCGAAAGTGCCGGACGAAACCGGCTGTGTGTGCCCTCGTTGCGGTACTGCGCGGGCGGCACGCCGAATACCGCGCGAAACGTGCGAGAAAACGATTGCAGGCTGCTATAACCGGAGCGCGATGCAATCTCGGCAATCGGCATCGTTCCGTTTGCCAGATAACCGGCGGCGCGATGCAGCCGCAGCCGCCGAACCGTGGCGGCCACCGTCTCCCCGTACATCGCCTGATAAATGCGGTGCCAGTGATAAGGCGACAGGCATGCAATTTCCGCGAGCCGATCGATGTCGAGCGGCTCGTCCAGATGATCGTAAATGTGGTCGAGCACGCGGCCGAGGCGCGTCTCGTAGCGTGTCCGACTGGTTGAATCGTTCATGTTGTCGCGAGTGTGGAAAGTCATTGGTTTGCGAAGCGAAAACAAAAACAAAAATATCACGCGCCCGTTTACCAAATCCTGCGAATCCGAAGCGCAAACCTCGCGCGCTCAATTAAGCACCTCCTGCAAAAAGCGCCCCCCAACTTTGCCAAATTTCGATACCACCCCCGAATAATGGCTCACTACCATCGGCGAAAGCCTGCCCGTCCACTCACCGCAAAGCCTTGCGGCGTCGAGCAAGCGGAAAACTCCGGAGCGTCCGATGAAATCAGAGTCCAACAGTCAGCACGTCGGTAAGGTCACGCATCACGAGTTGAAGCAGACGCTCGGCACGTGGCAACTATGGGGAATCGCGGTCGGTCTCGTGATTTCCGGCGAATACTTCGGCTGGAGTTATGGCTGGGCGAGCGCCGGCACGCTCGGCTTTGTCATCACGGCCGTCTTCATCGCCGCGATGTACACCACCTTCATTTTCAGCTTCACCGAGCTCACCACGTCGATTCCGCACGCGGGCGGCCCGTTCGCATACGCACGTCACGCTTTCGGCCCGACGGGCGGTTATCTCGCGGGCGCGGCCACGCTCGTCGAATTCGTGTTTGCGCCGCCGGCCATCGCGCTGGCGATCGGCGCGTATCTGCATGTGCAGTTCCCGGCGCTCGAGCCAAAGCACGCGGCAATGGGCGCGTATCTCGTCTTCATGGCCTTGAACATTGTCGGCGTGCAAATTGCGGCCGCGTTCGAACTATGCGTCACGCTGCTCGCCATTTTCGAATTGCTCGTTTTCATGGGCGTCGTTTCGCCGGGCTTTCACTGGTCGAACTTCACCAAAGGCGGCTGGGCCGGCGCGGACACGTTCAGCATGGGCTCGTTTAACGGCATGTTTGCGGCGATTCCGTTTGCGATCTGGTTCTTCCTCGCAATCGAAGGCGTCGCCATGGCCGCCGAAGAAGCGAAAAACCCGAAGCGTTCCATTCCCATCGCTTATGTCGCGGGCATTCTGACCCTGGTCGTGCTCGCCATCGGCGTGATGGTGTTCGCGGGCGCGGCCGGCGACTGGACGAAGCTCGCGAATATCAACGACCCGCTGCCGCAAGCGATGAAATACATCGTCGGCGAACATAGCGGTTGGATGCATATGCTGGTGTGGCTCGGACTGTTCGGTCTCGTCGCGTCGTTTCACGGCATCATCCTCGGCTATTCGCGGCAGATTTTCGCGCTGGCTCGCGCGGGCTATCTGCCGGAATGGCTCTCGAAGGTGCATCCGCGCTTCAAGACGCCGCATCGCGCGATTCTGGCGGGTGGGGTGATCGGCATCGCGGCGATCTACAGCGACGAGCTGATCCAGTTCGGCGGCCAGACGCTCACCGCGAACATCGTGACGATGTCCGTGTTTGGCGCTATCGTGATGTATATCATCAGCATGTTGTCGCTTTTCAAGCTGCGCCGCGCCGAGCCGGACATGGAGCGTCCGTTCCGTGCGCCGCTCTTTCCGCTGTTTCCGGCCTTCGCGCTGGCGGCCGCGGTGATCTGTCTGGCGACCATGGTGTACTTCAATTTTCTGGTGGCCGTGGTGTTCGCCATCTTTCTCGCGCTCGGCTACGTCTATTTCCTGTTGACGCGCCATCAACGCGAGGCCGCGCCGACGGACGCCTTGCTGGAAGAATGACCGACGAAGCCGCTGTGCGCAGCGGCGCCGCAGTCGCAAGCTGGAGTCGTAAAAGATGAGCTATACGGAGACAATCGGCAGCCGAACGTATCGCTTTGCCGATCTGAAAACACTCATGGCGAAGGCGAGCCCGCAACGTTCCGGCGACCAACTCGCCGGCGTCGCGGCGGCAAGCGAGGAGGAACGCGTCGCCGCGAAAATGGCGTTGGCGCAGGTGCCGTTGCGTACGTTCCTGAATGAAGCGCTGGTTCCTTATGAAAGCGACGAGGTCACGCGTCTTGTGATCGACACGCATTCGCCGCAGGCATTCGCCGAGATTTCGCATCTGACGGTGGGCGACTTTCGCAACTGGCTCTTGAGCACGTCGACGGATGCGGATGCGCTCACCCGTATCGCCGCGGGTCTCACGCCGGAGATGGTGGCCGCTGTTTCGAAGCTGATGCGCAATCAGGATCTGATCGCGGCGGCGCGAAAACGCCCGGTCATCACGCGCTTTCGCAACACCGTGGGACTGCCGGGCCGCATGTCGGTGCGTCTGCAACCGAATCATCCGACGGATGACGTCAAAGGCATTGCTGCCTCCATGCTCGACGGCCTCATGTACGGCTGTGGCGATGCAATGATCGGGATCAATCCGGCCAGCGACAATCTTGCCGCCATCACCAAGCTGCTGCTGATGATCGACGACTTTCGTCAGCGCTACCAGGTGCCCACGCAATCGTGTGTGCTCACGCACGTCACCAATACGATTGCTGCAATCGAAAAAGGCGCGCCGGTGGACCTCGTGTTTCAGTCGATTGCCGGCACGGAAAAAGCCAACGCCGGTTTCGGCATTTCGCTCGCGCTGCTGCAAGAAGCGTATGAAGCGGGACTGTCGCTCAAACGCGGCACAGTCGGCAGCAATCTGATGTACTTTGAAACGGGGCAGGGCAGCGCGCTCTCCGCGGACGCGCATTTCGGCGTCGATCAGCAAACCTGTGAAGTGCGCGCGTATGCGGTTGCGCGCAAGTTCAACCCGTTTCTCGTGAATACCGTAGTGGGTTTCATCGGCCCCGAATACCTGTACGACGGCAAGCAGATCACGCGCGCCGGTCTTGAAGATCACTTCTGCGGCAAGCTGCTCGGCGTGCCGATGGGTTGCGACATCTGCTACACGAACCACGCGGAAGCCGATCAGGACGACATGGACAATCTGCTCACGCTGCTCGGCGTCGCGGGCATCAACTTCATCATGGGCATTCCGGGCGCGGACGACGTGATGCTCAATTATCAAAGCACGTCGTTTCATGACGCACTCTACGTGCGCGACGTGCTCGGCCTGCGCCGCGCGCCTGAATTCGAGGAATGGCTGGAGTCGATGCAGATCACCGACGCGCGTGGCGCACTGCTCAGCGCATCGACACAGCAACCGCTGCTCGAGGGTGCGCGCGACTGGATGGGTATCGCATGAGCGATTTCGTCGACAAGAACCCGTGGAATGCACTGCGCCAGTTCACCAATGCGCGCATTGCGCTCGGCCGCGCGGGCAACAGTGTGCCGACTGCGCCTTTGCTCGCGTTCAATCTTTCGCATGCGCAGGCGCGCGACGCCGTGCATCATCCGCTGGACACAGAGGCATTGCATGAGCAGTTGCATGCGCTCGACTTTACAACGCTCGACGTGCATAGCGCCGCGCCCGATCGCGAGCATTACTTGCGGCGCCCGGATCTGGGGCGGCGCCTGTCGGACGAGAGCCGCGCCGCGCTCGCGCAGTTAGCGAACGAGTCGCCGGATGTCGTGTTCGTGATTGGCGACGGCTTGTCGGCCTTCGCCGCGTCGAAGCAGGCGGTTCCGCTACTGCAAGCCGTCGTGCCGCAGCTTGCGGACTGGAGGATCGGTCCTGTGGTCGTCGCGCGGCAAGCGCGCGTTGCACTCGGCGACGAGATTGGCGAGCTGCTGCACGCGAAGATCGTGGTGATGCTGATCGGGGAGCGGCCTGGCCTCAGTTCGCCCGATAGCCTCGGCATCTACCTCACGTATGCGCCGAAAGTGGGTTGCAGTGACGCGCAGCGCAATTGCATTTCCAACGTGCGTCCGGAAGGACTCGACTATCCGTCGGCTGCCCACAAACTGCACTATCTGCTCACGCATGCGCGGCGTCTCGGTCTCACCGGCGTCGGACTGAAAGATGACAGCGACGCGTCGCTGCCCGCTGCGCCAGCAGCGCCCGCGATCGGCGGCGCGGCAAACTCCAGCCCCCATCCGTAAAACCGCGGCGCAAACGCCAGCGCAACCTGGAGGCGGCTTCACGCATCGGCGCGCTGCACAGGGTGCGATTCGAGCCACGCGTTTTCGTCGTCGTCAAATAGACGCGAGCGCGTGAGAAAGCGCAAACCCGTGGGCCGTTCAAGCGAGAACATGCCGCCGTTGCCCGGCACCACGTCGATAATCAACTGCGTGTGCTGCCAGTACTCGAATTGCGAATCGCTCATGTAAAACGGCACGCCGGCGAGCGTACCGAGCTTCACGTCGGACGAACCGACCATGAATTCGCTGCGCGGAAACAGCATCGGCGCGCTGCCGTCGCAGCATCCGCCGGATTGATGGAACAGCACGTCGCCATGCTCCGCGCGCAATCTGTCGATCAACTCGATTGCGGCAGGCGTTGCAATGACGCGAGCCACTTCTTGTTTGTCGGCCATCGTAGGTCCTCGCAGAAATAAAGCGAGCCGCGCAAGGCGGCCCGCTTGAACAGAATCGCTACCGTTGCGCGCTTAGAAGAAACCGAGCGGTTTCTCGCTATAGCTCACGAGCAGGTTCTTGGTCTGCTGATAATGGTCGAGCATCATCTTGTGATTTTCGCGGCCAATGCCCGATTGCTTGTAGCCGCCAAACGCCGCGTGGGCCGGATATGCGTGATAGCAATTGGTCCACACGCGGCCTGCCTGAATCTGCCGGCCGAAGCGATAGGCGCGCGTGCCGTCGCGTGTCCAGACGCCCGCGCCGAGTCCGTACAGCGTGTCGTTGGCGATTTCGAGCGCTTCTTCTTCGGTCTTGAACGTCGTGACCGACACCACCGGCCCGAAGATCTCTTCCTGGAAGATGCGCATCTTGTTGTTGCCGCGGAACACAGTGGGCTTCACGTAATAGCCCTTGCTCAGTTCGCCGCCAAGCACGTTGCGCTCGCCGCCGATCAGGCATTCGGCGCCTTCCTGTTTGCCGAGATCCACATACGACAGGATCTTCTCCAACTGCTCTTGCGAAGCCTGCGCGCCGATCATCGTCTTCGTATCCAGCGGATGACCCTGCGTGATCGCCGCGACGCGTTTCAACGCGCGTTCCATGAAGCGGTCGTAAATCTTTTCATCGATCAATACGCGCGAAGGGCACGTGCACACTTCGCCCTGATTCAACGCGAACATCGCGAAGCCTTCGAGCGCTTTGTCGAAGTAGCTGTCGTCCTGACTCATGACGTCGGCGAAAAAGATGTTCGGGCTCTTGCCGCCCAGTTCGAGCGTGACCGGAATGATGTTCTGGCTCGCGTACTGCATGATCAGGCGACCCGTGGTCGTTTCGCCGGTGAACGCGATCTTTGCGATGCGCTTGCTGGAGGCAAGCGGTTTGCCTGCTTCCAGACCGAAACCGTTGACCACATTCAGCACGCCGGCGGGCAGCAGGTCCTGAATCAGTTCGACGAGGACGAGAATCGATGCGGGCGTTTGCTCGGCGGGTTTAAGCACGACGCAATTGCCGGCCGCGAGCGCGGGGGCGAGTTTCCACACCGCCATGAGAATCGGGAAATTCCACGGAATGATCTGACCGACCACGCCGAGCGGCTCGTGAAAGTGATAGGCCACTGTGTCGTCGTCGATCTCGGAGATCGAGCCTTCCTGCGCGCGCACGGCGCCGGCGAAATAGCGGAAGTGGTCGATGGCCAGCGGAATGTCGGCGGCCATCGTTTCGCGCAGCGGCTTGCCGTTATCGATCGTTTCAGCGACCGCGAGCCGCTGCAAGTTCGCTTCCATGCGGTCGGCAATGCGGTTCAGAATGTTCGCGCGATCCGTCGTCGAGGTTTTGCCCCATGCGGCTTTCGCGCGGTGCGCGGCATCCAGCGCGAGTTCGACATCGGCCTCACGCGAGCGCGGAATGGAAGTGAACGGCTCGCCCGTGATGGGCGACACATTGTCGAAATACTCGCCACCCACCGGCTTCACCCATTCGCCGCCGATAAAGTTCGCATACTGCTTTTTGTACGGGAATTCGGTCGTCAGAAACTGCATCTCCGCGTGATTCATCTCAGTGCTCCTCACATGTTTGAATGGGCTATAGTCGGCGCGATGCTGCGCTCGGGTTGCAATCCGTTGAAGCTGGCCGCGAGACCCTTAGAGCCAGAACCATGCCAATGCACCTGGCTGGTGAGCCGTGCACGCACGGCAGGCACGGGCGCACCGCGGCGTGGGGGCGAGGCTCGAACGGGCAACAGGCGGGCGCGTCGTTTCTGAGCAATGCTGTTGTTGCTGTTCACGAATTGAACAGGGGTCTGGCCCATGCTGGAGCAGTCGGTGCGATGATCGGCCGCGCGCGATCGGCATGGGACTTGCCTTGTTTTTTCTCTTCGATAATCCATCGCGCGGATTCGCCATGACGATCGAAACCCTCAGCGACACCCTCGCAAGCTCGGCGCCCCCTGCAGCTTCAGCGCGCGCGCCGCAGCCGAGCTTCCGCGTGCAGACCCGCATTGCTCACGACGCGGACGAGCAGGCGCGCAACCTTCACGGCTGGCATCAAACCTACGACCAGCTGACCGCAGGCAGCTTTGTCGGCGGTTTGACGGAGCTGTGCGTCGATCACATGCAAGTCTTCGTCGAAACGACGAGCCACACGCTGCGGCAAACCTGCGAGGTGCAAAAAGACGCGTACTGGTTCGGCATTCCGACGTGCCGCGCGGGCTCGGGCCGCATCGACGCGCAGATCATTGCCGGCGATGCACTCGCGTTTCGTCCTGGCGGCATCGAGTTCGAACTGCTGACGTCGGCGGGCTACGAGATTTTTGGCGTGGTCGTGAAGGGTGACGTGTTGCGCCGTTATGCAGCGGATGTCGAACACGTCGTGCTGGCGGAGCAGTTGACGCCCACTGAGGTCGTGCCCATCGGCCTTGAGCGCAAGGAGCGTTTGTGTGCTTCGTTGCGCGAGCTTCTCGCGCAAAGCGCGGCGAGCGGCGCGCCTTTGTCCGCACCCGCGCGCGAGAGCCTGCAAGCCGCGGTGCTGGCCGCGCTGTTCGATGCATGCGCGTTGCCCGCCGCGCTTGAACCGCTTGCCATGCCGACACGTGTGCGCCGTCAGTCGATCGTCGCGGAAGCGCGCGACTATGTGCTCGCCAATCGCGACCGCGCGGTCGGCGTGCCCGAGCTGTGCGAGCGGCTGCATGTCAGCCGGCGCACGCTGCAGTACTGCTTCCAGGACGTGCTCGGCATGGCGCCCGCCCACTACGTGCGCGCGATCCGCCTGAACGGCGCGCGGCGCGATCTGTGCAACGCATCGCGCGATGCGCGCTCGGTGCAGGACGTCGCTGCCGCCTGGGGTTTCTGGCACATGAGCCAGTTTGCGACCGACTATCGCAAGCTTTTCGGCATGCGGCCTTCGGACACCTTGAAGGCTGCGATCGGCGCGCATTCTGCCGGCAGCAACCGCTCGTTCGCGCACTAGCCCTTTTTCGACGCCTCGCGCATCACGCGGTGCGCAAGAGCGCCCGCGTTTATTTTCTCAGCAGCCGCAAGCCGTTGGCGACAACCAGCAGGCTCGCTCCGACGTCGGCGAATACGGCCATCCACATGGTGCCGAGACCCATCACGGTCAACACCAGAAAGACGCCTTTGATGCCGAGCGCGAGCGCGATGTTTTGCACGAGCACCGCATGCGTCGCTTTCGACAGGCGGATGAAGAGCGGAATCTTGCGCAGATCGTCGTCCATCAACGCGACGTCCGCGGTCTCGATTGCGGTGCCGGTGCCCATTGCGCCCATCGCGAAGCCGATGTCCGCGCGCGCCAGCGCGGGTGCGTCGTTGATGCCGTCGCCGACCATGCCGACGCTCGCGCCTTCAGCCGACCATTGCGCGACAGCGTCGAGCTTGTCTTGCGGCAACTGGTTACCACGTGCTTCGTCGATCCCGACCTGTTCGGCGATCGCCGCGGCCGTGTGCGGATTGTCGCCGGTGAGCATGGCCGTGCCGACGCCCATGCGGTGCAATTCGGCGAGAGCCGCGCGGCTCGTCTCCTTCACGGTATCCGCGACGGCAAAAAGGGCGAGCACGCGTTGGGCATCGATCAGGAGTACGACGGTTTTGCCTTCGCGCTCAAGCGCGTCAAGCCGTGCTTCGAGCGAGGGCGAGCAGCGTCCGAGCTCTTCCGCCAGCCGATAATTGCCCAGCCAGTAGGTGAGGCCGTTTATTTCGCCGCGCACGCCGCGTCCGGCGAGTGCTTCGAATGAATCGACGGCCAGGTGCGCCACGCCGTCTTTTTGCGCGGCGCTCGCAATCGCCATCGACACGGGATGGTCCGAGCGCGCTGCAAGACTCGCGGCGAGCCCGCGGCAAAGTGCAGCGCGAGTGCCGGCATGGATGGGGGGGCTGGAGCGCGCATCCATGTTCGCATCCGTGTCAGCGTCGGCAAAGATCGCGAAGTCGGTCTGCACCGGTTTGCCGTGCGTAATCGTGCCGGTCTTGTCGAACGCGAGGCGGCGCAGCTTGCGGCCCTGTTCGAGATAGGTGCCGCCCTTGATCAGAATGCCCTTGCGCGCGGCCGCCGCGAGACCGCTGACGATGGTGACCGGCGTCGAAATGACGAGCGCGCACGGACACGCGATCACGAGCATCACGAGCGCTTTGTAGATCCACGCCTGCCACACTCCGCCGAAAACGAGCGGCGGCACGAGTGCTACCGCGAGCGCGACGGCGAACACGAGCGGCGTGTACACGCGCGCAAACTGATCGACGAAACGTTGCGTGGGCGCTTTGGTGGCCTGCGCTTCCTCGACCGCGTGGATGATGCGCGCAAGCGTCGTATTGCCGGCTGCGGCCGTCACGCGATAATCAAACGAGCCCGCCTGGTTGATGGTGCCCGCGAACACCGCGTCGCCCACATTCTTGTCGACGGGCAGGCTTTCTCCGGTAATGGGCGCCTGGTCCACACTCGAGCGTCCGGCAACGATTTCTCCATCGAGCGCGATCCGCTCGCCGGGCTTCACGCGAACCAGCGCGCCCGGCGCGATCGCCTTGATGGCGGTGAGCCGCCAGCCGCCGCCCGGCTGCTGCACGCTCGCCTGCTCGGACGTGAGTTGCATCAAGCCCTGAATGGCATGGCGCGCGCGGTCGAGCGACCTGGCCTCGATCAATTCGGCGACGGTGAAGAGCACCATCACCATCGCCGCTTCCGGCCATTGACCGAGGATCAGCGCGCCGGTCACCGCGATGCTCATCAACGCATTGATGTTGAGGTTGCCATGGCGGAGGGCGAGCCAGCCCTTGCGGTAGGTTGCGAGCCCGCAGGAGCCGATGGCGACGATCGCGAGCGCCGCTGCTATCCAGGCAGGCGCGCCGAGCCAGCCAGCGGCCTCCGAAGCCGTCGCCGCGACGGCCGCGAAGGCGAGCGGCAGCCATGCCCCCGAGCGTGCGCTGCCCGGCGCACGTGGCCCGTCTTGCGCGGCCGTCGGCGCGCCCAGCGAATTCGCCTCGGCGATTTCCGGCGTGAAGTCCAGCGAACGCAGCGCGCCGAGAACCGCGTCGAGTGCAGCGGGCGCGTGGACGACGGTCAGCACGCGCTGCATCAGATTGAACTCCATGCTGCGCACGTCCGCCATGCGGCTCAGCTTCTTGCGGATCAACGCTTCTTCGGTCGGACAATCCATTTGCAGGATGCGGATTGCCGTGTGCACGTCGCCGTCCGCCGCTTCGGAAGGCGGCGGCAAATCGGCTCGCAGCGGCATCGGGGCGGCGCCGGGCGCGCCGCAGCAGCTGCCGCATGCTGGGTCGTGCGCGGGCTTTTCATGGCGATGCTCCTGCCGATCGGCACCGGTTTCGTTCTGTTCTTCGCGGTCGGCGTTCGCCGTGTGCGCGTGCTGCATGGTGGCTTCCTCGTTGGATTTGTGGTCTAGTAAACACCTTGAAGCCACTACAAGGTCAAGGCCGGTATCGGAGGGCCCATGAAAATCGGCGAATTGGCGAAAAACGCCCATTGCACGACCGAAACCATCCGCTTCTACGAGAAGGAAGGACTATTGCCCGAAGCGGAGCGCACCGAGGCCAATTACCGCAGCTATTCGGCGAAGCACGTCGAGCGGTTGCGCTTCATCCGCAATTGCCGTGCGCTCGACATGACGCACGACGAAATCCGCGCGCTGCTCAGTCTGACCGACGCGCCGGCCAACGGCTGCGGCGGCATCAACGACCTGATCGACGAGCACATTGCGCACGTCGATACGCGTATCGACGAATTGCAGCAGTTAAAGGCGCAACTGCGTGCGCTGCGCGAACAATGTCACGGCGAACAGGCGGTCGAAGACTGCGGCATCGTGCAAGGCCTCAGCGAAATGGACGTGAGCGCCCCGCGCGCGCGGCACACGCATCTCGGTTAATGCGGCATTCCGGTTTGTGCCGTCGGCGAATCAACCATCGAATCCAGTTGGAGAAGCAACGTGTTTACATGTAGAAATCAGTCCTGCGGCGCGCAGTGGGAGCAGTCGGACGTCGTCATCAAAAACGAGGGGCAGGGGCTGCTTTTCCGTTGCCCGCTGTGCGGCGCGCGCAATTACGTCGAACGTTTCGAAGGCGACGACGGCTCGGTGCTCTATGAGCAAATGGAAGGCCGCCCGTCTCCCGGCCCCATGGCCGAATAAGCGTCACTCGCCCGTATTTTTCTTTCGGCCTCGAGCCGATCACGAGTCATCATCTTATGAACAGTCCCATCACGGCCGGCGCGCCGTTCAGCCAACTGCCGCTGCCGGCCGCCGCGCTCGCAAATCTCACGCAGCTCGGCTACGTCGAGATGACGCCCATTCAGGCCGCGAGTCTGCCCATTGCGCTCGCCGGCCACGATCTGATCGCGCAGGCAAAAACGGGCAGCGGTAAGACCGCGGCGTTCTCGCTCGCGCTCCTCGCGCGTCTTGACGCGCGCAAGTTCGCCGTGCAGGCCATGGTGCTGTGCCCGACGCGCGAGCTTGCCGATCAGGTCACGCAGGAAATTCGCCGTCTCGCGCGCGCGGAAGAAAACATCAAGGTGCTGACCTTGTGCGGCGGCACGCCGATGCGGCCGCAAACCGCCAGTCTCGAACATGGCGCGCATATCGTGGTCGGCACGCCGGGCCGCATCATGGATCACCTGGAGCGCGGCAGCCTGCCGCTGCAATCGCTCAATACGCTCGTGCTCGACGAAGCGGACCGCATGCTCGACATGGGTTTCTTCGACGACATCGCAACCGTCGTCAGGCAATGCCCGAAAGAGCGGCAAACGCTGCTTTTCTCGGCGACGTATCCGGAGGGCATTGTCAAGCTCAGCCAGCAATTCCTCCGGAATCCGAAGGAAGTGAAGTTGGCCGAGCGTCATGACGATACGAAGATCCGCCAGCGCTTCTATGAAGTGAGCGAAGACGAGCGTCTGCATGCCGTCGGGCTGCTGCTCAATCACTATCGCCCGGTGAGCACGCTCGCGTTTTGCAACACGAAGCAGCAATGCCGCGATCTGCTCGACGTGCTGCGCGCGCAGGGATTTCATGCGCTCGCGCTGCACGGCGAACTCGACCAGCGCGAGCGCGATCAGGTGCTGATCCAGTTCGCGAATCGCAGTTGCTCGGTGCTGGTCGCGACAGACGTCGCCGCGCGCGGCCTCGACATTGCGCAACTGGAGGCGGTGATCAACGTCGACGTCACGCCCGATCCTGAAGTGCACGTGCACCGGATCGGCCGCACGGGCCGCGCCGATCAGGAAGGCTGGGCATTGAGCCTCGCGAGCATGGACGAAATGGGCCGTGTGGGCGGTATCGAGCAGGCACAAAAGCGCGAGGTCGAGTGGCACAAGCTGTCCGAACTCACGTCAACGAGCAATGAGCCGCTTTTGCCGCCCATGGAAACGCTGCAGATTCTCGGCGGCCGCAAGGAAAAAATCCGTCCCGGCGACGTACTCGGCGCACTCACGGGCGAGGCCGGTTTTGCCGGTTCGCAAATCGGCAAGATCAACGTGACGGAGATGTCGACCTATGTGGCGGTTGAACGCAGCATTGCGCGTGAAGCAGTCCGCAAGCTGAGCGCGGGCAAGGTGAAGGGCAAGAAAGTGAAGGTGCGGTTGATGGACGACGCCTGATCTGCTCGCGCCCGCGCATCACATCCCGTCATGCCGCCGGAATGTCCCGCCGCCTTTTCTTCTGCCCAACGCGCCTGCCAGCCGCCCGCCCGCTGCGCTGCCCCTTCGCGCAAGCCATGAAATAAACGCATGCGCGGCATGACAAAGTTTCGATTGTGATGCTGCTTTGGCTGATGCCTAATCACTGAACCGGCACTCGACCGGAATGGCCGGCACGCGTACTGCGCCGCCGCCAGTCCGCCGCCGGATGGAGATAGGGAGAAGCCTTATGCAGAGCGCCATGCAAGCCCGCTCGAAATTGCCTGACGTCGGCACCACGATTTTCACCGTGATCGGCCAACTGGCCGCGCAGCACGACGCGCTGAATCTGTCGCAAGGCGCGCCGAATTTCGCGCCGGACGCAAAGCTGATTGACGGCGTCGCGCACGCCATGCGCGCCGGCCATAACCAGTACGCGCCGATGTCCGGCATCGCCGCGCTGCGCGAAGCGCTCGCGGACAAAGTGCAGACGCTCTACGGCGTGCGTTATGACCCCGCGAGCGAAGTGACCGTCATCGCAAGCGCGAGCGAAGGTCTTTATTCGACCATCAGCGCATTGGTCCACCCGGGCGACGAAGTGATCTACTTCGAGCCTTCGTTCGACAGCTATGGACCGATCGTGCGGCTGCAAGGTGCAACGCCTGTGCCGATCAAGTTGTCGCCCGACGACTTTCATGTGAACTGGGACGAGGTGGCCGCGGCCATCACGCCGAGGACGCGCATGATCATCATCAACACGCCGCACAATCCGACCGCGACCGTGTTCGGCGAGGCGGACATCGCGCGCCTCAAGGCGCTCACGCGCAACACGGACATTGTGATTCTGTCCGACGAAGTCTACGAACATGTGGTGTTCGACGGCGCGAAACATCAAAGCATGGCGTGCCACAGCGAGCTGGCCGAGCGCAGTGTGATCGTGTCGTCGTTCGGCAAGTCGTATCACGTCACCGGCTGGCGCGTCGGCTATTGCCTCGCGCCCGCCGAACTGATGAACGAGATCCGCAAGGTGCATCAGTTCATGGTGTTTTCCGCCGATACGCCGATGCAATACGCGTTCGTCGATGCATTGGCCCATCGCGAGAGCTACCTCGGCCTGTCCGCGTTCTATCAGCAAAAGCGCGATCTGCTCGCGCATGGGCTGCGCGAATCGCGCTTCGAGTTGCTGCCGAGCAAGGGCAGCTTCTTCATGCTCGCGCGCTTTCGCGGTTTCTCGAACGAAAAGGACAGCGATTTCGTGTTGCGCCTGATTCGCGATGCGCGCGTGGCGACCATTCCGCTGTCCGCGTTCTACAGCGACGGCACCGATTCGGGCCTGATTCGCCTGAGCTTTTCGAAGGACGACGCCACGCTGATCGAAGGCGCGCGCCGTTTGTGCGAGATCTGACACTGGCTGCATACTCGTGCGACGGCGGCTTTTTTGAACGCAGTATCATCGGCGCGCTGTTGCACATTCACACGCTGCGTGTTCGTACTACTACTCAACCGAAGGAAAGGGACTTGCCATGAAACTGCTCAAGCCTCTGTTGGCGCTGGCCTGCGCATTCGCGTCGCTGGCGGCGTCGTCCGGCGCGATTGCCGCCGATACATCGACGCTGCGTTTCGGGCTCGAAGCGCAGTATCCGCCGTTCGAATCCAAAGGTCCTAACGGGGAGCTGCAAGGTCTCGACATCGACGTCGGCAAGGCCGTGTGCGCAGCCGCGCATATGACCTGCAAATGGGTCGAGACGTCATTCGACGGTTTGATCCCTGCGTTGCAGGGCCGCAAATTCGACGCGATCAATTCGGCGATGAACGCCACCGAGCAGCGCCGCCAGACCATCGACTTCACGACGGTTGTTTATCGCGTGCCCACGCAACTGATCGCGAAGCGCGACAGCGGTCTGCTGCCGAGGGCCGAAGCGCTGAAGGGCAAGCGTGTCGGCGTGTTGCAGGCGTCGATTCAGGAGACGTTTGCGAAGACGCATTGGGAGCCCGCCGGCGTCACCGTCGTGTCGTATCAGGATCAGAACCAGGTTTACACGGATCTGGTCGCGGGGCGCCTCGACGCAACGCTCGTGCTCGCACCCGCGGGGCAAACCGGTTTTCTGTCGAAGCCGAGCGGCAAGGACTACGCGTTCGTGGGACAGCCGGTGCGCGACGACAAGATTCTCGGCAGCGGTATCGCGTATGGCATCCGCAAGGGCGACACGGCACTGCGGGAACGTTTGAACGCGGCCATCGCGAAGGTGCAGGCCGACGGCACGGTGAAGGCGCTCGCTGCGAAATACCTCGGCGATATCGACGTTTCCGCGAAGTAACGGCCCGCGGTGTGCAGGTTCGGCACCGCGCGAGCGGGTGTATCCATTGGATGCGGGCGCAACGAAATCGCAGCGTGACCTACTCGCTCCCGTTTTCCACCACGCGGCCCTCCGCGCGCCAGCGCAGCATGCCGCCCGCGAGGTTGGCCACGTCGTTAAAACCGGCCTGGCGCAGGATCACCGTGGCTTGCGCCGACCGGCCACCCGCGCGGCACACGGTCACGATGGGGCGATCTTTCGTGAGTTCCGCGGTGCGGGCGGCCAGATTGCCGAGCGAAATGAGCCGCGCGGCGGGAATGCGGCCAAGCGGCCCGTTGAACTCGTCGGGCTCGCGCACGTCGACGATCTGCACGGAACGCATATTGTCTTCGAGCCATTGCGGGCCGATTTCCCAGATGCCCGCAAAGGTGTACACGAGCGGCGCCCAATCCGGCTCCGCCGCTTGCGTGGGGTCGCTCGCAGCGACGCCGCACTTCAGGTTCGCCGGCACCGCAATGTCGATCTGCTTCGGATGCGGCAGCCGCAAATTCGTCACATAGCCGACGAAATCGTCTTCACACAGTTCGCCGCCAAGGCGCGGATTGAAGCTGCGCTCTTCGCCGACGCTCGTGACCGTCAAGCCGCGATAATCGTGGGCCGGATACAGCAGGCACGTGTCGGGCTGACTGAAAATCTGGCTGTGGATGGCGCGGAACATCGCGCGCGCGTCGCCGTGCTGGAAGTCGGTGCGGCCCGTGCCGCGAATCAGCAGGCAGTCGCCGGTGAACATCATCGTGCCGTCGTCGAGCGCGAGGCTGATGCAGCCGTTGGTGTGGCCCGGCGTCGCGCGTACTTCCAGGTAGCGCGTGCCGAACTCGCATCGGTCGCCATGGTTCAGATAGCGGTCCGCACCTTCCGCGCCGCTTGCTGCCGATATCGCAATCTGGCTGCCCGAGCGGCGTTTGTGCATCCACGCGCCCGTCACGTGGTCGGCGTGCACGTGCGTGTCGATCGTATAAAGCAGGCGCAGCCCGAGTTCCTTGATCAGCGCGGTGTCCCGGCGCACCTGCTCGAATACCGGATCGATAAGGACTGCTTCGCGCGTCGCACTGTCGGCGAGTAGATAGGTGTAGGTGGACGATTGCGGGTCGATCAGTTGGCGGAAGATGAGCAAGGGTTTTCTCCGTGAGCACGCATCGTCAAGTGTACCGGGCGCGGGGCGCGCCCGGCTTCACGGCGCTGCCGGCCTCACCGCGGCTGTGCGACCGTCCGCAAATACGGCTTCAAGGTCTTGAAGCCTTCGGGGTACTTCTTCGCGGCATCCTCGTTCGAGACGGACGTCGGAATGATGACATCATCGCCCGGCTTCCAGTTCACCGGCGTGGCGACCGCATGCTTCGCGTTCAGTTGCAGCGAATCCAGCAGACGGAGCACTTCGTCGAAGTTGCGTCCCGAACTCATCGGATACACGAGCATCGCCTTGACCTTCTTGTCGGGTCCGATGATAAACACCGAGCGCACCGTCGCATTGTCCGCCGCGGTGCGCGTGCCGCCGCTCGCATTCGGGTGGATCATGTCGTAGAGCTTCGCGACGTTGAGGTCGGCATCGCCGATGAGCGGATAGTTGACCGCGTGGCCCTGCGTCTCTTCGATATCCTTCACCCATCTCTCGTGATCGCTCACTGGGTCGACGCTCAGACCGATAATTTTCGTGTTGCGTTTTTCAAACTCCGGCTTGAGGCCGGCCATGTATCCCAGCTCGGTGGTGCAGACGGGCGTGAAGTCCTTGGGATGTGAAAAGAGAACCGCCCACTGGTCGCCGATCCATTCGTGGAAACGGATGGTGCCTTCAGTGGTGTCGGCGGTGAAATCCGGAGCTTCTTCTCCAAGTCGAATCGACATCGTCATCCTCCATGGGAATGCGCCGGGCAATGCGCCGATTCTCGGAGCGGCGATTCCCGGGCGGCCTGACTGTTTGATCAGGCGATTGCATGACTCACGATCAGCCTCCAGCCGGTTCGGTGTCTTGCCGCGGGAGGACCTTGCACGCGCGTGGAGGCGGGCGTCTTCGCCGGATTGCTGTGGTGCGGAAACACACGGATGCGCCACGCGTCGCGCTTAAAGCGTAGGACAAAAAAGCGCGCCGCTCTAGCCAGCATGCAGGGGTAATCCGCCGCGCCTGCCGGTTACGTCTCGCTCCACATGCGCAGCAGGTTGTGATAACAGCCGACGAGCGTGCGGCGCGCGGCGTCGTCCGCATTGGACGCGTTCAGCCGCTGGATTGCACCGTCGAGGTCGAACAGCATCGCGCGCTGCGTATCGTCGCGCACGAGGCTTTGCACCCAGAAGAAGCTCGATACGCGCGCGCCGCGCGTGACTGGCCGGACCTGGTGCAGGCTCGTGCCCGGGTAAACGATGGCATGGCCG
Organism: Paraburkholderia phenoliruptrix; assembly: GCF_902859825.1. GTDB lineage: Bacteria > Pseudomonadota > Gammaproteobacteria > Burkholderiales > Burkholderiaceae > Paraburkholderia > Paraburkholderia phenoliruptrix. The sequence goes on along the minus strand of NZ_CADIKB010000014.1, from coordinate 128,819 downwards.
GCGGGCAGCTTCACTTCCTGCACGCCGAAAGTATCTTCGATCAGCAGTTCGCCGCCGTCGTATTCGTCCGGCGGCGTGAGGAAGAGCGTGACGGACAGGTCGGTGCGCACGCGCGCGCCGCTGCCGGGCACAAGGCGAATGGCGCCGTCGACATGGCTGCCGAAGTGCATGCCGCCTTCATAGCGGTTAAAGAGCGGCGGATAAACCTTGTTCGGCAACGCGGCGCTGATAAAAAGCGGATGCCGCTCGAGCGCCGCGATGATCCTGTCGCCCATTTTCAGCGCGATCGGCGAGCCTTCTGCGATCTGCTGATTGCGCTTGACGGGCGCGCCCTGGTAGCCGGCCGTTGCGCGGCCGTCCACCCATGCGTCCGCGGCCGCTTCGAGATGCGCGCGCATCGCGGCGGCGTCGGCGGGGGTGAATACGTCGGGGATGGAGACAATCATCGTTCGAGTTTCCTGCGAAACCGCGCGCCTTTTGCTGCCTGGTGAAGCGGGAAGCGGCAAGACGCGCGGCGTGCGTGGCGTCGATCGCGGGTTGCGGCGATCAGAAGAAACGGTAGTTTACCGTCGCGAGGAACGTGCGGCCGTTGCCCGGCGCCGCGCGTCCGCCGTCCGACGGAATCAGCGCGTCGTAGTAGTTCTTGTCCGTGATGTTCAGCACGTTGAACTGGACGTCGTACTTTTTCGCGTGATACGCGGCCATTGCGTCCCAGCGCGTATAACCGCCCACCTGCACGAAGTTGTTGTTCGCGGCGTAGCGCGACGACGTGTAAATCGGCCCGCCGCCGATTTCCCAATGCGGCGTGAACGCATACGTGGTCCACAGCGTGAGCATGTTGCGCGGCGTGTTCGCGGGCGTCTTGCCGGCGGTGCCGTCGAGCGCCTTCAGAATCGTCGCGTCCATATACGTGTAGCCGCCGAACACTTGCCACTTGTCGGTGATGTGGCCCGCGACGCCGAGCTGGTAGCCGCGCACGCGCACGTCGCCGTCGAGCGTGTAGCTGCCGTCCGCGTTCAGCGTGCGCGCGTTGGTCTTTTCGATGTTGAAAAGCGATTGCGTGACGGACAGGCCGCCGTTCAGCAGATCCCACTTCGCGCCGACTTCATACGACTTGTTGTGCTCCGGCGCGAGGTTCTGCGTGTTGTTCGTCACCGTGAGTGCTTCGAGCGACGGATTGAAGGACGTGCCGTACGACAGGTAGTACGACTGCCAGTCGGTCGGTTGCCAGATGACGCCGCCGCGCACGCTCGTGAAGTAGTTGGTCTGCGTGGCGTACGAAGGCGAATTGATCGAGTTGTGAATCGACGCCTCGTAGCGGTCCCAGCGCACGCCGCCCACCACCTTCCAGTGCTCGCCGATGGACACCGTGTCGTTCGCATACACGCCGATGCCGTTTGCGCTCGACTCCGCGAGGTTCGTCGCCACCGTTTTCGCGTTCGACGGACGCGTCGTGTACGAAGGGTCGACGAGCGGCACGATCGCGATCGTGTTCGACGGCAGGCCCGGCGTGGTGGTCGCGAAGCTCTGGTTGCTGTAGGTCTCGTGGCTCAGGTCGACGCCCGCCACCACTTCATGCTTGATGAAGCCGGTGTTGAATTTGGCCTCGATGTCGGTCGAGTTGTAGACCGAGTGATCGTTGATGTTGCGGTCTTTGCCTTGCAGCTTCACGAACAGTTTCGACGGATCGATGCTCGTGTAGTTGCCGTTGGTGAGTGCCGTCGACGTCGGCAGCGGACCCGTCAGCACCGACGCCGCGTTGGTCGCGCGCGCTTCGGTGCTGTAGTGGCTGAATTGCGTCTGGTTGCGCAGTTTCAGGCTGTCGTTGAAGCGATGTTCGATGCGTGCGTTGAGTGTCTGCACGTCCTGGATTGTGCGGTCGTCGGTGAAGCCGTAGAACGTGCCGCGATTGACGGGCGCCGGATGGCCGTTGAGCGCCGGCACGCCATAGTCGGGCTGGTCGCGGTTATGCTGGATCAGCGCGGACAGCGTGATTTCCGTCGGCGTGCCGATGCCGAATTTGACTTCCGGCGCGACGCCGTAGTCCTTGCTCTTCATCACGTCGCGCGAGGAGCCGAGGTCCTGGCCGAACGCGTTGATCCGGAAGGCGGAAGTCGACGTGATCGGTGTATTCAGGTCGACGGTGGTGCGGTAGCGATCGTGCGTGCCGGCTTGCACGGACACGTCGGCGCGCGGTTTCAACGTGGGCTGTTTGCTGACCTGGTTGATGACGCCGCCCGTCGAGCCGCGCCCGAAGTAGAGCGAGGACGGGCCGTAGAGCACGTCGATCGATTCGAGGTTGAACGTGTCGCGATAGTACTGGCCGCGGTCGCGGAAGCCGTCGAGGTAGATGTCGGTGCGCGCGGAGAAGCCGCGCAGGTTGATGTTGTTGCCGATCTGGCCGCCTTCCGCGGCGCCGATGGTGATGCCCGGCACGTTGCGCAGCGCGTCGGTGAACGAGCTCGCGGCCTGCGATTGCAGCACCGACTTCGGCACCACGACGGCGGCTTGCGGAATGTCGCGCAGGGCGGTCGGCACTTTGGCGCCGACGCTCGAGACGTCGGCCGCGAATTCCGCGGGCGTGGCGCTTTGACCCGTCACCTTGACCGCGGGCAGCGTGGCGCTATCGGCGGCCTGATTTGCGGCGGAAGGGGACGCGGAAGCGGATGATGCGGGCAGCGCGCCGGTCGCGGGCGTGGCTGTCGTTTGAGCGTAAAGCGGCGTCGCGAACGCGACCAGAACGGCCGCCGCGAGAGGCGTGTTTCGGAACATCTCAATACCCTGTCGTTGTCGCTATTGTTCTGATTCGACGGACGCCCGCGCCGTGGCGGCATCGGCAGGTGGACTGCCGGAGTCTGCCGCAAGGGATGGTGGGCCCGTCGTCATGCTCTCAAATGAGAATCAGTATCATTGCATGGATGATAATCGTTCGCAATAATTTGTTACGCATGGGTAACGGAGGGATGGGGGTTGTGTGGTGGGGTTGGAGAAGGCGGGGAGGTGCAAAGCAAAAAAGGCCGGTCAGCTTTCGCTGACCGACCTTTCAAATTCTTTGGTGGGGCGTGAGTGACTCGAACACTCGACCTACGGATTAAGAGTCCGCTGCTCTACCAACTGAGCTAACGCCCCAACAGAAGCGAAATTATGCAGTAACTTTCCGACCTTGCCAAGCCCCTTTAGCAGATTTCTTAAAAAAAACGCCACTTCAAGCTGGAGTAACTCCTCAACGAAAGCGACTGTCTTCAAAAAGACGTCGCGTCCGGCGTCCCGGTATCATGTCGCGGACAGTTGCCGCTCTTGCTCCGCGCGGCTTTCGACGGGAATCGCCATGGACGACAAAGAAACACTCGAACTGCTCGACCGCGTTCTCGCGCCGTGGGTGCGCGGGTTGGCGCTCACTCCCGTCAAGGCCGACGCAGAAAGCGCCACGCTGCGCCTCCCGTTTGCCGGCGCCCTGCGTCATTCGGGCGGCGTGATCTGCGGTCAGGTGTTCATGGCGGTCGCCGACACCGCCATGATCGTCGCCATTTCGGCCGCGCTCGGCGGCTTCAAACCGATGACCACCGTGTCGCTCAACATCAGCTTCATGCGCGCGGTGCGCAAGGGCGACGTGCTGGTCACGGCGCGCGTGCTGCGCCTCGGCCGCAATCTCGTATTCGGCGAAGTGGAACTGTTCGACGAGACGGGCGCGATGGCCGTTCACGCCACCACGACCTACGCGTTGCTCGAGTAACCCGGCACACCGGCCGCCTCGCGGCATGTGACAAAGCAGTCAAGGAAAAGAGGATGTTCGATCAGGTCGTATTCGCCGGCGGCGGCAATCGCTGCTGGTGGCAGGCGGGTTTCTGGGACGTCGTGCAGCCGGAGTTGCGCATCCGTCCGCGCGTCATCACCGGCATTTCGGCGGGCGCCGCCACCGCGTGCATGCTCTACACGCGCGATTCCGAATGGGTCATGCGCTACTACGAAAACGCGCTGCGGCACAACTCGCGCAACGCGTATTGGGGCAATCTGCTACGCGGTCAGTCGGTGTTTCCGCATTACCGCATTTATCGCCAGGCGCTGCTTGACATCTACGGCGAGAAGTTTTCGTCGCTTGCGAAGGCGCCCGAAATTCGCATCGGCGTGTCGCACCTGCCGCGCTGGCTCGGCGCACGCAGCGCGGTCGCCGCAGGGCTCATCGCGTACAACATCGAAAAATATGTGCGAAAAACGCTCCACCCCACGCTTGGCCAGACGCTCGGTTTTCACCCGGAATTCGTGCGCGCGCAAGATTGTGCGACTGTCGAAGATCTCGCCGATCTGATCCTGCAATCGTCGAGCACGCCGCCTTTCACGCCGGTCTTGCGGCGCAACGGCCGGCCGGTGCTCGACGGCGGCATGGTCGACAACGTCCCCGTCGGCGCGCTCGACGCGGACGCGCCCGGCAATGTGCTCGTCATGGTCACGCGCCTTTATCCGCGGCCGCAGATGTTCGTCGTCCCGCACGGCGTGCAGCAACGGCTGTATGTGCAGCCGTCGCGCAAAGTGCCGATTTCGAGCTGGGACTACACGAGTCCGTCGCAGATGGTGCATGCCTACAACCTCGGGCGCGCGGACGGCGAGACCTTCCTCCAGCGCATGCCGGATCTGCAGGAATTCGCCGCCTGAGGTGAGCGCGCCGGCGCGCTGCGCAGAACTCTTTGTAGAGCGCCGGCGCCAACCCCGCTAGCGCCGGCGTCCGCCCTGCAACGCTTCCGGATTGGCCACGCTGGCGGTGTCGCCGGCGTCGAAAGCAAGAATGTTCTTGAACGCAGCGCTGAAGTACAGCTCATAGCTCTCGCGCTCCACGTAGCCGATATGCGGCGTGCAGATCACGTTCTCCATGCGCAGCAGGCTGTAGCCCTGCAGAATCGGCTCGCTTTCATACACGTCGATGGCGACCATGCCCGGCCGGTTGTGCGACAGCGCGTTGACGAGCGCGTTGTCGTCGAGCAGCTCGGCGCGGCTCGTGTTCACGAGCAAGGCGGTCGGCTTCATGCGCATCAGGTCTTCCTGCTTCACGATGCCGCGCGTGTCGTCGTGCAGACGAAGATGCAGCGACAGCACGTCGCTCTGCTCGAACAGCGCTTCGCGGCTTTCCGCTACGCCATAGCCGTCCTGACGCGCGGCTTCACGCGAATGCTCGCGGCCCCAGATCAGCACATTCATGCCGAAGGCCTTGCCGTAGCCGGCGACGAGCCGCCCGATCTTGCCATAGCCCCAAATGCCGAGCGTCTGGCCGCGCAGCACCTGGCCCAAGCCAAAGTTAGGCGGCAACGCGGAGGTCTTGAGCCCGGACTGCTGCCAGGCGCCCTGCTTAAGGTTCGCCACGTATTGCGGAATGCGCCGCTGCGCCGCCATGATGAGAGCCCATGTAAGTTCGGCCGGCGCGATGGGCGAGCCGCTGCCTTCCAGCACGGCGATGCCGCGCTCGGTACAGGCGGCGAGATCGATATGGCTCGACACTTTGCCCGTCTGGCTGATCATGCGCAGACGCGGCAGTTTATCGAGCAGTTGCGAGCTGACGCGAGTGCGTTCGCGAATCAGCACGAGCGCGTCGACCTCGGAAAGACGGCTCGCCAGCTGACCCAGTCCCCGGACAGTGTTGTTGAAAACTTTTACCTCATGATCCGCCAGCAATTGAAAGCAGTCGAGCTTACGTACGGCGTCCTGATAGTCGTCGAGGATGGCAATCTTCATGGTATGTATCTTGCGCCGCACCATAGCGGTGCGGGAACGGAGTGTTATGCTGACTGTCCCACCATGTGACCCAGGTCACATGCCGGTCTGGCTGAATGGCTTACCGTAGAAACTGCCGCGTAGAACGACAGCGCTACGGCAAGGCCGATTGACATCGTTTTTAACAGTTTGTTGCGTGTTGAGGCAAGCCGCTTTACAGACGGTTGCAGACGCCCGTCCCGTGTGGCTTTGCCGGACAAACTGCATTGAAGCCCGTGATGACCTGCGCAATTGCGCGCCGGTTTGTAAAAACCAGCGCGACCAGTTCAATGCCTCTCGCATGCAGCGTCGCCGGGCTTGTACCGTTTTCCAATCCCTACAAACGGAGACAAGTCGATGAATCTTCCATCATTCGAGGCACATCCCACAGCCCAAGCGTCAGTAGAAGCGCCAGCGTGGGTCAAACATCGGAAACTGATCGACTGGGTTCAGCGCGTGGCGGCCATGACGAGGCCGGACAAGATCGTCTGGTGCGACGGTTCGCAGGAGGAATACGACCGCCTATGCGCGCAGATGGTGGAAGCCGGTACGCTCAGAAAGCTCAATCCCGCGAAACGTCCCAATTCGTATCTCGCCTGGTCCGATCCTTCCGACGTCGCGCGCGTCGAGGATCGCACGTTCATTTGCGCGGAGCGCCGCGAGGACGCCGGGCCGACCAACAACTGGGTCGCGCCCGATGAAATGCGTGCCACGCTCGACGGTTTGTTCGACGGCGCCATGCGCGGCCGCACCATGTATGTGGTGCCGTTTTCCATGGGCCCGCTCGGCTCGCCTATCGCGCATATCGGCGTGGAGCTGAGCGACAGTCCGTACGTGGTCACCAACATGCGCATCATGACGCGCATGGGGCGCAAGGTGTACGACGTGCTCGGCGAAGACGGTGAGTTCGTGCCCTGTGTGCATTCGGTCGGCGCGCCGCTCGAAGCGGGCGCGAAAGACGTGCCGTGGCCGTGCAATCCGACCAAGTACATCGTCCATTTTCCGCAGACGCGCGAAATCTGGAGCTACGGCTCGGGCTACGGCGGCAACGCGTTGCTCGGCAAGAAGTGCTTTGCGCTGCGCATTGCATCGACAATGGGCCGCGACGAGGGCTGGCTCGCCGAGCACATGCTGATTCTCGGCGTGACCTCGCCCGAGGGACGCAAGCACCACGTGGCGGCGGCGTTCCCGTCGGCGTGCGGCAAGACCAACTTCGCGATGCTGATTCCACCCGAGGGTCTCAACGGCTGGAAAATCTCGACCATCGGCGACGACATCGCGTGGATCAAACCAGGCAAGGACGGCCGCCTGTACGCGATCAACCCCGAGGCCGGCTACTTCGGCGTCGCGCCGGGCACGAGCGAAAAAACGAACTTCAACGCCATGGCCACGTTGAAGGAAAACGTGATTTTCACGAACGTGGCGCTGACCGACGACGGCGACGTCTGGTGGGAAGGCATGACCGACGAGCCGCCCGCGCATCTCATCGACTGGCAGGGGAAGGACTGGACGCCCGCGAGCGCGAAGGAAACCGGCCGCAAAGCCGCGCATCCGAACGCGCGCTTCACGGCGCCGGCATCGCAATGTCCGTCCATCGACGCCGACTGGGAAAATCCGGCGGGCGTGCCGATCGACGCGTTCATCTTCGGCGGACGCCGTTCGACCACCGTGCCGCTCGTCACGGAGGCGCGCAACTGGGTCGAGGGCGTCTACATGGCGGCCACCATGGGTTCGGAGACGACCGCCGCGGCCGCCGGCCAGCAAGGCGTGGTGCGCCGCGACCCCTTCGCGATGCTGCCGTTCTGCGGCTACAACATGAGCGACTACTTCGGCCACTGGCTGAAAACGGGCGAACGCTTGCAGCAATTGAACGCGAAGCTGCCGAAAATCTTCTGCGTCAACTGGTTCCGCAAGAGCGCCGACGGGAAATTCGTCTGGCCGGGCTTCGGCGAGAACATGCGCGTGCTCGGCTGGATGGTCGGCCGCATCGAGGGCACCGCGCAGGGCGAGGAGCATGCGTTCGGCGTGTCGCCGCACTATGAGGACATCGACTGGAGCGGTCTGGAGTTCAGCCGCGAACAGTTCGAACAGGTCATTTCCGTCGACGACGCAGCGTGGCGCGCCGAGCTCGCGCTGCACAGCGAACTCTTTGACACGTTGCAGCAAGGCCTGCCGCCGGCGCTTACGCAGGCAAAGAGTCAGCTGGAGAGCAAGCTCGCAGCCTGAGCATGTGAGTACTCACTACGCTACAAGAGCCGCCTTCGGGCGGCTTTTGCTTTGGCGGCAACCGTCGTGACGCGATGCGAGGCCGAAGCGCGCGCACGCGATCACGTTGCATCTGTTCGAACCATGCCCTGCCGCAAGCTGCGCCGCAGCAAATTGTTTCGTGTCGCGGAACAATCGGGACTCTTGCCCCACATTTGGGCGCACAGTCGCACGAAATTTGACGAGATTTCCGCTTTTGCGGGCAACTTCTGCACGATTGCGCGAGTCGTAGGAGAATCCCTAGTTCGCTTCCAATGGTTATCACCAATTGTCAGGAAGCCGTAACACGGCAGGAGTTGTCATATGGATCATTTGCAGTCGATGCGAGTTTTCGTCAAAGTGGCGGATCTCGGCAGTTTTGCCCGCGCTGCGAGCGCGATGGATATCTCCAACGCAGTTGCCACCCGTCACGTTGCCGACCTCGAAGGGCGTCTTGGCACGCGACTGCTCAACCGTACAACCCGCAGTTTGTCGCTGACCGAATCCGGTCAGGTGTATCTCGAACGCGCGCGCCAGATTCTCGACGAACTGGAAGACGTCGAACAGATGGTGGTCGCGCGCAATCACGAACCCGTCGGCACGTTGCGCATTGTCGCGCCGGTTGTGTTCGGCCTGCATAACCTCGCGCCCGTTCTGCAAACGTACGCCGAGCGTTATCCGAAAGTCATTCCTGACGTAACGCTCGTCGACCGCCAGGTCGATCTGGTCGAAGAAGGTTTCGACGTCGGCGTGGTGATCGCGCGGCAAATGCGCAGCGCGAGCATTGTCACGCGGCGCTTGACCACGGGCTGCATGACCGTGTGCGCGACCCCGGCGTATCTGGAGAAGCACGGTACGCCCACGCGTCCGGAGCATCTGCTCGAGCATCCGTGTCTGAGTCTGCCCTCCGAGTATTGGGGCGACGAGCGCGTGTTTACCGGTCCCGAAGGCGAAGTTCGGGTGCGTCCGTCGAATGTGATCGTGGCCAACAATACGGAGATGCTGCGTCAGTTTGCGCTGCTCGGCATGGGCATCGCGATTCTGCCGAGCTATCTGATCGGACGCGACATGACGCGCGGCCGGCTGGTGCGCCTGCTCGGCGACTACCGTTTGCCGCAAGTCGAGATCAACATTGCGTATCCGAGCCGGCGCCATTTGCCGGCCAAGGTCCGCACGTTCATCGATCATCTGGTCGAGCATTTCAGCCAGACGCCGAACAGCCTGCTCGGCGAGCAGTGGATCAAGGACGGCGTAGGACATCCGGCGGCGCCGGCGTCGTTCGAAGCAGCGGATGCTTCCATGCCGCCCGAAGCGTTCGACGGTGCAGAACCGCTGTCGCGTCTTCTGGACAGCGAGCTCTCGCCGGTGCCGAAGACGTTGGCCAAGCCGGCGAACCGCTCGCGGCGTTGACGCCGCTGTAAAGGCAACCTTGCGTGCAGGGCAGTGCGCGCAAGACCTGGCGCGTTGCCGAATGCATGAAAAAAGCGCGGTCACCTGATAGGCGATCGCGCTTTCTTGTTAGAAGCGGCGGGTCAGCACAGCGCGGCGTGCACAGAACCTGCATGACAGGCTCGCCGCGCCGGGCTCATGTCCAACCGATTACGAGCCGGTCTTGCGAGCCGCCGTCTTTTTGGCCGGCGCCTTCTTTGCTGCTGCCGTCTTTGTAGCGGGTGCTTTCTTCGCAGCGGCCTTTTTCGCGGCCGGCGCGGCCTTCACCGCGACCGGTGCTTCGTCGTCATCGGATTCGAACTCAGGGCCGCCGGCTTTTGCTGCCGATTTCACTGCCGATTTCGCCGCCGCCGTCTTCGCAGCCGTCTTGGCCGACGGCTCTTTCTTCTCGAATTCGAAGCCGATCTTGCCGTCGTTCTGCTTGACGAGGAACGCCTTGAAGTTACGACCCGTGCGCGACGACTTGAAGTTCGTCAGCAGGTCGGTGCGTCCTTCTTCGAGCAGCTTCGCCATCTGCTCGCGGGCAATCTCCTGTTGCAGGATGACCTTGCCGGAGCGGAAGTCGCACATCTTCGGATTCGCGACCGAGTTCTCGCAGACGTAGCTCATGCCGTGCTCGAACACGCGGCCCTTGCACTTCGGACACGCGCCCACCGGCGCCTGATCGGAGAAGTCGGGCGGTTCGCCGTCTTCGCCGCCCGCGTCCTGACCGAAGTCGAACTCGAGCTTGTAGTTCTTGATTTCGTCGTCGAGTGAAAGCTTGAGGATCGCCGAGAACGGCCGGCCCATCTTGCTGCGGAAACCCGACAGCGGTCCGATCGTCTTGTTCTTCAGCAGTTCCTCGACTTCCTCGATCTCGAACTGGCGGCCGCCCGGAATCTTCGAAATGGAGAACTCGCACTTCGAACACGCGAAGCGGCGATAATTCTCCTTCACCTGGCCGCCGCAATTCGGACACGGCGTTTGCAGCGTCGCGTAGTCGCCGGGAATCGTGTCGGAGTCGTACTCTTTCGCGCGCTTCACGATGGTCTGCGTCATGCGGGCGATTTCCTGCATGAACGCGTCGCGCGGCAGATTGCCGCGTTCCATCTGCGACAGTTTGTATTCCCACTCGCCGGTCAGTTCGGGCGCGGTCAATTCCTTCACGCCGAGGCCGCGCAGAAGCGTCATCAACTGGAATGCCTTCGCGGTCGGAATCAGATCGCGGCCTTCGCGAATCAGATACTTCTCGCCCAACAGCCCTTCGATGATGGCGGCGCGCGTAGCCGGCGTACCGAGCCCTTTTGCAGCCATGGCTTCGCGAAGCTCGTCGTCTTCCACGAGCTTGCCTGCACCTTCCATCGCCGAGAGCAAGGTGGCTTCGTTATAGCGTGCCGGCGGCTTCGTCACGAGCTGCTGCGCGGCGATCTTGTCGGTCTTGACCTTCTCGTCCTTCTGCACCGGCACGAGGTTGGCGTCTTCACCGCCGGTCTCGCGGCCGTAGATTTGCAGCCAGCCCGGCTCGACGAGCACCTTGCCTTCGGTCTTGAAGTGATGACCGACGACTTCGGTGATACGCGTCGTCACGCGGAACTCGGCTGCCGGGAAGAACACGGACAGAAAGCGCTTCACGACCAGGTCGTACAGCTTCTGCTCGGGCTCGGACAGATTCTTGGGCGCTTGCAGCGTCGGGATGATAGCGAAGTGGTCGCTGATCTTCGAATTGTCGAAGATGCGCTTGTTCGGTTTCACCCAGCCCTTGTCCAGCACCTGCTTGGCAAACGGCAGGTAGTTGTTGCTCTCCTTGAGCATGCCGAGCGTCTGCTTGACCGTCTCCATATAGTCTTCGGGCAGCGCGCGCGCGTCGGTCCGCGGATACGTCAGCACCTTGTGCTTTTCGTAGAGCGCCTGCGCGAGACCCAGCGTGTTTTTCGCCGAGAAGCCAAAGCGGCCGTTCGCCTCGCGCTGCAGGCTCGTGAGGTCGAAGAGAGCGGGCGAGAGTTGCGTGGACGGCTTCGATTCTTCAGTGACCGTGCCGATCTGGCCGCGGCAGGCCGCGACGATGGTTTCCGCCGCGGGCAGCGACCACAGACGCGAGTCGCGTTTTTCAGGATCGAACTCGTCGCGCTTGAACTTCGGGTCGAACCAGCGGCCCTCGTAGAAACCGGCCGCACAGACGAACTCCGCCTTCACTTCCCAATAGTCGCGCGGCACGAAGCGGCGAATCTTCTCCTCGCGCTCGACGACGATAGACAGCGTGGGCGTCTGCACGCGCCCCACGGTGGTGAGGAAAAAGCCGCCGCCCTTGCTGTTGAACGCGGTCATCGCGCGCGTGCCGTTGATGCCGACGAGCCAGTCCGCTTCCGAGCGGCAACGCGCGGCGTCGGCGAGCGGCTGCATTTCCTCGTCGCTGCGCAGACGCGCGAAGCCGTCGCGGATCGCCGCGGGCGTCATGGATTGCAGCCACAGCCGCTGCACCGGCTGTTTGGCTTTCGCGTGCTGCGCGATCAGGCGGAAAATCAGCTCGCCCTCGCGCCCCGCGTCGCATGCGTTGATGAGGCGGTCAATATCCTTGCGCTTGAGCAGCTTGGTCAGCACCTTCAGGCGCGACTCGCTCTTCGCGATCGGATTCAGATCGAAATGCGGCGGAATGACGGGCAGATTGGCGAAGCTCCACTTGCCGCGCTTCACTTCGTATTCTTCGGGCGCGGCGATTTCCAGCAGATGGCCCACTGCCGACGAGAGCACGTACTCGTCGCTCTCGTAGTATTCGTCATGCTTGGTAAAACCGCCCAAAGCGCGCGCGATGTCGTTCGCGACGGAAGGCTTTTCGGCGATGATCAGTGCTTTGGACATGACTCGATGTGAGGTTGGTATATCCGGGTGGGTGGTCTTGAGCGCGCCCAGGCGGCGCGACCCTCGTTTGCGACCTTGCTACCCATTAACGACCGCTTTATAGCACACGGCGCCAAAGCGGCGTGTCAAGTGCCATAAAAGCGCGCCATCATAATTGCGCGCTCAGCAATTGGGCAAGCTGCGGCAAACGCGCGGTGCGCCGGTCGCAACGGCCGTGCCGCTGAGCCATCGGCGCTGCCCCGGCGCGTCGCCTGCAGTTGTCGGACGAGTGGCGAAAGCGGCCGACGTGCGGTCAACGCGCGGCCATCCGGCGGCGCTCAAGCGGCTCTCAAGCGGTGCTTAAGCGGCTCTGAGGCCGCGCTCACGCGGCCGCCAGCGCCGGCCGCAACTTCGGCGCGCCGACCACGCCCGGCAGCGCGGTCAGGTCCGACAACATCCGCTCGACGATAGCTGCCTGCGGCAAAACAGTGCCGAAAAAGCGTGTCGTTACTGAGTCTTCGATCAGGATGGTCGGAAAATTCTCGACGTCCAGATCGTCGAATCGATCTGCATGCGTTTCGATGTCGATCCATGCGAAACAGATGTCGGGATGCCGCTCGGCCAGCTTGTCGAATGCCTCGCGGTACTCGCGACAGGTTCCGCACCACTCCGCGCACAGGCAGGCGACGAACAGCGTGTCGGGCTCGTTGACGCGCTCGGCGATCCGGTCTTGGTCGGTGTCGAGATTCAGCGCGGGCATGGTGGTTCCTCAGTTGCTTGATCGAATGCTTTGGCGCGAATGTAGCATGGCCGGTCTGCGACAGTGGTCGAGCCGGGAGCGCCGAGCCGCGCTCGAGCCGCCCTCGCGCCTTAGCTGTGGCTCGCCCGCGTATAGCGGCCGCCGGGCAGGGCGCTGATGTGGCCGGCCAGTTCGAGCTGCAATAGCGTCGTCTGCAGGATCGCGTAGTCCATCTCGGTGCGCGTTGCAAGAATTTCAAGGCTGGTGGGCGCGTGGCCGAGCGCGGCCAGGAGGCGCTGCGCGTCGGGGTCGGACGGGGCGGGCGCGTGTGAGCCGTGCGTTCTGGTGGCTGCCGGGCGGGATTCCGCCGACGCGTAAGTAGCCGTGTCAGCGTATTTGTCGGCGCTGGCCGCCGAGCGTGCCGATGCGCTGTCAGGCTCTCTGTTTGACGCGCTGTCAGACACCTTGTGAGACGCATCGTCGGGCGTGGAGAACACCGCATCGGCTAACGCGCCAGTCCCGCCCCTTTGCCCACGAATGCCCGCCCCGGGAGGCGACGCAGGCGCGGAAATCGGCGCTGCTTTCGCAAACCCGAGTTCCTCCAGCACCTCGTCAGGCGTCTCGACGAGCTTTGCCCCCTGCTTGATCATTCGATGACACCCGCGCGACAGCGGCGCGTGGATCGAGCCGGGTAACGCAAAGATGTCGCGGCCCATCTCGTTGGCGAGCCGCGCGGTGATGAGCGAGCCCGAGCGCATGGCCGCCTCGACAATCAGCACGCCGCTGACCAGCCCGGCGATCAGCCGGTTGCGCTGCGGGAAGTTGGCGGCGCGCGCCGGCGTGCCGAGCGGCCATTCCGACAGAATGGCGCCTTGCGCGGCAATCTGCCTTGCGAGCGCGTGATGCGCGGACGGATAGACGAGATCCGCGCCCGTGCCGATTACCGCGACCGTACTGCCGATACCGTCGAGTCCGCCGCGATGCGCCGCGCCGTCGATTCCTTGCGCGAGTCCCGACACGACGGTCACGCCTGCCGTGGAAATCGTGCGCGCGAAGCGCTCCGCATCTTCCAGACCTTGCGGCGTCGCGCTGCGGCTGCCTACCAGCGCGACCGCACGCCTGTGCAGCAGCTCGAGCCGCCCCTTTATATATAGCAGCGGCGGCGGGTCGGGCATGGTCAGGAGCGCGGGCGGGTAAGCCGGGTCGTCGAGCGTCACGATCTGATTGCCGGGCAGTTCCCGCCAGGCGATCACCGCGTCGAGCTGGGCGTCGAATTCAGGGCCGGTGGGAGCCAGCGCCGCGCGCGCCGCGGCCTCGCCAGCAATCGCGGCGAGCGTTTCATGCTCCTGCTGCAAAATCGCCGCGGGGAGGCCGAAGGCGCTCAGCAAGAGGCGCAGCGCCGCGGGTTTGAGTCCCGGCGCGAGAGAGAGCCGCAGCCACGCGGCAAGTTCCAATTCCGTTGAAGGCAAGGTGTGCATTGCGGGTCGATCCTCCTGCAGGGCCAGCGGGCAGGCGGGCGCCATGCTAAAATTTTCATCATCCGAAATAACGGTAGCGCCGCGCCCACCCGCGCGGGCTCGTCGTCTGCGCGCGGGGCGCGTTGAATCGAACCGGTTCGACAGCATCTATCGTGTGCGTATTGCGACGGGCCCACAACCTGGCCGAATGGCCAACGCGAGCCTTCCCGCGGTCAGCGGCGCCGAAAATCACACTCGAAATCATGGCCTTACTGAACATCCTCAATTACCCGGACAAACGGCTGCACAAGGTTGCGAAGCCGGTTGAAGAGGTCAACGACCGTATCCGCCGCCTCGTCGCGGATATGGCGGAGACCATGTACGCGGCGCCGGGCGTCGGCCTCGCGGCCACCCAGGTCGACGTGCACGAGCGCGTGATCGTGATCGACGTATCGGACGCGCACGATCAGCTGCTCGCTTTCATCAACCCGGAAATCATCTGGTCGAGCGACGAGAAAAAGCTGTCGGAAGAGGGCTGTCTCTCGGTGCCCGGCATTTACGACAATGTGGAGCGCGCGGAGAAAGTGCGCGTGCGCGCGCTGAACGAGAAGGGCGAAACGTTCGAGCTGGACTGCGAGGGCTTGCTCGCCGTGTGCATTCAGCACGAGATGGATCACCTGATGGGCCGCGTGTTCGTCGAATATCTGTCGCCGCTCAAGCAGACGCGCATCAAGAGCAAGATGAAGAAGCTCGCCCACGCAATGTGATGCGCGCCTGTTCCGATACCCGCCGCCTCTCCCGCTCATGAGTCATTCGTTGCGCGTTGTCTTCGCCGGTACGCCGGAATTCGCCTCGGCTGCGCTGGCCGCCATCCACGGTGCCGGTTTTCCTGTGCCGCTCGTGCTCACGCAGCCCGACCGGCCGGCGGGGCGCGGCATGAAGTTGCAGGCGAGCCCCGTGAAGCGCTACGCCGTGGAGCACGGGCTCGCTGTCGCGCAGCCGCCGTCGCTGCGCCGCGCGGGCAAGTATCCGGGCGAGGCCGCGGCTGCCATCGAGCAGTTGCGCGCCACGCCGCACGACGTGATGGTGGTGGCCGCTTACGGCCTTATCCTGCCGCAGGAAGTGCTCGATATCGCGCCGTTCGGCTGCATCAACATTCACGCGTCGCTGTTGCCGCGCTGGCGCGGCGCGGCGCCGATTCACCGCGCGATCGAGGCAGGCGACGCCGAAACCGGCATTACCCTCATGCAGATGGACGCCGGCCTCGACACGGGCGCCATGATCTCCGAAACGCGCACGCCCATTTCCGCCGACGACACCACCGCCAGCTTGCACGACCGCTTGGCGCAAGACGGCGCAAGGCTGATCGTCGAGGCACTCGCCGAGCTGGAACGCAGCGGCAAGCTGAGCGCTACACCGCAACCCGCCGACGGCGTGACCTACGCCGAGAAAATCGGCAAGCACGAAGCCGCGCTCGACTGGCGCCGCCCGGCCGCGGCGCTGGCGCGTCAGGTGCGCGCATTCGACCCGTTTCCGGGCGGCGTGGCGACCCTTGAGGACGGCACGGCGATCAAGATCTGGGCCGCTTCCGCGGAAGTCGTGAAAAGCACCGCGGCGCCCGGCACGCTCATCAGCGTTTCTCCCGAAGGTGTGCTCGTGGCCTGCGGCGAAGGCGCGCTGCGTCTCACGCAACTGCAAAAACCCGGCGGCAAACGTCTGCCGGTGCGCGAATTCCTGGCCGGCTTTGCGCTCGCGCCGGGGCAGCGTTTCCAACTTCCGGCGGCAAATTAACACGGGGCGGCGGCGCTCCGCCATCGTCCGTTCGGCCGATGGCGAGCGGCCCCCGCCGGGCGCGCGCCGCGCGTTAGAATTCTCGTTGCGCAGCCAGTTTTTCGAGGATTCCCATGTTCGGCATCACCCATTTCGAGTTTTTCGTCGTTGCCGTTTTCCTGCTGAATGTCACGCCCGGGCCGGATACGGCTTATATCGTCGGGCGTAGCGTCGCGCAGGGCCGCGGCGCCGGGCTCATGTCCGCGCTCGGCATTTCGGCGGGCTGCTGCGTGCACTCACTGGCTTGCGCGTTTGGCCTGACGGCGCTGCTCGCGGCGTCGGCCACGGCATTCACGGTCATCAAGTTCGTGGGCGCGATCTATCTGATTTATCTGGGCGTGCGCCTCATTTTCGCGAAGCCTGCCGCCGACGAAGCCCGCGGCGAAGCACGCGCGGCCGGCGCGCCCAAGTCGCTGCGTCAGCTTTTCTTGCAAGGCTTCTGGACCAATGTGCTGAACCCGAAGGTCGTGCTCTTCTTCGTGTCGTTTTTCCCGCAGTTCGTGGCCGCGGGCACGGAGCAGAAGGCGCTCGCCTTTCTCACGCTCGGCGCGGTGTTCGTGGTGATGAGCATGATCTGGAACAGCTTCGTCGCGTGGATCGCCGGCAGTGTGACGCAGCGCTTCTCCGGCAAGCCCTCGGTGAAGAAGTGGCTCGACCGCGGCGTCGGCAGCGCCTTTGTCGGCTTGGGGATCAAGCTCGCCACCGCATCAAGATGATTGAATTTTCCGTGCGCGCCCATATCTAACATTTCGCTTACAATCGGGCGCCGCGATGATGCGGCACAGAGATAAACCCCGCGTTAGGGCAAGGAGTGGCAGACATGTTCAATTGGGTCAAAACCGCGATGTTGATGGCCGCGATCACGGCCCTTTTCATCGTGATCGGCGGAGTGATAGGCGGCTCGCGCGGCATGACGATCGCGCTCGTCATTGCGCTCGGGATGAATTTTTTCTCGTACTGGTTCTCGGACAAAATGGTCTTGCGCATGTACAACGCGCAGGAAGTCGACGAAACCAGCGCGCCGCAGTTCTATCGCATGGTGCGTGAGCTGTCCACGCGGGCCGGCTTGCCGATGCCGCGCGTGTATCTGATCAACGAAGACGCGCCGAACGCCTTTGCCACCGGCCGCAATCCGGAGCATGCGGCGGTTGCCGCGACCACCGGCATTTTGCGCGTGCTGTCCGAGCGCGAAATGCGCGGCGTCATGGCGCACGAACTCGCGCACGTGAAGCATCGCGACATTCTGATTTCGACGATATCGGCCACCATGGCCGGGGCGATTTCCGCGCTCGCGAACTTCGCGATGTTCTTCGGCGGCCGCGACGAAAACGGGCGGCCGGCGAATCCGATTGCGGGCATTGCCGTTGCGCTGCTCGCGCCGATCGCCGGCGCGCTCATCCAGATGGCGATTTCGCGCGCGCGCGAATTCGAGGCGGATCGCGGCGGCGCGCAGATTTCCGGCGACCCGCAGGCGCTCGCCTCGGCGCTCGACAAGATTCATCGCTATGCGAGCGGTATTCCGTTCCCCGCGGCGGAACAGCATCCCGCCACCGCGCAGATGATGATCATGAACCCGCTGTCGGGCGGCGGCATCGCCAATCTGTTTTCAACGCACCCGGCGACGGAAGAACGCATCGCGCGTTTGATGGAAATGGCGCGCACCGGGCGCTTCGAATAAGCGCAGGCGCGCGGCTGCCTAAGCGTCGGGTCAAGGCGGGTCTTCGGACTCGCCTTTTTGTTTGCCGAAACCGGCCTGCACCGGCTGCCCAGGCCTGCCGGCGGCCCGCGCGCCGCGCCACGCTACAATGTGTGTCCATTGTGCCGTGCCTACCGCGCGGTCTGCCTTTGCCTTCCCATGATCCCAAAGTCTTCTTCGCGTTCTGCTTCCTCGCCGGCGCGTCCGCGCGAATCCCGCTTGTCCGTGTTGCATCTCGCGCCGGAGTCGCTCGGCTTTGCGCTTGACTGCGCCGCGCAGGCCGTCGGCGCCGTGCGTCTGGGCGCGGCGTTGCCGGCCGCGCTGCAATCCGTGTTCGTGTCCGCGCCCGAGGGCAGTGCCGCTGCCGCGCGCGGCGCGGTGCAGGACATCGCGTATCGCACGATGCGGCGTTTCGGCACGGCCGAGTGGCTGATCGCGAGGCTCGTCAAGAAGGCACCGCCGCCGCACGTGGGCCATGTGCTGGCCTGCGCGCTCGCCCTGTTGATCGACGACGAAGCGAGCGCCGCCTACACGCCGTTCACGGTGGTCGACCAGGCGGTCAGGGCAATTTCGGCGCGCCGCGAATTCTCGTTTGCGAAGGGGCTCGTCAACGCCGTGCTGCGCAACTTCCTACGCGAGAGGGATGTGCTGCTGACAGAAGCGCAAGCCGACGAAGTCGCGCATTGGAACTACCCGACATGGTGGATCGATGCAGTGAGACGCGCATGGCCCGACGCATGGCAAGACGTGCTCGCGGCCGGCAACACGCAAGGTCCGCTCACGCTGCGCGTGAACGCGCGTCATTCGACGGTCGAGGCGTATCTGCACGTCCTCGAGCAGCATCACATTGCGGCGAGCAAAGTCGGCGAATACGCGGTGAAGCTCGCGACGCCGATGCCGGTCGATCGTATTCCCGGTTTCAACGAGGGCGTGGTCTCGGTGCAGGACGCCGGCGCGCAACTCGCCGCGCAGCTGCTCGGCGTGCGTGACGGCATGCGCGTGCTCGACGCGTGTGCGGCGCCGGGCGGCAAGACCGGGCATCTGCTGGAACTCGCGAACCTGCAGCTGGTGGCGCTCGAAAGCGACGTGTCGCGCGCGCGGCGCATCGGCGAAAACCTGCAGCGGCTGAAACTGGAAGCCGAGGTGCGGATTGGCGACGCCGGTGCGCCGTCCAAATGGCACGACGACATCGACCAGCCGTTCGACCGCATTCTCGCCGACGTGCCGTGCTCGGCGTCGGGCATCGTCCGGCGTCATCCGGACATTCGCTGGTTGCGCCGTGCATCCGATATCCCCGCGCTCGTCGAGGAACAGCGGCGCATTCTCGACGCGCTCTGGCCGCTTGTGAAACCTGGCGGCGAATTGCTCTACGTTACGTGCTCGATCTTTCCCGAAGAAGGCGAGTTGCAGGCGCAGTGGTTTGGAAACAAGCACCAGGATGCGGTACGATTGGACGCGCCGGGGCAACTTTTACCCTCAGTCGCCCGCGCGCCCGCCGACCCATCGGCCGGTTCTCATGCCGGAGAATTCGCTGAGCCCAGCGCCGGCACGAACTCAGACCACGACGGATTTTTCTACGCGCGCTTTCAGAAACGGTGACCATCAAACGCTTCTTCCCGCTTCGGCTCGCCGCCGTGCTTTGGGTCGCGCTGGCCGTCTGGCTTGCGCTGCCGGGCGCGGCGCACGCCGACTCGATCGCCGTGCAGCGCGCTTCGCTGCAGGCCGACAACACCGGTTGGAGCCTCGACGCGCGTTTCGACTTTGAGTTGAACAGCAATCTCGAAGATGCGGTCAATAAAGGCATTCCGCTGTACTTCACGACAGATTTCGAACTGAGCCGGCCGCGCTGGTACTGGTTCGACGAGCAGCCGGTCAACGTGTCGCAAAGCCTGCGGCTGTCGTTTCAGCCGCTCACGCGCGAATATCGGGTGTCGAGTGTGTCGTCCGGCGGGTTGCAGCTCGGCTTCTCCACGCTCAAGGACGCGCTCGCGGTCATCAAGCATGTGTCCTCTTGGCACGTGATCGATCGCAACGACGTGCATGTCGGCGAAACGTACACCGCCTCGGTGCGCATGCAGCTCGACATCGCGTTGATGCCCAAGCCGTTCCAGATCGACGCGGTGAACAATCGCGACTGGAACCTCGCTTCCGAATGGAAGCGCTTTACTTTTACGGTGACCGAACGTGCTAAATAAAGTGCGCTCCGCCACCAGCGTCAGCAGCATCGTCGTGCGCGTGCTGGTGTCCACGGTCGCGGTGACGGCCGTGCTGCTGCTCGTGCTGCTCGCGGCGGCAAGCGCGAACACCGAATTCTTCGACCGCTATTACCAGTGGCTCTATGCCGCGAATCTCGTCGTCGCGATGATCTTCCTGCTGGTGGTGGCGACGCTCGTCGTCATCATCATTGCGCGATTGCGCAAGGGCAAGTTCGGCACACGGCTGCTCGCGAAGCTGGCGTTTTTCATGGCGCTCGTCGGGGTGGTGCCGGGCGGCATCATTTATGTGGTCTCGTATCAGTTCGTGTCGCGCAGTATCGAATCGTGGTTCGACGTGAACGTGGAAACCGCGCTCACCTCCGGCCTCAATCTCGGCCGCGGCATGCTGGACGCGTCGCTGTCCGATCTGCAAACGAAGGCGCGGCTCATGTCGGAGCAGCTCGCGAGCGCGGACGCCGCCGGCACGACGCTCACGCTGCTGCGTCTGCGCGACCAGTTCGGCGTGCAGGACGCGACCATCGTCGAGCCCACGCGCAGCATGTCCGGCGCCACGCCCGACATGCACGTGGTCGCGCAGGCGTCGGGCAATTTCGCGACGCTCGTGCCGAGCGACCTGCCCACCCAGCTGATGATCGACCAGGCGCGAGGGCGCGGCTATGCGGCGATTGAAGGCGAAGTGGACGGCGATCCGCACGCGCACGGCAGCAAGGGCGCGCTGCGCCTGCGCGTCGTGCAGCGCATTCCCGATTCGAACGCGGCGCTTCTGCAACCCACGGAGCGTTTTTTGCAACTGACGCAGCCGGTGTCGCAGTCGCTCGCGCGTAATGCCGACGCCGTGCAGCGCGCCTATCGCGAGTATCAGGAGAAAGCGCTCGGGCGTACCGGTTTGCGCAAGATGTACATCGGCACCCTGACGCTCGCGCTCTTTCTCGCCACCTTTATCGCGATGATGCTCGCGCTTGCGCTCGGCAATCAGCTCGCGCGGCCGCTGTTTCTGCTCGCGCAGGGCACGAAGGAAATCACCGAGGGCGATTACACGCCGAAGCGCGAGATCAAATCGCGCGACGAACTGGGCTTTCTCACGCAGTCGTTCAATGCGATGACGCGGCAACTCTCCGAGGCGCGCGCGGCGGTCGAAAACAACCGCATCGCGCTCGAGCATTCGAAGGCCTATCTGGAGAGCATTCTTGCGAACCTGACGGCGGGCGTGTTCGTGTTCGATCGCCAGTTCCGGCTCACCACCGCGAATCGCGGCGCCGAGCGCATCTTCCGTCAGCAGTTCCAGGAGGTGCTCGGCTCGGCGCTCGAAAAGATCGGCGTGCTGAGCGAATTCGGCGGCATGGTGCGCAAGGCGTTTGCGGACCGCGAAGCGGCCAGCGGCGACGCTCATGACGACGGCGGGCATTGGCAGCAGCAGTTTTCGATTCAGGTGGCGGGCGAATCCGAGCCGCTCACGCTGCTCGTGCGTGGCGCGCGCCTCGTGTCCGCCACCGATCCCGACGCGCAGGACCTGCAGACATCCGGCTACGTGGTCGTGTTCGACGACATCTCCGACGTGATCTCCGCGCAGCGCTCCATCGCGTGGGGCGAGGTCGCGCGGCGGCTCGCGCACGAGATCAAGAATCCGCTCACGCCGATTCAGCTTTCCGCCGAGCGCCTGCAGATGAAGCTGGCCGACAAGCTCGCGCCGTCGGATGCGGACGTGCTCAAGCGCGGCGCGACCACGATCGTCAATCAGGTCGCCGCGATGAAGCAGATGGTCGACAATTTCCGCGACTACGCGCGCACGCCGCCGGCCGTGCTTGCGCACCTGCAATTGAACGATCTGGTGAGCGAAGTGCTGACGCTTTACGGCATCGAAGAAGGCAAAGGCGCGATTCAGGTCGAGCTCTCGGAACTGCCCGCCATTCGCGGCGATGCGACGCAATTGCGGCAGGTGATCCACAACCTGCTGCAGAATGCGCAGGACGCGGTGGCCGAGGTCGAGCGCCCGCGTGTGCTGCTCGAGACGAGGACAGTAGAATACGGAGACCCCGACGCGGAAGGCAAGGCGCGCGTCGCGGTACGTCTGACAGTGTCGGATAACGGTCCGGGTTTCCCCACGCGCATTCTCACGCGCGCATTCGAGCCCTACGTGACGACGAAGGCCAAAGGCACGGGCCTGGGTCTTGCGATGGTCAAGAAGATCGTCGACGAACACGGCGCGCGCATCGACATTCGCAATCGCATGAAAGCGGGCGATGTCATCGAAGGCGCGCAGATTTCGATTCTCTTCCTTCAACTGGCAGACGACGCCGCGGCTCCCGAAGCGGGACCGCGTCCTGCGCATGGCGGCACGTCGCAGGGAAAGACAAAAGCAACAGTGCAGACAAAGGCAGCGTAAATGGCAACCATCCTGGTGGTAGATGATGAAATGGGCATCCGGGAATTGCTCTCGGAGATCCTGAGCGACGAGGGGCATGTCGTGGAGGCAGCGGAAAACGCGCAGCAGGCGCGCGAGTTCCGTTTGCGTCAGGCGCCGGACCTGGTGCTGCTCGACATCTGGATGCCCGATACCGACGGCGTCACGTTGCTCAAGGAATGGGCCGCGCAAGGGCAGCTCACCATGCCGGTCATCATGATGTCCGGTCACGCGACCATCGACACGGCAGTCGAAGCAACCAAGATCGGCGCGCTTAACTTTCTGGAAAAACCGATCGCGTTGCAGAAGCTGCTGAAGGCCGTCGAGCAGGGTCTCGCGCGCGGCACCGCGGCCGTGGCGCCGGGCGGTGCGGCCGCGAAATCCGCCATGCCGATGAATTCGTCGACGGTCGCTTCCGCGGCGGCGTTGCCCATGCTGTCCGCCGACGGCCACGGCAGCGGCGTGCTCGCGGCGCAAACGGCATCCATCTCGTTCGACATTCCGCTGCGCGATGCCCGCGACGCATTCGAGCGCGCGTACTTCGAGTATCACCTCGCGCGCGAGAACGGCAGCATGACGCGGGTCGCGGAAAAGACGGGACTGGAGCGCACGCATTTGTATCGCAAGCTCAAGCAGCTCGGCGTGGATCTCGGCAAGAACAAAGGTGAGTGAGCGCGGCGGCGCGGCGGGCGAGCATCGCGTGTGCAGATTTTTTGGAGAAGGGGCTTGCCCAGTAGATGACCCTTTGATATTATTTCGTTCTTCGTTGGCCCGGTAGCTCAGTTGGTAGAGCAGCGGATTGAAAATCCGCGTGTCGATGGTTCGATTCCGTCCCAGGCCACCAGGATTCAGCCCCAGGAAATCGCAAGATTCCTGGGGCTTTTCCTTTTGCGGTGAGGTTTGTTGGTTCGGCGGTTGTTGGTTCGGTGGCCGATCCTGCGCCGGGCGCGCCCGGCGAGCTTCGGCGTCGCGTGATAAAATCGCGCCAGTTCAAGGACTTGCATGAGAGTGCGGCGCCCGCCGAATGGGTTCATGAGGCGTTCATGGGCGAGCGGTCAGTCTGCGATCCGCACGAAACCCCTCGCCCGACGATCAACGGTATAAGGGCCCAGCAGCTTTGCAGCCAGAGGCGCGGCCTATACTGCTTTGGGCCGGCAGCAGTGCCGGCTCGCGTCGCGCCGCGTTGCTTGCATGGTGCACCTCGCGCAGCGCGACGCGGCACTCATCATTCACGGAGTTTCACGGTGATCCGCAAAGACGCTAAACGTAGCGCTCTGGTGCTGTTTTCCGGCGGCCAGGATTCCGCCACGTGCCTCGCATGGGCGCTTGAACGCTATGAGACGGTCGAGACGCTCGGCTTCGATTATGGTCAGCGGCATCGCGTCGAACTGGAGTGCCGCGAGGGCTTCCGCAACGCGGTGGCGCGCACGTTCCCGGCGTGGGGTGAGCGCCTCGGCGACGATCACATGGTCGATCTGTCCGTGCTCGGCGCGATCAGCGAAACCGCCATGACGCGCGAAATCGAGATCGAGGCCACGGCCAACGGTTTGCCGAACACCTTCGTGCCGGGCCGCAACCTGATGTTCATGACGATTGCTGCGGCCATCGCTTATCGGCGCGGTTTGCAGGTGCTCGTCGGCGGAATGTGTGAAACGGACTTCTCGGGCTATCCCGATTGCCGCGACGACACCATGAAGGCGCTGCAGGTCGCGCTGAATCTGGGCATGGACTCGCGCTTCGTGCTCGAAACTCCGCTCATGTGGCTCGACAAGGCGGACACGTGGCGCCTCGCACACGAGCTGGGCGGCGATGAACTGGTGGAACTGGTGCGCGTGGAAACGCATACCTGCTATGTCGGCGAGCGCGCGGAGTTGCACGCATGGGGCTTCGGCTGCGGCGAATGTCCGGCCTGCCGCTTGCGCAAGCGTGGCTACGAGGCTTGGCTCGCGGGCGAGAGGGTAACCGAGCCGGTGTGAGCAACCCGCGCAACGGCGCGGCTTCGGCAATCATTCGTAGGTACACAAGCTCGACAAGGTACGCGAGTACAAGGACAAGGCACAGGGCGGTAAGCATGACGTACGCGGTCAAGGAAATCTTCTACACGTTGCAAGGCGAGGGCGCGAATGCCGGGCGCCCCGCCGTGTTTTGCCGCTTTGCCGGCTGCAATCTGTGGTCGGGCCGTGAGGAAGATCGCGCCGAGGCCGTATGCCGCTTCTGCGACACGGATTTCGTCGGCACCGATGGTGAAAACGGCGGGAAGTACCGCACCCCCGAAGAGCTCGTGCAGATGATCGCGTCGCAATGGCCGGAAGGCGAGGGCCAGCGCTTTGTCGTGTGCACGGGCGGCGAGCCGATGTTGCAGATCGACGCGCCGCTCGTCGACGCGCTGCACGCAGCGGGCTTTGAAATCGCCATTGAAACCAACGGCTCGTTGCCGGTGCTCGAGACAATCGACTGGATTTGCGTGAGCCCGAAGGCCGACGCGCCGCTCGTCGTGACTAAAGGCAACGAGCTGAAGGTCGTGATTCCGCAGGACAACCAGCGTCTGTCCGATTACGCGAAGCTCGACTTCGAGTATTTCCTCGTCCAGCCCATGGACGGTCCGTCGCGCGACATCAACACCAGGCTCGCCATCGACTGGTGCAAACGCCATCCGCAATGGCGCCTGTCGATGCAGACCCACAAGTATCTGAACATTCCCTGATTTGCCGTGCTGACGATTACACGAAAACTCGAATTCGACGCGGGTCACCGCATTCCCGATCACCGTAGCCAGTGCCGCAATCTGCACGGCCATCGCTATGTGCTCGAAATCACGCTGCAAGGCGATCTCGTCGACACCGAAGGCGCGCCCGATCGCGGCATGGTGATGGACTTCGCCGACGTGAAGTCGCTCGCTGTCGAGCATCTCGTCGACAAATGGGACCACGCGTTCCTCGTCTACGAAGGCGACTCGCAGGTGCGCGGCTTTCTCGACACCATGGCCGGGCACAAGACGGTCGTGCTCGACCGCATTCCGACGGTGGAAAATCTCGCGGCCGTCGCGTTCGAGGTCCTCGCGAACGTCTATGACGCGCACTACGGCGTGAACCTGCGGCTCCATAAGGTGCGCCTGTACGAGACGCCGAACTGCTGGGCCGACGTGGTCCGCGACTAACGTCCGTGCGCGCTGCGCTGGGCAGACCGACCCAGCCGCCGCGTTATTGTCACGGTATGATCGCTCCATAACCACACGGAGCGAGACATGCCGGTCACCGCATTGCGCCGCAGCAGGCAGAAAGGCCGCCCACGTCCGGGCGCGGCTCGTTGGCGCGCTTATTGGAAAGGCGCGCTGACCCGCTTCCCGGATCCTGACGCAGTTCAACGTCACGGAGCGCGGCCATGAGCACCTTCACGAATCCCCTCAAGCAACGTCTGAAAGAAGCGGATCCGCTGTTCGGCCTATGGCTGTCGCTCGGCAGCGACGCCGCCGCAGAGGCACTCGCGCACGCCGGCTTCGACTGGCTGCTGATCGACATGGAACATGCGCCCAATGACAGCGGCGACGTCACATCGCAATTACGCGCCATTGCGGCCGCGCATCTGCCGAGCGAACCTGTGGTGCGTCTGCCGGCTCGCGAGCCGTGGCTCGTCAAGCGTGTGATGGATGCCGGCGCGCGCACGCTGATGTTTCCGAATATCGAGTCCGCCGAAGAAGCCGCGCACGCCGTGCGGCTCACGCAATATCCGAGCGCCGAGGCGGTGAACGGTCTGCGCGGCGTCGCGGGCGCCGTGCGCGCCGCGGCATACGGCATGCGGCGCGACTATGTGCAAACGGCCAATGCGCAGATTGCCACCATCGTGCAGATAGAGTCGGCGCGCGGTCTGGATGAAGTGGAAAAGATCGCGGCGACGCCGGGCGTCGATTGCCTGTTTGTCGGACCCGCCGATCTCGCCGCGAGCCTCGGGCATCTCGGCGATTCGAAGCACGCCGACGTGCAGGCGGCGATGGCACGCATTGTCAGCGCCGCGGACAAGGCGGGCATTGCCGCCGGCATTTTTTCGATGGACGCCGCGAGCGCAAGGCAGCATCGCGACGCCGGTTTTCGTTTTATCGCTCTGGCCGCCGACGTCATGTGGATGTTGCGCGCAACCCGCCAGGCGTTGCAGGAGGTGAGAGCATGAAGTGGCTGATGCAAGGCGTGGTCGCGCGGGTAGCGCTAGCGGCGGCGTTGACGACGGGTATGGCGGCGCAGGCGCAGGCGCAGGAGCGCATCGCCAAACCGAACGATCCCGAGACGCAAACCGCGGTCGCCGACTACAACGCCGGCAACCTGACCGCGGCGCTTGCCGAGTTCCGCAAAGCCGCCGAGCGCGGCAGCCGTCTCGCGCAGTTCAATTACGCGATGATGCTGCTCAATGGCGAAGGCACCGCAACCAACGTCGACGAAGGCAAGAAATGGCTGCGCAAGGCCGCCGACGCCAACATGTCGCACGCGCAATACGTGTACGGCAAGATGTACGACGATGGCGAGTTTGTCGGGCGCGATCCGGTCGAGGCGCACCGCTGGTTTCTGAAGGCGGCGCAACAGGGACACGTGCAGGCGGAGCTCGCGCTCGCCAATCAGTTCCTCGACGGACGCGGCACCGATCGCGACAACAAGCAGGCGTTCGTCTGGTACAAAAAGGCCGCGGAAGGCGGCGACATGACCGCGCAGTACGTGACCGGCTCTTTCTACGAGCGTGGCGGCGACGGCGTGGACAAGAATCTGAATGTGGCGCGAGCTTATTACGCTGCGGCCGCCGCGCAGGGCGATCCGGCGGCGCGCCTGAAGTATCAGCAGCTGAGTGCGCAGTTGCGCGATCACAAGGAAGTGAAACCGCAGTAAGCGAAAGGGGCGCGTCACACGACGCGCCCCTTGTTTTCGCGGGTTGCCGCAGGCAATGTTCCTTTGCCTAGCTCTGCATCAATCGCTTTTGACGCGCGACGCTCATGATGAGGCCGATTGCCACGCCGAGCGTCGTGAGCGCGGTGCCGCCGTAGCTCATGAACGGCAACGGCACGCCGACCACCGGCAGGATGCCGCTCACCATCCCGATATTGACGAACGCGTAGGTGAAGAACGCCATGGTCAGCGAGCCGGCGAGCAGGCGCCCGAAGAGCGTCGCGCCGTTGGCCGCGATATACAGTCCGCGCGCGATGAGCAGCATATAAAGCGTCAGCAGCACGATGCCGCCCGCGAGCCCGAATTCCTCGGAGAACACGGCGAAAATGAAGTCCGTGTGCTTTTCGGGGATGAACTCCAGATGCGCCTGCGTGCCCTTCAGCCAGCCTTTGCCGAGCGGGCCGCCCGAGCCGATGGCGATCACGGCCTGAATGGTGTGGAAGCCTTTGCCGAGCGGATCGGAAGTCGGGTCGAGCAGCGTGCAGATGCGGTGCTTCTGATAGTCGTGCATGAGCGGCCATTGCACTTCGGGCTGACAGATCTTGTCCTGGAACGCCGCAATGGATGCCACCGCGATCACGCCCGCAATCAGCACGGGCACGATCAGTTTGAAGCTCAGGCCCGCGAAATAAATCACGAAAAAGCCGGCAGCGAAGACCAGTACCGCTGTGCCGAGGTCGGGCTGCTTGGCGATCAGCCCAACAGGCACGGCAAGAATCAGCAGTCCGACCAGATAGTCGTACCAGCGCATCACGCCTTCGCGCCGCTGGTAGTACCAGGCGAGCATCAGCGGGGTCGCGATCTTCAGAATCTCCGAGGGCTGGATGACCACGCCCACGTTGATCCAGCGCTTCGCGCCCTTGCGCGTGAGGCCGAACAGCGCGACCGCGACCAGTAACGCGATCCCGAATGTATAGAGCGGCACCGCGAAGCGCATCAGCGTGGTGGGCGGCACGTTGGCGAGCGCCCACATCAGCACGAACGTCAGCATGATGTTGCGCAACTGGTCTTCCACGCGGCCCGGCACGTCCAGACTCGCGCTGTACAAGGTAACGATGCCTACGCACAGCAGCAGAAACACAATCAGTGCGAGCGGGCGGTCGAAGCCCGCAAACATCCGCTTGATGCGGTCGAGCCAGGCGCGCTTGTCGAATTGCATGCCTTTCTCCTTATTCGTCGATGCCGCCGGAAACCGGCTGGCGTGGCGACGCGGGCTCAGTGCCGCTATCGCGCGATGAGGTCCGGGCCGCATTCGCTGCGGGGCGCGCGGCAGCCGCGGGTGCAGATTCGCTTGCGGGCCTCGGCTGACGCGGGGCGCCCGATTTGTGCGAGGTCGCGTTCCTTGCCGCCGACGCCGGCGCGGGCGGGTTTGGCGCGGTGGCGGCCGTGGGTGCTGCGGCGCTTGCCGCCGCGCCTGTCGTCGATGTGGACCGGCTGCGCGGTAATGCGGCGTTTGCGGCGGGCGCAGTCGGTTTCGATACCGCAGGGACGGCCGCCGAAGCTGCCGCCGCCGGCCCCCCCGACGCGCCGTCCGCCGCGGAGGCGGCAGATGCCGCCGCAGCCGCAGCCGCAGCCGCAGCCGCACCGGGCATCGGCAGCGCGGTATAGCCCGCCGCGATCTTGACCGGCTGCCCGGCTTCCTGTGGCGCCGGCGCAGTGCCGACTTCGGGCGCGGACGCGTCCTCGGTAGCGGAGGCCGCCGCCGCGACGGCTGCCGCTGCGGCGCCCGGCTTGTTCTTGCCGACGAGGTAGTAGTCGAGCACCTTGCGCGCAATCGGGCCGGCGGCCTCTGCGCCCCAGCCGCCGTTCTCGACGATCAGCGCGAGCGCGATCTTCGGCTGCTCGGCCGGCGCGAAGGCGATGAAGAGCGCGTGGTCGCGCAAATGTTCGGCGATCGCGTGACCCTTGTAGTTGGCGCCCTGCAGCGAATACACCTGCGCCGTGCCGGTCTTGCCCGCCGCCAGATACGGTGCGCCGATGAACACCTTCGACGCCGTGCCGTTCGTTACGACGCCTTCCATGGCGTGCTTGATGATGTCGATGTCCGACTGCTTGACCGCGATCTTGTCGCTCGGATCGCGCACGACCGGACGCGTGTCTTTGGTGATCGGGTTCTCGATGTCGCGCACGAGGTGCGGTTTCATCACGACGCCGTTGTTCGCGAGCGTGGCCGTGGCGTGCGCGAGTTGCAGAATCGTGAAGGAGTTATACCCTTGGCCGATGCCGAGGCTGATCGTCTCGCCTTCGTACCACTTCTGCTGTTCAGGCTTGCGGTACGCCTTGCGCTTCCATTCCGTGGACGGCAGGATGCCGCGCGCCTCGCCCGCGATGTCGATGCCGGTGATCTGGCCGAAACCCCACGGCTTCATGAAGTTCGCGATGTTATTCACGCCGAGGTCGTGCGCGAGCATGTAGAAATATGTGTCGTTCGACACCACGATCGCGCGGTTCATGTCGACCCAGCCCTGACCGGAGCGCACGTCGTTGCGGAACGTGTGGCCGCCGAAGGTGTACGAGCCAGGATCCTGGAAGCCCCAGCCCGGCGTGCGCTTGTGCAGCGTCAGCGCGGCGAGCGCCATGAACGGCTTGTAGGTCGAGCCCGGCGGGTAGGTGCCGTGCAGCGGCCGGTTCAGGAGCGGGTGGTCGGGCGAGTTGTTGAGCTCGTCCCACGTCTGCTGATCGATACCGTCGACGAACGAGTTCGGGTCGAAGCTCGGCGCGGAAACGAACGCAAGCACGTCGCCGGTGGACGGCTCGATAGCGACGAGCGCGCCGCGGCGGCCCGCGAACGCCTGCTCGGCGACCTGCTGCAAGCCGATGTCCAGCGACAGCACGAGGTTGTTGCCGGGCGTAGCCTGCGTGCGGGACAGCGTGCGCACGGGCCGGCCGCCGGCGGTGACTTCGACTTCCTCGAAACCGGTCTGGCCGTGCAGCTCCGTCTCGTAACTCTGCTCGACGCCGATCTTGCCGATGTAGTCGGTGCCCTTATAGTTGTTTGCGTCGAGGCGCGGATCGTAGTGTTCCGGGTCGCTGTCGTTCTGGTCGCTCGCGTCGTCAATGCGTTCCTGGTCGCGCTGCGAAATCCGCCCGATATAGCCGATCACGTGCGCGGCCGTCGGCCCGAGCGGGTATTGGCGGAACAGGCGCGCACGCACTTCGACGCCGGGAAAACGGAAGCGCTGGGCGGTGAAGCGCGCAACTTCGTCGTCGGTGAGACGCGTGCGGATCGGCAGGCTTTCGAAGTTCTTGGAATCTTCCTGCAGCTTCTTGAAGCGGCGGCGGTCGCGGGCGTCGATCGAGACGACCGTGGCCAGATCGTCGATCACGCTTTCGAGCGGCGCGTTGAGCTTGGACGGCGTGATTTCGAGCGTGTACGCCGAGTAGTTCTTGGCCAGCACGACGCCGTTACGGTCGGTGATGATGCCGCGATTCGGCACGATGGGCGCGACGGAAATGCGGTTTTCGTCGGCCTGCAGCGAGTACTTGCTGTAGTGCCACACCTGCAGGAACAGGAAACGAAAGCCGATCAGCCCGAAGCAGACGAACACGAACAGACCCGCCGCCGCGACGCGCAGGCGGAACTTCGAGAGCTGTTGCTGGGTGTCCTTGAATTCGGTCATGCTATTTCAGCAAAAGGCCGGACGACGGCCATCATGAGTGTGCGCCTGATCCGGGCCGTGCCGGAAGGCATGAACGACCATGGGCGTCGAGCGGGCGGAAGAGGTGCGTTTCATGGCAACGGCCTGCGCGCGTGGCGCCGCGTTAAATGGGCCGCGTATCGTCGGGGTCGGCGGGGCGGCGCTGCGGCATTAACAGCAGCACGCTCGCGACCGGCCACAGTGCGGCCTCGACGAACCCGTCGATCAGATAACCCCAGCCAGGAAACGCCGCGCCCGTCAGCAGACGGATCACGAACGGCACCAGTTGCGCGGTGACGAGAAGCGGCATGACCGCGAAAGTCTGCACGCCGAGCGACATCCACAGCACGCGGCGGTGGATCGTGATCGCGCCATACGACAGCAGCGTGTACGCCAGCGCATGCTCGCCGAGCAGGCTTGCGTTGTGCACGTCCATCAGCAGGCCGAGCAGAAACGCGATGCCCATTCCGACCTTGCGCGGCTGATGGACGTTCCAGAACAGCAGCACGAGCGCGACGAAGTCCGGCACGCCGATCAGGCGCCCCCACGGCATCAGGTTCAGCAGGAACGCCGCGGCGAGGCTGAACGCGATGAAGTACGGATTGACCGGCTGCAGAATGTATTGCGGACGGTTCATGGTTTTGCCCCCGGCGCGGCTTGCGGCTTCGCTTTTTCAGCAGCGGCGGATTTTTCCGATGCCGCGGATTTCTGGTCGGCGGCGCCTGCCTTACCCGTTTGTGCCGTTTGTGCCGTTTGTGTGCTTTGGCCCGCCGCCTTGTCTGCCGGCTTTTCCGCCGGTTTTTCGCCCGGTTTCGCGGATTTGTCCGCGGCGGCCTTGCTGTCGGCTGACTTTGCGCCTTTCTTCGCCTTCGCGTCTTTCGCGGACACTTCAGGCTCCTCGACAGGACGCGGCGGCACGTCGTTCACGTAGTGCAGCACCAGCAACTGACGCGCGCCGCGCACCGGCGCGATGGGCAGGCAGATCACGCGGGCAAAGGCGGTGTCCGCCTGCCTGTCGACCCGCACCACCTTGGCGACGGGCAGACCCGGCGGATAGACGCCGTCGAGGCCGCTCGTGACGAGTTCGTCGCCCGTTTGCACGTCGGCGCTGATCGGCACGAAGCGCAGGTCGAGCGTGTCGCCCTTCGGGGTGCCGTAAATCACGCTGCGCAAACCGGTGCGCACGATCTGCACCGGCACGGCCTGGTCCTTGTCGGTCAGCAGCGTGACTTCCGCCTGCAGCGGGAACACGCGGGTCACCTGGCCGATTACGCCGTCTTCATTGACGACCGGCGAGCCGTTCTGAATGCCTTGCTGCGCGCCGCGGTTGATCACGACCTTCTGCGTGAACGGATCGCGCGTGTCGTACTGGATTTCCGCGGGCAGCGACTGCGTGGTCGCGCGCTGCGACAGCTGCAGCAATGCGCGCAAATGCGCGTTTTCGGCGGATAGTTCGGCGGCCGTATTGGCCTGCTGCGAAAGCTGGAGGTTTTTGGTGCGCAGCTTCTCGTTGTCGCTGCGCAGCGTGGCGCTCGTTACCGCGAGGTCGGCGGCGCCCATGAAAACGTCGCGCGGCACGAGCGCCGCGCGCTGCAACGGATAAAGACCCGCGCCGAGCACGCCGCGAACGATTTCGAGCGTCTTGAAGCGTGCGTCGGAGATCAGCAGGGCGAGCGCCAGCACGACGAAAAACACGAGTCGTGCGAGGGCGGACGGGCCTTGCTTGAACAGGGGCGGCGGACTGTATTCCATGGTCGGCGCCGGGGGCGTAAGCGGTTGGGTGAGGCGGCGGCGCGCTGAGAACGCGGTTCAGCGTGCGGACGCTGAGCGGCCGAACCAATGGCAAACCGGCCCGCATGGGGCCGTTTGCCAGATCCGCGCTACTGACATCGAACTCGCTCGCTTACTCGTACGAGAAGATGCTGCCGAGCTTGTCCATGCGCTCGAGCGCCATGCCGGAGCCGCGCACGACGCACGTGAGCGGGTCTTCGGCGACGAGCACCGGCAGGCCCGTCTCTTCCGCGAGCAAACGGTCCAGGTCGCGCAGCAGTGCGCCGCCGCCCGTGAGCATCATGCCGCGTTCGGCGATGTCCGCGCCGAGTTCCGGCGGCGTTTGCTCGAGCGCGATCTTCACCGACGAGACGATCTGGTTCAGCGGGTCGGTGAGCGCTTCGAGAATTTCGTTGCTGGAGATGGTGAAGCTGCGCGGAATGCCTTCCGACAGATTGCGGCCCTTCACTTCCATTTCCTTCACTTCCGAGCCCGGGAAGGCCGAGCCGAT
Organism: Paraburkholderia phenoliruptrix; assembly: GCF_902859825.1. Lineage (GTDB taxonomy): Bacteria > Pseudomonadota > Gammaproteobacteria > Burkholderiales > Burkholderiaceae > Paraburkholderia > Paraburkholderia phenoliruptrix. Next base: position 95,390 of record NZ_CADIKB010000014.1, on the reverse strand, counting down.
TTCCTTCTTGATGGCCTCGGCGGTTTGCTCGCCGATCAGCATGCCGTAGTTGCGGCGGATGTAGTTGACGATAGCTTCGTCGAACTTGTCGCCGCCCACGCGCACGGAGCCCTTATAAACGATGCCGCCGAGCGAGATCACGCCGACTTCCGTCGTGCCGCCGCCGATGTCGACCACCATGGAGCCGGTGGCTTCCGACACCGGCAGGCCCGCGCCGATTGCGGCGGCCATGGGTTCTTCAATGAGATACACCTGCGAGGCGCCCGCGCCGTGTGCGGCTTCCTTGATGGCCCGGCGCTCGACCTGGGTCGAACCGCACGGCACGCAAATGATGATGCGCGGCGACGGCGAAAACATGCGCGATTCGTGAGCCGTTTTGATGAACTGCTTGATCATCTGCTCGGTCACCGTGAAGTCGGCGATCACGCCGTCTTTCATGGGGCGGATCGCCTCGATGTTGCCTGGCACCTTGCCGAGCATCTGCTTGGCTTCCTTGCCGACTGCCTGGATGGTCTTCTTGCCGTTGGGTCCGCCTTCCTGGCGGATGGACACGACCGACGGTTCGTCAAGAACGATGCCCTTGCCACGCATGTAGATGAGCGTGTTGGCGGTACCGAGGTCAATCGCCAGATCGTTGGAGAAGTAGCTGCGCAAAAAACCGAACATTCAAAATCCTGTCTCGCTTGGGGCCGGGCCTCGCAACGTTTGCGCAGGGCGGCAGCGGAAAAAATAACAGCTTCAACCGGGCGAAGCGGCGCCACAGGAACTTGAAGCTGCGAGGGAGTCTACCGGAGGCCGGTGCAAAGCCAGGCCAGAAATATCCGAACCATCTTCACGAAATGTCCAGAATGGCCTTGGTAAGTCGGTCCGGGTTTGGGTCGAACGCGTAATGATACCTTATAATTTTGGTTGTTTTGAAGGAAACGGACGGCACTTTTTGCCGCCGCTGGCCCCTTTTTCGAGGTCTTCCTCCAACGTCGTAACTCGCTGTTGCAGCGCTCTTTTTGTGCTGCGGCGGTCCGCCACTTTTTCCGGTGACTGCATGGCTTTGACCCTGACCGATGTTAAGCGCATCGCGCATCTCGCGCGGCTCGAACTGGCCGACGCCGACGCCGAACACACGCTTGTCCAGCTCAACGAGTTTTTTGGCCTCGTCGAGCAGATGCAGGCGGTCGACACCACGGGCATCGCGCCGCTTGCCCATCCGATCGAGCAGATCGAGGACGTCGCGCTGCGCCTGCGCGACGACGCGGTGACCGAAACGATCGACCGCGAAGCTTTCCAGCGCCACGCGCCGGCCGTGCAGGACGGGCTGTATCTCGTGCCGAAGGTGATCGAGTAATACGCGCGCGGCGAGCCCCGCCCGGCCGGCAGGCTGCACGGGCGGCTTGCCGCTTTCGGGCTGGCGCTCGCAGGTTCGCTTTTCGCCGATACCTCGGCCCGGTTCGCCGGCGGGCAATCGAACGCCTCCACGGCAGCGCGATCCGCGCTGCCGCGCTTTCCAGGACATCACGCAATGCATGAAAAAAGTTTGACCGAACTGCGCGCCGCGTTGACGGCGAAGGAATGCTCCGCAGTCGAGCTGGCGCAGCTTTATCTGAAACGCATCGAGGCGGCGAGCGGCCTCAATGCATTCATCCAGGTCGACCCGGACCTTACCCTCGCACAGGCCAAAGCCGCGGACGCGCTGCTGCACGCGGGTCACGGCGGTCCGCTGACCGGCGTGCCCATCGCGCATAAGGACGTGTTCGTGACGAAGGGCTGGCGCTCCACCGCCGGCTCGAAAATGCTGTCGAACTACGAAAGTCCGTTCGACGCGACCGTGGTCGAGCGTCTCTCCAACGCCGGCATGGTGTGCGTCGGCAAGACCAACATGGACGAGTTCGCGATGGGCTCGTCGAACGAAAACTCCTACTTTGGCGCGGTGAAAAATCCTTGGGATCGTCAGGCGGTGCCGGGCGGTTCGTCGGGCGGTTCGGCTGCGGCTGTCGCTGCGCGCCTCGCGCCCGCAGCAACCGGTACGGATACGGGCGGCTCGATCCGCCAGCCGGCCTCGTTCTCGGGCATCACCGGCATCAAGCCGACCTACGGCCGCGTGTCGCGCTACGGCATGATCGCGTTCGCTTCGTCGCTGGATCAGGGCGGGCCGATGGCGCAAAGCGCCGCGGATTGCGCGCTGCTGCTCAACGCCATGGCCGGCTTCGACGAGCGCGATTCGACGAGCCTCGTGCGCGACGACGAAGACTACACGCGCTATCTCGGCCAGCCCTGGCAGCAAGGGGAGGCGGCCAAGCCGCTCGCCGGCTTGCGCATCGGCTTGCCGAAGGAATATTTCGGCGCCGGTCTCGCCGACGACGTCCGCGCATCCATCGACGCCGCGCTGAAGCAATACGAGGCGCTCGGCGCCACGCTCGTCGAGGTATCGCTGCCGAAGACCGAGCTGTCCATTCCGGTCTATTACGTCATCGCGCCGGCGGAGGCCTCGTCGAACCTGTCGCGCTTTGACGGCGTGCGCTTCGGCCATCGCGCCGCGGAATACCGCGATCTGCTCGACATGTACAAGAAGTCGCGCGCGGAAGGCTTCGGGCCCGAAGTGAAGCGCCGCATCATGGTCGGCGCCTACGTGCTGTCGCACGGCTATTACGACGCGTATTACCTGCAGGCTCAGAAAATTCGCCGCATCATCGCGCAGGATTTCCAGCAAGCGTTCAAGGAATGCGACGTCATCATGGGACCGGTCGCGCCGTCGGTGGCGTGGGATCTGGGCGCGAAGGGCGACGACCCGGTGCAGATGTACCTCGCCGACGTCTACACGCTGTCGGTCAGCCTTGCCGGCTTGCCGGGCATGAGCGTGCCGTGCGGCTTCGGCGCGGGCGCCAACGCGCAGCGTCCGGTGGGATTGCAGATCATCGGCAACTATTTCAATGAAGCCCGGATGCTCCAGGTGACCGACGCGTTCCAGCGCGCGACCGACTGGCACCGCAAGGCACCGGCAGGAGTGTGAGCACCATGACCAAGCAATGGGAAGTCGTGATCGGTCTGGAGACCCACGCGCAGCTGTCCACGCAATCCAAGATTTTCTCGGGCGCGCCTACGCAGTTCGGCGCCGCGCCTAACACGCAGGCCTGTCCCGTGGATCTGGCCTTGCCGGGCACCTTGCCGGTGATGAACCGCGGCGCCGTGGAACGCGCAATCCAGTTCGGCCTCGCAATCGGTGCAACGGTCGCGCCGCGCAGCATCTTCGCGCGCAAGAACTACTTTTACCCCGACCTGCCGAAGGGCTATCAGATCAGCCAGTACGAGATTCCCGTGGTGCAAGGCGGCCAGGTGACGATCCAGGTGCCGGCCAACGAGAAAGCGGGCACGGCAGCCTACGCGAAGGTCGTCAATCTCACGCGCGCGCATCTCGAGGAAGATGCCGGCAAGTCGCTGCACGAAGACTTCGCGGGCATGACGGGCATCGACCTGAACCGCGCCGGCACGCCGCTGCTCGAAATCGTCACCGAGCCGGAAATGCGCAGCGCGGCGGAAGCGGTGGCTTACGCGAAGACGCTGCACACGCTCGTCACGTGGCTCGGCATTTGCGACGGCAACATGCAGGAAGGCTCGTTCCGCTGCGACGCCAACGTGTCGGTGCGCCCGCTCGGTCAGGCGGAATTCGGCACGCGCGCCGAGATCAAGAACCTGAACTCGTTCCGTTTCCTTGAAGAAGCCATTCAGTACGAAGTGCGCCGCCAGATCGAACTGATCGAAGACGGCGGCACGGTGGTGCAGGAAACGCGTCTCTACGATCCGGACCGGCGCGAAACGCGCTCCATGCGCAGCAAGGAAGACGCGCACGATTACCGGTATTTCCCCGATCCGGATCTGATGCCGCTCGTGATCGACGCGGCGTGGGTCGAGCGCGTGAAGCGCGAAATGCCGGAACTGCCGGAGGCGATCCAGCAGCGCTTCGTCTCGCAATACGGTTTGACGCCGTACGACGCCAACGTCCTGACGTCGAGCAAGGCGACGGCCGCGTACTTCGAAGCGGTGGTCGAGAAGCTTGGTGCGGCCAATGCGAAGGTCGCGGCGAACTGGGTGATGGGCGAGGTGTCGTCGCAACTGAATCGCGAAGGCCTCGACATTGCTGAATGCCCGGTGTCGTCCGCACAGCTCGCGCTGGTGCTGCAACGTATTGCCGACGGCACGATCTCAAACAAGATCGCGAAGGAGATTTTCCTCGCCATCTGGGAAGAGAAGGCGACGGACGACGTCGCGGCCGACCGCATTATCGAAGCGAAGGGCCTGAAGCAGATTTCGGATACCGGCGCGCTCGAAGCGATCATCGACGAGGTGCTGGCCGCCAACCAGAAGTCGGTCGAGGAATTCCGCGCGGGCAAGGAGAAGGCGTTCAACGCGCTGATCGGCCAGGCGATGAAGGCGACCAAGGGCAAGGCGAACCCGGCGCAGGTGAACGAACTGCTGAAGAAGAAGCTGGGCTGATGCCCGGTTGAACTCAGTTTGCAGCCAGGTTCAAGCCTGGCCCGCGAGCTGACAAAATGCGCTCGAACGCAGATAGCTGAAGCGCTCGCTTCGGCGCCCGCGGGCTGTTGCCGGAAACGAAAGTGCGGGCAACGGCCCGTTTCATTTGCAAGCCCGCTTTGGCGTACCGGGCGCAGATTACGGAGTGTGTGGATGGCGAAGCAACCCGATCTCGACGATTTCCGCGTGCCTTACTTCGACGGCAAGAAGAAAAACAAATTTTCCCTCGACGACTTCGATCCCGCCGCGAAGCCTTTTTCGACGGGTACGAAAGAGTCTGATCGTCAGCGGCTTTCGGAAATCGGCGCGGAGCTCGACGTCTTCCAGGAGCGATTGCATGCGCAGCGAAAACGCCGCGTGTTGCTGGTGCTCCAAGGTATGGACACGAGCGGCAAGGACGGCACGATTCGCGCCGTGTTCCACGAAGTCGATCCGCTCGGTCTGCGCATCGCGCCGTTCAGGGCGCCCACACCCGACGAACTCGCGCACGATTTCCTGTGGCGCGTGCACGCGCAAGCGCCCGCGGCGGGCGAACTCACCATCTTCAACCGCAGCCATTACGAAGATCTGCTCGTGCCGACAGTGCTCGGCAGCATCGACGAAAACGCATTCGACGTGCGCTGCCGCCACATTCGCCAGTTCGAGGAACTGCTCGCCGACAGCGACACGACGATCATCAAGTGCATGCTGCATATTTCGAAAGACGAGCAGCGCGAGCGGCTGCAGGCGCGGATCGACGATGAAACCAAGCACTGGAAATTCGACGTGTCGGACCTCGACGCGCGCAAGCAGTGGGACAAATACCAGGCCGTCTATCGTGACACGCTGGCCGCGACTTCCACCGAATACGCGCCGTGGTACGTGATTCCCGCGGACTCCAAAACGCACCGCAACGTGATGGTGGCCGAGTTGCTGTTGCGCACTTTCCAGGGGCTGAAGCTCGACTATCCGCCGGCCAAAGAATCGCTGAAAGGCGTCAAGGTCGAATAGCCGCGGGCTTCGTCAGCGAGGCATCGAACACGAATCTGAAACCAAGCGAACACAAAGGAACGACATGTTGCGAGTGATTACCGCCAACCTGAACGGCATCCGCTCAGCGGCAAAGAAGGGATTCTTCGACTGGTTCGGCGAGCAGAATGCCGACGTGCTGTGCGTGCAGGAAATCAAATGTTCGCAGGACGACATGACGCCGGAATTCATGGCGCCGCACGATTTCACCGGCTATTTCCAGCATGCGGTGAAGAAGGGCTATAGCGGCGCCGGCGTCTATACGCGCCACGAGCCGGACGAGGTCGTGATCGGCTTTGGCAGCGAGGAGTTCGACCCCGAAGGGCGCTATGTCGAACTGCGTTTCGGCAAGCTGTCCGTTGTGTCCGTGTACGTGCCGTCAGGCTCGAGCGGCGAAGAGCGTCAGCAGGCCAAGTACCGTTTCATGGACGAGTTCATGCCGCATCTCGCCGAACTCGCGCGCGAGCGGGAAGTGATCGTGTGCGGCGACGTGAATATCGTCCACAAGGAAATCGACATCAAGAACTGGAAGAGCAACCAGAAGAACTCCGGCTGCCTGCCGGAAGAACGCGCGTGGCTCACCAAACTGTTCGACGAAGTGGGTTACGTCGACGTCTTCCGGACCCTCGATCAGCGGCCCGAGCAATACACGTGGTGGAGCAATCGCGGCCAGGCGTATGCGAAGAACGTGGGGTGGCGGATCGATTATCAGATTGCGACGCCGGGCATCGCGAGCACGGCGAAACGCACCGAGGTGTTTCGCGACATCAAGTTCAGCGACCACGCGCCGCTGACAGTCGACTACGACCACGACGTGAAGAAGTAAGGTTCAGGTTTCGCGGGGCGCGGTTCAGACGCGTGCGATGAAACGCAGGCGTCCTCCTAATCGCGCGCCAGCTTGCGGCGCGGACGGCCCATGCCGGCGTAATCCGGCAGCGCATCCACGGTTTTGCCGATAGCCTTCGCGTAAAGCGGCAGCATGTCCGGCAGGCGCTTGATGATGTCCTGGCGCCGCGCCGGCGGGTACGGATGCACGTAAATAAAGCCCTGCTGATTGCTGCGCGTGGCCTGCGCGAGCTTGTCCCACAGCGTGACCGCCGCGCGCGGATCGAAGCCGGCGCGCGAGGCGATGTCGCTGCCGATCACATCGGCTTCCGTTTCGTCCGTGTTTTCGTACTTCATTTCGAGCAGCCGCGAGCCGATGCCGAGCGGCGCCATGCCGAGGTCCGCAAGGCCGAACAACTGCGGAATGGTGCCCGACGAATCCAGCTGGCTCGCCTGCAACTGGCCGAGCCGCTCGCGCGCATGTTCGCGCAGTGCGTGGGCAATCTCATGGCCCAGCAGCATGCCGAGTTCGTTGTCGTTCAGACGCGCGCGGTCGAGCAGGCCGCCGTACACGACGATCTTGCCACCCGGCAGACAGTACATGCGGATGTCCGGCGAGCGCACCACGGCGATGTCCCACTTCCAGCCTTTGGCGCGCTCGTTCCATTTGAGCGAGTAGGGCACCATCTTGTCGACGATCGAGCGCACGCGCGTAACGTGCGCGTCCGTTTCGCCGTAGAGACGGTTGGCGTGCTCGGCACCGTACGCGATCTGGCTGAACTCTTCGGCGGCTTGCGCCTCCAGCATCGGCGATGGAATCAGGTTGCGGAACACCAGATAGCCGCCGTAGCGCAACTGGTTGTTGGGGCTGTACGGCGCGGACGCAGGTGCGGCGGCCGGCGGCCTGGCCGCGCCCGCGGGCGACGACGTGGCTGCCGTCGCCGCCGCTTTCGCGTTCGGAGAGGGTTGCGGCGATGATCCCGGCGAGGCGCCCGCGGCCGGCGCGCTGCCCGAGTTGGCTGTGCTATTTGCGGCTGGTGCGGCAGGCGGCGCGCTTTCGGCGCCGGCAGCGGCCGCCGCGGATTTCGCAGTGGCGGCCGGTGCTTGCGGCGCCGCGGCGGTTGCAGGATTGGCCGTGTTCGCAGACGTCGCCGTAGTGGCGCTGTTCGCGGCTGCTGCGGTCGCCGCTGCATCTGCACCGGACGGCATCAGCAAACCGCCGATAAAGCTCAGACAGCCTGCGCTCAGCACAGCACCGAGCGCGCTGCGGCCAGCGTCGCGCCCCGTGCCGGAGCCGGCGCGCAAGCACAAGGGCTTGTGGTCAAAAAGCGCCTTCACGACCGGACTCTCCACGGCGCGATGCGCAACAGCAGCAGCATGCCCGGCACAGCGAGCGCGGTGCAGACGATGAAATAGTCGAACCAGCCGATTTTCGCGACCACATAGCCGCTCGCCGCCGAGGCCAGCGTGCGCGGCACCGAGGCGAGGCTCGTGAACAGCGCGAACTGGGTGGCCGTGTAACGCGGGTCGGTCGTGCTGGCGATGTACGCGGTAAAGGCCGCCATCGTCAGACCGGTGGAAAAGGTCTCGAAACCGTAGACGAGCGCAAGCGCAACCGAGCGCGGCTCCAACTGCACCGACCAGTCGATGCCGACCCACGACAGCAGCTTCGTCGTGCCTTCGCTGATTCCTACCGCGATGTCGTAAATTGCCGTCAGGCCGGGCGAAGCCGGCCCGAGGTGCGCGAGCCATGCAAAGCCGAGCGTCGACACCATCTGCAGAATGCCGAAAATCCACAAGCCCCGGCCGATGCCGATTTTCATGAGCCACACGCCGCCGACAATGCCGCCCGCGAGACTCGCACCGAATGCCGTCGTTTTCGCGATCACGCCGATCTGCGTGCGCGAGAAGCCAATGTCGAGAAAGAACGAGGTGGACAGCGTGGTCGCCATCGTGTCCCCGAGCTTGTAGAGAAAGATGAAGCCGAGCACGAAGAGCGCGCCGCGCCAGCCGTCGCGCTCGAGGAATTCACGGAACGGCTGCACGATGGCTTCGCGCAGATTCTTGGGCGGCGTGCCGTGCACTTCGGGTTCGCGGACTACGAGCGTCATGACGATTCCCGGCAGCATGAAGGCGCCCGTCACCATGAAAACCGTCGTCCACGGCAAATGATCCGACAGAATAAGCGCCAGCGATCCGGGCACCAGCGCCGCAATCTTGTAGGCGTTCACGTGCACGGCATTGCCGAGACCTTGCTCCGTGTCGCTCAGCAACTCGCGCCGGTAGGCGTCGATCGAAATATCCTGGCTCGCGCCGAAAAACGCGACGAGCGCTGTCAGTGCGGCGACCGTCCAGATGGAGTCGCGCGGCGACACGAATCCCAACGCGGCGATGGCGCCCGCGACGAGAATCTGCGTGACGAGCATCCAGCCGCGGCGCCTACCCGGACGCCAGCCGGGCAGCCGCGGGACGTAGCGGTCCATGAGCGGCGCCCAGATGAATTTCCATGTGTAGGGAAACTGGATCAGCGCAAAAAGACCGATTTCCTTCAGATTGACGCCTTCCGAGCGCAACCAGGCTTGCACCAGATAGACGAGCGTGAACAGCGGCAATCCCGACGTAAAACCGAGAAAGACGCAGATCAGCATGCGCGTATTGAAAAACGCGCGCCAGCCGGGATGTTCTTGGTGAGCGGTAAGTGCGGGCGCCTCGTGCGGCGGGTTCGACATGTGAATAAGTTGCGTTAGCTTTTCTTGACGCGATAGACCGCAAGACTACCACGCCAGTTCACCCCCCACCGCACCGTCTGACCGTCGTGCAGCACGACGCGGTCGAGAATCTCGATGCCGACTTCGGGCGCGAGCGCTTCGAAGTCCTTGATGGTCAGCACGCGCACGTTCGGCGTGTTGTGCCATTGATAGGGCAGCGACTTCGACACCGGCATGCGTCCTTGCAGCACCGAGAGCCGATGCGCCCAATAGCCGAAGTTCGGAAACGATACGATGCATTCGCGACCGACGCGCACCGTTTCGCGCAGAATTGCAGCGGTCTGATGAATGGTTTGCAGCGTCTGCGACAGAATCGCGAAATCGAAGCTGCCGTCCTCGAAAAGGCGCAGGCCGTCTTCGAGATTCTGCTGGATCACGTTGACGCCGTTTTGCGTCGCGGCCAGCACGCCCGCGTCGTTGATCTCGATGCCGTAGCCCTGCACGTCCAGCTCCTCGCTGAGAAGCGAGAGCAGCGAGCCGTCGCCGCAGCCCAGATCCAGCACCGTGGCGCGCGGTTCCACCCAGCGGGCGATGGCGCGGAAGTCCGGGCGCAGCGCCAGATAATCGAGTGCTCGCTGGTTCATGCGTTCACCTCGTTTGCAATGCGTTCGTAGTAGGCGCGCATCAGGTTGTGATAGCGCGCGTCGTCGAGCAGAAAGGCGTCGTGGCCGTGCGGCGCGTCGATTTCCGCGTAGGTGACCGTGCGCTTGTGATCCAGCAGCGCCTTCACCAGCTCGCGCGAGCGGGCCGGCGCAAAACGCCAGTCGGTTGTGAAACTCGCAATCAGATATTTCGCCGTGGTGTGCGCAAGAGCCGCTGTCAGATCGCCCTCAAACGCCTTGGCAGGATCGAAGTAATCCAGCGCGCGCGTGATGAGCAGATAGGTGTTCGCGTCGAAATAGTCGGCAAACTTGTCGCCCTGATAGCGCAAATACGACTCCACTTCGAACTCCACGTCGAAATTGAAGTTGTAGGCGTCGAGCGCGCCTTCCGCGCGGCGCAGCGACCGGCCGAATTTCTCGGCCATGTCGTCGTCCGACAGATAGGTGATGTGGCCGATCATTCGCGCGACGCGCAAGCCGCGTTTCGGCTTCACGTTGTGCGCGTAGTAGTTGCCGCCATGGAAGTCCGGGTCCGACAGAATCGCCGAGCGCGCCACTTCGTTAAACGCAATGTTCTGCGCGGACAGCTTCGGCGTGGACGCCACCACGATGCAATGCGCGACGCGCTCCGGATACATCATGCTCCACGCGAGCGCCTGCATGCCGCCGAGGCTGCCGCCCATGACCGCCGCGAAGCGCTCAATGCCGAACTGATCGGCGACGCGCGCCTGCGCATTGACCCAGTCTTCCACGGTGACGACCGGGAACGTCGCGCCGTACGGCTTGCCCGTGGCCGGATCGATGCTCATGGGGCCGGTCGAGCCGAAGCACGAGCCGAGATTGTTGACGCCGATCACGAAGAACCGGTCGGTATCGAGCGGCTTGCCGGGGCCGACCATGTTGTCCCACCAGCCGATGTCCTTCGGATTGTCCGCATACACGCCCGCCACGTGATGCGACGCGTTGAGCGCGTGGCAGACGAGCACCGCATTGCTGCGCGCGGCATTGAGCGTGCCGTAGGTCTCGACCATCAGGTCATAGCCCGCGAGCGAGCTGCCGCTTTGCAGACGCAACGGCTCGGGGAAATGCATTTTTTGTGGAGCGACGATGCCGATCGATTCCATTCATTCCGCCATTTGACAAATACAGGGCGGCTAGACGGCGTCGGCAAAGCACGGGGGAAAACGACTTGTGCGCGGCTGACGACCTCTTTAGCCGCATTTATAGTGAACCGGGGAGTGATTCCACTGGTTCGCGCGCCCGCAATCGAGTCAGCAAATCGGCGCGTATGACGTATTCAGTTCTGAAGCGCGGCGCCCGATACCGGAAGAGGGTTTGAGGCAGATGCAGCGCCGCAGTCAGGCGCAAAGTATAGCGGAAAATTCCGCGCGGCAGCGTCTGGCTGACTGTCGGTGCGCCGTCCCGCGCACTACTGCAAGATCACGCGCAATTGCGGGTCGGCCTCGTCGGCGGGCAGGCGCACAAAGCCGCTGCGGACAAAGCGATGCCAGCGCCCAATCACATAGCTGAGCAGCAGGCTCGCGCGGATGGCGGGATCGTAGTCCGCCGGCACGAGCGCCGGTGCGTGTTGCGCCCCGGCGCCGGCATTCGCCGCGGCGACGCGCAGGCATTGCTTGAGCGAAGCTTCCACACGCTCCAGCATCTGATTGACGCGCGCCGTCAGCCGTTCATGTTCGCCGACGAGCGCTTCGCAGGTCAGCACGCGCGTCATGCCAGGATTTTTCGCAGAGAAATTCAGAAGCATCAGCGCGATGGCGCGCGCCTGCAGCACGCCATTGTTTTCCTTGTCGACGATCTGATTGATCAGGCCGAAGATGGTCTGCTCGATGAACTCGATGAGTCCTTCGAACATTTGCGCCTTGCTCGCGAAGTGCCGGTAGAGCGCGGCTTCGGATACGCCAAGCCGCGCGGCAAGCGCCGCGGTCGTGATCTTTTCGCTTTTGGGCGCTTCCAGCATTGCGGCGAGCGTCTGCAGGATGTGCACGCGGCGCTCGCCGGGCTTCAGGCGCTGCGCGCGCGGGACGGCCGGCGCAGCGGGTTCGGGTTCGGCTAGGGCTTCGTCAGGCTTGTCGATCGGCTGCATGGCTGTCGTCCCGTCTGCTGGCGCTTCAATCGAACGGAGCGGGTGCTCAGTCGTAGCGATTTTAACGAACGAATGCTGCGATCCACATAATGCGGGCGGCCCGTGCCCGGCAGCCGCGTGGGCACGCCGTCCGCATGCGGTTTGCGCGGCAGGTGGCCGGTGATCCACACCGTGCGGATGCCGAGCCGCCGGTAGTTCTTCAGGTGCGAGCGCGTGTCTTCGACGAGAATCACGTCCTTCAGCGACACATGGGTGTCGCGCATCGCCTTGCGCAGCATCGCGTGGTCGGGCTTCGCGCGCCAGCGGCGCCGGTCGCGCATGTGCTCGATTGCGATGACCTGCTCGAACAGACGCTCGATGCGCAGTTGCGCGAGCACCGCGCGCGCATAGGCCTCCGGTGCGTTGGTCAGCACGATCTTGCGGCCCGGCAACGCTGCCACGAGACGTGCGACGCCGCGCTCGTGGCGAATCATGGAGCCGAGATCGGGAAACGTGTGTACGACTTTGAGGAAGTCGGTGGCATCGAGCGGATGGTGGCGCGTGAGGCCGAGGAGCGCCGCGCCGTAGCGCTGGGTGTAGCCGGTGCGCAGACGGTTCGCTTCGTCGAGTTCCACCTGCAGCGCGTCGACGATGTACTGCGTCATCGCCTGATTGATTGCGGGGAAGATCGCGTGCGACGCGTGGTGCAGCGTATTGTCGAGATCGAACAGCCAGACCGGGCGACCACCTGCGATAAGCGGACGACGGCGCCGGGAAGTCGGAGTGCGCATGGGAAAGAGGGCGGTTCAGGCGCCGGCGCCGCGATTAGCATGCTACCGGGCTGTGAATGGAACGGGGCGCGACTGGGGCGTAACCGGGCGCCTGATCTGGCGTGATGCGGACCCGGTGCCGACCCGGCGACCGATCCGGCGCGGCGCAGACGCCGCGCAGCCCACGGGGCGGCATACGAGGCGGCACACGAGGCGGCACACGAGGCGGCACACGAGGCGGCACACGAGGCGCGTTACAGCAGCGCGCTTCATATGCCGGTCGGCCGCTGCAATCAATGCGAGCGGATCATCGTGCCGAACGGCTGTTCGGTGAGAATTTCCAACAGCACCGAATGTTCGATGCGCCCGTCGATAATGTGCACCGAGCGCACGCCGCTCTTCGCGGCGTCGAGTGCGGACGAGATCTTGGGCAGCATGCCGCCCGAGATGGTGCCGTCGGCGAACAGGCCGTCGATTTCACGCGCGGATAGGTCGGTGAGCAGATTGCCTTCCTTGTCCATCACGCCGGGAATGTTCGTCATCATCACGAGCTTTTCGGCGTTCAGCACCACCGCCAGCTTGCCCGCGACGAGGTCGGCGTTGATGTTGTACGACAGCCCGTCTTCGCCGAAGCCGATCGGTGAGATGACCGGAATGAATGCGTCGTCCTGCAGTGCCTTCACCACGGCCGGATTAATTGCCTCGACTTCGCCCACCTGGCCGATGTCCACATACTGCCCGGGATTGTCGCGGTCCGGCATCAGCATCTTGCGCGCGTGGATCAGGCCGCCGTCCTTGCCGGTCAGACCCACTGCGTGACCGCCGAAGTGATTGATCAGCGTGACGATGTCCTGCTGCACTTCGCCCCCGAGCACCCATTCGACGACTTCCATCGTCTCTTCGTCGGTGACGCGCATGCCCTGAATGAACGTGCCCTGCTTGCCGACCTTCTTGAGCGCCTGGTCGATTTGCGGACCGCCGCCGTGCACGATGACCGGATTGATGCCGACCAGCTTGAGCAGAATCACGTCGCGCGCAAAGCCCTGCTTCAGCCGCTCTTCCGTCATGGCGTTGCCGCCATATTTGATGACCACGGTCTTGCCGTGATACTGGCGAATGTAAGGCAGCGCCTCGGCCAGGATTTCAGCCTTCAGGGTGGGCGCAATCTGCGAAAGGTCGGGAAGCTCGGACATGGCGGCAGGCTCGGGCACGGAACAGTTGAAACAGGGCGAATTGTACAGGACTGGCGCACTGCAACAGGGTTTTCGACACGCGTGGGCGGCGGCGCGCAACGCGCCGTTTCCGCACTGCGACACCGCGGTTTGCAGCGCGATCCGACGGCAAAGCGTAGCGCGCAAACGGCGCGCCTGTGAATTAGCCGAATGGACGACTCACGGTAGGACGCGAGCCGTGGCATCATTTCTTCGTCGATGTCCCCCGAGAACGCCGTCTGTCATGAAACCGTCTGCCTCCCGCTCTCAGGGCAGCGCGCGTTGCCCGCGCTGCGGCAATGCGTTTGACTGCGCGATGCAAAAAGAGCCGTTCGACTGCTGGTGCCGCCAGATGCCGGCGCTGCCGCGCGACTGGCTGGACCCGGCCGGCCGTTGCCTATGCCCGGAATGCCTCGCCGCGGAAATCGCCCGGGCGGCTCAGCCTGAGCCCGGCGGCGGCTGACCGTGAGCGGTTTACCGGGCGCTGAGGCCTGCCCACGCTAGCACGGCGCGGCGGCGTGCCGGGCCGCGAGTGCATCCAGATCGCGGGTGAGCGCCGCAAGCGCCGGCTCCCACTCGCCGAACCGCGGCTGCCGGTACAGCGTCGCGCTCGGGTACCACGGGTTGTCGCGTCGGTCGACGAGCCACACCCAATGCGGATTGACGTCGAGCAGCACCCAGGTGCGCTGCCCGAGCGCGCCGCTCAGGTGCGCAACGGAGGTGCAAACGGTAATGACCAGGTCGAGTGCGCCGACAAAGGCGGCGGTGTCGTCGAAAGTCGCGAATTCGGCGGTGTAGTCGGTCATAGGCAGACCGGCGGCGCTTGCTGCCGCGACCTCCGCGCCCGCACCCGGCTGCAACGAGTAGAACGCCACGTTGCGCAGGTTGGCGAAGTGCGTCGCATAGCGTTCCCAGCCGACACGGCGAAACGGATTGCGTTGGTGCCCCTGACTGCCGGTCCATGCGAGCCCGACCTTGAGCCGCGGCTCGCCGGCGAGCCGCTCGCGCCAGCGCGCGAGGGCAGCAGCGTCCGCGTGCAGATAGGGCGTGGCAGCGGGAATGGTCGCCTCGCGCGTGCCGAGAATCAACGGCAGGCTCAGCAGTGGAATCTCGAAGTCGAAAGACGGCAGCGTTTCGACCCCGCCGCCCGCCGAATAATGATCGACATGGCCGCCGAGGCTGCGCGCGAGGAGCGCGCCCATCTGCGGGAACGAGTTCCATGCAAGGCGGCCGCCTTCGCGATGCGCACGCTCGGCCACAAGCGGAATGTAGCGACTGAACTGCAGCACGTCGCCCATGCCTTGCTCGCCCCACACGAGCAGTGTCTTACCGGCAAGCGGCTCGCCGCGCCACGTGGGCGCGGGCAGGGCCGGACGATGGCCGTGCAGCTCCGCCGAGCCGCTCCAGCGTGCTTCATGCGAGAGCCAACCGTTCGCATGATCGCCGCGCATGAGTTGCAGCATGGCCAGATTGGAGCGCATGAAGGCGTCGGCGGGCGCGAGCGCGCAGGCAGTTTGCGCGGCTTGCAGCGCTGTGTCCCAGCGTTGCGCTTCCCGTAGCGTCAGCGCATAGTTGTTGTGCGCAAGCGGGTTGAGCGGCGCGCAGAGCACGGCGCGCTCGCCGGCTTCCAGCGCGCGCGGCAAATCCATGTTCTTGCGATAGGCTCCCGCGAGATTGATCCACGCATTGCCGTCGGCGGGATCGTGTTGGACCGCCTCTTCGAGCAGCGCGATCTGCTCGTCCAGACCGTGATGGGTGAACGCAAGCGCGCCCGCGAGATTGCAGCGCAGCGAGGGTAGCGCCGGGTTCAGTGCGAGCGCGCGTCGATACGGGGCCAAGGCGTCGTGGTGCTGCCCCGCCATCTGCAATGCGTAGCCGAGACGGAAGTGCGCATGGGCGTTGTGCTCGTCGAGTTGCGCAATAATGGCGGCCAGTTCGATTGCATCGCCATGTCGTTGCTGTTCAATCAGCGCGTGGGTGAGCGAAGCGAGCGACTCGTCGTCGAGCGGACGCAGTTGTGCGGCGGCATGGAGCGCCTCGGCCTCGAGCACCCGCGCGCCGGTGCGGCGAGCCGCGGCACCTTGCCGCAAAAAGTTAAGGAAAGCTGACGAGATGTCGGGGTTGACCATGGTTGATTGCAGCCGAACGACCGGCCTCGCGCTGACAAAGCGACTATGGTAGCGCCGCGCGGCGGCGGCATCATTCGGAAGCATCCGAACAGGTAAACTGAAGTCATGCATCGTATAACTAACACCGGCCGCGTCAATCTCGGCCATCTGTTCTGGCTGCGCAGCCTCGCGATCATCGGGCAACTGCTGACTATCGCGTTCGTGCAGATCTTCATCGGCGTGCATTTGCCGTTGCCGGCCATGTTGCTCGTCATCGCGCTCGAAGTGATTTTCAACGGGCTCACATGGTGGCGCGTCGCGCAGCAGCGGCCCGAGTCGAATATGGAGTTGTTCGGCCAGATCTGGGTCGATCTCGGCGCATTGTCGGCGTTGCTGTTTCTGTCCGGCGGCACCACCAATCCGTTTGTGTCGCTATATCTGCCGTCGCTCGCGATTGCGGCGGCCGTCCTGCCGTGGCAGCTCATGGCCTGGCTCGCCGCGTTTGCCGTGGCCTGCTACGCCGTGCTCGGCTTCGATTCGGTGCCGTTGAATCTCGACAATCCCGCGAACCTGTTCGACTACTACCGTGCTGGCATGTGGGTGAACTTCATGGTGAGCGTGGGGCTAATCGCGTGGTTCGTCGCGCGCATGTCGCGAGCCCTGCGGCTACGTGACGCAGCGCTCGGAGAAGCGCAGCAGCGCTTGCTCCAGGACGAACGCGCGGTCGCGCTGGGCGTCCAGGCGGCGACCGTCGCTCACGAAATCGGCACGCCTCTGTCTACAATTGCGATGCTGTCCGAAGAACTCCGCGACGCCGCGCGCACCGACAAGGGACTCGCGCCGTACAGCGCCGATCTCGAACTGCTCGAACAACAGATGAGCTTGTGCACGTCGGCGCTTGCGAGATTGCGCAGCCGCGCAACGACCAGCACGCAGCGTCAGCCGGTGGACGAATGGCTCGAATCGTTCGCCGAGCAATGGCGCTTGCGCCATCCGCATGTGAAGTTCGAGCGGCTCGGCGCTCCGCCCGCGGATGTCAGCCTTGACGACACGGTAGCCGTCAGCCAGATTCTGACGATTCTGCTCGACAACGCGGCGCGCGCGAGTCGCGATCACGTCACGCTGTCGTGCAGGTTGGCGGCGCGCGGCGACCAGATCGAACTGGAAGTCTGCGACGCGGGCCCAGGCATTCCGGCTGCGCTGCGCGGCTCGCTCGGAAACATGCCCGTGGAGAGCACGCAGGGCGGGCACGGCGTCGGTTTGTATCTGGCGTTTTCGGCGGCGGCGCGTCTGAAAGGGTCGATCGAATTGACAGACGTCAGTCCAACCAGGCCGCGCGGTACGCGCGCGGTTTTGCGGCTGCCGCTCACCGAGCGCAAAATTTCCGGTCCGGGCCGTCAAGGCGCCGCGCCATCCAACACGGAGAAACAGGCATGAGCGAAATGAATTTTCTGGTGATCGACGACGACGAGGTGTTCTCCGGCATCCTCGCGCGCGGTCTCACGCGGCGCGGCTACACGGTGAGCGAAGCGCACAACGCGGACGAGGCCATCAGGCTCGCCAACCAGCAGAAGTTCAGCCAGATCACCGTCGACTTGCATCTTGGCAACGACTCCGGCCTCACGCTCGTCGCGCCGTTGCGCGACCTGCAACCCGACGCGCGCATGCTGGTGCTGACGGGCTATGCGAGCATCGCCACCGCGGTACAGGCGGTGAAAGATGGTGCGGACAACTATCTGGCAAAGCCCGCCAACGTCGAAACCATCTTGTCTGCACTGCAAAGTGAGGCGAGCGCGTTGCAGGCCGAAGAGGCGATCGAGCATCCCACGCCACTTTCCGTTGCGCGTCTCGAGTGGGAGCACATTCAACGCGTGCTGGCGGAGCACGGCGGCAACATTTCGGCCACGGCGCGCGCGTTGAACATGCATCGCCGGACCTTGCAGCGCAAGCTCGCGAAGCGGCCGGTGAAGCAGTAGGCGGCGGTTTGTTTATGCCTTTCCCCTGAATCGGAGTGCAAGCGGTTCTGGCGAGCGCGGCGCGTCACAGTGCTTGGCCAACACAGCAAAACAACGCCAAACAAAACACCAAACGAAACGGGCTGCTCTTTTAAAAGCAGCCCGTCTTTGCTTCGCCGTTCAGGCTTCAGATCAGAGCACGTAACGCGACAGATCTTCGTCTTCGGCTACTTCGTTCAGTGCGCGGTCCACATACGCGGCGTCGATCTGCACCGTCTTGCCGGAATGATTGCCGGCGGAAAACGAGACTTCCTCCAGCAGTTTTTCGATGACCGTATAGAGACGCCGCGCGCCGATGTTTTCAGTCTTTTCGTTCACCGAATAAGCAATTTCCGCCAGGCGGCGAATGCCGTCGTCCGCGAATTCGAGGTGGACGTCTTCGGTTGCGAGCAATGCCTGGTATTGCTTGACGAGGCTCGCGTCCGTCGACACGAGGATCGACTCGAAGTCTTTGACCGACAGCGAATCGAGTTCCACGCGGATCGGAAAACGGCCTTGCAGCTCCGGAATCAGATCGCTCGGCTTGGCAAGATGAAAAGCGCCGCTCGCGATGAACAGGATGTGATCCGTCTTCACCATGCCGTACTTAGTGTTGATCGTGGTGCCTTCCACGAGCGGCAGCAGATCGCGCTGCACGCCCTGACGGGACACTTCGCCGCCGCCGGCTTCGCTGCGCGAGGCGATCTTGTCGATTTCGTCGAGGAACACAATGCCGTTCTGCTCGACGTTCTGCACCGCCTTGGTTTTCACCTCTTCGTCGTTGAGCATCTTGCCGGCTTCTTCGTCGGTGAGCACCTTGAGCGCCTCTTTCACCTTCATCTTGCGGCGCGTTTTCTTGCCGCCGCCGATGTTGGCGAACATCGAACGGATCTGCTCGGTCATGTCTTCCATGCCCGGCGGCCCCATGATGTCCATGCCGACTTGCGGCTGCTCGACGTCGAGCTCGATTTCCTTGTCGTCGAGAAGACCTTCGCGCAGACGCTTGCGGAACGTCTGGCGCGTCGTGCTGCCTTCGTCGGCGGTGTCCGCGGCGCTCGAACTCGAGCCGAAACCGACGGGCCGCGCGGTGGGCAGCAGTATGTCGAGAATGCGGTCTTCGGCCTGATCTTCGGCCTTGGTCCGCACTTTGCGCATTTCCGATTCGCGCGTCTGCTTGACCGAAATTTCGATCAGATCGCGCACGATGCTGTCGACATCGCGGCCGACATAGCCCACCTCGGTAAATTTGGTAGCTTCGATCTTGATGAACGGCGCGTCCGCGAGCTTGGCGAGGCGCCGCGCGATTTCCGTTTTGCCGACGCCGGTCGGTCCGATCATCAGAATGTTTTTCGGCGTGATTTCCTGGCGCAGCGGCTCTTCGACCTGCTGACGGCGCCAGCGGTTGCGCAGCGCCACGGCAACCGCTTTCTTCGCGCGGGCTTGGCCGATGATGTGTTTGTCGAGTTCCGAGACGATCTCGGCGGGGGTCATGGTGCTCATCGTGGCTCCTTACTCGATCGTCTCGATGACGCGGTTGTGGTTGGTGTAGATGCACATGTCGCCGGCAATTTCCAGCGACTTCTCCACAATTTCGCGCGGCGACAACTGCGTGTTGTCCGCGAGGGCCCTCGCTGCGGCCTGCGCATAAGCGCCGCCGGAACCGATCGCGCAAATGCCGCCTTCGGGATCGAGCACGTCGCCGTTACCGGTGATGACGAGCGTGGTGGTCGCGTCCGCCGTGATCAGCATGGCTTCCAGACGGCGCAGCATGCGGTCCGTGCGCCAGTCTTTCGCGAGCTCGACCGCGGCGCGCGTGAGATTGCCCTGATGCTTTTCCAGCTTCGCTTCGAAGCGGTCGAGCAGCGAAAAGGCGTCCGCCGTACCGCCCGCGAAGCCCACCAGAACCTTGCCGTTGTAAATGCGCCTGACCTTCTTGGCACCGCCTTTCATGACGATGTTGCCGAGCGTCACCTGGCCGTCGCCGCCGAGCGCGACTTTGTCGCCGCGGCGCACGGAGACGATCGTCGTGCCGTGAAATTGCTCCATATGCGTTCCTCTTTGCAAAGCGGGTAGGACGCGGCAGCGCGATGCGCGACCGCATGAATGCCTGGAAGCGGACGGCGCGCGACGCGAATTTGAGCCGCCTCGCGCGCTCGTGCAGCGCATGTCGGAATTATTTTAGGGCGCGCGCGGGCATATCAAGAGCCGGCAAACGGCATAGGACAAAAGAAAAAGGCGCACGGATCACCGTGCGCCTCTCGACGAAGCAGCGTTTGTGGGCACGGCGCCGAAGCCGCGCCGCCGGCGTTCAGTCGCCGAACAGCTTCTGGCGCAGTTCGCGGCGCTCCTGCGCCTCGAGCGACAGCGTGGCCGTGGGCCGTGCGAGCAGACGCGGAATGCCGATCGGCTCACCGGTTTCCTCACACCAGCCGTACTCGCCCGAGTCGATGCGCGCGATGGACTGCTGCACCTTCTTCAGCAGCTTGCGCTCGCGGTCGCGCGTGCGCAGTTCGAGGGCATGCTCTTCCTCGATCGTTGCGCGGTCGGCCGGGTCCGGCACGATTACCGTTTCGCGCAGGTTTTCGGTCGTCTGGCCCGCATTGCGGAGAATGTCCGCCTGCAGCTGTTCGAGCTTGTTCTTGAAGAAAGCGAGCTGATCCTCATTCATGTAATCCTTGTCGCTCATCTTCAGGATTTCGGCTTCGGTCAAGAGTCGTTTCGTCGTCATCTGGCTTACTTCTTCAATGTGAGGCAAAACTCTACATAGTGCCCGCACTTTCGTATTGCCCGCAAGGCGCCTGGGGCGCGCGGCACAAGGCTGGCACGGACGATGACCTGTCGTGACGCCGAAGCGCCTCACGCCCGCCTCGGGCGTCGCAACGCCAATGCGGGGCCGAACTCCTCTGGAAACCGGTTCTCAAATGCTCCTGAGGTATTTGCTCCGGGGCAGCGAGTCTCCTCTGGCTGCTACGGGCATTGTCGGCGAGTCCCCGGATAAGATTTTCCGGCGCCGCTTCAGGCCCGGCGCGCAATATGTCATGACCGCGCACTGACCGGGCAAATCGTTCTCATTCTCCAGTGGGCACGTATTGTAACTGAATCGCAATCGGGCGCCGCAACTGGTGGAAATCCCTCTGCGGCGCACCGGTATCCCGAAAATATAACGCGCGAACGGTCAAAAAGCGATGGTTGGGCGCACACTAATACAGCAGGGTTTTCACGCGTTTTTCATACGTGTGCGCCACCGCACATTTCGCGGCGGCGGTTTCGCCGCCGCGGCGCTCAGACGAGGCAGGCGTCGAGGCCGTCGGTAATCAGGTCCTGCGGCAATTCGATTCCGATAAAGACCATTTTGTTGGTCTTTTTCTCGGCCGGTTGCCATTTGGCCGCGAGGTCGCTGCCCATCATCTGATGCACGCCCTGAAACACGACTTTGCGGTCGACGCCCTTCATATACAGCACGCCCTTGTAGCGCAACAGGCGCTCGCCGTAGATCTGCAGAATGCCGCCGAGAAAATCTTCAAGCTTGTTCGGATCGAACGGGCGGTCGTTGCGGTACACGAACGACTTGATCTTGTCGTCGTGATGCGCGTGATGACGATGACCGTGGTCATGACCTTCGTGGTCGCAATGGCCATGATCATGGTCGCAATTCGCGTGGTCGTGATCGTGGTCGTGCGTGTGGCCGTGCTCGTCGTGCGCATGAGCGTGGCTGTGCGCGTGTTCGTCCTCGGCGAGGAAGTCCGGATCGATCTCGAGCTTCGAATTCAGGTTGAAGCCGCGCAGATCGAAGATTTCCTTGATGTCCGCCTCGCCGAAGTTGACCACCTTGATCGCCGCCTTCGGATTCATATGCAGCAGCCGGTGGCGCAGATCGCCGAGCTGCTGTTCGTCGACGAGATCGGACTTCGTGATGAACAACCGGTCGGCGAAACCGACCTGACGCTGCACGACTTCATGCTCGTCCAGTTGATGATTCGCGTGCTTCGCGTCGACCAGCGTGATAATCGCGTCGAGCAGGAATTCGTTGGCGATCTGGTCGTCCATGAAGAAGGTCTGCGCGACCGGGCCGGGATTCGCGAGACCGGTGGTTTCGATTACCACGCGGTCGAAGTCCAACTTGCCCGACTGTTTTTGCGCGGCCAGGTCGCCGAGCACGCGCGACAGGTCGCCGCGGATCGTGCAGCAGATGCAGCCGTTGCTCATCTGGATGATCTGCTCGCCCGTGTCCTGCACGAGGATGTCGTTGTCGATGTTCTCTTCGCCGAACTCGTTTTCGATCACGGCGATCTTCATGCCGTGCTTTTCGTTCAGGATCCGCTTGAGCAGGGTGGTTTTGCCGCTGCCGAGAAAGCCGGTCAGGATGGTGACTGGAATCATGTTGTTCGCCTATTGAGTCGTGAAACGATGCGTAATCGTATGCATAAGGTATGCATGAGCCGGGCGCGGCAG
Organism: Paraburkholderia phenoliruptrix; assembly: GCF_902859825.1. Lineage (GTDB taxonomy): Bacteria > Pseudomonadota > Gammaproteobacteria > Burkholderiales > Burkholderiaceae > Paraburkholderia > Paraburkholderia phenoliruptrix. Next base: position 73,045 of record NZ_CADIKB010000014.1, on the reverse strand, counting down.
CCTTGCGGCGCGCAGCCCGTCCAGCCGGTTATTGAAACATATCTGCCCACGCGGCGCTGGCAGGCGGCATCCGGCAGCCGCCGCCACGCGCGCTTCGACACGAAATAACCGTGAAGTTATAGGCGATCAGGCGATTTGCAACAGCAGGCCCTTCAGATATTCGCCTTCCGGAAATGCGGTCAGCAACGGATGATCCACCCCCGCGCCAAGGCGCTTGAGAATGCGCGCATCGACGCGTGCGTCGGCTGCGGCGCCCGCCACGATTTTCTGAAACAGCTCGGAGTCGATCGCGCCCGAGCATGAGTACGTGAACAGCAGGCCGCCTGGGCGCAGCAGCTTGAGCCCGGTCAGGTTGATGTCCTTGTAGGCGCGCGACGCGCGGTCCACATGTTCGCGCGACGGCGCGAATTTGGGCGGATCGAGCACGATCAGGTCGAAACGCTCGCCTTCTTCGTAGAGACGCCTGAGCGTCTTGAAGGCGTCCGCGTCGAGCCAAGTCGCGCGCCCGGCGTCGAAACCGTTCGCCGCGACGTTTTGCTGAGCGAGCGCGAGCGCTTCGCCGGAGGAATCGACGGAAACGACCCGCTTCGCGCCGCCTTTGAGCGCCGCGAGCGAGAAACCGCCGGTGTAGCAAAAGCAGTTCAGCACCTCGCGGTCTCGCGCGAACTGCTGCACGAGCAGGCGGTTGTCGCGCTGGTCGACGTAAAAGCCCGTTTTGTGGCCGTTGCGCACGTCGACGTGATAGCGCACGCCGTTTTCGCTGGCGATCAGCGCGTCCGACGGCGGCTCGCCCGCCAGCACGCCGGTCATCTGCTCGAGCCCTTCCTTCTGACGAATCGACACGTCAGAACGTTCGTACACGTTCGGACAGCCGGTCGCGCCGACGAGCGCGGCGACAATCGCGTCTTTCCACGCCTCGACGCCCGCGGCCATGAACTGGCAGACGAGCTGGCTGCGCTGGCCTTCGTCCTCGGCAACGTAATGGTCGACGATCAGGCCCGGCAGGCCGTCCGCTTCGCCGAAAATGAGCCGCACGGCGCCGGTGTCGCGCACCATCGCCTGACGATGCGCGAGCGCGCGCTGCACGCGGCGCTTGAAAAACGCATGGTCGATCGGCTCCGTTTCGTCGAAGCTCCACACGCGCGCGCGGATCTGCGAGTGCGGGCTGTAGGCGGCGCGCGCGAGAAACCGGCCGTCGTGCGCGCGTACCAGCACGGTGGCGCCGGGCGCGGGGTGGCCGTCAATCCGGTCGATCGCGTTTGCATAAATCCACGGATGGCGGCGCAGCAGGGATTTTTCTTTCGACGGTTTCAGCGTAACGGTATTCATCGGGTGTGCAGGGCAATGGGCCGCGCGGCTTTCTGCGCACGCGGCGGATGAAGCGGGGCGGTGACTGTCGAGCCGCAAAAAAGCGGCATCAGTCGCGTTTTTTGGCGCGCGGATGCGCCTGATCGTAGACGTGCGCGAGATGCTGGAAGTCGAGCCCTGTGTACACCTGCGTCGCCGTGATGCTGGCGTGGCCGAGCAGTTCCTGCACGGCGCGCAGGTCGCCGCTCGACTGCAGCACATGCGTGGCAAAAGAGTGCCGCAGCACATGCGGATGCACGTTGGCGGGAATGCCGGCGACGAGCGCCGCGCGCTTCACACGCTCGCGCACCACGTTCGGCGACAGGCGATTGCCGCGCGTCGACAGAAAGAGCGGATGCGGATCGTGCTTCACCATCTCGTCGCGCACGGCGAGCCACGCGTTCAGCGCTTCGAGCGCTTTGCTGCCGACCGGCACAATGCGGCGCCGGTTGCCTTTGCCGAGCACTTCGACTTCCCCGGAATCCAGCTTAAGCCAGCCGGCGGAGCGATGACCGTCGACGTCCGCGAAACGCACGTCGAGACCGACCAGTTCCGACAGACGCAGCCCCGACGAGTAGAAGAGTTCGAGCATCGCGTGGTCGCGCAAACCTTCCGCCGAGGCGGCGGGCGGGCTTTCCATCAGACGGTTGGCGTCGTCGACGGAAAGCGCCTTGGGCAGCGCTTTCGCTTGCTTCGGCGCGCGCACGGTGGCGACCGGATTGGCCGGCAGATCGACGCGGCCCGCCAGCCAGCGGTAAAACGCGCGCCATGCCGACAGACGGTGACTGATCGAGCGCGCCGTCAGTCCGCCCGCGTGCGCCCGGGCCACGGCGCCGCGGATGTCGACGGCTGTCAGACTCTGAAGCGGCCGGCCTTTTGCGAGGAGCCGCAACTCTGCCAGTTCGTGCGCGTAGCCGCGCAACGTGTGCGCCGACAGCCGCCGCTCGTGTTCGAGATTCGACAGATACGCGGCGATGGAGTCGGTTTCGGTCACAATGGGCGGGTTTCTCGGGAGATCGCTTAAGTCCAGCTGGCTACTGAGGCGTGCACTTGCGGCTCAGCGCGGCAACAGACGGCTCAGCGCAGCGCTCGCAAGCGCGCCGATCTGCGTGAGGAAGTCTGTGGCCATGCCATCGTGAAAGCGCCGAGCATCGGCGGAACCCATGACGAGCAGGCCGAAAGCGGAGGCTTCCTCCCCGGTTTCGGGCGCGCGCAGGGCGAGCAGCGCAATCGACTCCGTGGCGTGCGCCGGCTCCGGCGCAGCGCCGCCCGACGGGCTCTCGTCGGCTGCGCCGGCGGCCGGCACGAGCCACTGCGCTGCCTCGAAGCCGGTGTTCGCGCCGCAATATGGCGCCGCCAGGCTGTTCGCGAAGATGCGCACTTCTTCGCCGACGTGGCGCGCGAAGTCCGCCTGTGCGTATTGCTCCGCGACGTCCCAGACGCGCAGCGCCGCTTGCGGCACGTCGAAGATTTCGCGCAGACCGTTGGCGATGGTGCGCGGCAGCGCGTACGGATCGCGTTCCGCCATCACGCGAATGGTCCAGCGGTTGAACTTGGAGGCAATGCTGTCATTCTCGTGGCCGTAGCGCAGCAGTTCGGCGAGACGGCGTTCGAGGTGCTTGTTCTTGTCGCGCAGCATTTCCATCTGCCGCTCCTGCAGCGACACTGCGGCCTTGCCGTGCGGGTTCGCGAGCCGGATGGTCGCGAGCACTTCCGCGTGTTCGGCAAAGAATTCGGGGTTGGCGAGCAGATATTCGGCGACTTCGCGATCGTTCATGGTTTCGGCTAAAGGACTACGGGACGACGCCTTGATGCGACGCGTCGGTCAATGAGTTAATGAATCGGTCCGGCCCGCGTGAACGCGCACGTTCAGTCGGCCAGTTCGATCTCGCCCTGAAAAACGGTGGTGGCCGGCCCCGCCATCAGGAGCGGTTCGCTTGCCTTGTTGCTGTCCCACGAAATGGTGAGCGTGCCGCCATGCGTATGGACCAGCACCGGCGCGTCGAGCAGTCCGCGGCGAATGCCCGCGGCCACGGCCGCGCACGCGCCCGTGCCGCACGCCAGCGTTTCGCCGGCGCCGCGCTCATAGACGCGCAGCCTGATTTCGCTGCGGCCGACAATCTGCATGAAGCCTGCGTTCACCCGCTGCGGGAAGCGCGCGTGCCGCTCGATCACCGGGCCTTCGACGAGCACCGGAAACGCCTCGACGTCGTCCACCACTTGCACCGCGTGCGGATTGCCCATCGACACGACGGAAATCCAGCGCGTCGTGCCGTTCACGTCGAGCGGCCAAAGCGTGTCCGCGCCTTCGCGGCGTCCTTCGAGGCCTTTGGTGGCGAAGGGCACGCGTTCCGGCTCGAACACCGGCAAGCCCATGTCGACGAGCACCTCGCCGTTTTCCTGCATGGTCAGCGTGATGGTGCCTTTCTGCACTTGCACGCGCACGCTGCGCTGATCGGTCAGGCCGCTGTCGCGTACGAACTTGACGAAGCAGCGTGCGCCGTTGCCGCAATGCTCGACCTCGCCGCCGTCGCAATTGAAGATGCGATATCGGAAATCGACGCCGTCCACCGTGGGTTTTTCGACCAGCAGCAACTGGTCGGCGCCGACGCCGAAGTGACGGTCGGCGAGCGCGCGCACCTGCGCCGGCGTCAGGTTGACCGGTTGCGTGTAGCCGTCGAGCACGACGAAGTCGTTGCCCGCGCCGTGCATTTTGGTGAATTTCAGTTTCATCGCGCTATTGTAAGTGACAGGCCTGCCAGTGCGCCGAACCGTGGCGCTAGTAAACGCTCGGCACGCCCGGCGGCCGGGTCTTGAAACGCTTGTGGACCCAGTAATACTGCTCCGGCATCGACGGAATCTGTTCTTCGAGGAACGCATTCATGCGCCGCGCGTCGGCGTCGTCGTCGCCGGTCGGGTAGTTGTCCCACGGCTTGAACACCTTCAGGCGATAACCCTTGTAGTTCGGCAGCACTTCGCCGATGAACGGCACCACTTGCGCGTGCCCGACTTTCGCGAGACGGCCGACCGCCGTCAGCGTGCAGGTCGGCACGCCGAAGAACGGCACGAAGGTCGAATTGCGCGCGCCGTAGTCCATGTCCGCGCCGAGCATGACCGGCTTCTTTTCGCGCAGCCAGCGCAGCACGATGCGCGCGCTGTCGGCGCGGCTTGCCATGTCGGCGCCGAAACGCGCGCGCGCGGCCTTCGCGACTTCCTCCAGCTCGGGGTTCGACATCGGCTGATAAAGCGAGCCGCAACGGCGCTTGAGCGAGTAATTCAGAAAGATCGAGCCCGCCTCGATGCCCACGAAGTGAAAGCCGAGAAAGAGCGTGGGCGGCAGGTTCGGGTCGGTGAGGTCGATCGCGCTGTCCACCTGGATCAGCTTTTCGAGCTTCTTCGCCGAGCCGAACCATTGCACGCTGCGCTCCAGATAGCTGCGGATCGCGTGACGGAAATGCTTTTGCGCGACTTCCTCGCGGCGCGCGTCGCTCCACTCGGGAAAGCACAGTTTTAAGTTGATGTGGACGATGCGCTTGCGCCGGCTCGGAATCTGATAGAGCAGCCAGCCGAGTCCGTCGCCGAGACGGGCGACGAAACCATAGGGCAGCAGGGCAAACAGTTTCAACAGGCCGATCGCGAGCCGGGGGCCGAAGCGGCTCAGCATGCCGCCTCCAGGAAGGCGCGAGGCGTGACGCGGTTAGGGAAAGCAGAGAAGTTGACGTAATACCGCACTCGTGGGCACTCTGTGACAATCATTGGAAGTCGCTATAATAAGGGCTTCGCCGAGTTAATAGACAACTTGCGGGGCGAAGCCAGGCGGCGCGGACCATGTGATTCGCGCCGGCCGGTAAGGTAATCCGCTAAAGCGTCGCCGCTTCAGACCCCCGGAGCTGGCTACGTGACCATCAACCGTAACCACAAAACAGGAGTCTGCAACGTGGCAAACGACTATCTCTTCACCTCCGAATCCGTTTCCGAAGGCCATCCCGACAAAGTCGCGGACCAGATTTCGGACGCGATTCTCGACGCCATCCTGTCGCAGGACAAATACTCGCGTGTCGCGGCGGAAACGCTGTGCAACACGGGTCTCGTGGTGCTCGCGGGTGAAATCACCACGACCGCGAACGTCGACTACATTCAGATCGCGCGCAACACGATCAAGCGCATCGGCTACGACAACACCGACTACGGTATCGACTACCGCGGCTGTGCGGTGCTGGTCGCCTACGACAAGCAGTCGCCGGACATCGCCCAGGGCGTGGACCGCGCGCACGACAACAACCTCGACCAGGGCGCCGGCGACCAGGGCCTGATGTTCGGCTACGCGTGCGAGGAAACGCCTGAGCTGATGCCGCTGCCGATCCACCTGTCGCATCGTCTGGTCGAGCGCCAGGCCAATCTGCGCCGTGACGGCCGCCTGCCCTGGCTGCGCCCGGACGCGAAGTCGCAGGTCACCGTGCGTTATGTCGACGGCAAGCCGCATTCCATCGACACGGTGGTACTCTCCACGCAGCATTCGCCCGATATCGACCTGACCACGCTGCGCGAAGCGGTGATCGAAGAAGTCATCAAGCCGACGCTGCCTGCCGAGCTGATCAAGGGCGACATCAAGTTCCTCGTGAACCCGACTGGCCGGTTCGTGATCGGCGGCCCGCAGGGCGACTGCGGTCTGACGGGCCGCAAGATCATCGTCGATACGTACGGCGGCGCGGCACCGCACGGCGGCGGCGCGTTCTCGGGCAAGGATCCGTCGAAGGTGGACCGCTCGGCAGCGTATGCCGGCCGCTACGTGGCGAAAAACATCGTGGCCGCGGGCCTCGCGTCGCGCTGCCTGATCCAGGTGTCGTACGCCATCGGCGTCGCGCAGCCGACCTCGGTCATGGTCAACACGTTCGGCACCGGCCGCGTGTCGGACGCGACCATCACGCGCCTCGTGCAGGAACATTTCGACCTGCGTCCGAAGGGCATTATCCAGATGCTCGACCTGCTGCGTCCGGTCTACGAGAAGAGCGCGGCTTACGGTCACTTCGGCCGCGAAGAGCCGGAATTCACGTGGGAAGCCACGGACAAGGCGCTGGCGCTCGCGGAAGCCGCCGGTACGGAGCCGGTCGCCGCGCTGGCGGATTAACGCGAGGCGCAGACTGCTTCAGTGCAAAAAACCCCGCCGGCTTGCGCCAGGCGGGGTTTTTTTATGGGTTTCCGGTTTCGTGTCGCTTCGCGTCTGGCAACACCCGACGTCGCGCCGTCAGCCGCGCCAAGCCGGCGCGTCCATCACGCGCGCGAGGGAAAGCGCTGTTTAACGGCTCGCGAACGCGAACGCAAACCAGCCGGTGCTGCCGTTCGTCGACATGCGACGCGGACGGCGGCTCGCGCTTTGCGACCTGGCGGCCGGGGCGCGCTGCGTGGCGCTCAGACGCAGCGGCGTCGGCTTGCGCAGCAGTGTGCGCAGCGAGAAGCGGCGTGAGGCGCCGCGCGCGCGCAACGCGGAGAAGAAACTGTTGAACCAGGTGCGGAAGCCGTCGACCGCTTTCGCATCGCGCCATTGTTCGCCCAGCGCGCGCGTGCGCGTGGCGTGATGACGCAGGGCGCGGACGACGTGACGGCGCGCCGGACGAGCGGCTTTCAGGGCGGCTCGGGTAAAACGGGTGCTCAGAAGAGTATGCATGGCTTTACAAACAGGCAGCGTGTCGCGCAATGAAATGTGCGCCAATAGCAGCACCAAGCATGCCAATGGCGCTCTCGCGGCGGACGACGCCGGAGCCCGGGATTCGGTGAAGAACTGCGCGGCGACACACTGCGCGGTGGACGGCGCCTTCTGGCTCGACGGCCGGTGCGGCGCAAAAGCAGGCGGGAATAGCGATCAACATGCGTGCAGGCTACACGTGAATCGTGACGCCCGAAAGTCGGTTTTTACCCTGCGCGTCAGGGTTTATACGGAGCGCTAACGAACCCGCGCCGCATTCGACACCCGGGAGAATGCCTGCGCCGCAGGACGATTTCCGTGCGCGGCTGCACAGCCCGCGTGCGTGAGCAAGCGGCATGCCGCATGCAAATAGTGCGAGCCTGGGCGACCTGCATCAACGGGACTGCGCGACGCGCAGGCGAAACAGCAGGCAGTATGATCGCGCCCGTTTTACAATCGAAAATCGGTTAGTCGACGGTCACGGAACACCATGTCACTCCATTCGAAGAAAGAGCAGATTCACACACTGCGCGAGCAGGGCTTTGTCGTCGTGCCGGGCCTCGTGTCGGCCGAACGGTGCGAGGAAATGAAACAGGTCGCGCAACGTCAGCTGGAAGAAGCTGCCGCGCCGATCGAGTTCGAAGCGGATCTGCAATATCCCGGTGCGCCGTCGTCGAAACTCGCGCCCGGCGGTCATACCGTGCGGCGCCTGCTGGACGCCTATGGACGCGACCGCAGCTTCGCAGAGTGGGCGACGGCTCCGGAAATTCGCGGCTGGACGGAGCTGTATTTTGGCGAAGAGCCGCGCCTGTCGCGCGCGCATCACAACTGCATGATGACGAAGCACCCGGCGTACGGCAGCCTGACCGGCTGGCACCGCGACGTGCGTTACTGGTCGTTCGAGCGCGACGATCTGGTTTCGGTATGGCTCGCGCTTGGCAATGAAACCGTCGACAACGGCGCGCTGTGGTTCGTGCCCGGCTCGCATAGCGCCGCCTTCACCGGCGAGCGCTTCGACGAGGCCAAGTTCTTCCGCTCCGACCTCGAGGAAAACCAGGCGTGGATTCGCGCGGCGGTATCGCCCGAACTGAAAGCCGGCGACGTGGTTTTTTTCCACTGCAACACGCTGCACTCGGCGGGCAAGAATCTGAGCGATCAGGTGAAGTTTTCGCTGGTGTTCACCTATCACGGCGCGAGCAATGTGCCGTTGCCGGGAACGCGGTCGGCGGCGAAACCTGAAATTGCATTCTGAGCGCGGCTGCGCTTAACGGCTACCTTCTCGGTTGCTACTTCTTTTTGCGGCGCGTGCTGTGCAAGCCGAACATGCAGTCATGCGCCTACGCGGCGCGCGTGACAGCACCGCCGCCTTCACTGTCTAGCGCTTGCGCCCCGACAGCGCCATGCCCGTAATGCCCGCGAGCGTGGCCACCACGCCGCCCACGATCAGCATGATCGCCTTGTTCGACGGCGAGCCGGTAAAGACGCGCGAGACGTCGCTGCTCACCGAGTTGAACGCCTGCCCGCCGAAATACAGCAGCAATACGCCGCCGACAATCAGTGCAATCGAAATCGCCTTCGTCATTTAACGCTCCGTCAATCTGATCGGCGAAAGTGTAGGGGAGGTGCAAGCCCGCGTCCATCCCGTGGGGCGCTGGCCTGCACGGCTTGCGTCGATTGGCTACCATAGCGGTCTGGCCGCACATAAAAACACACTCACAGCAGCACGCCTCCCGCAGCATGCGATTGCCCCAGCCCGACATGACCGGGCGACATCACCCTCAAGGACACCAGCAATGGCTTACGAAGCAGCTTCAGAACGCTATTCGGACATGCAGTACCGCGTGTGCGGCAAGACGGGGCTCAAACTCCCCGCGCTGTCGCTCGGCTTGTGGCACAACTTCGGCGACACGACACCGCTTTCCACCCAACGCGAGATTCTGCGCACGGCTTTCGACCTCGGCATCACGCATTTCGATCTGGCGAATAATTACGGCCCGCCGTATGGCAGCGCCGAAACCAACTTCGGCCGCCACTTCAAGGACGACTTCAAGCCGTATCGCGACGAACTGCTGATTTCGTCGAAGGCCGGTTGGGATATGTGGCCGGGTCCGTATGGACAAGGCGGCGGTTCGCGCAAGTACGTGCTCGCGAGTCTGGACCAGAGCCTGAAGCGCATGGGCCTCGACTACGTCGACATTTTCTATTCGCACCGCTTCGACGCGAACACGCCGCTCGAGGAAACCGCCGGCGCGCTGGCGAGCGCCGTGCAGCAGGGCAAGGCGCTCTACATCGGCATTTCGTCGTATTCGGCGAGCAAGACGCTCGAAATGGCGAAGCTGCTGGCTGAGTACAAGGTGCCGCTGCTGATCCATCAGCCCGCGTACAACATGCTCAATCGCTGGATTGAACGTGAACTGCTCGACACGCTGGAACAGGTGGGCGCGGGCACGATTGCGTTCACGCCGCTCGCGCAGGGTCTGCTCACCGGCAAGTATCTGAACGGCGTGCCGCAGGACGCGCGCGTCAACAAGCCGGGCGGCGGGTCGCTCAAGCAGGAGCATTTGAGCGCGGAGAATATCGAGCACGTACGCAAGCTCAATGAGATCGCGCAGCGTCGCGGACAAAGCCTCGCGCAAATGGCGTTGGCGTGGGCGTTGCGCGATCCGCGCGTGACCTCTGTGCTGATCGGCGCGAGCCGTGCCGAGCAGGTGCGCGAAAACGTCGGCGCGTTGAAGAACCTGGCGTTCTCGGCAGACGAACTCGCGGAAATCGACCGCTATGCAACGGAAGGCGGCATCAACCTGTGGGAGAAACCGTCGACGGATCAGGCGATCTGATTCCCGCGACGCTGCCGCCACGCAGATGAAAAGAAAGCCGCCGGACAGGCGGCTTTTTCGCTAGACGAGCGCGGGCAAGCCTTCGACCAGCACGACGGCGAACACGACACCGAGCAGCGCACCCAGCACGCGCAGCGCGTTGTGCCGCAATTCCGTCTTGCAAGGCAGCGCGCCCACGAATAGCGCCCCCGCCAGCGCCATCGGAATGACCAGAATGAAGTCGCCAATCGTGAAGTAGGTCGTCATACTCGTCTCCTTTTGTATCGGCCGCGAAGGCAGCGGCTCGGTTTGCGAGCCGTGCGCTGCGAACGCGCGATTTGAGTATAGGTGACGCGTGACGCGGCGTTGGTGCGTCGGCGAGCGTGCCGGCGCTGATTCGCAAGCCGCAGAAGCCAGCGCCTGTAAGGCTTGGCGTCGTTGTCGCGACGCAGCAAAGCACGCGTTAAAAAGTGAAGCGTTTGCTTACGCAGTCCTTTCTTTTTATCGACTTTCGATGCAGCGCGGATGGTGGCGATTGACCACCGTCGCTTAGATCGGGCTCAACTGTGAGCCGCGTCCAGCCGACGCAACCTCAGCGCAGCAACCATGCCCGTCGCGAGCAGCGCCGCAACCAGTCCTGCCACGCCGCCCCATCCATAACCGGCCCACATGTGGCCGCCATACGACCCGACCACGCTCGAGCCAACGTAATACGCGAGCAGATAAAGCGCGGCGGCCTGGCCTTTGGCCTCTTTCGCGAGGCGCCCCACCCAGCCGCTCGCCACCGCGTGACCTGCAAAGAACCCAAACGTCACGCATGCGATGCCGCCGACAATCGCCGCGAGCGGACTGAACAGAGTGAGCGCGAGACCTGCGCCCATCAGCAGCAAACTGGCGGTGAGCACGCGTGCGCGCCCGAACGTGTCGGCCATGCGTCCGGACCACGGCGACGCGACCACGCCGGTCAGATACACGACGAAGATCGCGCCGATCGCCGTTTGACTCAGGCGATACGGCGGCGCGAGCAGCCGGTAGCCGATGTAGTTGTAAAGCGTGACGAAGCTGCCCATCAGCACGAAGCCGAGCAGGAACAGCAAGGGCAAGCCGGGCCGCGTGAACTGCCGCAGCAGCGCGCTGCGATGATGCGTGAAGCCGAGCCCGCGCCGCGGCACGAAATGACGCGACGGCGGCAGCAGCGCGCGAAACGCGAGCATCGACAGAATGCCTAGCACGCCGATCGTGCCGATCGCGACGCGCCACGAAAACAGATCGGCGACCACGCCGGTGATCACGCGCCCGGCCATCCCGCCGATTGCCGTGCCGCCGACATACAGGCCCATTGCGAGGCCGAGGCCGTCGGGGTGCACCTCTTCGGCGAGGTAGGCCATGGCGACGGCCGGCACGCCGCCGAGCGCGAGACCTTCGAGCGCGCGCAACAGGAGCAACTGATGCCACTGCGGCGCAATTGCCACGCCGATGGTCAGCAGCGCCGAAACGGTCAGCGACAGCGTCATCAGCTTGTGACGGCTCCAGCCTTCGGAGACAAAGCCAGCGGTGAAGATGGAGAACGCGAGTGCCGCGGTCGACAGCGAAACGGTCAGGCTGCTTTGCGCAGGCGTCACATTGAACGCCGACGAAAACGACGGCAACAGCGGCTGCACGCAATACAGCAGCGAAAACGTGGCGTAGCCGGCGAACAGCAAGGCGATGCTCGCGCGCCAGTAGGCACGGCTGCCGCGTTCCAGGTAAGGAGTGTCGTGGGCGTTGGGCACGTCAAGAAAGAAAAAGCGGAATAGGCGGGGCACCCGGCTTAGAGCCGGAGCATGAGCGAAGTATCTGCCCGCTGCAGACATCCACGAAGCTTCGCGCCGGCGCCGCGCATGCAAAGCAGTTAAGGATACGCTGAAAATCAGCGCCACGCGTGCCTGAGCCGCGCGAGCCCGGCCGACGCGCCTCGTTTTTGATATCTGCGGCCAGCAGGGTTTATGATGGTCTCGTTGCGATGCCGCGCGTCGCGACGGATCAGCCGAAACGACGGGCGAAACGCCTTCACTTCCGGGGATCAAGGGCCCCGCAAAACGGGAACAATGACTCGTAGCTCTCACGCGTATCCACGCGCAACAGTCTGGGTGCGTACGCAACGTTAGTGCGAAGCGGCGCTTTTATCATCACCTTGACCGGCATGAATTCATAAAGCCGGCTATGGGAGAACGGGGAAACATCATGCAAATCGGTTCCATTGTCCGATCGGTGCATATCGCCGTGCCGCAAGGCGCGCGCGGAATCGTCATGCGCATTCTCGGCGACATGGCCATGGTGGCGTGGTATGCCGGCGAGCCCGGCGCTTCGCCGCAACTGAACACCGAACCCTTTTTCCTCGAAGACCTGATCGACACCGGCGAACTCGTGCGTCCTTCGAGCGCGCAAATGCATTAAGGCGGTTGTGGTTTCGCGCGTCGGCAGTTTGTCTCAGCGACGCGCGCCGCAGCTTGCGTCGCACTCGTCTTTGACGGCGGCGCGGCGCACAATGCGGGCATGAACGACATTCTCGATCCGCAGGACGGCGCCGCGCGCGCCGTGCCTTTCGCCCGGCTCCAGCCGGAAATCGTGCTCGACGCGCTGGACAGCGTGCTCGCCACCGTCGGCGTACGCACCGACGGGCGCCTGCTGCCGCTCAACAGCTACGAAAATCGCGTGTATCAGGTGGGCGTCGAAGACGGCCCGCCCGTGGTCGCGAAGTTCTATCGCCCGGAGCGCTGGAGCGACGCCGCCATCCTCGAGGAACATGCGTTCGTCGCCGAACTGGCCGCGCGCGAAATTCCCGCGGTGCCGGCGCGAGTCTTCGAGGGCCGCACGTTGCATAGCTTCGACGGCTTCCGCTTTTCGATCTTCGAGCGCCGCGGCGGACGCGCGCCCGACCTGGATCGCCGCGATACGCTCGAGTGGCTCGGACGCTTTATCGGCCGGATTCATGCGGTCGGGCAGACGCAGAACTACTCGGAGCGTCCCGCGCTCGACATTCAGACTTTCGGCTACGAGCCGCGCGATTTCCTGCTCGCGCACCGTTTCGTTCCCGACGACGTGCGCGGCGCGTGGGAAACCGTCGTCAATCTGGCCCTGGAGGGCGTCGAGCGCGCATTCGAGCGCGCCGGCGACATCCGCCTGCTGCGCATGCACGGCGATTGTCATCCGAGCAATGTCTTGTGGACGGACGCGGGCCCGCATTTCGTCGACTTCGACGACAGCCGCATGGGCCCCGCCGTGCAGGATCTGTGGCTGTTGCTGCCGGGCGAGCGGGCCGAGGCGTCGCGCGCGCTCGCCGATCTGCTCGCCGGTTACGAAGACTTCTGCGAGTTCGAGCCGCGCGAACTACATCTGATCGAAGGGTTGCGCACGCTGCGGCTGATTCACTACCAGGCGTGGCTCGCGCGCCGCTGGGACGACCCCGCGTTTCCGGCGGCGTTTCCCTGGTTCAATACGCAGCGATACTGGGAAGACCGCATCCTTGAAATGCGCGAGCAGCTCGGCGCGATGCAGGAAGGGCCACTCTGGCCGGTGTGACGGTGCGCATTGCGTCACGCCACGCCGCGATTGAGCAAACACGCCAATTGTGTAATGATAGCCATTCTCAATTGAAGGGCATCGCCAGCTTCCTGTCACATATCACCTCCTCTGTGACTGCCAGCCAGCCTCTCAACGGAAGGGCTCTGTGCCGCTAGCCGGGGCCGTCCGCTTTCCTTTGTCGAATTCCTCCGCTGCCGGTTGGTGAGCGCGCGCCCGTGCGTGCGCGGGCGGCGGCTTAACCTGCTGCACCGGAGCATGGATGTGAACGCGCCTGAATCGATCGATATGAAACCTGCTGCCGACGGCGCCTCGCGCTACGTCGTCCACGACGAGCCGCCCGGCCGTCATTTGATGGACGGCGCCGGGCAGGCGGCGCGGCGTCAGCGTTCGAGGCGCGCGAACTTCATCAAATGGCTGCGCAAGGTGCATGGATGGGTCGGCCTGTGGGGCGCGGTGCTCGGGCTGATGTTCGGCGCGACCGGCTTCCTGCTGAACCATCGCGCCGGTCCGATGAAGGTGCCGACGGGCCAGCCGCAGGTCGAAGAATTGCAGATGGCCATGCCCGACAAGCCGTTCCATTCGCCGATGGACATGGCGAAGTGGCTCAAAGGCGAGCTGAAAATAGACGGCAAGCCCAGCAGGATGAAACGCGAGCCGGCGCATCCTGTCGCGTGGGGTGACCGCAGCACCGTTCAGCCGGAGTTCTGGCAGGTGTCGTTCGCCGCGCCAACGCAAAACGTGCAGGCCGAGTACTGGGTCGGCAACGGTTTCGTCGCGGTGAAACGCACGCAAAACTCCTTTCTCGCCACCATGACGAACCTGCACAAGGGCGTCGGCCTAAGCATCGGCTGGATGCTGCTGGTCGACACAATCGCGGGCTCGCTGGTTCTGCTTTCGCTGACGGGCGTGCTGCTGTGGACCGAGCTGAACAAACGCCGCGTGGTGGGCGTCGTGCTGGTGGGCGGATCGATCGTCGCCGCCGTGGTGTGCGGCCTGATGTGAGTTTGGCCGCGCCTCGCGTGCGCGCCGCTGTGGCGAGCGCTCGGACGCCTACGCGGCCACCATGTAGACGTCGCCGCGGCCAACGCTCAAACGCCTACGGGCTGCAAGCGGCGCCACCCGAGGCCGCGATCTCCCGCGCGGCCTTTGCGCCTTCCACCTGAAGCAGCGTCGGCAGCGACACGCCGTTTTTGGCCGCCGTCACTTCGGCGAGAATCGACACGGCAATCTCGGGCGGCGTGCGGCTGCCGATATAAATGCCCACGGGTCCATGCAACCGGGCCAACTCGGCTTCATTGAGATCGAATTCCTTGAGCCGCTCGCGGCGCGCCTGGTTATTGCGCCGTGAACCCAGCGCGCCGACATAGAACGCCGGCGTCTTCAGCGCTTCCATCAAGGCCAGGTCGTCGAGCTTGGGGTCGTGCGTGAGCGCGATCACCGCGCAGCGTTCGTCGAGTTTCATGTCGAGCACGGTGTCGTCCGGCATGGTTCGCACGATCTTCGTGCCGGGGATGTTCCACTCTTCCGTGTACTCCTCGCGCGGGTCGCAAACCGTCACCTGATAGTCGAGCCCCACGGCGATGTTGCACAGATAGCGCGACAACTGTCCCGCGCCGATCACGAGCATCCGGTAACGCGGGCCGTGAATCGTCAAAAGGCGCTCGCCGTCGAAATCCACGCCGTCGGTGGCCAGCGCCTTGCCGAGCCGCGCCTCGCCCGAGCGCATGCTGAGTTCGCGCGCGACAAGCCGTCCTTCTTCCACCGCATGGCAGAGTTCGGCGATGCCGCTTTGCCGCGTCAACGGTTCGAGCACGAGCTGGATCGTGCCGCCGCAAGGCAGTCCGAAGCGATGCGCTTCTTCAGCGGTGATGCCGTATTTCACCGCTTCGGGATGCGTTTGCTCGATACCTCTTTGCCGCACGCGATCGATCAGGTCGTCTTCGATGCAGCCGCCCGAAACCGAGCCGACCACGAGTCCGTCGTCGCGCACTGCGAGCATCGCGCCCTCGGGCCGCGGCGACGAGCCCCACGTCTTGACCACCGTCACCAGTAGCGCGCGATGTCCTTCGTCAAGCCAACGTGCGCTGGACTTCAGGACTTCGAGATCCACGCTGTCCATGATTTCTTCCTCTTCGTGGCATCGCCGCCGGACTCGCCGTCCGCGGCCTCGGCCGATGCGGTATTGTGCCCCGTGGCGTCGGCGGCTGCAGTGAGGGCGCCGTCGCCGGCGGTGTCCGCCTCGGCGAGACTCGCGTTTTCGCCACTGAGCTGCGCGCTGAAGCGCTTGAAGAATTCCCCGGCGATCTTGCGCGCGGCGCCGTCGACGAGGCGCGAGCCGATTTGCGCCAGCTTGCCGCCGACCTGCGCGCTCGCCGTGTAGCTGAGTTGTGTCGCCGCGTCGCCGTCGGCTTCGAGCGTGACGCGCGCGCTGCCCTTGGCGAAGCCGGCCGCGCCGCCCTGACCCTCGAACACGATGTTGTACGCGTTCGGCGCGTCGATGTCGGTGAGTTGCATGCGTCCTTTGAAGCGCGCCTTGACCGGTCCGACCGCGGCGCTGAGCGCGACCAGGTAGGCATTCTCGCCATCCGGGTCGATGCTTTCGCAGCCCGGAATGCAGCCGCGCAAAATTTCCGTGTCGTTCAGCGCCTCCCACGTGCGTTGCTGGGAAACCGGCAGCGTATGAGTTTCGGTCAGTTCCATGAACTTGCTCCTGCGGTTGGCGTGGCGAGATCGCCCGGACGCGGCGCGCGCGTGAGCTGCGCGAGGTCGTGGCCGAACGCGGCGAGGCTCTCCAGATTATGAACCGGGCGATGCGCGTCGACATACGGCAGGATCGCCTGCACGCCGCGCGCCTTCGGAGAAAAGCCGCTGAAACGCAGCAGCGGGTTGAGCCATACGATTCGATGCGCGAAGCGGCGCAAGCGCGCCATTTCGGTGTCGAGCACGTCGATCGCTTCGTGGTCGAGGCCGTCGGTCACGAGCAGCACGGTGGCGCGCCCGGCCAGCACGCGTCGCGCCCAGCGCCGGTTGAATTCCGCGAGCGCCGCGCCGATGCGCGTGCCGCCCGACCAGTCGACAACCTGCTCGGTGAGCGCCGCCATCGCCACATCGGGGTCGCGCTCGCGCAGCGCGCGCGTCGCGTTGGTGAGCCGCGTGCCGAACAGAAACACCTGCAGACGTTCGCGCGACTGCACGAGCGCATGGCAGAAGTACAGCACGGCGCGCGAATAACTGCTCATCGAGCCGGAGATGTCGAGCAGCAGCACGAGCGGCGGCTTGCGCTCCACCGCCGCGCGATATTTCCACACGGTCCAGTCGCCGCCCGCGCGCACGGCTTGCCGCGCACTCGCGCGCAAGTCCGCATGCGTGCCGTGCGACGCGGCCTTCAGACGCCGCGTCGGTTCCGTCGCAAGCGGCAGACGCTGGGCGCGAATCAGATGACGCAGCGTGCGCCACTCGTCGGCGGAAAGGGTGTCGAAGTCGCGATGACGCAGCCGCTCTTCTGCGCTGAACGTCAGATGTGCGCGCAGCTCCCGCTGCTCGGTTTCCTGCGGCTGGCGCGCGTGCGGCGAGGGCGGCGCGCGGACCGCGAGCGCGTCCGCGAGACGATTGTTGCGTTTGGGCGGCGGCAGGCCGTCGCGCACTTTCGGCAGCAGCAGCGCGCGCAGCTTGCCTTCCCAGTCCGTATCGCGCCAGAAGAGCGCGAACGCGGCATCAAAAAGCTCGCGTTCGTCGGGCGCGGAAACGAGCGTCGCGGCGAGGGCGGCACGCACATCGTCGCGGCGCGCGAGATCGATCCAGTGCAGGGCGGCGAGCGCATCGACCGCATGGGCAGGTGACATGGGCAGGCCCGCGCTGCGCAGCACGCGCACGAAATGCACGACGTTGCGGGCGAGCGTAGGCGTGTCGGTTTCGAGCGGCCCGGCGGCGACGCTCGTTGCGGCTGTCGCGCTTTCAGCGCGCGCGGCGCCACGGTCGTTCGGGCCTTTAACGCGAGTCGGCGTCGTCATGCTCGCTATCCCGGCGCGGCGAGGCACGCTGCGATCTGCGCCGCGTCGACACGTGCCAGATCGTCCTGATACTTGAGCAGCACGCCGAGCGTGTTCTGCACCGATTGCGGATCGAGCTCCGTCACCGACAGTGCTTCCAGCGCGCGGCACCAGTCGATCGTTTCGGCGATGCCCGGCGCCTTGAAGAGATCGATGCCGCGCAGCCGGTGCACGAAATCGACCGCGCGCCGCTGCAATTCCGCCGATGTGTGAGGCGCGCGCGCTGCCACGATCTGAAGCTCGCGGTCGCGGTCCGGATAACCGATCCATTGATACAGGCAGCGGCGCTTCAACGCGTCGTGCACTTCGCGCGTGCGGTTGGACGTCATCACGACGAGCGGCGGTTGCGCCGCGCGCACGGTGCCGTACTCGGGAATGGATACCTGAAAGTCGGACAGCAGTTCGAGCAGAAACGCTTCGAACGGTTCGTCCGCGCGGTCGATTTCGTCGATCAGCAGTACCCGCCGCGCACCCGGATGATTTTCGTCGGGCATCAACGCTTGCAGCAGCGGGCGCTTGAGCAGGAATTCGCCGCGGTACAGGGTGTCGTTATCGGGCCGCTCGCCCGCGGCTTCGGCAAGCCGCAGCGCCATGATCTGGCGCGGGTAGTCCCATTCGTAGAGCGCGCTCGCGGTGTCGAGGCCCTCATAGCATTGCAGCCGCAGCATGGTCGTGCCGAGCATGCCCGCCGCCGCTTTGGCGAGTTCCGTCTTGCCGACGCCAGGTTCGCCTTCGACGAAGAGCGGCCGCTCCATGCGAAGCGCGAGATACAACGCCGTCGCCAGTTCGCGGCTCGCAAAGTAGTTTTGTGCGGCAAGTTGCGCGAGGGTGTCGTCGATTGAAGCGGGATGCATGACGTTCCTGAAATCCGCGCGCTCAGCGGCGTGCCTGAGCGAATACAGCCGGCGCGAGCGTGCAGACCCGCGCCGGTTGTCAATACAAAGGATGGCTAACTAGTTGCCCTCGCCACCGCGCGCGCCGAGAGTACCGGAATCAGGTGGGCGCGATACTCGGCGCTCGCGTGCATGTCGTCGTTCAGATCCGTAGCCGGCAGGCTGACCGCGCGCGCGGCCTCGGGCGTGAAGTTCGCCGTCAACGCGCTTTCCAGTTCGGACACGCGAAACACCGAGGACGCCGCGCCCGTCACCGCTACGCGCACGCCGCTCGCGAACTTCGCCACGAACACGCCCACGAGTGCGAAGTGGGACGCGGGATTGCGGAATTTCTCGTACGCCGCGCGCTCGGGCACCGGAAATTCGACGGCGACGATCAGTTCGTCCGGCTCCAGCGCGGTCTCGTACATGCCCACGAAGAAGTCGCTCGAAGGAATACGCCGGCGTTGCGTGACGATGGTGGCGTCGAGCCCCATTGCCGCGGCCGGGTAGCAGGCGGCCGGATCGTTGTTGGCGAGCGATCCGCCCAGCGTGCCGAGCGCGCGCACCTGCCGGTCACCGATATGCGCGGCGAGGTCCGCGAGCGCCGGCAGCACGCGGCGCAATTCGGCGTGCTCCGCGACATCCGCGTGACAGACGGCGGCGCCGATCTTCACCATGTTCGCGTCGACGGTGATCGACTTGAGCGCGGGAATGCGCGTCACGTCGATCAGTTGCGACGGCTGCGCGAGACGAAGCCGCATGGTCGGCAGGAGGCTCTGTCCGCCCGCGAGGAACTTCGCGTCGCTGTCGGCGGCAATGGCTGCGGCGGCCGCTTGCGGGTCCGTCGCGCGTTGATACTCGAATGAATACATGTCGAATGCTCCGCTCAGGATCTCAAAGGGCTGCCTGCTTCGCCGCGTGAATGGCCGACCACACGCGATGCGGCGTGGCGGGCATCTGCAGATCGGTCACGCCGAGTGGCGCGAGCGCGTCGATGATCGCGTTGATCACGGCCGGCGGCGAGCCGATCGCGCCCGCTTCGCCGCAACCTTTGACGCCGAGGGGATTGTGCGTGCACGGCGTGCCCTTCGCGGTCTCGACGGTGAAGTCCGGCAAGTCCGACGCGTGCGGCATCGCGTAATCCATATACGAGCCGGACAGCAACTGGCCGCTTTCCTTGTCGTACACGCAGCGCTCCAGCATGGCCTGGCCGATGCCTTGTGCGAGGCCGCCGTGCACCTGGCCTTCGACGATCATCGGGTTGATCACGTTGCCGAAATCGTCCACGGCTGTGAACTGCTGGATCTGGCACACGCCCGTGTCCGGATCGACCTCGATCTCGCAGATGTACGCGCCCGACGGATACGTGAAGTTGCTCGGGTCGTAGAACGCGCTTTCTTCGAGGCCCGGCTCCAGCACTTCGAGCGGATAGTTGTGCGGCACATAGGCTGCGAGCGAAATGTCGGCGAAGGCCTTCGTGCGATCGGTGCCGGCCACGCGGAACACGCCGTCCTTGAACTCGATGTCTTCCGCGGCCGCTTCGAGCAGATGCGCGGCGATCTTCTTCGCCTTCGCTTCGATCTTGTCGAGCGCTTTCATGATCGCCGAGCCGCCGACCGCGATGGAGCGCGAGCCATACGTGCCCATGCCGAACGGAATGCGCCCGGTGTCGCCGTGCACGATCTCGACGCTTTCGAGCGGAATGCCGAGCCGGTCCGCGACCACTTGTGCAAAGGTCGTTTCGTGCCCCTGGCCGTGACTGTGCGAGCCGGTGAACACGGTGACGGAGCCGGTCGGATGCACGCGGATCTGCCCGACTTCGAAGAGACCCGCGCGTGCGCCGAGGGCGCCGGCAATGTTCGACGGCGCGAGTCCGCACGCCTCGATATAGCAGGAATAGCCGAGGCCGCGCCGCTTGCCGTTCTGTTCGGATTGCCGGCGGCGCGCTTCGAAGCCCTTCACGTCGGCGAGTTCGAGCGAGCGCGCGAGGATCGTTTCGTAGTCTCCCGTGTCGTAAGTCAGGCCGACCGGTGTCGCATACGGAAATTCGCGGATGAAGTTGCGGCGGCGAATCTCGGCCGGGTCGATCTTCATCTCGCGGGCGGCCGTTTCGACGAGCCTCTCCACCACGTAGGTCGCTTCGGGGCGGCCGGCGCCGCGATAGGCATCGACGGGAACGGTGTTCGTGAAGACGGCCTTCACCTCCGCGTAAATGGCGGGCGTCGCATACTGGCCGGCGAGCAGCGTCGCGTAGAGGATGGTGGGCACGCTGGAGGCGAAGGTGGACAGATACGCGCCCATGTTCGCGATGGTGTGAATGCGCATGCCGAGAAACTTGCCGTCGGGGTCGAGCGCGAGCTCGGCTTTCGTCACATGATCGCGGCCATGCGCGTCCGACAGGAAGGCTTCCGAGCGTTCGGCGGTCCACTTCACCGGACGGCGAATTTTCTTCGACGCCCATGTGAGCGCAACATCTTCCGCGTACAGAAAGATTTTCGAACCGAAGCCGCCGCCGACATCGGGCGCGATCACGCGCAACTTCGACTCCGGCAGCGACAGCACGAACGCGGCCATCAGCAGGCGCTCCACGTGCGGATTCTGATTCGCGACGTAGAGCGTGTAGCTGTCGTCCTGCGGCGAATAGCTCGCGTTGACCGCGCGCGGTTCGATCGCGTTCGGCACGAGGCGGTTGTTGACGATGTCGAGTGTGGTGACGTGCGCAGCTTTGGCGAAGGCGGCGTCGGTGGCCGCTTTGTCGCCGTGGCCCCAGTTGTAGCAGACGTTGTCCGGCACTTCGTCGTGCACGGCCGGCTGGCCGGGGTCGGCTGCATGCGCGGTGTCGACTACGGCGGGCAGCACTTCGTAGTCGACCTCGATCAGCTCGGCGGCGTCTTTCGCGGCCTTGATCGAGTCGGCGATCACGAGTGCGACCTGATCGCCGACGTGGCGCACTTTCGTATGCGCGATGATCGGATGCGGCGGCTCGTTCATCGGCTTGCCGTCGGTGCTGTGGATGAGCCAGCCGCACGGCAGGCCGCCGACGTTTTCCGCCGCCATGTCCTTGCCGGTGAAGATGGCGACCACGCCCGGCGACTGCTTCGCCGCCGTGGTGTCGATGCTGTTGATCCTGGCGTGCGCGTGCGGCGAGCGCAGAAATACCGCGTAGGTCTGCTGAGGCAGCAAGATGTCGTCGGTGTACTGGCCGTTGCCGGTCAGGAATCGATAGTCTTCCTTACGTTCGACGGAAGCGCCGATCAGGTTGGGCGTGTCGGGTGCGTTCATCGTCGGCTCCTCAGGCGGTGGTTTGCGCGGTGGCGGTGGCGCTTGCGGTTGCGCTCCCCGCACCCGACGACTTCATGCCCTCGGCGCCCTCGAGCACCGCCTTCACGATGTTGTGATAGCCGGTGCAGCGGCACAGATTGCCGTCGAGCTGCGCGCGCACGTCATCGCCGGTGAGGTCGGGCTGACGCGTCACGAGCGAGATGGCGCTCATCACCATGCCGGGTGTGCAGAAGCCGCATTGCAGCCCGTGGCAGTGCTTGAAGGCGGCTTGCATGGGATGTAGCGCGCCGTCTTTAGTGAGGCCTTCGATGGTGGTCACCTGCGCGCCGTCTGCCTGCGCTGCGAGGATGTTGCACGATTTGATCGCCCGGCCGTCCAGGTGGACGGTGCATGCGCCGCACTGGGCCGTGTCGCAGCCGACGTGCGTGCCGGTCAGGCGGAGTTGATCGCGAAGGAACTGAACAAGCAGGGTGCCGGGCTCGACTGAAGCGCTGATGGGCGCGCCGTTCACCGTCAGACTAATGCTGATCGCCATGAAGTCGTCTCCTTGTGGGGGGAAACCGGACCGCTCTTGTTCTGCCTTCAGCCTGCCTGTTCGTTGGGTCCGATTAGGGTGCTGCGGTTTTTTTATGAGTCTGCCGAAAAGTAAAGCACAAATTGGGCGGGGGCGCTATGAGGGGTTTTTTGTTTTTTTGCATGGTTTTTTAAAACCCTTGGCCTTTCCTTGTTGTCACGGTGGTCTATTAGCGTTGCCCCTGTGCGGGGCGGCACCTACTTTCTTTGCATGCCGCAAAGAAAGTAGGCAAAGAAAGCGGCTTTACACCGCCAGCTCATAAGTGGGTCCCTCGCTTGGAGGGGGCAGTGGTGCATCTGGAATCTGTGTTTTCGCGCACTCAGCGCTAGTGACAAGGCAGTCATGCTTCCCGCCTCGCACTGCGTGCTCGCCGGAAGGGTCGGGCCCAACACCGCCTGCTCGCGGCTGGCGCGCGGGGGCTATCGGCTTCGCCTCGGCGCAGAGGCGAAGGACAAGGCAGCGCGGGGCGGAGGCCGCACAGGCGTGGCGCTTGCGGAGGAGCGGTCTGGTTGATCACAGATTGGGAATGCCGACCAAACGAAAAGGAATGGCGGCACGAGCTGTTTATTTTCCGGGACCGGACGGCCCGTCGTCTGAAGCGGAGCGGCGCGAGCGACGACGATGGTTTGGTGAATGACCCCTGCGGCGCGCGAAGCGCCGCCGGAAGCATGACTGCCTTGTCACCAGCGCGGAGTGTGCGAGAGCACGGATTCCAGATGCACCACTGCCCCCTCCGAGCCAGGGGACCCGCTTATGAGCTGGCGGTGTGAAGCCGCTTTCTTTGCTTACTTTCTTTGCGGCGGCAAAGAAAGTAAGTGCCGCCCCGCACAGGGGCAACACTAATAGACCACCGTGAATTCAAGGAAAGGCCAAGGGGTTTCAAAAAACCATCCAGAAGCACAAAAAAAAACCAACCCCGCCGCAGGCGATTCAACCCGCCAACTTCGACCGCCTCCGCGAATATCCAAAATAAATCACCATCCCCACCACCAGCCAAACCAGAAACGCCACCCACGTCACGGCCTGCAGATTGACCATCAAAAACAGACACGACGCGACAGCGAGCACCGGCACCACCGGCACGCCCGGGCAGCGGAACGCACGCGGCAACTCAGGATGCGTCCTGCGCAAAACCAGAACCGCAATCGACACCATCGAAAACGCCGCCAGCGTGCCAATGTTGATCAGTTCCGCCAGTACGTTCAGCGGCACGAGCGCCCCGATCAATCCGAAGAAAATGCCGACCAGCCACGTCGTAAAGAACGGCGTTGCAAAACGCGGATGCACGCGCGAAAGCCGCGCGGGCAACAAACCGTCGCGCGACATCGCGAAGATTACGCGCGTCTGGCCGTAAGCCATCACGAGGATCACCGTCAGCATGCCGAGCACCGCGCCCAGATCGATGAAGCCCGCCACCCACTTCTGACCGGCCACCTGCAGCGCGTACGACACCGGGTGCGAAATGTTCGCGAATTGCGCCGACGGCACAATGCCCGTCACCACGGCGGCCACCGCGACATACAGCACCGCGCACACGCCGAGCGACGCGATGATGCCGATGGGCAGATCGCGCTTCGGGTTTTTCACCTCTTCGGCGGCGGACGAGACCGAGTCGAAGCCGATGAACGCGAAGAACATGACCGCCGCCGCGCCGAACACGCCGTTCCAGCCGTTCGGCATGAACGGATGCCAGTTCGCCGGCGTCACGTGGAACACGCCCACGGCGATCACGAGCAACACCACCGTCACTTTGATCGCGACCATGATGTTGTTGATCCGCGCGGACTCGCGCACGCCGACCGACAACAGCGCCGTAATGGCCATCATCACGAGGAACGCGGGCAGATTGAAGAGCGTCTCGTGGCCGGGCAGCGCGCCCGGCGCCGCCGTCAGCGCGACGGGCAAGGAGACGCCGAAACCGGACAGGAGCGACTGCAGATAACCCGACCAGCCGACGGAAACAGCGGAGGTGGCAAGCCCGTATTCCAGCATCAGGTCCCAGCCGATAATCCACGCCGCCAGTTCGCCGAGCGTCGCGTACGAGTACGTGTAGATGGAGCCCGCGACCGGAATGGTCGACGCGAATTCTGCATAGGCGAGCGCCGCGAAGCCGCACGCGACGGCCGCGATCAGAAACGAGATCATCAGCGCCGGGCCGGCCTGGACCGCGCCCGTGCCCGTCAGCACAAAAATGCCGGTGCCGATAATGGCGCCGACGCCGAGAAACGTCAGATCCAGCGCGCCGAGCGCCTTCTTGAGCCCGGCGTTCTGGGCGCTCGTCGCGAGCATGTGCTCGACGCTCTTCTTGCGAAACAGGGACATTGGCGGGGGTCTCCAGTAGTGCACGCGTGTTGCGCGCCGAATGTCGGGGAAACCCGCGATTTTAGCGGATGCGCGCGCATGCACCTTTTTGGGACACACAGGCAGTTCGGGTGCCGAAAGCCTGTCGCCGCCGCGATGACAACCGGGCCGGAGAAAGCGCCCGCCGCGCGGCGAAGGCGCCGTGGCCGGGCGAGTTCAGCCCGCCATCGCCGGATTGAGGTCGACGAGGCGGTTGCTCATCACATAGAAAGTGAGCTCCGCGTTGTTGCGCAGCTTCATTTTTTCGAGCAGACGCGTCCGATACACGCTCACCGTTTTCACCGACAGCGACAGCGCCTCGGCAATGTCCGTCAGCCGTTTGCCCGACGCGAGCATGCACAGCGTCTGGTATTCGCGGTCGGACAGCTTTTCGTGCGGCAACTGCTCGCCGTCGAAGGACACGTAATCGGCAAGCGCCTCCGCCATCGCGGGGCTCACGTATTTGCGGCCGGCGGCGACCTGCTGGATCGCGCCGATCATCTGGGCGGCGTCGACGGTTTTCGACAGATAGCCGGCCGCGCCGGCCTTCAGCGCGCGCACTGCGTATTGATCCTCGCGATACATCGAAAACATCAGCACCGCGAGGCGCGGCGCCTTGCGCTTGATGCGCTTGAGCACTTCGACGCCGTTCATGTCCGGCAGGGAGATGTCGAGCAGCACCACGTCGTAGCTGTGGGCGGCAACGGCGTCGAGCGCCTCCGCGCCCGACTGCGCCTCGGTGACCTCGCGCGCCACGCCGCGATCGAGCAGCAGTTGACGCACGCCCTGGCGAACCACGGCGTGATCGTCGGCGAGGAGGATGCGCAGGCTCATGACCGGGCGCTCACGATTGCACGGCGCGCAGGCCGGCGGGTTGAGCGTCGGCGAGCATCGCGTCCCACGCAAAGCGCGCGCGCACGAGCGTGCCGCGGGCGCCTTCGCGCTCGCCGCGCCGCGTCGGGCTCGAAGCCGGCTGTTCGCCGCGCCGGGCGGTCACGCGCAGCGTGCCGTCGAACGCCGCGCAGCGCGCCTTCATCCCGCTCAGGCCGAAATGGCCGCTTCTGCGATGCGCGTTGCGCGAAACGCCGACGCCGTCGTCAGCGACGATCAGCGTCAGATGGCGGCGGCTGGTTTCGATGCGCACGTCGGCGGATTCGGCGCGCGCGTGTTTGGCGATGTTGTTCAGCGCTTCCTGCGCGACGCGAAATATGGCCAGCGCCGCATCGGACGGCAGACGCGTGAGACGCAGGTCAGCCGCGCAGACGAAGCTCGTGCGCAGCTGGGTGCGCGCGGCGAAGTCGCCCGTCCACTGGGCGAGCGCACCGACAATCCCGGCTTCGAGCGCAGGCGTATGCAGTTCGGCCACCGCTTGACGCGTCGCGGCGCACACGGCGTCCAGCGAGCGGTTGGCTACGGCAAGCGCCGCGGAGCATTGCGCGGGCGCCTCGGCGGGCAGCCACGTTTCGACGCCGGCGAGCGCGAAGCGTGTCGCGGTCAACTCCGCGCCTACGCCGTCGTGCAGTTCGCGCGCGACGTGGCGGCAGGCCGCTTCCTGCGCCCGAACCAGTTCGGCGGACAGTTCGCGCACCCGCGCCCGCAAGCGCGCCAACTCGCGCTCGACCCGCGCCGCGGCAGCTGCGGCCGCGCCGAAAGCGCCGCGCGGCGACGGGGTGGAAGGATGGCTTGCGAAGGGGACGACCGTCGGCGTATCCATGACCTTCACTCAGAAAGCGGCGTGGAGAGCGAAAGAGTGGCGCGTCGGCGCCGCGAAGACAAAAGAACACATAAGGTCTCTGGCCTCCAGAATGGCCGTATCAGAGCAGCACGACGGGCAAATCACTACGCAGCCACGTAACGAAATTTACATTCAGTAACATACGGGTCGTACCATGAGCGGCGTTTAAATCGACTGACGGTGCGCCGCGATCATATCGTAAAAAAACAAAAAATACAGTCCCACCAAGGGTTAGCGCCAATCTTTCGTGTAATGGTTGACGTCGCCCCGAGCGTCTTATGTAGGAAGAATGCCGACAGCAAATGTCAAAGGTGGGACGCGCAATTGTAACGGCGAAAAAAAAGGAGCCGGAAGGCTCCTTTGCTTGATTCGCGGCGCCAGCCGCGAAAAACCGCTTAACCGACGAACGCCTTTTCGACCACGTAATGGCCCGGCGCATTGTTGCTGCCTTCCTGGAAGCCCATGTCGTCGAGCAGCTTGCGCGTGTCGCGCAGCATGTGCGGGCTGCCGCACAGCATGACGCGGTCGTCTTCCAGCGAGAAGCCCGGCACGCCGAGGTCGGCGAAGAGTTTTTCGGTTTCGATCAGCTCGGTAATGCGGCCGCGGTTCTGGAACGCTTCACGCGTGACCGTGGGGTAGTACAGCAGCTTTTCCTGCACCAGTTCGCCGAGGTGCTCGTGCGCCGGCAGGTGGTCGGTGATGTATTCCTTATACGCCAGTTCGTCGACGAAACGGCAAGTATGCGTGAGGATCACGCGCTCATAGCGGTCGTAAATGTCCGGATCTTTGATGATCGACATGAACGGCGCGAGCCCCGTGCCGGTGGACAGCAGCCATAGCGTCTTGCCGGGCAGCAGGTTGTCGGCCATCAGCGTGCCGACCGGCTTCTTGCCGATCAGGACTTGGTCGCCCACCTTCAGATGCTGCAACCGCGACGTGAGCGGGCCGTCTTGCACCTTGATGCTCAGGAATTCGAGGTGTTCTTCGTAATTCGCACTGGCGAGGCTGTACGCGCGCAGCAGCGGCTTGCCGTCGACTTCGAGGCCCACCATCGTGAACTGGCCGTTTTCAAAACGGAACGACGGATCGCGCGTGCAGGTGAAGCTGAAAAGCGTATCGGTCCAGTGATGGACGCTCAGGACGGTTTGTGAATTCAGGTTGCTCATGGCTTCGTGGATAGTGCGAAAACAAAGGCGGCCAGTCGTTCAAGCCGGCCGGCACGGCAAGGGCAATGCTGCGCTCGCCCGCGAGCGGGAACGGCGCGCAATCCGTTATTTTACCGCGCCCGCTGCCGACGGCCCGAGGCGCGGCGATTGAGCGCGAGAAAGCAGATCAGAAACGCAAATCAAAAAACGCAATTCAAAAGCGAATGATGCGGTCGAGCGGCTGTTGCCAGGCGGCGCTCGTCAAGCTCGTCAAGCGGGTTACCGGTGCTGGAAGCGTCGGCGCCGGGTCCGTCGGATTCCAGTTACGACTGGCGACGGAAAGTACCTGGCGTGATTGCAGCCGCGCGTCACCAAGGGTACGGCGAAGGGCGAGGGCCGCGCAGGGCGGCAGCCACCGGCTGTCCGGCTGGCGCCGGGTAGGCGCGCCGCGTGGGCAGCATTTTCAGGATGATACCCAAAGCTGCCGTGCGGCGCAGCATAGACCCTGCCACTAAAGCAGGCAAACACTCGGGGAAATGCGCCAACGGCAGGCGCATGGCGGTGTGCCGAAGCCCAGCGGGGAAGCTGCGGCGAAGCGGATGTTCGAAGCCGCGGTGCACCGAGCCGCGGTTGTTACGTGGTTCTCAGTCAGCCCGTTCGGACGTTCCGGACGCAATCGCACTTACAAAGACGCGATGGCAGCGCCCCTGCGCGATTCGGCGCGGCGCGCATTCAGCGCCATCACTCCACGCGCAGCCGCGCCATATACGGCAAGTGATCCGACAGCCATGCGGTTTCCTGCGTCGGCTGGATCCACTCGACCGGTTTCATGCCGCGCACGAACATCTTGTCGAGCGCAAGCGCGGGCGAAAATGCCGGGAACGTGCGCCCCGATTCGCCGAGCAGTGTGGCGACTTCCTGCAGGCCGTGCTCGGCGAAAAGCGGCACCGAGTCGTTGCGCCAGTCGTTGAAATCGCCGGCCAGCACGAGCGGGCCGTCCGGCGCTTCCTTCGTGATCCAGTGGGCGATCCAGTTCATCTGACGCAGGCGCGCCGAGCGCGTCAGCGCGAGGTGCGCGCACAGCAATGTGACCGAGTGGCCGCCGAAAGTCGCGCGCGCGACCAGCAACCCGCGTTTTTCGAAGCGATGCGCGGAAATGTCCCACCGTCCGCCCAGATCCAGCGGATGCGGCGACAGGATCGCATTGCCGTGCCGCCACGACGGCTTGAACACGTTCGGCCCGAGCGCGATTTCGAGCTGCAGCGCCCGCGCGATTTCGGTCGCCTGGCAATGCCAGACATCGTTCAGAGGATCGGTGACGGGCGCGCCGAAGCTGCTCGCGAGGACGGGCGACGGCATGCGGCGCGCCATCGCTTCCTGCAGGAAATAGGCGTCTGCGTGGGTCGACTGAACCCAGCGCTGCATGGCCTGCCAGGCCTGAAAGCCGAGCGGCGTGCGGCCCTTGTGCAGGTTCCAGCTCACCGCCACGAAATCTTTAGGTGCTGCGCTTTCGCGGATCAATTCTTCGGGGTTTCGCATGCCGCGTTATCCACGTTCTGTTTTCGGGGCTTCGAGTATTCGTGCGTTGTTCGTGCGACGTTCAGGTTGGCGCTTTTGCTTCGCTTTTCAACCTTTCGCTTACGGCTTGACCGCAGTTCGTATGCAGCTCCTCCGCCGCTGTTCACTTTGCCGCGCTGGCCGCAGTGGCCGCACTGGCGGCGCCGGTTGTGCTAGCGGCGACGGTGCCGTTCGCGCCATTCGTCAGGCTAGCCCGCACGCGGTAGACGAGCGTCGGATCCTTGTCGACGATCGTCCAGTTTGTCCATTGACCCGCCGTCACCTTCAGGCCCGGATGGCTCGCGCTCACCTGGCGGGGCTGCGGCGGCAGCTTGCAGCCGGTGTCGGTCTGGCGCGCGGCGGGATCCTCCAGGGTTTCCTGCGCCTCGATGGAGAGCGTCACTTCGTTGCCGTCCGCGCGCAACGGCGACACCGTCAGCGTGCGCGACAGGTCGATACTGCCTGCCGGCTGATCCTTGCAGCCGACGTTATGCTGCACGACCGTGTGATGCGTGTCCGTGCGCGCCTGGCCGACCGTGGTGGTGCCGCCGAACGTATCGATCTGCTGGCCGTCGCGCAACACCTGCAGCTCCCACTGCACGACCTGCTGCGACGGCCGTTGTTGTGCCTGCGCAAGCAACGAAGTGCCGAGCAGGACAGCCGCGATACTGGTTTTCCACATAGAACACATCTCCGGTGACTGCGTCCGGCAGCCTGGTCAGAGGGTCATCTTACGCCTGATGAGCGGAACCCTTTTTCTGACACGTTAAACAGGGCCGGGTTCAGCAACAATGCATTTCGACGCGCGCCGGGAATCCCTGCCGCCGGGCCCCGCGCGTCGCCGTCCGACTCGTTCGTTAGCAGCAGAGCCGCATGACTGCTGGCTTGCGTGCCGATCTGTCCTCGTTAAACTGGACTTGAAACGGCGTCCAGCGGATGCCGCCAGCAAGGCCAGCCAAACGGGGTGAGCAATGACAACAGCAATGGTCAAACAGGAAATCGCCGTGGCATCGTTCAGTCAGGTGTACGACCTCGATCAGGTCGAGACCGCGCTGAACGACCTCAGCGAGGGCGCAAACGACGCGTTGCGCACCACCTACGAAAAGATGCTGAAAACCGGCAATCTGCGCTTCTGCGTGAAGCCGAACCGCATGCCGTCCATCGACGATCTGATCGGCGCGCTGCCCAACTTCGCCGACCCGCTCGACGACATCCGCAAACAGGTCGCGCTCTGTCTCGAGACCGAGGACCGCCTCGAATTGATGCCGATCCTGCTGCTCGGCGACCCCGGCATCGGCAAGACGCATTTCGCGAAGCAGTTAGCGCGCCTGCTCGGCACGGCTTATCAATACGTCGCGATGAGTTCGTTGACGGCCGGGTGGATTCTTTCGGGCGCGTCGTCGCAATGGAAAAACGCCAAGCCGGGTAAGGTCTTCGACGCGCTCGTGAACGGCAGCTACGCGAACCCGGTCATTACCGTCGACGAAATCGACAAGGCCACCGGCGACTCGCAATACGATCCGCTCGGCGCGTTGTACGCGCTGCTGGAGCACGACACGGCGCAGACTTTCATCGACGAATTCGCCGAGATTCCGATCAATGCCGGCCATGTGATCTGGATCGCCACGGCGAACGACGAGCGCTCGATTCCCGAGCCGATCCTGAACCGGATGAACGTGTATGAAATTCCGCCGCCCGACCGTGACGGCGCGCGCCGCATCGCGCAGTCCATCTACACGGAAATTCGCGGCGCGCACACGTGGGGTCTGCGGTTTCCGGAGCTGCTCGGCGACGCCGCGCTCGACGCGCTCAAGAACGCGTCGCCGCGCGAAATGCGGCGGGCCATTCTGAACGGCTTCGGCGCCGCGCGAATTGACGGGCGCGACGAAATCGGCGGCGGCGACATACGGCTCGATTTTGGCAACCGGCGCCGGCCGATCGGCTTCTGAGCAACCGTGGGTCATTGCCGCGGCCCATGTGGCGAATCCCGGCACGATGCCCGCGGCGTGAGACGGCCTGACGCCGCGCCACACGGCGCGACACCGCGCGACACGGCCTGACACCGCGCTGCGCATCGCCGTCTGTGCGCCGTCGTACAATTTCAGGCGGCGGTTGCAAAACCGTTGCAAACCCGCTGCAAAACGGCAGTGCGTTCGGCAGCGAGCGGTGACGGGCGCTCGTTGGCCGCATGCTGGCCATCTACATGGATGAACGAGGCGGCGCGCGGCGAAGTCGGCTGCGTCGAGGGACATGGATCAGATCGAATGTGTGGTGGTCGGCGCGGGCGTGGTCGGGCTCGCGGTAGCGCGTGCGCTGGCGGCGCGCGGGCGCGAAGTGATCGTGCTGGAAGCCGCCGAGGCGATCGGCGTGGGCACGAGTTCGCGCAACAGCGAGGTGATTCACGCCGGCATCTACTATCCGCGCGGCTCGTTGAAGGCCACGCTGTGCGTGCGGGGCCGTGAGATGCTCTACGACTATTGCGTGGAGCGGCACGTGCCGCATGCGCGCTGCGGCAAGCTGCTCGTTGCGACGTCGAACAATCAGATTCCGCAGCTCGACGGCCTCATGCACAAGGGCCGCGAAAACGGCGTGCTCGACCTGATGCGCATTTCCGGCAGCGAGGCGCAGGCGCTCGAGCCAGCGCTCGAATGCGTTGCGGCGGTGTTCTCGCCGCAGACGGGCATTGTCGACAGTCATCAATTGATGCTGGCGTTGCAGGGCGATGCCGAACGCGACGGCGCGGTGTTTGCGTTTCACTCGCCCGTCGAATCAATCGAGGCCGGCAATGGCCGTTTCGTCATCAAGGTGGGCGGCGCCGCGCCAGCCACGATCAGCGCCGCGTGCGTGATCAACAGCGCGGGGCTGCATGCGAATGCGCTCGCGCGCAGCATCCGCGGACTCGACGCGCGCCACGTTCCGCCGCTTTATCTTGCGCGCGGCAACTACTTCAGCATCTCGGGACGCGCGCCGTTCAGCCGCCTGATTTATCCGATGCCGAACGAAGCGGGACTCGGCGTGCATCTGACCATCGACCTCGGCGGGCAGGCGCGTTTCGGCCCGGACGTCGAATGGGTCGACGCCATCAATTACGACGTCGATCCGCAGCGCGCCGAATCTTTTTACGCGGCGATTCGCGCGTATTGGCCCGCACTGCCGGACAACGCGTTGCAGCCCGCGTATGCGGGCATTCGTCCGAAACTCTCGGGCCCCGGCGAACCCGCCGCCGACTTCGTCATTCAGGGGCCGGCCGCGCATGGCGTGCGCGGACTCGTCAATCTGTTCGGCATCGAGTCGCCGGGGTTGACTGCCTCGCTCGCCATCGCGCAGCGGGTCTGCGAACTGAGCGGACGCGCGTGAGCGGGCTTGGTCATGCGTCACGCGTCATGCAGAACGGTGCGAAGTCGTAGCGATTCGCTTATCTCTATCATTTGACCCGTCACTTTCGCCGGCTTCGTTGCTATGCTTGGGGACCGCTGTCATCAGAACGGCGATCAGTTCAATATAAATGGAGTGAGTCCCCATGAAAGCTTCCCGTCGTACGTTTTTGATTTCCAGTATCGGCGTTGCCTCGTCGCTCGCGCTTTCCCGCCAGGCGTTCGCGGACGCGCCGAAGGTCGCCGAAAGCGATCCGACCGCCCAGGCGCTCGGCTACAAGGAAGACGCCAGCAAGGTGGACAAGGCCAAGTTCGCGAAGTACGCACCGGGGCAGGACTGCGGCAACTGCAGCTTCTATCAGGGCAAGGCAGGCGATGCCTATGCGCCGTGTCCGATGTTCGCCGGTAAACAGGTCGCGGCCAAGGGCTGGTGCAGCGCCTATAACAAGAAGGCCTGATCGCGCGTCTGCCGCGCTGCGCTCATGTTGCGACTCATGTTGCCGTTGATGTTGCGGCTCATGTGCGCTGCAACATGACGGCGTTCCGCAGACGAACCCCCGAAAAAGCGCCTGCCGCCGCGCGCGGCAGGCGTTGTTTTGTGGCTCAAAAACAGGCCTAGCTGCGCGCCTTCATGAGCGGCGGCCGTTTGTCGAACCAGGGCCGCGCGGCCTCCAGTTGCGCGGCGAGGCGCAGCAGCGTCGCTTCGCCGCCGTCGCGCGCCGCGAACTGGACGCCGATGGGCAGTCCGCGGGCATTCCAGTAAAGCGGGATCGACATGGCCGGCTGGCCGCTCAGATTGAACAGTTCGGTGCAGCCCGCCCACGCAAAGGCCTTGTTCGACGCCTCCGCAAGCAGCTTCTTCATCAGCGGTTCGAGCGGCATGGCGCTGACCGCGCGCATCTGCATGCGTTCGGCCGGCGTCGGCTGCATCTCGCCGATCTTGATGGGCGCGCCTGCGAGCGTCGCGCACAGGATCACGTCGTAGCGGCTCAACAGATCGGTCAGACGTTCGGTGATGCGGCGCTGTTCTTCGAGCGCACCCGGTAGGCCGCGCTCACCGAGCTTGCGGCCCACGTGCGCCATCGCCCATGTCGAGATTTCGAACTCCTCGCGCAGCGGCTTGCGTCCGGTGATGCGCTCGGCGTTCAGCACGAGGTCTTCTGCCGTGACGGACCACAGCGTGAGAAACGCGTGACGGACCGCCGCGAAATCGATGCCGAGCGAAATCGGCTCGATGCGATGACCCAGCGAGCTGGCCAGTTGCGCGGCATCGTCGAGCGCGGCGCGCGCGTCGGCGGAAAGCGAGGGGGCGAGCATCGGCTCGGTGACGTAGGCGATATTCAACGGTGTGCACGGCTCGCGGCTCGCGCCGAGGAACGTGTCTGGGGCGCCGAGCGGACGGTCCGCGTTGCCTGCAAGCAGGTCCAGCAACAACGCACTGTCGCGCACGCTGCGCGAGACGGCGTGGTCGACACCGAGTTCGCCCGCCGCGACCGCAGCGGGTATGCGCGGCACGCGCCCGCGCGACGGCTTGAGCCCGAAGAGGCCGCAACACGAGGCGGGAATACGGATCGAGCCGCCGCCGTCCGACGCATGCGCGAGCGGCACCACGCCGGCGGCGACGGCCGCCGCCGCGCCGCCGCTGGAGCCGCCCGGCGTATGGTCGAGATTCCACGGATTGCGGCACGCGCCGAATAGTTCGGGCTCCGTATAAGGCATCTGGCCGAGCTCCGACGTGCTCGTCTTGCCGAAGATGTTGAGACCCGCTGCCTTGGCGAGCGCGACCACCGGCGCGTCGTCGGCGGGAATGAAGTGGCGGTAGTGGCGGCTGCCCATCGTCATCGGCAGGCCGGCGACCGGGGCGCCGAGATCCTTGATCAGGTACGGCACGCCGGCGAGCGCGCTGTGCGTGGCTAGCAGGCCGTCGGCGTGTGCGCCGTCGACATTCCTCGCGTCGTAATGCGACGCGCGTTCGCGGGCCGCCTCATAGTCCTTCAGCACAATCGCGTTGATCGCCGGATTGACCGCCTCCGCGCGCGAAATGGCCGTGTCGAGCAGCTCACGCGCGCTGGCTTGGCGAGTGCGCACGAGTTCGGCGAGGCCGAGAGCGTCATGGGCAAGATAGTCGGATAGCACGGCGGGTGGAGCCTCGCTGTCGGATGTTGGGTGCGGGACGTCGCGAGCGCGGCCGTGATGAACCGCGCCCATTGCATCATTTACAGCCGCTCGCCGAGGAACGTCAACGTGCGGCCGTGCGCGAGCGCGGCGGCGCGCTGGTTGTACGACGCACGGTCCGAACAGTTGAAGCCGTGATCGGCGTTCGGATAGATGTGAAACTCGGTATCGGTGCGGCCCGCAAAGCGCTCCTGAATCTGGCCGACGGCCGACAGCGGAATATGCGCGTCCAGTTCGCCGTAATGAAACTGCATCGGCACCTTGATCTTCGCGGCTTCGTCGAGCTGGTTCTGAATGCCGCCGCCGTAATAGGCGACGGCCGCGTCGACGCTGCCGCGCGCCGCCGCCATATACGCGAGCCGTCCGCCGAAGCAGAAGCCGATCGCGGCGATCTTGCCGGTGACTTCGGGCATCGCTCGCAGCGCTGCGGCTGCGGCGCCGATGTCGTCGGCGGCTTCGTCTGCGTTGAGCTTCTGCATCAACTCGACGCCCTTCGCGCGGTCGGCGCCTTCATACGTCAGCTCGACGCGCGGCTGCACGCGCCAGAAAACGTCAGGTGCAAGCGCGATGTAGCCGTCTTGCGCATATTGGTCCGCGACCGAGCGGATGTGGCTGTTCACGCCGAAGATTTCCTGAATGATGATGACGGCCGGTCCCTTGCCGCTTTTGGGCAACGCCAGGTAGCCGCCGAACGTGTCATTGCCGGCAGGAATGTCGATCCATCGGGAAGTGATGCTCATGGTGTTCTCCATAGTCGCGCGGGCGCGCGAGTTGAGTCTGCGAGTTGAGTCGAATTGAAAGCACGAGGCTCGGATGCCTGAAGCGGGCGGTCAGTTTGCCATCAAAAGAAGGCCGGTGCAGGCTGGCCCTCGCGAGCCTTGCGAGCAGCCTTCAAAGCGTTGTCGGGCGCGGCTCGTCGAGGCAATCTCTTCGGACGATCGAAACGTTCTCGATAATTCATTTTCCCGTTGCGCACGGCCCCGGTAGAGTTCAACGTGGTGGTTCGCCGTGATGGCGAGCAGATTGCGCGAAGGAGAATCGATCATGAGTGAAGGCAATTTTGTGACGCCGTTTGCCGAGCGTTTTGGCTTGCGCGTGCCGGTCGTGCAGGCGCCCATGGCGGGCGCCACGACGCCCGAGCTGGTCGCCGCGGTGTCGAATAGCGGCGGGCTCGGCACGCTGGCCGGCGCGGCGCTCTCGCCGGAGAAAATTGCCAGCGACGTCGCGGCGATTCGCGCGCTGACCGATCGTCCGTTCGGCGTCAATCTGTTCGTGCTGGAGCCGGCCTCGCCCGACGACGCCACCGTGCGCCGCGCGCTGGAGGCCATCGACCCGGTGCGCGCGGACCTCGGCTTGCCGCCGGGCCGGCCGCTCGAACGCTACGCGCCGGATTTTCGCGCGCAGCTCGAGGCGCTGATCGAATCGCGCGTGCCGGTGGCGAGCTTCACGTTCGGGCTGCTTTCCCGCGAGGACGTCGCGCGGCTGCATGCCAACGGCCAATATGTGATCGGCACCGCGACGCATGTCGCCGAAGGTGTCGCGTGGCGCGACGCGGGCGCTGATGCTATTGCCGCGCAAGGCTCGGAGGCGGGCGCGCATCGCGGCACCTTCATCGGTTCGTTTGAAGAAGCGCTCGTCGGCACCATGGCGCTCGTGCCGCAACTCGTCGACGCAACCGGACTGCCGGTGCTCGCCGCGGGCGGCATCATGGACGGACGCGGCATCGTCGCCGCGCTTGCGCTCGGCGCGCAAGCGGCGGTCATGGGCACGGCGTTTCTCACTTCTCGCGAGAGCGCGATTCCGCAGATATGGAAAGAGCGGCTGCGCTCTATCTCCGACACGTCGACTTCGGTGACGCGCGCCATCACGGGCCGCCATGCACGCGGCATCCGCAATCCGCTGATGCAGCGTTTGAGCGACGCCCCGCAGAAGATCGCGCCCTATCCCGTACAAAATGCCCTGACGCAGGAATTGCGGCAAACGGCCGGCCGCGCGCAGAACGGTGACTATCTGTCGCTGTGGTCGGGGCAGGGCGCGCCGCTTGGCCGCGCGCGTGGCGAGAACTTCGGCGCGGCCGAGCTGATGGCCCAACTGGAAGAAGAATGGCGCGCGGCGAGCGCCCGCATCGCCACATTCAAACTCTGATCGCGAGCAAGTCCGACGCGCGCCGCCCCCGCTCGCGGCGCGCCTCGTTTTCAACATGCGTGCCCAGGTCCCGACGTCAGTTCATTGGAAACCTGGTTCGAAACCGCATTCGAAACGTCATTCGGAACCGCATTCGAAACATTAACGGTTCGAGTCGCCAAAAGCTTGAGGTGTTACTCCCCGGCGCATTGTCCATATAGCGCAAACCCGCATGGGACGGTGCTTTGCAGCCCGCGAGGCACGCCGGGACCCGGCGCCGCTGGATAAACGCTATTAGTGTTCATCCCACTTCCTCAAAAAAGTCCCACAAATTAATTTGATAGCCTACACTTGCGCGCAAGTACGGTTTGCCGCCTGTCACAAACAGTCCGGCAACCGTGCTGCCAAGTGCATGAACGATGCAACCGGCGTGGTCGTCCACGGGACTGAGCGACACGTGTTGGGGAAGCGGGGGCACAGGGCGATTACGTTGTTTTTGGGACCGAAACTGGAGACTTACATGAACATCAAGATTCAAAAGCTGTTGCCGATCAGCGCTGCGGCGATGCTGTTCGCAACGTTGGCAACAACGGCCGCGGCGGACACGGTTGTCAAGATCGGTCACGTTGCACCGCTGACTGGCGGTATCGCTCACCTGGGGAAAGACAACGAAAACGGCGCGCGCCTCGCGGTTGAGGAAATCAACGCGAAGGGCCTGACGATCGGCGGCCAGAAGATCACGCTGCAACTCGACGCACAGGACGACGCGGCCGACCCGCGTACTGCTACGCAGGTCGCGCAGAAGCTGGTCGACGACAAGGTCGTCGCAGTGGTCGGCCACCTGAACTCGGGCACGTCGATCCCGGCTTCGAAGATCTATAGCGATGCAGGCATCGTGCAGATCTCGCCGTCGGCAACGAACCCGGCTTACACGCAACAAGGCTTCAAGACGACGTACCGCGTCGTCGCTACCGATGCGCAGCAAGGTCCGGCACTGGCTAACTACGCAGCCAAGGGCCTGAAAGTGAAGAGCGTCGCGATCGTCGACGACTCGACCGCTTACGGCCAGGGTCTCGCGAACGAATTTGAAAAGACGGCCAAGTCGCTGGGCCTGAACGTCATGTCGCATGACGCGACGAACGACAAGGCTGTCGACTTCCGCGCCATTCTGACGAAGATCAAGGGTGAAAACCCGGACGCGATCATGTACGGCGGCATGGACGCCACCGGCGGCCCGTTCGCGAAGCAAGCCAAGCAGCTCGGCCTGCGCGCGAAGGTGCTGGCAGGCGACGGCGTGTGTACCGACAAGCTGTCCGATCTGGCCGGCGACGCGACCGACAACATCGTCTGCTCGGAAGCCGGCATGGCGCTCGAGAAGATGGAAGGCGGTTCGGCGTTCCAGGCGAAGTATCAGAAGCGTTTCGGCCAGCCGATCCAGATTTACGCTCCGTTCACGTATGACGCGGTGTACATCATCGTCGACGCAATGAAGCGCGCTAACTCGACCGATCCGGCGAAGATCCTGGCTGCGATGCCGAACACCGACTACAAGGGTGTCATCGGCGAGACGACCTTCGACTCGAAGGGCGATCTGAAGCACGGCGTGATCTCGTTGTACAACTACAAGTCGGGCAAGAAGACGCTGCTCGACGTAGTGAAGATGTAATACCGCATCGGGGCGGCAGCCGTGCGCTGTCCGCCGCCGGATGTTCAGGAAGGCACGTGACCCTTTGGGCCGCGTGCCTTTTTCTTTTGAGGTTGCAGGGTGTGTGATCGGGCGCTTTGCGCGGGTGCTGACGCAATCGTTTGCGTGCGAGTCGTATGCGTTGCGCGAGCGATTGCTGAGCAGTGCTACTTTCCAGTTGCTGCACGCGTGAGACTTGAATCCATCACGTGTACGACTGAATGCGGTGGGCACACGGCATTAGCCGTAGCGTTAAAAAACAGCGAGCCGGTTGCCCGGCTCGCCACCTCCCTTGCGACGCTTTATTGTTTGCGTCGTTATCTGCTGCTGTTATCCGTTGTTCTTATCCGCTGTTGTTCCCCGCCCGTATGGGTTACTTCTTCGTGGCCAGGTTGCCCAGGCCGCCGAGCAGACCGGCGTCGTTCGTGCCGCCCGTCGAAGTCGCCGTTCCGGTCAATGTGCCGGTCACTGTCGTGAGCAAGCCGGTGATCGGCGCGAGCGGATTGCCGGTCGCGCTGCTTGCGCCGCCGTTGGCCGCGCCAGTGGCCGAGCCGAGTGTGCCGGTTAAGCTCGACACAGTCGACGTCAACGGCGCCAGCGGATTCGCGGCGCCGCCCGAGGCTCCGCTCAGTGCGCCCGTCACCGAGCTCAGCACGCCGGTGAGCGGCCCGAGCGCGCTGCCCGCGCCAGTGCCAGCGCCTAAGGAGCCGCCGCTCAATGTACCGATGACGCTCGTCAGCGGCGCAAGCGGGCTCGTCGAACCGCTGCCGCCGGCGAGACCGCTGCTCAACGTCCCGGGGAGCGCGGTCAACAGGCTGGACAAAGGCGCGAGCGGTGTGCCGCCCAGCGGAGTGCCGCTTGCCGTTCCGCCCGCGGTGAACAGGCTTCCCGTAGCGGTCACCGTGTCGCCGAGCCGGCTGACCACGTCGCCGAGGCCTTGGCCGGCTGCATTGCCGGTCGCGCTGCCGATCTGTGAGCCGGCGCTGCTGAGGCTTTGGCCGAGTGTGGATAGCAGGCCGTTGAGCGGTGAGCCGAGGCCGCTCGTGTCGCCGATGGTTTGAGTCGTCTGCGCGAGTGTCGTCGTGATCGGAGCGATGGCGGTGGTGGCCGGCTGCGTGACTTGCTGGACGGCGCCGCCCGTCAACTGCGCGCCCAATTGCGTGCCGATACCGCTCACGGTGTTGCCGAGCGTCGAGACGGCGCTGCCTAGCGGGGTCGTCAGCGGACTGAGCGGCGCCGTGGGGCCACTGCCGAGACTTGTGACGAGCTGGCCTGCGCTGTTGACGGCCTGGCCCGCGTCATACACGAGGTTGCCGCTGCTCGCGAGCGTGGTGCCGAGCGGGTCGGTGGAACTGCCGAGCTGGCCGAGGCCGTTCGCCACGCCGCTGCCCACCGCCGTCACGCCGTTGCCCAGGTTGGATACGACGCCGCCCAGTGCCGCCGATGTCGGGGCGTTCGTGCCGGGGATCGGCGTGAGCGCAATCTGATTGCCGATCGCGGAGACCGTCTGACCGGCCGCGGTCACGACATTCCCCGTGCTTTGGACGACCTTGTTGATGGGGTTCGCGCTGCTCGGCGACGGCGCGGGGCTCGGACCGGGGCTCGGGCTGGGGCTCGGCGTTGGTGTCGGTGAAGGCGTGGGCGTCGGGGTCGGCGTCGGCGCGCCGCCGCCCGAGCCGCTCTTCAAGCCCGCCGAGGTCAATGTGCTTCCGCATCCTGTCAGGACGATCATCGACGACACACACATCGCGATAGCCGTCAGTCTGAATGTGCGATTCATGGTCTGCTCCCCGTAGTGTGGAAACTGCTGGGGAGCTAACCGCAACGTCTGTGCCATTTTCTGCGGCTGGCATGACGCGACCGCCGAACATCAAGCGGGGCAACGGTTTGCGGGCAGGCGGCGCAAATCGTAAATGACTGCGGCGAAGCGAGTGTGCGCCGGAACACGTTCGCGCGAAGTCCGCGTGTAACGTAACGCGGCGCATTGGCGGACCGAAGTCCGCGAGGGAGACCGTGGGGCGCGCCCGCGCGTCAGCAGGCGAGCACCGCTAGATTTTCAGCCGCTGCAGCACCTTCGGACCCACGATTGCGATCAGCGCGCAGCACACCGCGACCACGGAGAGCCCGATCGACAGGTTCGTCACCTGCGCCACCGCGCCGATTACGACCGGGCCGAACAGCAGCCCGAAATACGCCAGCCCCGCGACATGCGCGAGTCCTTCCGCGGCGTGGATGCCCTTTACGCTAGCGGCGGCCGCGAACAGCACCGGCATCATGTTGGCGAGGCCGAGACCCATCAGCGTGAAGCCCGTCAGCGCCGCGACCGGTGTTGGCAGCAACAGCGCGCCGATCATGCCGACAAGCGCGAGTGTCGCGCTGCCCATCACCAGTTGCGGCGCGCCGAAGCGCGCGCGCACCGCGTCGCCGGCAAAGCGCGCGGCTGCCATGCCGCCGGAAAACGCCGCATAGGCGGCGCTGGCCGAAGCCGGCGTCGCGAGGACGACGTCGCGCATATAAACCGTCGCCCAGTCGTACATGGCGCCTTCGGCGATCAGCGCGACGAGCGCCATCGTACCGAGCGCCCACAACGCGGGCGAGCGCCAGCGGTTCGCGCGCGGTGCCGCCGAATCCGGATGCTCGTCGTGCGGCACATGCGGCAGCACCGACGGGCAGGCGGCGATCAGCACTAGCGCGCTGACGGCCGAGGCCAGCGCGAGATGCACAGCCGGCGCCATGCCATGCGCGAGCAGCGCGCCGCCGACTGCCGCGCCGACCATCCCGCCGACGCTAAACATGCCATGCAACGACGACATGATCGGTTTGCGGAGCGCCTTTTCGACGGCGCTGGCTTCGGCGTTCATTGCGACGTCGAGCGTGGCCATGCCCGCACCGAAGAGGGTCAGCACGATCAGCAGCAACCAGTAATACGGCACGACGAGAATCAGTGCGACGCAGGCCGCCATCACGAGGCCGCCGGTGAGACACGCGCGCCGCGTGCCGACCCGCGCGATCCACGACGCATTGGCCGCCATCGCCCCGATCGAGCCGCCGGCGACCGCGAGGAGCGCGAGCGACAGCAAGGCCGGGCTCAAGTGGAAGCGGTCGCGCACGGTCGGCACATGCACGCCCCACGAGCCGTACACCATCCCGGCGATGAAAAACAGCGCCATCGTCGCCACGCGCGCGCGCTGGCGCGCGGTGTCAGACAGGTTTCGGTGAGCGGCGGGAATGGCGGCGAAGTCGGTCGAGCGATCGGACACGGAAGTCTCGAGTAGAAGAAAGATGCGAAAGAAAGCGCACTGAAAGCGAATTTCCGATTCTAACGAAGCGCACTGTCTTATGCTTGACGCCATCGGATTGCGGGGTTTGACGCGTGTGTTCGCGGCTTTGAGCGCGTCCGGCGGGCTCCGTGTGGTTCGTGCGGCCCTTCGCGCGCTGGTCGGCAACTTTCGGCGAGGACGCACGCCTCATGCCTGAGCGCCGGCGCTTTCGCTCCCGGTTGCCGCCTCCGCCGACGACCGCCCCCAAGCGTTCATTCATCGAGGAAAGCACTTGAACATTCCCGCCCAAGCACCCTTGCACCTGTTGCATACCGCCGCGGTCGGCACGCTCGCCACGCACGCGCGCCAGCCGGAGGGCTTCCCTTATCCATCCGTGCTGCCCTTCGCGCCGGATGAGCAGCATCGGCCGACCATTCTGGTGAGCCGGCTCGCCGAGCACACGCATAACCTGCACGCCGATCCGCGCGCCGGCTTTCTGGTCGTCGACGCCCCGGACGGCGACGTGCTCAACGGTCAGCGCGTCACGTTGCTTGGCCGGTTCGAGCCTCTGGAACCGGCGCCGGGGCTCGTCGCGCGTTATTTGCGTTATCACCCGGACGCGGAACGCTATCTCGTGCTCGGCGACTTCACCTTCTGGACGATGAAACTCGACCGGCTGCGCTACATCGGCGGATT
Organism: Paraburkholderia phenoliruptrix; assembly: GCF_902859825.1. Classification (GTDB taxonomy): domain Bacteria; phylum Pseudomonadota; class Gammaproteobacteria; order Burkholderiales; family Burkholderiaceae; genus Paraburkholderia; species Paraburkholderia phenoliruptrix. The sequence continues at coordinate 30,765 of NZ_CADIKB010000014.1, read as the reverse complement.
CGGGGCAATGGGATGGCTCGGCGGCGACGAACTCGACCCGCTGCCCGAGCTCGAGCGCGAGGCCGAAGATTCGCTCATCGGCGAGTTTGCGGACGCGCTCGCGAGCACGTCCGGCTACCAGCTGATCGGGGTCGACCGGTATGGCGTCGATTTGCGCAAAGACAGCCAGCGCAAGCGTTTTGCATTCGAAGGCGGGAAGCCCGACCAGGAAACCTTGCACGCCGCGCTAGAAGATTGCATTCGACGGCAAGGCAATTAGGCGTTTATCGCCTATTCGGGAAAACCTTATCGCCAAAAACGACGCGAGGCGGCACTTGAAATATGTTACGACGTTTCATGTCAAAGCTTTCATGAAATGAAATGTTTGCTGTCACAACGTATCTTAATTTTCATGCGCTGATAATTAATCCCATATTTACCGATTCGCGCGCCGCTTGTCTGCAAAATGCGGAGGTAGCTAAATGAAAGGTGCCCCACGACAGCGCACCGCAGCGAAAGTTTTTGAAACGACAAGGTATTAGTTTTACGCCAATGCATTTGTAGTCTTTCTATTTTGTGTTAATCTCGCGTTCAAATTCCGAGGCATGAACACCTTCAAAGGGCAAGCCGGCTTAAGACTGGCAGTCGTTAATCCAAACCACAAGGGAACCTATGTCTTCCTACAAGGAACTACTCGCGCAGCGAGAGAAGCTGGAAAAGCAGATCGAAGAGGCGAAGTCGCGCGAATACGCGGAAGTGCTGAACGAAATCAAACAGAAAATGGCGGACTACGGCATTTCGCTGAGTGAACTCGGGGGCGGCCGCGGAGCCAAGGGCGCCAAAGCCGCTCGTCCGCGCGCCGGCGTCGCGCCTAAATATCGCGACCCGGAAAGCGGCAGCACGTGGTCGGGCCGCGGCAAACCGCCGCGCTGGATTGCAGGTATGGACCGCGATAAGTTTTTGATTCAGAAGTAATCAGGCCAAGGGCTTACTGAGCACTTGCCTGGCATTAATCGGGCGTAATGCCTGTCGCATTAAAGGTAATACGAATGCGAGCCCGTGGTCGCAACCGCGCCGGGCTCAATGGCTAAGGCCGCGTAGGTTTTTCAGACGCGGCCTTTTCGTTGCGGTGCGAAACGCGAGCGACCGCGTGCACCGGTGCTTTGCGCAATTCGAATGCGAATGCTTTTCGTTTCCATAACCGCTTGATTTTAAAAGATCTTTGCGGTGCAAGGCGCTCGCTTTGAACGTTGGGCGGGTAGAATGGGGGAATCGGACGTCCATTTCTTTCCGCCATGCCTTCCGCCGTCATTGAATCCGCTGAAAAACACCGTGTCGCGCGCAAAAGTACGTTTGTCAGTATTGCGCTGAATGCGGTATTGATGGCGCTGCAAATCGCCATCGGCGTGTTCGCGCACTCGCAGGCATTGGTCGCCGACGGTATCCATTCTCTTGCCGACCTGATTTCCGATTTTGTCGTGCTGTTTGCCAACCGGCATAGCGGCGCCAAGCCGGATGCCGATCACAACTACGGCCATAGCCGTTATGAAACAGTCGCCTCACTGTTCCTCGGCGCGCTGCTGATCGCGGTCGGCGTCGGCATGCTGTGGCGTGCCGGCACGCGTCTCGCCGATCTGGAAAGCATCCCCGCCGTTCACCTGAGCGCGCTCGTCGTGGCCGTGCTTGTCCTTATCTCGAAAGAGGGGCTTTTCCGCTACATGCTGCGCGAAGCGCAACGCGTGCGCTCCGCCATGCTGATTGCCAATGCGTGGCATGCGCGCTCGGACGCGGCGTCGTCGCTCGTGGTCGCGCTGGGTATTCTCGGCAGCCTTGCCGGCGTGCGGCTGCTCGATCCGATTGCGGCGGCGATCGTCGGTTTCATGGTGGCGCGCATGGGCTGGATGTTCGGATGGGACGCGCTGCAGGATCTTTCCGACAGAGCACTAGACGAAACCGCCACCGCCGACATGCGCGCGCTACTGCTGTCGACGCCCGGCGTGCGCGACGTCCACGAAATGCGCACGCGCAAAATGGGCGATTTCGCTCTGGTGGACGCGCACATTCTGGTCGATCCGCTGATTTCCGTGTCGGAGGGGCACTACATTGCGGAGACGGCGCGGCTTCGGGTGCTGAACGACAGCCGGGTACTCGACGCGCTGATCCACGTCGACCCCGAAAACGATGCGGTCGCGCATCCGCCCGTCGGTTTGCCGCCGCGCGAGCGGATCGTCGCGGACATCAACGCTGCGTTGGCGGCGGGCAGCGTGAAGGCCGCGGCGGTGAACATTCATTATCTGAGCACGGGGCTCGACGTCGAAGTCGTGCTGCCGGCGCAGCCGTCGCAGGACGCCGACCGCGGGGATGCGCAAGGGCTCGAGCGCGTGGATCTGGCCGCGCTCAAGCGCCGGGTCGGCGCGCGTAAGCTCGAAGTGCTGCGCGAGGTGAACACCCCGTCGACGCAAAGCGGTTCGTCCACGCAAGCCGGCGCAGTGGAGGAGCACCGTCAGCACAGTACGGCGCCTCACGGGACCACGTAACAGGCCTCGCGGCAACCGACGCAAAGCGCGTCTGGCCTTGGCGAACCGCGGCCAGGCCGCCTTTCATAGCCTGGCGGCAGTACACACCGCGCTCACAGGCACACCGACCGACGCCTCAAAGCGGCAACTGCGTATCGAATTTGATCTCGCGCAGCACGACGCTCGTGCGCACTTGCGCCACGGCCGGAATCTTGAAAATGCGTTCATGCAGAAACGTGTCGTACGCCTTGATGTCGGGCGCGACGATCTTGAGGATGTAGTCAGACTCGCCGGTCGTGCTGTAGCACTCGGTGACTTCCGGGCAGGTGGCGATTTCCCGCTCGAACTGTTCGACGCCGCCTTCGGTGTGACGCGTGAGGTGAATATGCGCGAGCGCGCAGACGTGCAGCCCCAGTTTCTCGCGATCCAGCAGCGCGGTGTAGCGCTGGATCACGCCCGATTGCTCCATGTCCTTGATGCGCCGCCAGCAGGGCGTGCTCGACAGGCCGACCTGATCGGATATTTCTTGCACCGAACGGCGCGCGTCCAGCTGCAAAAGGCGCAGAATTTTTTGAGAGAACGTATCGAGTGTCAACTGCGCCTCCGTTTGCGTCGCCGTATCACCGCATGGTAGAGGGCGCGAAAACGAAACGCAATGCAAAACGGCTCCGGCGAGGGAGATTACCTAATTTGCCGGTTCCTCAGCGGGATTTTGACCTGAGCCGTCCCCTTCTTGGTTTGCAGCGATATCGGCGGCCTGCATCGCGCGCAAATCCTTCAGCATGTTGCAGAAAAGCGCGCCTTGTTCGATGGCGTCATCGAGCGCGACATGCGTGTGCGGATGCTCGTCGAACCAGTGTTTCGGAAAGCGCGGCTTGATGTTCTTGCGATACGGCAGCCCGGTCATCGCAAACGCGAGCGTCTTGATGTCGAGCGCGGACCACGAAAACGGGCAGCGTCCGACAAAGCGCATCATGTACCAGAACATGTAGGTGAAGTCGAAGCCGGCCGGCATCGCCACGAACACCGGCTTGCCCGGCAGCGCCTCCACCCAGTCGACATAAGCCGCGAGCGCCTCAGCGGGATGCTGCAGGTCGGTGCGGCACGCTGCCCACGCCTCGGGCTGCGTCTTCCACCAGGCTTCCTGCACCGGATGCGGCGCGGCGCCTTCGAGCAGTTCCAGGTTCGCGGAGAAGGTGGCGATCAGCTGCTTGTCCTCCGTGTAGGCGGCCGAGGCGAAACTCAGCATCGAATGCGGACCGGGAATCGGCCCGTCCGCCTCGACGTCGGTGCTGACGTAGATTTCGCTGCTCATGCGACGGCTCCGTCGGCGACGTACGGATTGCTGCGCCGCTCCGCGCCGAACGTCGACGTGGGGCCGTGGCCGGGCACGAACGTGACGTCGTCGCCGAGCGGCCAGAGCTTTTCGCGGATCGAGCGGATCAGGTCGGCGTGGTTGCCTCGCGGGAAGTCCGTGCGTCCGATCGAACCGGCAAACAGCACGTCGCCCACGAGCGCGAGCCGATGCGCACGGCTGAAAAACACCACGTGCCCCGGCGTATGCCCCGGGCAGTGATAGACCTCGAGCGTTTCGTCGCCGAATTGCACCGTGTCGCCGTCGTGCAGCCAGCGGTCGGGCTCGAACGCCTCGGCAGCGGGAAAGCCGAAGCGCGTGCTTTGATCCGCCAGTTTGTCGAGCCAGAAGCGTTCGTCGGGATGCGGGCCTACGATCGGCACGCCGTAATGCGCGGCGAGCGTTTTTGCGCCGGCGCAGTGGTCGATATGACCATGAGTCAGAAAGACTTTCTTGACGCTCACCTTCTGGCGCGCGATCTCGCCTTGAATGATGTCCAGGTCGCCGCCCGGATCGACGACGGCCGCGCGCCCGGTCGCCTCGCAAACGAGCAGCGAGCAGTTCTGCTGGAACGGCGTAACGGGGATCAAGGTGACTTTCATGAGTGACGGCGACGCGGAGAAAACGTTGATTGTACCGGCGTCTCAACGGTACGCGCCGAGCCTCGTCACACGCCAGCAAGGGCTGGGCCAGCGGGCTTTTGTCTGTCGATTCTTGCAGCAATGGTGAAGATTCATTAAGGTTTTCAGTCGCTTAGCAACACAGAATTCTGTTTTGGGTATAATGGAGTCCATGCACGAGGGAATCGTGCTGCCACAAGGCGATGCGTCCCCATCAAAAATGGGAGCGCGGATCGCCACTCAAGTAAGGGCTGTCGCGGTTTGACGGCCATCAGGTATCGATGCATTCGATGCACACGTCTTGCCCAGCCAGGCGCCGCGCGCCTGCTACGACTCTGACGGTCGTGACGCTGGGTGGGGCCTACGCCGCCGTTCCTGCGTGCTGAGCTTCGCGCGCAAGAACGTGTTTGCCACGTTCGATGGCGGCATGTGGGGTCTGGTCAGGCTGCCGGGGACAGGTTGCGCCAGACGTGAAAATTAACCGTGCGGTAGCGGCTCAGTGAGCTGCGTCCGGGCTTTGACGTTCTGCGCTCATCTCGCGCGGCGCGTTGCCGTCCTTTTGCCGCCGGAGTCGCAGGCAACACGCTCAATTACGCGTGATGCGGCTCGACACTGTGATTGCACGTCTTATGAAAACTCGGTTATCCCGTAGTCTGGGGACTCTTTTTGCCTTTTTTGTGCTGGCCGGCTGCGCGACGCCGCCGGGCGCCGACAACAGCGTCGCAAACGCTGTGCCGCTTCGCACGAAGAATGCGCAAGCCGCCTCCTTCGGACCGCAAGCCTACGGCAGCGCGCCGGCCTCGGACGCCGCCGCCAAAGGCCCGTCGCTGGCCGACGCCAAGCCGCTGACGGATGACGGCACCGGCGTGTCGGACTTTCATCAGACGGGCCGCGCCTCCTGGTACGGCCGCGGCTTCCATGGCCGCCGCACCGCGAACGGCGAGCGTTACGACATGCACGCGCTGACGGCGGCGCACCGCACGCTGCCGCTGGGCTCCTACGTGCGCGTGACCAATCCGGCCACCTCGCGCTCGGTCGTGGTCCGGATCAATGACCGCGGCCCGTATGCGCGAGGCCGCGTGATCGATCTGTCGATGGCGGCGGCGACCATGCTCGACATGCGCCACGCCGGCACTGCGCGTGTGAAGATCGAAGGCCTGACGCAGGAAGAGGCCCGCGCCGCGCGTGAGGAAATGCTGGCGTCCGACTCGGGATCGACCGCGCAGAAATAATTTGGCGGCGGCGCGCGCTGCGTCGCCCGGCATGGCGAAACAACCCGCTGTGCGTGTCAGGACGTAAGAAAGGCCGCTCATCCGTATGAGCGGCCTTTTTGTTTGTGCGGCGCTGCCCTGCGATGGATTGGCAGCCGCTTGCCGTCAGCTGTCTTCCTTCTTGAGCGCGAGCGCGCGCGTGTACAACGCATTACGCGACGCGCCGGTGATCGCCGCCGCCACCTTCGCCGCGCTGCTCACCGTCAATTCTTCCAGCAGCAGTTCGAGCAGCGCGTCGTGATCGTGTTCGCCGGCTGCTTCCTCGCGCGCGCCTTCCACCACCAGCACGAACTCGCCCCGCTGACGATTTGCGTCGGCGGCGAGCCACGTTGGCCCTTCGGCCAGGGTGCCGCGATGCAGCGCTTCGTGTAACTTCGTCAGCTCTCGCGCGATCAGCAGCTTGCGCTCGCCGCCCAATGCATCGGCGAGCGCCTGCACGGTTTCGACAATGCGGTGCGGCGCTTCGTAGAACACCATGGCGTGCGGGTGCCTCGTCAGCGCTTGGAGTGCAGCGGCGCGGGCTTTGGGCTTCGGCGGAAGAAAGCCGAGGAACGAGAAGGTGGCGACCCAGTCGCCTGCCGCGGAGAGGGCGGTGGCGAGCGCGCTCGCGCCCGGCAGCGGGATGACGGCAAAGCCGGCTTCGCGAGCGGCATCGACGAGCTTTGCGCCCGGGTCCGAAATGCCGGGCGTGCCGGCGTCGGACACATAGGCCACACGTTCGCCCGCTTGCAGATGCTCGACGATGCGTTGCGCGGCGGCTCGCTCGTTGTGCTGATGGACCGCGATCAGCGGCTTCGAAATGCCATAGCGCGCGAGCAACTGACCGGTGTTGCGCGTGTCCTCGGCGGCGATGCGATCCACGAGTCCGAGCACGTGCAGCGCGCGCAGTGTGATGTCGGCGACGTTGCCGATCGGCGTGGCCACCACATACAGCGCGGCGGCAGGGTACTGCTGTCCTTGCGCGAGTTCAGGGAGAGGAGTCATGAGGCAGAAAACGCAAACGGACGGAATGAGGCTGTCATTGTGCCACGCAGGGCGAGCCGCGCCGGGCGGCGCGCGTCCTGAGAGTACGCCCCGCGCGAAGCCCGCGCCGAGGCAAGCGCCTGGCGCTGCGATGCACGACAACTTTTCTGGGCAGGCAGGGTCCAAACTCGTCGGCGCGGCTTTCGAGACGCGAGCGCAGGAGTTTTTGCAGCGTCAGCGTTTGCGCCTCGTCGCGCGCAATGTGTCGTGCCGCGGCGGCGAAATCGATCTCGTCATGCGCGATCGGGACGGTGCGCTGGTATTCGTCGAAGTGCGGGCGCGCGCGCAACGCAAGTATGGCGGTGCGGCGGCGAGCATCGGGTGGCAGAAGCGACAGCGTATCGTGCGCGCCGCGCAGCATTACCTCGCCACGCAGGCTTCGCGTGCAGGCGCGCAGCCCGCTTGCCGCTTCGACGTGATTGCTTTCGAAGCGGGGCGGCTCGTCTGGCTGCGCGATGCTTTCCGTGCCGACGAAGTGTGACGCAAGGCGCGGGGAACGCGTGTTAGTGCGATAAACTTGCGCTCGCATGCGAGCTACGGGGCGAGGATTCTGGTGGGCGCGAAACGCAACGGGCGGCACGACAGCGCAAAGCAAGGCGTTTTGGTCCATGCATCCAGATGCCCGCGTGTCCCCGGTTCCGCTTTTAACGCGTCGCGCGCCGGCTTCGCTGCAGCAGCGCGGAGCGCTGCACGATTTCATCAATACGACTTCACAACACGGCTGCGCAGTGCGGCCCACTCGCGGTAGAAGATAGAGACTCGATGTCAGTCGAACGCATTCAACAACACTTCCGCGACAGCGCGGCAGTCAAACTCGAAGCCCTGGAATCCTTGTCGATGCCGATTGCCGCAGCAATCGACACAATGTTCGCTGCGCTTGCCAACGGCAACCGCATTCTTGCCTGCGGTAACGGCGGCTCGGCCGCGGATGCACAGCATTTCGCCGCGGAGCTGATCGGCCGCTTCGAGCGCGAGCGGCCGGGCTTGCCCGCCGTTGCGCTCAGCACCGATACGTCCGTGCTCACCGCGATCGCCAACGACTACTCGTTCGAGCAGATCTACTCGAAGCAGGTCTGGGCGCTCGGACAGCCCGGCGACGTGCTGCTCGCGATCAGTACGTCGGGCAATTCGGCGAACGTGCTCGCGGCAATCGAGGCTGCGCACGAGCGCGAAATGATCGTCGTCGCGCTGAGCGGCAAGGGCGGCGGACGCATGCAGGAAGTATTGAGCGACACCGACATCCACGTGTGCGTGCCGTCGGATCGCACCGCGCGTATCCAGGAAGTGCATTTGCTGACCATCCATTGTCTATGCGACGGCATCGATGCCATGTTGCTGGGCGAAGACTGACACCGATCCGAAGGAGAGCTAGTTGATGAGCGCATTCCGCGTCAAGAAGACACTGGTGAGAACCGTGCTGGTGGTGGGTTTCGCGGCGGGCTTGTCCGCGACGTTGCAGGGCTGCTTTCTCGCGGTCGCGGGCGCGGCGGGCGGCGGCGCGCTGATGGCGACCGACCGGCGCACGCTCGGCGCGCAGACCGAAGACCGCGAGATTCAGGTGAAGGCGCTTGCGCAGATCAGCCAGAACCTGCCGGACTCGGCGCACGTCAACGTGACGGTGTTCAATCGCCGCGTGCTGCTGACGGGCGAAGTGGCGGGCGACGCGTCGAAGCAGCGCGCCGAGAGCATCGTACGTGGCCTGAATAACGTGAACACGATCGTCAACGAACTGGCGATCATGCCGGCGAGCTCGTTCTCGTCACGCACGAACGACACGTATCTGGAAACGCGCGTCAAGACCGCGCTGATCGCCGAGAAGGATATTTCGGCGAACGACTTCAAGGTCGTCGCCGAGCGCGGTTCGGTGTATCTGATGGGCCTCGTCACGATGGACGAGGGCAATCGCGGCGCGGACGTCGCGAGCCGCGTGCCGGGCGTCACGCAGGTCGTGAAGGTGTTCCAGTACATCCAGCCGCAGGAAGCCGCGGCGGCCGCTGCCGCTGCGGCAACTGCGCCGGTTGCCGCGTCGCAGCCGGATGCCGGCGCGGCGACGGTGGGCACCATTCCGGATTCGTCGGTGAGCGCGCGGCCGCTCGAGCAGCAAGCGCCCGCACCGGTCACGAATTCGAATGCGGTGCATCCGGGCAACCCGAAGGCCGCGCAATGAAGCGTGCGGTTGCGGGTGTTCTTATTGTGCTGACGGTAGGCGCGGCGGCGGGCTTGTCCGGCCCCGCAGCATTTGCCGCCGATGCGCCGCGCGGCCAGCGCATTGCCAATGCCAATGCGTGCATGGGCTGCCATGCGGTGGATCGCAAGCTGGTCGGTCCATCGTTCCAGCAGATCGCCGCCCGCTACAAGGGCGACGCCCAGGCGCCCGCCAGATTGGCGCGCAAGGTGAAAGAGGGCGGCTCGGGCGTGTGGGGCATGATTCCCATGCCGGCTCATCAATCTATGAGCGATGCCGACATTCGCGCCGTGGTGGATTGGGTGCTCGCAGGCGCGCCGTCGAAGTGACGTTTTGGGCGGTTTTGCCGCGCCTTGCGGCTTGGCAAAACGGAAAATGCTTGTGCTAGAATTATTTGACGTTGGGGGGGTAGCTCAGCTGGGAGAGCGTCGCGTTCGCAATGCGAAGGTCGGGAGTTCGATCCTCCTCCTCTCCACCAATAAAATCAAAGGGTTACAGGTGATTTACCTGTAACCCTTTTCTGTTTCTTGGGCTCATGTAACTCCAGTGTAACTGGATTTGACCCACGTCGATCAATGTCACTCCATATGGCGGGCGACACCTGCTGTATCGCAGGACGCTTGTTTGTGCGTTCGGCCGGCCCCCCAAAACGCTTTACTATACCGCGAGCTGCCGGATCGGAACGGTAGGGGCGCGGACGTTCCTCTTGGCGTGTGCTGGGCGATCGATGCGCCTAGCGAGTAAGTCGCAATTCGCTGTCCATCATGCTTAGGGAAAAAATCATGCGATCGCTCAAAATCCCTTTCCGGGTTCCTCGTGGCGATGCGATTAAGTTTGGGACGGGCGGCGTCAAAACGCTCTCACTAATCGCCGCCGCCAAGGCAAGGAGGTGATGTGGCAAGACCGCTTACAAAACGCAATGAAGAGGGCGAGCTCTATGTCCGCCCCTCGGTCGTTGAGGCCGAGATTGACGGCGCCATGCTCGACGACCTACCTACCCTCCGGCGCCGGCTTTTGGTTGTTGACAAGGCGGCGTCTGACTTTCTTCGGTCCGAGACTCTCGTTCATTTGATCCGCCATGCCGTGCTCACCGGAAATGCGGAGCGTCGCGATGTAGTGCTCCCGGTGCTGCTGGGGCGGTGCGAGGCTATTCTCAAAGGGAAAGTCTCGTACCGGCTGCCGAATGCTGAGACCCTTCGCGAGTATGTGTTATCGGAGTTTAGCGAGCTGCTCGCAGCGGACGGCACCAAGGAGCAGCTGGACGAACTCGATTTCTACGAATGTCGCTTCAACTTGGCGTTTTGTGCGCTTCGGATCGATGTGGTCAGGCGCGAACTGGCAGAAGTGAACGGGGGGGCCGCCATACCGGACGAAAACGGTTCTGACGAGCCCCAGGCTTACGAAGACGCTGTCGCGGTGCTATCCACATCGCTCGCGAACTCTGAAACACAACAAAGCCCAGTTTACCTAGAAGAACTATTAGCGGCGATCGACGCCTTGCCGCCCGATGAGCGCAAGGCCGTTGTTTTGGTGCATGTCATGGGGTACGACGAGGAGTCGGAAGACCCCGATAAGGTAACGGCGGCGACGCTCTGCAATTGCACTGGACGCACGATCCGTAATCGCCTGTCGCGGGCAGCGGCGAAGCTATCCCGATTTAAGGAGGACGCATGACCTCAATTACGAACCCTGGCGCCCCGTCGCTGCGCGAGGCACTCTACGCGCTCTCAAACGCAAAGCGCGTCCCGGATGCCGAACTCCTTGATAAGCTGGTGCAGCAATATCCTCAGTTTGCCAACGAGCTTACGGAGTTCGCCGTCGAGCTGGCGCTCGACGCACTGCGTGGCGAGGCGCCAGCAGATGTAACGGAAGCCGCTGTCGACCCGAGCCACGTGAGTCCTGCCGTGTCGCGCGCAATGAGCCGTTTCCACAATCGCTTGCATGCCGTGCGACGGGCAGCTGAGCCAACGACAGATCGCGCGTTGACTTCAGAATCTGCTACCAACCCGTTTACTGCGCTTGAGCGAGAGGAGTTTCGAGCTTTCGCGAAGCGAATCGGCGCGAATACCGTTTTCGTGACAAAGTTGCGCGACCGACAGATTGAGCCTGAGACCATTCCCGCTCGGTTTCGGCAGTTCGTCGCTGACGAACTCTCTGCCCCAATAGAAGTCGTGATAGCACATTTTGCGGCCACCGGTGGCTCGACAGCGGCGCGGCAGTTCTACAAAGCTGACGATAAGCCTACTCACGGGAAACGACAGACCTTCGAGGAGGCGGTTAGAAGCTCCGGTCTGACTGCGGAGCAGCAGCAACGGTTGCTGAGTCTCTGACCAATGGACGGGTTCGAGTCAGTTCGCGACGCAGCGAGGCGCCTTCACGATGCGGTCGTCGTAGGCGGGGCGGATCCATTCGATCCAGCCGCGCTGATTGCCGCAGCTGTGGAGCGCTTGAAGCTAGAGCTCGTGTGGCTTCCCGCCGGTGACCCGGCGCTCAAAGGTGCTCGTGCGCTCTTCGATGAACAGAGCGGGACGATTTGCTGCGAAGAGACGGACGATGCAGCTGCCCGCGCGTTGCTGGTCGCCCACGAAATTGGGCATGTCGAGGTGCATGCTGGCTCGCCGTCGTGTACGTCGACAGACATTGATCCCTCCCGGTCTACGGAGGTGGCCTCAGTTGGACTTCAGCGAGTAGAGGATTATGGCGCACGGGAGCGCCGCGAGTTACAAGCGAACGTTTTCGCCCGGGAGTTCGTCTTACCGCAGCGACTAGCGGCAGAGATGCACTGTCGCCAAGATCTCACAGCGACGGATATCGCGGAACGGACAGGGCTGCCACTTGCCCTGGTACGTCAGCAGCTCTTTGATGCTTTGCTTTTGCCGCCCGCATCGCCGTCTGTTGCGGCGCCGGTATCGAACTATACGCCCCGACCAGACCCGTCCCAAGATCGGGCGGCGGCGCACCGCGGCTCCCCATTTCTGCTGCAGGCTGGTCCCGGCACCGGGAAGACGCGGACGCTTATCAAACGAGTTGGTTCGCTTTTGGCTGACGGCATTGATCCTGCAGCTATCCTGATACTGACGTTTTCGAATCGTGCGGCCGGAGAGCTTGCCGAGAGATTGGCACTTTCCGAGCCTGCGGCCGCGCATCGGATCTGGATCGGAACCTTCCACGCCTTCGGGCTTGATTTGGTCCGGCGGCATCACGACCGCTTCGAGCTCTCGCCAAACCCGCCGCTGTTCGATCGGAGCGATGCAATCGAGGTACTCGAGGAAATTCTCCCGACGCTGCCGCTAGTCCACTACCGCAACCTGTGGGATCCTGCGATGGTGCTGCGCGACGTTGTCGGCGCGATCTCCCGGGCCAAGGACGAGCTCACGGATCCAGTGCGATATCGTGCGCTTGCCGCGGCGATGCTCGCCGCGGCGACTGATGACGAGGGACGTCAGGCAGCAGAGAAGTGCCTCGAGGTCGCGCACATTTACGAGCTTTACGAGCAAGCGCTGCGGGCGCGGGGTGCAGTCGATTTCGGCGACCTCATTATGCGTCCTGCCTTACTCCTCGAGTCCGACGCCGAGCTCAGGCTCGCGGCGCAGCTTCGGCACCGGCATGTGCTTGTCGACGAATATCAGGATGTCAACCGGGCGAGCGCACGCCTGCTGAAGGCTGTCGCAGGCAACGGCAAGCGCCTGTGGGTGGTGGGTGATGCGCGACAGTCAATATATCGCTTTAGAGGCGCGTCGTCCGCAAACATGGTGCGCTTCGCGGAAGACTATCCTGAGGCCGTTGCCGATCAACTGAAAGTGAACTATCGATCGACCAGGCAGATCGTCGACGCGTTCGTAACAGTGGCCCCTCGTATGGGAGCCTCGACCGGCATGCTGCCGCTTGCTTTAGAGGCAGATAGAGGTCTCGGCCCCGCGGTGCCGCAAATTCGACGATACGACACGCTGGACCTCGAAGCCGAGGGGATCGCGGCCAGCGTGCGTGAACTGGAGGCAGTAGGAGTAGGTTTGCGCGACCAGGCGGTGCTTTGTCGATCGAATGTGCGACTTAACGAGATCGCAGCCGCGCTTGAGGCCAGAGGCATTCCTGTTCTGCATCTCGGCAGTCTCTTCGAGCGCGATGAGGTTCGCGATCTGCTGGCGCTTTTGAGCCTTGCCGTCGACCCGTTTGGAGACGCGCTGGTTCGCGTAGGTGCCATGAAGCGCTATGACGTGACCCTTCAGGACGTCCATGTCGCGACTCGTCACCTCCGTGCGTTGGGCCGTCCGGCCCTGCTGGGTCTCACGACTTTGTCGGGGGCGGAAGGCCTTTCTCCGGAGGGGGCCGCCGCGTTCGCAAGGTTGGCTGATGATCTTATTCATCTGAAGCCGGGCGTTTCCGCATGGGACTTCCTGTCGACCTACGTGCTCGACCGGACGAATCTTGTCCGTAAACTGGCAGCCGGTGGTTCCGTGACCAAACAGATGAGTGCTATTGCTGTCTGGCAATTCCTGAACTTCGTTCGTGAACAGAGCCCGACCGGATCGGGCCTGCCGATTCAGCGTACTCTCGATCGCGTGCGGCAGCTCGTGCTCCTCGCGGAAGAGCGCGACCTTCGTCAGGTTCCTGCGTCTGCGCTTCACCTTGACGCTGTCAGACTCATGACCGTGCATGGGAGCAAGGGCCTTGAGTTCGAGGCCGTGCATGTTCCTGGCCTCACAGTCCAGAGCTTTCCCTCGAATAATCGCGGTCAGCGGTGTCCGCCGCCTGTCGGTATGATAGAAGGCGCTGAGGGGCTTTCTGTGTCCGACGAGGCGAGGCGTGCCCACGACAATGAAGAGCAATGCCTCTTTTTTGTCGCGCTGTCGCGCGCGCGGACGCACCTTCGCCTCTGTCTCGCGCGGAAGCAACCGAACGGAAACAACCGCTCCGCATCACCCTTCCTGAGCTGGTTACCGTCAAGCTTGGTGGGCGAGGTTTCCTCTCCCGCGATCCTGCCAATGCCGTCCAACGCACCGAGGCCGCAACCAATCAGCATTTTGCGCGGTGCCGCCTGGAGCATCACCGACAGCCGGCTGGTTGCGTACGAAAAGTGTCCTCGCCGCTTTTTTTACACTCACGTCATGGGGCTCGGCGGGGCGAGGAAACGGACGGCGTTCACGCAGACGCACGATTGCCTGTACGACTTTATTCGTTGGCTGGCGGATGCCCGCCGCACGGCTGATCCCACGATCGAGCAAGTGGAGGCGGCGTTCGAAGTTATTTGGCGCGAGAAGGGACCGATTGATCACGCCTTCTGTGAGGACTACAGACGGCTCGCTACTCGTCTCCGAGATGCTTTGATCCGCGCTGGGGCCGGGCGTCGTTTCCGTGAGGCGGAGCCGCTTGCGATCGACTTCCCTAGTGGTCGGGTGATTGTTGAACCAAACGAGCTGGCTGAGATGCCGGACGGGACTGTCGTCATTCGCCGGGTTCGCACCGGCCATCGACGCAGCGATGAATACGATCGCCTTGAGTACTCGCTCTATCATCTTGCGGTCCAAGGCCGGTTCGGGGGCCGCGTTGTCGTGCAAGCCTTACACCTGACGGACGAAACGGAAGAAACCGTGATGGTCTCCACGACGAAGATCGGCAACCGGACGACCAAGAGCGACAGCATGCTCGCGCGGATTGCGCAGGGCTGGTTTCCGCCCGAGGTCGACCCCGTCACCTGCCCGCGCTGTCCACATTTCTTCATTTGCGCAGCTACGCCACACGGGTCGATCACGCTGTCATAAAGAATATTGATTTCTGGCTTTCCGGGTTTCGAGTCTCCGTCCGATCAATGAGGTAAGGGACGCAGAGGGGCATGGGGCTCCGCACTTCGATCCCTGGAGCGCAAAGCCATCATGAAATCCATCGATCTGTTCTATCAGGGCGAAGGGCTCGGTGAAATCGCACATATCGAGCTCGAGTCCGACGTTACGTTCGCCCTTTTCAAGTCAATTGTCGTTGAGAAACACGGCCTCTCCCCCGACGTGATGCTCTTCGTCGAGGACGACGACGAGGCGATTGACGAAGCCATCCTGCTCAAGGAACGTGCGAGCTCCAAGCGGCTCAAGGTGCACTTCCACCGCTGTCGCCACGTGGAGGTGACGGTCACCTTCAACCAGGAGATGGTGAAGGATCGCTTCTCTCCCAGCGCAACTGTCGCCCGCGTGAAGCGCTGGGCCGCCGAGAAAAAATTCGGCATGTCCGAGGAAGAGGCAGGTGAGCACGTCCTTCAGATTGCTGGCACGCACGACCGACCAACCCCCGGGTTGCACATCGGATCTCTGACCGACGGGAAGACCTGCAGCCTTGCCTTCGATCTGGTCCCCGACGAGCGTGTGAATGGTGCATCCGGGAGCCAGGCGTGATCGGGCCCGACCAGCGGGCTTTCGAGGCGGATGCAGCGAAGGCTGCGTTTCGCCTCGGCGAACTCGAGGGGCGCTGGCGTCTCGTCGAAGTGACCTGGCCCTTCGCTTTTGTCGGCGTGACAGCGAAGGACGGGCGCGAGTACATCCTGCGTTTTCACTGCGCCGGTTACCCGCAGATCGCTCCAACGAGCGGGCCGTGGGATCTGCTGCTGAACCAGATCCTCGCATTTGACCTGTGGCCTCGTGGCCGAGGCGGACGCGTATCGGCCGTTTTCCGCACCGATTGGAAGAATGGCTCAGCGCTTTATCTACCATGCGACCGCGAAAGCTTCACTGGCCACATCAACTGGCTTCATGAGATGCCGTCGAAAATCTGGCGCCCAGCTCACGGAATCGTCCAATATTTGGAGCTCGTTCATGAACTTCTTCAGTCCCGCGACTATGCGCCGCCTCTTCGCGCCGCGGCATGAGCTGTCGTGCTCGTGGCTGCTGTGGCAGCGCCTTCGTGCGCAATTGCGCGACAGGGGCCGCAACCGCACCCGGGAGAGCGGCGCGTTTCTGCTCGGGCGCCGCGAAGCCGATCAGTTACGTATTGTTGACTTCGTCCTTTACGACGATCTCGATCCGCATTGCCTTGACAGCGGCATCGTCCATTTCGATGGCCGTTATTTCAGCGAGCTGTGGGCGATATGCAAGGCGCGCGGCCTGTCAGTTGTGGCGGACGTTCATGTTCATCCCGGTAGCTCTGCACAGAGTGAGTCTGACCGCGCCCACCCGATGATTTCCAAGGCGGGTCATATCGCGCTCGTCATCCCGCGCTTCGCCGCAGGGAGCCCGCCGCGATGCGACATCGGGATCTATCGCTATCTCGGTGGCAAACGCTGGGCGACAGTCCCGCCGGACGACCGCCGCAGGTTTTTTCATATTGGGTTCTGATGGAGCGCAACCGCCATGACGCAATACAGTACTGCAGACTCGCTTCACCGACTCGTAAAGCACGCGATTGATAGCGGCACTGCTAGGAGCGTAGCTGAGGCTGAGGCGATCTTCCAAAGCTTTCGGCTCAAGGTGGAACTCGACCCATCTGCGGCGGCCGATCCAGCGCATCAAGCTGCGCTTCTCACGACGATCACCGTTGGGCGTCGGATCTTCCTGGGGGGGGTGAGCGTTGCGGGACCCCTCGAATCGGAGCTTTCGATCGCGATGCCGCTGGGGCCGACGCTGCGAGACGCGGTGTTGGCGCTCGGCGGCGTACTGGAAACGGGTAACGACGTCGTGCCGACAATCGTGATCGGCGGCAGCACCGGCGTACGGCGTGAAGGATTCTGCGTTCGAACCGCCGTTGCTGGCTGGAGGGGCGGCGTCCTGCCAGTTCATTCGGAGCTGATGCCACAGGGCACACGTGCAATGCCGCTGGCAGGGATGCTCGCCGCCGCGCTTGCGGTCAATGAGGCTTACTTGTTTGCTAGCGGCGACAAGCCCATCGCGGGGCGTCGTGTCGTTGGCCTATCCCTATGGCGGCCCGGCCCGGGGCAGGACTGGCTCGAGGAGGATGCGAGCGAGCCCGCATTGACATATTTACCCTCGCGCCTCTGGCTAATCGGTTTGGGTCACCTCGGACAAGCTTACCTGTGGGGACTTGGTCTCCTGCCATATCGTGATCCAGACGCGGTTTCCCTGGTGCTCCAGGACGTCGATACGGTTACTCCGTCGACCGAGAGCACCTCCATTCTGACCGACGCGAGCATGGTCGGGCAGAAGAAGACGCGCGCAATGGCAGCGTGGGCTCACCGACACGGATTCGCTGCCTCGATCCAGGAGCGCGTCTTCGCTGCTGACTTCAAGCGGCAGTCCGACGAACCGGCGATCGCCCTTTGCGGTCTGGATAACGCTGCTGGGAGGCGGGAACTCGACCAGGTCGGCTTCGACGTGATCGTCGAGGCGGGGCTGGGCCGAGGGTATCGCAACTTCCGCACCATGCGGTTGCATACGTTGCCGGGGCGACGACCAGCGGCCGAGCTCTGGAAGGCAACGGCCAAGGCGGAGCAGCTGGAAGACAATCCAGCTTATACAAAGCTTGTAGCGGACGGCGTGCTCGACCGGTGCGGGATGACGTTGCTTGCGGGAAAAGCTGTCGGAGCCCCCTTCGTGGGGGCGGCGGCCGCGACATTGGCACTCGCTGAGGTGCTCCGCCTGCTGCATGGCGGTCACGTCCACCAGATGATCGATCTCGACTTGCTCAGTCCGGACCAGCGTACGGTGTCTCTCCACGCGGGCGATTTCAGCCGCTTTAACCCCGGATTCACGATGTCCGTTTAGCAAAGCGAAGGAGCGCGAGCGGTCAGGACGAGCTCCGGGTGTTTTCGCGCCGGGGTACGACTTCAAGTTCTCTTAAGCGCGCCCGTAAACCAAGGGTAGGCAATTCAAGGCATCAACGCTGTACGCGAGATGCATCGACGTCGCCATCTGTCGCAGCATTCTTTAACCCGCGCGGTCTGCGTCCCATCGTGCAGGCCGCAATTTGACAAGAAAGTCAGAACGTAAAGAAAGCCTCATGGCATCCAATCTCTCTTGGCTTGATCACGACGCTGCGGCGGCCCAACGCAGCCTGCGGTTACTCTCGTTCTTCGACGAGCGTGAGGCACGCGACGAGTTGGGTATCGGCGGAATCCGTGACTCTATTGCGGATCAGCTTTTTCCCGGCACGTCGACGATTCAGACCCGCCTCCGCTATGTGTTCTTTGTGCCCTGGCTCTTCGACCAGCTCGAAGCCAGATCGACGGCTTCCGCGGCCTTTCCGGGTGCCGCACGTGCCGCGGAAGTTCGCCTGCTGAAGGCGCTGCTCGAAAACACGTCTCCGGATGAGCCGGGCGTGATCGGCCGCGAAGCGGGTGGGGAGCTGAAACGGTTTCCAAGCTCCGTTTATTGGGCCGCATTGGGTACTTGGGGCATGCGCCGGGCGCGCATGTCGCTGCAGCAGTATTTCGCGTTGGCCGACAGGCGTCACGCGCTGCGGCGTACGCAGCGCAAGCGCGACGACAACGAAGTTCACGACGGCGATCCGGGTGGTCGCGCGTGGGACTCGCAACTCGTCAAGCTGCGCCCCGAAGACTTCCCGGCTGGGGTCGGTCTCGAGCTGACACGTGAAGAGGCTGGGTTTCTGCTCGATCGCTGGCGCAGACAACATCCCGGGTCACTGCTCACCTGGCTCGCCTTGGACCTCGCGCAAGGCGGCGAGATGCCAGAGGCGGAGAACATCTGGGATCATCCGCGCAAGCCAGCCTTTCCCCCAGAGATTCAGGTATTGATCGACGACGCGCGCCGTTTCAACGTGCTGATGCACGGCGCCGCGCTTTTGTACAACCTGCAGCTCGCGGAGCTCGAGCGCCGCTACGTCGGTGACGTCGATCTCGCCGCACACTACCGTGCGCAGCTCGACGCCTGGGCCGAAAACGAATTGCCTGCTTGCGGCGCGTGGGATCTCGAAGCGTTTTGGAAGCGGGTGCTCGGCAAAGGCCACACCATCACCGAGTCGACGCGGGAGTTCGTTCGCACATGGCTGACGCTCGCGTTGCGCGAACGAGCGCAGATCGCCGAATCGCGTGCTTGCCGGGAACTCGTCGAGGCCCGCGAGCGGAGGCTCAAGGACAAGCGATCGCGGTTTGCAAACACCGCCGCTCGGTCGCAGTGGGGGGGCCGTGCGGGACTCGCGCCGCTTGGCTATCGCTGGGCTGTGGCAAGCGATTTTCTGCGTGAATGGCACGCAGGCTGGAGGTCCGCATGATCAGTCCCGAACAACGCAGCATGTTGACCGACGCATTGACGCCACCCAACGAGTATCGCTTCGACAGCGGCGTCGCGACGACCTACTCGCTCGACCTCATCACCTTGTTGACGTTGCCGTTGCATCTCGCGCGCGCCGATCTCGAAGAGATCTCGCCCGACCGACCCGATCCGTTGCCGGTCCTGGAAGCGCTGCGGCGCATGGGGGACCGATTAACCGTTTTTTGCCAGCGCGGTCGGCTCCAGATCCCGCGCAAGGCAAACGCCTTGCTCGGCCTCCTCGAGGGCATGGTTCACGAGGCTCATGCGCCGCACGGTGGCGCCTTTCACCCGAAGGTCTGGCTGCTGCGATTTGTACCCCGCGACGCGAGCCGCGAAGGGCCGGCGATGCTGCGCCTGCTCGTGCTGACGCGCAACCTGACCGACGACCGTTCGTGGGACCTCTCGCTCCGGCTTGAAGGCGTACCGGGAAAAAGAAAGCTCGACGAAAACAAACCGCTCGCGCGTTTCATCGAGCGAGTTCGAGAAATGAGCACGAGGGATGTGAGCGCGGCGCGCAGTGAGCAGATCGAACAGCTCTGTGCGGACGCTCACCGCATGGAGTGGGAGTTCCCCGGCCAGTTCGAATGCGTGCGTTTTCACGCGCTCGGCATCGAGCGTAGAGCGACGAGCTGGTTGCCTGTACCGGAGAGCGACTCGCGCTGGGACGAGTTGAGTGTGGTGTCGCCGTTCGTTACGCCCGATGCCCTGCGCGATCTCGCAGCGCTCGCAAAGGAGCCGCTCTTTCTCGTTTCGCGCGGGGAGGAGTTGGACAAGCTCGCTTCGCCGGCGGGCTTCTCGAGCGTCTACGTGCTGAGCGACCAGGCAGCCAGCGGAGATCTCGAGGACGACGACGGCCCGCAGCGTCAGCGCGGACTCCATGCGAAGGTCTATATCGGCCGCCGCGCGTGGTACACACATCTCTTCGTCGGCTCTGCGAATGCAACAGCCCCTGCGCTCGTGGATGGCTCGAACGTGGAGTTCATGGTCGAGCTGATCGGCCGCGCGAGCAAAGTCGGCACGCCGGGGGATTGGGCTGATAACGAGGGCCTCGGTCCGTTGCTCGTCCCCTATGTGCGCTCGGAGCCCGCGGATCCTGCGACGATCGAGGACGAGCGCAAGCTCGAAAAGCTGCGTGAAGCACTGGCTTGGGCCGATCTCTCGCTCCACTGCGAGAAGTGCGAGGAAGGGTGGGCGGTCGACCTGCACGGACTCGACGGCGTCCCTTGCGGCGGGGTGACGGCGCGCACGTGGCTCGTGACGCAGGATGAGGAGCGCGCGGTTCTGATCGGCGACGCACATTCGTCAGACTCGAGTTACGCGCGCGTGCGCCTGGGCGTTTTCGCGCCTCAGCATGTCACGTCGTTCACCGGCTTTGCACTCGAGCTCGGCGACGCGAAGCTGAGCTTCGCTCTGCAGCTACCGCGCCACGGCGGACCCGAGGACCGAGATCTGGAAATTCTGCGCGCGGCCATTCGCAACCGCGAGGGATTGATCCGCTATTTGTTGCTGCTTCTCGGCGACTGGATCGGCGACGACGGCAATGGCCAAGGTGGCGGCCCGCTGCTCGGCGACGGGCTCGGCCCTTCGCAAGACGAGATCCCGCTGTTCGAGATGCTCGCGCGGGCTTTCGCGCGCGAACCGGAAAGACTTGCGCACGTGCGCGAGCTCGTGAACCGGCTGCGCGAGGAAACCACAGAGCGTGATCCGATCCTGACCAACGACTTCCTTGCCATCTGGTCCGTGTTCGAAGCGGCTTTGACAATAAAGGATGGAAAATGACGCGCAATCTCCAGGCGAGCACGCTCACGAGAGGCTTGAAGGACTTTCAGCGGCAGACGGTCGATTATGCGTACGCGCGCATGTTCAACGAAACGGATCCGGCCATGCGCTTCCTGGTGGCGGACGAGGTGGGCCTTGGCAAGACCATGATCGCGAAGGGCGTAATTGCACGAACCATCGATCACCTGGAGCATACAGGGGAGCGTGTCGACATCGTCTACGTTTGTTCGAACGCCGAGATCGCGGCGCAGAACATCAAGCGACTCCTGTTGCCGGGGCAGTCGAGGCTTCCTCATGCCACGCGGCTGACCCTGTTGCCGCTGATCGCCAGCAAACTGCACGAGAGCCAGGTAAATCTGGTGAGCTTTACGCCGGGAACAACGTTTGGCAAAAAGCAGGGCGGGGGCCGCCGGACGGGACGCAAGGAAGAGCGGCGTCTCATCTATCAGATGCTCCGGGACCTCGACAGCGTGCACGATCGAGGGCTCCGCCATGCACTGCGTGGCGGAGCCGGCAAGAGCTGGGACATCGATGCGCAGGAGACCATCGCGTACGACGAGAAAATCGCACGGACCTATCGGCAAAGCGTTCGCAAGAATTCAGTGCTTTTCAAGAATCTGCGTGAGATCGCCGAAGTGTACAGCGATCGCCGCATGAAGGTGAGCGACGCGGACCAGCAGCGCTGCATGGAATTGATCGGTGATCTCCGCGCAATGCTCGCGCGGGTGTGTCTTGTCGCCCTAAAGCCCGCGCTTGTCATCCTCGATGAATTCCAGCGCTTCAACGACCTTTTCGACGATCCCGATACAGAAGACAATCCCGCCGCAGAGCTCGCACACCAGCTCTTCAATTACGAAGGCCGGGCGCGCGTTCTCCTGCTCTCCGCTACGCCGTACAAGATGTACGCGCGCGACGACGAGGACGAGGACCACTATGCGGACTTTCTTCACACGATGCAGTTCTTGTTTCCGGGCGACCGGCAAACGATCGTCACGCTGAAGGCTGATATCGATGCGCTCCGCACAGGTCTGCTTGGCGCGCAGAGTGCCGCCGGGCTCGACTCGCTGGAGCCGGTGAAGAACCGCATTGAGACAACGCTCAAGCGAGTGATGTGCCGGACCGAGCGCGTCGAAGCGACGCTACGCGCGGATTCGATGATCAAGGAAAAGCTGCTCGTGCCGCGCTTGTCCGGGCGCGATCTGATGGACTTCCGCGCGCTTGAGGCGATGGCACGCGAACTCGAAGAGCGCGAGACGATCGAGTACTGGAAATCGAGCCCTTATCTGCTCAATTTCATGGGGCAATACCGCTTCAAAGAAGCGCTCTGCGCGCACGCTGACCGCAAGGCGTCGGGCATCCACGAGATGTTTCCGCAGCAGGACATTGCGCTGCTGAAAAAGCAGGACCTCCAACGCTACAAGCGCATCGATCCCGGCAATGCACGCCTGCGGGCCTTGATTGACCGGATCGACGAGGACCGGCTCTGGAAGCTGTTGTGGATGCCGCCGTCGCTGAACTACTGGCGTGCGGGTGGCGAATATAGGCAAGTCGGGCCTGTTAGCAAGCACCTTGTGTTTTCCGCTTGGAATGTGGTGCCTGACGCCCTTGCTGCGCTGCTGTCTTTCGAAGCCGAGTGCCGCCTGATGGAGGGCGTGGAGCGCGACGTGAAGTATGCCGACATGCCACGCCGCTTCAGGCCGCAGCTGCGTTTCTCCGGCATACGGGATGGTCGGCCGGCCGGCATGTCTGCGCTGCTTCTGGCATTTCCGTCGCAAGCGTTGGTGGAGCTTGTGGACCCGCTGAAGTTGCGCAGCGACGCGGAGCCGATGCTAACTTTCGAGGAAATGCGCGCGCGTGCAATGGATCTGATCGTGCCTGTCGTCGAACCGCTGCTCGACGTCAGCGTGACTGACGGCCCCGCCGACCGGCGCTGGTACTGGGTGGCGCTCGCCCGGCTCGAGGCCGCCCGTCATCCCGCGGCCAACACCTGGTGCATGGAGCGCTGGGCGGAGGCGCGCAATGCCCGGCAAGACGATGACGCGGATTCCTCGAGTGGGTTCAACACGCACGTAAGCCATTGGCTCGACGCTTGGGGGCGCAGGATCGAAGGACTTGGGCGCGTGCCATCTGACCTCGCTGAAGTTCTCGCCGGCGTGGCACTTGCCGCACCGGCAACCTGCGCGCTGCGCACGCTCGCGCGTCTGTGGCCGCAGGGGCAAACGACCGCTGAGATGCTCGACGCCGCCGCACGCATTGCGGAGGGACTGCGCAGCCAGTTCAATTCTCCGCGCGCGGTCGCGATGTTGAAGGCGGTGGAGGACGAAGACTCGTACTGGCAGGGCGTGCTCCAGTATGGCGCGGACGGCAATCTGCAGGCGCTCCTGGATGAGTACGCGCATATCCTGTTCGATTCGCACGGGCTTGGCGAGCGCACGGCCGCGGTGGGCTGTGAGACGCTTGCCGATGCCATGTACGAAGCGATGTCGCTCAGAAGTGCGACGTTGCGGCCCGACGAGGTCGGGATGCAAGATGGCCGCCTACGTGTGACGCCCTTCGAGCCTGCAATTCGCACACATTTCGCGTTGCGTTTCGGGAGCCAGGACGAGGAGGAAGGCGCGGTCGCGCGCAAGGAATCGGTGCAGGCGGCGTTCAACTCGCCTTTTTGGCCGTTCGTGCTGGCGTCGACGTCGATCGGCCAGGAAGGGCTCGATTTCCACAGTTGGTGTCATTCGATCGTGCATTGGAACCTGCCGTCAAATCCGGTCGACATGGAGCAGCGCGAAGGGCGGGTCCATCGCTACAAAGGCTACGCGGTGCGCAAGAACGTGGCGCGCTGCCACGGCGAGATGGCGTTAGGACGCTTGGTCGGCGGACGCGGTGATCTTTGGAATGCAATCTTCGATCTGGCCGTCGAAAGCCGTCCTGTTGGCTCGGACGATTTGATTCCGTACTGGATCTATGAAATCGATGGGGGCGCTCACATCGAGCGCATTGTGATGGCGCTCCCCCTCAGCCGCGACGAAGCGCGCTACCGACGCCTGAAGCGCAGCCTCGCGCTCTATCGCATGGTATTCGCCCAGCCGCGTCAGGAGGACCTACTGGCATGTCTTGAGCAGACCATGAGCGCGGAGGACGTGGCGCGCGCGGTGGGACGCTGGCGGATCTCGCTGCGCCCCGGCCCCGGCGTGCAGCGCAATTGAGCATACAAGCCGGTGATATCGCAAGTCGCGAAGAAACAACCGATGCAGGGGAAGGGGAAATCAAGATGGCTACCGAACTTCAAGCGCCATTTAATGCCGAAGAGCTTGCACCCGCAGATGCAGTTGCACAGCTGATGCGTCAGCGAATCGAGCAATACCTGGCGGCCCGAAGCGATCCAAGTCTCTATCAAAGCGTTCGAAACATGTCGCAGTTTGTCTCCGACGACTACGGCGGCCGCTTTCTCGTCGAGCTTATCCAGAACGCGCATGACGCACACCACCCATCGCGGACAGACGGCGAGATCGCCATCGTGCTGGCATCCGAAGGTGATTACGGGTGCCTGTACGTAGCAAATCGCGGCATTGGTTTTTCGGCCAAGAACCTCAAGGCCATCACCAACATTGCGCTGAGCAGCAAGCCTGTCAATGCAGGGATTGGTAATAAAGGAATCGGCTTTCGAAGCGTATTGCAAGTTTGCAATTGGCCGGAGATCTATTCAGTACTCGGCGAAGGCGGCAGCGGTACTTTCGACGGTTTTTGCTTCCGGTTCGCGACCGAGGATGATTTGCGGGAGCAACTGACTGACAGGTCGGATGATGTAGCGCAGGAAATGGCGCAAAACCTGCCGTGCTGGCATATTCCCGTTCCGGTAGAGCCCGGCGCAAACGTCTCGAGGTTTGCATCGGCAGGCTTCGCAACGGTCGTCCGTTTGCCACTCAAGTCGGCCGATGCCCTCGAAGCGGTCCGTACGCAACTCGATTCACTTCTGGGGCTCAATGCGCCACTTCACTTGTTCCTGGAGAGAATTGCGTGCATCTCGCTTGAGCGGGGTACGGGGCAGCCCATCTTACTCGAGCGATCCGTGCTGCAGTCGTCGTCACTCCGCCCTTCGGGATTCAAGGTCGACTCGCCCATTGACGTGTCCAAGGTTCGCCTCGGTACCTCAGAATTTGTCGTCGCGCACTGGGACATTGATGACAAGCTGTTCAGAAATGCCCTGCAGGCCAGTCTTGAGAAGAACGAAGTGCCAGAGAGTTGGAGGGATTGGGAAGGCGCTGCGCGAGTCAGTATCGCCGTCCCGCTCGGAGCACCCCTAGAGTTTGGAAGACTCTACTGCTTTCTGCCCTTGGGGGAGGAGGGCAAGGCCCCGTTCGCCGGCTATATCAACGCAAACTTCTACACAAAGATGGATCGGCGCAAGGTCGACTCATCAATCCGTCTCAATGACCTCTTCATTCGGATGGCCGCTTGGCTGAGTTGCCAGATGATCTGGTTCCTCGTCGACAACGACTGGTTTTTTGCGGCGAACGCGATTGTCAGCCTTTTGTGCTGGGATAACGCGTATCTAGAAACGCTGAAACACGCGATGGGCAACAACGGCCAGGGCATCTTGAACCGCGAGTTCCTCCCGGTACGTGGTCCCGATGATTCCGTCGGTTGGGCCTCGCCCAACGAGACCTACGGATGGTTTGCACCGCCTGACGCCTGCATGTCCCCGAAGCGAGTCTGTGAGGTTGGTGGCGGCCGCATCTTGATTGAATCCCTCACGTTGAATCAGCGAGGTGCCTTGGACCGGCTGTACATGCGCCTGCGCAACGCCGACTTCAAGCCACCCGCCGGTGTTGTCGCCGGTTGGGTGGAACGAATCGCTGGTCGCATGCATGAGGAGCGTGCCGCGTCAGAACGATGGGCGACGTTCTATGATGAGGTGTCGGTCGCGCTGGCTGGCCATGCGTCATCCCTTTTTGGTAAGCGATTCTTGCTGAGCGTGAGCGGTGATCTGATCAGCAGCGAGCTACCAGCCGCCGGCACCCAAGGTCGCGGCCGGCGGGCTGCGGATGTCTACTTTGCGCCAGTGTTGTCTTTAGACGCGGATGTCGACGACGATGACAGCAAACAATCGCTGCCGCTTGAACGCCTGCCCGCGACGCTCCGCAAAGGGTTCGCCCTACTAAACCGTGAGGTACCGTGGCTGAAGGCCGACGGTGGTTATCGACCAGGTCGATCTTTTCTCATCGATGGCAAGCTTGCGCGTGAATATGATACGCGTGATGTGTTGCGCACACTTGCTGGTATAACTAGGAGCGCCACCTCTGACCACACTCGGCAACAGGCGCTCGAGTGGGCCTTCCGCTTGTGGAATAGCGGGCGATCTCTCTCCGACAAGGAGACGCGCTCGGCGCGCTTTTACGTGCCGACCGCCGATGGCTGGATTGACGCGGAGGCCGCAATGTTTGGCGCCGGATGGGACGTTCCTAATGGCAAGAAGTTGGACGCCTTCCTTCGTATCACCGCCGACAGGTCCGAGGACCTCAAACGGTCGATGGCTCGCCTATTGCCAGAGCATGCAGCGTGGCAGATCAGGCATGGTACGCAAGCTGACTGGGTACGTTTTCTCTCCGCGGCGGGGGTGAGGGATTGCCTGCGCCCAGTTGGCGGTGAAAATGTGAGTGCTGAGCCGACCGGCTTACCGGTTAGTCTACCTTCCTTCATTGTGCAGAATGCACCGGGACTGCCCGAAGGACTGATACCGCATTGGCGCTCTCAGCTCACGCGAGACTGCTCCGGCATGTATTCCTCGCGGCAGTATCGCGCAGAGCTTCGACTCTGGCGTATTCCTGGGCAAAACGAGCATGAAACGTTTCCCCTCGAAGTACGGCGGGATTACGCGGTACAGCTGGTCTTGGCTATGCGGGGGATTGGAGAGGAACATCTCACCTTCCGTGCATTACGCACCGAGAGTGGTGCCGTAGCAGGGGAATCGCACCGCATGTCGACTCTCTTGATGGCATTCCTAACTGGCGCCGAATGGGTGCCTGTCGCCCGGCCTGGGGGGCAGTTCCGATTCGTCAAGCCGATGGATGCATGGTACTTCGCCATCGAGGACGAGCGCCCGCCTCGCTTCGTCGACTTCGTGGCGCACCAAGTGATCGCAGCCATCGACGCTCCGACGCTGGAGTTCCTTCAGAACCGCGCTATGCTTGGGCTGTTCAAGGACGACGACCACCACGCCGAGCGATCGCTCCTGGTCCTTGCGGAAGCGGCGTCAACACGGATTTCTGACATTCGGGATGTGCGTCGGTTCCAGGAGCTGTTTAGACGGCTGTGGAACACGGCACGCCTCGTCGGCACCCCGAAAGCGGGATCACGCGTGCCCGTACTGGTGAACGGTGAGGTCGCTACCGTGTCCAGGACGAGTGATGAATTTACGCTGGCATATTTTGATGACGGGCGGGACGGACTGAAGAAGCAGCTCCTGGAAGAGGTCGGCGAGCCGGTATTTGATTTCGTGCACGGGGATGCAACCGCCTTATGGGAATGGGTCAATGCGAGCGCGCCTGGTAAATTTCGGCGAATATCTGAAGAACCTGCCGAGGTCTACGTTGATGGCACGAAGTTCGATGATCGGACGCCGAGACAGTTGCTCAGCGGCATCGTAGGGCCGTGGATCGTCGACTTTCTTGTTTGTGTAGCCGACCACAAGAGCGGTGCGTTTGTGCATTCAACGCAGAACACACTTGGGCGGATCCGCCGTGCGGCGATGGAACTGACGGTGGTCAGCGGTCAAAGAATAGAGATTGCTCATGGCGACGAGCGGGTTGCACTCCCCTCGTCGATGCGCGGAGCACTCGCACTTCAGCGACCGAGCGGTCCGGTACTCGTCGTTCAAACCGCGGGACGACCACTCACTCTTGATCACCTCGCTTCCGCAGCGGGACAGCTCGCACACGCACTTGGGTCCCGCGAACTGGCTAACGGCCTCGACGCTGCCTTGTTGCGGCTTGCTGCCGCCTTGCGCGATCAGGTCGAAGATGTACTCGACGATTCGACAATTGCCGCAGCGCTGGGCGTAGAAGTCGACGCTCTTCGGGAAACTCGACGACTTATAAGCGGAGACCTTATCGGATTGCTGGACCTTGCCATTCCGCTCTCTGCCTGCGTCGGAACGCCCGAAACGACGTTGCGCCTTCAAGAACTCGCCGCACAGGACGATCCCCAGGACATTGATCTTCGCGCCGCGATGGAAGCCTTGGCTACCAGCGTTGGGATGCCGCTCGCAGAGCTCGACGAGCGGCTGGGGCGCCTAGTCGACCTGCCCGATCTGAGGTCGGAGTTCAAGCTCCCGATCGACCAACTTAACGCAGCCATCGCATCTCTCGGCGGCCGGTACAAGCCCATAAGCAACGAGGCTTTGCACCGCGAAGTGTGGATGCGTCATTTGCGGCAGCGGTTGCCCGCGATCCTTGAGCGACTCCGTGAGCGTGCAACCGGGATGTTCGATCGACGAGAGCAGCTCCACGCGTACGTGGCTGCCAGGGACGGCGCGCTTGCCGTATCGCCTGACGCGGCGTGGTTCACGACTTACGACGACCTGCCCGAGCAGGTGATGGATGCCCATATCGATCTGTGGATCAACGATCGGATGCCAGCCGGCGGCGCGGAGATGCCGCTCACGCTTAACCTCAACGAGACTAGAACGTCAAACGGGACAAGGCTGCGCGACTTCTGGGTAAAGTTCTCTCCTGTGCTCTCTGCGTGGGTTCGCGCGCCGGGCACGTCCGCGACCGAAGAGGTGCGCCAAGCTTGGGGCAATCAGGAGACGTCGCGCGACACCTGCAACGCACACGCTCGTGACGGGGGTTGGCTCGACTTCCGTGTGCTCGATGAGGAACAGATCGCGAGTTGGTTGACGCTGGATAGAATCTGGCCGGTCGGACGTGCACCAACCCTGGACCTCGCGGTATGGGGCCTGTCTTCCGAGAGCATGGCCAGCAGCGAAGAGCGCGAAAAGGCCGAGCGGGAGGAGCAGCGACGCCAGAGAACCCAGGTGGAGTTCGCCGGCGTGAAGCTGTCAGCGCTGGAGGGTGGGTATCCCGCACTCGCTGCTGCGGTCGCCGCGGTTGCTGACCAAGCGGCCGCACTGAAGCTGGTCTCCTCGAGTGATGCCAAGCTCGAATTGATGGACCCCCCTAGGCCGAGC
This sequence comes from Paraburkholderia phenoliruptrix, assembly GCF_902859825.1. Classification (GTDB taxonomy): domain Bacteria; phylum Pseudomonadota; class Gammaproteobacteria; order Burkholderiales; family Burkholderiaceae; genus Paraburkholderia; species Paraburkholderia phenoliruptrix. The sequence goes on along the minus strand of NZ_CADIKB010000014.1, from coordinate 1,651 downwards.
GGGGGGCCTGGCGGAGGCTCTGGTCAGCGGGGATCCAGATTGGCCGAGGGTGGAATGTCCGACGAGCAGAAGCGAGCCGTTGGGCTAATTGGCGAGCTTTGGGCATGCGAATGGCTGCGTCGTCGGCACCGGCTCGAATCGATCGATGAAAGCATGTGGGTATCCCGATACCGCAACTCGGTGCTCAACACGAGTGGCGGCTCCGACGAGTGGGGATACGACTTCATCGTCGCAACGAAGAGTCGGACCTACTACTACGAGGTCAAGGCGAGCACAGGTGATCCGCATCGATTCGAGATGGGGCCCACCGAAATCTTCGCTGCGCAGCGTTATCGGTCCGATCGCGACCACCGGTATCGGATCCTCTACCTTGCCTATGTGAGCGACCCATCTCGGTTGACCGCTACACTCCTGGCCAACCCCTTCTCCGGCAAGGCGGTCGGGAAGTTTCGCGCAGTTGGCACGGGCAGCGTTGTCTACGAGTTCGATCCTAAGCTCTAGCGCGGGAGGATTACCGGACATTGACCACTATTCGGCAAGACATCAGAGCGCGATCAATCGCTCGAGTTTTCGCATATGTGTTTACTCTCGCTAAAGAGCGAACGATGCTGTAAGGATGACGTAGAGATGTCGTCTGTCAGAGTCGAGCGCAATCTATTCGACTCTGACAAACGATCGCAGGCAATGCGCTTACGTGCGACCGATTAGCATGTAGCGGACCGTAACCGGCTAGGCCACCATGACGTGCGCCGATCTGGATCACGAGCCTGGCCCAGGATGATCCAACGCCTGTCGTGCCTATGGTTCGAGAGCCTGTCCTCGCGGGCGGCGATCACGGTTCGTTGTGCGGATCGGATCGGGGGCATCAAGCCCTGCAGTGTTTGGGATTGCTTCAACCAGTACAGGTCGCTGCTCTGAAAACGGCATGATGGACGAGCGTCCATGCAAGGCTCCTGCTGCGGTTCCGCGAAGCAACGCCGCGTAAGAACTCGCATGTCGGTCGTCCGGTTCGTTGAGTAATCAGACCCGCACTTATTACAGGATTTCTGTCAGTACTGAAAGCGCAAAAAGCATGTCAACTATCAAACCCGAGATGTGCGATTCACAGGAAACGTCACATCTAGTCGTCAGCCTGTACCAGTTGCTCGACGCCATAGCAAGCAAGATTGAACTCCCAGACAACCTTGAACGCGAGATCAGGCAGCGTTGTTTAGCTAATCGTCCACACTGCGGCTTCTACCCAGAAGAAAATCATCTGCATGCGATGAAGGCGGAATTTTTGGTCGGTCTTCTAAGATCGATTTCCCAATCATTCAGAGCGGCCGCAATTTTCGATTTTCATCTACGGGAAAGTGCGTCGGGACGGCCCGCGTGGAGAAATTGGCTTCTGACAGGGCAGGCTGCCTGTCTTGAGTCGGACGAACAAGCACGCGCTATGTCGGCGCTATCTCGAATATTGCAAGGAGACGAGCAGTATGTGCTCGCATATCTTGATGAAACTTTCCCTGTCAGTCTCCATAAGGGTTTTGAGGAATTCGAAGAGATAAGGTCAAGTCTGGTGTATGGGCAGTTGATAGCGGGCGACGTCAAGCGGCGAGTTTCTGCTGACCCGGTTGATCGTCTTGCACCGGCTCGCCGTCCTGGAAGGCAA
>NZ_CADIKB010000013.1 GCF_902859825.1 Paraburkholderia phenoliruptrix | reverse complement strand
GTCCCGCGCCTTGCTTCATCATGTGCACTTCTATCGCAGCGCGAGACAACCCGTTTCGTTTCATCTCGAATAGCGCGGGATGCCGATCCTCAAATAGACCGGGACGTAACACCATTGGCGCACAGCTTCGTTCTGGTCGGACGGGTGGCGGTGCGTCATGGTTCGTCTTACGTCCGACCTGGGAGCCGCTGTGAAACCTCAAGCTGTCAAAACCCGCTTTCCCTTCCCCAGCCTCTCGCGCGCTCTTCCGCGCCGCGCATCTACCGTCGATGCACGGAGCCGCGCATGACCGGTCTTCTCCTCGAACTGGCCGCCATGCTCGTCGTCATTCTCGTGGCGGCCGAGCTTTTCACCAACGCGCTCGAACATCTCGGCGAGCGGCTCAAGATCTCCGAAGGCGTCACCGGTTCGCTCTTTGCGGCGGTCGGCACGGCGTTGCCGGAGACGCTGGTGCCGCTGATCGCGATTGTCGGCGGGACCGCCGACCATGCCGCCAATGAGGAAATCGGTGTCGGTGCCATCCTCGGTGCGCCGTTGATGCTTTCCACGCTGTCCACCTTTCTGATGACGCTCGCGGTGCTGCGCTCGCGCGGTCTCGCCGGGCGCGTCAGACCGGAACGCTCCGGCTTCACGCGCGATCTCAACTATTTCCTGTTCGCCTTCCTGCTGGCCGCCGCCGCCATGTATGTGCCGCACGACCAGCGAATCGTGCGCGCGGTGTTCAGCGTGGCGCTCGTCGGCGTGTATGTCGCCTATGTGGTGGCGACGTTTCGCGCGTCGAACGATCTCGTCGATGCCGGTCACGGCACCGAGGCGCCCGGCAAGATGATGCTCGCGCGCCTCGGCGTGCCGACCAACCTCGCGACCATCGCGATCCAGCTGCTGCTCGCGGTGGCCTTGCTGGTGTGGGGCGCGGAAGGCTTTATCCACGGCGTGCGGGGCGTGTCGGAGGTGCTCGGCGTGTCGCCGCTGCTGCTGTCCTTGCTGATTATTCCCATCGCGACCGAATTGCCGGAGAAGGTCAACAGCATCCTGTGGATTCGCCGCGGCAAGGACACGCTCGCGTTCGGCAACATCACCGGTGCAATGGTGTTTCAGGGCACATTGTTGCCCGCTATCGGCATTCTGCTCACGCCATGGACGCCGCGCATCGAAGTCGTGACCGGTATCGTGATCACACTGGCCGCGGCGGCCTGGCTGCGGCTCAATGCGCGCGAGCAGGGCGCGCCGGTGTGGGCGCTGCTGGTGTGCGGCGCGCTTTACGCGACTTATCTGGCGATCACGTTGAGTCGCTGACCGCCGCTCGATGGGCGCGCCGAGTGGCGACAGCGGCCGTGCGCCGCACCGTCCCGGCGCGTCGCCCGCGTACCCGCGCTGCACTGGCGCCGTGCTTCGTCGTGCGTCTTGCCCGGCGGATGACCCTTGGCCAGGCCGGGCGGCGCTTCTGGAGACGAACTCGCGAGCCTCCGTCAGGCTGCCGCGGCAGCGCGCTCTTTCTCGTACTTGATGAGCTTCAATACGCGCGAATTCGCAAAAAAGCGGATGTAGTTCGCCGTCGAATAGAAGATCTCTGTCTGCCATTCGCCGCAAAGCAGATCCTTGCCAGTAGGATCGTCCGCCGGCTGCACGATCGTGTCGGCCATAATGCGGTTAATGCCCGATACGTTCGGGCCGGACTCGTGCCACAGCGCGCTGTTCATGATCACGAAGTCGCCGGGACTCAACTCGGGCGTGATCTTCGGCCACTCGAAATCGAAACTGTCAGGATTGATTTCGCCGGCGTCGCCGAGCACACCGAGCTTGTGCGAACCCGCGTAAAAGGTCATGCCGCCGTTGTCCGCGTTCACCTCGCTAAGCGGCACGAACAGGCTGCACTTGTTCAGGTTGCCGAGGTGATAGCAGCTGTCCTGATGCAGGAACACCTTGTTCGGACTGAACTTATCTTTTATCACGAAGCGGTGGTTGTACAGCGCCACGTGCTCGCCGAAGATCTGCTTGCAGACCTGGGCGAAAGCCGGTTCCTTGTACATGACGGCTAGCTTCGGCGGCAACTGCTCCGTGAGCGAAACAGGATTGGCCTTGTTCACGGCGCGGCTTTCGGCGAGCTGGGCATCATAGAAAGCCTGCCATTCGGCTTGCCATTCCTGCACCACGGCCGGCGCGATCGCATTGCGCATCACGAATACGCCCGTCTCTTTGAATACGCTGGGATTAAATGTATCGGAAGCAATCTGATCGACGACCGCCTCGACGGATGCCAGAGTTTTTTTCATGTCAGCACTTTAGATGAACCGGAACGTCAGTTCGTTATCCTGTGTGTTTTTGAACTTATTGCACTTCGCGAGCACGTTATACTTCAACGGAAAGAGTTCTCGCCCCGGCGATTCGAGAATGTCGATTTCCACAATATCGAAGTCGCGCAGCAGAACGTTCCAGCCGTGCTCCGTAATGCGCCAGCAATCCGGCGACGGTCCGTGAATACGCCAGTTCAACGGCGCGGAAATCATCAGGTGGCCTTCGTGCCGGAGAATGCGACGAATCTCTTTGACGGTGTCGAATGGATTGAGCGTGTGTTCGATCACGTCCATGCACACCACCACGTCGTAGGCGCTTTCCGGAATCGCCGAGTTGACCTTGGTGATGTCGCCGACGATTGTCGGCTTGTAGGTGTCGACTACGTCGAAGGTATCAACGCTGAAATTCGTGAAGCACTGGCGCACCAGTGAACGGTCCTGCGGGCCGACTTCGAGTAGCCTGCCTGTCTCTTCGGAAAGCCGGTCGGCAGTCCGCCGCACGAAGGCATCCATGTGTTCGCGCGTGAGCGGGAACGTGTCGTTGTCGAACTTTGATGGCGTCGCCATGGTGAACTCTCGCTGGTATAGGCTTCAATCGACAGTGCGCGCCGTGTAAGGCGAAGCGTCTTCTTCGATTGATGTTTGAATCCGGTGCAATCCGGCAACACGCGCCTCGCTCACAGCCCGGCACGATTGCCTGAAATGATCGATCTTTGCCTCCGCATCGGATGGAAAGCGAAGCGCCTTGCTCGACCAGCTTTCCCTGGGCAGCAGCTTGCAGACTTCGTGGTCTTCCTCGAACACCTGTCGGTTCATCCGGATAGTGGATTCGAAGAACGAGCCGAGCATCTGTGCGGCATTCGCATTCACGGTAGGGGACGCATACAGACGGCTCGTGAAGTGCGTCCGGTCCGCGCCATTGCAGGACGGGAAGAAGTGCTGCAACGAATACGAATAGCCGTACGTCGAGGAAATCATCGTGAACGGGAAGATATACACGCTCATATATCCCTCGTACTGGTAGTCGATGCTAAACAGCTTGCGCAGGCGGCCCAATTGGCTAGCCACGCGCGAATTGCCGAGCGGCGCGTACCAGATCGAGTTCGCGCCGTCGAACACGTTTTCGCCGTCGGCAAGCTGCAATGTGGCAAGCGTTTCCGCGTGCACGGCATCGATGTGATACGGCTCGAGCGCGTTCTCGACCGCGAGCGGCCAATAGCATTCGTAGTCGTAACGGTTCACGTCCACGCGGCGATCCACATTGAACGAAATGTTCTCGAGAATTTCAGCCGTCTTTCCCAACTGCTCATACAAGCCCATGCGCGGGCTGACGGCGAAGAACACGAAATCGCCGCACCACTCCACCTTTAAAGTCTTGAAGCGTGCCCGGTCGATGTCGCACGCCTTGAAGCGTTGCCTTTGCGGCACGATGACGGTGCCATTTCTATAGGTCCAGCCGTGATAGCCGCAGGTGGCGGGGCGATTGCCGTGCGCGTCCGTGTAGATCCGCGCACCGCGGTGAGGACAGATATTGTCGAACGCGACGAGTTCGCCCCTATCGTTGAAGATCACGACTTCGCCGGACACGCCGTCGAATTTGATGAAATCGCCGTCATTGGCAAGCTCGCGGCGATGACAGGCCAGATGCCAGTATTCATCGAACAGGAGCCGGTCCAGTGTCATCTCACAGCCTCCTCGCGGGAGCGGCGTACACGACGGCGTCTTCCGGTACGGAGCGCATGACGATCGCGCCGGCGCCTACCTTCGCGCGCGCGCCGATCCTGACCTTGGGCAGGATCTTGGCGCCGCTGCCGAAGAACACGCCTTCGCCGGTTTGCACATAACCGGTCAGATCGACGTGCGAACTGAGCGTCGAGTAGGCGCCAAGCTTGACGTCATGGCCGACGCTCGACATCACGTTGATCGCGACGAAGTCGCCCACCTGGGCGTCAGCCGAGATCACCGCCTGAGGACATACCACCACGCCTTCGCCCAATACGGCGGAACGCGCGACGACAGCGCGGGGATGCACGAGCGTCGCGAAGACGGCGCCGCGTGCGCGCAGACGCGTAACCACGTCGCGCCGGGCTGCCGGATCGCCGACTGCGACCACGACGGTTTCGCCGTCCCGCGCGCAATAGTCGTCGATGTCGCCACGCCATTCCAGTTGGTACGGATAACCTTCGAGCGCGGCCGGGCTGACGTCGAGAAAAGCGCTGATGGCAGGGCCGCTGTCGGCGTCCGCCGCGTCTTGCGCCCAGTTGATCAGCTCGCGTGCAAAGGCGCCGCAGCCGGCCACGATCAATCGCTTCGTCATCACCGCACCTTGTATCCGCCGTCGACGACGAGCGTCGTGCCGGTGATCCAGCGGCTCGCGCCGCTCAGCAGGAAGAGCGCGGACTGCGCAACGTCGCCCGCTTCGCCGAAACCGAGCAGATGGCTCTTTTCGTAAGCGGCCAGCGCTTCGTCGGGGCTGCCGCCTGTCAGGCGGTCGTGCATGGCGGTGCGGACCGCCCCGGCCGCGATCGAGTTGACGCGAATCTTGCGCGGAGCCATTTCGCAGGCGAGCGAGCGAACCATTCCGTCGATAGCCGCCTTGGCTGCGGAATAGGCCGTCATCCCGGCCTGGCCGGTCGATCCCGCCACCGACGACATGAAAACCAGCGAGCCGCCATTCGCGATCACATCTTTCTTGCTGGCCGCGCGAGCAATGCCAAACCCCGCATAAACACTGCTGCCGAACACCTGTTCCAGTTGGTCCTGTTTCGTGAGCTTGGCTGGACGGATCAACTCGACGCCGGCGGCATGGAACACGCCGGCAAACGTGCCGTGTGTCTGCGCGAGCTGGCTGACCCAGTCGGCGGTCTGATCGGCGTCAGTGAGCGATACGGCGGCCGTGGCGTGACCACTTCCTTCGAGGCCGGCGAGCGTCGCCTGAAGACGAGCCTCGTCGCGCCCAGCGGCAATCACACGCCCGCCCAGGCTCGCGATCAGCGTCGCGCTCGCCCGGCCAATGCCGGACGACGCGCCAGTGACCAGGAAGAGGCCACCGGCGAGGCAGTCTTTTGCGAAGAGAGTCATGTTTCGATGGTGTCCACGATAGCGAGCGGCCCGACCTGAAGCGCCGCCGATGCCCACGAATAACCGACGCCAAAGCCGAACATGCCGAGATGCAGCGCTTCTTCTTTCAGACGGTTTTTCAACTCGGTCGTCATGAGGAGCGGAATCGACGCGCAGCTCGTATTGCCGTATTCACCGATATTGGTCGGAACGCGCTCGGCCGGCAGTCCCGCCTTCTTGCTCAGATGCTTGAGCATGAACAGGTTTGCCTGATGGAACAGAAACGCGTCGTAAGTTGCCTTGTCGCGGCCGGCAATCTCGAGCGTGCGCGCTACGAGCTTCGGCACTGCATTGAGCGTGAAATTGAAGATTTCGCCGCCGTCCATGAACAGGCATTCCGCCGATTTGCCCGCCATGCGTTCGTCGGCGGTTGTGTCGTAAGGCTTGAAGCCGCCGGCGGGCACAATCAGATTACGCACGCCCCGGCCGTCCGCGCCGATGATGAAGTGCGCGGGGGCATCGCCCGCCGACGCCTCCAGCGCCGTCATCGTGCCAGCGTCGCCGAACAGCAGCGCGGTGGAGCGATCCGCCGGATCGACCAGCTTGCTGATGGTGTCGCCTACCGCCAGCAGAACGCGTTTTGCCGCGCCGGTCTGGATCAGGTTCATGCCGAGCCACAGCGCCTGCGGGTAGCCGGAGCAGCCCAGGTTGATATCCAACGCGAGGCACGAAACCGGCAAGCCCAAATCGGCCTGCAACGCAAAGGCGGTGCCGGGCAGGCGATAGTCGGGCGTTTGCGAAACGAAGATCAGCGCGTCGATGGAGTCCGCCTGCCAGCCGAGCCCGGCAAGCAATGTTTCCCCGGCCTTGCGGCACAGGTCGCCAGCGCTCGTTTGCGCGTCTGCCCAACGGCGCCGGTTCACACCAATCATCTTGACGACATCACGGACGGCCGACGCATCAAACCTTTCCGCAAAGTGGTCGTTATCCACCTGCTGTGACGGCACGCACGACACCACACCCGCAATGCGGGCGGATTGCGTGTGTAACTCGCGGCCTGCGACGAAGTCCGGCGAACTCATGCTTGACTCCTCAGGCAGCCTTCTTCGCAGTGCTGATCAGCGCTTCGATGTCGGCAATGGTGTTGCAGTTGTTCAGCGCCTGGCCGCTCAGCATCACGCTGAAGCAGTCGTCGACGAGTGCAATCGTCGACACCACCGCGAGCGAATCCCAGTTGTGTTCGTGCAAATCGAGCTCCGGCGTAACGATGCTTGCGTCGATCTCGAGAATTTCGGCCATGCCTTCGTAAAAGTGTTCCATGTCTGCTCCTACTAGTAATTGACAAGGCAGCCGGCCCATGAGTAGCCGACGCCAAAGCCCAACAACATCAATCGGCTGCCGTGCCGCAGCATGCCGTCGTCCTGCATCTGTTTCAGCGCGAGCGGTACGGTCGATGACACGGTGTTGCCGCATTGCTCCATGACGATCGGAAATCTGCTCTCCGGTATCTTCATTTTCTTGCGCAGCGCTTCGAGCATGAAACGGTTGGCCTGATGCAGCACGAAGAAGTCGATGTCCTCGCGGTCCATGCCGGCCTTTTCGAGCAGCGACGTCGCGGCCTTGGGCACTTCCGCAAGCGAGAACGCCATCACCTCCGCGCCGTTCATATACAGATGCTCGTCGGTGCGGACATTGCCGGAGGCGTCTTCTTTCTCGATTGCGCTGGCGACGCTTTTCGGCTCGCGGAACAATCCCGCCTTCACGATCAGGTTGTCAGCGCCGCGGCCGTCGGTGCCGAACACGAATGGGCCGATCGACCCGCTGCCGTCTGTCGAGCCGACGATCGCCGTCGCACTCGCGCCGTCGCCGAACAGGGTGCGCACGCTCCTGTCGAGCGGATGGATGTATTTCGAATAGGTGTCGGCGGTCAGCAGCAGCACGCACCGCGCGGCGCCGGTTTCGACGAGGCCCTTGGCGAGCGAAAGCCCATACACATAGCCGGAGCAACCGAGATTGATGTCGAGCGCGCCCGCGCGAGTCGCAATGCCAAGCCGGTCCTGCAACAGGCAGGCGGAAGTCGGCAGCACATAGTCGGGCGCCTGCGTGCACAGAATCACGAAATCGACGTCCTCTGCGCTCACCGCGTTCTGGGCGAAGAGATTGCGTGCCGCTTCGTAGGCGAGGTCCGCAGCGGTTTGTCCGGCCGCTGCAATATGCCGCTCGCGAATGCCGGTCTTGGCGAGAATCTTGTCCGCCGACCATTCGGGATAAAGCGCGGCAAGTTCATCGTTCGTCAGGATCTGCTGCGGCAGATACCCGGCGATATCGAGAATGCGCGCCTGCACCCCGCTCGATTGAACCGGGGACGTCATGACCGGCAGTCCGCGATAATGCCGACGATGCGATCGAGCATGCCGTCGGTGAGTGCCGGGAAAATCGGCAGACACAGCACTTGCTGCGCGGCCGCATGTGCGACAGGCAGATTTTCCCGGCGCGCGGACGGAAGCCCGCGATAGATCGGAAAATCGGAAATCAGCGGGTAGAAGTAGCGGCGCGCGTAGATGTCGTGGTCGCGGAACTTCTGGTACAGCACGTCGCGGCTCACCGGGAATTCCGGGCCGACCAGAATCGGAAAGTACGAATGGTTCGCTACCTTTTCGCCGCCTTTCGGCAGGCAGCGAATGCCGGGAATGTCGCGAAGCCGCTCGCGATAAACCGCGTCGATCTGCGCGCGGCGCGCCAGTGCTTCGTCGATGTGCTGCAGCTGCAACAGGCCGAACGCGGCATTGATTTCGCTCATCTTGCCGTTGATGCCCGATGCGACCACGGTCACTTCGTCGACGAAACCGAAGTTCTTGAGGTGGTCGATGCGCTGCTTGGTCTTCGCGTCCTGGCAAATGATCGCGCCGCCTTCGAAGGTGTTGAAGACCTTCGTGGCATGAAAGCTCAGCACCGCCAGATCGCCATATTCGAGCACGCTCCCCGTGTCGGTCTGCACGCCGAATGCGTGCGCGGCGTCGTAGATCACCTTCAGGTTGTAGTTGTCGGCGATCTTCTGGATGGCCTCGACGTTACACGGCTTGCCGTAACAATGCACCGGCATGATGGCGGTGGTCTGCGGTGTGATGGCGGCTTCGATCTTCGCGGGATCGAGGTTCAGCGTGTCCGGATCGACGTCGACGAATACCGGTTTGATGCCGTTCCACACGAGCGAATGCGCGGTCGCGACGAACGAGTAGGGCGTCGTGATCACTTCGCCCGTCACGCGCAACGCCTGAAGCGCGGTGAGGAGCGCGAGCGTGCCGTTCGTGAACAGCGAAAGATGCCGCACGCCGAGATACTTGCACAGTTCGTTTTCGAACTGCTGGTGAAACGGGCCGCCGTTGGTGAGTACCTTGCTGTCCCAGATCTGGCGCAAATAAGGGATGAACTCTTCCAGCGGCGCAAGATGAGGCTGGGTGACGTAGATTCGCTCATCGGCCTGCGGCTCGACCACGCGCAGCGGCAAAGGTGCGTTCACTTGGTGTCTCCTTTATCTGACAACACCGGCGACCGATTGAGCGCGCCGCTGAGGTCGTCCATCGAAACTTCGAAGGCGGCGGCCGACTCGCCGGCGCACCACCGTTGCCACATGATGCGCAGCGCGCGCGAGACGCCCGCGGCGACCACATCCGGGCGGAATGCCGCTGACGCAGCGCAGCGTTCACGCAGGCTCATGCGGATTTCGGCGAGTGCGGGAATGTCGGACGCTAGCGCTACGCCGCGCGCGACGAATTCTTCCTTGTTTGCCACAACGAACTGTTCCAGACCGACATGTGACATCCACGTGGTGCCAGCGCGGCTCGCCAGCGTGCTGCCTGCGATGGTCAGCGTCGGCACGCCCATCCACAGCGAGTTGAGCACCGTGGTGGAACCCGTGTACGGGAAGGTGTCGAGACAGATGTCGACGTGGAAGTGCTGTTGCAGATACACCGGAATGCTCGAACGGCGGCGGAAGGTGAGGCGCTCACGGTCGATGCCTTCCGCGGTGAACCAGTCGATCAGCATCTGTTCGTCCTGATCAGTGGCGATCGCGCCGAGCAGCATTTTTGCGTCCGGCAGCGCGCGCAGCAGCTCCGCCCACAGCGCGATCACGTCGCGGCGCAGCTTGTTCAGACGGTTGAAGCTGCCGAAGGTGATGTGACCGTTATGCATCGCCGGCAAAAAGTTGACGGGCGGCGCACTCTTCTCGGGCAGGAACGTCGCGCTCGAAGGCAGATGCACGATCTTCTCGGAGAACTGACTTTCCGGCGCGCCGAACGGGACACCGTATTTGTCCACGAGGTAGTAGTCCATTGCGCTGAGGCCCGTGGTGCCCGGATAGCCCATCCACGTCACCTGGATCGGCGCCGGCTTGCGCACGAAAGTCAGCAGACGGTTGCGGCCCGTGTGTCCGGACAGATCGAACAGAATGTCGATGCGTTCGTCGCGGATCTTGTTGGCCAGTTGCGCGTCTGGCATGCCGGTGATCTGCTGCCACGTGTCGGCGCAAGCGCGCAACGCTTGCGTGTAGTCGTCTTCGAGGACGTGGTTGTTGTACACGTGCAGCGACAGGCTATCGTCCTTTGCGAGATGCTCGAGGATAGGCAGCAGGTACGACGCCACGGCGTGCCGGAACAGGTCGCCTGAAACGAAGCCGATTTTCAGCTTGCGATCCGGCGAACGCTTGTTCGCATGGTTTGGCCATTGCGAGCGCACAGGGTCTTCATGTTGACGCGCGAAACCGGTGTGCTCGGCGAACAGCGTGTCGTGGTCGATCGTCGGGTTGTGCGAGAGTGCGAACAGATAGTTGTTCGCCGCAATCGCGTCTTTCGGATCTTTTTGCAAAGCGGTGCGAAACGATTCCTCGGCTTCCTGAACTAGGCCGAGATCGAGCTGCAGCACGCCAAGCGAGCTGTGCACCGACGCGTTGTTGGGCGCAATTTCAATTGCCCGGCGAGCGGCGGCGAGGCCTTCGGCCACCTGTCCCTGGTGAACCAGCGCTATGCCGAGGATACGTTGTGCCTCGGCGCTGTCCGCATTGATTGCGACGATTGCACGGCATTCCCGCTCTGCCTCCGCCAGCATGTTTTTCAGGCGCAGGGTATCCGCGAGTACAGTGCGGGTTTCCAGCTCCTCGGGGTTCAGTTCGGCAGCTTTGCGCAATGGCGGGAGCGCATCGTCGTAGCGGCCCTGACGGTGCAGCGCGATGCCGAGCCAGCGCCATGAGTTGCCGTCGGCAGGGAAACGCTGGGTCAGCGACTCGCCGAGCTTCACGGCCTCGGCGATATTGCCTTTGTTGTACAGCGACGTGAAGCGGCTGGTTTCCTGCTGGCTGATGCGGCGGCCCGCAGCGATGCTGGTTTTGGCGGCCGGCGTCTCTTGCGGCGGCTCGGCTTCCGGGGACTGCGGTTTTTCCGTTGCTACCGGGACCGTCTGCACCGTCAGGCCCGGGTTCGCCATGCGAACGATCAGGCCGTCCACCGCCGGCCCCTTCAGACCCTGCTTCTGGCCCATCTCCAAAGCGAGCCACGCGGCCGCGGTTTCGCCCGCGTCGATCAAGCCGCTAATGTAAGCCGCCCAATACTGGCCGTTGTGCGGTTGCAGGCCGAGACATTGCTCGAACAGCGGCAACGCGTCTGCCGCCTGCGCGACCTGGCCAAGCAGCACGCCCAGGTTGTACATGACGTCGGCGTGATTCGGCTTCGCGTCGAGAATGGCGCGATAGAGCGCTTGCGCATCGTCGAACTCGCCCTTGTGATGGTGCTCCAGCGCGGTTTGCAACACGAGCGCAATGTCCCGCTCGAGTTGCTGCTCGGGCGTCAGAATTTCAGCAGATGGCTGTTCGTACAGGAGAGTCATGGTCTCGGCGCAGAATCGTCTATGGAAGAAATTGTGCTGCGGAGCACAGCTTTCCGATGCGCGGAGATGACGGTGAAAAGGCCGTCTGTTTAGCGTATGGGCGGGGGCGCGGAAACCCGCCAGGCAAGAAAAAAGCCCGCGCGAGGCGGGCTGAGGAAGCGAGCGCACCTCACTTCGGTGCGGACTTCTTGTTATTGTCGGGTTGGCCGGGGAAACCGGCTTTGCGGGGGGCGCGGCAGCGCCCGGCTTTGTGTCAGGCCGTATGGGGCCGTGTTTTACAGGCTGGCCATGCGCTGGTACTCGCCGGCCGCTCTGGTGCGGCCCATCGCCGCTTCGAATTCCTCGTGCAGTTCCTGTTGCGTGAGTGCGGCGTCGGCGAGCAGCGCTGCGTCGATGGCCTGAATCTGGCGGATCTTGTCGAGCGTCGCAGGCGTCTCGTCCGCAGTAAGCGACATGAGCAGCGGCGAGCGCAGTTCCGTCAGACGCGCCGCTTCTGGCCAGTCCGCAAGTGCGGCCGCCTGCTGGATCTGCCGCGTAATGGACAACACGCGTTCGACCAGTTCCATCTGGTTCAGGTTATGCGCCGTCATGGTTTAGCCCTTGTTGCTCGCCAGCGCGCCCGCGCTGTTCGTGCCGCCGAATAGCGCGGTCAGGTATTGCGAGTTGTTGTTCATGGTCGCCATCAGCGTGTTCAGGGCGGTGAACTGCGCCTGGTACTGGTTCGTCAACTGCGTCGTGTAGTCGGCGAGCGAGGACTGCTGCTTGGTGATGCTGGCGAGGTCGGCATTCAGCGCGGTGTTGCGCGTGTCGATGATGCCGCCTTTCTGCGTGAATGTGGTGATGCTGCTGTTCAGTTGCTGGGCGATACCGTTGGTCGAGTTAAAGAGCGACGCGACCGTGGCCGGACTGCTCGTCAGCGCCGTGTTCAGCGCGCTATTGTTGACCACCAGGGTGCCGTCGGCGGGATCGTCCTTCAGCGTTATACCGATCGCCGCCAACGTGGCGCCGGCGCTGCCCGAGCCGACCGAACCGCCGACGATCGTGGCCAGCGTGTTCTTGATCGTCTGGAGCGTCGAATCCCCCAGCAATGCGCCTTGCGACGAGGCGCCGGCCGTGTAGGACGTGAGCGTCGACATCGTCGTCACGACGGTGTTGTAGAGGCTCACGAAATTGGTGATGGCGGTGTTCTGCGCGGTGGTGTCCTGCGCAATGGTCAGCGTCTGCGTGGTGCCGGCTGCTGCGGTGGTCAGGTTCATCGTCACGCCCGCAATCGCGGTGGTGACGGAATTGCTCGAGCTGCTCGCCGCGATGCCGCCGACCGTGAACTCGGCGTCCTGCGCGTAGCCGCTTTGCGTCCAGGCCTGGCTCGAATTCGCCGACACGATCGTCGACGTGCCGCCCGTCGTGCTCGCAGTCGAGGTGACACCGAGGCTCGACAAGCCGTTGTCAGTGGTGATGTTGCTGGTCGAGACGTTGATGACGTTGGCCGCGCCGGTGTTGGCGGCACGCAGCACGAGGTGCGCGCCGTCCGTGCCGGTGACGATCGTTGCCGTCACGCCCGGGTTGCTGCTGTTTGCGTTGATTGCCGCGGCAATGCCGGAAAGCGTGTTGTTGCTGCTGTCGACGTTGATGTCCATCGACTTGCCGCCGAGCGAGATGGACAGCGTGCCGGTGCCCAGTTGCGTCGTGGCGCCGAAGGCTGCCGACGACAGGGCTTGCGAGCTCGCAATCTGCGTGACGTTGACTGAGTAGGTGCCGGCCACGGCGCCGACACCGGCCGTCGCGGTCAGCCCGGTACCGGTCGCCGTCGCCGAGAAGGTGCTCAGCGTGGTGCCGTTCGCCAGGCTGGCTATGCCAGACTGCAACGCGCTTAGCGCGGAACTCAGCGCGCCGTAGGCGGAGAGCGTCGTGTTGTCGGTAGTCTGTTTTGCCGTAAGAGCCGCGGTTTGTCCGGCGATCTTCGCGTTCACGAGTGCTGTGACGAGCGTCGAGACGTCCATGGACGAATTGCCCGTCGAGCCGCTGATAATCGATTGAGCGGCCGACTGCAGCGCGGCGTTGGCGCTAGCCGTGGAAGACGAAGTTGAGATCGTGGACATGCAGAATGCTCCCGGCGTCGGAAATCTGTATCAGATGCTGCGCGATGCTACATCATTGGAAGGCGGAAACGCACGGCGGGAGGCATGCCTCCCGTCGTTTTGAATCTGGCGATGCGCCCGCTTGCGCAGGGCGCATCGCCTTTACCGCGGCGGCTCTTACTGCAGGAGCTTGAGAACTTGCTGCGGGTTGGAGTTAGCTTGCGCCAGGACCGAGATACCGGCTTGCTGCAGCACTTGCGCCTTGCTCAGGTTTGCCGTTTCTTGTGCGAAGTTGGCATCCGTGATTTGCGATTGTGCCGACGACAGGTCGGTCGATTCGGCTTGCTGCGACGTTGCGATCGAAGAGAAGCGGTTTTGCGCCGCGCCGAGTGCAGCTTGCAGCGTGTTGACCGTCTGCAACGCGTTGTCGATGGAGACCATCGCCTGGTTCGCGCCCGTGACCGTGCTGATGTCGAGGCCCGAAACCGTGGGCGGTGCGTTGATCGCGTTGATCTGGTTGACCGCTGCGATTGCTGCCGACGATGCTGCGCCGGTCGTCGGCAGTGCTGCCGAGCTCAGTGCCAGCGACGTGACGGCGGTGCCGGTGCCCGCTGCCGTGCCTGCGCTGAAGATCGCATTTGCCACGCCCGACGTGATCGCGGTGTTGTTCTGGTCGGTGAAGGTGTAGCCACCCTTGCCGTCCGACAGCACATTGATCGACGTGATCGTTGCGCCCGAGCTGGTGTATGCGCCGGTTGCCGAGAGGCTGACGGCGATCGTGCCAACCGTTTGACCCGTTTGCACGAGACCGCCACCGATCTTGCCTGCCGACATCGATTGGCTCAGGTCGAGGCTGATCGTCTGACCGACGTTCGCGCCGACCTGGAACGACACGCTGCCTGCCGAGCCGTCCAGAATGTTCGTGCCGTTATACGTCGTTTGCGACGCGATACGGTTCACTTCAGCGATCTGCGCCGACACTTCCTTCTGCAGTGCGGCCTGGTCGCTCGACGACAGCGAACCGGTGGACGCTTGCACGGCCAGCTGGCGGATACGCTGCAGGCTGGAAGTCAGCGACGACAATGCGCTCGATGCGGTCTGGATCATCGACACGCCATCGTTTGCATTCGACACGCCCTGGTTCAGGCCGTTGATCTGGCTCTGCATACGCGTCGAGATGGCGAGACCTGCTGCATCGTCAGCCGCGCTGTTGATGCGCTTGCCCGACGACAGACGGGTGATAGCTTGCGACAGGGCGCTTTGCGAGCCGTTGAGGTTCTGCTGTGCAACCAGCGAGTTGATATTGCTATTGATTCCGAGCATGGAAAATCTCCTAAATAAGCCTGAGCCCAATACGCCACATTGGCATCGGCGGAAGCTTCGTTCATTGCTGGCCGCCTCAGTGAAGGTTGACGGCGCCCCTAAAAAAAACTTGAGGAACTTTCTGTAATCGGGACCCGATCAGTTCGCGAGAGAAGGCTCGCCGCCCGCGCCGGACAACGGTTCACGCGGGGTCCGCCGAGTGGGCTGCGGGATTTGGAAAGGCGGCGTATTCTCTTTTTCTCTTCAGATAAAGCCCGGAGAAATCATGCGGAAACGCCGCATTGGGCACTCGCAATTGCAAGTCGCGCCGCTAATGTTCGGCGGCAATGTATTCGGCTGGACCGCTGACGAAACCACTTCCTTTTCGATCCTGGATGCCTTCGTCGACACCGGGCTCGACTTCATCGATACCGCCGACGTCTACTCCGCTTGGGCGCCCGGCAGTCAGGGCGGCGAGTCGGAGACCGTCATCGGCAAGTGGTTCAGGAAGAGCGGCAAGCGCGACAGGGTCGTGCTGGCGACGAAAGTGTCGAAGCATCCCAGGCGAAAGGGGCTCTCGGCCGCCAATATCCAGGCGGCCGTGGAAGATTCGCTGCGGCGCCTGCAAACCGACTACATCGACATCTACTTTTCCCACGACGACGACAGCGCAACGCCGCTTGCCGAGACGCTCGGCGCTTATCAGCGGCTCATCGAGGCGGGCAAGGTGCGAGTGATCGGCGCGTCGAACTACAGCGGCGCGCGGGTGGAGGAGGCGCTGGCGCTTGCGCGCCGGCATGGCTTGCCCGCGTATCAGGTGTTGCAGCCGGAATACAACCTCTACGACCGGGCCGGCTATGAAACCGATATCGAGCCCGTTGCGCTCGCCCATCAGCTCGGAGTGGTCGTATATTGGAGTCTGGCGAGCGGATTTCTCTCCGGGAAGTATCGTTCCAAGGAAGATCTTGCTGGCAAAGCGCGGGCGGGGCGCGTGGAGAAATATCTGAACGAGCGCGGTTTGAGAATCCTCGGCGCGCTGGACCGGGTGGCCGCGCGCCACGCCAGCACGCCCGCGAGCGTCGCGCTGGCGTGGCTCATCGCGCGGCCGAGCGTGGCGGCGCCGATCGCGAGCGCCACCTCGCTGCGGCAACTGGAGAGCCTCGTCGCCGCCGTTCATCTCACGCTCACGGGCGCGGACATCCGCGAACTGGACGATGCCAGCGCCTGAACCGCTCCGGATGGCCTGGCGTAATCCCTAAACCCCTGGTACGATGGAGAGTTTCCTGATATGATCGGGAGTGAATTGAGATCTTTGCCTGTTTCGTCACCGGTTTCTCGTTGATGAAAGGTTGGCGAAACGGCAGCAGGCGCGGCTTTTGCAATACGTCTGTCCGCGTTCCGCGGTGAGCTCCCCACCTCTCTTTTCCGGCCTCCGTGGCCGCTTTGCCTCTCGTTTCATTCGTGGTTTGGCCGGGTTTTGCCCGCGTTTGCCTGTTACTGGCCATGAATCGAAACGACCGGAGGGCCGGCGCGTGAGCGGTCTGCCGCCACGCAATTAACCCTATCAAGTGATTGAGTTAGGAATTACATGACGACGATTCTTCTGAAGGAAAACGAGCCGTTCGAAGTGGCGATTCGCCGCTTTCGTCGCGCCATCGAAAAGAACGGCCTGATCGCAGAACTGCGTGAGCGCCAATCGTACGAAAAGCCGACCACGGCACGTAAGCGCAAGAAGGCTGCCGCTGTGAAGCGTCTGCACAAGCGCCTGCGCAGCCAAATGCTGCCGAAGAAGCTGCACTAAGCACGCTTTTTCCGCACGATCAGAACGGCGGTGTGAGCTTCGAAAGAAGCCACACCGCCGTTTTGTTATGTGCGTTCTGGGCTGCGCTTTGGCGGTCGTGGCCGCTCATGGACGCTCGGCGCGTATTGGGTGCAGGTTTTGGGTGCCGGTTTTCCGGCATGTCGGAGCGGGCGGCACGGCGGCGCCGCGCCCCGGCTGTCGTCAAGCCGCGTTTTGCAATTTGTGCGCGGACAGCCCGAACTGGCGCGCAATCGAGTTCAAGCGCTCGTTCCACTCCCACGTGCCGAACACGTCGTGCACATTTTGCAGGCAGCTGAGCAGGTCGACGGTGGCCTGATCGTACACATTGATGCGCGAGCGCAGCAGCGCTTTGCGGAGCGCGGCGATGCCGGCATCCATATAGGCGGGCGCCGCGACCGGCGTCTTGCCGACGTAGCGCACGGGCACGCCTTCCATGGCCGTCATATAGTCGCGCAGCTTGATGAAATTGCCGACGGGGCAGCCGCCGCAGTAGCCGCGGTAGGCGCCGCCCCCGCGCGGCAACAGAGCGGCGCGCTTTTGCCCGAAAAGATGACCGACGGCCTGGTCGAAAATGTCCTGATGGGTGAGGAAGGTGAGAGTTTTCATGGTTGGTCTCGCTATGCCACGCGGTCGTTACTCGTTGTTGAGCGCCCGGTTCCAGTATCCCGCCTGGCTTTGTCGGCGAAACCCCGACTAGCATGGCGAAACGCCTTCAATTCCAGGGTTTGCGCGCTGTCTGCGGCGAGCTTCTCGCAGGCTCGCGGCAGCGAACGCCGTGGCGTTGTCACTCTTGTCCAGCGCTCTTGATCTGTATAACGGCCGGATTCGGCGGCCAGCGCAGCAGGGCTTTACCCCATAGCGGCTCGAAGCCGGCGCGCGAAGATAGCGCGAGCTGAGCTGACTTGCTCGCCCATCGCAAAGCGGGCCGGTGCGCCCGTTTTTAGCGCATCCGGCTCAACCCGCTTTGCGAGAGCGGGTCTTCTTGCCCAGCGCCGCGCAGCGTGCGCGGCACATGCAAGTTGTCTCGTGGTCGTTGACCATGCCGACCGCCTGCATGAATGCATAACAGATGGTCGAGCCCACGAACTTGCAGCCGTAGCGTTTCAGCGCTTTGCTGAGCGCGTCCGACACTTCTGTGGATGCCGGCGCACTCTTGTACGACGCCCATTCGTTCTGGATGGGCGTGTTGTCGACGAAAGACCAGATGAAGTTGGCGAACGACCCGTGCTCCGCCTGAATCTGCTGCACGGCGCGCGCGTTGGTAATGGCGGCTTCGATCTTGCCGCGATGGCGCACGATACTTTCGTCCGCGACCAGCGCGTCAACCTGCTTCGGCGTGAAGCGCGCCACCTTGTCGATGTCGAAGTCGGCAAACGCACGCCGGTAGCCCGCTCGCTTGTTCAGAATGGTGGACCACGACAGGCCGGCTTGCGAGCCTTCCAGCACCAGCATTTCAAAGAGGTGCTGGTCGTCGCGCGACGGCACGCCCCATTCGGTGTCGTGATAGTGTGCGAGCGCCTCGCTCGATACCCAGTTGCATCGCTGTGCCAATTGCGCGCTCCCCGTTGTGATGTTGCTCGCCAGCATAGCGGATCGGATCGGCGCCGCAAGCTAGCCGTTCGGCCAATTGCGGGATCGAAACAGACCTGCCACGCTATGCACATTTCCCAGCCAACGCATCTGAATCGATGAACACTGACCTCTTTCTGATCGGCGTGGACGGCGGCGGTACCGGCACGCGAATCGTGCTCGCCGACGCACAGGGGCGCGAGCTGGCGCAGGCGGCGAGCGGGCCGTCGGGCCTGGGACTTGGCGTCAAACGTGCATGGCGGGCTATCGCGGCCGCCTGCGCGGACGCATTCTCGCAAGCCGGCGCCGCGTTCGACTGGTCGCGCTGCGTGCTGGGCTGCGGGCTGGCGGGCGTGAACAATCGCGACTGGCTCGCGGCGTTCCGTGCGCAAGCGCCGGCCCTCGCGGGTCTTGCCGTGGAAAGCGACGCCTACACCACGCTGCTCGGCGCGCACGGCGGCGCCTGCGGTGTGATCGTGGCGCTCGGCACAGGCAGCGTCGGCGCGGCGGCAGACCGCGACGGCGGCGAATGCCGCATGGTCAGCGGCTACGGTTTTCCGTCGGGCGACGAAGCGAGCGGAGCCTGGCTCGGCGTGCGCGCCATTGTCCATGCACAACACGCGCTCGACGGGCGCGGCCCGAACGACGATTTCGCGCAGGCGCTCCTCGCCCACGTCGGCGCGCGCGATCGCGATGAGCTCGTCGCGTGGCTTTGCGAGGCGAATCAGACGGCGTACGCGAGCCTTGCGCGGGTTCTGATCGCGCATCGCGCGCATCCTTTTGCCGCGCGGCTGCTCGGCGAGGCGGGCGTTGAAATCGGCAAGATGATCGCGGCGCTCGATCCATCGGCGACCCTGCCCGTTGCGTTGTGCGGCGGCCTTGGCGCGCCCTTGCGCGAGTACGTGCCGCACGCGCACCAGCCGCGCTTGCGCGAGCCCTTGGCGGACTCCGCGCACGGCGCTTTGCAACTGGCGCAACGCGAAGCCGCGCGACTCGCGGGCGAGGCTTGAGTGGAGGGTCGCGCGGCGCCTGCCGGGCGCAGGCGGGGGCTCAATATAGATAGCAAAACGGCCGGCATAGCGCGCCTCGTGCAAGCCACCGCGCGGAAAGCGCTCCGGTGCGTCGCGCCATCGACGGTAAAATACTGTCTTCGACGCTGCCCGCCACTTCACCATGTATAAAGTCATCGCCACGGATCTCGACGGCACGCTGCTCAATGCCGACCACCAGGTCGACCCGTTCACGGTCGCCACCGTGCGCAAGCTGGAAAGTGACGGCGTGCAATTCGTGATTGCCACGGGCCGTCACTTCTGCGACGTAGCCGGTATTCGCGACATTCTCGGCATCAAGCCGTATCTGATTACGTCGAACGGCGCGCGCATCCATGCGCCTGACAACACGGTGATCCACGCGGACGATTTGCCGCCCGCCGTCGTACAACGCCTCGTGCAACCGGAGATTGTCGGCGCGCACCGTCGCGTGATCGTCAACCTGTTCGCCGATCAGGCGTGGCTGATCGACCGCGATGCGCCCGAGTTGCTCAAGTTTCATCAGGACTCGGGCTTCACCTACGAGGTGGCCGAACTGCTCGCGCATGACGGCGCGGACATTGCCAAGGTTCTTTACATTGGCGACCCGGCGGATCTCGCGCAGGTCGCCGCGAATCTCGCGCGCGAATTCGGCGACGCGCTCTATGTGACCTACTCGCTGCCCGACTGCCTTGAAGTGATGACGTCGAATGTCTCGAAGGGGCGCGCGCTGCAAATCGTGCTCGGGCGCGTGGGCGTGGACGCCGCGCACTGCGTGGCTTTCGGCGACAACATGAACGATATCGACCTGCTCGAAACGGCCGGGCATCCGTTCATGATGAACAACGCGAATCCCGACCTGATGACGCGGCTGCCGAACGTGCCGCGCATTGGCAATAACTTCGAGGCGGGCGTCGCGCACCACTTGCGCAAGCTCTTTTCACTCGACGACGAACTGATGGCCTGACGCGCCAGCACGGCCTATCGTTTGAAGAAAATCGGCCCGCAGTTGTTTAACGCAACGGCGGGCCGGCTCATATGGCACTTGGTCTTCGGCAAGGCCCGGTCTTGCGGGCGCCGGCTCAATCGCGCCAACCGCCACGGCGGTCGCCATGGTCGCCGCGGCCGCCGCGGTCATCGTAGCCCCAATGGCGGTCATTGCGGTCCCAGCCGCGCTCATAACGGTGGTAGCCGCGATAGTAGTCGCCGCGATCGTAGCGATGGTCCCAGCCGCCGTTACCGTAATACACCGGTTGCGGTGCCGCGTACACGGGCGCGGGTCGCGTGTAGACCGGTGTCCCGAGCGACAGGCCGATGTTCAGGTCCGTATGGGCTTGCGCGAAACCACATGCGCCTGCTGCAAGGCCCGCGGCAACCAGCAATTGAGTGACGATGCGTTTCATGTTTTTCTCCTGCGAGAGACCTGCTCGTGAAGCGACGTATGTTTGTCGCACAGGTCCAATCTACGCATTCCGCCGGGCCGGTACTGCGACTAGATGTTACGGACTGCAAGCATCGTCGCAGGGTTGGCGCAGGGCGGCGTTGTCGCGCGGTGCGATGCCTAAGTCGCGCGGTTTTCGGGAAAAGCCTGTCGCAGCGCGGTGCGGGGCGAGTCGGGCGGCGCCGGTGCTGTCGTGGCACTGGGCGGAAGCCGCGTCGAGGTCCGCGGCGCGTAATCGCGGCTTACATCTGTATAACGGAAATAATCAAGTTCACTGCCTTGGCCTCGCGCGATGCGGACACCGCAGGCACCTCAGCCTAACCGGAAGCGTGCACCCAACGACTGAAGGGCAACGGTACGCGCAACGCGGAGAACGCCGCCCCTACGCCGCGGCGGACGAGTGCGCCGCGCCAAAACAAAGCGGGCGCCTCAGCGCCCGCCTTTGATCCTCCGGTCAACCCGCCGCCATTAGTCGAGCGCAAGTTTCTGCGCGCTGCCGCCGCGGCTTTCCGCGATTAGCGGATACAGCACGCCCGCGACCACGGCGCCGATAATCGGCGCGATCCAGAAGAGCCACAACTGATCCACCGCGGCGCCGCCGACGAAGAGCGCCGGACCCGTGGAGCGCGCCGGATTCACCGACGTGTTCGTGACCGGAATGGAAACTAGGTGAATCAAGGTCAGACACAGCCCAATGGCGATGGGGGCGAAACCGGCCGGCGCGCGCTTGTCGGTCGCGCCGAGAATGACGAACAGGAAGAAGCCCGTCATGACCGCCTCGCAGACGAACGCCGCGGCGAGCGAGTAATGGCCCGGCGAGCGCTCGCCGTAACCGTTGCTGGCAAAGCCGCTCGCAACCAGCTCAAAGCCGGGCTTGCCCGACGCGATGAGCGCCAGCACCGCTGCGCCCAGCACGGCGCCCACCACCTGCGCGATGACGTATGGCAAGAGGTCGCGAGCCGGAAAGCGCCCGGCCACGGTCAGGCCGACGCTCACCGCCGGGTTCAGATGACAGCCGGAAATGTGGCCGATCGCATAGGCCATGGTCAGTACGGTGAGTCCGAAGGCAAACGACACGCCGACGAAGCCTATGCCGAGACCGTGCACCGGGCCCGCGAAGTTCGCCGCGAGAACCGCGCTGCCGCAGCCCCCGAGCACGAGCCAGAAAGTGCCGAACAGCTCGGCGGCGAGGCGCTTTGACAACTGCATGATTGGTAATCCTAAAATAGTTGATGCCTGGAAGCACAGGGGCAGGGCGCACAGCTAACCTGCGCGTGTGCCTGTGAACGCCCAATTCTAGGGAAAGAGTCGCCAATCGAGTGTCAAGAATTGTCAATGCAGCCCGTTTTTTACCGATTATTCCGCGATAAAGCCGTTTTACAATTCACCCAGCTTTAATAATTATCAGAAGATAGCTTCCTAAATCGGTATTGTTATCCATTGCGAATTTTTATAATTGCAGTTAGTCTGCGAGGCGAATGAGTTCTAAAGGGGAGAACCGGAATGTCTCAATATGCAGACCTCAAGGCGCAGATCGCCAAATTGCAGGCACAAGCAGAAGAAGCCCGCCGCACGGAAATCGACAATGTGATAGCCGACATCC
Source organism: Paraburkholderia phenoliruptrix (assembly GCF_902859825.1). GTDB lineage: Bacteria > Pseudomonadota > Gammaproteobacteria > Burkholderiales > Burkholderiaceae > Paraburkholderia > Paraburkholderia phenoliruptrix. The sequence continues at coordinate 133,593 of NZ_CADIKB010000013.1, read as the reverse complement.
GCCAAAAAATCGCCGAATACGGCCTGACTGCCCAGGACCTCGGCTTTGCAGTCGCCGCCAAACGCGGGCGCCCGCCCAAGAAGGCGCCGCTGCCGGCTAAATACCAGGACCCGAAAACAGGTAATACCTGGAGCGGCCGCGGCAAACCTCCCAAGTGGATCGTCGGCAAGAACCGTGAACGCTTTTTGATTGGCGCGAGCTGAGTAGTTCGCAAGTGGGCGCGAAAGCGGATTGAAGGACGAGCGGGAGTCCGGGTTTAGCGGACTGTACTAATCGGACATGCAGGCGCATCCGCGTCGCCATTAAAAAAGCTGCATGGGCAAGGCGGCTTTTCTGTAAAAGAAGCGCGATAAGTCCGGCTTGCTGTTCGCGCAAACGATTCACAGGGAAAAAATGTCTGCGCGCGGTGCGCGAATCGGAAAGCGTATGCGGAGTGAACCCGTGTGTATCGCACCACGCCGCCGGCTTGTTTAAAGCGTCGCGCGCATAAGAGGCGGAAGAGGCGGCGCGGCGTTCGCCGCCCCTTGACCGCGCTCCACTGCCCTTAACCCACCGCGACCTGGCGAAGAATCGGGCGGCGCGTGGCTTCGATCAGCGCCGAATAGGCGTCCACGTAGTTTCGCGCCATCGTCTTCGAGCTGAAGCGGCGCTCGAACTGCGCCCGGATTTCCGCGCGCGACAGTTCATCCAGGCGTTGCAGCGCGGCCACCGCGCCCTGCACGTCCTCGACGATATAGCCGGTCACGCCATGGTCGATCACTTCCGGCACCGACCCGCGGTTGAATGCGATCACCGGCGTGCCGCACGCCATCGACTCGATCATGACGAGCCCAAACGGCTCGGACCAGTCGATCGGGAACAGCAGCGCCTTGGCGCCCGACAGAAACGCCGGCTTCTGCGCCTCGTTGATTTCGCCGACGAACTCCACGTGCGCTTGCGACAGCAGCGGCTCGATCTCGCGCTTGAAGTAATCCTGGTCGGCCTTGTCCACCTTGGCGGCGATCTTCAGCGGCAAACCGCTTTGCGCCGCGATCTTGATGGCGGTGTCCACGCGCTTTTCAGGACAAATACGGCCGAGGAACGCGAGGTATTCCGGCTTCTTGTCCGCCTGAGGCGTGAGCAACTGTTCCGGCAGACCGTGATAGATCGTGTTCAGAAAATTCGCCTGCGGCAACGGCACGCGCTGCGAATCCGAAATCGAGATGACCGGCGCGCCCGGGAACGCGTCGAACACCGGCTGGAGCTCCGGCAGATCGAGGCGGCCGTGCAGCGTGGTCACGAACGGCGTGTCCATGGTCGAGAACAGCGGGAACGGCATGTAGTCGAGATGGAAGTGCAGCACGTCGAACTCGTGCGCGACGCGGCGCACCTTTTCCATCATCAGGACATGGGGGGCCAGCGCGTCGCGAATCGTGGGGTCGAGCCGCAGCGCACGAGGCCAGCACGCGTCGAGCTTCGCGGACGTCACCGAGTCGCCGCTCGCAAACAGCGTGACGTCATGGCCTTCGTCGACCAAGGCTTCGGTCAGATAGGACACGACACGTTCGGTGCCACCGTACAGTTTCGGCGGGACGGCTTCATACAGTGGCGCAATTTGTGCGATTCGCATGCGTTTCTCCTGTTGGATACGGCTTCGCACGGCAGCGCTCGGGTCGAGCGGGGAGCGAATGCCTGACGGACGGTTGGGCGCGGTGAGCCGCCGCCCGGGGGTGCTCCGAACCTGCATCGGGTTATCCCTTAGCATCATTATCGGGATCGGCCGCGGCAATTCGAGTTATTTTTCAAACGCTTAATGTTGTTACAGCGCGAAACAGGGACCGTTACACGGGCCTTCGCAAGACGCGGAGGCCGCACGACGCGGGGCTTCGTCCGCTAGGCGGGCGATACGGAAAACGCCGCGCTTGTGAGCAGCAAGCGGCGCGCCCGCTTCACATCAATTCCGCTTCACACAAAATATTACGCAGTGGTGAAAACCCCTTATAATTCGGCTCACCGTTGCACGGTGCGACGCATGCGTTCGGAAAACTCACCGTTTGGTTCACCGACGCCGCCGGCTCGGGTCACCGCATAACCCGTCCCAGCGCGGACGCTGCGCAGTTCAATTCCCTCCCGCGAAGTCAACAATGTAGGAAAAACTCCTACACGAATGACGGATTAATCCGTCAAATAAGCTGGGTGTCTGTCCGATTTTGTTTCGCTCCCCCTTTCGAGACAATGCTTGCAAGACCAGAAACGAGCCGATTCGTGCGGTTAAAGTGCGCGCGTTCGAGCAAACGTTTCCGTAACGGCCTGACCAGCCAGATACACGCCGGGGGAATCATGAGCGCGACAAGCGATATGCTCAATGAGATCAGAGAAGTCAACCTGTCTTATCTCCTGCTCGCGCAGCGTCTGCTTCGCGAAGACAAGCCGATGGGCATGTTCCGCATGGGTATTTCGGATCAGCTAGCCGATGTGCTCGCCAATCTGTCGTTGGCGCAGACCGTCAAGCTTGCAGCGTCCAATCAGGTGTTGTGCCGTTTCCGTTTCGACGATCACGCCGTGCTGTCCGCGCTCGCAGACAAGGGCAAGTCGAGCGCCGTGGCCCAGGCGCATTCCGCGATTCTGATGGCAAGCCAGCCGGTCGAGCAGCTCGGCTGATGGTCCTTCGCGGTTCGAGCCAGGCAATCGGGACGGAGACGTAAGCAGGATGGCCTATAAAAGTGTGGTGCTCGAAGTCAAGGAAATTACCCTCGCCATCGAACTAATCGAACTGGGCGCGCGTCTGCAACTGCTCGAAGCGGAAACTAGCCTGTCGCGCGACCGGCTCATCAAGCTGTACAAGGAACTGAAGGGGGTTTCGCCACCCAAGGGCATGCTGCCGTTTTCGACCGACTGGTTCATGACGTGGCAGCCGAACTTCCATTCCTCGCTGTTCTACAACATCTACCGTTTCATGGCCGACCACGGCGGCTGCGCGACCATCCAGTCGATCGTGAAGAGCTACCGGCTCTACCTCGAGCACATGCAACTGCACGCCGACGAACCCGTGCTCAGCCTCACGCGTGCGTGGACGCTCGTGCGTTTCTTCGATTCGGGGATGCTGCAGATCACGCCCTGCTGCCGCTGCGGCGGGCATTTTGTCGCACACGCTCACGACCCGAAGCAGGGGTTCGTCTGCGGATTGTGCCAGCCGCCTTCGCGCGCCGGTAAGACAAAGAAAGTCGCCGACGCCCGCGCCCGCGAGAGCCTCGCCGCGCTCGACGCCTAGCGCGCCGGCCACTTTCCAGCCACCTCCCGCCCACCCGGCGGCCACCTTCCGGCCGAGCAGAAAACAGCTCTCTCCCCGCCCGGCGGGCGCTTCGGCCCGGTCCATCGCCGCGCCGCGCGGCGCGCAGTCGCCGTTTTCAGGCGGCGCCTGCGACAACACGCGCCTCTGGTTTACACCGGCGCGACAAGCCGCTTTTCCGTCAAAGTTTTCTGTTGCGTTGCCGTAAACCAGTTTAACGACGGTCACCGTCGCATCTTTGTGAGGGCTCGGCAGTGCTGATTTTCGTGGGAACACTCGTGACGCTTTTGTCCGTTTTCGGCGGTTACGCGCTGGAAGGCGGCCATCTCGGCGCGCTGTTGCAGCCCGTTGAAGTGCTGATGATCGTCGGCGCAGGCGTCGGCGCGTTCATCCTCGGCAATGGGATGAAGACGATCAAGGCAACGCTGCGCGTCATTCCGACCCTGTTCAAGGGCGCGAAGTACAACAAGGACGTGTACATGGAGCTGATGGCGCTCCTCTACGTCCTGCTCGCCAAGGCGCGCAAGGAAGGCACGCTGACGCTGGAGGCGGACATCGACGATCCGTCGAAGAGTCCGATCTTCACGCAGTACCCGAAGATTCTCGCCGATCACCACATCATCGAGTTTCTGACGGACTACCTGCGGCTCATGGTGGGCGGCAACATGAATGCGTTCGAGATCGAAAGCCTGATGGACGAGGAGATCGAAACGCATCACCAGGAAGGCGAAGCGCCCGCGCATGCGCTGACCAAGGTCGGCGACGCGATGCCGGCGTTCGGTATCGTGGCCGCGGTGATGGGCGTGGTGCACACCATGGCGTCGGCCGACAAGCCGCCCGCGGTGCTCGGCGAAATGATCGCGCAGGCGCTGGTCGGCACCTTCCTCGGCATTCTGCTTTCGTACGGGCTGATCGGGCCGCTCGCGAGCGTCGCCGAACAGCGCGTGACCGAGTCGACCAAGATGTTCCAGTGCATCAAGGTGACGATTCTCGCGAGCCTGAACGGCTATGCGCCCGCGATCGCCGTCGAGTTCGGCCGCAAGGTGCTGTTCTCGACCGAGCGTCCGTCGTTCGCCGAGCTCGAAGAGCACGTGCGCCGCGTGAAGGCCAAGTAAGGACGCCGGGACCGAACCGATGAGCAAGGACAAAGACCGCGCCATTGTCGTCAAGCGCTCCGCACCGAAGAAGTCCGGCCACCACGGCGGCGCCTGGAAGCTCGCGTATGCGGACTTCATGACCGCGATGATGGCGTTCTTCCTGCTGATGTGGTTGCTGAGCTCGGCGTCGTCGGCGCAGTTGAAGGGCATCGCGGATTACTTCAACCAGCCGTTGAAGATCACGCTGTGGGGCGGCGACCGCAGCGCGGAAGATTCGAGCATTCTCAAGGGCGGCGGCCGCGATATTTCGACCGACTCCCAGGGCGTGACGCGGACCAGCGACGGTTCGATCAATCGCTCGGATCGCACGGTCGCGCACGGCAGCGAAGACGCGATGAAGCAGTTGCAAGGCGAGCTGGAACGCCGCGAGCAGGTCCGCCTGCACGATCTGCAGGTGAAGCTGATGGCCGCGATCGAGGCGAATCCGGTGCTGCGGCAGTTCAAGCAGCAGATCCGCATCGACTCGACGCTGACGGGCTTGCGCATCGAGATCGTCGACTCGCAGAAGCGGCCCATGTTCGCAACGGCGAGAGATCAGGTGGAGCCGTACATGCGCGACATTCTGCGCGAGATCGGCCACACGCTGAACGATGTGCCGAACCGCATCATCGTGCAGGGACACACCGACGCCGTGCAGTACGCGGGCGGCGAGAAGGGCTACAGCAACTGGGAACTGTCCGCGGACCGCGCCAATGCGTCGCGCCGCGAGCTGATCGCCGGCGGCATGGACGAAGCGAAGGTGATGCGCGTGCTCGGTCTCGCGTCCACGCAGAACCTCAACAAGGCGGACCCGATGGATCCGGAAAACCGCCGCATCAGCATCATCGTGCTGAACAGGAAGTCGGAGGAGGCGCTCAATCATGACGACTCGACCACGACGACCTTGTCGGACGACGCAGCCGGCTCCAAGCCGCTGCTGCAAAGACTGGCGCCGCCCGTGACGGTCGCGCCGAAGGTGCCGGCGGCAGCGCCGGCGGCTCAGTAACAGGAAGACGGTCGCCCGGCCGTTCGCGCGCCAGAGCGGCGCGCACAGGGGGGCGATTCAAAGCATCAGTGCAGCGAGGTTTTCATGATCAGGCATATCCTGGCAATCGACGATTCGGCATCGATGCGGCAGATCCTTTCCGCGACGCTGACGGCGGCCGGCTATGAGGTGACGCTCGCGGCGGACGGCGCGGAGGGGCTCGAAAACGCGCTCGCCGTGCGGTTCGACCTGGTGCTCACCGATCAGCACATGCCGGGCAAGACGGGCCTCGATCTGATCGCCGAGCTGCGCGGCAATCCGGCTTACGCGGCGACGCCCATCCTCGTCCTCACGACGGAATCGGGCGACGCTTTCAAGGCTGCGGCGCGCGAAGCAGGCGCGACCGGCTGGATCGAAAAGCCGCTCGACCCCGATTTGCTGACCGAACTGGTGGCGGCGTTGGCCGAGCCAGATCACGCATAAGTATCAACCCACACAGGTTAGGAAGCTCTCGACGCTGCGGCAAGGTAGCCGAGGCCCAGACAGGAACTCTCGCGGTGACACAGGCATGACACTCGACATCACTCAGTTCTACCAGACGTTCTTCGACGAAGCGGACGAACTGCTCGCGCAGATGGAGCAGCTGCTGCTCAATCTGGACGTCGCCCATCCGGACCCGGAAGATCTCGCGGCGATTTTCCGCGCGGCGCATTCAATCAAGGGCGGCGCGGCGACCTTCGGCTTTACCGCGCTGACGGAGACGACCCACATCCTCGAATCGCTGCTCGATCGTGCGCGCAACAACGAACTCGTGCTGCGCAAGGACATGATCGACACGTTCCTGGAAACCAAGGACGTGTTGTCCGGCCAGCTCGCCGATTACCGCGCGAGCGCCGAACCCGACACCGCCGTCGCTAAGGCGATCTGCGCGAAGCTCGAGCAGCTGCATGCCGAAAGCCGCGGCGTTGCCGCACCGGCACCGGCACCGGCCGCGGCCGAGGCGCCGCAGGCAGCGGTTGCCGCGCCCGTCGAGGAACTCGCAGTGGTGGAAGAAGGTAACCCCCCCGCGCACGTCGTCGATCAGGCGGTGCAGGCGGCGGGCGAATGGAATAACGGCGAACCGGCAGAGACCGGCGGTGCCGAAGGAGTCGGCGACGCGGACGACGCCGCCGGTCCGCATCTGAAAATTACGCTACGGGGCGTTGATGCGAAGGACCAGGAACTGCTTGCCGAAGAGCTGGGCAACCTGGGCAACATCGTCGGGCAGGTCAAGAGCGGCGGCGATCTGACGCTGTGGCTTCAGACCGACGTTCCGTCCGACGACATCATCGCCGTGTGCTGCTTCGTGATCGACGAAAGTCAGATCTCGATCGGCCGCGGAACCGCACCGGCGGACGGTGCTCAGCAAGGCGAACCTGGAACGCCCGACGCTGAGCCTTCGTCCCCGGCGCAAGCAGCACCGGCGGCTTCGGCCGCCACTCATACCGAGGCGCCGGCCGCGCCCGCACAAGCGGCGGCGCCGGCGCCGGGCACTGCCGAGCCCGCGAAGGCCGCGGCGCCTGCTGCGGCAGCGGCTGCGGCAAGCGCACCGGCGGCAGCGCCGGCCGCATCGGCGGGATCTGCGGCAGCGGAGGCCGAACGCAAGGCCGCGCGTCCGGCAGCGGCTGCGGGCGGCGCGGAAGGCAGCTCGATTCGCGTCGGCGTCGAAAAGGTCGATCAGCTGATCAACCTCGTCGGCGAACTGGTGATCACGCAGGCCATGCTGGCGGAAACCACCAGCACGTTCGACCCGGCGCTGCACGACCGGCTCTTTAACGGCATGGCGCAGCTCGAGCGCAACGCGCGCGATCTGCAGGAAGCCGTCATGTCGATCCGCATGATGCCGATGGATTACGTGTTCAGCCGCTTCCCGCGCCTCGTGCGCGATCTGGCGGCGAAGCTCGGCAAGGAAGTGGAACTCGTCACCTTCGGTCAGGCGACCGAACTCGACAAGAGCCTGATCGAGCGGATCATCGACCCGCTGACTCACCTCGTGCGCAACAGTCTCGACCACGGCATCGAAACCGTGGAAGCGCGGCGCGCGGCGGGCAAGGACGCGACCGGCCAGCTGGTTCTCTCGGCGGCACATCATGGCGGCAACATCGTCATCGAAGTGAGCGACGACGGCGCCGGCCTGCGCCGCGACAAGATTCTCGCGAAGGCGGCCAAGCAGGGCATGCAGGTCAGCGAAAGCATGACCGACGACGAAGTCTGGAACCTCATCTTCCTGCCGGGCTTTTCGACGGCGGAGCAGGTCACGGACGTGTCGGGCCGCGGCGTGGGCATGGACGTCGTGAAGCGCAACATCCAGTCGATGGGCGGTCACGTCGAAATCACCTCGCAGGCAGGCAAGGGCAGCACGACGCGCATCATTCTGCCGCTCACGCTGGCGATTCTGGACGGCATGTCCGTCAAGGTCGGCAACGAGATCTTCATTCTGCCGCTGAACTTCGTGATGGAGTCGCTGCAGCCGCAAGCCGAGGACATCTACACGGTCGCCAACGGCGAGCGCGTGGTGCGCGTGCGCGGCGAATATCTGCCGCTCGTCGCGCTGCACGAAGTGTTCAACGTGGCGGACGCGAAGCAGGAGCCGACTCAAGGCATCGTCACCATCATGCAGACCGAGGGGCGCCGCTTTGCGATGCTGATCGACGAGCTGGTGGGGCAGCAGCAGGTCGTCGTGAAGAACCTGGAAACCAATTACCGCAAGGTGCACGGCATTTCCGCCGCGACCATTCTCGGCGACGGCAGCGTCGCGCTGATCGTGGACGTGGCGGCGCTGAACCGCGAGTCGCGCAACGCGCACGGCGCAATGAGCCTCGCATGATGTGCGCGGCATTCGCAGCAACACTTATTCAACCTGATTTATCCCAACCGTTTGGGGGCTAACGTGGCAGAAGTTCAATCCATCAATTCGAGCGTCGCGAACGCGACGAATGGTCGCCGCGACGCGCAGCAGGCCGACGCCGGCGGTCAGGAATTCCTCGTCTTCACGCTCGGCGCCGAAGAGTACGGCATCGACATTCTCAAGGTGCAGGAAATCCGCGGCTACGACAACGTGACGCGCATCGCCAATGCGCCCGAGTTCATCAAGGGCGTGATCAATCTGCGCGGCATCATCGTGCCGATCGTCGACATGCGCATCAAGTTCCATCTTGGCCGCGTCGAGTACGACCACCAGACCGTGGTGATCATCCTGAACGTCGCGCATCGCGTGGTGGGCATGGTGGTGGACGGCGTGTCCGACGTGTTGACGCTCGCCGTCGACCAGATCATGCCGGCGCCGGAATTCGGCGCGACGCTGACGACCGAGTACCTGACGGGCCTCGGCACGGTCGACGGCCGCATGCTGATTCTGATGGACATCGAAAAGCTGATGACGAGCCGCGAAATGGCGCTCATCGAAACGCTCGGCGTGTAACGGCCGCGGCGTTCAAAAGTTTGAAACAGGGAGCACTGAGATGCTAAGCAGGTGGTCGATTCGCACATCGCTCACGCTAGTGGGGATCATTCTCGTCGCGCTGACCATGGTGGTCGGCGTGCTTGGGCTGACGGCGCTCGGCAGCGCAAGCCGTTCGCTCGACCGTATTGCGCGCGGCGATCTGGTGGCGATTCACGCGCTCGACGACGCTTCGGCTCATCTGCTGCGCTCGCGCATCTCGCTCGACCGTGTCACCGCGCTCACCGCGGCAGGCGACACGGAAACGGCGAAGAAGGTGCTGGATCGCGCAGTCGAGCTGTACGGCTTCAGCAACAAGAACTGGCAGACCTATCTGGACGCGCCGAAGGTCGGCGTCGACCAGGCGAAGATGGACGAGCTCGTCGCGCTGCGCACGACGCTCGTGCGCGACGGCGTCGAGCCCGAATTCGCGGCGCTGCGCGCCAACGATCTCGCGGCCTATCACGACATTGCCGACAAGAAGATCAGCCCGATGTTCGTGGCGTATGACAACGTGGCGGCGGCGGTGGTGAAGAGCCTGCAGCAACAGGCTGTCGACCAGCAGGCAGACGCGCAGTCCAACATCTCGCTGATGACCACGCTGATCATCGCGTTCACCGCGCTCTCGCTGCTGCTCGTGGTCGGCCTGCGCTTCGCGCTGCGCGGCCTGATCGTTCAGCCGCTCACAGACGCAACCGAATGCTTCGAGCGGATCGCCGCAGGCGATCTCTCGGAAACGATCGAAGTGCGAAGCCGCAACGAAATCGGCCGCCTCTTCGCCGGCATCAAGCGGATGCAGGAAAGCATGGCGTCGATGGTCACGGCGGTTCGCAGCAGCACCGAGTCGATCGACACCGGCGCGCGCGAAATCGCGATGGGCAACACGGACCTGTCGCAGCGCACCGAACAGCAGGCCGCTTCGCTGCAGCAGACCGCGCAGAGCATGGAGCAGCTCACGGGCACCGTGCGGCAGAACGCCGAGAACGCGCGCCAGGCGAGCCAGCTTGCCGTGAATGCATCCGATATCGCGACGCGCGGCGGCGACGTGGTGAGCCAGGTCGTCACGACGATGCAGGATATTGCGAGCAGCTCGAGCAAGGTCGTCGACATTATCGGCGTGATCGAGGGCATTGCGTTCCAGACCAACATTCTGGCGCTCAACGCGGCGGTGGAAGCGGCGCGCGCCGGCGAACAGGGCCGCGGCTTCGCGGTCGTGGCGGGCGAAGTGCGCAGCCTCGCGCAACGCAGCGCGAGCGCCGCCAAGGAAATCAAGGAACTGATCGGCGACTCCGCCGACAAGGTGCAAAGCGGCTCGGCGCTCGTCGGACGCGCGGGCACCACGATGGACGAGATCGTGCAGGCCGTGCGCCGCGTGACCGACATCATGGGCGAGATCAGCGCGGCTTCCGAGGAGCAATCCGGCGGCATCGAGCAGGTCAATCGCGCCGTCGTGCAGATGGACGAAGTGACGCAACAGAACGCCGCGCTCGTCGAAGAAGCCGCAGCGGCTGCGGCGTCGCTCGAAGACCAAACGCGCCAGTTGCAAGAGGTGCTGAGCGGCTGGAAGGTGGCAAGCCATGCGGCGCGCGGTTTGAGTGCGGCGAGCGCGCCGGTCGTACCCCAAGTGAAGGCGCGCACGAGCGTCGGCAGCAGCAAGCCTGCGGCGAAGGCCGCACCGCGTGCCCCGAAGGCGGCAGCGAGCGCGCCGGCGGCTCATGCGTCGACGGCGAATGCAACGGCCAGCGCAGCGGCGCATGCAGCCGCCGCAACGAGCGCTGCGCCGGCCGTGGGCAACCCCGAAGCAGGCACCGGGCGCGTCGAACCGGCGCTCAAGCCGAAGGCGCCGCGCGCGGCCGCCGAGCCGGTTGCACGTCCGGCAGCGGCGAGCGTGAGCTCGGCCGGTTCGGACGCGGACTGGGAAACCTTTTAAACATGACGATGAAACATGCAGTCATTCGACATCTCGCGCCATGCGGCGCGAATCATCGAAGCACGCTTTCAACGCGTGTCGCGGGCCGGCTGCATGGTGATGGAACGTGCGGGCGGGCGCGACCCCGCGGAAAACATTCCTTGCTCGCGGGCGTTTCCGTCGGGCAGGCGTGATGGCTCGTATCGCAGGCAGGAACTTTCATGATGGCAACGCGCGCACAGCAACGCACCGACCGTGCGGACCCGATCCGATCTAGTGAACAGGGGCGTGATTTCGAATTCACCTCCGCGGATTTCACTCGCATTCGCGAACTGATTCACCGCAGCGCCGGCATTTCCCTGTCCGATCACAAGCGCGACATGGCGTACAGCCGCCTCGCGCGTCGCCTGCGCGCCCGCGGCCTCGACTCGTTCAGGCAGTATCTCGATCTGCTCGAAGCGGAAAACGATCCGGCCGAGTGGGAAGCCTTCACCAATGCGCTGACCACCAATCTGACCGCGTTCTTTCGCGAGGCGCATCACTTTCCGATTCTCGCGGACTTCGTGACGCGCCGCGCGCAACCGGTGTCCGTGTGGTGCTCGGCGGCCTCGACCGGCGAAGAGCCGTACTCGATCGCGATGACGCTGATCGAAGCGCTCGGCGAAAGCGGCGCACGCCAGGCGACGGTGCTCGCCACCGACATCGACACCCAGGTGCTCGCCAAGGCCGAGGCCGGCATGTATCAGTTCGACCAGGTGAAGCATCTCTCGCCCGAGCGGCTCAAGCGCTTCTTCCTGAAGGGCACCGGCCCGCACGCCGGCATGGTGAAGGTGCGCCCGCAAGTGCGCGCCATGGTGCGTTTCGAGCAGTTGAACCTCACTGACCGCGATTACCAGCTGCGCACGCAGTTCGACGCGATCTTCTGCCGCAACGTGATGATCTACTTCGACAAGCCGACGCAAGCGCAAGTGCTCACGCGCTTCGAGCCGCTGATGAAGTCGGGCGGCCTGCTGTTCGCCGGTCACTCGGAAAACTTCACGTATGTCACGCAGGCATTCAGGCTGCGCGGCCAGACCGTCTACGAACTGACGCGCGACGTGGCCGGTGCCCGTGCGCCGGCCCGTACGGCGACGGCGGCGAGCGCATCGACGAGCGGGGTGACGGTATGAGCAGCGCCTTGCCGATCGCCACCAATCTTTACTACGACAACCACTTCCAACGCCCCGGTGTGAAGCTGCTGCCGAACGAGTTCTACACCACGCACGAGGACATGGTGCTCGTGACCGTGCTCGGCTCGTGCGTCGCGGCCTGTATCCAGGACCGCACCGCGGGCATCGGCGGCATGAATCACTTCATGTTGCCCGACGACGGCGCCGAAGTCGGCCAGCCGGCATCCGATTCGATGCGCTACGGCGCCTACGCGATGGAAGTGCTGATCAACGAACTCATCAAGGCCGGCGGCCGGCGCGAGCGTTTCGAAGCGAAAGTGTTCGGCGGCGGCGCGGTGCTCGCGGGCATGACGACCATCAACATCGGCGATCGCAATTCGGAATTCGTGCGCCGCTATCTGGCGCTCGAAAAGATCCGCATCGTCGCGGAAGATTTGCAGGGCTCGCACCCGCGCAAGGTCGCGTTCATGCCGCGCACCGGCCAGGTGATGGTGAAAAAGCTGCGTTTGCAGCAGGATCCGGGCGTCGCCGAGCGCGAACAGGCGCTTGTGCGCCAGACCGCCGAAGCGCGCGCCGAGCGGCTCGCCGCAGCCAGAAAGCGGGTCGAACTGTTCGCCGCACCTGCGGCCGCGCGCCCCAAGATCGAACTGTTCGGCGCGGCTGCCGGCGCAGCAAGGCCGAAAGTCGAACTGTTCGGCTCGACCCCGCGCCCCATCAATTCAAACAACGCCAGAACCGCAGAGGAGGCGTGAGCGCTGTGCACAAGATCAAAGTACTGTGTGTCGACGATTCGGCGCTGATCCGCAGCCTGATGACCGAGATCATCAACGGCCAGCCGGACATGACCGTCGTCGCGACCGCGCCCGACCCGCTCGTCGCGCGCGAGCTCATCAAGCAGCACAACCCGGACGTGTTGACGCTCGACGTGGAAATGCCGCGCATGGACGGTCTCGACTTTCTCGAGAAGCTGATGCGCCTGCGGCCCATGCCGGTCGTGATGGTGTCGTCGCTGACCGAGCGCGGCAATGAAATCACGCTGCGCGCGCTGGAACTTGGCGCGGTCGACTTCGTCACGAAGCCGAAGGTCGGCATTCGCGACGGCATGCTCGACTACGCGGAAAAGCTCGCCGACAAGATTCGCGCCGCGGCGCGCGCGCGCGTGCGCCAGGCGGCGCCTGCGCATCACGCGCCCGCTGCCGGCGCGCATGCGCCGGTGAGCGCGGCGCCGCTCTTTAACAATCCGCTCGTCAGTACGGAGAAGCTGATCATCGTCGGGGCGTCGACGGGCGGTACCGAAGCTATCCGCGAAGTGCTCGTCCCGCTGCCGCCGGACGCGCCCGCGGTGCTGATCGCGCAGCATATGCCGCCGGGTTTCACAAAATCTTTTGCGCAACGCCTCAATGGTTTGTGCCGGATTACCGTTAAAGAAGCTGAGCACGGCGAACGCGTGCTGCCGGGACATGCGTATATCGCGCCCGGCCACGCTCACCTGCTGCTTGCCCGCAGCGGCGCGAACTACATCGCGCATCTGTCGGACGACCCGCCGGTGAACCGGCATCGTCCTTCGGTGGATGTGCTGTTCCGCTCGGCCGCGCAGCACGCGGGCAAGAACGCGGTCGGAGTGATCCTGACCGGAATGGGGCGCGACGGCGCCGCGGGTCTGCTGGAAATGAAAAAGGCTGGGGCTTATACGCTGGCGCAGGACGAGGCGAGCTGTATCGTGTTCGGCATGCCGCGCGAGGCGATTGCGCTGGGCGCGGCCGACGAAATCGCGTCGCTGCCGGACATGAGCCGGCGCGTGATGGCGCGTCTTGCGTCGATGGGCGATCGCGTTCAGCGGGTATGATGCGCCGTCTGGATTGAAGCGGTCATACGCCGCACCGTGAATCAAGTAAAGGGAATCAAATGGATAAGGCAATGAAGTTTCTGGTAGTGGACGATTTTCCGACGATGCGCCGGATCGTTCGCAACCTCCTCAAAGAGCTGGGCTACGGCAACGTCGACGAAGCCGAAGATGGCCAGGCCGGCCTCGCGCGTCTGCGCGGCGGCACCTACGACTTCGTGATCTCCGACTGGAACATGCCGAACCTCGACGGTCTCGCGATGCTCAAGGAAATCCGCGCCGACGCCAATCTCAAGCACTTGCCGGTGCTGATGGTGACGGCCGAGTCGAAGAAGGAAAACATTATCGCGGCGGCTCAGGCGGGCGCGAGCGGTTATGTCGTGAAGCCGTTCACGGCTGCGACGCTGGACGAGAAGCTCAACAAGATTCTCGAGAAGATGGCCAAGACCGGGAGCTGATGTGAACCTGCCCACCAATGCGCCTAGCGCCGAAGCGGTCAACGAGAGCGGCGACTTCGCGTCAGACCGCATTCTCGCCCGCATTGGACAACTGACACGCACGCTGCGTGATTCGATGCGCGAGCTCGGGCTCGACAAGCACGTCGAGCGCGCGGCCGAAGCCGTACCCGACGCACGCGACCGTCTCAAGTACATCGCGAACATGACCGAGCAGGCCGCCGAGCGCGTGCTTTCCTCGATCGACATCGCGAAGCCGATTCAGGAACAGTTGCAAAAAGACGCCGGCGAACTCGACGCGCGTTGGGAGCAGTGGTACGCGGCGCCGATCGAACGCGCGGAAGTGCGCGCGCTGATGAACGACACGCGCGAGTTCCTGCGCGGCGTGCCCGAGGCGACCACCGCGACCAACTCGCAGCTCATGGAGATCATGCTGGCGCAGGATTTCCAGGATCTGACCGGCCAGGTGATCAAGAAGATCACCGACGTCGTGTATCTGATCGAGCAGCAATTGCTCGGGGTGCTGGTCGAGAACATCGCGCTCGAGCGGCGCGAGCAGTTCGCGGCGCACGCCGCCGCGCTCGTCGCGGAAGTGTCGCCGACCGGCAGCCCCGAGCATCTGCTGAACGGCCCGCAGATCAATCCGGAAGGCAAAACGGACGTCATGCAGGATCAATCGCAGGTCGACGATCTGCTCGCCAGCCTCGGTTTCTGAGCGGCCCTTTAGCGGCTCTTTAGCGGCCCGCGCCCTCGCGGCGCGCGGCCCAACCCGTGTACATAGCAAGTCGCGCTCCCGGGCGGCACGCTGTCTATGGACACAAACCGCAGGCATACTACGAGGTCGAAGAGCGGCGCGGAACCCAGGTGAACGCTATCACCGGGGCTTGCAGAACGAGGTTTTCCTCCAGATGCGGCCCCATCCGTGTCCTATGATTGGCCTACATGCAGCCGGTCCGCGGGAGAGTGCGCGCCGGCCAGCAGCCAGGGAGGAAATTCGTTATGTGGAGTCATGTACGCCGCGCCGGTCGGGTTACGGCGCTTGTGTTGCCTTTTGTCCTGCCCGGTTCGTTTTCCGCCGTGCAGTCCGCTCATGCGGCGCTCGGCGGCGCCCCGATGACGCCTCCCGCGGACGCGTCGGTCTCGTCCCGCACCATGCATCCTTCGAGCGCCGTCGTGCGCTCGGCCTCGGGTGCAGCTTCTTCCGCTTCCGCTACGGCGTCGTACACCGTTCGTGAAACCACGCTCGGCAACGGCACGGTGGTGCGCGAATACGTGGCCGCCGACGGCACCGTCTTCGGCATCGCGTGGAACGGCCCGCAAATGCCTGATCTGAATGAGATGCTCGGCAGTTACTTTCCGCAGTACGTCGCAGGCGTGAAGGCCGCGCGTGCGGCGCGCGGCGGCGCACGTGGACCGGTCGCGGTCGATCAGAGCAGCCTCGTCGTGCAGTCCGGCGGCCATATGGGCGCCTTCTCCGGCCGCGCATGGCTGCCGCCCGCGCTGCCTGCCGGCGTCAGCGGCACCGACATCCAGTAACGGCGAGGACGAACGATGCAAACCATGCTCATGGCAAAGAAACTCAAGGACTGGACGCGGGTTGCGGTAACGGTCGTGCTCGTCTCCGCGCTTGCCGCGTGCGGCGGGGGTGGCGGCGGTGACAGCGGCAGCTCCGGTTCCAGCAGCGGCTCGACTGGCGGTTCGACGGGCGGCTCCAGCGGCGGCACGTCGACGAGCGGCTTGCCGGCCAGCCCGACGCAGCAGCCGATTGCGGCGAACGCGGCCAACACGGTGGCGATCTCGGTGAACCGCGGCGTCACGGGTGTGATCAACATTCCCACGATCAGCGTGACGGTGTGTGTGCCTAACACGACTACATGCCAGACCATCAACAACATTCAGGTCGACACGGGTTCGTTCGGACTGCGCATCGCCAACGCGGCGTTGAATTCGACCATGCAGGGCGCGTTGCCCGTCAGCTCCATCTCTGGTGGTAGTCCGCTCGGCGAATGCGCCACTTTCGCCGACGGCTATACGTGGGGCAGCGTGCGCACGGCGACTGTAACGATCGGTGGTGAAACGACCACAGCGGCAGTTCCGGTGCAGATCATTGGCGACACGGCGGCGGGCACCACGGCGCCCACCGGTTGCGGCAGCGGCGCGGCGGAGAATACGCCGAGCGATCTGGGCGCGAACGGCATCATCGGCATCGGGACGGCGCTCTACGATTGCGGCTCGACCTGCGCGAACGCGTCGACCGCGGCGACCTACAGCAACTACTTCTCGTGCCCGGGCGGCACCTCGTGCACCCGCGCGACGGTTCCGCTCGCGAGCCAGGTCGCCAATCCGGTCGCGAAGTTCCCGGTCGACAACAACGGCGTGATCGTGCAAATGCCGCCCATCAGCAATAACGGGCAGGCTTCGGCCACGGGCACACTGGTGTTCGGCATCGGCACGCAGTCCAACAATGGGCTCGGCTCCGCGCAGGTTCTGACCACCGACGCCTACGGCGATCTGACCGGCAGCGTCTTCAACGGCAGCACCACGACGGCGTTCCTGGATTCGGGCTCGAACGGCTATTTCTTCAACGACAGCTCGCTCACGCTGTGCGGCAGCAGCTTCCCGGGCTTCTATTGCCCATCCTCCGCGCAGACCCGCTCCATCACGCTGGTCGGTGCGAACGCCGCCCAGGCGACGGCGAGCATCGGCATCCTGAGTGCGTCGACGCTCTTTAACAGCGGCACCAACTACGCGTTCAACGACCTCGCGGGCCAGTTGGGCGGCCTCGCCGCGTTCGACCTGGGCTTGCCGTTCTTCTACGGACGCCACGTCTATCACGGCTTCGACCTGAAATCGAACGGCGGCACCCAGGCGCCTTTCGTTGCCTACGCAAGCTGATCCGGCGCGACGCACCGCCTGATCGCCAGCCACGACGCCCGCGCGAAGCAGCGCGGGCGTTGTCTTTTGCGGCGGCGCGCGGCCTCGCGCGCGGCTCGCCCATCCGCCGAAAAGCCCCGGTTTCTCCTCCTTTATCCGCCGATCGGTGCTTGCGCCGACCGGGAATAATCGCTCTCACTGGAAAGAGGCGCAGTGCCTCGCCCGATTGGAGAGCCTTGTGGCAGAGGAAAGCGACCTCGAAAAAACCGAATCAGCCACCCCTCGGCGCTTGCAGAAAGCGCGCGAGGAGGGGCAGATCGTGCGTTCGCGGGAGCTCTCGACGTTCGCGCTGCTCGCGGCCGGCTTTTTCGGCGTGTGGGGCATGTCGGGCAGCATCGGTGAGCATTTGCAGGCCATGCTGCGCGCGGCGTTCACATTCGACCACGCGAGCGCTTTCGAGACCCACCGCATGATGGCGGGCGCCGGCGCGGCGAGCCGCGAAGGCCTCTACGCGCTTTTGCCGATCCTCGCGTTTACCGGCGCGGCCGCCTTGCTCGCGCCGATGGCGCTGGGCGGCTGGCAACTGTCGGCGAAAGGGCTCGAGCCCAAGTTCGACCGCCTTAATCCGATTGCCGGCCTCGGCAAGATCTTTTCGATCAACGGCCCGATCCAGCTCGGCATGTCGCTTGCCAAGACGCTGGTGGTGGGTGTGATCGGCGGTACCGCGATCTGGAACCGGCGCGAGGAGATTCTCGCGCTCGCCACGCAGCCACTGCACCTCGCGCTCGCCAACACCGTGCATCTCATCGCCGTGTGCTGCGGGATGACGGTGGCGGGCATGTTCGTCGTCGCCGCACTGGACGTGCCGTATCAACTCTGGCAGTTCCACAAGAAACTGCGCATGAGCAAGGAAGAAGTGAAGCGCGAGCATCGCGAAAGCGAAGGCGATCCGCACGTGAAGGGCCGGATTCGCCAGCAGCAGCGCGCCATTGCCCGCCGCCGCATGATGACGCAGGTGCCGAAGGCCGACGTCGTGGTCACGAACCCGACGCACTTCGCGGTCGCGCTGCAATACACGGACGGCGAGATGCGCGCGCCGAAGGTGGTCGCGAAGGGCGTGAACCTCGTGGCCGCGCGGATTCGCGAGCTCGCCGCCGAAAACAACGTGCCGCTGCTGGAAGCGCCGCCGCTCGCGCGTGCGCTTTATCACAACGTCGAACTGAACCGCGAGATTCCCGGCCAGCTGTATGGCGCGGTCGCCGAAGTGCTCGCGTGGGTGTACCAGTTGCGGCGCTTCAAAACCGAAGGCGGCGTCAAGCCGGTCGCACCGACCGAGCTCGAGGTGCCCGCGGAACTCGACAAGGGCGGTGTATCGGATGAAGAAGCCGATCAGGAAGCCGCCGACACGCTCAACCCCGCTAACGATGACGGAGTCTCGGCATGAACGCTCGCGCCGGTTTCCTCGCTCGACGGCCCGATGCCCTGAGCAGCACCAATTTGCGCGCCTTAGCCGGCCCGGTGCTGATCTGCATGATCCTCGGCATGATGATCCTGCCGTTGCCGCCGTTCCTGCTGGATCTGCTGTTCACCTTCAACATCGCGCTTTCCGTGATGGTGCTGCTCGTCAGCATGTACACGATGAAGCCGCTCGACTTCGCCGCTTTCCCGAGCGTGCTGCTGTTCTCGACCCTGCTGCGCCTGTCGCTGAACGTCGCGTCGACGCGCGTCGTGCTGCTCGAAGGCCACACGGGTCCTGACGCCGCGGGCCAGGTGATCGAGTCGTTCGGCCACTTTCTCGTGGGCGGCAACTTCGCGGTCGGTATCGTCGTCTTCATCATTTTGATGGTGATCAACTTCATGGTGATCACGAAGGGCGCGGGGCGGATTGCGGAAGTGTCCGCGCGCTTCACACTCGACGCGATGCCCGGCAAGCAGATGGCGATCGACGCCGACCTGAACGCCGGCCTCATCAACGAAGAGCAGGCGCGCAAGCGCCGCGCGGAAGTCTCGCAGGAAGCCGAGTTCTACGGCTCGATGGACGGCGCGAGCAAGTTCGTGCGCGGCGACGCGATTGCCGGTTTGCTGATCATGGTGATCAACATCTTCGGCGGGCTGATCGTCGGGATGGTTCAGCACGGCATGGACTTCGCGTCGGCGGGCAAGAACTACACGCTGCTCACCATCGGCGACGGCCTCGTCGCGCAGATTCCGTCGCTCGTCATTTCGACGGCCGCCGGCGTGATCGTGTCGCGCGTCGCAACGAATGAAGACATCGGCACGCAGCTCACCGGGCAGCTCTTCACGAACCCGCGCGTGCTGATGATCACCGGCTGCATTCTGGTGCTGATGGGCCTGATTCCGGGCATGCCGCACTTCGCGTTTCTGATTCTGGGCGGCGGTCTGATCCAGCTCGGCCGCACCATGAAAAAGCGCGCCGAGGAACGCAAGAACACGACGGCGCTCGTGGATGTCGCGCCGGCCGCCGTCACGCCGGTCGAGAACACCGAAGCCAGCTGGGACGACGTCACGATGATCGACACGCTCGGCCTCGAAGTGGGCTACCGGCTGATTCCGCTCGTCGACAAGAACTCGGACGGCGAACTGCTCAAGCGGATCAAGAGCATCCGCAAGAAGTTCGCGCAGGAAATCGGCTTTCTGCCGCCGGTCATCCACATTCGCGACAACCTGGAATTGCGGCCGAACGGTTATCGGATCGCGCTGAAGGGCGTGGAAGTGGGCGTCGGCGAGGCGTATCCGGGCCAATGGCTCGCGATCAACCCGGGTCAGGTTTCCGCCGCGCTGCCGGGCACGCCGACGCAAGACCCGGCGTTCGGTCTGCCGGCCATCTGGATCGACACGAATCTGCGCGAACAGGCGCAGGTGTATGGCTACACGGTGGTCGATTCGAGCACCGTGGTCGCCACGCACCTGAATCACCTCGTGGTCACGCACGCGTCCGAGCTGCTCGGCCGCCGCGAGGTGCAGGCGCTGCTGGAGCGCATGCAGAAAGACACGCCGTCGCTCGTCGACGATCTGGTGCCGAAGACGCTGCCGCTCACCACGTTGCAGAAGGTGCTGCAAAACCTGCTGGAAGAAGGCGTGCCGATCCGCGACCTGCGCACCATCCTCGAAGCGCTGTCCGAGCACACGCCGAAGCTCACCGACGCGCACGATCTCACCGCCGCCGTGCGTCTTGCACTCGGCCGCGCGATTACGCAGCAGTGGTTCCCGGGCACCGGCGACATGCAGGTGATGGGCCTCGACTCGAATCTGGAGCGCGTGCTCTCGCAGGCGCTGTCGACCGGTTCCAACCCCGGCCTCGAGCCCGGCCTCGCGCATACGCTGATGACCGAAACGCAGAAGGCGATGAGCCGTCAGCAGAACATGGGACTCGCGCCGGTGCTGCTCGTGCAGCATGCATTGCGGCCGATGCTCGCGCGCTTCCTGCGCCGCAGCCTGCCGCAGTTGAAGGTGCTGTCGTATGCCGAAGTGCCGGACACGCGCAACATCAAGGTGGTCAATCTGATCGGCGCGCAGGGTTAGCGCGCGACGAAAAGCGCGCTGAGCACCTTGTCGCAAACTGCGCGGCACTTGCTGCGCGCATGACGGGTGGACCGACACTCGACCGGTTAGCCGGCGCCTGAGGGCGCCGGTTTTCATTTCCGCACCTGACTTTTCGCACCGCGAAGGTATCGGCGAGTCCATGCTTCGCTCGCGGGCACCGCCTTGACGCGGCTTGCGACTCGCCGGCGGGCGCGCGGCACGGCGCGTTTTCGTCACGCGGCGGGCCGGGATGGCGGCGCGCTTCCATCGGCCGAATTACCCACGTTTAACGGCCTTTATCCACCGATCGTCGGACGACGGGTTTCGCAATAATGATCTCAATGGGAAGCGGTGTGTTGCCGGTCCGTCAGTCCGTTTACCTCATCGGGGGTCCAGCTTGAACATTCGTAAATTTATCGGTGCCAACAGTCGCGACGCACTGCGTCTCGTGCGCGAAGCGCTGGGCGCCGACGCGGTCGTGCTGTCCAATCGGACAATGGATGACGGCAGTGTCGAGATCGTCGCATTGGCCGACAGCGACCTTGCGGCGATCACGCCGAAGGCACCGCGCGCCGAAGCGAGCGCAGCACCATCCGCATCGACGAATCTGGCGGCTGCGCAACCCGCACTGGGCGTGTCGGCCGCACCGCGCGCGATGTCCGCGCCTCAGGCGATGCAAGCCAATCCGTATGCGAGCGGCATGCCGGACGTGTTCTCGTCGGTGTTCGGCGCGAGCCCCGAAGCCGGCACCGA
Source organism: Paraburkholderia phenoliruptrix (assembly GCF_902859825.1). GTDB lineage: Bacteria > Pseudomonadota > Gammaproteobacteria > Burkholderiales > Burkholderiaceae > Paraburkholderia > Paraburkholderia phenoliruptrix. The sequence continues at coordinate 112,180 of NZ_CADIKB010000013.1, read as the reverse complement.
GACGGCGGGCAGCTTCGCTGATTCGTCGCTCGCAGGCGGTCACGACGCGCAGCCGGCCGCAAAGGTCATGCCGAGTGCGGCGATGAATGCAGCGATGCAAGCGGCGAAGCAAGCCGCCACGCCGTCCGCGGCGCTGGCCGACCCGCTGGCCGCCGCGCGCAAAGGCGCATTGCATGGCGCTTCCGCCGCTGCCGCCAATGCGGCCCCCGCGGCCCCCGAGCGCGCGAAGCACGCGCCTGCACCGCAATCGCAACAGATCAACGTCGGTCAGCCGAGCGCCCGCGCCGCGGCCGCGCGCCTGAACGAAGACATCCGCGCCGACCTGCTGAAGGCCGCCGGTGTGCCGTCCGGCTCCGCGGCTTCGTCCGCCGACGCTCAGGCGCCGCGCACGCTGGCCGACTCCAATCCGTGGCTGATCGATCACGCGCGACGCATTGCCGCCGAGCAACAGCAGCACGGTGAATACAGCGCGCGTCCTCACGCGATGACGCCCGCCGACGCGATGGCCAAGGGCCTCGGCGGCGCCGTCGAGCCGGGCAACGCCGCCGCAACGCAAGCGGACAACACGCCGGATTGGGCTCGCGAAGCCGCGCAAGTCGCCGCGCGCCGCGCCGCGCAGAAATTCGCGCCGGCGCCCGCCGCCGACGACACGCGCACGCCTGCTGCTGTCGCTGAAGCCATCAAGGCGCGCATGGAGCAGGTCGTCAAGGAAACCGTGATGAGCGAGCTGTCGTCGCTGCGCGGCATGATGGAAGAACAGTTCGCGGGCCTCATGTGGGGCGACCGTCAACGCCGCAATCCGGCGCACGGCGCGCTGACCAAGCATCTGTTCGCGGCCGGCTTTTCCGCGCAGCTCGTGCAGATGATGGTCGACAACCTGCCCGAGGACGTCGACAACATGGACGACGGCATGGACTGGGTGCGCTCGGTGCTCGCCTCGAACCTGCCGGTGATGGAAGACGAAGACACGCTCATGGAGCGCGGCGGCGTATTCGCGCTGATGGGCCCGACGGGCGTCGGCAAGACCACGACCACGGCCAAGCTCGCGGCGCGCTGCGTGATGCGCTTCGGCGCCAGCAAAGTCGCGCTGCTCACCACCGACAGCTACCGGATCGGCGGTCACGAGCAACTGCGCATCTTCGGCAAGATTCTCGGCGTGTCGGTTCACGCGGTGAAAGACAGCGCCGACCTGCAACTCGCGCTCTCCGAATTGCGCAACAAGCACATCGTGCTGATCGACACGATCGGCATGAGCCAGCGCGACCGGCTCGTGTCCGACCAGATCGCGATGTTAAGCCGCGCGGGCCAGCCGGTGCAGCGTCTGTTGCTGCTCAACGCAACGAGCCACGGCGACACGCTCAACGAAGTCGTGCAGGCCTACCAGCGCGGACCGGACCAACAGCCGCTCGCCGGCTGCATTCTGACCAAGCTCGACGAAGCCACCAACCTGGGCGGCGTGCTCGATACGGTGATCCGCTACAAGCTGCCGGTGCACTACGTGTCGACCGGCCAGAAAGTGCCGGAAAACCTCTACGTCGCGACCAAACGTTTCCTGCTGAAGAGCGCGTTCTGCATTCCGCGCGATCACTCGCCGTTCGTTCCGCACGACGACGATGTGCCCGCGCTGCTCTCCGCGCTGTCCGCGCGCTCCACCGCTGAATTGCACGAGGTCCGCTTTGGATAAGCTCGTCTCCGATCAGGCAGAAGGACTGCGGCGCCTCCTCGCGCGCAGCGGCTCGCGCGTGATTTCGGTAACGGGCGGGTCGCTGGGCGCGGGCTGCACAGCCACGGTGATCAACCTCGCGGCGGCGCTCGCGCAGCAAGGCAAGGACGTGCTCGTGATCGACGAGTGGCTCGGCGACAAGTCGGTGAGTGCGCTTGCCGGCAGCGTGCGCGGCGCGGGCAACTTTACGGCGGTGATGCGCGGCGAGATGACGCTCGACGACGCGGCTTCGCGGCATCCGCTCGGCTTCTCGGTGCTGGCCGCCTCGCGTGCGCATCGCGAGGGCTATAGCGCGGCGCAATTGGGCGTGCTGCTGCACGGCTCCGCCGACGTCGTGCTGATCGACGCGCAACTGGATCAGCAAGGACACCTCTCGGCGCTCGCGATGCAGGCGCACGACGTGATGATCGTCACGCGCATGGCCGCGCAGGCGATCACGGACGCCTACGCATGCATGAAGCGCCTGCATTACGCCCACGCCATCGCGCAGTTTCGCGTGCTGGTGAACCACGTGCAGAGCGTGGAAGACGCTCGCACTGCTTTTGCAAACCTGGCCGGCGTGGCCGGGCGCTACCTCGCGGTGGCGCTGGAAGACGCCGGTTGCATTGCCGCGGATGCGCGGATGGCGCGAGCCGAAGAGTTGTCGCGTTGTGTCGTCGACGCATTCCCGTCGACACCGGCAGCGCGCGATTTCCGGCACCTCGCGGCCGAACTGCAGTACTGGCCGATGCGGCCAGCGATGTCGTCGCAAACGCCATGGATGGCGCCTGCGACAGTTTCAGCGGCGCAACACGCCGACCAACCGTCTGCGCAGCACGCCTGAGGGGCGGCACAAGGACAAGGGGAGCACGATGTATAACGCTCAGGGAAAGATTTCCCAAGCCGATGTTTTAACGAAGTACGCACCGCTCGTGCGTCGACTCGGCTTGCAGCTCGTCGCCAAAATGCCGGCCAGCGTCGACCTCGACGATCTGATTCAGGCCGGCATGATCGGCCTGCTGGATGCCGCGAGCCGCTACAAGGAAGATCAGGGCGCGCAGTTCGAGACCTACGCGAGCCAGCGGATTCGCGGCGCGATGCTGGACGAATTGCGCAGTAACGACTGGCTGCCGCGCAGCTTGCGGCGCACTTCGCGAGAAGTGGAAACAGCCGTGCACAAGGTGGAGCAGAACCTGGGCCGCTCGGCGAGCGAAACGGAGATTGCCGAGCACCTGCAAATGCCGCTCGACGAGTATCAGTCGATGCTGCAGGATCTGCATGGCAGCCAGCTCATCTACTACGAAGACTTCGACCGTTCCGCCGACGACGAACCGTTTCTGGACCGTTACTGCGTGGATCACTCGGATCCGCTCTCGGCGTTGCTCGACGAGAGCCTGCGCTCCGCGCTGGTGGAAGCCATCGACCGCTTGCCGGAACGCGAAAAGCTGCTGATGTCGCTCTACTACGAGCGCGGCATGAACCTGCGTGAAATCGGCGCGGTGATGGAAGTCAGCGAGTCGCGCGTATGCCAGCTGCACAGCCAGGCGGTGGCGCGTTTGCGCACACGTCTGCGCGAAATGGCCTGGGCGAATGCCGAGACCACCTGAGCGCTCTGCCTCGCGCGCCAACGCATGCGTGTCAAGCCTCCGCCATTTCATGCTCGGCGGCGAGCGCGAGAAAAGCAGAACGCGACATGCCACGCGCCTGCGCGTATTCGTCGATTTCATGCACCAGCGCCTCGGGTAACGAGATGTTGATGCGAACCGCCTTCTTGAGCGCGGGAATATTCCGGGTGGTCACGAAGCCCCACGTGAAACCCGCGTAGTCAGGATTGCGCCGATGCTCGTCTAGCGTCCGCCTTTCGGGAATCGGCAAGCCTTCGTCGAGCAGCGTGTCCAGATGCGCCTCGATCGCCTCTTTCGCGTTCGCGTAAGCCTCCTCCAGCGTATCTCCCGCCGAATGACAGCCCGGAATATCCGGCACGATGACGCCGAACGCGTGCTCTGCGTCACCTGGCTCGATGGCGACCGGAAAGATCAAGTTTTTCATTTCAGCCCTGCCTGTTTCAAGATGCTGTTCAGCGTGCCGGGCGGAAGGTCCCTTTTGGGATGGGGGATGGTCACGAGCCCGGCTTTCAATGCGTGCCGGAAGTGATGATGGCTGCCCGATATCCGGACAAGCCGCCAGCCATCCGCGTGAATCAGTTTGACGACCTCGGCACTGTTCATACTGCACTCCTCGTACTATACACACGATTACACAACCTCGCTAGAGTCAGTTTTCGCTGCTGTCGGATGACACGGGAAAGGCGGCGTGCCTAGGCGTGCCGGCGGCGGAAAACCTCGTTGGGGGAAGAGGAGATTTGAACGCGGGCGGCACCCTGAGCGCCACCTGGCCGGATGGCCAACGTGTGAGGGGAGGAGGGAAGTGCGAGTGAGCGAGACGGTAAAAACAAAAAGGGCCCGTCGCAGCGACGAGCCCTTGATGGAAATGTTCTGTCTGATCGCGGTTTTACACCGCCGCGCGTGCCGGAATGCGTCCGTCCGGACCGTAGAAACCGGCCTTTTGCGGCATCACCACCTGTAACGCGGCCAGCGCCCGCTGGTTGTAGTCCATGCGCACGCGAATCAGCTCGCCGTTGCTGGTGTTCGAGCGGCGCGCGCGCTCGGCGGCCTTTTGCAGCAGCGACCATTGGGCGCCGAGGCGCTCGTCGGTGCTGGCGGCGAGTTCCATGCCGGCCCAGCCGCCGGGAAAACCCATGCCGGCGAGCAGCTCGTCGCGGCGGGTTTCGAGCTGCGCGAGCTCGCCGATCAGTGCGGTCTTTTTCTCGATCACCGAAGGCAGCAATTCGACCGGCGACAACGCGGTGAGCGCCTTGGTCTCGAGCGTCAGGACCGACGCGAAGGCCTCGACGGCGGAATATTCTTCGATGAGGGTGGCAAGCAGGGCGTCTTTCATCTCAACAACTCGCTGAAAACGTCGGCTCGCAGAGGAGTTGCGAGCCGTGTTTGTCGAACGCCGCCCGGCCATTCACCGTACTTCGATGCGTCGATTAGTTGCCGGTCGACGAGGATTTGTTCTGCAACAGTTCGCGCGCGGTGCTCAGCACACCGTCGGCGATCTTGCCGGAGTCGATCGTGAGCGTGCCGTCCTTGATGGCCTGCTTGATCGACTCGACGTGCGCCGTGTCGATGTCGGCGGAACCGGACGCCGCGAGGCTGCGCAAATGCTGCGACAGGCCCGACAGGCTGACGCTCGCGTCGCCCGAGCCGCTGGAAGTGGGTTGCGAGGCAGTGCCCGCCGTCTGCGCGCCGGTGTTCGCGGTCGCCGCTTCGCTTTGCTGCGAGCGGGACACGGCATCTTTCAACGTCGGCAGGTTCGAATTGGTTTGGGAATCGACTTTCACGATTGGCTTCCTGAACGATTTGATTCTGATAACGGCAAGCGTTCATCAAAACTTTAGCGCAATCGCTGCAGCTTTTTCCTTGTCTATCAAGACGATCCGGCCCTGAAACGGCCGGCGCCGCCAGAGCCTGCGCGACGCGCGGGTCGTCCGCATTCACAGTTGAATCTCCACCGTGGCGCCATCCTTGACGATGCCCGAGATGACCTGGCCGTTGGCGGTCTTCACCCGAACCTGCTGACCCGGCGACGCATTGTTCATCGCGCTGCCTTCCGAAGAAATCGCGAAACCGTCGCCGGCAGCCACCACGCGCACCGTCTGTCCGATGGACACCGCCGACGCGCTTTTGAGCATGTCGCGGCGCAGCGGCATGCCGGCGGAGACGCGCGTGAGCGTGACCGAGCCGACCGCCTGCGCCGGATCCGTCACGATGGCCTGCGGCAAGCCCGTCAGATCGCCATCGCGCGCGACGAGGTCGGCGGCGGTGAGCACTTCGCCGACCGACATGGCGCGGCCCGCGAGGTAGTAGGTGGCATGCAGCGAAACGCGCGTCTGCAGATAGATGGTCCACGGACGCTGGCCGGCGCAACGCACGCCGACGGTCACGCGGCCCCACAGGCGCGCGCCGCTCGGCATGAACGGCTCGAGCATCATGCACGCCGCGAGACCGCGCGGAAACGCGGGCGCGACGGTGATTTCCACCTTGCCCGGCAAGCCCGCCGATTGCTGTTGCAAAAACGCCAGCGCGACGGCGCGAATCGCTTCCGGGTCCTGCTGGCCGGGTAGCGGCGCAGACTGCGCCGGGGCTGCCGTGCGCGCATTCGGTTGGGCGACGGCCGCCGCGGCTGCGGCAGGCCGCGTGACAGGCATGCTGGCCGTCGGCGCGACGCCGGCGCTCATCGCCGAATGGGCGGGCGCGCTCGCGCGCGTGGCAACCGGTTTGCCGTCCGCGCCGAACTGCGGCGGCTCGCCGCGTGCGGCCAGCGGATCGAAACTGTCTGTTGCCGAAGAACCTGCAGCTGCCGTCGACTCCGACACGCCAGCCGCTGCGCGGCCTGCCACGCCCGAAGGCGCGTTGGCCGCGACCGGCTGAACACCCGCGCTGCCGCGCGCGCCGTTGGTTTGCGGCGCCGGGGTCACGACAACCGGCACGACGCGGCGCGAAGCCGGCATCGTGTTGAGGCGGCCGGCGGTGCCGGCTGTGCTGGCCGTATCGGCCGGGTTGGCGGAGTTCGGTGTGCTGGTGGCGCTCGAGCCGGCGCGCCCCGGCGCGGGAATGGTGACGACACCGTTGGCGTCCGGCTTGAAATTGGTGCGAATCATTTGCGGCGCGACCGGCGTGTCGCCCGCGCCCGCGATGACGATCGAGCCGCTGGCATTGGCGGCGCGGGTAAACGCATCGGCGTCGCGCGTGGACGAACCCCGCGTCAGCGATTGCGCGGTGGCGGCGGCGAGTGTTGCGGCCGAGCCGGTCCGTTTGGCGGGCGCCGTCTGCATATGCTCGGCAAGTTCCGCGAGCGCGGCGGGATTCTGTTCGTTCGGGCCGGCAATCACGATCGGGCCGTCGGCTTCGCCGGCATGCGCGCCGGCGGCCAACAGCAGCGCAGCGCCGCCCGACGCGGCCACGCCGAGCGTCGAACTCAACAGAAGCCTGGCCGCGACGCGCAGGGCGACCGCACTCATGCGATGCGCCGCCGCGCGTCGTGCGCGGGGCGTCGGATCGGAAGTGGGCTGGTCCATCGCGGTTCTCCATCGAATGCATTCGGTACGCCTTGCATTCTATTGAGCGCCCCCTTTGCGCAAACGTTGAATAGAAGCCCCCTTTCCCGGTTATTCGTCCGATTGCTGCTTGCGCGGCGCCCATAAGATGCTCCTCATGCAAAAAGGCCTTCCCGTCTCATGCAGCTTTCTGACAAGAGGCGCACGGGAAGCCTCGGGACCGCTCTCCGGAGATTCTTATGCTGGACAAACTCGATGCCGAATTCGCTTTTGGACGTGAAGCGCTCGACGTGCGCGCTTACCGCCAGGAGCTTCTTTCGTCGAATATCGCCAATGCCGACACGCCCGGCTACAAGGCGCGCGACGTCGACTTCGCTTCGTCGCTTGCGGGCGCGCTGAAAAAGACCGGCGCGACCGGCCACGCGGCGTCGAACACCGCCGCGCTGCCGATGGCGCAGCCGGCCGGCGTGACGAGCGGCATGTCGATGGCGGCGACGGCGCCGGGCCACATGTCCGGCAAATCGACGCTGAGCGCGGCAGGCGGCACCTCGGACGACTACGGCAATCTGCAATACCGCGTGCCGACGCAACCGGCGCTCGACGGCAATACCGTCGACATCGACACGGAGCGCGTGCAGTTCGCGGACAACACGCTGCACTTCGAATCCGGCATGACGGTGCTCTCGAACCAGATCAAGACGATGCTGTCGGCGATCCAGTCGGGCTCCTGAGCAGCGCCGCAAGACATGCGCGGCAGGTAGAACAGATCGCTACGGGAACTAACTTGAAGCCGGCTCGAACCGGCAAGAAAGGTCAGCAAACATGCCTTCTTTGATGAACATATTCGGTGTTGCAGGCTCGGCGATGTCCGCGCAGTCGCAACGGCTCAACGTGACGGCCTCGAACCTCGCCAATGCGGACAGCACGACCGGCCCGGACGGCCAGCCGTACAAGGCCAAGCAGGTCGTGTTCGCGGTCGCGCCGCTCGGCGGTGCGCGCACGGCGTCCGGCCAGCAGGTTGGTGGCGTGCAGGTTACCGGCGTGGTCGACGACCCGACGCCGATGAAGACCGCCTACGACCCCGGCAACCCGGCGGCGAACGCGGACGGCTATGTCACCTTGCCGAACGTCGACCCGGTGCAGGAAATGGTGAACATGATTTCGGCGTCGCGCTCGTATCAGGCCAACGTCGAAACGCTGAACACCGCCAAGACCCTGATGCTGAAAACGCTCACGATCGGAACCTGAGGAGAGCCCCTTGACCACCAGCACCACCATCGGCAGCAACGGCACGAACGTGTCGCAAACGCTGCTCGACACGATGAACGGCACGAAGAGCTCGTCGAGCACGGGCAGTTCGACCAGTTCGACGACCGGCACCTCCGGCACCTCGGCGACCGATCTGCAGAACACCTTCCTGAGCCTGCTCGTGGCGCAGTTGAAGAACCAGGATCCGACCAATCCGATGGACAGCTCGCAGATGACTTCGCAGCTCGCCCAGATCAACACCGTGTCGGGCATCAGCCAGTTGAACACGACGTTGAGCTCGCTCGCGACGCAGATGTCCGCCGGCCAGCAGTCGCAGGCGGCGCTGCTGATCGGCTCGACCGTGCTCGCGCCGGGCAGCTCGATTTCGGTTGCAGGCGGCAAGGCCAGCTCGTTCGGCGTGCAGCTCGCGAACTCGGTGAACGACCTGCAGGTCGTCGTGAAGAACTCGGCAGGCCAGATCGTCAACACGATCGACCTCGGCAAGCAGTCGGCGGGCACGATTCCGGTGGGCTGGACGCCGACCGACTCGGCCGGCAACACGCTGCCCGACGGCACCTACACCATCAGCGCGGTCGGCACGATCAACGGCCAGCAGGCCACGGCCAGCACGCTCGCGGGCGCAACGGTGCAAAGCGTCGTGACGCAGTCGAGCGGGACGCCGGGCCTCGTGCTGTCGAACGGCTCGACCGTCTCGCTGACGAGCGTCGCCGCCATCCTCTAATTCAGATCAAGTCAGTTACGACTTTCCAGACACGGAGACCGTCATGGGTTACCAACAAGGTTTGAGTGGTTTGTCGGCATCGTCGAGCGATCTCGACGTGATCGGCAACAACATTGCCAACGCGAATACGGTTGGCTTCAAGAGCGGCGCGGCACAATTCGCCGACATGTACGCGAATTCGGTGGCGACCGCCGTGGGCAACCAGGTCGGCATCGGCACGAAGCTCTCGGAAGTGCAGCAGCAGTTTTCGCAAGGCACGATCACGAGCACGAACCAGGCGCTCGACGTCGCGATCAACGGCAACGGCTTCTTCCAGCTGTCGAACAACGGTTCGCTCGTGTATTCGCGCAACGGCGTGTTCCAGCTCGACAAGAACGGCTTCATCACGAACGCGCAAGGCTTGCAGCTGATGGGTTATGCCGCGAACAGCTCCGGCATCATCAACACCGCGCAGACCGTGCCGTTGAGCGTACCGACCGCGAACATCGCGCCGAAGGCCACCACCAACATTTCCGCCGGCCTCAACCTGAACGCGCAGGATCCGCTGATGCTCGGCACGCCGAGCGTGACGGCCAGCGCGTCGAATACCGGCACGCTCACGTCGCCGGGCGCGACGATCACCAACACCGCCTCCGGCACGAACAAGGACAACTACACCGTCACGTTCACCAGCGCGACGGCCTACACGGTGACCGACACGACGCTCGGCACTTCGACGACCGGCACCTACACGGCCGGCTCGCCGATCTCGCTCGGCAACGGTCAGACCGTCACGTTCAACGGCGTGCCTGGCACCGGCGACAGCTACACCATTGCGCCGACGCCGGTGGCCTTCAACCAGAACAGCTCGTCGACGTATAACTACTCGACCAGCACGACCGTGTACGACTCGCTCGGCGGCTCGCAGACGGTCAACATGTATTTCGCCAAGACCTCGGCCGGCACGTGGGACGTGTACGCCGGCGTATCGACCGGCACCGCCTCGCTCGTGGGCCACGCGAACTTCAACTCGTCGGGCACGCTGCTCGGCACGACCGACGCTGCGGGTACCGCGACCACCACGCCGTATGTCTTCAACTTCTCGGTGCCGACCACCGACGGTTCGTCGACCCCGCAGGCGCTAACGCTGAACATTTCGGGCACGACGCAGTACGGCGGCAAGAACGGCGTGAACTCGCTGCAGCCCGACGGCTACGCGGCCGGCACGCTGACGAGCTTCACGATCGGCGCCGACGGCACGCTAACCGGCAACTACTCGAACCAGCAGACCGCGGCGCTCGGCCAGATCGTGCTTGCCAACTTCTCGAACCAGAACGGTCTCGTCAACCTCGGCAACAACGAATTCCAGCAGACGTCGCAGTCGGGCGTCGCGCAGATTTCGGCGCCGGGCTCGACGAACCACGGCGTGCTGCAAGGCGGCGCGGTCGAGAACTCGAACGTCGACCTGACGAGTGAACTGGTGGATCTGATCACCGCGCAACGCAACTATCAGGCGAACGCGCAGACGATCAAGACGCAGCAGACCGTCGACCAGACGCTCATCAACCTGTAAGCGAGCAGGACGGACCCATCATGGATCGCCTGATCTACACCGCGATGTCGGGCAGCACGCAAGCGCTCGAACAGCAGGCCATCGTTGCGAACAATCTGGCGAACGCGTCGACCACCGGTTTCCGCGCGCAGCTGGCGACGTTTCGCGCCGTGCCGATGTCGTTCGGCGACGGCAGTTCGATCAACGACAACACCACGCGTACCTTCGTGCTGTCGTCGACGCCGGGCGCGGACTACACGCCCGGCCCGATCCAGCAGACGGGCAATCCTCTCGACGTCGCGATCGAAGGCCCGGGCTGGCTGTCCGTGCAGACCGCCGACGGCGGCGAGGCCTACACGCGCGCGGGCAATCTGCACATCGACCAGAACGGCCAACTGGTCAACGCCACCAATCAGGTGGTGCTCGGCAACGGTGGGCCGGTTTCGGTGCCGCCGGGCGCGCAGATCACCATCGGCCGCGACGGCACGGTGACCGCGCTCACGCCGGGCGACCCGCCGACAGCCGTGGTGACGATCGATCAGCTGAAGCTGGTCAATCCCGATCCGCAAACGCTGACGCGCGGCGACGACGGCCTGTTCCGCACCGCCGACGGCAATCCCGCCGACGCGGATCCGACCGTGGCGGTCGCGCCTGCATCGCTTGAAGGCAGCAACGTGAATCCGGTGAGCGCGATGGTTTCGATGATCACCAACGCCCGCCAGTTCCAGATGCAGACGAAGCTGCTGGAAAGCGCGGACAAGAACGATCAGGCCGCCAATCAGTTGCTGAATTTCAGCTGACGGGCATAGCGGGCCGTGCAACGGCTCGCAAACAAGTTGCATGGGACCGCACTCAGCGCTAAAGCGCAACGTGCGGCTCAAATTGGAGAAATTTATGAATCGCTCACTCTACATCGCCGCTACCGGCATGAATGCGCAGCAGGCGCAGATGGACGTGATCTCGAACAACCTCGCGAACGTCAGCACCAACGGCTTCAAGGGCTCGCGCGCGGTGTTCGAGGATCTGCTGTATCAAACCGTCCGTCAGCCGGGCGCGAACTCGACGCAGCAAACCGAATTGCCGTCCGGCATCCAGCTCGGCACCGGTGTCCAGCAGGTCGCCACCGAGCGTCTGTACACGCAGGGCAACCTGCAGCAGACCGGCAACTCGAAAGACGTCGCCATCAACGGCCAGGGCTTTTTCCAGGTGCAGATGCCCGACGGCACGACCGCCTATACGCGCGACGGCTCGTTCCAGACCAACGCGCAAGGCCAGCTCGTCACGTCGAGCGGCTATCAGGTGATTCCGGCCATCACGGTGCCGACCAATGCGACGTCGCTCACCATCGGCAGCGACGGCGCAGTATCCATCACCGTGGCCGGCTCGACCAACACGCAGCAGCTCGGCACGATGCAGCTCGCCACCTTCATCAACCCGGCCGGTCTCGACGCAAAGGGCGAAAACCTGTTTGCGGAAACGGCCTCGTCGGGCGCGCCCAACGTCGCGCAGCCTGGCCTGAATGGCGCCGGCACGCTGAATCAGGGCTACGTGGAAGCATCGAACGTGAACGTGGTGCAGGAACTGGTGAACATGATCCAGACGCAACGCGCTTACGAAATCAACAGCAAGGCCGTGACGACGTCCGACCAGATGCTGCAGACGCTCAGCCAGATGCAGGTTTAACGCTGAAGCCAGCGGGAATTGACAGGCGGTAATCAAGATGTCGTACTTCACTCGTAATCCGGTCCACTCGCGCACTGCCGTCGCGCTCGTGCAGCTCACGCTGCTCGCCGCGCTCGGCGGTTGCGGCCTCGTGCCGAAGCAGCCGATCACGCAGCAGCCCATGACGGCGATGCCGCCGATGCCGCCGCAAGCGCAGGCGCCCGGCTCGATCTACAACCCGGGTTACGCGGGCCGGCCGTTGTTCGAAGACCAACGGCCGCGCAATGTGGGGGACATCCTGACCATCGTGATTCAGGAAAACGTCAACGCGACGAAGTCGTCCGGCGCAGGCGTGAACCGCAGCGGCAACACGAGCTTCGACGTGCCGACGGCCGGCTTCCTCGGCGGCCTGTTCGGCAAAGCGAACCTGAGCGCGAGCGGTGCCAACAAGTTCGCGTCGACGGGCGGCGCGAATGCGTCGAACACGTTCAACGGCACCATCACCGTGACCGTGACCGGCGTGCTGCCGAACGGCAACCTGATGGTCAGCGGCGAAAAGCAGATGCTGATCAATCAAGGCAACGAATTCGTGCGTTTCTCGGGCGTCGTCAATCCGAACACCATTTCGAATCTGAACGCGGTGTACTCCACGCAGGTCGCCGACGCGAAAATCGAATACTCCGCGAAAGGCTACGTCGACGAGGCGGAGAACATGGGCTGGCTGCAACGCTTCTTCCTCAACGTGTCGCCGTGGTGATCATGGGTACTGTTTCATTCCGCCTCCTCGCGCGCGCCGGCAAGATCGGCCGGGCGCTCGCCTTCGTCGCGCTCGCGTGCGCGGCGCTGCCTGCGGCGAGCCCTGCTCACGCGGAGCGCCTGAAGGACCTCGCGCAGATCCAGGGCGTGCGCGACAATCCGCTGATCGGCTACGGCCTCGTCGTCGGTCTCGACGGCACCGGCGACCAGACCACGCAGACGCCATTCACCACGCAGACGCTCGCCAACATGCTGGCGAACCTCGGCATCTCGATCAACAACCAGGCGGCCGGCTCGAGCAACTCGCAGTCGTCGCTCTCGAACATCCAGTTGAAGAACGTCGCCGCGGTGATGGTGACGGCAGTGCTGCCGCCGTTCGCGCGGCCGGGCGAGCAGCTCGACGTCACCGTGTCGTCGCTCGGCAATGCGAAGAGCCTGCGCGGCGGCACGCTGCTACTCACGCCGCTCAAGGGCGCGGACGGCCAGGTGTACGCGCTCGGCCAGGGCAATCTGGCGGTCGGCGGTGCGGGCGCGAGCGCGAACGGCAGCAAGGTGCAGGTCAATACGCTCGCGGCCGGCCGCATTGCCGGCGGCGCAATCGTCGAACGGGCGGTGCCGACCTCGGTGTCGCAAGCGGGCACGATGCAGTTGAACCTGAACGACATGGACTACGACACCACGCAGCGCGTGGTGGCCGCGGTGAACAACGCATTCGGCGGCGGCACGGCGACCGCGCTCGACGGCCGCACGATCCAGCTGCGCGCGCCGGCCGATCCGGAGCAGCAGGTCGCCTTCATGGCGCAGTTGCAGAACCTCGACGTGAAGCCGGCGCAGGCCGCCGCGAAGGTGATCCTGAACGCGCGCACCGGCTCGATCGTGATGAACCAGATGGTCACGCTGCAGAACTGCGCGGTCGCGCACGGCAATCTGTCGGTGGTGATCAATACGCAGCCGGTGGTGAGCCAGCCGGGCGCGTTCTCGAACGGCCAGACGGTGGTGGCCAAGCAGTCGCAGATTCAGATGAAGCAGGACAACGGCGCACTGAAGATGGTGACGGCCGGCGCGAACCTCGCCGAAGTGGTGAAGGCGCTCAACGCATTGGGTGCGACGCCCGCGGATCTCATGTCGATCCTGCAGGCGATGAAGGCGGCGGGCGCTCTGCGCGCCGACTTGGAAATCATCTAAGGAAGACAGCAGATGAATTCGGATACGACCAATTCCGCCACGGCGGCGAACGATCTGACCCAGCGCTTCGCGCTCGACGTGCAGGGTTTCGCCAAGCTGAGCGCGCAGGCGAAGGCATCGCCGCAAGCCGGCATGAAGATGGCCGCGCAGCAGTTCGACGCGGTCTTCACGCAGATGATGTTGAAGAGCATGCGTGACGCGACGCCGCAGGACGGCCCGTTCGATTCGCACGACAGCGCCACCTTCACGTCGATGATGGACCAGCAGTTGTCGCAACAGCTGTCGCAGAAGGGCATCGGCGTCGCCGACGCCATGCTCAAGCAGTTGATGCGCAACCAGGGCATGCAGACGGGCGGCGCCAATGGCGGCAGCGGCGCGGGCGGTCTCGTCGGCATGGCCAATGCGCTTGGCGGCGGCAGCGGCGGCGACGAAGGTCAGACCGCGGCGCTCAACGCGCTCGCCAAGGCCTACGGCAACGCGCAGGCCAACGGCCAGCTGGCCATGGGCAAGGGCTACTCGGCCAACAGCGCGCTCACGCCGCCGTTGAAGGGCGACGGTAGCTCGCCCAAGGTCGACGCTTTCGTCGACAAGCTCGCGGCGCCGGCCCAGGCAGCAAGCGCCGCGACCGGCATTCCGGCGCGCTTCATCATCGGCCAGGCCGCGCTTGAGTCCGGCTGGGGCAAGAGCGAGATCAAGAAGGCGGACGGCACGACGAGCCACAACGTGTTCGGCATCAAGGCGACCAAGGACTGGACCGGCAAGACGGTGTCCACGCTCACCACCGAGTATGTGAACGGCAAGCCGCAACGCGTGGTCGAGAAATTCCGCGCGTACGACTCGTATCAGGAAGCCATGACCGATTACGCGAGCCTGCTCAAGGGCAACCCGCGCTATGCACAGGTCATCAATTCCGCGCATGACGTGAAGGGCTTTGCGACCGGCATGCAGCGCGCCGGTTACGCAACCGATCCGCATTACGCGAAGAAGCTGATGTCGATTATGGAAAAAATGGGCTAAAACGCCGGTAATTCGAATCGGCAAACAGCGCTTGCGTAGTGAGTCAACGCAAAAGAAACCATGCACGCGACGGGGCCAGGTGCATGACAAGACGGACGAGGCCGGCTGCCCGACGGCGGCCGGCCCCCCCGCGAAACGCTGTGCGAACACCGGCGCGCGCCGTTTGCCGCTGACGAATCACCGGCGCGGTATGCGCGACAGTCGGCAATTTAATGGTGACTTGATGGCGCTTTAACGGAGCTTTAACGTTTGCGCGCGGTCTTTCCAAATAATTCATTGGGCGCCCCTAAATTTTAGCGGGATACTGCCGCTAATCCGTTAGACCCCATACCGGAAGCGTTAATGTCCGGTTGAATGCGCGTGCCACGGTCTGCATGAAAAAGACCGCGTGAAAGCCCCGGCAGCAGCGGTGGCACGTGCCCGCAAGAACATGCATACCGGCAAGCCCATGGAAACCAATCAGTCGAACGGCCAAACCGACACGCAGATCCAGCCGCACGTTCCGCCAGACGACAGCGCACACGATTTTGGCCGTCGTAATCCGCTGGAAATCGGCGTTCAGTTGCGCAATCTCGTCAATCGGGGCGATTTCCTCACCGTTCAGTATCCGGGTGGGCAGCTCGTCACACGGCTACTCGATGTCGACGTGCGCGGGCGCACTTTCACGTTCGACTGGGGCGCACTGTCCGACCAGAACCGCGGTCTGCTCGCCGCGGCGGGCTGTCAGTTCCACGCGGCGCCTGAGGGCGTGCGCGTCGAGTTCGTCACCGGCACGCCGCGCGAAACGCGTTTCGAGGGACTGCCCGCATTCGAAGCCGATTTTCCGCAAGTGCTGTTCTATGTGCAACGTCGCGAGTATTTCCGCGTCGACGCCCCCATTCTCGATCCGTACACGTGCAGCGGCCGTTTGCCGGAAGGCGATTCGTTCCGCTTCGAGGTGCACGATCTGTCGCTGGGCGGCGTCGGCATGCGCACGTCCGACGAACGTGTGGCCGAACTGCCGATGGGCACGCGTCTGGACGATTGCGAGCTCGCGCTCGGCGGCTTGGGCCGCCTGTCGCTCGATCTGCAACTCGTGTCGCACCGCTCGCTCGCGCTGCCGAACGGCACGCAGCGTTACCAGCTCGGCTTCCGTTTTCTGACGCTGCCGGGCAGCGCGGAAAACACGCTGCAGCGTCTTATCACGCAACTCGAAATGAAGCGCCGCTCGCTCGTTCGCTAACGGGCGTACAGAGCGAACAGCGCAGAGGCCGCACGCGCCGCGCCGGGACTAGCCAGCATGCTCCCGCCGGCCTTGGCGCATTGGCCTCGCAAACGTTGAAGCAAGCTTGCGGAAGCGTCGTGAATGGCCTCAATTTTCCGTCGCTAAAGCCGTTAAACAGTCAGTTCAAGTAACGCGGCGGCATGTGTACGGTGTCGCCCTTCAGGATGACGCATGTCCAATCTCATCAATCTCGGTCTCAGCGGACTCAACGCAGCCCAATGGGGACTCACGACGACCGGCCAGAACATCAGCAACGCGTCGACGCCCGGCTACACCATTGAAACGCCGGTCTTCGCGGAAACGGGCGGTCAGTACACCGGTTCCGGCTATCTGCCGCAGGGCGTCTCGACCGTCACCGTCACGCGTCAGTACAGCCAGTATCTGACGACGCAGCTCAACAACGCGCAGTCGTCGAGCAGCTCGCTGTCCACCTACAACTCGTTGATCTCGCAACTGAACAACCTGGTCGGCAGCCCGACTGCCGGCATTGCCAGCGCGATCACGAGCTATTTCACGGGCATGCAGAACGTCGCGAACAATGCGTCGAGCCTCGCCACGCGCCAGACGGCGATGAGCGGCGCGCAGACGCTCGCGAACCAGATCAACGCCGCCGGTCAGCAATACGACGCGCTGCGCGAAAGCGTCAACACGCAGTTGAGCAACACCGTTTCGCAGATCAACAGCTACACGCAGCAGATCGCGCAGCTGAACGGCCAGATTAACGCTGCAAGCACGCAAGGGCAGCCGCCGAATCAGCTGCTGGATCAGCGCGATCTCGCCGTGTCGAATCTGTCGCAACTGATCGGCGTGCAGGTCGTCAACAGCAACGGCGCCTACAGCGTGTTCATGAGCAACGGCCAGCCGCTCGTGTCGGGCGGCAACAGCTTTAACCTCGGCACGGCGCCTTCCACGGGCGATTCGAGCGAACTGTCGGTGCAGTACCTCGGCCAGGCCGGCGCCAATCCCGCGGCGGCGCCGCAGGACCTGCCGGCCAGCAAGATTGAAGGCGGCACGCTCGGCGGCCTGGTTGCGTTCCGCAGCCAGACGCTCGATCCCGCAGAAGCGCAACTCGGCGCGATCGCCGTCAGCTTCGCTTCGCAGGTCAACGCGCAGAACGCGCTCGGCATCACGCTCGCAGGCGTGCAGGGCGGCGCGCTGTTCTCGGTCGGCAGCCCGACGGTTTATGCGAACACGCAGAACACCGGCAATGCGTCGCTCTCCGTATCGTTCGCGAACGCCGCACAGCCGACCACCGGCGACTACACGCTCGCCTTCAACGGCAGCAGCTACACGCTCACCGACAACTCGACGGGCACCGTGGTCGGCTCCGCCAGCAACCTGAGCCAGCCGATCAACGGCCTGAATTTTTCGATGACCGGCACGATGAATGCCGGCGACTCGTTCACAGTCGAACCGACCCGCGGTGCGTTGAACAGCTTCGCGACCGCCACCACGGACGCCTCCGCAATCGCCGCTGCGTCGCCGGTTCTGGGCGCGGCCGCCACGACCAACACCGGCACCGGCGCGATCTCGCCGGGCACGGTGACGGCGGGCTACACGATGCCGAGCTCGACCACCACGCTGACCTACAACGGCACCGGACTCACCGGCTTCCCGGTCGGCTCGACGGTGACCGTGGCCGGCTCGCCCGCGACCACTTACTCCATCACGAGCGCGACCACTGTCGTGCCGTACTCGTCGAGCACCGGCGCAAGTCTCACGATCAACAACACGAGCGCCGGCCAGATGAACAACGTGTCGGTGACGATCAGCGGCGTGCCCGCTGCCGGCGACAAGTTCACCATCGGCCCGAACACCGGCGCGAACAACGACGGCCGCAATGCGCTGGCCCTGTCGAACCTGTCGACGGCCAAATCGATGAACGGCGGCACGGTCACGCTGACGGGCGCGTATGCGAACTACGTCAACGAAATCGGCAACCAGACGAATCAGATTCAGACCGCGAGCACGGCGCAGGCTTCGCTCGTGACGCAGATCACGACCGCGCAGCAGTCCGTCTCGGGCGTCAACATCAACGAAGAAGCAGCCAATCTGCTTCAGTATCAGCAGCTCTATCAGGCGAACAGCAAGGTGATCCAGACCGCGCAGACCCTGTTCCAGACGCTGCTTGGCATCTTCCAGTGAGGCGTTGAACATGCGCATCTCCAGCACCCAGTACTTCACCATGAACGTGGCGACGATGAGCGATCAGCAAGCTCAGTTGTCGCAGCTTTACGCGGAGATTTCGAGCGGCGTGAGCCTGTCCACGCCGTCGGACAATCCGCTCGGCGCGGCGCAGGCCGTGCAGTTGAGCTCGACCGCGACGAGCCTCGCGCAGTACACGAGCAACCAGAACACGGCGCTCGCGTCGCTGCAACTCGAAGACTCGACGCTCGGCAGCGTCAACAACGTGCTGCAAAGCATTCACACGCTCGTGCTGCGCGCCGGCGACGGGTCGCTCAACAACGGCGACCGCGGCTCGATCGCAACCGAGCTGCAAAGCCTGCGCAGCCAGTTGATGACGCTCGCCAACGCGACCGATCCGCAAGGCAACTATCTGTTCGCCGGCTATCAAAGCAGCGCGCAGCCGTACAACACGAACTCGGCCGGCGTCGTCACGTATTCCGGCGACACCGGCACACCTGCCGTGCAGATCACCGGCTCGCACGTCGTGCAGACCGGCGACAATGGCCTGGCGATTTTCGGCAGCGTCGCGCCGATCGGCACGAGCGCGGTGCCGGCGGCCGCCGCGGGGAACACGGGCACGGGCGTCATCAGCACGGTGAGCCTGAACAATCCGACCAACCCGGCCAACGCGGACACGTACTCGATCGACTTCACGTCGTCGACGACTTACACCGTGAGCCAGACCGACCCGGCCACGGGCGCCGTGACGACGAGCGGTCCGCAGGCGTTCACGGCCGGCTCCGCGATCACGCTCGGCGGCCAGTCCATTTCGATCAGCGGCGCGCCGAATGCGGGCGACAGCTTCTCGGTGACGCCCGCCACGCAAGGCAGCATGGACGTGTTCGCGAACCTGAGCCAGCTGATCAGCACGCTGCAGTCGCCGGTTTCGGGCGGCGCGTCGACGGCGAGCTTGCAGAGCGCGCTCGTCACCAGCATGACCCAGCTCGAGAATACGATGAACAACGTCGTGACCGCGCAGGCGACTGTCGGTGGCCGCGAGCAGGAGATCCAGGCACTGCAGACGGTCACCCAGGCGAATACGCTGCAGACGTCGAGCAATCTGTCGGATCTGACGCAGACTGACATGATCAAGACCGTCGGCAAATACACGCTGGCGCAGAATGCGTTGCAGGCGGCACAGCAGGCGTTTGTGAAGATTCAGAACATGTCGTTGTTTCAGTATCTGAACTGACGGCGAGCGACTACTGGTCGCTCAAGAAGAAAGGGCGGAGACCGGTGAAGCCGGCTCCGCCCTTTCTGCATTCGGACGTGTGTGTTTGCGCGGGTTTCCCCAATCTTCGTCAGGAAGAAAGGTGGCCTACCTGAACCCCAGTGCCACGCGCCCCATCTGATCGATCCCGACCGCAAACAGACGCGCAAAGAACGGAATCATGTTCGGGATCATCAGTTGCAGGAGCAACAGACCAATCAGCATGGTGAGCGGAAAGCCGATCTGGAACACGCCGATCTGCGGGGCCGCGCGGTTCAGGATGCCGAGCGCGAGGTTGGTGATCAGCAATGCCGCAACCACGGGCAGCGACAGCAAAAGTCCCGCTGAAAAAATCGTGCTGCCGAAGTTGGCCAGCGTGCGCCAGCCGGGCGACCCGAGAATATTGGCGGACACAGGCAGCGAATTGAACGACGCAAGCAGCGCGCTGATCATCTGCAGATGGCCGTCGATCACGAGAAACACCAGCATCGCAATCGTGTACATGTAGCTCGACAGCACCTGGCTCGAGCTGCTCGCCTGCGCGTCGAAGAAGGTGGCAAAGCCGAGGCCCATGCCAAGGCCGACGAAGTCGCCGGTTGCGCTGATCGCCTGAAAGACGATCTGCATGGTCACGCCGAGCGCGATGCCGATCAGGAACTGGTTGACGATGATCCACACGCCTTCGGCGGAAAAGACCGTGACTTGCGGCAGTGCGCCGAGCGTCGGCGCGACGATGATCGTCACGAAAGCCGACAGGCCGATCTTCACGCGCAGCGGCAGCGAGCGGTTGCCGAGCACGGGCGCGGTCGCGACCAGCGCGAGAATCCGCACGAACGGCCACAGAAACGCGGTGAGCCAGGCGTTCAGTTGCGCATAAGTGACGGAAAACATGGCGGCGGCGAGGCTTGCTGCAGGAAGAAAAACGCGGCGCTCAGTTGACGAGCGTCGGAATGTTGGTGAGCGTCTGGCGCAGATAATCGAGCATGGTGGTGAGCATCCACGGACCGGCGATCACCATCGTGACTGCGATGGCGAGCAGCTTCGGAATGAATGACAGCGTCGATTCGTTGATTTGCGTGGCGGCCTGGAAGAGGCTCACCACCAGACCGACGACCAGCGCGACCAGCAGCAGCGGCGCGGCGAGCAGCAGGCCGACGTACATGGCCTGGTGCGCGAGTGTCATGACGGATTCTGAATTCATGGCAATTCAACCGGAAGCGTGAACAACGTAAAAGACAGGGACAGCAGCAGAGCGCGAGCGCGCGGGGCAGCGCGCCGCGCACTCAGACAAAACTTTGCGCAAGCGAGCCGAGCAGCAACTGCCAGCCGTCGACGAGCACGAACAGCATCAGCTTGAACGGCAGTGAAATCGTTGCGGGCGAAACCATCATCATGCCCATCGACATCAGCACGCTCGCCACCACCATGTCGATGATGAGAAACGGAATGAAGATGGTGAAGCCGATCTGGAAACCGGTCTTCAACTCACTCGTGACGAACGAAGGCACGAGCAGCGACAGCGGCACATCCTCGGGGCCTTGCATCGGCGCGGCGTGCGAAATGCGCGCAAAGAGCGCGAGGTCGCTTTCGCGCGTCTGACGCAGCATGAACGTCTTGAAGGGCGCGAGGCCGCGGCTCACGGCGGTTTCCATCGGAACGGTGCCTTCGGAGAAGGGCTTGTAGCCGTCCGTGTAAGCCTTGTCCAGCACCGGCGACATCACGAACAGCGTGAGAAAGAGCGCGAGGCCGACGAGCACCTGGTTAGGCGGCGTGGTCGTCGTGCCGAGGGCCTGACGCAGCAGCGACAACACGATGATGATGCGCGTGAAGCTCGTCATCATCAGCACCATGGCCGGCAGGAACGACAGCATCGTGAGCAGCAGCATCGTCTGCACGCTCAGCGAATACGTGGTGCCGCCGTTCGGGCCCGGGCTCGTGTTGAAGGCCGGCAAGCCGGCGGTTTGCGCGAACGAGAGCGAGGGCAGCGCGAACATCAGCGCAGGCAATGCCACTGCGGCGACAGGCGCGGCGCGGCGCACACCGCGAAGTACGGTCGAGGCGACGCGCGAGGTGCGGGTGGAATATGCGTCATGCGCCGATTGAAGACTGAACTGCATTACCGAACCCCGTTGCCTTGCCCGTTGAAACGTTTGCTCACTTCGCCCTTCAAGGCGTCGCGAAAGCGCTGGCCGAAGCTGCCAGACAATGTGCCGCTACCTGTCGTGCCGCCCGCGCCGCTGTTAGCCTCTGCGCCTGGCGTGCCCGCCTGGACAGTGCCGACGGCGTCGATTGCGACGGAGCCGGCCGGCATGGTGTGAAGCAGACGCACGTTGCCCGGCGCTGCACCGAGCACGAGCCACGTATCGCCGATTTCGACCACGGCGACGCGCTCCTTGCCGCCGAGCGATGCGCCGCCGACCGTCTTCACGAGCCCGCTGCGGCTGCCCGGCTGCAAGCCGAAGCGGCGCGCGAGCCACGCGCATCCGAACACCAGGCCGATCACGACGGCGAGGCCGACGATCGTTTGCAATACCGCGCCGACGCCGAGCGCCGGAACGGCCGTGCCGGCACCGACGCTCGACGCCATCTTCGCTGCGTTGTTGACCGCGTTCATGTCGGCCGCGTGTGCGGCGAGCGGCGCGCACAGTGCGCAGAAGAGCGCGGCGGCAGGCCGTGCGACGCTCACCGCGCGGGCGGACAGATGACGCGGTGCAGGGAACACGGCGCGGCGAACGACGGGTTTCATCGATTCAACTTCCGGATACGTTCTGACGGCGTGATGATGTCGGTCAGGCGAATACCGAACTTGTCGTTCACCACCACGACTTCGCCTTGTGCGATCAGACAGCCGTTGACGAGCACGTCCATCGGCTCGCCGGCCATGCCGTCCAGCTCCACGACCGAACCTTGCGCGAGTTGCAGCAGGTTGCGGATCGCGAGCTTGGTGCGGCCCAGTTCGACGGTCATCTGAACCGGAATGTCCAGAATCATGTCGATGTCGTTGCGCGTCGAAGTCGGCGCGACTTTCGACAGCGGCTGGAATACGCCGGCCGTGCTGGCGCTGACTTCACTGCTGTTATCGTTCTGCTCGGCGAGCGCGCTTGCCCAGTCGGCGAGCGCCGCTTCGTCCTCGGCGCTCGCCGCGTCGGCGGCAACCTGCGCCGCGGCGGAGCTCAGCTCTTCCTCGGGCTTTGCGTTCAGATCACTCATATCCACCTTCCTTCATTGTGTCGGCTGCGCTGATCATCTTCTGCACGCGCAACGCGTATTGACCATTGAAAATTCCGTAGCCGCATTCCATCACCGGCACGCCGTCGACTTTGGCCGTGATCTGCTCGGGAATGTTGATCGGCAGAACATCGCCCTTGCGCATGTTCAGGATCTGTTCGAACGTGATCGGCACCTGCGCGAGGTCGGCGGTCAGTTCGACTTCCGCGGCCTGCACCTGCTGCGACAGCACGCGGACCCAGCGGCGGTCGACTTCGAGCGCCTCGCCCTGGATCGGCGACGACAGAATGTCGCGGATCGGTTCGATCATCGAATACGGCATGCAGATGTGCAGCGTGCCGCCCGTCGTGCCGAACTCGATCGAGAACTGGGTGACGATGACAATTTCGTTCGGCGTCGCCACGTTGGCGAACTGCGTGTGCATTTCCGAGCGCATGTATTCGAACTGCAGCGGACGCACGCTTTTCCACGACGCCGCGTAGTGTTCGAACGTCAGGTTCAGCAGCTTCATGATGATGCGCTGCTCGGTCTGCGTGAAATCGCGGCCTTCGACGCGCGTGTGAAACCGACCGTCGCCGCCGAACAGGTTGTCGACCACGAAGAACACCAGGTTCGGATCGAACACGAACAGCGACGTGCCGCGCAACGGCTTCACGTGGACCAGGTTCAGATTGGTCGGGATCGGCAGGTTGCGGGTGAACTCGCTGTACTTCTGCACCTTCACCGGGCCGACGGAGATTTCCGCCGAACGCCGCATGAAGTTGAAGATGCCCACGCGCAACAGGCGCGCGAAGCGGTCGTTGATGATTTCGAGGCCGGGCATCCGGCCGCGGACGATGCGTTCCTGCGTCGCGATGTTGTAGGGACGTACGCCTACACGCTCGCTTTGCTCGGCTTCAGAGTCGGACTCGCCGGTTACGCCCTTGAGGAGGGCATCGACCTCCTCCTGGGACATGAACTCTTCGTGGCCCATTTCCTATTCCTCGTGCATACCGTGGCGTTTGATGAGGGCAGTGCGCAAGCGCGTCACTGCACGACGAATTCGGTGAACAGCACGTCCTGGACGTGGATCGGCGCGGCGCCCTTGTCGGTCGGCTGTTCGATCAGCGTGCGCAACTCGGTCGCAAGCGCGTGCTTGCCTTCGAGCGGCGCGAGTTCATCGGGATGATGATTCGACAGCGCGAGCAGAATGCGGCTGCGGATTTCCGGCATGTGTTCGGTGAGTTCCTGCGGCGTCTTCGGGTCGGTGAGCTTGAGCGTGAGGCCGATGCGCAGGAAATGCTGCTGGCCGTCGTCCGATTGGAGGTTGACCGTCATCGAATCGAGCGGGAAAAACGTGGGCGCGGGAACCGGGGCGGGCGCCGCGGCCGCGGGGGCGGGCGCGCGCTTCGACATGAAGAACCACACCCCGGCACCGGCGACGGCCGCGGCGACGATAGCGATGAGGGCGATCAGGATGATGCGCTTCAAGGGGCCCGGGGAAGCGGGCGCGACTTGCTGATTTGCAGGAGTGGTAGCCATGAGGTGTGCTGTGCTTGCCGTTAGTGCTGGTGATAGTGATTGTTGTTGATTTGCCTGCGGCGCGATGGGTCGAACAGAAGGGTTAATGCGGGCTATTCCTGGTTTTTGGTGGCCCGGCGGGCGGGGCTTTTTTTGTTGTTCTGGATGGCTGTTTTTTAAAACCCTTGGCCTTTCCTTGTTGTCACGGTGGTCTATTAGCGTTGCCCCTGTGCGGGGCGGCACTTACTTTCTTTGCCGCGGCAAAGAAAGTAAGCAAAGAAAGCGGGCTCACACCGCCAGCTCAAAAGTGGGTCCCCTGGCTTGGAGGGGGTAGTGGTGCATCTGGAATCGGTGTTCCCGCACCTTCGGCCTCAGTGACAAGGCCGTCATGCTTCCCGCCTCGCACTGCGTGCTCGCCGGAAGGGGCGGGCCCAACACCGCCTGCTCGCGGCTGGCGCGGCGGGGGCCGTCGGCTGCGCCTCGGCGAGGCGTACGGCGGCGAGTTCGGGGGGAGCCTCCAGTGCACTCGGGACTTGCGGCGGAGCGCCCCGGGCGCTTCGACGTGCGACGGTTGCAGAACGACCGCCGCGGCGCGCGAAGCGCCGCCGGAAGCATGACTGCCTTGTCACAAGCGCGGAGTGCGCGAGGGCACGGATTCGAGATGCACCACTGCCCCCTCCGAGCCAGGGGACCCACTTTTGAGCTGGCGGTGTGAAGCCGCTTTCTTTGCTTACTTTCTTTGCGGCATGCAAAGAAAGTAAGTGCCGCCCCGCACAGGGGCAACGCTAATAGACCACCGTGGCCTCAAGGAAAGGCCAAAGGTATCAAGCAAAAACGTCAGAAAGACCCTATCCAGAACAACAAAAAAATCAGGCAAACGTATCCACCAGCCCAACACTGCGCCGCGCAGCGCCATCAACAGAAGCAACGACCGCGCCGGAGGCGCCCGCCCCAAACCCATCACCGCCGGCCGCGGAGCGCCCCCCTGACCTTCCCGAACCGGCGTTCTGCTGCTGCCCGCCCTGGCGCCCAAACCCATCGCTCACGCTCGCGCTGCCGAGCCCGATGCCGTTCGCCTCCATCGCCTCGCGCAGCTTCGGCAAAGCGGCCTCGACCGCTTCCCGCACCTGCTGATGCTGCGACACGAACAACGCGTGCGCATGGTTGTCGGCGACCTGCAGCACCACCTGCAGCGGCCCCAGGTCCTTCGGATTCAACGTCAGCTCGGCGCTCTGCGAATGCGCGTTCGACAGGAACACCACCTTCTGGCTCAACGCGTCTTCCCAATCGGTCGTGCCGACGTGCGGCCCCAATGCATTGGCTGCTTCCGCTGCGCTCGCGTTGCCCGTCGTCTGCACTGCTGCGGTCGTGCTCGCCGCGCTCGCGGCCGCCTGGCTCGCGGCCAGCGCCGCCGCTGCCGCGTCGGCTGTGTTCTTGAACGACGCCAGATCGCTCGTTTGCGCGCCCGTCGTACCCGTCGATGTCAACCCGCCCGCCACCGCTGCCGAAGCCGCCGCAGTCGGATCGGCGACCGCCGTCGCGGCCGTGGTCAATGCGCCGCGCGCGGTGGCCGAACCACCCTTGCCGCCGCCGGCCAGCCCGGCTTCCAGCGTCTTGCTCGTCGTGTCGTTCAGCGAAGCATTCGCGCTCGCAACACCGTTCGCCGCCGCGGCGGCTGCCGCGCCGCTCGCCAATGCCTGCGACGGAACCACCGCCTGGCCGTTCGCCAGCGCGGCGAGCGCCGCCTGCAACGAGTCCTGCAGCGACTTCGGATCGGTCGGCGTCTTCTTGCCGAGCGTGCCGGCCGGCGTCGCGTCGGTGGCGGCGCCGGTTGCGGTCGGGTCGCCATTCGTCAATGCCGCGAGGTTCGCGCCGGCGGGATCGGCGGGCGCGCTCGCGTCGGCTTGCGCTTGAGCCTGGGCCTGAGCGGCGGCTGCCGCGGCGGCGGTGGCGGCGTCGTTTGCGCTCGCCGCGTTGGCCGGCTTCGGCGGTGTGTCGCCGGTCTTACCCGTCGATGCCTGCTGCGGCTTGTCCGCCGGCGCCGCGGATGACGCCGCGTTCGCGGCGCTGCTGTCCGTGCCGCTGCTCTTCGTGTCGTCGGCACTTTGGGTCGTGGAATCGTCGGACGGCGGCGCGTCGTGCACGCTCGACCCGTGCGAAACATCCGTCGACGACGGCGCCGGCGCGGCGGCCGGCCGGCTTGCGCCAGCGTTCACGCCGGCCGCGTTATCGGGCGACGCGCTTGCCGCACTGTTTTGCCAGTCGATGCTCTGCTGCAAGGTCTGCGAAAACGGCTTCGCATTCGCAGCGGCAAGCGCCGCTGCGCTGCTGGCATTGCTGGTGGTGTTGCTGCCGGCCGAGCCGAGCAGCGAACCGATCTGTGAGAGAAACGACATAAGTGTCCTGTCAATCCGTCAAAGGGTACGGTATCGAGTCTGTGAGTCGAGGCCGCGCGGGCGTCAGGCGCCTTCCGCGCGCATCCTCAGAATTCTTGCTGCATGTTCATCGGCGTCGCGTTGATCGCGCCGCGCCACGGTCTTTGCCTCGGCTGCCTCGCCGCGCGCCTGCAGCACTTCGTAAGAGCCGAGCTTCTGCTTCTGACGCTGCCAGTCGGGCTTGGCCGCCTCGAGCCGCGCGGTCGCGGCGGCGAGCAGCTTGCGCTGCTGTTCGATGGCGGCGTCGAGCGTGTCGATGAACGCCTGGAAATTGCGCATGTTGCCGGCGGGCATGCCCGCCTGGGCGGTCGCCGTGAAACGCGCGTGATATTCGTCGCGGTACTGCACGAGGGCGTTCAGCTGCGCCTCGACGTCGTTGCGCTCGCGCTGCGCGCGGCCCAGTCGCTGCGCGGCGGCGTCCACGTCGTCCTGCGCGAGACCGATCAGCGTCTTGATCGGAAAGTGTTTCGCCATCGTCAGCCTCCTTGGGCAAACAGCGCGTCCAGCATCTCGATACTCGGTTCAAAGTTCGCGCACTCGCGAAAGCCTTGTTGCAGAAAGGCTTCCATCCGCGGATACAGCGCGATGGCGCGGTCGAGCAGCGCGTCGCGCCCGCTCGAATACGCGCCCACGTTGATGAGATCGCGGTTGCGCTGATAGCGCGACAGCATCTGCTTGAACATACGCGTTTTGTCCAGATGGTTATCGTCGATCAGCGCGGTCATTGCCCGGCTAATCGACGCTTCGATGTCGATCGCCGGATAGTGGCCGGCTTCCGCGAGCGAGCGCGACAGCACGATATGGCCGTCGAGAATCGCCCGCGCGGAGTCGGCGATCGGGTCCTGCTGGTCGTCGCCTTCTGTCAAGACCGTGTAGAACGCGGTGATCGAGCCGCCGCCCGCCGGTCCGTTGCCGGTCCGCTCGACGAGCGCCGGCAGCTTCGCGAACACCGAAGGCGGGTAACCCTTGGTGGCGGGCGGCTCGCCCACGGCGAGCGCGATCTCGCGCTGCGCCATCGCGTAGCGGGTCAGCGAATCCATCAGCAGCAGCACGTGCTTGCCCTGGTCGCGGAAATATTCGGCGAGCGAGGTCGAGTAGGCCGCCGCCTGCATCCGCAAAAGCGGCGACACGTCGGCCGGCGCGGCGATCACCACCGAGCGCGCGAGACCTTCCTCGCCGAGAATCTGTTCGATGAACTCCTTCACTTCGCGGCCGCGTTCGCCGATCAGCCCGATCACGATCACTTCGGCGCTGGTGTAGCGCGCCATCGTGCCGAGCAGCACGGATTTACCGACGCCCGAGCCGGCGAAGAGGCCCATGCGCTGCCCGCGTCCCACCGTGAGGAGGGCATTGATCGCGCGCACGCCGACGTCGAGCACCTTGTGAATCGGCTCGCGGTTCAGCGGATTGATGACCGGCGCGGAAAGCGGCGCATCGGTCTGCGCGCCGAGCGGGCCGAGACCGTCCAGCGGACGGCCGGACGCGTCGAGCACGCGGCCGAGCAGCTCCCAGCCGACCGGCAGGCGCTTCGCGCCCGCCATGGGGTCCGCGATCGGCGCGCTTTCCAGCGGAAAGACGCGCGCGCCGGGCAGCAAGCCGATCACTTCGGTGGTCGGCATCAGAAACAGTTTGTCGCCGGAAAAGCCGACCACTTCGGCTTCGGCCATCGGCAGCGAACTGCCGGGCGGCAGTTCGATCATCACTTCGGCGCCCACGGAAAGACGCAGGCCGACGGCTTCGAGCACGAGACCGGCGGCGCGTGTCAGGCGTCCGCAGGCGCGCATCGGCTTAGCGAGCGCATTGCGGGCGCGCAGCGCGTCGAGCTGGCCGCGCCAGGCTTGCATGTGCGGATTGCTGTCGAGCGCGGGATCGTAAGGTGCCGCTGCCTTGGCGGCGGTGCGCGCGGCCCCGGCTCCAGCCGCTGCATTTGCGTCGACGTGAGCGGCCGGCGCCGACTCGCGGCTCGCCGCCGAGCCGGTCAGCGGATGCACGTGACTCTGAGCCGCACCGCCCGCGGCAGACGCCGCCGGCCCGGCCAGCAATTCGCCGGCCGAAAGACCATCCGCGAACGGCGTGTCTGCGAGCGCCTCGGCGCCGAACGAGGCCAGCGCCAGCTCGCGTTCGAGCGGCGTGAGGTCGCTTGCGCGGATTTCCTCGAGCGTCGGCTTCACCATGTACTCACTTTGCCGAGCGCCGCGGCGACGCGTTCCCAGCGTGTATCGATGCCCGCATCCACTTCGCCGCTGCCGGCCTGCGCGCGGCAGCCGCCGCGCTCGACAGCCGGATCGGTGCGCACGGTCCAGCCGCGCGTTTGCAGTTCTTCCATCAGATAGGCTTCGACCACCGGCAGGTCGGCCGGACTCACGATCAGCGCGGGCGCGCCCGTGAGCGCCGGTTCGGCGGCCAGCACTTCGCGCGCGGCGGCGATGAGCGCGGTCGGGTCGTGCTGCACGTGCTGGCGCACCACCTGTTGCGCGATGTCGAGCGCGAGCGAGACGAGCGTCTCCGAAATCGCGCCTTGCGCGCCGTCGAGCGCGGCCTTGAACGTCTCGGCGAGCGCGGCGAGCCTTGCGGCTTCCTCGCGCGCTTCGCTTCGGCCCTGTTCGAAGCCTTGCGCATGGCCCTGGTCGTAGCCGGCCTGATAGCCGAGCGCCTGACCGGCCACATGGCCCGACGCGATGCCCTGCGCGTGCGCGGCTTCGCGCAGGCGCTCGAGTTCGGCTTCGAGCGCGGCTTCGTCGGCCTCGGTTGAAGGCGGCGCGGGCGGCACCGGGTCGAACGAGGCCATCTCCCAGCGCTGGTAGGCCGAGAGGCATTCCTTTGCCGTGGAGTTGCGATTAGACATACGCATCTTCCGCCTTGCCGCCAATCACGATCTGGCCGCTTTCCGCCAGGTTGCGCACGATCTGCAGGATGCGGCGCTGCTGCGTCTCCACTTCGGAGACGCGGACCGGGCCGCGTGCGTCGAGGTCTTCGGCGAGCAGTTCGGCCGCGCGCTGCGACATGTTCGACAGGAACTTCTGACGCAGCGCGGGCGCGGCGCCCTTCAGCGAGATGATCAGCGCCTCGGATTCCACTTCCTTCAGCAGCAGCTGGATCGCGCGGTCTTCCAGGTCGAGCAGGTTCTCGAACACGAACATCTGGTCGACGATCTTCTGCGCGAGCTCCGCGTCGTACTGGCGGACGTTCTCGATGACGCCTTCCTCGTGATTGCTCGACATGAAGTTGAGGATTTCCGCCGCCGTGCGAATGCCGCCCATCGGGCTGCGCTTCAGGTTGTCGCTGCCGGACAGCAGGTGCGTGAGGACGTCGTCGAGCTCGCGCAGCGCGGCCGGCTGAATGCCGTCGAGCGTCGCGATGCGCAGCAGCACGTCGTTACGCAGACGGTCCGTGAAGCACGAGACGATTTCCGACGCCTGGTCGCGGTCGAGGTGCACAAGAATCGTCGCGATGATCTGCGGGTGCTCGTTCTTGATCAGTTCCGCGACGGCGGGCGAGTCCATCCACTTGAGGCCCTCGATACCGCTGGTATCGCTGCCCTGCAGAATCCGGTCGATGATCGCGCCGGCCTTGTCGTCGCCGAGCGCCTTCGTCAGCACGGACCGGATGTACTCGTTGGAGTCGAGCGACATTCCGGTGTGCTTTTCCGCCTCGCGCACGAACTCGTGCAGCACGACGTCGATCTCCTCGCGCGTCACGGCCTTCATGGCGGCCATCGCAACGCCGATCTTCTGGACTTCGCGCGGTCCAAGGAACTTGAACACCTGCGCCGCTTCTTCCTCGCCGATCGACATCAGCAGAAGCGCGCTCTTCATTACGCCTTCAGCGCTCATCGGTCACCCAATTCTTGACGACTGTTGCAACGATCTTCGGATCCTGGCGCGCGATGTTGCGCGCGAACTCCAGGTTCCGCTCATATTTGTGCTTCGCGTTTTCCAGCGCCAGCAGCTCGCTGTCGCTGTTGTCGATTTCGACATTGCCGTTGCCGGCGCGCTCGGCGGCCGGAATGCCGTCGAGCAGGATCGGCTCGTCCGGAGACGGGAGCGCCGCGGCCACGACCGGCTCCGGCGGCGGGAAGGCGCGGCGCAGCGCCGGCTTCACCATCACGAAGTAGAGGAACAGAGCCACCGCGCCGATGCCGAGATACGTGGCGATCTGCTTGTAGAGCGCCAGCATGTCGGGCGTGCGCCACCACGGCAGGTCGGCGTTCGGGTCGAGCTCGGCGGTGAACGGGCTGTTGACCACGTTGACCGAGTCGCCGCGCTGCGCGTCGAAGCCCATCGCGTCCTTCACGAGCTGGTTGACCTGCGCGAGCTTGTCGGCGCTGACCGGCTGCATGGTCGCGTGACCCTTGCCGTCGACCACCCGCAGATAGTTGACCACCACCGCCACCGACAGGCGCCGGATGCCGCCCATCGGCTGCTCGAGGTGGCGCACGGTCTTGTCGAGCTCGTAGTTGGTCGTCATGTCCTTGCGGTCGCTGACCGGCGTCGTCGTGACGCTGCTGCTCGCGCCGTTCGGCGCGTTGATCGGCGCGGAGGCCGGCTGCGGCGGCTGGTTCGACAGCGCGCCCGGCACGCCCGAGGCGCCGCCTTGCGACATTTCGGTCGCGGTGCTCGATTGCTGGCTGCGGATGGCGGCCTGTTGCGGGTTGCCGTTCGGGCTGTAGTTTTCCGAGGTCTGTTCGCTGCGCGAGAAGTCGATGTCGGCGCTCACCTGCGAATGCGCGTTGCCGGCGCCGAAGAGCGGCGCGAGGATTGCGTCGATGCGCTGCTGCGTGTTGCGCTCGATCTGCTGGCGATACTTCAGTTGCGAGGCGTCGAGTCCGCCGCCCGTCGACGGCTGCGTCAGCAGGTTGCCGTCCTGGTCGAGAATGGTCACGCCCTTGACCGGCATTTCCGGCACCGCCGACGACACCATATGGGTGATCGCGAGCACCTGGCCTTCGTCGAGCGCGCGGCCCGGGAACAGATTGACGAGCACGGAGGCCGACGGCGCCTCTTTGTCGCGCACGAACACGGAAGGCTTCGGAATCGCCAGATGCACGCGCGCCGACTTGACCGACGAAATGGATTCGATCGTGCGTTCCAGCTCGCCTTCCAGCGCGCGCTGATAGTTGATCTGCTCGGCGAACTGGCTGATGCCGAACTTCTGGTTGTCCATCAGTTCGAAGCCGACCGAGCCGCTCTTCGGCAGGCCCTGCGAGGCGAGGCGCAGCCGCATCTCATGCACCTGTTCGGCCGGCACGAGGATGGCGCCGCCGGCATCGGAGAATTTGTACGGAATGTTCGCCTGCTGCAGCGCCGTGATGATGGCGCCGCCGTCGCGGTCGGACAGGTTGCTGTAGAGCACCTTGTAGTCCGGCGCCCGCGACCACAGGAACAGACCCGCCACCACGGCGACGAGTACCGCCACCGCGAAGATCAGCGGGGCGCGCGGGTTGCCGCGCATCTGCGCGAGGCCCGACAGGCGCTGGCCGAAATTGCCGCCGAGGCCGCCACCGAGGCCGCCCAGGTCCGCGTTGCCGCCTGGCTGGCCGGCGCCCGCCGCGGCCGCGCCGGGCTGCGCGCCGGCGAGGCCCATGCGGGCGTCGGGGTTGATCAAAGAGTTGGCTGACGAATCCATGCGTCGGGTTTCTCCGGGATGCCTTTGCGTTCTGCCGCTGCACCGCGCCGAGGGCCGGCGGGGGTATGGACAGATACTTTCACGACTGAAATTATCCGCACGCAAGCCCCGCCCGATTGCTTGAATAGAGCCGGGTTTCCCCCCTAGTTTCGGGGCTTTCCCGCGAGGGCCACTGCTATGCTTTCGTCCAGATCGGTACGGTTTGGTCGTGCCGCTCGTCATTACTGGAGAGAACATGACTTTGCCCGTGAACGCGATTTCGTCGGCGCTGCAACAGTTGCACTCGATGGCGGCAGCGGCCGCCGGCGGCAGCACCGCGGCAACCGGCGCTTCGGCCGCAGGGGAATCCGGCGCGGCCACGGCCGGCGGCTTTGCGTCGGCGCTGAAGGCCTCGCTGGACAAGATCAGCGGCGATCAGAACAAGGCAGTCGGCGAATCCAAGGCGTTCGAGCTGGGCGCGTCGAACGTGTCGCTGAATGACGTGATGGTCGACATGCAGAAGGCCAATGTCGGCTTCCAGTTCGGCCTGCAGGTGCGCAACAAGCTGGTGACCGCCTACAACGACATCATGCAGATGCAGGTCTGAACCAGACTGCGGCCGCAGCGGCAAGAATGTTCCGCCCGCTGCGGCCGCAAACCGCCCGCGCGCGCGTACACGCTCGCCTGGCGGGTGCGCGCAGCCTGACGCCTTAATCCTCCTTACACTGGCCTAAAGCTTTTTCGCTGCGTATCCGATAACCAGATACAGGCATGAATCTGGGTGCGGCAACGCTTCCCGATGGGCTGCCACGACCAACCGTAGTTGCAATTGAGGAGGAGCGCCGATGTTTTCCCCAGGACACTCTGGAGCCAATGCGTACGCACGCGTGGGCGTCGAGACAGGGGTGATGGGCGCGAGTCCGCATCGTCTGATCGTGATGTTGTATCAGGGGGCCCGGCAGGCAATCGCTCAAGCGCGAATGCACGTGCAGCAGGGCAATGTGTCCGGTCGTGGAGAGGCGATCGGCAAGGCGATTCAAATCGTCGAAAGCGGGCTGCAACAGTCGCTCAACCTTGAGGTGGGCGGCGAGATTGCGCAGCGGCTGAACGCGCTATATGGGTATATGTCGCGCCGGCTGCTGGAAGCCAATATAAAAGCGAGCGAGGCAATGCTGGTCGAGGTCGACGGTCTGCTGGCGACGCTCGAAGAGGCATGGATCGGGATTGCCCCGGAGATAGCGCGGATGGCTGCACAGCCGGCCGCGGAAAGCATGAGATGACATCGAACGCAGAATACTTTGCCCGCTACGAGGCCATCGCAGCGTTGTCCTGCCGCATGCTGATGGCTGCCCGACGCGCCCTGTGGAACGATCTGGTCCACCTGCAGGACGAATACCGGCTGCTCGTGGACGCGCTCAAGGAGGCGGAGACGGGCGTCAAGCTCGACGAGACGGAGCGCCTGCGCAAATACGCGCTGATCCGGCAGATTCTCGCCGACGACGCCGCGATCCGCGATCTGGCCAATCCCAGCCTCGCCAAGCTGTCGGCGTTGTTCGGCGGGCGGCCGTCGCGGGTGCTCAAGGAGCTGTACGGGGCGCGCTGACTGAAGCCCCGAGGTAGCCGCGAGGCGTCCGACTGAACGAATTTGAGCGCGCTGCCGCCAATGTGACCAAGGAATCGGCATGAACGGAATCGACACGGCTCTCGCATCGCTGCTTGCGACCCGCATCGACAGCCTGCTGAATATTGGTCCCGGCAGCGCCGCCACCACTCAGACCGGCGCGGCGGACGTCGAAGAGGCGCCGACCATGGCGCCTGCCGTCGCCCCGCCCGCGCCGCAACCCTCCGCGCAGACGGCCTTGTCCGCCGTCGCGCTCACGTTGAACGCGATCGTGCGCTCGGGCGGCGAGGCGACGCCCGCGATTGTCGGCCAGACGCCGATCTGGCCCGCCGCGCCTGCGCTCGACGTCGAAGTCGGCGCGTTGCCGCTCTTCGACGCACCCGCCGCTGCGAATTCTGCGTCCAATCCTGCTTCGAACACCGCCGCCGCCGCAGCCACGGCCAATGTGGCGGCGGCCCAGGTGCCCGTGGCGGCGCTGGCGGCCGCGCTTGCGCGGACCGTCGGCGACAGCGGTCTCTTTTACGAAGCGCATCTCGCGCAATGGCTGAGCGGCCAGCGCTCGCCGGAGACGCTCGCTGGTGAGACCCAGAACAAGCTCGTAGCCGCAGCCGCGCAATTGCCGCTGAACTGGAGCGGGACTGCCGGCGAGGCGTCGACTGCGTCTGCCGCCGGCGCGGCCAGACAGGGCACGGGCGCCGCGCAGAACGGTCAGTCCGGCGCGGCCGCCGACGGCGGCAATCCAAACGCCGCGAATAGTGCGAATGCCGGCATGGGCGCCGGCCGCGCCATGCCGTCGATCGACACCGCGCACGCCGCGCGTTTCGTCGCCGGTGAAGTGCTGGCCAGTTCGCTGTCGGACCTGAACGGTCAGCCGGCACATGCGGGGCTGCACAACGCGGCTTCGACGGCGGCCGACAACGGCGCGTCGCAGACGGCGCAGGCCGCGGCGGTTCATCCCGCGACGGTGCCGCTCGTGCGCCAGCAGCTCGATCTGCTCGCCACCGGCCAGTTCCGCTGGACCGGCGAGGCGTGGCCCGGCGCGAAACTTGACTGGACCATCGAACAGGAAGGCGACGAGTGGGACCGCAGCGGCGGCGGCACGGCAAGCGAAGAAGACCAACCGTGGCGCACGCGCCTCACGCTGTCGCTGCCGACGCTCGGCACCGTCGACGCCGAATTGACGTTGACCGGCATGCGCCTCGTCGCGTGCGTGCAGGCGAGCCCCGGCGGCGCGGCGCGCCTGGCGATGCAGGGCGAGAGCTTTCGCCAGCGGCTTGCGGCGGCCGGCATCCAGTTGCATGGTTTGACGATCCGCGAGATTGGCGGCGGGGCGCCGGCCACCGGCACGGCCGCAGCGGGCGCGGCGGCCGCTCAGGCGGCGGCGTCGGCGTATGCGCGCTCGGCTTCGGCAGGCGGGGGCGCCGCAGCTTCGGCGGCGGCAGCGGCCGGTGCGTCCGCCACGGCACCAGGCGGCGCGGCTGGAAAGGGCCGCCGCGCGCCGCTCGACGACTTCGACTGGGACATGTGATGAGCCGCAAACATCGCCGCAGTGCGGCAGCGCTCGTCTACGACGCCCACGGCAGCGATCCCGCGCCGCGCGTGATCGCGAAGGGCTACGGCATGCTCGCCGAGATGATCGTGCAGCGCGCGAAGGAAGCCGGCCTCTACGTGCACGAAGCGCCCGAAATGGTTTCGCTGCTGATGCAGGTGGACCTCGACGCGCGCATTCCGCCGCAGCTCTATCAGGCGGTGGCGGAATTGCTGGCGTGGCTGCATCGGCTGGAAAGCGGGGCGGAGCAGGAGCCGCAGGCCGCGCCGGGCGGTGCGAAGAGACGGGCCGGCGATGTCATCGACGTCGTGGCGGTGGATGTCGATGGAGGCGCGGGCGGGCGTTGACCGGCAGTCCGTGAAGGCGCTGCCGGCGAGGGCCGCAGACGATGCGACCGCCGAATCACCCAACCCGCCTCACGGCATCCCACCGTCGGCCCAGCGTCCCCTCAGAACCGCATCATCAGCTTGAGCAACGCATTGACGCGCTTGCCGTACGGCGGCGCGATCCAGCCGCGCGCGTTCAGGCGCGACTGCGTCAGCACCGGCTTCATTTTCGAAAACGTCACGAAGCCTTCGTAGCCGTGATAGGCGCCCATGCCGCTCGCGCCCACTCCGCCGAACGGCAGGCTCTCGCAGGCGAGATGCATCAGCGTTTCGTTGATCGCCATGCCCCCGGCGATGGTTTCATGCGTGACGCGGTCGATGGTCGCGGCGTCGTCCGCATACAGATACAGCGCGAGCGGGCGCGGCCGCGCGTTGATCCAGGCGATAGCGTCGTCGAGCGTGTCGTACGGCACGATGGGCAGGAGCGGCCCAAAGATTTCCTCCTCCATCAGCGCGCATTCGGGCGGGACATTCGTCACCGCGACAGGCGGAAAGCAGCGGCTGGCCGCATCGGGCGCGCTGTCGGTGAGCGGATGCAGCTGCGCGCCGGCGGCCTGCGCTTCGTCCGCGAGACGCTGAAGGCGCTCGAAGTGCCGCGGCGAAATGATCGACGTGTAGTCGGGATTGCGCGCGATGCCTGGATACATCTTCGCCATGCGCACGCGCGCCCGCTCAATAAAGGCCTGTTCCTTGCCGCGCGGCACAAGCACGTAGTCGGGCGCGACGCAGGTCTGCCCGGCGTTGAGCGTCTTGCCGGCCATGAGATTCTCCACGGCGTTGTCAAAGCGCGCGTGCTCGCCGATGATCGCGGGCGACTTGCCCCCGAGTTCGAGCGTGACGGGCGTGAGATTCGCGGCGGCGGCGCGCATCACTTCGTGGCCGACTTTCGTCGATCCGGTAAACAGCAGGTGATCGAACGGCTGCGCGCTAAACGCGGCGGCGAGCGCGGCGTCGCCGTTCACGACCGCGACGTGGTCGCGCGCAAACGTCTCGCCGATCAGCCGCTCGAACAACGCGGATGTGCGCGGCGTCAGTTCGGACATCTTGATGATCGCGCGGTTGCCTGCCGTGAGCGCGCTGATCAGCGGCCCGGCGGCGAGCAGCACCGGATAATTCCACGGCACGATAATCCCGACCACGCCGAGCGGCTGCGGCACGACTTTCGCCCGCGCCGGCAGCAGCCACTTGTTGGTGCTGCGGCGCTGCGCTTTCATCCAGCGTTTGCCGTGGCGCAGCGCCGCGTCGATTTCCTCCTTCACCAGCAGGAATTCGGCGAGCAGCACTTCCTCTTTCGCGCGATTGCCGAAGTCGGCGCTCAGTGCGTCCGCGAGCGCGTCGCGGTTATCCAGCAGCACCGTGCGCAGCGCTTTCAGGTGCGCCGCGCGCGTGTCCCACGACGGATACGGCGCGCGCAGATACGCATGCCGCTGATCGCGAAGCAGCGCGGCGAGCGCCGCGACCTCGGGCAAATCGTTCTTCATGGTTCACCACTCCCTGATGATGGACGCGCGGTCAGGCCGCGCTTATCGATGTTGTTGGGTGTTGCCGCTTGCAATGCCACGTTGGCGCCGCTCAAGCCGGAAAAGCCCGCTCGATGATCGCCGCATGATCGAACGTCGCGGGCAGCGTGCCGTAGACGCGGCCGCTTTCGCCGCAGCCTTCCGCGAGACGCGTCGCAATGAACGGGTCCGCTACAGCGGCGGGCGCGTGCTTCACGAGCAGCGTGGCCTGCGCGATCAGCACGATCTGCTGCGCGATGCGCCGCGCCGAGCCCTCGCGATGCTCGGCGGGTTCGTGCAACGTCGCGGCGAGTTTGCCGAGCGCGGCGCGCAGAGCCGGATGTGCGGCGGCATCGGCCTGCCATTGGGCGAAGAGCGCCTGCGCGGCTTCGGGTTCGCGTTCCATCGCGCGCAACACGTCGAGGCACATGACGTTGCCCGAGCCTTCCCAGATCGAATTGACGGGCGCCTCGCGATAGAAGCGCGCCATCGGGCCGGTCTCGACATAACCGTTGCCGCCCCAGACTTCCATCGCCTCGCCGGTGAATTCGAGCGTGCGTTTGCACACCCAGTATTTCGCGGCCGGCGTGACGATGCGCCGCCACGCGCGCTCGGCCAGTGCCGCGGACGAAGTTGCAGCGGACGTCGCGGCGGCATCGGCGGATTGCTCGAATGCGTGCGCAAGCCGCATGAACAGCACGGTCGCCGCTTCGGATTCGAGCGCGAGGTCGGCGAGCACATTGCGCATCAACGGTTGGTCGACGAGATTGCGGCCAAACGCGCTGCGATGGCGTGCGTGGTGAATGGCCTGCACGAGCGCCGCGCGCATCAGCGCCGCGCTGCCGATCACGCAATCGAGCCGCGTGTAGTTCGCCATTTCGATGATGGTCGGCACGCCGCGCCCTTCGTCGCCGATCATGATGCCGAACGCGTCAAGGAATTCGACTTCGCTGCTCGCGTTCGAGCGGTTGCCGAGCTTGTCTTTCAGACGCTGGATCTGCACGGCGTTCTTGCTGCCGTCGGGCGTGAAGCGCGGCACGAAGAAGCACGACAGGCCGACGTGATCGTGCGTGCGGGCGAGCACCAGATGAGCGTCGCATTGCGGGGCCGAGAAAAACCATTTGTGGCCGACCAGCTCATAGGCGCCACCGCGACCGCCGGCGGCGATCGCGCGCGCCTGCGTCTGATTGCTGCGCACATCGGAGCCGCCCTGTTTCTCGGTCATGCCCATGCCGATCATCGCGGAAGTCTTGTGCGCAAGCGGCAGGTCGCGCGGATCGTGCTCGCGCGCGTACAGCTTGTCGCGCAACGTGTCGAAGAGCTGCGGCTCGCGCTGCAACACCGGAATGCTCGCGAAGGTCATGGTCAACGGGCACAGCGAGCCGGATTCGATCTGCGCATGCAGGAAGTAGCCGGCGCAGCGCGCGGCCATCGCGCCGGGCCGCGGATCGGAGAACGGCAGCGCATGCAGCCCCTCGCGGCGCAGCAGCGCAAGCAACGTATGCCACGCGGGATGAAATTCGAGCGCGTCGATCCTTTCGCCGCGCGGGCTGTGAGTGACGAGTTCGGGCGTGTGACGATTGGCCAACTCGGCGAGCGCGAGAGTCTCGGGTGGGGTGAGCGCGGCGCC
This sequence comes from Paraburkholderia phenoliruptrix, assembly GCF_902859825.1. Taxonomy (GTDB): domain Bacteria; phylum Pseudomonadota; class Gammaproteobacteria; order Burkholderiales; family Burkholderiaceae; genus Paraburkholderia; species Paraburkholderia phenoliruptrix. Next base: position 73,102 of record NZ_CADIKB010000013.1, on the reverse strand, counting down.
GTGGCGCAGCAGCGCGTCGCGGTGCCATGCGGCGCCTTCGCGCTCCACGGCGGCGGACAACGCGGCATCGGTGGAAAAAAGGTTGTAATCCGCGAGCGGCGGCACCTGATTGGTGACCTCGTGAGTCTGGCCGAAGCTATGGCGTTGCATCTGCTGTCTCCCTTCGCCGCGTGTTCGCGGCACGCTCGCCGGCGCGTTTTCGGCGCGCGGCGTAGGCTCCTTTTCGCGCCCTGCCTGCGTGTGCGGGCGCTTTTCCGGGTCCTTCCTGCGCTCTTCGTTAACCCTTCATCCCGGCTCGTCGGCACGAATTCGCGCGGCGCTGTTTGATCGCCGCGTGTGCGCCACGGCTAGAAGGCGCGCGCCGCGCGGCCGCTGTTTGAATGCCGGCGAGCGGCCGTCCGGCGGGCGCGCGCGGGTCTTTCATCATAGGGGCGCGGGAGCGCTTACGTTTAGAGTAATCGCTCTGACGTCGGGCCGCCGCGGCCTGCGAACGCTCCCTACAATGCGTGGACAACACACGTAGACAAGTGTGCACGAGACAGGGCCCGCCGACAACGCGGCCCATCAGGAGGAGCGATGGAATACGACTACATCATCGTAGGTGCCGGCTCGGGCGGCTGCGCGCTCGCGAGCCGTCTCGCGGACAGCTGTCCCGACGCGGCGATTGCGCTGATCGAAGCCGGCCCGCACACGAACCGCAACCTGCTGGTCAATATGCCGGTGGGCGTGGCGGCGGTGGTGCCGAACAAGCTCAGGACGAATTATGGCTATCTGACGACGCCGCAGCCGGGCCTCGCCGGGCGGCGTGGCTATCAGCCGCGCGGGCGCGGCTTCGGCGGATCGAGTGCGATCAACGCGATGATCTATACGCGCGGTCATCCGCTGGATTACGACGAGTGGGCGCAACTGGGCTGCGAGGGCTGGTCCTGGCAGGAGGTCCTGCCGTATTTCCGCCGCGCCGAGGGCAACGAGCGCGGCGCTGACGCGTGGCACGGCGACAGCGGGCCGCTGACCGTGTCGGACTTACGCTACCGGAACCCGTTTTCGAAGCGTTTTGTGCAGGCCGCGATGGAAGCCGGCTACAAACCGAACGACGACTTCAACGGCGCGGATCAGGAAGGCATCGGCTTTTATCAGGTGACGCAGCGCCACGGCCGGCGCTGCAGCGTCGCGCGCGCCTATATCTACGACTGTGAGCGCGCCAATCTGCACACCATCGCGGACGCTACGGTGTTGCGCGTGCTTTTCAGGGACAAGCGCGCGTGCGGCGTGGACGTGGTGCGCGGCGGCCGTCGCGAGACGCTGACGGCGCGCGCCGAAGTCGTGCTCGCGGCAGGCGCCTTCAATTCGCCGCAACTGCTGATGTGCTCCGGCATCGGGCCGGCCGCGCACCTGCAGGCGCACGGCATCGAGGTGCTGCACGATGCGCCGGACGTCGGCCGGAACCTGATCGACCACGTCGATTTCACGATCAACAAGCGCGTGTCGTCGATCGAGCCGACGGGCTTTTCGGTGCGCGGCATCGCGCGGATGGTGCCGCAGTTCATCACGTTCATGCGCCATGGCCGCGGCATGCTGTCGAGCAATGTCGCGGAGGCCGGCGGCTTTCTGAAGAGCAAACCGACGCTCGCGCGCCCCGATCTGCAGTTGCATTTTTGCGCAGCGCTCGTCGACGACCATAACCGTCACATGCATTGGGGCCATGGTTATTCGCTGCATGTGTGCGTGCTGCGGCCGTTCAGCCGCGGCACCGTGACGCTCGCGAGCGCGGACGCGCGCGAGGCGCCCGTGATCGATCCGCGTTTTTTCAGTGATGCGCGCGATCTCGATCTGCTGGTGGAAGGCGTGCAGATGGCGCGGCGGATTCTCGACGCGCCGTCGCTTGCGCTGTGCGGCGGGCGCGAGTTGTACACGCGGCCGGGGCAGACCGACGAACAACTGCGCCAGACCATTGCCGGGCACGCGGACACGATCTATCACCCGGTCGCCACTTGCAGGATGGGCGGCGACGCGCGGTCGGTGGTGGATCCGCAATTGCGGGTGCGCGGTGTCGCGGGGCTGCGGATTGTGGATGCGTCGGTGATGCCGACGCTGATCGGCGGCAATACGAATTCGCCGACTGTCATGATCGGGGAACGCGCGGCCGATCTGATCGCGGCAAGCCGGCGCGAGCCGCAAGCGGTGGAATGGCCTGGTGCGGCGGCGGCCACTGCCAGTGCGGCATGAGAGACGGGCAGCGCCTCATTCCTGCCGCGGCACCCGGAGCGGCGCGGCGATGCCGGTCAGGCCGAGCATCAGATCGTCGCCGGCGCGGCCGGGCAGCGTCTCGCGAGCGACCTCCAGCCAGGCGCGCGCGGCATGCGACAGATAACCGTCGCGGCGCCAGCCGATCGCCATTTCCCACGGAATCTCCGGTTCGACCACCGGCCGGCATGTGAACTGCGCGGCATCGAGCCGCCGGCAGTAGGGCGCGGGCAACAGCGCAATGCCGACCCCGGCGAGCACGAGCGCCGCCATGAAGTCCCAATGCCCGCTGCGTCCGACAATAGTCGGCGCAAAGCCCGCAGCCCGGCAGGCGCTCAGCACGACGTCGTTGAGCGCGAGGCTTTCGCCGTAGAACACGAACGGCTCGTCCGCAAGCTGCGCGAGCGGCACCTCGCGCAAGTCGTCCCAACGCGAGCCGGTGCGCGCGACGAGCCACAGCAGCTGGCGCGTGATCGGCAGCACGTCGATATTGTGCGGATCCACCGGTTGCAGCACTCCACCGAGCTCGAGTTCGCCATTGATGAGCGCCGTTTCGATGGCTCGGGAGCCCTGTTCGAACAGCTTCAGCTCGATTTTCGGATAGCGCTGCCGGAATGTGGCGATGGCCGGCGTGAAGAGCGAGCCGCCCATCGGCGGAATACCGATAGTCAGTTCGCCCCGGCCGAGCGCGTCAAGGTCGTTCAGCTCGGCTTGCAACTGCGCGTGCGCGGCGAGCACCTCCTGGCCGCGCTGATAGACGATGCGGCCCGCGTCGGTGAGCACCATCTGCCGCCCGTCGCGCAGGAGCAGCGGCGAGCCGATCTCGTCTTCGAGCGACTTCACCATCTTGCTGATGGTGGGTTGGGTGACGAACATCTGCTCGGCGGCGACGGTGAAGCTCTGCTGACGAACGACTTCGACGAAATAGCGCAGCGCACGCAGTTCCACAGTCGGCTCCGGATTCCAGATTGGAATGAATCGGACGATTGTAAGTCATGCGATTTATGGCGGCGAGGGCGGGGCGCCGGCCTGTCGACACAGGTCCACGTGCCGCGCTTTATCAAGACGAGCGCTTCGCGGCGGGCGCTACCATCGGCGCTTTGCTCGTCCGCACTGTCTTATGACGCCTCTTTCCGGCATCTGCATCGTGATTCCCTGTTACAACGCCGCGTCAACACTCGTTCGCGCGCTGGATAGCTGCCGCTGCCAGCCCGAGGCGGCGCAGATCATCGTGGTGGACGACGGCTCGGGCGATTCGTCCGCGGAGCTCGTGCTTGAAAGCGCCCGCTCCGACCCGCGCGTCCAGTTGCTGCGTATGCCGTGCAACGGCGGCGCGGCGCGCGCGCGCAACTGGGGCGCGCTGCATGCATCGCACGATGTGCTCGCCTTTCTCGACGCCGACGACGAATACCTGCCCGGCGCATTGGCGGCGGCGAGCGCATTCCTCGCGCGGAACCCGGCGCAAATGTCGGTGCGGCTCGACGTCGACTATGCCGGCTTCCCGGCCGACATCACCGCGCACCCTGACTTCGCGCGGCATGCGGCGACGCTGAGCAACACGGTGCCGAGCAGTCTCGTCGTGCGACGGGCGGCTTACACCGCGCTCGGCGGCTTTCCAATGGACGACGCCTTTCGACGCATCGGCGGAGAAGATGGCGCATTTTCGTGGGCGTTGCGCGAAGTTTTCGGCAATCCGCGTCTGCACGACGCGAGGCGCGTGCGCATGCATTACCACGCCGGCATACACGCTGAGCGCTACTTTCGCATCGCGTTCGGCTGGCAAACGCCCGATCCCACCGATGTCGCCGACGCTTTTCGCTTCTCGCAGCGGTTTGTGGAGTCGGCGCGAGCGGGCATCGGCCAATTGCGCCACGCGTGGCTGGCCGAGGCAGAAGCGGCAAACTCAACACGCCCAGCCGTGACGCGCTGATGAGCTAAGCGCGATGTAAAAGCAGCGCCGTAGCACCCGCCGCGCCGCGCCGCACCGCGCGCCGGAGGCTGCGGGCGAAACAGCCCCAACGGCCCCCACCGCGCTAATCCCAAGCCTCCGCGCCGCCCAATCCCCGCGCCCCACAGTCATCCCGATTTGCTACAATCGCCGTTCGTCTTCGAGGAGCGTTGCGACGGGTACCGCGAATTCCGCATATTCGCCGGCCGCCCGCCAGGCTCGAAGGCTTCAATCGGAGGACCCGGATGCGCAATCGCGCTGTCCCAGCCACCGCATCGAACCGCGCTCACGTCAAATTTCTAGTCACTACTTAGAAAGGAGGGCGTGATGAACGCCGCAGTTATCGATTCCCAAAATTCCCAGGACTACCTCGTTGCCGACATGTCGCTTGCCGACTGGGGCCGCAAGGAACTCACCATTGCCGAGACCGAAATGCCCGGTCTCATGCAAACGCGCGACGAATACAAGGCGCAGCAGCCGTTGAAAGGCGCGCGCATCGCCGGTTCGCTGCACATGACCATCCAGACCGGCGTGCTGATCGAGACGCTGACCGCGCTCGGCGCGGACGTGCGCTGGGCTTCGTGCAACATCTTCTCGACGCAGGACCACGCGGCCGCGGCCATCGCCAAGGCCGGCACGCCGGTGTTCGCGTTCAAGGGCGAGTCGCTCGACGAATACTGGGAGTTCTCGCACCGCATCTTCGAATGGCCGAACGGTGAATTCGCCAACATGATTCTCGACGATGGCGGCGACGCGACGCTCCTGCTCATTCTGGGCTCGAAGGCGGAAAAGGACCGCTCGGTCATCGCCAAGCCGACCAATGAGGAAGAAGTCGCGCTGTACAAGTCGATCGAGCGTCATCTCGACGCCGACCCGACGTGGTATTCCACGCGCCTTTCGCACATCAAGGGCGTGACGGAAGAAACCACGACCGGCGTGCATCGCCTGTATCAGATGGAAAAGGAAGGGCGCCTGCCGTTCCCGGCGATCAACGTGAACGACTCGGTCACCAAGTCGAAGTTCGACAACCTGTATGGCTGCCGCGAGTCGCTCGTGGACGGCATCAAGCGCGCGACCGACGTGATGATCGCGGGCAAGATCGCGGTGGTGGCCGGTTACGGCGACGTGGGCAAGGGCTGCGCGCAATCGCTGCGCGGTCTGGGCGCGACCGTGTGGGTCACGGAAATCGACCCGATCTGCGCGCTGCAGGCGGCCATGGAAGGCTACCGCGTGGTGACGATGGAATATGCGGCCGACAAGGCCGACATCTTCGTGACGGCCACCGGCAACTACCACGTGATCGACCACGATCACATGAAGGCAATGCGCCACAACGCGATTGTCTGCAACATCGGTCACTTCGATTCGGAAATCGACGTGGCGTCGACGCGCCAGTACCAGTGGGAAAACATCAAGCCGCAAGTCGACCACATCATTTTCCCGGACGGCAAGCGCGTGATCCTGCTGGCCGAAGGCCGCCTTGTGAACCTCGGCTGCGCGACGGGCCACCCGTCGTTCGTGATGTCGAACTCGTTCACGAACCAGACGCTCGCGCAGATCGAACTGTTTACGCAAGGCGACAAGTACGAGAACCGCGTGTACGTGCTGCCGAAGCATCTGGACGAGAAGGTCGCGCGCCTGCATCTGGCGCGCATCGGTGCACAGCTGACCGAATTGTCGGACGCGCAGGCGAGCTACATCGGCGTCGAAAAGAACGGTCCGTTCAAGCCGAATCACTACCGCTACTAAGCCCATGCGTTGCGGCACGCCCGCTTGCGCGCAAGCGCGCGGGCGGCCGGCAAGCATGACGGCATGACGACGTGGCGGCGCGCAGGCGCCGCTTTCTTCGCCATGTCCGCTTCCCATTGTCTAACGGACATTCTGCCTGCAAGGAGCTTGACATGACCGTGCTGCTGACCTGGCTGATCAATGCGCTGGCGCTCCTGATCATCACCTACCTCGTTCCGTCGATTCACATCCGCAGCTTCGGGACGGCGCTGATCGTCGCGGTCGTGCTCGGCCTGATCAATACGATCCTGCGGCCGGTGCTGATTCTGCTGACGCTGCCCGTCACGATTCTGACGCTCGGGCTCTTCATTCTGGTGGTCAACGCGCTGTGCTTCTGGCTGTGCGCGTCGCTGCTGAAGGGTTTCGAGGTGTCGGGGTTCTGGTCGGCGTTCTTCGGCTCGATCCTGTACAGCATCGTTTCATGGCTGCTGTCCGCGCTCATTTTCGGCAACCGCAGTCTCGGTTGACATACTGAATCATGAACCCGATCGAACTTTCATTCGAATTCTTCCCGCCGAAGACGCAGGAAGGCGTCGACAAGCTGCGGGCCACGCGCGCGCAGCTCGCGCTGCTCAAGCCCAAATTCGTGTCCGTCACGTTCGGCGCTGGCGGCTCGACGCAACAGGGCACGCTCGATACCGTCGTCGAAATGGCGAAGGAAGGGCTTGAGGCCGCGCCGCACCTGTCGTGCATCGGCTCGTCCAAGGAGAGCTTGCGCGCGATTCTCAACCAGTACCGCGCGCACGGCATCCGCCATATCGTCGCGCTGCGCGGCGACCTGCCGTCCGGCATGGGCGAAGTCGGCGAGCTGCGCTATGCGTCGGAGCTGGTGAGCTTTATCCGCGCCGAGTTTGGCGACTGGTTCTGGATCGAGGTGGCCGGCTATCCGGAATACCACCCGCAGTCGCGCTCGCCGCGTCACGATCTGGAAAACTTCGCCCGCAAGGTGAAGGCGGGCGCCAACTCCGCGATCACGCAGTACTTCTTCAATGCGGACGCCTACTTCCGTTTCGTCGACGAGGCACGCAAGCTCGGCGTCGACGTGCCGATCGTGCCGGGCATCATGCCGATCACGAACTTCTCTCAACTCATGCGCTTTTCGGAGATGTGCGGCGCCGAAGTGCCGCGCTGGATCGCGCGCCGGCTGGAGAGTTTCGGCGACGACCGCGAGTCGATCCGCGCCTTCGGGCTGGATGTGGTCACGGATTTGTGCGCTCGTCTGATCGACGCGAAGGTGCCCGGTCTGCACTTCTACACGCTTAATGGCGCGGCGGCGACGAGAGCGATTTGTGAGCGGTTGAAGGGCTGACCGGCCGAAGCGCTGGCTGTCATGCCTTTTGTCGGTTCTCGCCAGACTCGCCGTGCGGCACATGTGCGGCGAGTCTGGCGGCTGTTCCCTCAACCGTCTTCTTGCCGGGTTCACAACCGGCGCGTCCTGCCAACTCCCCCCTCTCCCCCAACTGCCCGACCCTGAAAGTCATTCGAAAGAGCCCTCTAAATAACCGCGGAGGCGCGCCGGATGCGGCGTCGCGGATAATTTCCTCTGCTTGTGACACCGGGGAAAGCTCAGTAATATCGCGCTACGCTGGCGACAGCCGGCCCCGAACCTGGAGGAAACATGAAGCAAAACAATCTGTTGCGCGCCGCGCGTGTTACGACGCTCGTCGCTGCTGCAGCGGCATCGATGCTGGGCGCGAGCGTCGCCCGTGCTGAGATTCCGAACAAGACCCTCGTCTACTGCTCAGAAGGCAGCCCCGCGGGTTTCGATCCGGCCCAATACACCACGGGCACCGATTTCACGGCCAACACGTTCACGGTTTATAACCGTCTGGTCGAATTCGAGCGCGGCGGCACCAAGGTCGAGCCGGGCCTCGCCGAAAAGTGGGATGTCTCTGCCGACGGCAAGACCTACACGTTCCATCTGCGTCACGGCGTGAAGTTCCAGACCACGTCGTTCTTCAAGCCGACGCGCGAATTCAACGCGGACGACGTCGTGTTCACGTTCGAGCGCATGCTCGACACCAATCAGCCGTTCCGCAAGGCTTACCCCGTGCAGTTTCCGTACTTCACGGACATGGGCCTCGACAAGCTGATCACGAAGGTCGAAAAAGTCGATCCGTACACGGTCAAATTCACGCTGAAGGAAGTCAACGCGCCGTTCATCCAGAACATGGCGATGGAATACGCGTCGATCCTGTCCGCGGAATACGGCGACCAACTGCTGAAGGCCGGCAAGGCCGCCGACATCAACCAGTTCCCGGTCGGCACGGGGCCGTTCATCTTCCGCAGCTATACGAAAGACGCGACCATCCGCTTCGACGGCAATCCTGATTACTGGAAGCCGAACACCGTCAAGATCTCGAAGCTGATCTTCTCGATCACGCCGGACGCCGGCGTGCGCGTGCAGAAGATCAAGCGCGACGAATGCCAGGTGATGAGCTATCCGCGTCCGGCCGACATCGCGCCGCTGAAGTCGGAAGCCAACATTGCGATGCCGTCGCAACCGGGCTTCAACCTCGGCTATCTGGCGTACAACGTGTCGCACAAGCCGGTCGACAAGGTCGAAGTGCGTCAGGCGCTCGACATGGCGATCAACAAGAAGGCGATCATCGAATCGGTGTATCAGGGCGCCGGCCAGGCCGCCACGAACCCGATGCCGCCGACCCAATGGTCCTATGACAAGAACCTGAAGGCCGCCTCGTACGATCCGGAAAAGGCCAAGTCGCTGCTCGCGAAGGCCGGCTATCCAAACGGCTTCGACATCACGCTGTGGGCCATGCCGGTGCAGCGCGCGTACAACCCGAACGCCCGCCTGATGGCGGAAATGATCCAGGCCGACTGGGCCAAGATCGGCGTGAAGGCGAAGATCGTCACGTACGAGTGGGGTGAGTACATCAAGCGCGCCCACGCTGGTGAGGACGACACGATGCTGATCGGCTGGACGGGCGACAATGGCGATCCGGACAACTGGCTCGGCACGCTGCTCGGCTGCGAAGCGGTGAACGGCAACAACTTCTCGAAGTGGTGCTACAAGCCGTTCGACGACCTGATCCAGAAGGGCCGCTCCACGTCCGATCAGGGCGCGCGCACCACGGCCTACATGCAGGCGCAGCAGATTTTCGCGCAGCAACTGCCGTTCTCGCCGATCGCTCACTCGACCGTCTATCAGCCTGTCAGCAAGAAGGTGGTCGACATGCGCATCGAGCCGCTCGGCTATGCCCGCTTCGACGGCGTCAGCGTCAAGTAAGGCACCCGGCCACGTGTCGGGCAAGTCGTAAAATTCGCGCAGTACGCTTTTCGCACGGTTAGAAAACTGGTCGAAATGGTCCGGCGACCGGGGTCACGAGCCCTCGTCGCCGGTTGCGTTTTTTCTTCATCAAGACCATAGGGACGAACCATGTTCCGCTTTGTTTTGCGCCGCATCGGCATGGTGATACCGACCTTCATCGGCATCACGATCCTTGCATTCGCGCTGATTCACCTGATACCGGGCGATCCCATCGAAGTGATGATGGGCGAGCGCGGCGTCGATCCGGCCATGCATGCCGCGGCAATGCACCGGCTCGGACTCGACGAAGCTCTGCCGATGCAGTACGTCCATTACATTGGCCGCGCGCTGCATGGCGACCTCGGCACCTCGATCATCACCAACACCAGCGTCATGGGCGAATTCCTCGCCCGCTTCCCCGCCACCGTCGAGCTGTCGATCTGCGCGATGCTCTTTGCGCTGATCGTCGGCCTGCCGGCGGGCGTGTTCGCGGCGCTCAGGCGCGGCACGGCGGTGGATCACGGCGTGATGGGCACGGCGCTCACCGGTTATTCGATGCCGATCTTCTGGTGGGGCTTGATCCTCATCATGGTGTTTTCGGTCAAGCTCGGCTGGACGCCGGTGTCGGGCCGCATCGCCGTCGAATACGACATTCCGCACGTGACCGGCTTCATGCTGATCGACGCGATGATGTCCACCGACGAAGGCGCATTCAAGTCCGCATTGAGCCATTTGATCCTGCCGGCCATCGTGCTCGGCACCATTCCGCTCGCCGTCGTCGCGCGCATGACGCGTTCGTCGATGCTCGAAGTGCTGCGTGAGGACTACATCCGCACCGCGCGCGCGAAGGGTTTGTCGCCGGCGCGGGTGATCGTCGTGCATGCATTGCGCAATGCGCTGATTCCGGTCGTGACCGTGATCGGCCTGCAGGTCGGCACGCTGCTGGCCGGCGCGGTGCTGACTGAGACGCTGTTTTCGTGGCCAGGCATCGGCAAGTGGCTCATCGACGCAATCGGCCGCCGCGACTATCCGGTCGTGCAAGGCGGCATTCTGATGATCGCCACGCTCGTGATCTTCGTGAACCTCGTCGTCGATCTGTTGTACGGCGTGCTCAACCCGCGCATCCGCCATACGAGGTAACTGGACATGGCAGACATTCAAAACACCGTTCCCCAGTCGGTGACTCCGCCGAGCGGCCGCGCCATCGCGGCCCGCGAGTTCTGGGCCAATTTTTCGCGCAATCGCGGCGCGGTCGGCGCCGGCATCGTCGTGCTGCTGTTGATCGTCGTGGCGATATTCGCGCCGCTCATCGCGCCGCATAGCCCGATCGAGCAATACCGCGACTTCGTGAAGATTCCGCCCGCCTGGCTCGAAGGCGGCAACTGGAAGTTCATTCTCGGCACCGACGAAGCGGGCCGCGACATCCTCTCGCGCCTGATGTACGGCGCGCGGCTGTCGTTCTGGATCGGCTTCATCTCCGTCGTGCTCGCGCTGATTCCGGGCATCGTGCTCGGGCTGATCGCCGCGTTCTTCGACAAGTGGGCCGACACGCCGATCATGCGCATCATGGACGTGCTGCTCGCGCTGCCCTCGCTGCTGCTCGCGGTGGCGGTCGTGGCCATCATCGGTCCGGGCCTCGTCAATACGATGCTGGCGATTGCGATCGTCGCGCTGCCGGGCTACGTGCGTTTGACGCGCGCGTCGGCACAAGGCGAGCTGCAGAAGGAATACGTGACGGCTTCGCGCGTAGCGGGTGCCGGCACGCTGCGCCTGATGTTCTCGCAAGTGCTGCCCAACTGCACGGCGCCGCTGATCGTGCAGGCCACGCTCGGCTTTTCGTCGGCGATTCTGGACGCGGCCGCGCTCGGCTTTCTCGGCCTCGGCGTGCAGCCGCCGTCGGCGGAGTGGGGCGCGATGCTCGCCTCGGCGCGCGACTATATCGACAGTGCGTGGTGGATCGTCACCATGCCTGGCTTGTCCATCCTGATCTCGGTGCTCGCCATCAACCTGCTCGGCGACGGGCTGCGCGACGCACTCGATCCGAAACTCAAACGGATGGCATAAATGAGCAACAACCTACTGACCATCCGCAATCTCGCGGTGAACTTCAACGGCTTGCCGGCCGTCGACCGTATCAACCTCGACGTCGCGCCGGGCGAAGTGCTGGGCGTCGTCGGCGAATCGGGCTCGGGCAAGAGCGTGACGATGATGGCGCTGATGGGTCTGATCGACGCGCCGGGCAAGGTCACGGCGGACGAAATCACCTTCAACGGACGCGATCTGCTGAAGGCATCGGCGAAGGAACGCCGCAAGATCATCGGCAAAGAGATCGCGATGGTGTTCCAGGACGCGCTGACCAGCCTGAACCCGAGCTACACCGTCGGCTATCAGATCAAGGAAGTGCTGAAGCTGCACGAAGGCTTGCGCGGCAGCGCGCTCGACAAACGCGCGCTCGAACTGCTCGACCAGGTCGGCATTCCGGACGCGAAGAATCGCATTGGCGCGTTTCCGCATCAGATGTCGGGCGGCATGAACCAGCGCGTGATGATCGCGATGGCGATTGCCTGCAACCCGAAGCTGCTGATCGCCGACGAGCCGACCACCGCGCTTGACGTGACCATCCAGGCGCAGATCATGGAGCTGCTGATGCGCCTGCAGAAGGAGCGCGGCATGGCGCTCGTGTTGATCTCGCACGACCTCGCGGTGGTGTCCGAGGTCGCGCAGCGCGTCGCGGTCATGTACGCTGGCGAAGTGATCGAGACCAACAAGGTGCCGGATATCTTCGCCGCGCCACATCATCCGTACACGGAAGCGCTGCTCGCGGCGATTCCCGAGCACAACGTGGGCGCCGTGCGGCTCGCCGCGTTGCCGGGCATGGTGCCGGGCCGCGACGATCGTCCGAAGGGTTGCCTCTTCGCGCCGCGCTGCAAGTACATGGTCGACGACTGCAACAAGGGACGCCCCGCGCTCGCGCCCATGCCAGGCCACGCCGACGTGGCGCGCGTGCGTTGCATCAAACCCCTGAACCTCGCCGGCGACGCGAACGTTCATACCCATGGAGGCGCACGATGAATGCAGTACCCGAAACGCGGCGCCAGTCGGACCATGCGGGCGATCACGTGCTGGTCGCCGACAAGCTCGCACGTTACTACACCGTCAAGCGCGGCATGTTCGCAACGGGCACGGTGAAAGCGCTGAACGGCGTGTCGTTCGCACTCGAGCGCGGCAAGACGCTCGCGGTGGTCGGCGAGTCCGGCTGCGGCAAATCGACGCTGGCGCGCCAGCTCACCATGATCGAGTCGCCCAGTGCGGGCCGCTTGCTGATCAACGGTGAAGACGTCGCCGGCGCCGATCACGCGAAGATTGCCGCGCTGCGGCGGCGCGTGCAGATGGTGTTCCAGAATCCGTTCGCGTCGCTCAATCCGCGCAAGACGGTCGAGCAGACGCTCGGCGAGCCGCTCGCGATCAACACGCAGCTGAGCGCGACGGAACGCGCCGAGCGCATTGCCCAGATGATGCGCACCGTCGGCCTGCGTCCCGAACACGCGAAGCGCTATCCGCATATGTTCTCGGGCGGCCAGCGTCAGCGTGTGGCGATTGCGCGCGCGATGATTCTCGATCCGCAGATCGTCGTGGCCGACGAACCGGTGTCGGCGCTCGACGTGTCGATCCAGGCGCAAATTCTGAATCTGTTCATGGATCTGCAGCAGCAGTTCAAGACCAGCTACGTGTTCATTTCGCACAATCTGTCAGTCGTCGAGCATATTGCCGACGACGTGATGGTGATGTACTTCGGCGGCGTGGCCGAACTCGGTGACAAGAAGCGGATTTTCTCGAAGCCGCGTCATCCGTACACGCGTGCGTTGATGTCGGCGACGCCGTCGATCTTCGAGGCGGATCGCACCATCAAAATCAAGCTGCAGGGTGAAATGCCGTCACCGCTGAATCCGCCGTCGGGCTGCACGTTTCATCAGCGCTGCCCGTATGTGATCGACCGCTGCCGCAGCGAGGAACCGAAGCTGCGTGAAGTGGATGGCCGTCTGGTGTCGTGTCACCGTGCCGAGGAGGTGGGGGACGTGGATGCCTGATGCGCTGGCGGCGCGTCGTCTTGCGCGCCGCTCGCGTGATGGCGGCCGCCACGCCGCCTTCACGCGACGCTTGCGGGCGCGTGCACTGACGGGTGCCGCGCTTGTCGGCGTTTTTTGTTTTTATGTCGGACTGCCCGGCGCCGCGTATGCCGCTGGTGCCGCGGCCAATACGCCCGCCGTATCCACCGAGGCAAGCGCCAAAGGCGCGCACCCGAGCGTTCCGGTGCCGCAGACGCCGGCGCCGCCGCGCGCCGCGCTGCCCGGCTTCAATCCGCCGCCCGCCACACCCGGCACGACCGCGAGCGGTCCTGTGCGGCTGCAACCGGCGCACATGCCGTTCTATGTCGCGACGCGCGGCACCACCACGCTCTACGTGCTCGGCACGCTGCACGTCGGCGATCCCGCCGATTACCCGGCGGCTCAGCCGTTCCGTCCTCCGATCATGGGCGCGCTGGCGGCGTCGCCGACACTGGCGCTGGAACTCTCGCCGGACGAGCTGCTGGTCTCGCAAGACGACGTCTCGAAATACGGCGTATGCCGCCGCGACTGCCTGCCTGGCTTGCTGCCCGAGCCGCTGTGGCGCAAGCTCGCGTTCCGTCTGCGCGGCAATCCCGCCGCGCTGGATGAGATCAAGAAGACGCGGCCGTGGCTCGCCTCGCTGCTGGTGGAAACCTACGATTCGCTCAGCGCCGGTTTGCAGACCGAATACGGCACCGAGGCGCAATTGCAGAACGTTTATTTGCGCACGCGCGGCAAGATTGTCGGACTGGAGACGCTGCCGCAGCAGATGCGCGCGTTCACCGGCCTCTCGCTCGCGCAGCAACGCGAGATGCTCGCGCAGGATCTGGTGCAGACGCCCGCGCAAAATGTCGAGGACGTGCGCACCTTGCATCGCCTATGGCGGGTTGGCGACGCCGACGCAATCGCCGCGTGGGAAGCCGCGAAAACGGAGAAACTCGCGCGTGACAAGCGCGTATCGGATTCGATCGACGACAGAATCGTCTACGCGCGCAACCGGCGCTTCGTCTCGCGCATGCTGCTGATCGCCGCGCCGAATAAGCCGGTGTTCGTGGCAATCGGCGCGTTGCATCTGGGCGGACGCAAAGGTGTGCTGCAGTTGCTGCGGCAGCATGGGTTTGTCGTGGAGGCGGGTTGATAGCGGGTGTGAAATGCCGAGTCACGGCGCGGGGTCGATTGCGCTGACTACTCGCGCAACGATCTCGTCGGCTGTTTGCTTGTCGAGCGTCTCTACGTAGCGAGCAGAACCGTGCTCTACGCGAGCATTGATGTCGAAAGTGCGAACCTGATTGCATACCGCTATGCCGGTCGTATCGTGTCCGGAAATGTGGACGGCAAGGCCGGCGTGACGGATGAAGTTGCCGCCGGTGGTGATAGGCACCGTCATACATACACCCAGCGCATTGATCTCGGCGGGCGTGATCACGACGAAGCGGTGCCGGTCCTTCATCTCCTTGCCCGCTACGGGGTTCGGGTGGATCCAGTAGACGTCGCCGCGCCGTGGCGTATTCCGCTCGACCATCATGTCAGCTCGCTTCCCATAGGGCCGCCGTCTCGTGCCCAGGCGGTCTCTGCGGTCAACTCCGCGATACTTTCAGAGCCCTCCAGCAGTTCGGCGAGCGTATAGCGTTTTGTCGCCGACGACGCGGGCCGGGCGATCAACTGTCCGTCCTGGACCTCCAAGGACATGTGATCTCCGGCGTCTACGTGCAGCAACTTGAGAAGCGCTGGCGGGATCGTCATGACAAGTGCTCCGCCCTGCCTGCGAATTTTCGATGTAACGGCCATGGTCTCTTCTCCGCTCGCTGCCGAGCCGTGAATGTGCAACAAATGTAGCACATTACTGCGACGCGACAGCCGGCCGTGCGGTACATCAAGCTTTGAAGCGGGGTGTTTTCATTCCCGCTCCTCCGTTTGGAGAGCGTGTAGCACGTCTCCCACCACGCCCGCCCATTCCCCCAACACCTGCTGCCTGAAAAGCCGCATTCCCGGATACCACGGCGAGTCGCTGCGCGCTTGCAGCCAGCGCCAGTCGGAATTGGCCGGCAGCAGCAGCCACACCGGCTTGCCGAGCGCGCCCGCGAGATGCGCGACGGCGGTGTCGACGGCAATCACCAGGTCGAGGTTCATGATGAGCGCGGCGGTGTCCTCGAAGTCGCCCAGTTCGCCGGTGAAATCGTGCCCGCGCAACGCTTGCGGTGCGCCGGCCAGCTGCGCGTGCGCCGGGCCTTGTTGCAGCGGATACCAGCTCACGTTGGCGACATCCGCAAGCGGGTGCAGATCGGCGAGCGCCATCGACCGGTAGCGGTCGTTGCCGAATGTCGGACTGCCCGCCCACACCAGGCCGACCTTGCGGTTTGCGCCGCTGCTCGCGGCGAGTTTGCTGCGCCACGCTTCGATCTTTGTCTCGTCCGCGAACAGGTAGGGCAGCTCAGCCGGAATCGTGGCCAGTTCGGTGCCGACGCAGGACGGCACGCTCATCATCGGGACCCAGAAGTCGTATGGCGCGTCCGGTTTGCCGGCGAACGCGCGATGCACGCCCGGCATGCGTTGGACGAGCCGCAGCAAAGGCTCGCGCACGCACACATCCACTCGCGCGCCGCGTTCGTGCAACACGCGCGCGTAGCGCAGAAACTGGAAGTGATCGCCGAAACCCTGCTCGCCGACGATCAGCAGGCGCCGCCCGTCGAGCGGCTCGCCGCGCCATTCGGCCACGCCCGCGACGGCCAATGCGTCGTAGTCGCTCTTGCGCCAGCGCAGCGCAAACTCGGCCCATCCTTCTGTATAGTCGCCGCGCTTGAGCAGCAGCCACGCGAGGTTCTGATGCGCGTCCGCGTAACCGGGGTCTTGCGCCAGCGCCTCGCGATAGAACTTCTCTTCTTCGTCGAGGCGCCCCTGCGCGCCGAGCGAACCGCCGAGGCACACCAGGTTCGTCGGATTAGCCTTGAGCGCAACGGCGCGCCGGTAATGCGCCTCGGCCCCGGCATAGTCGCCGCGCTTGCCGATCGCACTGCCCAGGTTGACGTGCGCCTCGGCGTAATCCGGCCGCAGCGCGAGCGCGCGCTCGAAACTGGCGACCGCCGCCTCGTGCTCGCCCTGCGCGTTGTGCGCATTGCCCGCGTTGAAGTGCGCTTCCGCCGATATCGGATCGAGCCGCAGCGCGTCGCGGTAACACGCGAGCGCTTCCGCGAAACGGCCGAGCTTGCCGAGCGCCGTGCCGAGGTTCAGATGCGCATCGACGAGTGCGGGATTCGACGCGATGGCGAGCCTGTACTGCTCGATCGCGTCATCCAGTGCGCCTTGGGCCTGCAAGGCCACGCCGAAATTGTTGCGCGCGTCGGCGAAATCGGGCTGCAGCTGCAGCGCCTGGTCGTAGCAGATCGTGGCTTCGTCCAGTCGGCCGAGCGCGGCGGCGGCGAGCCCGCGGTTGCTCCAGCACGCGGCGTCGTGACGGTCGTGCTTGAGCGCCTGGCTCATCAGCGTGGCGGCCGTCGCGTGCTGTCCGCGTTGATAGTGCAGTACGCCGAAGTAATGCAAGGCCCTTGCATTTGCTGGATCGAGCGCGAGGATTTCGCGGTAGAGGGAGTCGGCGGTGTCGAGCCGACCGGCCTGATGTGCGTGCAGCGCGGCGTCGACGAGCGAAGCGACACTGGACGACGGCGGCGACGCGGTGCGCCCGCCGGGGCGCTGGGATTGATGTTCCATGAAGACCTGCGGGAAGAGCCGCGGCGGTGCGCTACGCGCGCGCCCGCGCGCGTGGACGGGAGATCGTCCGGCATCTTATGGCCGGTCTCATGGGCCGGCGTTCGGACACATCCCATTTCCGTTGCAGGTTTTTCCTGTTCCTCATGCTTCACCGATGTGCCGCGGAAACGTCGCATGGCACATCGGAAATGCTGCATTTTCTACTGTCTTTTACTGCTGCGTCCTAGTTGAACATCAGGAAATTGAGCAGGAAGATATTGACCACCAGCAGCGTGAGCGCTGTCGGAATCTGTACCTTGATCACCGCGTTCTTGTCAGGCAGTTCGAGCAGTGCCGCCGGCACCATGTTGAAGTTCGCGGCCATCGGCGTCATCAGTGTGCCGCAGTAGCCCGAGAACATGCCGATCGCCACCATCACGGCCGGATTGCCATGAAACACGCCGACGAGAATCGGCACGCCGACGCCGCCCGTCATCACCGGGAAAGCGGCGAAGCCGTTGCCCATCACCATCGTGAAGAGCGCCATGCCGATGCAGTACACAGCCACCGCGATGAACCGGTAGTCGAGGCTGATGTACGCGGTCGTCACGTGCGCGACGGCTTTGCCGACGCCCGCATCCGAAAACACGAGGCCGAGCATGCCGAGCATTTGCGGCAGCACCGCGGCCCAGGAGAGCGCGTCGACGAGGCGGCGCGCTTCCTTCATCGACTGGCCGACAGTGTCGCGCGTCAGCACGCAGGCAATGGCGAGCGCGATCACGCAGCCGATGCCGAAGCCGATCAGGGTGACGTTGGCCTTTTCGATCAGCGGCACGCCGCCGAACACCAGGTGGCTCGCCGACAGCGTGACGATCACCGTGATCACCGGAATCGTCAGCGCGGGCACGAACAGCTTGTTGCGAAGCCGCGCGGCGCTCGCCTTGCGCGCTTCGAGCGAGAGCACGCGCGGCTTGCCCGCGGTCACGCCGCCGAAGCCGGCAATCAGCGCCATGACGATCACTGCGGCGCCGACCACGGCGGGCGGCAGCTTGTCGCCGATCAGAAAGATCAGCGCGTAGAGAATCCAGAAGCCGCCGGCCGTCAGGCGGCGCGGGTGTTCCTTGTCGGTGACGATCATGCCGCCGATGATCAGCAGCACCACGCCCAGCAGCCAGAAGAGATAGGTAATCGTGAGCGTCATGCTTTGTCTCCTGCGGCCGATTGCGCCGGCGAAACGGTGTTGCTGCCCGCTTTCGCGTTGCCGCGCAGTTCGCGGTCGAGCTTGCGGTCGAGCAGATACAGGCGGAAGCCGTGAATCAGAAACGCGCTGATCGCGGTCGGAATGCCCCACACCGCCACGTGAATCGGCTCGACGACGATGCCGGCCTCTTTCAGGAAGGTGGTCATCAGCACGATGGCGCCGAACGCGACGAAAATGTCCTCGCCGAAGAAGAGGCCCACGTTGTCCGTTGCCGCCGAGAAGGCGCGCAACTTGAAGCGCACGGCGTCGCTGATCTTGCCGAAGCGGGTTTCGGTGGCGCCTTCGGCCATCGGGGCGATGAGCGGGCGCACCATCTGCGGATGTCCGCCCAGCCCGGTCAGGCCGACCGCCGCGGTGAGTTCGCGCACGAGCAGATAGACGATCAGCAGACGCCCGGCCGTGGCGGCCTTGATGCCGCTGATCCACGTCTGCGCCCGCTCGCGCAGGCCGTGCCGTTCGAGCAGGCCGATCACCGCGAGCGGCAGAAGAATGATCAACGGAATGTTGCGCGTCTTGATGAAGCCGGTGCCGATTTCGGCGAGGATCTTTTCAGGCGGGAAGTGCGCGGCGAGGCCGGTGATGATCGCGGCAACCGCCACGATCAGCATCGGATTGAACCGCAATAAAAAGCCAACGATGATGACGGCCACGCCGATCAGCGGCCATAAACTGACTGTTGTCTGCATCTGGATCTCCAAACAGGTTTCAACCTCGCCGCTTGTGGCGGCCAGCATGGGCCGGCGCGTGGCGATCCGCGCGCCGTTTTGTTGCCGCGGCTCTTGGCGGCCGCGTTGCTACGTACTGCTACTTCACCTTCGACTGCAACTGCAACTGCAACTCGCGTTGCTGCGGCGAACTCGCCGCCGATCCGCCGGAAGCGTTCCGCACCTCGCGAACGCCCCGCATGGAGCGGGGCGTTGGAGGATCATCAAGGCATGGCGCGGAACAAACTCGCCGACGTCAGACGCTGGCAGCGCCGGCCGCATGCACTTCGATACCGGCCTGCTCCAGCGCGCTGCGAATGCGCCGCGCGAACGCGAGCGCGTGCGGGCCGTCGCCGTGCAGGCAGATGGTCTGCGCATTGAGCGGCACCCACTGGCCGTCGACCGCGCGCACGCGCTGCTCGCGCACCATTGCGAGCGTGCGTTCGAGCACTTCGTCTTCATCGTCGAGCAGGGCGCCCGGCTCCTTGCGCGGCACGAGCGAGCCGTCGGCGCGATAGCCGCGATCGGCGAACACTTCTTCGATGGCGGTCAGCCCCGCGTTGCGCGCGGCCGTCACGAGCCCGCTGTTGGCAAGCGCGAACACCGCGACCGACGGGTCAAAGTCATGCACGGCCGACACGATCGCATCCGCGATCTTCGGGTCGCGCGCGGCCTGGTTGTAGAGCGCGCCGTGCGGCTTGACGTGCGCGATGCGCCCGCCCTCGGCCTGCGCGATCGCCGAGAGTGCGCCGAGCTGATACAGCACGCCCGCGTAGATCTCGCTCGCCGGCAAGTCCATTTCCTTGCGGCCGAAATTCTCGGGATCGTTGAAGCTCGGATGCG
Organism: Paraburkholderia phenoliruptrix; assembly: GCF_902859825.1. GTDB lineage: Bacteria > Pseudomonadota > Gammaproteobacteria > Burkholderiales > Burkholderiaceae > Paraburkholderia > Paraburkholderia phenoliruptrix. The sequence continues at coordinate 53,256 of NZ_CADIKB010000013.1, read as the reverse complement.
CGCCGATCGACACGCCTTTCTGCACTGCCCAGCGCACGCAGTCACGCATGGCCTGGGCGCCGCCCGCGTGCCAGCCGCACGCGATATTGGCCGAGCTGACGAGGTCGAGCAGCGCCTCGTCGGAGCCGCAGCCTTCGCCGAGATCGGCATTCAGATCGATTTCCATGGTGTTCCTCTATTCAGTTACAACGCCGCGACGGCCATTTGCCGCGCGCAGCGCTCTTCATGCATGGCGATGGCGGCGTCGATCTGCCGCAAGTAGGTGCGCTCTTCGAGCAATGCCTGGCGCGCCTCGTAAGGTGTGGTCGGGATGAAGCGCACGGCTGCGTTCAGGCGCACTTGCGCGAGCTTCCACAAGTCGGCCTGAATCACCGCGCCGATCTTCGGGTAGCCACCGGTGGTCTGCGCGTCGCTCATCAGCACGATGGGCTGGCCGTTCGGCGGCACCTGGATCGTGCCCGGCAGCACCGCGTGCGACAGCAGGTCGGCCTTCTGCTTGCGTTTCAGTTCGCTGCCGGCGAGCCGGTAGCCCATCCGATTGCTGTTCGGCGTGACGAGCCACTCGTCGGACCAGAACGATTCCTGCGCTTCTTCCGTGAAGCTGTCGTATTCCGGGCCGCGCAGCACGCGAATCGGCACCGCCCAAGGCACGCCCGTGGGATGCCGGCCGCGCCGCAGCGGCTCGTCGACGAGCACGAACTTGCACCACGCGGGCGCTTTCACGCCGAATTCCGGCGCCTCGGGCGAGAAGCCGACGTGGCCGCGCTGCGGCGGCGCGCCGAGCGGCACGCGGTCGCCGTCGCGCAGCGCGCGGCCGCCGAGGCCGCCGAAGCGTCCGGCGAGATCCGTGCTGCGCGAACCGAGCATCGGCAAGACGTCGATGCCGCCCGCGACGCACACGTAGCCGCGCATGCCGCGCCTCGCCGCGTTCAGCACCAGCTCCTGCCCGGCTTTGACGGGCAGGCTCCACCAGGAATAGACCGGCTTGCCGTCGAGCGTCGCGCCGAATTCGCTGCCCGTGATCGCGACCCGTGTCGCGCGCAGAAACCGCAGCACGGTCGGACCGAAGGTGATTTCGAGGCCGGCCGCGTCGGGCCGGTTGCCGACCAGCCGGTTGCCGACTTCCAGCGACAGCCGGTCGAGCGCCCCGCCCATCGCGACGCCGAGATGCCGGTAGCCGTGGCGGCCGAGGTCCTGGATGGTGGTCAGAAGACCTGCGCGAATCACGTCGATCATGCGTGTATCCCCGCGATGGTGAAGCGCACCCGGTCGCCCGGCTGCAACAGCGTGGGCGGGCGGCGCGCGGGATCGAAGAGCGGCAGCTCGGTGCGGCCGATCAGTTGCCAGCCGCCCGGCGACGTCGCCGGATAGATGCCGGTCTGCTCTCCGCCGATGCCGACGGAACCCGCCGGCACTTCCAGCCGCGGCGACGCGCGGCGCGGCGTGTGCAGCGCCTCGTCGAGCCCGCCCATATAGGCGAAGCCCGGCTGGAAGCCGAGGAAGAACACCACGTACTGGCCGCTGGAATGCCGCTCGATGACTTCCCGCACGCCCAAACCGGTGTGGCTCGCCACGGCGCCGAGGTCGGGGCCGAACTCGCCGCCGTACTGAACCGGAATCTCCACGTCGCGGCCCGCCGACGGGGCTTGGCCGGCGGCGTCCCAGGTTTCCTGCAAGCGCTTCGACAGCGCGTCGCGGTCGGCTTCGAGCGGATCGAACACGAGCGTCAGATTGTTCATGCCCGGCACCACTTCGAGCACATGCGGCCAGTCGCGCGCGAGTTCGGCGACCGCCCAGACGCGGCGCTGGCAGTCGAGCGTCGCGGGCGGGGGCGCCTCGCAGACCAGCGCGGCGTCGCCGAGCGGAAAGATGTGGGGTTGGCTCATGGCTTGAAGACCCGGAGAAGTCAAAGAGTTCTGCATTGCGCAACGTCGGACAACCACGGCACGACAGTCACGCGATGTTTGAAGGATACATTGTCAATAAAATATCAACGATTTATCAATAAGAGTTTTCGCCAGGCTCGCGGGGCGCGCCCGCTCGTCGTACACTCCGGACACTTCCCATTTCGTTTTCTGAGAAATTCACATGTCGCGGCATCCCACCAAGATCGTCTCGTCGGAACATCTCGTGTCCGACACGAGCGCGGAGCTGTCCGAGCTCGAGTACGCGCTCATCATGGCCGGCAACGCATTCAACCGATGGATGGTGCGCTGCATGTCGGCGGCGGGGGAAAAGGACATGACCGCCATCGAAGTCTCGCTGCTGCATCACGTGAGTCATCGCGAGCGTCGCAAGAAGCTGGCCGACATCTGCTTCGTGCTGAATATCGAAGACACGCACGTCGCAACCTATGCGCTGAAGAAGCTCGTAGCTAGAGGGTATGTAAAAAGCGAAAAGACCGGCAAGGAAGTGTTCTTTTCGGCGACGGAGGCGGGCCGCGCGCTATGCCTCAAGTATCGCGAGGTGCGCGAAAGCTGCCTCATTTCGACGCTGAAGGAAAGCGGCCTCACTAACGAGCAGATCGGCGAGGCGGCGCAATTGATGCGCAGTGCGTCGGGCATGTACGACACGGCCGCGCGCGCGGCGGCGTCGTTATAAAGAAGAGGCGCGCGGCCTGACGCGTCAATGCACCTCAGCGTAGAGCGAGCGAACGCGCGCGCTGCGCGCTTCGCTCGGCTTAAGCGGCGGCTCGCGCATGCAGCCCCGTCTCGGTGACGATCATGTCTAGGGGAATGTCGTGCGCCTCGCGTTCGAGCGCGAGCGTGCGGCACGCTTCATATGCGACACCTACCGTAATCGGCCTCGTCGCGCCGGGCCAGCCGGCGAGCGTGCGGTCGTAATAGCCGCCGCCGTAGCCGAGCCGGTAGCCGTCGGCGTCGAAACCCACGCAGGGCACGAGCAGCAGCTCGGGAATCACGAGGCGTTCCGTTGCCGGCTCGGCAATCTTGTGGTGGCCGATCTTCATCGGCGCGTCGGGCGACCACGCGTGGAACTCGAGCGGCAAGCCGCGTTCCCTGATGATCGGCAGACTGGCTTCGCGCGGCGAGCCGCCCGTCAGCCAGATGGAGACCGCTGCGCGCGCATCGAATTCGCCGGCGAGCGGCCAGTAGAACCCCACGCTTTTGACATCGAAATGCTTCAGCGCGTCGAGCACGCGGCGCCCGAGCGCGGCATTGTTCGTCGGCTCGGAAGCCGCTTGCAGCCTTGCTTCCAATAGCATTCGACGCAGCGCCTTTTTCGATTCGGCGGAAGGGTTGCATGCTATGCTTGGGTTCAATTCGCGCTCCAGAAACAACGATGTCAAAAAGTCTTTTTCGAGTATATCGCGCGGCCGGTATGGCGCTTGCCGCAGCCGCTCTCGTCGCATGCAGCACCGCGTCAGCCGTCAAACCACTTCCCATTTCGCAGCTCACCAACGACGACCAGATTTTCGTCCAGTTGCGCGAGGCTGCCCGCAATAACGACGCGGCGCGCGCGGCGCAGCTCGCGAGCATGATTCCGGGCTATCCGGCGCCTTCGTATCTGGAGTATTTCCAGCTCAAGCCGCAGCTTTTCGATTCGGGCGGCCATGCGCGCGTCGACGCGCCGGATGCGCCGGTGCTCGCGTTCCTGCAGAAATACGACGGTCAGGCCATTGCCGACCGCATGCGTAACGACTATCTGACGGTGCTCGGCACGCGTCACGACTGGCGCAACTTCGATCAGCAATATGCGCGCTTTGTCCTGAACGACGACACGCAGGTGAAGTGCTACGCGCTCGAATCGCGTGCGTCGCGCGGCGAGAATGTCGCAGACGCGGCGCGCGCGCTGCTCGTCGATCCGAAATGGTACGGCGACGGCTGCGTCGACCTGATCACGATGCTCGGCGTCAACAAGCAGTTCAGTACCGACGACATCTGGCAGCAGATCCGTCTCGCGTACGAGCAGAACTACACGAATGTCGGCAGCAAGCTCGTCGACGCGCTGGGCGACCACGCGCCCGATCCCGTGCTGTTCGGCCAGGCGGCGAATACGCCGCCGTTGCTGCTCGCGCGCGGCGTCGGTGCCGATCCGCAATCGCATCAGCTGGCGTTGCTCGCGATCACGCGCATGGCGCGCAACGATCCGGCCATGGCGGCGGCCACCTTTGCGTCGGTCGCGCCTTCGCTGAATTCGCCGGAGCGCGCCATCGGCTGGGGCACGATTGCCTATCAGGCCGCCGCGAAGCAGATGCCGAGCGCGACCGACTGGTACCGCCTGTCGGCGAACGCGCCGCTCTCCAATCCCGCGTACGAATGGCGCACGCGCACGGCACTTCTCGCCGGCGACTGGAACATGGTGCGCTGGTCGATCGAGCAGATGCCGGCGGCGCTGCGCAACCAGCCGTCGTGGATTTACTGGCACGCCCGCGCGCTCAAGCAGGCGGGCGACACGACTACGGCCAACCAGGAATTCGAGTCGATCTCGCAGGGCTTCAATTTCTACGGCCAGCTCGCCGCAGAAGAACTCGGCCAGAAGATCGTGGCGCCGCCCAAAACCTCGGTGACCGATGCCGAAGTCCAGCAGGCCGGCAACACGCCCGGCTTCGACCTCGCCCAGCGCTTCTACGCGCTGAATCTGCGTCTGGAAGGCAATCGCGAATGGAACTGGCCGCTGCGCAACATGAGCGATCGTCAGTTGCTCGCCGCTGCCGAGTACGCACGCCGCATCCAGCTGTACGACCGCACCGTCAACACGGCCGACCGCACGAAAACCGAGCACGATTTCTCTCTGCGCTATCTATCGCCGTTCCGCGATATTGTCGAGCGCGATGCGCAGTCCACCGGTCTGGACGTGGAATGGGCGTACGGGCTGATTCGCCAGGAATCGCGCTTTATCATCAACGCGCGTTCCGAAGTCGGCGCGGGCGGTTTGATGCAGTTGATGCCGGGCACGGCGCAACTCGTCGCGAAAAGGATCGGCCTCGGCCCGATTTCGCGCGAGCAGATGAACGACATCAACACCAACATCCTGCTCGGCACGAACTATCTGTCGATGATCTACAATCAGTTCGATGGTTCCGCCGTGCTGGCCACCGCGGGTTACAACGCCGGTCCGGGCCGTCCGCGCAACTGGCGGCAGTCGTTGCAGCATCCGGTTGAAGGCGCCATCTTCGCCGAGGCGATTCCGTTCCAGGAAACGCGCGACTACGTTAAGAATGTGTTGTCCAACACGGTCTACTACGCGGCATTGTTCGAAGGCCGTCCGCAATCGCTGAAGGCGCGTCTGGGTTACATTGCACCGTAAGCGCCGTGCCGCCGCTGCCTCCTGCGAGGCGGCGGCGCGCCTCGCCAGCCGTTGCCGCGGCTTCCACCAGGGAGTCGAAAATGCGACATAAAGCCATTGCGATCATCGGCGGTTCCGGGTTTATCGGAAGCCATCTCGTCAACGCCCTCGTTGAAATGGGCAAAGACGTGCGCATCGCCACGCGGCGGCGCTACAACGCGCGCCATCTCACGCTGCTGCCTATCGACGTGATCGAAACCGATGTGTTCGATCCGGTGCAGCTTGCGCGCTTTGTCGAAGGCACCGACTGCGTGATCAACCTGGTCGGCACGCTGCACGGCAAACGCCGCACGCCCTACGGTCCCGAATTCGCGCGCGCGCATGTCGAACTGCCCACGCGAATCGCCGCGGCTTGCGAAGGCAAGGGCGTGCATCGGCTGATTCATCTGAGCGCGCTCGGCGCGGACTCGAACGGCCCGAGCATGTACTCGCGCTCGAAGGGCGACGGCGAGAAAGCGGTGCACGCGGCGAATCTTGCATGGACGGTGTTCCGGCCGTCGGTGGTGTTCGGGCCCGAAGACCAGTTCCTGAACAAGTTCGCGTTTTTGCAGCGCATCTTTCCGGTGATCCCGCTGGCCATGCCGGACGCGAAGTTTCAGCCCGTTTATGTCGGCGACGTGGCCAAAGCCATTGTCAATGTGCTCGATCTCGACGCGGCCAACGGCAAGACCTATGAACTCGGCGGCCCGAGCGTGTATACGCTCGAACAGCTAGTCAAATATTGCGGCGACGTGATCGGCCGGCACGCGAGCATCATCCGTCTGCCCGACGCGCTCGCGCGCATGCAGGCGATGACCTTCGAAATGGCGCCGGGCGAACCGGTTATCACGCGCGACAATCTCGACTCCATGAAAGTCGACAACGTGCTGAGCCGCCCGCTTGCGCCCGAGCTGGGCATCGAGCCCGCCAGCATCGAAACCATTGCGCCCGTCTATCTGACCGGTGCGTCGTCACGTTCGCGTTTCGATGCATTCCGCGCGAGCGCCGGGCGCTGATCTCTTTTACTTTTTTCCACTCTTCATACGAACCGGCATGAAGCTGCTTATTGGTGACAAGAACTATTCATCGTGGTCGATGCGGCCATGGCTGCTGCTGAAGCACTTCGGCATTGCGTTCGACGAAGTGCTGATTCATCTGAACCAGCCGGGCACGAATGCCGCGGTCCTCGCGCACGCGCCGAACGGGCCAGGCAAAATTCCCTGTCTGATCGACGATGCGGGCGAGGCGATCTGGGACTCGCTCGCCATTGCCGAGACGCTCGCCGAGCGTTTCCCGCAGCACGCGCTATGGCCGCGCGACCCGGCGGCGCGCGCGCGCGCCCGCAGCATCAGCGCCGAGATGCACTCGGGCTTCGGCGAATTGCGCTCGAACATGTGGATGAACATTCGCGCGTCGTTTCCCGGCAAGAACGCGAAGCCCGGCGTGCTCGCCGACATCGCGCGTATCGAGACGATCTGGCGCGACTGCCTCGCCACCTACGGTGGGCCGTTCCTGTTCGGCGAATTCAGTATTGCCGACGCCATGTATGCGCCGGTGGCCATGCGCTTTAACACGTGGCAGCCGGCGTTGTCGGAGACGTCGCAGGCTTATGTTCGTCGACTGATGCAAGAGCCGGCGGTCAAAGCATGGATCGACGACGCGTTGAGCGACACCTACGCTGTGCCGTATCTCGACGAATGCCCATGAATATCTATGCAGTAGGCGGCGCGATTCGCGACGAACTGCTCGGCGTGCCGGTGCAGGACCGCGATTACGTCGTGGTCGGCGCGACGCCCGAGCAGATGGTCGCGCAGGGTTATCGTCCGGTGGGCAAAGACTTTCCGGTGTTCCTGCATCCCGAGACGCATGAGGAATACGCGCTCGCGCGCACCGAGCGGAAGACGGCCGCCGGCTATCACGGCTTCCAGTTTTTCTATGCGCCGGACGTGACGCTCGAAGAAGACCTCGCGCGCCGCGACCTGACCATCAACGCGATGGCGCGCGAAGTGCGCCCCGACGGCGAGCTGACCGGGCCGGTCGTCGATCCGTTCGGCGGCCAGCGCGACTTGCAGGCCAAACTTTTCCGCCATGTCAGCGACGCGTTCCTGGAAGATCCCGTGCGCATTTTGCGGATCGCGCGTTTCGCTGCGCGCTTCGCAGATTTCACCGTCGCGCCGGAGACACTCGCGCTGATGCGCAAGATGGTCGCCGACGGCGAAGTGGACGCGCTCGTCGCCGAACGCGTCTGGCAGGAGGTGTCGCGCGGCCTGATGGAAAAAAAGCCGTCGCGCATGTTCGCGGTTTTGCGCGAGTGCGGCGCGTTGGCGCGGATTCTGCCGGAGATCGACGCGCTCTTCGGCGTTCCCCAGCGCGCGGACTATCACCCGGAGGTGGATACGGGCGTGCACGTGATGATGGTGCTCGACCACGCCGCGCAGCAGGGCTACGCGCTGCCCGTGCGATTCGCCGCGCTGACGCACGACCTCGGCAAGGCCACTACGCCGCCAGACATCCTGCCGCGCCACCTCGGCCACGAAGGACGCAGCGTCGATCTGCTCAAGCCGCTGTGCGAGCGCCTGCGCGTGCCGAACGACTGCCGCGACCTCGCGCTGCTGGTCGCGCGCGAGCACGGCAACATTCATCGCGTGATGGAAATGGGCGCGGCTGCGCTCGTGCGGCTGCTGGAGCGCGGCGACGCGATTCGCAAGCCTTCGCGCTTTGCCGAAGCCTTGCAGGCGTGCGAGGCGGACGCGCGCGGGCGGCTCGGTTGCGAGGCGCGGGAGTATCCGCAGGCGGAGCGGCTGAGAGTCGCGCTCGTCGCCGCGCGCGGCGTGGATGCGGGCGCTGTCGCGAAGCGGTTTGCCGATGCGCCGGCGGGGATCAAGGACGCCGTGCACGAGGAGCGCGTGCGCGCGGTGGCGGCGGCGCTGGGGTGAGTGTGTGGCGGCTCGCGCTCGCGCCGCACCTCCGCGAAAACGCGGCGAAAACGCAGCGCAAGCGCAACACCACGCAGCGCGGCTTCTACAAAAGTCTGGCGATAAGCGAGAGCAGCATCGACAGCAACAGTGTCGACATGAACGGGAAATGATATTCGCGTCCGAACAGACGCAGCGTCACGTCGCCCGGCATGCGTCCGATGCCCAGCTTGCGCAGCCACGGCCAGCAGGCCGACAGCACAGCCAGGGCGACAAAGGTGGTCAGCAGCCAGCGGATCATCGCGCGTAGCCCGGCATTACAAGGTGTGCGAGCGGTCGCCGCTGGAGAACGCCTGCAGGGTGTCGTCGAGCCCGCGCGAGAATGCGATCACCTTGAAGAGCTCGCCCATTTCGGCCTCCGAGAGCAGCTTCTGCACCGCATTCGCCGCGGGCAGAAAGCGCGCGGTGTCGGCGGGATCGATTTCGGCGAGCGCGTCCGTCATGCCCGCGTTCAGCAGGAAGCGCGCTTGCGACGTGAAGCCGAGCAGGTCCGCACCGGTCTCCACGCCCGCTTCGGCGATGCCGGTAAATTCCACGTGCGCGGTAATGTCCTGCAGGCCGGGATAGACAAACGGATCGCCGTGCGCGCGATGGCGGTAGTGGCACATCAGCGTGCCTTGGGTGCGCTGCGGGTGGTAGTACTCGTGACGCGGGAATCCGTAGTCGATGAAAAACGCCGCGCCGCGCGCGAGCATCGTGCAAATGGTTCGCGTAAAGGCCCGCGCGGCGTCGTGCGTTTCGGCAATGTAATCGCCGCCCGCCGTGTCGATGTCGGACAGCAGCGCCAGCTCGGCCGACGCCGCGACCGGTCGGTCTTCGAAGGCGAACCGCCCGTCGCGCCAGATCACGCCGCGTTCGCGCCAGGCGCCGTCCGCGCAGGCGAAGAGCCGCACGGGCATGGCGTCCAGCACTTCGTTGCCGATCACCACGCCTTCGAAGCGCTCGGGCAGCGCGTCCAGCCAGCGCACTTTGCCGGCGAGCGCGGGGGCCGCGGCGTCGATGGTCTCGCGCTGGCGCTCGCGCAGTTCGCCGGACAGATCGACAATGGAATAGCTGTCGAACTCCGCGCCCAGCGCTGCCAGCGCGTTCAGCAGGCCGGCCGCGAGCTTGCCGGTGCCGGCGCCGAACTCCATCACGTCGCGCGTGCCGCTTGCCTGCAAGGCTTCCGCGATGGGGCGCGCGAGCGTGGCCGCGAAGAGCGGCGACAGCTCCGGCGCGGTGACGAAGTCGCTGCCGTCGTCGCCGCGCAGGCCGAACTTGCGGGCGCCGCCGCTGTAATAGCCGAGACCGGGCGCGTACAGCGCGCGCTCCATGTAGCGGTCGAACGGCATCCAGCCGCCGGCGTCGTCGAGCTCGGCCCGAATCCGCGCGACGAGCGCCTCGGACTGCGCCAGCGCGCTCGGGCCGGGAACAGGTAAACTATCGGGTTGGTGAGCTTTCGGATTCATTCCCGCATTGTAAATGACCGCTTCTACGGACACCGCCGCCGCCCGCGCGCCCGACGCGCCGCGCGTCGTGCTGATTACCGGCGCCGCGCGCCGCATCGGACGCGCGCTCGCGCTCGGCTTTGCCGCGCAAGGCTGGGACGTCGCCGTGCACTATGGCGCCTCGCGGCGCGAAGCCGAAGAAGTGGTCGGAGAAATCACCGCGCTGGGTCGCCGGGCGGTGGCTTTGCACGCCGAGCTGGGCGACGAGACGCAGGTCGCGGGCTTGTTGCCGGCCTGTAGTGCGGCGCTTGGCCGGCCGGCGTGCATCGTCAACAATGCGTCGCGCTTCGAGGAAGACACGGCGTGCAACGTCGGCTATGAGCTGCTGCTCAAGCTGACCGCGATGAACCTGGGCGCGCCGCTCGTCCTCGCGCGCATGCTGTACGACGCGACGCCCCCCGTCGCGCTGACGGACGAAACGCAGCGCAGCGTGGTGATCAACGTGCTGGACCAGAAGCTGTACAACATGAACCCGGACTACCTGTCCTACACGCTGTCGAAGGCGGCGTTGCAGACCGCCACCGTCGCGCTCGCGCAGGCGCTGGCGCCGAAAGTCCGCGTGGTCGGGCTCGCGCCGGGTCTCACCATGCAATCCGGCGGCCAGACCGCGGAAAGTTTCGCGGCCGCTCACCGTGTAACGCCTTTGGGCCGCGCGTCGCGGCCGGAGGATATTGTCGCCGCCGCGCTGTATCTCGCGGACGCAACCGGCGTCACAGGAACGACGCTGGTGGTCGACGGCGGGCAGCACCTCGTGCCGCTGCCGCGCGACGTAATGTTTTTGACGGGCGCCTAACTCAGGTCCGCGCCCCTTTGCGTGCCACGCACGCTTTTTTCGACTGGAACGAACATGTTTGCCGCTCTTTCGCATCCCCGGCTCGCCGATTGCCGCCGGCTCTTTCTGCGCAATTACGAAGTGCACATCAACATCGGCGTGCACGATTTCGAAAAGCGCGGCGAACAGCGCGTCGTGATCAACGTCGAACTGTTCGTGCCGCTCGCGCTGTCCACGCCGGTGGAGGACAAGCTGGCCGAGGTCGTCGACTATGATTTCATGCGCTCCACCATTTCGCGCCGCGTCGAGCAAGGCCATATTCACTTGCAGGAAACGCTCTGCGACGACCTCGTGAAGACCATGCTCGCGCATCCGCAGGTGCGGGCCGCGCGCGTTTCGACCGAGAAGCCGGATGTTTATCCCGACTGCGACGCAGTGGGCGTCGAAGTGTTCCGCATCAAGGAGGACTGAGGCATGAACGCGCCGGACATCATCGACGACACCACGCCCGCCGCGCGCCAGAAGTCGCCGCTCACGCGCCGCGAGCAGAAGGAAGCGTACGAGAACAACAAGCTCTTCAAGCGGCTCGCGCGTCAGGTCGGCCAGGCGATCGGCGACTTCAACATGATCGAGAACGGCGACAAGGTGATGGTGTGCCTGTCGGGCGGCAAAGACAGCTACGCGATGCTCGACATTCTGATGCGCTTGCGCGAGCGCGCGCCGATCGACTTCGACATCGTCGCGGTGAATCTCGACCAGAAGCAGCCCGGCTTTCCGGAACACGTGCTGCCCGAGTACCTGAAGCAACTGGACATTCCGTTTCACATCGAGAATCAGGACACCTACAGCATCGTCAAGCGGCTGGTGCCGGAAGGCAAAACCACCTGCTCGCTGTGCTCGCGGCTGCGGCGCGGCATTCTCTACCGCGTGGCGGGTGAGCTGGGCGCGACGAAGATCGCGCTCGGCCATCATCGCGACGACATTCTGCAAACGCTGCTGCTCAATCTGTTCTATGGCGGCAAGCTGAAAGGCATGCCGCCAAAGCTGCAATCCGACGACGGCAAGAACATCGTGATTCGCCCGCTCGCCTACGTGAAGGAAACCGATCTGGAAAAGTACGCGGAGTTGCGCGAGTTCCCGATTATTCCGTGCAACCTGTGCGGCAGTCAGCCGAACCTGAAACGCGCGGAAATGAAGGCGCTGATCCGCGATTGGGAGAAGCGCTTTCCTGGCCGCATCGAGAACATGTTCAACGCGTTGTCGAACGTGGTTCCGTCGCATCTGATGGATCACAAGCTGTTTCCGTTCGCCGGCCTGCGCGCGACCGGCGAGGCCGACCCGCAAGGCGATATCGCTTTCGACGAAGAGCCGTGTTCGACGGATGCCAACGAGGGCGCGCCGCTTGGCGCGGCGCGGCCGATCTCGATCGTGCAGTTTGACGATCTTTGACCGGAATTCCTGCAAAAAAGGCGCTTGGGCACTTACTTTCGCTTGCAATGTGGCCGCTTTCGCGGCCATTTTCGCAAGAGGGTGCGTGATAGAATCGTCGGCTCCAAACTCGTCTATTTGCCGACGCCATGAACATCGTGATTTTGGCGGCAGGCACCGGTAAGCGCATGCGTTCCGCGCTGCCCAAGGTGCTCCATCCTCTGGCTGGCCGGCCGCTCCTCGCTCATGTCATCGACACTGCCCGCACGCTGAAGCCTACGCGCCTCGTCGTCGTTATCGGACATGGGGCGGAAGCGGTCCGCGAAACGGTTGCCGCGCCCGACCTGCAATTCGCCGTGCAGGAGCAACAGCTCGGCACCGGCCACGCGGTGCAGCAGGCCTTGCCGCTTCTCGATCCCTCGGTGCCTACGCTCGTGCTTTACGGCGACGTGCCGCTCACGCGCGCGAGCACCTTGCAGGCGCTCGTCGAACGTGCGGGCAGTCACGCCTACGGCGTGCTGACCGTCACGCTGGCGGATCCGACGGGCTACGGCCGTATCGTGCGCGATCCGCAGGGCAACGTCTCGCGCATCGTCGAGCAGAAAGATGCGAGCGCGGACCAGCTTCTCATCGACGAAATCAACACCGGCATTGTCGTGGCGCCCACGGAGCGGCTGTCGGGCTGGCTCGCCGCGCTGAAGAACGACAACGCGCAAGGCGAGTTCTATCTGACCGACGCCGTCGAAATGGCCATCGAGGCGGGTCTGGAAGTCGTCACCACGCAGCCGCAGGACGAGTGGGAAACGCTCGGCGTGAACAGCAAGCAGCAGTTGGCGGAGCTCGAGCGGATTCATCAGCGCAATGTGGCGGAGGCGTTGCTCGTGGCCGGCGTGACGCTTGCCGATCCGGCGCGCGTGGACGTGCGCGGCACGCTGGAATGCGGCCGCGACGTGTCGATCGACGTGAACTGCGTGTTCGAAGGCCACGTCATACTGGCCGACAATGTGACGATCGGACCGAACTGCGTGATCCGCAACGCGAGTATCGGCGCGGGCACGCGGGTCGACGCGTTCACGCATATCGAAGGCGCGCAGGTCGGCGCGAAGGTCGTGCTCGGACCGTATGCGCGTCTGCGGCCGGGCGCGTCGCTCGGCGACGAAACGCATGTCGGCAATTTCGTCGAGGTGAAAAACGCGGTGCTCGGCCACGGCTCCAAGGCGAACCATCTCACGTATATCGGCGACTCGGACATCGGCGCGCGCGTGAATATCGGCGCGGGCACCATCACCTGCAACTACGACGGCGCAAACAAATTCCGGACGATCATTGAAGACGATGTGTTCGTCGGCTCCGACACGCAACTGGTTGCGCCGGTGCGCGTGAAGCGCGGCGCGACAATCGCGGCAGGCACGACGGTCTGGAAGGACGTCGAGCAGGACGCGCTCGTGCTGAACGACAAGACCCAGACCAGCAAGTCGGGCTACGTGCGCCCGACCAAAAAGAAAAATTGACGGAGAGGCGCGGGCGGCGCGAAGCGCGCCCCGCAAAATTCCAGCACTCAATAGGAACAGACCATGTGCGGCATTGTCGGCGCGGCAGCGCAACGTAATATCGTCCCCGTCCTGATCGAAGGACTGCGGCGCCTCGAATATCGCGGCTACGACTCGTGCGGCGTCGCAGTGCTGGGCGACAGCGGCCCGGCGCGCGCGCGCAGCGTCGCGCGCGTCGCCGATCTCGACGATCAGGTGCGCGACAGCCACCTCGGCGGCATCACGGGCATCGCGCATACGCGCTGGGCCACGCACGGCGCGCCGGTGACCGACAACGCGCATCCGATCTTCTCGAAAGATGCGCTCGCGTTGGTACACAACGGCATCATCGAAAACTATGAGCCGCTGCGCGAGATGTTGCGTGGCAAGGGTTACACGTTTGTCTCGCAGACCGACACCGAGGTTATCGCGCACCTGATTCACAGCCTGTATCGCGGCGATCTGTTCGCGGCTGTGCGCGAGGCCGTCGCGCAATTGCACGGCGCGTATGCGATTGCAGTGCTGCATAAGGACGAGCCGCATACCGTGGTCGGCGCGCGCCAAGGCTCGCCGCTCGTGGTCGGGCTCGGCGAGGGCGAGAACTTCCTCGCCTCGGACGCGCTTGCGCTGGCGGGCAGCACCGAGCGTTTCATCTTCCTCGAGGAAGGCGACGTGTGCGAACTCACGCTCGAAGGCGTGCATATCGCCGACCGCGAAGGCAACGAAGCGCGGCGCGAAGTGCGGCAGGTTGCGGCCTACGGCGGCGCCGTGGAACTCGGCCCGTATCGTCACTTCATGCAGAAGGAAATTTTCGAGCAGCCGCGCGCGATCTCGGACACGATTCCGCAATCCGATTCGTTCGAGGCGTCGCTGTTCGGCGAAGGCGCGGACAAAGTCTTCGCGGACATCGACAATCTGCTGATTCTTGCGTGCGGCACGAGCTACTACTCGGGGCTCACGGCGAAGTACTGGCTCGAGTCGATTGCGAAAATTCCGACACAGGTCGAAATTGCCAGCGAGTATCGCTACCGCGAGTCGGTGCCGAACCCGAAGTCGCTCGTCGTGGTCATTTCGCAATCGGGCGAGACCGCGGATACGCTCGCGGCGCTCAAGCACGCGCAGGAACTGGGGCATCGTCATACGCTGGCCGTGTGCAACGTCAGCACGAGCGCAATGGTGCGCCAGACGGAGTTGGCGTTTCTCACGCATGCGGGCCGCGAGATCGGCGTGGCCTCCACCAAGGCGTTCACCACGCAGCTGGTCGCGCTCTTCGTGCTGGCCGTGACGCTCGCCAAGCTGCGCGGCCGCGTGAGCCCGCAGCAGGAAGCCGAATACTTCAAGCAGCTGCGCCATTTGCCGGCTGCGCTGAACAGCGTGCTGGCGCTGGAGCCGCAGATCATCGCGTGGTCGGAGGAATTTTCGCGCAAGGAACATGCGCTCTTCCTCGGACGCGGCATGCATTATCCGATTGCGCTAGAAGGCGCCTTGAAGCTGAAGGAAATTTCCTATATTCACGCGGAAGCGTATCCGGCGGGCGAGTTGAAGCACGGGCCGCTCGCGCTGGTCACGGAGGCGATGCCGGTCGTGACGGTGGCGCCGAACGACGCGCTGCTGGAGAAGCTGAAATCGAACATTCAGGAAGTGCGCGCCCGCGGCGGCCAGCTGTACGTTTTCGCGGATGCGGACACGAAGATCGTCAACGACGACGGCATCCACGTGATTCGCATGCCGGAGCACTATGGTCTGCTCTCGCCGATCCTGCATGTCGTACCGCTGCAGTTGCTCGCGTATCACACGGCCTGCGCGCGAGGCACGGATGTGGATAAGCCGCGGAATCTCGCCAAGTCCGTCACGGTGGAGTGAGGGGTGGGTCGCGTGGGCGATTGAGTTAGGGCATCAAACATAAACGCCGGCTATATAGCCGGCGTTTTTTTGCGCCGTCGGCCGTCTTATGTCGCGGTCGCCAAGGAATCCGCGTCCCGAGGCCTCGCTCGCTCACAACTCCGGCCGGGCGAGGTCGCTTGTCGCGATGTGTTCGCCGTAGACCTGCGCGGCGGCGATGGCTTCCAGCTTAGTCGGGTAGGGGCCGAGTTCCGGCGCGCCGTCGAAAGGGAACAGCACGCGGCCGTCCGTCGTACGAACCACCTTCAATACGCCGAAGAAGCGCCGATAGCCGGCGAGTCGGGACGTCGCCGAAATTTCGAAATCGTCCTCAGACGTTGCGGGGACGCTTGGGATGAATGCGGTCTTGCTCATACTGGGGACTTCTCGTGTTCGGTCAGTCTGCGGTTGCCGCGGGGCAAACCGCCGTAACGGACGGCGGTTTATCGTGGCACGACCAGCATTGTCTCAAATCTCAAGGAGGCGCAGGGTCGCCACTGAGGGGAACGCGGCGACCGGGTGCTCCCCTGAGTCAGATTTGCAACTAACAGATAAATTATCAGCCCCTCAAAACCATCGTCTCCAGCACGCCGACGCGCCCGGCACTCGGCGACATCGCGGCTTTCCCGACCCACCCCGAGCCCCGGATCCGCACCCCAACCACTAGCTGCCTATTTTTAAGGCAAGGTTATAATGCGCTGACTTTTTCCTCAGACGTTTGCCATGAACCGGTTACTCTGCCTGATTCTGCTTTCGCTCGGTGTCGCGCAATCCGCGATGGCCGAGGAAAATGGCGACCGTGTGTCCGCGTATCTGACGCAGAAATTCGGCATCGCGAAAGAAAAGGCTGAAAAGATTTCGGATGCCGTGCAATCGGCGGCGTCGAAATATTCGTTGCCGCCTGCGCTGCTGCTGGCCATCATCTCGATCGAATCGCGCTTCAAGGAAAAGGCCAAGGGCGCGAATGGCGCAACGGGGCTCATGCAGGTCGTGCCGAGTGCGCACCGCGGGCTTTTGCGCAACGTGAAAGATCTTACCGAGCCGACGGCGAACATCGAGGTGGGCTCCGCGATCCTGTACGGCTACATGCGCTCGGCAAACGGCGACATGAACGCCGCGCTCAAGAGTTATGGCGGCTCGCAAGCCTACGCGCAGAAAGTGAGCTTGCGCGCGGGCGACTTCGCGAACGTCGCCACCCGGGAAGACTCAGCGAAAAATGCAGACGCCCAGGCGGGCGTCTGCGATGCGCGCGTGGCCGGTCGCTGCCCGGCCGCGTCGGGCAATTGGACGAATGCGTTTGCTGTCCCTTCCGCGGGTGCTGTGAGCACCAATGCTGGCGCCAGCGGCGCCGTCAGCGCGGCGGGACTGTCGGCGACATCGAACTGAACGCCGGCGCTCACGGCCTTTTGCCATGCGCCGCGTCTTGGTCAGACGCATCAACTGAGCGCTTCTCACTCTCGCTGAGATCCTGCTCCCAGTCACACCTTGAAGACAGCCGCAATTCGCGCACGGTCGGCTTTGCTGCGCGCTTTTTACGCACGCGCGACAACCGCTCTACAATGCATTGCCTTCGCGGTTCGCCCCTCGTCTACGCAGCGTTTCTGATCGACCATGCCTACCTCGCTTTTCAAGACCCCCGCCGCCTCGCTGTGCGGCCTCTTCATGCTCGCCGCATGCAGCAGCGCGCCGACGCCGAAGTTCCAGCAGGAACTCTTCGAGACCGGCGCGAGCCCGTATGCGCGCAATTTCAACTCGAGCGTGACCGACACCTGCGAAGCCGCGCGCCGCGCACTGCTGAGCCAAGGCTATTTGACGACGATGACGCGCAACGACACCGTCGACGGGACCAAGAACTTCCAGCCGTCTGGCGACACGCACGTGGTCGTCGAATTTCACGTGGTCTGCACGCCCGGCGAAGAGGCGAGCAGTACGAGCATCGTCTACGTCAATGCGGTGCAAAACGGCTTTGCGCTGAAGAAGAGCGATACGTCGGCGAGCGTCGGGCTGAGCGTGCTCGGTTCGCTCTCGTTGCCGATCCGCTCGAACAGCGACGCCATGGTGAAAATCTCCAGCGAAACGATTCCGTCGGGCAAGTTCTACGACCGCTTCTTCGGTCTCGTCGATCATTATCTGCAGACGGTGGTGCGGACTCAGCCTGTCGTCAATGACCGCATCGAGACGCATGTGTTGCCGGTCCCGGTGGAGGCTGCGCCAGTAACGGCAACAGCACCGGCTATAGCGCCGGCACCCGCACCGCTATCGACACCCGCAGCGCAAACCCCCGACCTCTCGATCAATAAAGCCGCCGCTCTCGCGCCTGCGAGCGAAGCCGGCACCCTCCGTTAAGTTCCAAGACCCTGCGTTGCCACGGAACGCGGCGCGCTTCGCTTGCAAACGCAGCGCGCCGCGGCAGTTGTCCTATGTCGTTTACTTTCTTCGTATACATACGTAGTAGTAGTTAAGGAACCTCTGCAAAACTCCTTCTTAAAGTAACGGTTAGGGATACTATCAGTAGATGAACGACTTGGAGGCATCACGATGACGCAACTTCATCTCGGCTTGAACCTGTCAACCAAACGCACGCGCAAGCGCGAGTTTCTCGACGAGATGAGACGCGTCGTGCCTTGGTCGAGGCTGATTGCGTTGATCGAGCCGCATTATCCGAAGGGGAAAACTGGGCGTCCGCCATTTCCGGTTGCGACGATGTTGCAGGTGCACTTCATGCAGCAGTGGTTCGGTCTGTCGGATCCGGCGATGGAAGAAGCACTCTACGATGTCCCGCTGTATCGCGAGTTCGCGGGCCTCGATGGTGCGATGACCCGTCTCCCGGACGAAACGACCATCTTGCGGTTTCGGCGTCTACTTGAAACACATGGTATCGCCGCGAAGATCCTCGCGGTAGTCAACGAGATATTGAGCGAGAAGGGCTTGATGCTTAAGGCGGGTTCGGCTGTCGACGCCACGTTGATTGCAGCGCCTAGCTCGACGAAGAACGGCTCCGGTTCACGCGACCCAGAGATGCAGTCGACCCAGAAAGGCCGCAACTGGTACTTCGGCATGAAAGCGCACGTCGGCGTGGACGCGGACTCAGGCCTGGTTCACACAGTCGTCGGAACAGCGGCTAACGTACACGACATCAACGCAGCACTATCGTTGTTGCACGGCGAAGAAACAGATGTTTACGCGGACGCTGGATATCGGGGCATCGAAAAACGGCAGCAAAAGGGCTCGGCTCGATGGCATGTTGCGATGCGACCCAGCAAGCGAAGACAACTGAACTTGAAGAACCGTGTCGATGCAATCTACGACAAAATCGAACGACTGAAGGCCGGCATTCGTGCGAAGGTCGAACATCCTTTCCGAATCCTCAAGCGACAGTTTGGTTACCTAAAGACGCGATACCGGGGACTGGCGAAGAACACCGCTCAGATCACTACGTTACTTGCGCTGGGCAATTTATGGATGATGCGCAAGGCGCTGCACAAAGCGTAGAGATGCCGCGCACAACGAAGTGGGCCTCTGGCTCTCGCTCCATTTGACAAACCGTGCGCCCTAGCGACTCTCTCACCGACATTGGCGGCCCGACATGTCGCGACAAAACATCAGCCCCGGCATCTGTTCGCGTCCTGCCATCGTCTGTGTAGGACGCAGGTTTTTTGAAACGTGTTGTGCAGAGCTTCCTTAACAAGGGTAAGTCCGCTCTGTGGATAACCGCCGATTCTTCCGTTACATCAAGGTAATGGGAATCCGATAACCGCGCGGGACGGCTCTGCAGAAAGACGGCCAGAGCGGGATAAGTTTTGCGGCGCGTGACGCCGTGCCCGCCTTATCAAGATTCGGCGCACAGGCTGTTCCATGCGCTATCCCAACGTTATGCAAAGGCCGGTGTGGATAACTGGCCGGGCGCAGCACTCCGCGCGAGTGCGGCTTTCGTCTGGCGTTTGCTCGCGAGCGTACAGATGGCTTTGCCCGTCGCGCGCAAATTGAAGGCGGACGGTACGAAGATTGCGTGTGTGTTTTTGCGAGCGCAACTGTTGCTATTTTGTCAAAACCGGTTTGGCAACGCCCGATCCAGGCATAGAGTTAAAGTGATCTCTGAAGTAATTGGTGCAGTGCGGGGGTGTGGAATGAAGCGCAAAACAGCACGACAGTTGGTCCGTCTCCTTTCGGATATCCGGCATGCAGCCCATTGCAGCACGTTGCGGGCGGCCGCCACTAACCGGGAGATGGCGCTTGCATCGGCCGAGCGGCACGAGGCTTCCGGCGAGAGTCACGAAAGCGACGACAGCACGGATACGGTCCGCGAAGCATCGGCGAACAAACCGGCTGGGAGCAGGTCATGAGAGCCACGAGCGAACACTCGTTGCGTTTCCTCGTCGAGAAGTGGCTCGCGCCGGCGCCTTCCGCGGCTGTTCACGTCACCGAATTCAGCCGCACGCGCGTGGGCGGCCGGCGCTATGTCCATGTTGAAACGTCGGCAGCAAACGGCTCCCGCGGACTTTTCTTCTTCCGTCACGACGACGGTTGCTGGTGCGTGTTTCCGCCGACGGGCGACGCCCAGCACCTGTACGCGCATCCCCGGGCGGCCTGAACGCTGTTGGGGCTCGGATGCGTCGAGCCCCGGCGCTCGAGTGAATTGCCGCTGCTGGCAAATCCAGCCAGTCCCTCGCGGCAGCAAACCGAAGTGCGACCTGGCATCGCGCCGGTGTGCGCGATTACCGCGCAACGGCCGCGCCGCTTCCGGCACAATGGCGCGCAGTGGCCGGCCTTTCCGTACCGACTGTATCGACTGTCTCCGACACAGCGGCCCCGCGCGCGGCGCCTGCCGCACCGCCCATGAGCCGGCCGACTCTCATGGCAACCCGATGGACGACAAAGACTGGATCGCCGGCGCCGCCAAGGCACTGGCCATCATCGAAGCATTCGACGAAGAACACGCGCGCATGACGCCGACCGCCGTCGCGGGCCGCGCCGGGCTGTCGCGCACCGCGGCGCGCCGCTATCTGCTGACGCTGCGCGAGCTCGGCTATGTCGACACGGACGGCAAGCTCTTCTGGCTCGCGCCGCGCGTTCTCCGGCTCGGTCAGTCGTATCTCGACTCCGCGCGCTTGCCGCGCACGGTGCAGCCCTTCCTGCAACGCATCACGGCGACGCTTCAGGAGACGGCGCTCGTCGCGATTCTCGACGAACACGACGTGGTCTACGTGGCCCGCAACGGCGTGAATCGCGCGATGGCGGTCGGCTTCGTGCTGGGCTCGCGCGCGCCGGCGCCTTTGTCGTCGGCGGGATTGGTGTTGCTGGCGTTCCAGGCACCCGGGAGTATCGAGCAATGGCTGGCGTCGTACCCGATCAAGGTGTTCACACCGCACACCTATTCCACCGTCGAACGGCTGCGCGAAGTGCTCGGCGAAATCCGCCGCAACGGCTATGTGGTCACCGACCAGCAACTGGAACTCGGCGTGCGCGGCGTTGCCGTGCCGTTGCGCGACCGGCACGGCACGGTCGTCGCTGCGATCAGCGTCAGCATGCCGATCGGCCAGGAGTCGGCCAACGCGGCGCTACACCGCGTTCTGCCGACGCTGCTCGAGACCGCCAGCCTGCTGCGCAACCTCGTCTGATGCGCGGCGCGTCGTCTCCCCATATCGGGTGTTTGTGAGTGAAAGCATGTCGAAAGCAAGCTGTCTCCAGGAAAATACATATCCGGTTTTGCGCATGACAAACCGCCTACGCCAGGTAATACTCTCCCGCGGGGAGCGGTAAGGCTCCTAAGCCCTCCCTGCTTCACCGTGCAGCTATTTCATTCACACTGACTCAGTCGTTGAGGTTTGGGGAACAACACATGAAAAAAGTTATCGTCTCGCTCGCAGCTGCATCCATCGCGCTGGTCTCGGTTCAGGCTTTCGCGCAAGCATCGGACGCAGCCGCTCCGGCTGCTGCAGCTAGCGCACCGAAGAAGCATCACATCAAGAAGCTGAAGTCGCACGGCAAGCGCGCTCCGGTCGCGGCAGCGGCATCGGCAGCCGGCACGAACGACAAGGGTTCGCAGAACTAAGAGGCGCGTCGCGCCAGCGGGCGCGGCTTTTCAGCCGCACTCAAGACGCGCCGCAAGCAAAAAGGCCAGAGCTCAAGCTCTGGCCTTTTTGCATTCAGCCGGGTTTATCGCGCCGGCTCGGCGCAATCGCAGTCTACGCGCGGACAGCAAGCGTGCATGCCGCGCCGGCACTCGTCACTCGCGAGCTATGCTTATCCCGCAAGACCGCGTTTGATGACTTCGTTCAGCAGCCCCGTCATGCCTTCTGGATGCGTGGCAGCGCGCTCTTTCAGCTCGGCGACCAGATCACCGTTCAGCTTGCACGCGAACGCCACAAGTCCTTGCGCCTGATCGAGCTTGCGCTGTTCCCGGCGATCGACCTTGGGCGCCGCAGCCGCGGCTTTGCCGAAGCGCTCGGCAGTGGACTGCTTCATTGCGTTGTTCAGTTTGAGCGCCTTGTTCTTTTCAAGGTCGGTTTTTTTCATCGCCATACGTCAGGCCTCTGACAGATAAGTAATCCCGCATTGTACGCACGCGGCGTTACGTCGGGCGAGCGCGCCGCGGCGCGTTTCAGGCCGAAGCGCCGGGCGCACCGCATTCACCGGAATCAAGCGAATCGGACTGGGCGGGCGTGGCCGCCATGCTGTCCATCAGAGCTCGCATCCGTTGCCAGTGGGTGCCTTCCCAGAAGACACGTCGGCATACGTCGCAGGTGACAAACTGCTTGTGGCGCTGCAGGACGCCATCGGGCGCGCGGTCGCCGACTTCGTCGCGCGCGATGCGCCGAAGCGGCGCGTTGCACATCAGACAGAGTCGAAACGGCTGCGCGCTGCCGGCGAGATCCAGCCGTTCGAACACCTCGCGCAATTGCTCGCGCGGCCGCAGCGCGCGCACGTAGCAGCCGTGCGTGATGGCGCGGCGTTTCAGCAGCTCGCGGTCGCGCGTCAGCACGATGCGCTCTTCGGCGGCGGCCAGCGCTTCGATGTGGGCGTCGGGGAAATGGTTGTCGTAGAGCGTGTCGAAGCCCGCCAGCCGCAGCAGCGGGGCGAGGCCGCCGAGATGCGCATCCGCAATGAAGCGCACGACGCGCAGCGGCCGCTCGCGCACGCGCAGCAGCGGGCGGATGTCGAGCGCCTCGAACTTCGGATACACGGCGACGCGGTCGCCATCCGCGAGCAGATGGTTGAAACCGACCGACTCGCCGTTCACGAGGATCAGTTCGACTTCGGTATGCGGCACGCCGAGCGCCTCGATCGCGTGCTTCGTGGTCGCGTCGCGCGCGCAGGCATAGGCAAACGCGCGCCGGCGCAGCGGCCGGGCGAGAAAATCGTTCAGCTCCTCGTAGAAGCGGAAAGTCGCGGTGACCATCGTCGCAGTATCGCACTGCGCGCCGTTGCGTGCCGGGCGGCGCGCGCCCCCGCCGCCGCGTTCGCGTGCCCGCGTTGCCGCGTTTTCCTGCATCTGTCGCATGGGTGTGCTTTACTTCCACATCTTTAGAAGACGGAGCCACAGATGGACATCGGTTTTATCGGTCTCGGCGAGATGGGCGCCGCGATGGTTGCAAACATTCTGAAAGCGGGACACCAGGTGCGCGTGTGGAACCGCTCGCCGGAGCGCGCGCAAGCGCTCGCGGACGCGGGCGCGCGAATCGTCGCGACGCCAGCCGACGCTTTTGCCGGCGACGCTGTGTTTTCCATGCTCGCCGACGATGCCGCGCTGCGCGAGGTCGTGACGGCGTCGTTGCTCGAACATGCGCCGCGCGGGCTCATTCACGTCAACATGGCGACGATCTCGGTCGCGTTGGCCGAGGAACTCGCGACCGCGCACGCGTCGCGCGGCATCAATTACGTCGCGGCGCCAGTGCTCGGCCGGCCCGACGTCGCCGCGGCGGGCAAGCTGACGATCGTCGCGGGCGGCCCGGCGGAGGCGATCGACCGTGTGCAGCCGGTGTTCGACGCGATCGGTCAGAAAACCTGGCGCATCGGCTCGCTGCCGCAACAGGCGAATGTCATGAAGCTGGCCGCGAACTTCATGCTCGGCGCGGCCGTCGAGACGCTCGGCGAAGCCGCCGCGCTTGTCTCCGGCCATGGTCTCGCGATCCAGGATTTCCTCGACGTGATCACGAGCGGCATTTTCCCCGGACCCGTCTATGCAGGCTACGGCAAGATGATCGCGGAAAACAGCTACGAGCCGGCGCTCTTCAAGGCCCGCTTGGGACTCAAGGACCTGCGCCTCGCGCTCGCCGCGGCCGACGCAGTCACGACACCCCTGCCCATTGCCAGCGTTGTCCGCGACAGCCTGATCGAGGCGGTCGCGCACGGCGACGGTGAGAAGGACTTCGCCGTGCTCGGCCAGGTGGCGGCCCGCCGCGCCGGCCGCTGAGCATTGCCGCAAGCGCGGCGCGCGAGCGGCCGCGCAACAGGCGATAATGGCCGTCCCATTTTCTACACGGTGATGTGATGAGTCTGCATACCTGGTGGCTGTTTGTGGCCACTGTCTTTGTCGTGTGCGCCATTCCCGGCCCCAACATGCTGCTCGTCATGACGCACGGCGCGCGGCACGGCCTGCGCCGCACCGGTGCCACCATGGCGGGTTGCCTGTCGGCGCTGGTGCTGATGCTGGCGGTATCGGCGGCGGGGCTTGGGGTGTTTCTCGAAGCGTGGCCGGCTCTCTTTAACGCGTTGCGTTTGATCGGCGCGACCTATCTGGTCTATCTCGGCATCAAGGCGTGGCGCGCACCCGCCGACGAGGCCGCCGCGTCGCAAGTCGAGGAACTGGCCGCGAAGCCGGCCCATTCGCGGTTCGCGTTGTTTCGCAACGGCTTTCTGGTGGCGGGCAGTAACCCGAAAGCGATTCTGTTCGCGGCCGCCCTGCTGCCGCAATTCATCGACGCCGCGCTGCCCAAGCGGCCGCAGTTCGGCATTCTTGTCGCCACGTTCGCCGTGATCGAAGTGAGTTGGTATCTCGTGTATGCGGGGTTCGGCACGCGCATCGGTACGCGGCTCAGGAGCCGCAGCGTGGCGCGTCTGTTCAATCGGCTGACAGGCGGCGTGTTTGTCGGCTTTGGCGCGATGATGGCGCTCGTCCGGCATTAACAGGCTCTGGCGGGACTCATGCTGCCGAACAAGCACATGTGGCGAATTCGCAACAAGAGGGGACAACCCTGATTTTCATGTTGCGTCGCACCAAACCATTTGCTATAGTTCGTCTTGTCTCCTCCATGTCTCCTCTGATATGGATTCAGCCCGCCAACTTAGGCGGGCTTTTTTTTGCCCACAATTTCCCCGGTCTTGCAAAAACACGGAGCCGGCTGGCCCTTGAGAGGGCCGCCGGCTTACTGCGCCTGAAGCTGCGACGCGTATGCCGCAGGGTTGCCAGTGTTGCTATCCGCTCAGAACTTGTAGGAAACCGCGAGGAAGGAAATGATCGGGTCGGCTTTCAGTTCGGCTTTGGACACGCCCAGTTCCGTGCCGTCCGCCGCCTTGATGATGACGGACGACGTCGTCTTCAGCGGAATGTAGGTGACCGACGCCACGAGACCCCAATGGTCGGTGATGTTGTACGCGAGCCCCGCATTGAACACCGGCGCCCACGACGACGACGCCTTCGCCGACACCTGCGTCTTGCCCGGCTTCCCTGCGCCGGCGGCGAGGATGGCGCCGAGATTCTCCTGCGTCGATTGCACGAAGTTCTGGCTCAGCTGAATGTCAGAAAACCAGTTGTACGACACGCCCACGCCTATAAACGGCCTGAACTTCGCTGTCGGCGCATTGAAGTAGTACTGAAAGAGCAGGGCCGGGCTCCATTGGCGCACGCTTTTCACGATCGGATTGGTTTGCGGATCGCCGATATTCTGCTGGCCGAGCGCGCCCGCCGGGCCCGGCGGCTTGATCGTGCCGTGACCGTAGATCTTGAACACGGGGGGCACGCCCGCCACGGTCGTCACCGCAATGTGATCGGTCAGGTAATGGCTCATGACGAGGCCGACCGTGTTGGCGGTGTTCGTCGAGAGACTCGTGCCCGCTGACGTGAAGGAGTTCGGCAGACGCAGCGGGGTGTTGATCGGCGTTGGCGCGACGTTGGTGGTCAGCGGCGTGCTCGAATCTTTCGGCATGACGTGGAACCAGCCGAGCACGGCGACGTTGTCGCCCGCGTGCTGCGCGTGAGCGCTGACTGAGAGGCACGCGGCCAGTATTGCAAGACAGATCTTTTTCATGGTGTTGCTCCTCCTTGAGCGGCCGTCGGGCGCCATGCGCGCGCGGTGGGCGTCGGCGGGTAGACCGCGGAGCCGCGCGCGGAACAGGCGGTGCGCCGGCCGCCGCGCTGCAGCGCGGACGGAAGCCGGTGCATGAATGCGCGCGGCGAAAATGCCCGGGAGCGCGAATGCCCTAGGACACCGTCGCCCAAGGCACGAACGCCGGGGCGCGAACGCCTCATTGCGTGCGGACGGCGCGGAACGCGCCGGTTACTGGACGAAGGCGCCGATCGTGAAATACGGCGAGGCGGCGTTGGTCAGATCGAGATAGCCGAACACGCCGCCCGTGAAAATCATCTTTCCGGTCGGCGTATTGCCCGTGGACGCGCCCACGTGCGTCGTCGTGACCACGCCGGGCACGGTCTGCGTGAAGTCGAGGTTCAGCGCCGTCGCGAGCGAAGCCTGCGACGGGTTGAACGGATCGAGCAGCGTCGCCTGCGTGCCTTCGAGCGCGGTGGTGCGATAGTCGAACTGGCTATCTACGCCGATGTACTCGCCGTTCTGCGAGTTGAGCGCCAGCGCGCTTTGCGGCGCGAGAATGGAGATACCGGATTCGTCGTCGGCGTAAGGGCCGAGCGCGCCGTTTTGCGGCACGGTCACCGACGAGTTCGCGGCGCCGGTGCGCACCAGAATCGGCACGAGCTGGTTGCGCAGCTTGCCGACGATCATGTAGCCGCGCGCTTCGGGCGTGGTGGCGAGCGTGGGTTTCGCCTGTCCCTGGAAGTTGTTGGTCTGAAACGCGCCGCTGCCGTCGGACGCCTGCGCGAAATTGCTGCCCGGCTGCTGGCATTTGCCCGCGTTGACGCCCGAGTTGTCGCATTCGGTCCACGTGCCGTCCGCGTTGATCGTAATCTTCGTATCCACGGCGACCGGCATGAAATTCTGCGACGGCACCTGGTGATAGCCGAGCTGGTTGTAGGTGCCGGCCACCTTCGCAAGATCCGTTTCAATCGACGAGAAACCGATGAACGGGTAGTACGGAAACTTGGTATCCGGCACCGCGCCGACGCCGAGAATGCCGCCGAACGAAATCTCGGCGCCCGGAATCGTGCCGCCCGCCACGCCTTCGCCGACGAAAATACGCGCCGGGCGATTCGGGTCGAGGCTCGCGCCGTTCAGCCGGAACGCGCACTGGTTGAGCTTGTTGGTCGGCAGCAGGGTTTCCTGCGTCAGCGTGCCGCTTGCGGTCTGGCCGGCGCGCGTCGGCACGACGGTGCCGGTGGTCGCCGGAATCGGAGATTCCACATAGGTGACTTGCCAGGTCATCTTCGTCGTGTCGAGCTGCAGTTTGACGAGTTCGCCGTCACCGCCGCCGCCCGTGTAGACCGTGTTGTAGTCCAGCGTCGCGGGACACAGCCGAACTTGCGTCACCGGACCGTCGCCATTGCCGCCGCCTCCGCCGCCGCATGCCGCGAGCAACGGTGCCGCTAATGCGAGCACCGACAGAAATCTCCATTTCATACCGCCTCCAGAATTTTTTCGTTGTAGATGGCCGGCTCCCTGTCCAGCCACCGCTTGCTCTTTTATGTCTCGTACTGCGAACTGCGTGTGCTCCATGGACTACTTGCTGATTTGCGCTCCGATACCGAAATAGGGCGTGCTCGGTGTATCCGAATTGGCCGACGTCGGGGCGATGCCGCCGTTCTCGGCGCCCTGGACTTCGATGGCATAAAGCCCGCCCGACGCGATCGCGAGGCCAGTCTTGCCGTTGGTGTCCTGCACGCCGACGAGTCCAGGGCTCGCGAGGCCGTAGCCGAGGCCGAAGCCGCTTTCGGCCGCCGAGGTGGTCGGATTGATGAAGGTGCCGACGGCGCCCTGGATCAGCGTCGCGGTGTACTTGAAGTTCGAGTCCGCGCCCACGTAGCCGCCGTCGAAGCCGCCCGAGGCAAGCGGGGTCGCGGCGGCAAGCATCGCGATGCCCGATTCGTCGTCGACCTTGGCGTCGAGATGCAGCGGCGCCGTGCCGAGGTTGATATAGCCGGTGCGCACAATGAGCGGCACCGTCGCGCCGTTGATCTGGCCGAGCACCATGTGCGCCGTGGCCGACTTGCCGGTCGCGCCGATCAGCGGCATCTGGAACTGCTGGACGATCTGCGGCGCCTGCTGGCTGTCGAAGTAGCCGCTGCTGTTCAGGGTCCACGGATTGCCGGTGGACAGACAGCCGCCCGCATTCGGCGAGTAGTTCGGGTTCGCGGCGTTGCTGCTCGTGCAGGTGCCGCTCGCGTCGAAGGTTTCGACGGTGTTGGTCGCGACGGTCGAATAGTTGCCGGATGGCGCGAGGTGATACAGGAGGCCGTTGTAGGTGCCGGGCAGCTTCGTGATGTCCGTGGTCGTGCTCGCGAAGCCGAGGAACGGGTAGAAGTCGAAGTGGCGGTTCGGCACCGCGCCGATGCCCGAGCCGATCAGCGGAACGGAGAGTCCGTCGAACTGGATCGTCGCGCCGGGAATGCCGCCGCCCGCTACGCCCTGGCCGACGAAGATCATCGGCGGATTCGGGTTGTTGGTGAAGCCGGGCGTCGTGTAGGGCTGGCCGTCGCCGGCGGCCGTGCCGGTGCCGGCGCCGAGAATGAAGGCGCAGCGCGTTTGCTCCGCGGTCGGCAGCGTGCCGGTTGGCGGATGGATTACCGCGCCCGTGATCTGCGTGCCCGCGCGTGTCGGCGTGACCGTGCCGGTGCGCAGCGGAATCGGCGATTCCAGCCACTTGAGCGTGTAAGTCATCGCGGTGGCATTGATATTCAGCTGGACGACCTCGCCGCTGCCGGCGCCGCCGAGAAACGTGCTTTTGACGATGTCGGCGGTCGCGGGACACAGCGCAGCGGAGGTGCTGCTGGAAGCAGGCGGACCTTGTACGCCGCAGCTCGACCCCGAGCATTGCGGCGCGTTGATCGGCCCCGGGTTATCGGATTTACCGCCGCCGCAAGCAATAAGAAACGGAGTCGTGGCAATAGCCACTGCCAAACCTCGAATAATGGCGTCCGCCATGCTGCTGTCTCCCTTCATGTATTTGTGCGAGCTAATTTCGCCGCGCGATTAATGCATGTCAATTGAATGAGCCGTCTAAAAAGCACGATTCAAACAGCGGCATTTTGGCGAAACGCGCAGTGCGCGGGCGCTATCGGCCCTTTTAAACAAAAACGCAGATTGCGACGCGAGGCGGCTCGTCGTTGTTTCCTTGCACGCCCTTGACTGGTAAGCCTTGGAGCAAAATGGCTCCATGATCTTCGAACGACCGTTCGACAAAAAATCCGGAGTTTCCCCAGGCGGAAAAGTATGCCGCGCGGGTCGTCGACGGGAAAACTTACCTTAAAAATCCCGCCCAGCCTGTTTTCGATTTTTAAAGTAATGCGGGCTACTACTGATTATCTTTCAATCGATCGGAGCGGCGGCGGGTTTAAAACAAAAAAAGCCGGTCTTAAAGACCGGCTTTCGTGAAGCTTGCAAACGGCACATTGCCGCGCTATTAAACTTTCGTTATCGTTTCAAACCGCTTTCCTCGGCGGCGCCGATCGCGAGATTCATACACTGGATCGCCGCACCCGAAGCGCCCTTGCCCAAGTTGTCGAGACGCGCAACGGTCACGAAGCGCTCCGCCGTGCCGAACACGAAGAGATCGACGCGATTGGTGTCGTTGTTCGCCTGGACGTCGAAAAAGCCGCCGTCGAGATTCGCCTCTGCGTCGAACGGCGCGACGCGCACGAACGCTTCGCCCGCGTAGTACTCGGCAAGCAGCGCCTGCACTTCTTGCGGCGTGGTCTTCTTCGCCAGTTGACGCGGCGAGAAGTACGTCGTGACCGCAAGACCCTTGTAGAAATCTCCGACAATCGGCGTGAAAACCGGCGCCGACTTCAAGCCCGTATGCGCCGCCATTTCCGGCAGATGCTTGTGCGTGAGACCGAGCGCGTAAGGACGCGGGCTCTTCAGCTTGCTGTTTCCGCCGGCTTCGTAGTCGGCAATCATCTTCTTGCCGCCGCCGCTGTAGCCGGTAATCGAATAGGCATGCGCGTCGAACTCCGGCGCGACCACGCCGCCTTCCACGAGCGGCCGCATGGCGAGCACGAATGCCGACGCGTGGCAGCCCGGCACGGCAATGCGCCTGGCCGTGCGCAGGCGTTCGCGCTGCGAGCGCGCAAGTTCCGGCAGGCCGTAAGCCCAGTCCGGCGACGTGCGGAACGCGGTGCTCGCGTCGATCAGCACCGTGCGCTCGTTCTCGACCAGCGAAGCCGATTCGCGCGAAGCCACGTCGGGCAGACACAGGAACGTGACGTCCGACGCGTTGATGAGACGGCGGCGCTCTTCGATATCTTTGCGCTTCGCTTCGTCGATACGCAGAATTTCCACGTCGGCGCGCTGCGACAGGTATTCGAAAATCTTCAGGCCGGTCGTGCCTTCCTGTCCGTCGACAAAAACTTTCGTGCTCATCTCGATCTCACTGGCTTCTTGGGGAACGGCGGCCGACGCCGCGCGAAACCGCCATTTTAAGACTTCATCGGCATGCGCGTGCGCAGGTGCGGGAAAACGGCGCAAAAACAGCGGAAAAACGACGATGCCCGCGCGAAGTGACAGTGGCGTGACTTGTCGGACGCGGCCGGCCCGGGCTCGGGGCTTTGCGGGCGGCCTGGCGTGCGTGCGGGCGGGGGGCGTTAAGTCGTCGCAGCACCGCATTCGCGAGGAACCGGCCCCGCGCGAGCGCCGGCGTGCCGGCCTACCGGCCGTAGTTCACCACCATCTTCGCGCTGCCGATCGCCGCCGTGCCGATCTCGTGATCGAACATCAGCGCCGGGCGGCCTTGCGCCAGACGGAGGTTGGCAGTATTCAGCGCATACACGGTGATCACGTAGCGGTGCGGTTTGCCGGGCGGCGGGCAGGGGCCGCCGTAACCGTCGACATCGAAATCGTTGCGGGCTTCCACGGCGCCGAGCTTTTTCAGGAAGCCGGACGCGCTCGCGTTTTCGGGCAGGCTCTCGACCGTCGCCGGAATGCCCGCGACCGCCCAATGCCACCAGCCGCGACCGGGCGCATCGGGATCGAACATGGTGATCGCGAAGCTGCGGGTCCCGGCCGGCGCGTCGCGCCATGTCAGTTGCGGCGAACGGTTGCCGCCTTTGCAGTCGTCCTGATCGAAAACCTGTGGGGAATTGACTGCGCCACCCGCGCGAAAACTCGCGCTCGTGATCGAAAACGTGGTCTCGGCCAAGGCCGCTGGGCCATGCGCGAGCCAGAGCGCCAGGCCGAGCGTGGCGCAGACAAAAAACGGCGTACTGCTAGACGGTGAAGCGTGCGAAACAACCAGGCAACGCGAGCGCATGTGCCGGTTCTCCTGTGTCGATCGGAGTGGGCGCGCGGGCGCCGGCTCAGATCCCATGCAGCATCAGGTCGCTGCGAGGGCGCAAGGCGGTTGCCTCGCGGTGTTTATTGTCCCTATTTTGTGCCTCGACGTCGAATCAAGTCTAACATTAGCTCTACGATGCATCATTGTTGTGCGCGCAAGCGGATTGCGAGCCTAAAATCAGCTATAGTCGGAACAATGTACGCGATGTCGCCCGTGTCCTATTAGGTCGAACTAAACATTAAGAATAACAACGCATGTCTGAAGTTTTGGAGAGGGATTTTCTTGTCGAGGTGCGGGCAATGCAAGACGTAGTCAAGGTCGTCATCGCCGACGATCATCCAGTCATCCTATTCGGCGCCGAACAGGCCTTGCTCAAGTTTCCCGGCATCCAGGTGGTTGCGCGAGCAAGGCAGTCCACGGAATTGATCAAGGTGCTGCAAACCACCGCGTGCGACGTGCTCGTCACCGACCTCGCCATGCCGGGCGGGCAGTTCGGCGACGGCCTGCCGTTGATCGGCTATCTGCGCCGCAATTTTCCGAACCTTCCCATCGTCGTGCTAACGATGCTGGAAAACGCCGCCTTGCTGCAACGGTTGCGGGAGCTCGGCGTGACGTCGGTCGTCAACAAGTCCGACGACCTGAGCCATATCGGGCTCGCGGTGCAGCACGTGAGCCGGCATCTCGAATATCTGAGCCCATCGGTGAAGGCGTCGCTCGACGCGCTGCGCATGAACGCAGGCGGCAAGAGCGACGAAGTCATGCTGTCGAGGCGCGAACTGGAAGTCGTGCGCCTGTTCGTGTCGGGCATGACCATCAAGGAAATTTCGGAGCAACTGAACCGCAGCATCAAGACAATCAGCACGCAGAAAAACACGGCGATGCGCAAGCTCGGCATCGACCGCGATTCGGAACTCTTTCAGTACGCGCAGAGCAACGGCTTGCTGAACCTGTCGTCGCATTCGGCGGAAGAT
Source organism: Paraburkholderia phenoliruptrix (assembly GCF_902859825.1). Classification (GTDB taxonomy): domain Bacteria; phylum Pseudomonadota; class Gammaproteobacteria; order Burkholderiales; family Burkholderiaceae; genus Paraburkholderia; species Paraburkholderia phenoliruptrix. Next base: position 21,312 of record NZ_CADIKB010000013.1, on the reverse strand, counting down.
ACGGGCGATGTCGCGTAGCTGCTCGCCGCAGTGCGCTGACGGATAAATCGCCGGGCGAGCCGCTCGGCATGTTGCAGCAAAAAGGCCGCCTGTCGCGAGACAGGCGGCCTTTCTGTTTGGCCGAGGCGTAAGAGCCGAGATTACTGCGGCGTGGTGGTGGCGCCGCCGTGCGCCGCCGACCATTCAGCCGGCGCGTGCAGGAATTTCTCGACTTCGTCGAGCGTCTTGCTGTCGAAGTACTTGTTTTCCTTGGCGACGCGCAGCACGTCCCACCAGGTCGCGAGCGCGTGCAGATCGACGTCGATGTCTTTCAGCACCGACACGCTTTCCTTGAAGATGTTGTAGTGAAACAGCACGAAGCAGTGATTCACCGTGGCACCGGCGGTGCGCAGCGCATTGATGAAGTTGATCTTGCTGCGGCTGTCCGTGGTCAGGTCTTCCACCAGCAGCACGCGCTGCCCTTCGGTCAGCAGACCCTCGATCTGCGCATTGCGGCCGAAGCCCTTCGGCTTCTTGCGCACGTATTGCATGGGCACCATCAGGCGGTCGGACAGCCATGCCGCGAACGGAATGCCCGCGGTTTCGCCGCCGGCCACAGCGTCGATCTGCTCATAGCCGACGTCGCGCAGAATGGTGGTTTCCGCCATTTCCATGAGGCCGCGGCGCACGCGCGGGTAGGAAATCAGCTTGCGGCAATCGATATAAACCGGGCTCGCCCAGCCGGACGTGAAAATGTACGGTTTCTCCGCGTTGAAGTGCACTGCTTGTACTTCGAGCAGCATCTTGGCGGTGGTGTCGGAGATCGTCTGGCGATCGAAGCCTGTCATGGGCGGATCCTTGGGGTTGAGCGGGGAGAAGCGGGCGCTGGGCCCGGTGGCGCAGCAAGCGGGACATGCCGCGCCGTGCTGGGCGGAATGTGCAGCCGGCCAGTGGAGGCTGGCCGGTTTTGCTGCGCGCGTAGGCCGACATTTTACCCGAAACGGGTCCTTCCGAGGAGGCTGTCGTGCGGGTGGGCGGCGAGTCGCGGCCGCTTTGACGCCGCCGCGTGAGTCGTGGCGCGCAGTGGCCCGCCACGCTTCCCGGGAAGCTTCGCCCGAGCCGGGGTGACGCGGGGCACGTTGCAGTCGCGCGTCGGGATTGGCTTTTTGGCTAGCTTGTGAGCCGTCTGGGCCGCCTTTACACTCACGCGAATTTCTCCGGCGCCGGCTGTTGCCGTCGTCGACCGAATCACGGACTGCTTCCCATGACGCCCGCTTCTTCCGCTGCCGACACGCCCGCTTCCGCCCGAAACGGCTATGCCGCCCGGGCGCTCGTCGCGTCCGTGCTCGGCTATGCCATGGACGGCTTCGACCTGCTGATTCTCGGATTCATGCTGCCCGTCATCGCGGCGGATCTGCATCTCAATTCCGCGCAGGCCGGCTCGCTCGTCACGTGGACCTTGATCGGCGCGGTGGCCGGCGGTTTGATTTTCGGCGTGCTGAGCGACTATTACGGACGCGTGCGCATGCTGACGTGGACCATTCTCGTGTTCGCCGTGTTCACGGGGCTGTGCGCGCTCGCGCAAGGCTACGGCGACCTGCTGGTTTACCGGACCATCGCGGGGATTGGGCTCGGAGGCGAGTTCGGCATCGGTATGACGCTCGTGGCCGAGGCGTGGCCGCCCGCGCAGCGGGCGCGGGTCTCGTCGTATGTCGGCCTTGGGTGGCAGCTCGGCGTGCTGGCGGCCGCGTTGCTGACGCCGCTGCTGTTGCCGCTCATCGGCTGGCGCGGCATGTTCGCGCTGGGCTTGCTGCCTGCCGTGGCGTCCTTCTTCGTGCGACGGCGCGTGGAGGAACCGGCGCTTTTCACCGAGCGCGCCGCGCGGGGCGTGCGCCAGTTGCCGCTGAAACGGCTGATCGCCGACGCCCGGACCGCGCGCGCAAGTCTAGGCGTGGCGATTCTCTGCTCGGTGCAGAACTTCGGCTATTACGGGCTGATGATCTGGCTGCCGAGCTATCTGTCGAAGACCTTCGGCTACTCGCTGACCCGCTCCGGCGTCTGGACGGCCGCGACCGTCGTCGGCATGGCCTGCGGCATCTGGCTCTTCGGCGTGGCGGCGGACCGTTTCGGCCGCAAGCCGGCCTTTCTGTTCTATCAGCTCGGCGCCGTGGCAATGGTCTTCGTCTACGCGCATCTGACGACGCCGGCGGCGCTGCTCGTCGGCGGCGCGGCGATGGGCGTGTTCGTCAACGGCATGATCGGCGGCTACGGCGCGCTGATTTCCGAGCTTTATCCCACCGACGCGCGCGCCACCGCCCAAAACGTCCTCTTCAACGTGGGCCGGGCGGTCGGCGGCTTCGGGCCGGTGGTGGTCGGCGCGCTCGCCGCGCGTTATTCGTTTGCGGTGGCGCTCATCTTTCTCGCTTCGATCTACGTGCTGGACGTGCTCGCCACGCTCCTTCTTATTCCCGAGCGGCGCGGCGCCGAGCTGCACTGAGCGCTGCCGGCCGGCGCATGGGAATGCGGCGCCGCAGCATGGCTGGCGGCTGTTTCGCCGATGGCGAGGCGCATTAACCAGTCGGTCCATGGACACGCGCGAGGTGTACACTAACCGACCCGCGTAGCACTCCGCACCGTCCCGCCCTCCGCCGAGGACCGACGCCGCGCCTAACCGGCGCACGCGAAAAGCGCCTCGGTCGATGATCCATTCGATAGAACGAAGCGCCGCCGGGCGTGCGGTGTGCCGGCCCAAATTTCTTACGTCTCGCAGGCAAAAAATGGACGAACAACTGAAGCAAAGCGCTCTCGCCTATCACCAGAATCCGAAGCCCGGCAAGATTTCGGTCACGCCGACCAAGCCGCTGTCCAACCAGCTCGACCTGTCGCTCGCGTATTCGCCGGGCGTGGCAGCCGCCTGCATGGCGATCTACGACGAGCCGCTCGACGCGCAGAAGTACACGTCGCGCGGCAATCTCGTCGGCGTGATCACGAACGGCACGGCGGTGCTCGGCCTCGGCAACATCGGTCCGCTCGCGGCCAAGCCGGTGATGGAAGGCAAGGGCTGTCTCTTCAAGAAGTTTGCCGGCATCGACGTGTTCGATATTGAGCTGTCCGAGTCCGATCCCGACAAGCTCGTCGAGGCTATCGCGATGCTCGAACCCACGCTCGGCGGCATCAACCTGGAAGACATCAAGGCGCCGGAGTGCTTCTACATTGAGAAGAAGCTGCGCGAGCGCATGAAGATTCCGGTCTTCCACGACGATCAGCACGGCACGGCGATCATCGCGTCGGCGGCGATCCTGAACGGCCTGAAGGTGGTCGGCAAGCAGCTCGGCAGCGTGAAGCTGGTCTGCTCGGGCGCGGGCGCGGCGGCTATCGCATGTCTGGACCTGCTGGTCAATCTCGGTTTGTCGAAAGAGAACATTCTCGTCGTCGACTCGAAGGGCGTGATTTACGAAGGCCGCGGCAACCTGGATCCGTCGAAGGAACGCTATGCGGCCAATACCGAGGCACGCACGCTGGCTGACGCGATCCGCGGCGCGGACGTGTTCCTCGGCTGTTCGAGCGCGGGCGTGTTGAAGCCGGAAATGGTCGCCGAAATGGGCACCCAGCCGCTGATTCTCGCGCTGGCCAATCCGGAGCCGGAAATCCGCCCGGAAGAAGCGAAGAAGGTGCGCCCGGACTGCATCATCGCGACCGGCCGTTCGGACTATCCGAACCAGGTCAACAACGTGCTGTGCTTCCCGTTCATTTTCCGCGGCGCGCTGGATGTCGGCGCGACCACCATCACGGAAGAAATGAAGCTCGCGTGCGTGCGCGCGATCGCCGAGCTGGCGGAAGAAACCGATCAGGGCGATGAAGTCGCGAAGGCGTATGAAGGACATTCGCTCGAATTCGGTCCGGAATATCTGATTCCGAAGCCGTTCGATCCGCGCCTCATCATCAAGATCGCGCCGGCCGTTGCGCAAGCGGCCATGGATTCGGGCGTCGCGACCCGTCCGATCAAGGACATGGACGCGTATCGCGAGGAGCTCGGCACGACCGTGTACCGCACGGGCATGGTCATGCGTCCGGTGTTCGCGGCCGCAAAGTCGGAGCCGGCGCGCATCGTCTTCGCGGAAGGCGAGGACGAGCGCGTGCTGCGTGCCGCCCAATTCGTGCTGCTGGAAAAGATCGCCAAGCCCATTCTGGTCGGCCGTCCGTCGGTGATCGAAATGCGTCTGAAGAAGATGGGCTCGAAGCTCAAGTGCGGTGAAGATGTCGAGATCGTCGATCCGGAAGACGATCCGCGTTATCAGCAATGCTGGCAGGCGTATCACGAACTGGGCGCGCGCGAAGGCGTCACGCCGGACGTCGCCAAGGCGGCCATGCGCAAGTTCAACACGCTGATCGGCGCGATTCTGGTGCGCCTCGGCGAAGCCGACGGCATGATCTGCGGCATGATCGGCCAGTACCACACGCATCTGAAGTTCATCGAGCAGGTGCTGGGCAAGGCGGACAACGTGCAGAACTTCGCCGCCATGAACCTGCTGATGCTGCCGGGCCGCAACCTGTTCATCTGCGACACGTACGTGAACGAAGTGCCGACCGCCGAGCAGCTCGCCGACATGACGATGCTCGCCGCGCGCGAAATCGAAAAGTTCGGCATCACGCCGAAGGTCGCGCTGCTGTCGAATTCGAACTTCGGCAGCGCGCCGTCTTCATCGTCGCAACGCATGGCCGCGGCGCGCAAGCTGATCGCGGAACGTGCGCCGACGCTCGAAATCGACGGCGAAATGCACGGCGACGCGGCGCTGTCGGAAGTCGTTCGCAAGGCCGCTTTCCCGGGCACGACGCTGTCGGGCGAAGCCAACCTGCTGATCATGCCGAACGTGGAAGCGGCGAACATCGCCTACAACCTACTGAAAATGGTCGGCGGCGAAGGCGTGACCGTCGGCCCGTTCCTGCTCGGCGCAGAAAAGCCGGTCCACGTGCTGACGCCGGCCGCGACCGTGCGCCGGATCATCAACATGACGGCGGTCGCTTCGGCGAACGCGCGCAAGTCGGTGAACAACCGGTAATCGGCGCGGCGCCTCATGCGGGCGCACCGGCCGTCATGGCCGGTGGCCTGCGGCGGTCAGCTCCGCAGCCGGCCTGCAAAAAAACCGCCACGGAATTCATTTCCGCGGCGGTTTTTTTTGCGGCCCGAACGCCGTGCGCCAAGCGCGGAGCGCGGCGTACGTCCGAAAGCGCGTCAAGCCGCGTGCTGCGTCGTTCCAGTCTGCGGCGCGCGCCAGCGCGCGAGCAGATCGTTCCACTTCACGCGCACGCCCTTCAGATTGTTTTCCTTGATGTGCCCAAAGCCGCGGATGCCGTCCGGCAGATTCGCGAGTTCGACGGCCAGATCGCGGTTCTGCGCGCTGAGCCGGCCGATCAGTTCCCGAACCAGCGCTTCATACTCGCCGATCAGCGCGCGCTCGGTGCGACGCTCTTCCGTCTTGCCGAAAATGTCGAGCGCCGTGCCGCGCAGGAACTTTAGCTTCGCGAGCACATGCATGGCGCTGAACACCCACGGGCCGTACTTCTTCTTGATCAGATGACCCTGCGCGTCTTTCTTCGAGAACAGGGGCGGCGCGAGGTGGATGTGCAGTTTCCAGTCGCCCTCGAAACTCGCCTTCAGCTTCTCGATAAACGCGGGATCGCTGTAAAGGCGCGCGACTTCGTACTCGTCCTTGTAGGCCATCAGCTTGTGCAGATTTTTCGCGACGGCTTCTGTCAGCGGCAACTGGGTGTCGGCTGAATCGAGCGCCGATTCCGCTGCCCGCACTTGTGAGACCAGCACGCGATACCGCTCTGCGTAAGCGTTGTTCTGCCATGCCGCGAGGTAGGACGCGCGTTTGTCGATCAGCGTGTCGAGCGCCTTCGGCGTATGCAGCGAGATGATCTTGCCGCTCGCCGCATCAGCCGCTTCAGCCCCGGCACCCTTGCCTTGCGATTGCGCGAACTTGCGCACGGCTGCCGGATCGTGTGCCGCCCGACGGCCCCATTCGAAGGCCGCGCGGTTCTTTTCGACCTGCACGTTGTTCAACTCGATGGCGCGCATCAGCGACTGATACGTGAGCGGCACCCAGCCGCGTTGCCATGCATAGCCGAGCACGAACGGGTTCGTGTAGATGGCGTCGCCGAGCAGTGCGACCGCGAAATGGTTCGCGTCGACGGTATCGACGCATTCGTCGCCCGCGCCCGCGCGCACGTCTGCCTCGGTACTGCTGCCGGGGAAACGCCAGTTCGGGTTCTTGATAAGCTCGGCTGTCGGCGTATGCGCGCTGTTGAGCACGACGCGCGTCTGGCCGGCTTGCATGCGCGACACGCATTCGTCGCTCGCCGTCACGATGGCGTCGCAGCCGATCACGAGGCTCGCTTCGCCCATGGCAATGCGCGTGGCGTGGATGTCGCCGGGCTTGTTCGCGATCTGCACGTGGCTCATCACGGCGCCGCCTTTCTGCGCGAGGCCGGTGACGTCGAGCACGGTGACGCCCTTGTTCTCCAGGTGCGCGGCCATGCCGAGCAGCGCGCCGATCGTCACGACGCCCGTGCCGCCCACGCCGGTGACCAGCACGCCGTAAGGACGGTCGATGGCGGGCAGCGCGGGCTCCGGCACGGGCGGCATGGCATCGCCGACAATGCCCGAGGCCGTTTTCGGCTTGCGCAACTGGCCGCCTTCAACGGACACAAAACTGGGGCAGAAGCCGTTCACGCAGGAAAAGTCCTTGTTGCACGTGGACTGGTTGATCTGCCGCTTGGTGCCGTATTCGGTGTCGAGCGGTTCGACCGACAGGCAGTTCGACTTCACCGAGCAGTCGCCGCAGCCTTCGCACACCGCTTCGTTGATCACGACGCGGCGGGACGGGTCCGGATAGGCGCCGCGTTTCCTGCGGCGGCGCTTTTCGGTCGCACAGGTCTGGTCGTAGATCAGGATCGTGGTGCCCGGAATCTCGCGCAACTGACGTTGCACTTCGTCGAGCTGGTCGCGATGGTGGATGTCGATGCCCGGCGCGAGGCCGACGTTGCCTGAATACTTCTCCGGCTCGTCGGTGACGATGACGATTTTCGACGCGCCTTCTGCGGCGAGTTGATGCGTGATCTGCGGCACGGTCAGCACGCCGTCGACCGGCTGGCCGCCCGTCATCGCCACCGCGTCGTTGTAGAGCAGCTTGTAGGTGATGTTCGCCTTCGACGCGATCGCCGCGCGAATCGCCAGCAAGCCCGAGTGGAAGTAGGTGCCGTCGCCGAGATTGGCGAACACGTGCTTGTCGTTCGTGAACGGCGCCTGGCCAATCCACGCGACGCCTTCGCCGCCCATCTGGCTGAAGGTGCTGGTGCTGCGGTCCATCCACACTGTCATGTAATGGCAGCCGATACCCGCCATGGCGCGCGAACCCTCGGGCACATTCGTCGACGTGTTGTGCGGGCAGCCCGAGCAGAACCACGGCTTGCGCTCGACTTCGACGCGCGGGCGCGCGAGCGCCTTTTCCTTGGCTTCGATCACAGCGATGCGCGTGGCAATGCCGGCGCGCACATCCGACGGCAGATCGAATTTCGCGAGCCGCGCGGCGATTGCCTTCGCGATGATCGCCGGCGAGAGTTCGTAATGCGCCGGCAGCAGCCAGTTGCCCATCGGCACCGACCATTCGCCGCCCGCGCCGTCTTTCTCGTCGAATTTGCCGAAGACGCGCGGACGCTGCGTGTCCGGCCAGTTGTACAGCTCTTCCTTGATCGCGTATTCGAGAATCTGACGCTTTTCCTCGACCACGAGAATTTCGTCGAGGCCGCGGGCAAAGGCTTGCGCACCCTGCGCCTCGAGCGGCCACACACAGCCGACCTTGTACAGCCGAATGCCGATGCGCGCGCACGTTTCGTCGTCGAGACCGAGGTCGGTCAGCGCCTGACGCACGTCGAGATAGGCCTTGCCGCCCGTCATGATGCCGAAGCGCGCGTGCGGCGAGTCGATTTCCACGCGATCGAGCTTGTTGGCGCGCACGTACGCGAGCGCCGCGTACCATTTGTAGTCGAGCAGACGCGCTTCCTGCACGAGCGGCGGATCGGGCCAGCGGATGTTCAGTCCGCCCTCGGGCATTGCGAAATCTTCCGGCAGCAGAATCTTCGTGCGATGCGGGTCGATTTCCACGGAAGCCGACGACTCGACCACGTCGGTCACGCACTTCATCGCGACCCACAGCCCGGAATAGCGGCTCATGGCCCAGCCGTGCAGACCGAAGTCGAGATATTCCTGCACGTTCGACGGAAACAGCACCGGCAGGCCGCATGCCTTGAAGATGTGTTCCGACTGATGCGCGAGGGTCGATGACTTGGCCGCGTGATCGTCGCCGGCTAGCACGAGCACACCGCCGTGCCGCGAGGATCCCGCCGAATTGCCGTGCTTGAACACGTCGCCGGAACGGTCGACGCCCGGGCCTTTGCCGTACCACATCGAAAACACGCCGTCGTATTTGGCGCTCGGGTACAGGTTGACCTGTTGCGAGCCCCAGACGGCGGTGGCCGCGAGGTCTTCGTTGACGCCGGGCTGGAACACGACCTGATGCGCGGCGAGATGCTGTTTCGCCTTCCACAGAGATTGGTCGAGTCCGCCGAGCGGAGACCCGCGGTAGCCGGAGATGAAGCCGGCGGTATTCAGGCCGGCGGCGCGGTCCCGTTCCTGCTGCAGCATCGGCAGACGCACCAGCGCCTGAATGCCGCTCATGTATGCGCGGCCGCGTTCGAGGGTGTATTTGTCGTCGAGCGTGACGGAAGATAGCGCGGCTTCGAGCGAGGCTCGCTGACCAGCGTCTAGCGGGGCATTCATTATGTGTACTCCTCCACCCAGTTTGGGATCGCCAGAACTTTTGGGCCGCGGCATCTTGTGAATGCGTATGGCCGGGGTCGCCATATTGACGTGTTTTAAGTGATGGTAGCACTGGTGAAAACCCGCCGCATCAGGCGGGAGCTTCCGGAGCCACGGTCGTCAGGTAAGTCATTTCAGCGGTCGCGTTCTTTTGCAAGGTTCGCCCGTCGCGCGCGCCAGTCGGTGTAACAAGCTGTAAAACCTACAATTTCGCGGAACCGCAGTTGAGCTGTCTGTCTAACACCGCACCTGTGAGCAATGTCTGCCAACGTGCCGCATGTTGCGGCGCTTCACGACAACAGGGCAGTTAGAAAAGGAGTACGCATGAACACGAGAAACATCCAGACCTTCCTGATGGTGTCGGCCGCTTTTTTCGCCATGAGCGCGCCGGTGCGTTCGAACGCGAGCACGGGGGCGCTGTCTGGCGCGATCAGCCGCACGGCGCTGGTTGCGCCGGCGCGCGTTGCCATCAATCGCATCGCGCGCGAGAGCGCGTCTCGCAAGGAAGACCAGAATTCATGACGCGCTGCTGATGCAGCGTGTCGATGGTTGCCTCGCCGCTGCCCGGCTTGGACTCAGGCAGCGGAACACGCGACAAGGGCGAGGATCGTGAAATCCTCGCCCTTGTCGCTTTATCAACGCCTATGCGTGCTTTTGATCATCCGCCAACGCCGGCGGACGCCTCACTGTTTCACGCCTTGTCCTGCACGACGCCCCGGCGGATCTGATCCAGCTCGATCGATTCGAAGAGCGCCTTGAAGTTGCCCTCGCCGAAACCCTGATTGCCTTTGCGCTGGATGATCTCGAAGAAGATCGGGCCGATCTGGTTCTCCGTGAAGATTTGCAGCAGCAGATCGTCCGGCGCGCCGTCGATCAGAATCTTGCGCTTGCGCAGTTCCTCGAGCGGCTCGCCATGATTCGGCACGCGGCGGTCCACCAGTTCATAGTACGTGTCGATCGTGTCGAGCAGCGAGATGTTCGACGCGCGCAGACCGTCGACGGTACGGTAAATGTCGTTGCTGCCGAGCGCGATGTGCTGGATGCCTTCGCCGTGATACGCGTCCAGATATTCCTGGATCTGGCCGGCGGTTTCCGAACCTTCCTCGTTGATCGGAATGCGGATCTTGCCGCACGGCGACGTCATCGCTTTCGACTTCACGCCCGTCACTTTCCCCTCGATGTCGAAGTAACGCACTTCGCGGAAGTTGAAAAGGCGCTCGTAGAATTCCGCCCATTCCTGCATGCGACCGCGGTGCACGTTGTGCGTGAGGTGGTCGATATAAGTGAGGCCATGACCGACCGGGTTTGGATTCGCGCCGGGAATCGGCTCGAAGTCCACGTCGTAAATGTCGATGTTGCCGACGCTGCCGGTCGCGGCGCCGTTCTTGCCGCGCCAGCGGTCGACGAAATAGATCAGCGAATCGCCAATGCCCTTGATGGCCGGAATGTTCAGTTCCATCGGGCCCGTCTTGTTGTCGAAGCCCCACGCGCCTTTTTCTACGGCCTGCTGGTAGGCCTTCGCCGCGTCCTGAACCCGGAACGCAATCGCGCAGATCGACGGGCCATGCAGGCGCGCGAAGCGCTGCGCGAACGAATCCGGCTCGGCATTGACGATGAAGTTGATGTCGCCCTGCCGGTAAAGCGTCACGTCCTTATGACGATGACGCGCGACAGCGGTGAATCCCATCTGCTCGAACAGCTTGCCGAGCGCTTTGGGATCCGGTGCCGTGTATTCGATGAATTCAAAGCCGTCGGTGCCGACGGGATTGTCCCAGGTTGGAACCTGCATTGCCTGTCTCCATGTCGAGGGCGCTGTGCGCCGGAATCGCGCGCGCGAAATGCGATAGAGCGCGACCGAATGACGCCAGTGTAAAGGCCGCATCGCGCCGGAAACTTGCGAACTTAATCCCCAAGGCGTAGCGTTGCGCTATTTTCTGGCTCAAATTCATCTAACGGCGGCAGAAAGTGGCTCATATCGAGATGGACGCAATCGACCGGCGGATTCTGGCGATCCTTCAGGAGAATGGCCGGTTGTCGAATCAGGAGATTGCCGAGCGGATCAATCTCTCGCCGAGTCCGTGTTTGCGGCGCATCCGGCGGCTTGAGGAGAGCGGGGTGATTCGCGGCTACGTCGCGCTGCTGGACGCGCAGCGCCTTGGGCTCGATCTGCTTGCGTATGTCAATGTCCGGCTAGAAAAGCGCGGCGGTTCGGCGCTCAGCCCGCGCGGCGAGGCGACTCACGCCGACCTGTTCCGCGCGGCCGTCCAGACCTGGCCTGAAGTAGTGGCTTGCCACGCGATGACGGGCGACATGGACTATCTGCTGCGGGTTCAGGTCGAGGACATGGCGCACTTCTCGCGCTTCGTGCAGGACCAGCTGCTGCATCATCCTTCGGTGATCGACGTCAAAACGAGCTTCTCGCTGGGAACGATCAAGGAGACGACGGCGCTGCCTATTTTGTAAAGGTGTTGCGAAGACGCGCGGTTCACGGCGCTCAAAGGTCCACGTGGTAAACGAAAAAGGGCGGCCATGCGGCTGCCCCTTGTTGCTGCGCGGGCGCTTGCGTGCCCCGATGCGTCGCTTGTTATGCCGCCGCGGCCGCCGGCATGAAAGACTCGAGCAATCGCGACGTGCGGCGCGCCTGGCGTTTGAGCGCATAGTCGAACACTGCGGCCTGTTCCTGGAGCATTTCCGTGATGATGCTGGTTTGATCCGCGGGCGGCAGCGTGAGATAAGCGTCCGCTTCGCCGTACGCGTATTCGATCTTCATGCCGGCCTTCTTCGCGATGTGCATCATGGTCGAGTTGCGCGACAGGCAGTGCATGTAAAGCGTGGTGACGTGTGTGTTGCGGCTGCGAATGGCCGCGCGCTCGAACAGCCTGGAACCGATACCTTGGCCGCGCACGCTTTCCAGCACGGAAACGCCGAACTCGGCCGTGCGCTTGTCGCCTTCCGCCGGCAAGTAAGCCAGGTGACCGACACCCGTGAGCTGCAATTGATCGTCGAATACGCCGAACACGGTGTCGCGCGTGAAGTCGATCGCGCGGACGTAGTTTTCGATGACGTGGTCGGGCACGACTTGTCCGAAACGCAGCAGGCGGTCGTCTTCGTCCAGTGCGAGGAAATGGGTCAACAGACGGTCGCGGTCGACCGCCGTGAGTTCACGGACCAGAGCAGGCGCACGACCGGCTGGCAGCGACGCGCGATCGTGCGCGACGATCGGCTCGGCGGCGCGGGGTGTAATCATGGTCATGGTCGGGTTCTCCTTTTCATCGCGCGGCGTTGGTGCACCGCAAAAAGGATTGTAGCCGAACCCCGACCTCCGCACTAGGGAAAACCCGTATCTAGATTGGAAGATGCTACCTAATGGAGCAATGCTGTGACGCTAAGTCTATGAATTACCAAAAGAAATATAAAAATACGGGCGTTCGTTTCAGGATGTCGTATCTATGCAACCCGGGTCTTCATGCTGTGTGCGTATTGCTGTGGTGCGCAATCAGCGGGCTTCCGCGCCCAGTCCGTGGTCGACCATAGCCACCACCTGCTCTGCGAATTCCCGGTAGCCCATGCGTCCTCCCGGTTTTAGCCAGGTGAAGGTCCAATTGATCATGCCGAACACCATCATGGTGAGCGCGGTCTGGTTTTCGCGCGTGGCGCGCTCCGGGTAAGCGCGTGCCAGTTGCCGCGCAAAGGCGGCGACCACGTCGCGCTGGCGGTTGAGAATGACCTCGCGCTGGGCGTCGACGAGATACTTCACGTCGTTCAAAAGGGCGACGTGCCGGCTGTGCGACGTTTCATATTCGGAGAGGAACGCGCGGATCAGCTCCGCGAACGTCTCGCGCTCGGTCAGCCCGCGGCGCTGGCTCGCGCCCTCCACCTCGGCGATGATCAGCATGAGCCGTTTCGTGTAGCGATCCAGCAAATCGAAGAGGATCGCCTCCTTGCTCTCGTAGTAGTGATAGAGGCGCGCTTTCGACGTGCCGCTCGCCGCGGCAAGATCTGACATCGACGTGCTCGGATAGCTCGTCTGCGCGAACTTGGCCGCGGCTAGTTCGAGAATCTGCTCGCGCTGGGTTTCGTGGTCGGGGGCTCGGGTGCGGGCCATGGTGGTCTGCTATTTATCGGCTTATCAGTGGGGACAGGGTGCGAGTGCCGCGCACAGTTCGAGGGTGCGCCACGCGCTCGCGTCGCCGCGCAGCCTGATCCGGCGTGTGGCGGCCAGCTCGCGGAAACGCCACAGCACAATGCTGTCGCTGACGAGAAACCCGAGCTCGGCGGTCATGACTTCTGCGGCCACGCGCGCGGCCGGCTGCCAGTCGGCGCCGGCGTGCTCGAGTATCAGGGCGTCGAGATCGGCGAAGTTGCCGCTCGTGAAGGTGTTGTCGCGCCAGCGCCGCGTTTCGCCGTTGGCGTGTTTCGCTTCTTGCCATTCGAGCGCGAGTCGGCTGATGCGCAGCACGGAGATCGGCGCCGCGTCAGGCAAACGCGTTTGCAGCACCGCGGGTGCGAACATGCCGACGGACGTCGCGCGATCCCTGCGGGTGTGCGCCCAGGCGCCGGCATCGGTGAGATCGCGAATCGACAAACGCACTTCGTTGAGGCGCTGAGGCTGATTGCGCAGGTAATAGCAGACACGGCGCAGCATCAATTGATCGGCGGCGCTTTCGGCGTGCCAGACCACGAGGTTCGCTGCGCCGCGCGCGATGGCCTCAAGTGCCGCCGCCTGCTCGCGAAACTCGCGGATGAAGTCGCGCTTCGTGTCCGCGCTCACGCGATCCCAGAAGGTGGCGCGCACGTCGGGGCCGTCGTCGATGCCGCGCAAAGGGCCGACCGCGAGGTCGTCGCGCAAGGCGTGCACGCGATCGTCGCAGCCCGCTTCGCGCAAGGCGGTGCGCAGTGATTCCGCGGCGACATCGCCGTTCGTGAGGTGGATCGTGCTCATCGGCCGTGATTGGGGTTTTAGTGGGCGATTGACAAAGGGCCGCTCGCCTCGCGGACCGGAATGGTCCGATGGCGAGCGGCCCCTAGTGTAAGCGGATCGCGGGACGGCTCAAAGCACGGCGGGCGCAATGCGCGACGAGCGTCTCGTCAACGTTCGTCGTAGTTCACCACGACGCGGTCACTGATCGGATGACACTGGCAGGTCAGCACGAAGCCGTCGCGGATCTCGTGTTCTTCCAGCGTGTAGTTCTTTTCCATCTTCACTTCGCCTTCCACGACTTTCGCACGGCATGTGCAGCAAACGCCGCCTTTGCACGCGTAGGGCAGCGCGAGGCCGGCGCGCAGGCCGACGTCGAGCACGCTCACGCCCTGATAGGGTAGGCGCAGCTTGCGGCGTTTTCCGTCCAGCACGATTTCCAGCTCGGCGGCCGGCGTATCTTCGGTGATTTCGATGGGCGGCACGCCCGCTTGCGGCAGCGGCGAGCCGAAGCGCTCCACATGCACTTTTTCCGGCGGCACGCCGGCGGCTTTGAGCGCGGCCTCGGCGGCGTCCATCATCGGCGCGGGGCCGCAAATAAAGGCCTCGTCGATGGAATCCGCAGGCACGAGGCTCGCCAGAAACGCCGCGCATTTCTTCTGGTCGAGCACGCCGTTGAACAGCTCGACGTCCTGCAAATCGTCGGACAGCACGTGGTACAGCACGAAGCGATTCATGAAGCGGTTCTTCAGGTCTTCCAGTTCTTCCGCGAACATGATCTGGTCGACGCTGCGGTTGCCGTAAATCAACGTGAAGGTGCTGCGCGGCTCGACTTCTAACGTCGTCTTGATGATGGCGAGCACCGGCGTGATGCCCGAGCCGCCCGCGAACGCCACATACTGCTGGCCGTGGTCTGCGTTAAGGTGCGTGAAGAAGCGGCCGTCCGGCGTCATGACGTCGATCGTGTGGCCCGGCTGCAGCGTGTCGAATGCGAAATTCGAGAAGCGGCCGCCGCGCACGCGTTTGATGCCGATGCGCAGTTCGCCGTCGCGGTCGTAGTCGGTCACGCCGACGCAGATTGAATACGAGCGGCGTGTTTCCTCGCCGTCGATGTGCGTCTTCAGCGTGACGAACTGGCCCTGCGTGAAGCGATACAACTCGCGCAGGTCGGCGGGGACTTCGAAGGCGACCGAGACGGCGTCGGCGGTTTCCGGCCGCACTTCGCGGATACGCAGCGGATGAAATTGCGGGGTAGCCATATCAGTAGGGTTTGAAATAGTCGAAGGGTTCGCGGCAGTCGAGGCAGCGGTACAAGGCCTTGCAAGCGGTTGAGCCGAATTGCGCGAGGCGTTCGGTATGGGCCGAGCCGCAGCGTGGGCACGACGGCGCGGGCAGCGCGCGCGGCACGAAGCGCATCACTTTTTCCTGAGGCGCGAAGGCCGAGCCGTCCGCCGATCCGCAATGGCCCGTGGGCGGCGCGATGCCGTAGGCGCGCAGCTTGTCGCGGGCTTCGGCGGTCATCCAGTCGGTGGTCCACGCGGGCGCGAGCACCGTGGCGATCCGATACGGCGTGAGGCCGGCGAGCTCGAGTGCATGCCCGATGTCTTCGGCGATCTGCGACATGGCCGGGCAGCCCGAGTAAGTCGGCG
Organism: Paraburkholderia phenoliruptrix; assembly: GCF_902859825.1. GTDB lineage: Bacteria > Pseudomonadota > Gammaproteobacteria > Burkholderiales > Burkholderiaceae > Paraburkholderia > Paraburkholderia phenoliruptrix. The sequence goes on along the minus strand of NZ_CADIKB010000013.1, from coordinate 5,885 downwards.
TGATCACGACTTCGAGCGCGCCATCGTCGGCCCGGCGGACATCGCGCAGAATGCCGAGCTCGCGGATCGACACCACCGGAATCTCCGGATCGGGCACGGCTTCAAGCACGGCCCACGCGCGTTGCAGCGTGGGGTCGTGGGCGACGCGGGGCGCGGCTAGGGGAGCGGTCGAGGTCGTCATGATCGGATCGGCAGAGTGGCCGCGCTTACCAGGTCGCACCGGGATGCTGCCGCGCAAGGCTTTGCATCTCGGCCAGCACAAAGCCCATGTGCTCGGAATGCTCGCCGTGCTTGCCGGTCGTGATGTGCTTGACCGGCTCGGGGAGCGCGAGCGTGGCTTGTTCGAGCGCGGCGCGCACGTCGTCGAGCCAGGCGGATTCGAGATCGGCGCTGAGCGGCCCGATGCCGGCGGCGGCGACGGCTTCCTCCACGGCGTCCGTGCTGAAGAATTCGCGCGTGTACGGCATCAGGTAGTCGAGCGCGGCCTGCGCGCGGCGATGCGATTCGTCCGTACCGTCGCCGAAACGGATCAGCCACTCGCTCGCGTGATGCACGTGGTAGCTCGTCTCCTTGATCGACTTCGCGGCAATGGCGGCAAGCTGCGCGTCCTTCGATTGCATGAGCGCCGTCCACAGGTGCGCCATCAGCGTCGAATAAAGGAAATTTCGCACGATGGTGACGGCGTAGTCCTTCTCGGCCTGCGCGGTCGCGGACAGCGGGCCGTAGTGAGGCAACTCGACCAAGGTGTAATTGGCGAACTCGCGCTCGGCGCGGAAGTACGCATAGTCGTCTTCGCTGCGCTTCTTGCCGGTGAGCTGCTGCTCGAGCGAGGCCGCATGCGTATACAGCAGGCGCGCCTGGCCGATCAGGTCGAGGCTCATGTTGGAGAGCGCGATGTCTTCTTCGAGAATCGGGCCATGGCCGCACCACTCGGTGTTGCGCTGACCGAGAATCAACGCGGTATCCGCGAGGCGCAGTACATATTGCAGATGGTCGGGCGTCGTGTTCATGGGCGCGCTTACATGTGATTGACTTCGTCGGGAAGCGTGTAGAACGTCGGATGGCGGTAAATCTTGTCGCCCGCCGGTTCGAACATTTCCGCCTTGTCTTGCGGCGCCGAGGCCGTGATCGCCGAAGAAGGCACCACCCAGATGCTCACGCCTTCCTGGCGGCGTGTGTAGACGTCGCGCGCCATGCGCAGCGCCATTTGCGCGTCGGCGGCATGCAGACTGCCGCAATGCTTATGGTCGAGTCCCTGCTTGCTGCGCACGAAGACTTCCCAAATCGGCCATTCCTTGTTCATCCTGATCTCCTGATTCGTTGCATGGCGCGCCGCGCGGCTCAGGCGGCGTGCTGTTGTGCGCGTTGGCGTTGCTTTTCGGCGTGGGCGAGCGCCGCTTCGCGAACCCAGGCGCCGTCGTTGTGGGCTTTCACGCGTGTGCCGAGGCGCTCGCGGTTGCACGGGCCGTCGCCGTTCACGACACGCCAGAACTCTTCCCAGTCGATATCGCCGTAGTCGTAATGACCCCGCGCCTCATTCCATTTGAGCGCCGGGTCGGGCAGCGTGACACCCAGCACCTTGGCCTGCTCGACGGTGGCGTCGACGAATTTCTGCCGCAGGTCGTCGTTCGAAATACGCTTGATGCCCCATTTCGACGACTGATTGCTGTGGATCGAGTCCTTGTCGCTCGGGCCGAACATCATCAGCACGGGCCACCACCAGCGGTTCACCGCCTGTTGCACGAGTTCGCGCTGGGCTTCGGTGCCGGACATCATGGCCATCAGCGCGTCGAAACCCTGGCGCTGGTGGAACGACTCTTCCTTGCAGATGCGGATCATCGCGCGCGCGTACGGGCCGTAGGTGCAACGGCACAGAGGAATCTGATTCATGATCGCCGCACCGTCGACCAGCCAGCCGATCACGCCCACATCTGCCCAAGTGGGCGTCGGATAATTGAAGATGCTCGAATATTTGGCCTTGCCGGCATGCAGCGCCGCAATCAGCTGATCGCGCGAGACGCCGAGCGTTTCCGCCGCGCTGTAGAGATAGAGGCCGTGACCGGCTTCGTCCTGCACCTTGGCAAGCAGAATCGCTTTGCGCTTCAGACTCGGCGCGCGCGTGATCCAGTTGCCTTCGGGCAGCATGCCGACGATTTCCGAATGCGCGTGCTGCGAAATCTGGCGCACCAGCGTTTTGCGGTACGCCTCGGGCATCCAGTCCTGCGGTTCGATCTTGCCGTCGGCGGCCATCACGGCGTCGAACTGCGCCTCGTCCGGCGATGCCGCGCCGGATTCCAGCGGGGCCACGTTACCGGGAATGTCCAGGGATTGCGTGTACATGGGGACGCTCGTCTGCGGGAGTTGTCTGGTTCGCACAGTATAAACCAACCGACCGGTCGGTTAATAAATATTTTGAGACGACATGCGCGTGCCGATAGATGGCGAGGGGCAGATCGGCGATGCATCGGCTTTGCGCCAAAGCCCCGCGCCGACGCTTAACCTATAAAATTGCGAATTGGCCGCGATTGGCGGCCCCATTTGCGGCCCCTCCTGCATCCGTATTTCATGTTACGTCTTAGCGAAATCAAACTCCCGCTCGATCACCCCGAGAGCGCGCTCGACGCCGCCGTTCGCGCACGGCTCGCGGAACTCGGCGTCCCGCGCGACGGGCTCGTCCGATACACGGTGTTCCGCCGCGCGCACGATGCGCGCAAGCGCGCCGACATCAAGCTCACTTACATCGTCGACGTCGAGGTCACGGACGAAGCCGCCGCGCTCAAGCGTCTCGCCGACGTGCCGCATTGCGGCGTGACGCCCGACATGACGTACCGGTTTGTCGCGAAGGCCCCGGCGCAGCTCACGGCCCCGCGCCCGGTGGTGATCGGCATGGGGCCTTGCGGGCTGTTCGCCGGGCTGATCCTCGCGCAAATGGGCTTTCGGCCGATCATCCTCGAGCGCGGCAAGGCGGTGCGCGAGCGCACCAAGGATACGTTCGGCCTGTGGCGCAAGTCGGTGCTGAATCCGGAATCGAATGTGCAATTCGGCGAGGGCGGCGCGGGCACGTTTTCGGACGGCAAGCTGTACAGCCAGATCAAGGACCCGAAGCACTACGGTCGCAAGGTGCTCGACGAATTCGTGCGTGCCGGCGCGCCGGAAGACATTCTGTATCTGAGCCGTCCGCACATCGGCACGTTTCGCCTTGTCAGCATGGTCGAGAAGATGCGCGCGACCATCCACGAGCTGGGCGGCGAGGTGCGGTTTCAGACCCGTGTGGACGATATCGAGATCGATCAGGGAAAAGTGCGCGGCCTCAAGCTGTCGACCGGCGAAACGCTGCGCTGCGACCACGTGGTGCTTGCCGTGGGCCACAGCGCGCGCGATACCTTCCAGATGCTGCACGACCGCGGCGTCTATATTGAAGCGAAGCCGTTCTCGCTCGGCTTCCGGATCGAGCATCCACAGGGTGTGATCGATCGCAGCCGGTTCGGCAAGTTTGCCGGCCACAAGCAACTGGGCGCCGCGGACTACAAGGTCGTGCATCACTGCAGCAACGGGCGCGCGGTGTACAGCTTCTGCATGTGCCCGGGCGGCACGGTGGTCGCGGCGACATCCGAGCCCGGCCGGGTGGTGACCAACGGCATGAGTCAGTATTCGCGGGCCGAGCGCAATGCGAATGCGGGAATCGTCGTGGGTATTACGCCCGACGATTACCCCGGCGGGCCGCTTGCCGGCATTGCGTTTCAACGCAAGTGGGAAGAGCGGGCGTTCGAACTCGGCGGCGGCAACTATATGGCCCCTGGCCAGCTGGTCGGCGACTTTATTGCCGGGCGGCCGTCCACGTCGCTCGGCTCGGTCGTGCCGTCCTATAAGCCAGGCGTGCATCCCACGGATCTGAGTACGGCATTGCCCGACTACGTGATCGAGGCGATCCGCGAAGCGCTCCCGCAGCTGGAAAAGAAGATCGCCGGCTTCGCGATGCACGACGCGGTGCTGACGGGCGTCGAAACGCGGACGTCGTCGCCGATCCGGGTGCGCCGCCGTGACGACTATCAGAGCATGAACGTCGAGGGGCTGTACCCGGCGGGCGAAGGCGCGGGGTACGCCGGCGGGATTTACTCGGCGGCCATCGACGGGATTGAAGTGGCAGAAGCCGTGGCTTTGAAAATGACAGGGGCATCAGCGGCCGGCTGAGTTCGCGGGCGATGCTGCCGGCTTGCGGGTTGCGTGCTGTCAGTTGCCGGTTGTTCGCCGCTCCCGCCGGCGGGGCTGGGTGTGGCTCCCCGCGGCGGGCGACGTGAATCGTGCACAATGCTCGTTTTGCTCTGAGTCAGATACTGGAATGACCATCCGCTCCCTGGTTGCCGCATGCGGCGCGGCGCTGCTTGGCCAGTTTGCCGTTTCTGTTCCCGCCGCGGCCGCCGACACCTCGGCGCATTGGGTCGCCGCCTGGGCGACCGCGCTGCAGCCCATTCCGCAGCGTGCCGATTTGCCGCCGCTTTATCGCGCGCCGGAAGTTGCCGGCCGCACCGTCCGTCAGATTGTTTATCCGACGCTGTCAGGGAAGTCTGCGCGGATCCATCTCAGCAACGAGTACGGCAAGACGCCGTTGGTGATCGAGGAACTGCGGATCGCGCGGTCGGCCGGCGGCGCTGCGGCGTCCGCTGGCGGCGGCGCGCGAGTAACGTTCGGTGGGAAAAGCAGTGTGACCCTCCCGGCGGGCCGCGAGGTGGACAGCGATCCTATCGCGATGGACGTCGCGGAGGGCGCGCCTTATGCGGTCAGCGCGTTTGTCGGGCCGGGTCAGCGCATGGAGGCGTGGCACCGGGTCTCCAGTCAGCTCAATTATGTTTCCGCGCCCGGCAATCACACGCAAGACACGGCAGCCGCGGCGTTCCGCGCGCGCTTCACGCAGTACGCGTGGGTGACGGCGCTGTCCGTCGACGCGGCGCCTGAGGCGACGGCGATCGCGACGATCGGCGACTCGATCACGGACGGCATGCGCTCGAGCCTGAACCAGAATCGCCGATGGCCCGACGCATTGGCCCGGCGGTTGGCGAGTGCGGGCAACGGGTGGACGGCGGTTATCAATTTGGGCATCAGCGGCAATCGGCTGCTGAACGATTCGCCTTGCTATGGCGAAGCGCTCCTCACGCGTTTTGGGCGGGATGCGATCGAGCGGCCCGGCGTGAAGTCGGTGATTGTGCTGATCGGCATCAACGATATCAATTTTGCGGCGATGCCCGCGCGCAACGGCCTTGACTGCGACTTCCCGCATGCTTCGGTGACGGCGGCCGGGCTGATCGCGGGCTATCAGCGGTTGATCGCGGGCGCACGACACGCGGGGGTGAAAGTGTTCGGCGGAACGTTGACGCCCGCGGCGCTTCCGCCCGAGCGGGAAAATATTCGACTCGCCGTGAACCAGTGGATCCGGTCCAGCCATGCTTTTGACGGCGTGGTGGATTTCGACGCCGCCCTGCGCGATCCGGCAGCGCCTGATCGCCTGCAGCGCAAATTCGATAGTGGCGACCACATCCATCCGAGCGACGCCGGTTACGCCGCCATGGCCGACGCGGTCCCTGTCGAGGCCGTGGCGAATCCGGCGCACAGGTGAACTGGCACAAAGTTTTCGTCGCACCCTTGCCATAAGGCTATCGGTGACCTATTATTTTGCTCCTCGTTTTGGAAGGACGAGCCGCGGCGGAAACCAGCGGCGGTGGCGTCAAGCAGTTTTTTAAGCGAAAGCGAAAAAATTTAGTTGACGAAACGGAAGAGAGTCTTCATAATCTCGCTTCTCTGCTGCTGATGCAGCGACGCAGAACGAAGCGGTGCCGGGTGGTTGAAGTCAGGCGCTGCGAAGTGTGCGAACCGATCTTTAAAAACTAACA
>NZ_CADIKB010000012.1 GCF_902859825.1 Paraburkholderia phenoliruptrix | reverse complement strand
CGCCGCCCTGAAGCGTTCGCCCTCGAAATCCAACATTGACCATGATCGCAAGGTCGCATAATCTATGCCGCACCCGCCGTCCCAACCTTCAACTGTCTGTGGGACATTGCCTTACCCGATTATTAGACCGTTTGCGGAGCGGCTTACTGAACTGCTTCGTTAGCGGCCAGCCCACTGGCTTTTACGTCACGTGGCTCAGGAATTCTGCGAAGCCGCTCGCGCACGCGACGGCCTGTCATGTCATGCGGCAGGCCGACGGCAGGCCCTGACACAGGAGCACGCGCGCGACGTGTCTCGTCGGTCAGACGAGGTCCGGCGTCATCGCCGCAAGCAGCACCGCCTGATCGTCACCGTGACGCTCGCGGCTCTCGATCCACCAGAGGCCCGCTTTCTTGACCGGCCAGCTTGCGTCGCTGCCGGCGAGCAGCTTCGCCGCGACATGGCCGAGCGTCGGCTGATGACCGACGATCACCACCGTTTCGGCGATGCCTTTCGGCCAGCCGGCCGCACTGAGCACGTCAAGCGCGCTGGCATTCGGCGCGAGCTCGCGCACGACGCGGTAATGGTCGCTGAGCGTCTCGGCTGTCTGGATGGTGCGCACGGCGGGGCTCGCGAGGACCACGGCGTCGTCCGGCAGCCGCGTGCGCAGCCATTTCGCCACATTCTGCGCCTGCTTGCGGCCGCGTGTGGTGAGCGCGCGGGCGAGATCTGTGGCGGCATAGTCTTCGGCTTCGGCGTGACGCCAGAGAATCAGATTCATGCGGGCTCCTTGTGTCTGCGTGTACGAGTTGCAATGCGCTGCGCGGTGCTGCGATGGTGTCCACTGTGGCATGCGCGCGAAGCGCGCTGCAAGTCGGGTGAGTCGGCAGGCTGGTTGCCTGTTCGTCTCCTGTTTGCCGCTTGTTTCTCATGCTCTCAAGCATGCCATGCACGGATGCCGCGGATGCTTTAGCAGATCGCGGTCCCGGACGCGGGCAGCGCACTCAAATGTTCCGACATGCGAAGGTTCATCACCCCATCGGGTGCAAAGCACCAGCCCAGAAACGCAAAAACCCGCGAAGCCGAAGCCTGCGCGGGTTTTGTGATGCACTTGTTGCCTATGTATTTTGCTTCTGTATTGCTTGTTTCGTGGTCGGAGCGAAAGGATTCGAACCTTCGACCCTCTGATCCCAAATCAGATGCGCTACCAGGCTGCGCTACGCTCCGACGAATCCGAGATTCTAAGGGGCAACAGATGCCAGAGTCAATCGCGAATTGCGTCGGAGCGAGGCGCGCCGCGTCATATGCGTCCCAGAACCAGCAGCACGATAACGATGATCAGCACGACGCCGAGCACGCCGGTCGGGCGGTAGCCCCAACCGCTGCTATACGGCCAGGTCGGCAGCGCACCGATCAGCAGCAGGATAAGCACGATGAGCAGGATGGTTCCGATCGTCATTTGAGTTCTCCCTGTCCGGCCCCGACGGATAGTGGGCCGCATAGTTGATCCGACGCACGCTGTGTGCCACCGCAAGCGACGCACAACGCACGCGCTTCTTGCAGCGACCGGATCAGCAACGCGCGTGCCCGAGACCGGGCGCCCTCGTCAAGCCAGACAAAAGCGCGCGCACACGAGATCCCACCCGCGGGCGCGGGACGACCTGCAGACGAATCGCGCAACCGCGGGGTTCAATGCCGCCGGCGCATCCAGTGCGGCATGTGCATGTGCTGATGCGTCACCCAGTGATGCAGCATGCCTTCGCCGTGTTCGCGGCGATAAGTCCGCGATTCGAAAATGGACAGGGCGAGCAGCACCGCGAGACCTACTGCGAGTCCGACCAGACCTGCAATCGATTCAGCGTCCATGGCAGTCTCCTTTGACGTCCGGCTGTGACTTCATAGTAGGTCACGCATCGCGAAATGGCAGCGGCGGCTGCGCGCGCGGCGTCGTGGAATGCCCGTTGCGGGTAGACTTCCGCGCTCCCGTCTTAGGTTTCCTTTTCGTTAGAGAGATTTGCGTCCATGTTCCGCGTTTCGATGATTGCATTGCTGCTCGCCGCGAGTGTCGCCGGTTGTACGAATGGCCCGTCCGGGCGCCGCGCCGGGCCGCCGCAGGATCCCGCCGATTACCACGGCGTGCCGACGGACACTCACCCGCCCGCGATGGTGCCCGCGCCCGTCGCACGCTGAGCGCCGGGATCGGCCAGCGCGCGAACGAGCTGCGGCAGATGGCGCGCCAGCGTCACGCCGCGCGCGGCCATGAAGAGCAGCATGGCGGCCCACAGTCCGTGGTTGCCGTAGAGAGCGAGGAGCGGCCACGATGCGCCCACGAAGATCGCGAACGACACGATCATCGACGTCATCAGTTCGCGTGTGCGCGTCGCGCCGATGAACACACCGTCGAGTACATACCCCGCCACCGACACCATCGGCGACAGCGCCGCCCACGGCAGATAGCGTTCGGCGGCCACTCGCACGTTTGGCTGATCCGTCAGACGTTCGACGATCCACGCACCGGCGCCCGCGTAGACGAGCGCGAAGCCGACCGCGCCGAGCGCCGACCACCACGCCGTCGCCTTGACCGCCTGCACGAACGCATGCCGGTCGCGCGCGCCGATTGCCGCGCCGACCAGCGCCTCCGCGGCGTGCGCGAAGCCGTCGAGCCCATAAGCCATGAAGGTCTGAAAGTTGAGCAGCAGCGCATTCGCGGCGAGTGTGGCGTCGCCTTGCCGCGCGCCCAGGTGTGCGAACCAGCCGAACGAGAGCAGCAAACACAGCGTGCGCACGAAGATGTCGCGATTCAGGGCGACGAGCCGCTGCAGTGCTGCCGCATCGAAGAGTGCGGGGCGCGTCAGCGGTGGCAGTCCGCGCGGCCTCGCGCGCCACAGCAGCGCGGCTCCCAGTACGAAGCCGAGCGCGTCCGCCGTCGCGGTCGCCGCGCCGATTCCAGCGACGCCCCAATCGAAGCCATACACATACAGAAACACGGCGGCGATGTTCACGCCATTGATGAACACTTGCGACAGCAACGCGAGCCTCACGCGCTGCGTGCCCAACAGCCAGCCGAGCACCACATAGTTGCCGAGCGCGAGCGGCGCGGCCCAAATGCGCGCGTGGCAGTAGAGGCGGGCGTTGCGCTGCACCGCGTCGCTGCCGCCGAGCGCGCGCAACGCGTAGTCGCTCAGTGGCACGTGCAGCGCGAGCACCACGGCGCCGATTGCCGCCGCGAGCAACAGCGCCCGGACCACGTTATCGCGCAATCCGGCGTGGTCGCCCGCGCCGTGCGACTGCGCGACAAGCCCCGTCGTGCCCATGCGCAAAAAGCCGAAGCTCCAGAACACGAAGTTGAAAAAAAGGCCGCCGAGCGCCACGCCGCCCAGATACGACGCGCCGTTCAGATGGCCGGCGACGGCGGTATCGACGGCACCGAGAATCGGCTGAGTCAGGTTGGCAAGGACAATCGGAAACGCGAGTGCCAGCACGCGGCGGTGCCAGCTGACAGGCAGCGCGGGCGCCGCTTCGCTCAATGGCGCTCCTGCACGCACACCCACGGCGAGACGACCACCGCCCACAGGTCCGGGTCGCGCGCGGCGAAGTCGGCGGCGGTTTCCGCTTGCACGCGCTCGACCAGCCCGGCCGACAGCCATTGAGTGACCTGCGCGGTGTCGTCGTTGGCGATGGCTTCCGCCACGCTCACGAGATCGAGGTCGCTCGCGACGCGCAGCAGCATGCCGCGCGCAAAAAAGCGCTCCAGTTCCGGCCAGCCGATTTTGGCGGTTTCGGCGAGGAGCTTGGCGTACAGGGGAGTGTGGGTGGCGTCGTGGGAAGTCATCGTAAGCGGATTCTGGCGGGGTCGTTACTATAAACCATCGGCGATGGCAGCCTGCGTCCGATTCTGAACCTTCACGCTGCCCGGTTCAACGGCTCGGAATTGGCGATTGCACATCATGTAAAACGATTGCCGAAGAGCCGGCTATCACTTTCGGCTGGTTTGCGCCTGGCGAGGCGAATGAATAACATCAGATTATTGGCAAAGAGAGTGGATGATTTAAAACTCGATAATTCGTCGGCGGATTAGAGAACGGTAATTCGCAATTTGCGAATGTGCGGTTGCGACATTTTTGAAGAGAGTTTCGGTGAATGCGGCTATTTCATAGAAAAGGTGCGCTGGCGCACTAAGCCCTTCAACCCGCATTGAGCCGCCGAATTACGGCGACTGCACGTGCCGCGGGGCGGGGCCGGGTTTTCTTCAGCCTAATTGCCGCTCGGTGGCATCCGCCTTGCTACATGCGGGTTTCCAGCTGGTTAAGCCGCTTTAATCGCGCTGTTAATCAATCTGCAGTGACCGGAATGGCGGCCCGCCATTGCCGTTTATTTGAGCGATTTCCGGTTCACAGAGCGCGAAATCCGTGCGTCGCATCACATTGTTCAGGAAATTAATATATTGCGCTTGTAAAACCCCGTTGTTAAATTTGGTTCTGGCGCATGGTGAACCGGTCCTTTGCCGATATGCGCCGAACCCCCGTTAGCCCGGCTTCGCGCCGGGCTTTTTTTGTGCGGTTTTTACGGCAGTCATTGCGAGTACACAGGCGAGGCGGATCATGAAGCTTACATTTTCTTTCGCCGATTATGAACGGGGTCATCATTTTCGTGGCGCTGTGGCCCATGGGGTTCGCGGCGCTGCTCGCCTTCGCCGTGCGCATCGAACCGCGTTCCGGGCGCTGGCGGCGCGGCCGCCCGGAGTCGCCGCCATCCGGCGGCGCAGCCCACCCACGTCATTGCTTGCAGCGAACCACCATCGAGCGGTTTTTCACGTTCGCACCGAAAATACCGCCGACGGTACCACCGGAAGTGGCGCCGTTATCCACGTCCTTCGATACGACGTCGTAGCCATAGTTGCCGCACACCTCGCCCGCGCGTTTGTAGCATTCCGCCCAGCTCGTGCTTGCGTCGCTGCCGCTGCAGTTGATCGCGAAGCCCGTGTCGCCGCTCGGCAGGTAGGTCATGGTGGTGGTCGTCGAGCAGCCCGCGAGGCTGCCGAGTGTCAACAGGCCGACGCCGATCGCCGCGGCCGTTGCGACGGACGCCAATGCGCTCTTCATTGCAGAATTCCTTACAGATGACATGAAAGGCGTGGCGCGAGGCCACGTGTGCCGGATTGAGCGTTTATAGCACGCGGGGTTCCCCAGGCCGCCGACTCGCCTAACGCGGCGGCAAGGCGCGCGACGGGTCGATCGAGCGGCCCTGATAGCGCAACTCGAAGTGCAGCATGACGCGGTTGGTATCGGTATCGCCCATCTCGGCGATCTTCTGGCCTTGTGCGACGGTTTCGCCTTCCTTCACGAACAGCGCGCGGTTGTGCGCATACGCGGTCAGATACTCGGCGTTGTGCTTGAGAATCAGCAGGTTGCCGTAACCGCGCAGCCCATTGCCCGCGTACACCACCGTGCCCGCTGCCGCCGCCACCACCGGTGTGCCCGCGGGGGCGGCAATGTCGATGCCCTTGGAGTTCGCGCCGTCGAAGCCGCGAATCACGCTGCCGCTAGTCGGCCACACGAGGGAAATGGACGACGCGGGCGCGGACGGCGCATTGTCGGCGGCCGCAGAGCGCGAGGAAGCCGAACCCGCAGACGAACCCGCCGCTGAACCCGCCGAGGCAGTCGCGCTGCCGGTGCCGTTGGTGCGCACGGCGCCGCTCGTCGCGGCCGCGCCATTGGGCGGCTGGACGCGCAGTACCTGTCCAACCTCGATGCTGTCCGGGTTGGTCAGGTTGTTCCAGCGCGCGATGCTTTGCACCGATTGACGGTGACTGCGCGCGATCTTCGACAGCGTGTCGCCCCGTTCGACGCGATAGAACCCCGGCCCCACCGGCGCCGACCCGCACGCGGCGACGAGCGCCACCAACGACACGCAGGCGAGTCGTTTGATCATTCTTGTTGTTCCAGGCATTGGACCTCGCAAAGCGCTGCCGCGCGCCGATCCCGATCACGCGGCAGGTAGAGACAAAGCGTCCGATTCTAACGGTTTTGCGTTGCAGCATCGCGAAAACGGGCAAAGGCGCCATTTTGGGCGCACCGGCCCGCGCGCGGCGTCACTCGCCGTTCAGCCGCGTTTGCCCACATGAATGCGCAACGCGGCGGCTTCGGTTTGGCCCGGATCGAGCCAGCGCAGCCCCATCCCGTTATGAATCGCATCGGGCAAGCCGAGCCAGGGCTCGACGCAATAGAAGTCGGACTCCGGCGCTTCGGTCCACGTGGTCACGCAGTACCACGGCACGGAGTTCGGCCGCTGCAGGTCGATCGTGATGACGCGGTCAAGGCCCGGCGCGATCAGTTTAACCGGCCGATCCGGCACGCCGGTCAGGCAATGAAAGCGGTCGTGGATACGCGCTTCGTCGAGTGTATAGCGCGCTTCGCCCGGCTCGGCCGCGCTGATCGAACCGTCGGCCTGCTGGAAGCGCCGTTCGGTGGGTGGCAATTCGAGCGACGTCTGCGCGCGCTGCGTGTGCGGCAGCGTGAAGTAGAAGTGATGGCCGGCGTAGTAGGGCAACGGTGCGTCGCCGGTATTGGCGGTGGTCAGCGTGACGTCGAGTGTGTGCGCGTCGACGAGCGTATACGCCGCTTCAAAGCGAAAGCCGAACGGGTAGCCGGCGCGCGTCGCCTCACTGTCGGTCAGCACGAGGCGCAGGCCGGCGCCGTGCACGTCCGCGTGCGCGTCGAAGGGCAGGTCGCGCGCAAAGCCGTGCATGGGCAGTTCGCGCACCGTGCCTTGCGCGTCGCGCCAGTAACCGATCTTGCCGTCCACGCGATGGCGTCCGAGAAACGGAAACAGCAGCGGGTTGCCGCCGCGAATGCGCGCAGGCTGGCTCCAATCCGCGTGTTCCGGCCAATGAATCACTTCCTCGCCGTCGATGATCCACGAAAGCAGACGGCCGCCGGCTTGCGGCGCGAAGCGGAGCACGGAGGCGTCCTGGGCGATTTCGAGAATGTCCTGCTGCGGTGAAAGAGGCATGGTCGATGGCGTGATGAAAAAAGGTTGAGCCCGGGGCAGGCCCGGCTGACGGCGCTTCGGCGGCGGGAGAGGCGGGCCCCGGCAGCGGCGCTGCCTCCCTCTTTCAGACGATTTCCTGCCCGCCTCACCGGCAAGCCGGGCCGGCCGAGACGACGATTTTGCTCTGCTTTGCGCTACGGGGAAACCCTTCTCGGGAAATTGCGAGTGTCGCGACTTGGCCGTTCTTGCCGATAATCCGTCTCACTGCCCGGTGATATCTACCGCCGGGCGAGATCGCTCAGGAGGCGTCATGGATCTCGCAATGGCAATGGGTGTCGCGCTGTTCGGCATGTTCACCGCCAGCACCGTCTACTTCTTTTACAAGCTCGAGCGTTGATCCGCGCGGCTCGCCGCTGCGCCGCCCGACGCTCACGCGATGCATGGCTTGCAGTTCGTCAGCATGGTGGCCTCCCGAGCGCGCTGATCTCGCCTCTCGCCATTGGATGATTCAAGGGCTGCGACTGACGGGCGGCTCTTTCTGATGGGCGTTTCGCGTCAAGATCCTGTCGGATCGTGACGCAGCGCGTCAAAATTTCCCCTAATACGGCCCAAACGCTTGGCGCTGACCTGGCAGCCAGGCATAATCGGTGCGCCTTTTGACGCGCCGGAACTCGTTTGTGCGGCGCGCTGTCCCCGACATTTTCCTTACAAGGACTGCCGCGTGAACCTGTCGTTTCTGATTTTCCTGAGCGTGCTGCAAGGCGTGACCGAACTCTTCCCGGTGAGCAGTCTCGGCCATACGCTGCTGGTGCCCGCATTGTTCGGCATGCATATCGATAAACACGCGCCGCAGTTGCTGCCCTTTCTCGTCGCCTTGCACCTCGGCACCGCATTCGCGTTGCTGTGGTATTTCCGCGAGCGCTGGTGCGCGCTCGTGCGCGGCTTTTTCTCGTCGTTCGGCGGACGCCGCAATGACGACGCACACATGATGTGGGCGCTCATCATCGGCACGATTCCGGCCGGGCTCGTCGGGCTGCTGCTCGAAAAGCGGCTCGAACTGATTTTCCACGACCTGCGCATTGTCGCGATTGCGCTGATCGTCAACGGCGTGCTGTTGTGGCTCGGCGACCGCTTGCAACGCTCGCGCGCGCATCAGGCGCCGGAGAAGATGAATTTCCGCCAGGCGTTTTTTGTCGGCCTCGCGCAGATCGGCGCGCTGATTCCGGGCTTCTCGCGCAGCGGTCTTACGATGATCGCCGGCAATGCAGCAGGCCTCACCGCCGAAAAGGCCGCGGAGTTTTCGTTCCTGCTCGGTACGCCGATCATTTTCGCGGCCGGACTGCTCGAACTGCCGAAGCTCTTTCATGCACCGGGCCAGCTTGCCGACGCGCTGCTGGGCGGCGTGCTGACGGCCATCGCCGCATATCTCAGCGTGCGCTTCCTGATGCGCTATTTCGAGGGCCGCGGACGTCTCGCGTCGTTCGGCCTTTACTGCGTGATCGCGGGCATCGCGTTCCTCGGCTGGTTTGTGCTGCATCCGCAGCCGGTCTGATCATGTTGGGCGTGCCCGCCGCTTGCTGGCGTGCTGGCGGGTGCGGGGCGATCGGTTATAATCCGGGCCCAGCCTTGTGCGGCGGTAGCTCAATTGGATAGAGCACAGGTCTTCTAAACCTGAGGTTGTGAGTTCGATCCTCGCCCGCCGCGCCATTGTCTGCATGAAGAATCCCATCTACCGCAATTCGGTGATGGGATTTTTTTATGCCCAATAAAAATGGGCAGCCGAAGCTGCCCGTCGAAAGCCGCCCGCGCGGGCGGCTGTTGCTTACCGTTGTTGCCTGGCCATCACCCGTTCACTGCTTGATGTCGAGCGCCGCCGTCAGATCGCCCATCGGCTTGCCGCCGTTGGCGACGAGCGCCGCGTCGCGCGCCGCGATGCCCGGCAGCGTCGGCAGCGAGAAGCGGTGCGTGATGAAGCGCAGAATCGAGGTCGTGTCGTACTGCGTGTGATCGACAAAACCCTTCTTCGCGAACGGCGAGATGATGAGAGCCGGAATGCGCGTGCCCGGACCCCAGCGGTCGGCCTTCGGCGGCGCGACGTGGTCCCAGAAGCCGCCGTTTTCGTCGTAGGTGACGACCACCAGCATGTTGTTCCACTGCGGGCTCTTCTGCAGATGCGAAATGACATCGGCAATGTGCTGATCGCCCGACGCGACATCCGTATAACCCGGATGCTCGTTCAGGTTGCCCTGCGGCTTGTAGAACGTGACTTGCGGCAGCGTGCCGCTGTCGATCGCCTTGATGAACTCGGAACCGCCCAGGCCGCCGTCGAGCAGATGCTGCGTGCGGTTGGCGGTGCCCGGCGCGAGATCGGCGAAGTAGTTGAACGGCTGGTGATGCGGCTGGAAGTTCGGCGTGCTCAGATTCGCGCCGTAAATCACATTCGACGTACCGCTTTGTGCCGCCGACAACGCCGCGCCCCACGCGCCGCCATACCAGGCCCACGACACCTTCGCGTTGTTCAGCAGATCGCCGATATGCTGCTGCGTCTGCGCGGGCAACGTCGTGGCCGCGCCCGGATCGGCGAGATTCGCGTCGCCGCCCGAAGCCGGCTTGTTGCCGCTCGGCTGATACGGCGGCTGCATCGTGTTGACCGCAAAGAAGTCAGGCGTGAGATTGCCGGACAGCACGAACTTGGGCGGACCGTTCAGCGCCGAAGCCGGCGAGTTCGACGCGAGCTTGAGCGTGACGCCGTCGCTTTGCACGGCCGAAATGGAGCCGGCCGCCGGGCTCTTGTCCGCATTCGGATAGACAGGCGTGCACGCGCACACGAGCCACTGGTGATTCAGGAACGAGCCGCCGAATGCGCCCATGAAGAAGTTGTCGGCGAGCGTGTATTGCTGCGCGATCTTCCACAGCGGCAGCTTGTCGGCATTGAGCGTGTAATGGCCCATGACGAGGCCGCCCGAATCCGCCCACGCGGCGAACTTGTCGTTCTTGCCGCCGTCGATCTGCATCTGGTTTTCATAGAAGCGGTGATACAGATCGCGCGTCGTCGCGGTGATCGGCGTGTTGAACCCGTTGGGGTCGTCGATCGCGAACGGGCTGTTGGGCAGATTGGCCGTCATCGCCTGCGTGACGACTGGCGTCACGCCGGTTTGCGTGAGGCCGTTCCAGACCTGCGGCAGCGTCGCGAGCGTCGAGCCGTCGCGGTCCAGCTGCTTCGCGGATGCCGCCGTGACGTTCTGCAAACCGTTCGCGCCCGGGAAGTTGCCGTACAGGTTGTCGAAGCTGCGGTTTTCCGCGTAGATCACCACCACGGTCTTGATCGACGTGATGTCGGGTTGCGTGACCTCGTTGCCGCCGCATGCATACAGGCTCAGCGCTGCGGCGATCGCCAGCGGCGTCGCGCAGATCAGTTTCTTGTTCATGTTGGGAGTTCTCTCTCTCGTTGGGGACGGGCCGCGTGCAGGGCATCGCTCGTTGACCGCGTGCGAAAGTGTGGCGACGCAATTTGACAGAACGATGTATTCATTACGGATCGCTTTGGGTCGGCGATTTCCGTCGGCTGGATGTCATGTCGACGACATACTGATGAAATACGCTCGCGAGCTTCGATATCGCACATTCACCACATTCCTATGCGACTCGGTCTGACGGGGATCCGAAAAACAGCAGGGCGTGCGCAAGCGGGGGCCGCGCAAGGCGGGCGCGCCGAACCGGCGTCCGCCGGATTTGCGTTCGGGTTTTTGTGCCGCTTCGGCTTGGCGGCGGTGGCGGCGAGCGCCGGGCTCGCCGGTTGCGATTCGGGCGCACCGGCTGTTGCCGCGGACGTGGGCGCGAGCGCCCAGCACGCGCCGGCGAATCCGCTTGTGGTGGCGAGTGCCGCGCAGGCGCTGAAAGTGGCCGCTCGCGAAGCGGCGCCGGACGGCGGTCAAACGCGCGCGCAAGTCTACGAATCGGTGCGCAAGATGACCGCGCTCGGCAAGCAATTGTTCTTCGACCCGTCGCTGTCCGGTTCGGGCAAACTCGCGTGCGCGTCGTGCCACAGCCCGGACCACGGGTTTGCGCCGGCCAACGCGTTGTCGGTGCAACTGGGCGGCAACGACATGCATCGCACGGGCATGCGCGCCGCGCCGACGCTCAAGTATCTGCAAGCGGTGCCGGCGTTCGCCGAGCACTATCACGAGTCCGACGACGAAGGCGACGAGAGCGTCGACGCGGGCCCCACCGGCGGGCTCACATGGGACGGCCGCGTGGATCGTGGCGGCGACCAGGCGCGCATTCCGCTGCTGTCGTCGTTCGAGATGGGCAGTTCGCCCGCGAAGGTGACGGCGGCAATCAAGGCGGCGCCCTATGCCGCCGATTTTCGCGCGGCATTTGGCGAACATATTCTGGATAGCGACGACGCGACCTTCAAGGCGGTCCTGCAGGCGCTCGAAACCTTCGAGCAGACGCCGGGACTGTTCTACCCGTACAGCAGCAAATACGACGCCTATCTGGCGGGCAAGGCGCAGCTCAGCCGGGCCGAGCTGCACGGTCTGCAACTTTTCAACGACGAAAAGAAGGGCAATTGCGCGAGCTGCCACATCAGCCAGCGCAGCCGGGACGGCGCGCCGCCGCAGTTCAGCGACTTCGGCCTGATCGCGATCGGCGTGCCGCGCAACCGCGCGCTCGCCGTGAATCGCGATCCCCGTTTCTACGACTTGGGCGCGTGCGGTCCGGAGCGCACCGATCTCAAGGGACGCGCGGAGTTCTGCGGCATCTTCCGCACGCCGACGCTGCGCAACGTCGCGTTGAAAAAGAGCTTCTTTCATAACGGCATCTATCACTCGCTCGAAGAGGTGCTGCACTTCTATGCCGAGCGCGACACGAATCCCGGGAAGTTCTATCCGGTCGTGAAGGGCAAGGTGCAGAAGTTCGACGATTTGCCGAAGCGCTATTGGGCGAATCTGAACACCGAGCCGCCGTTCGACCGCAAGCCCGGCGACCAGCCCGCGCTCGACGAGGCCGAGATCAAAGACATGGTGGCGTTTCTGAACACGCTCACCGACGGCTACAAGGCTGGGCACTGAGTGAGGGCGCAGCGTCGCACTGAACGGGCGACTGCGCGGCGGCATCGACACAGCCGCGGCGATCGGGCTCACGCTCGCGGGGCCGCGAGCATGCAATAACAGGCCGACAGCAGCAGCACAAAGGAGACGAGCAGGCACGCCACGCCGACGCGCGTCACGACGTTCGGCCAGCGTGGGCGCCGAAATCCGTCGATGCGAACGATTGGGAGCGCGAGACCGGGGTCACGTCGAATCGCCACGGGCACCAGCGCGACGCACAGCAGCGCAAGTGCGACGGCGAAGATTTCCAGCGCAACGGACAATTCCATCATGAGGCGTTTGAAGTCATTCAGCGCGAGCGCGCAATACGGCCAATCATAGGAAGACGCCCCGGGCGGGGATATGGGAGTCATCCTAAAAATTCTCAGACGCTGTGGGGCAGGTCCACGCGCGCGCCCGGCTGTCGCAAAGGGGCGTGCTATGCTTTTGGGGTCCAGATCGCGAGCCGCAATTAGCGCGCGTGATCGCCCGAAACGTTTCAGAGGAGAACTCTTCATGTCGATGCGACACCGTGCCTTCCGTCAAGTCACCGCCGCGGCGCTTCTGCTTGGCGCGGCCATTTGCGCGCAAGCGGCGAACCTCGGCTTTCTCAGCGACACGCCGATCAGCTATATGAAGCAGCGCGACGTCGACTCGATCAAGCAGGCTGTCTTTACCGCGCTCGATGAAAAGCAGGATGGGGAAAGCACCAACTGGGTCAACGAAGGCACCCGCAACAGTGTGAAGATCGACGCCGCCATCACCGTCGCGAGCACGTCGAAGGACGGCGAGCGCACCTGCCGCGACGTGGGCGTCGTGCTGAATGCGAAAGGGCAGTCCATGACGCTGCGTCCGCAGTTCTGCAAAGAGGGCGACGGCAAATGGCAATTGCAGAAAAAGCGTTGAGCATGCGCGCAGTCGCGAACACGCGCGTGGGCGGTCGCGGGGCGCCTCTGCGAGCCGCGCGCCGGATCCGGCCGATGTGGTCGTCGTGGTTGTTGCGGCCGGTGCGGTGATGAGCCCACGGGTCGTCTCGTGCGGTATCGTGCTGCTCGATCCCGAAGGACGCGTGCTGCTCGCGCACGCGACCGACACGTCGCACTGGGATATTCCGAAAGGCCACGGCGAAGAAGGCGAGGCGCCGGCGGTCACCGCTTTGCGCGAGATGGTCGAGGAGACCGGAATCGCGCTCGCGCCCGAGCGTCTAAAAGACCTGGGGCTGTTTGTTTATCGGCGCGACAAGGATCTGCACCTGTTCGCGGCGCGCGCCACCGCCGATGAGCTCGACCTGGGTTCATGCACGTGCACGTCGCTGTTTCCGCGCCGCTCGGACGGCACGCTGATCCCCGAGATGGACGCGTATCGCTGGACTGCGCCCGATGAGGTGGAAAAGTACGCGAGCCGCAGCCTCGCGCGGCTCTTTCAGACAACGCTTTCGCTCACCGAGCTGCATCGGTCGCTGCATTCGTCTCTGTAGCGACGCTCACGACCCGCCCGAACGGCGAAGCCAGCCCGCGCAAAGAAAAAGGCGTGCATCCGATAAACGCGATGCACGCCCTCTTCGGTCATCCCGCGCGCGAATGCGCGCTGAGTCCTTAGCCGTTCAAGCTGGCTTGCCCCAACTGTCGCGCAAGCTGACGATCCGGTTGAACACAGGCTTGCCCGGCTTCGAGTCGACGCGGTCCGCGACAAAGTAGCCGTGCCGTTCGAACTGATAGCGCTGCTCGGGCAACGCGCCGTGCGCGCCCGGCTCCAGGTAGGCGTTGACCACGCGCTTCGAGTCCGGGTTCAGCGCTTCCAGGAAGTCGCGCCCGCCCGCGTCCGGTTGCGGTTCCTTGAACAGGCGGTCGTAGATGCGCACTTCGGCCGGGCACGCGGCTGCCGCGCTGACCCAGTGGATGTTGCCCTTGACCTTGTAGTTGTTCGCGCCTTCCGTGCCCGACTTGCTGTCCGGGAAGTAGTTGCAATGCACCGCGACGATGTTGCCGTTCTCGTCCTTCTCCGCACCCGTGCACTCGATCACATAGCCGTACCGCAAGCGCACCTTGTTGCCCGGGAAGAGACGGAAATAGCCTTTCGGCGGGGTTTCAGTAAAGTCGTCGCGTTCGATCCACAGCTCGCGCGAAATCGGAAACTCGCGCACACCCTGTTCCGGATGGTGCGGATGCACCGGCGCGCTGCACGGCTCGGTGAGGCCTTCGGGGAAGTTGTCGATGACGAGCTTGAGCGGGTCCAGCACGGCCGCAATGCGCGGCGCCTTTTCGTCGAGATCGTCGCGCAGCGCGCCTTCGAACACGCTCATGTCGATCCACGAATCGACCTTGGTCACGCCGATGCGCTCGCAGAACAGCTGGATCGACTCGGGCGTGAAGCCGCGCCGACGCACGCCGACGATGGTCGGCATGCGCGGGTCGTCCCAACCGTCCACGTGGCCTTCGGTCACGAGTTGCAGCAGCTTGCGCTTGCTGGTGATCGCGTAGGTCAGATTCAGGCGCGAGAATTCGATTTGCTGCGGCAGCGGGCGCGTGAAAATGCCGGCTTCGGCGAGCTCGTTCAGAATCCAGTCGTACAACGGACGGTGGTCTTCGAACTCGAGCGTGCACAGCGAATGCGTGATGTTTTCCAGCGCGTCCGAAATGCAGTGCGTGTAGTCGTACATCGGATACACGCACCATGTGTCGCCGGTACGGTAGTGATGGGCGAAGCGAATGCGGTAGAGCACCGGATCGCGCATATTGAAGTTGGGCGACGACATGTCGATCTTCGCGCGCAGCACGTGCTCGCCTTCCTTGAACTCGCCGGCCTTCATGCGGCGGAACAGGTCGAGGTTTTCCTGCACCGAACGTTCGCGGAAAGGCGAGGGCGTGCCGACTTCGGTCGCGGAACCGCGGTTCGCGCGCATTTCTTCCGCCGACTGGCTGTCCACATACGCCTTGCCGCGCTCGATCAGCAGCTCGGCGAATTCGTACAGCTTGTCGTAGTAGTCGCTCGCGTAATAGAGGTGCTCCTTGCCGTCTTTCTGCCATTCGAAGCCGAGCCAGCGCACGGCGTCGATAATCGAGTCGACGTATTCGACGCTTTCCTTTTCCGGATTGGTGTCGTCAAAACGCAGGTGGCACACGCCCCCGTAGCTGCGCGCCACGCCGAAGTTCAGGCAGATGCTCTTGGCGTGACCGATGTGCAGATAGCCATTCGGCTCGGGCGGAAAGCGCGTTTCGACGCGTTGGCCCCACTTGCCGGAGCGGTTATCGTCGTCGATGATGTTGCGGATGAAATTGGATGCCGCTGGCGCGTCGTTGCGTTCGGTATTCATGCGAGGTGGTGAAAGTCTGTCGGGGGCGCGCAGTGCGCCCACTTATCCGGTAATTCTACCTGACGAGGCTCGATGCGACAGACGAGTGCGGCGTGCAACCGACGCTCGCGCGGCTCGGGTGGGGGTTTTGAGGCCGATGTGGACGCGCTGCGGCCACGCGGCGGCGCGCGAACGGGTGCTGTAACAGGAGGTAAATCGGTTTGTTCCGGCGCGGCCAGGCGACTTAGGATGCGTGCGGCGTGCGGCGTGCGGCGTGCGGCGGGTGTGGTTGCTGCGTTTTTCGCGCCCGTTCTCGCGGGCGGCCCGTGGAGCTTGCCCGCCCTCGACGACGCCTCTGTGAGCCGTCGCATTCGCGCGGACGCTAATATGGCGCCTCAGTTTGCCTTCGGTTTGCCCTCGCTTTACCGCCAGTCTCCCTCAGTGCCGGAGTTTTTCGGATGTCAATGCCGACGCACGACGCGCCTCGCGCGCCCGATGTCTTCACTTCTTTCGCCCGACGCCTCGCGCTCGCCGCGCTGTGCGCGACCTTTACCGTCGGTGTGCTCGCGCCTGCTCCGGCGCTTGCGAAGACCGCGCCGCCCAAGGCCGTATTCGCTGCATCCGCGGTCGCGACGCCGGACCGCTACAGCGCCGACGCCGCCCAGCAGATCTTCGCTGCCGGCGGCAACGCGGTCGATGCGGCCGTGGCCATCGCCTTCACGCTCGCCGTGACCCGTCCCGATGCAGGCAATCTGGGCGGCGGCGGATTCATGACCCTCTTCGTCGACGGCAAACCGTATTTCCTCGACTATCGCGAGCGCGCGCCGCAACAGGCGACCCGCGACATGTATCTCGACGACAAGGGCAACGTGGTGCCGGGCATGAGCGCAGTCGGCCATCGCGCGGTGGCCGTGCCGGGGACCGTCGACGGCATGTGGCAGGCGCAGCAGCGTTTCGGCAAGCTGAAGTGGAAACAGGTGCTTGCGCCCGCGATCCGTTATGCCACGGAGGGCTTTCAGGTCGACCCGTGGCTACAGCAGCGGCGCGACGCCACGGCGAAGACGTTTGCCGGCAAGACCAATTTCGATGCATATTTCGCGAGCCTCAAGGCGGGGGCCATGTACCGCCAGCCCGAGCTCGCGCAAACGCTCGCGCGTATTGCGAGCGACGGCGGCCGTGAGTTCTACGAGGGGCGCACCGCGGATCTGATCGCACAGCAGATGTACGGCCATGGTCTCGTGACGAAGGCCGATCTGCTGCAGTACAAGGCCATCTGGCGCCAGCCGTTGTCGGCGAACTGGAACGGCTACCAGGTGCTGAGCGCGCCGCCGCCCGGTTCGAGCGGCGTGGGATTGATACAGATGCTGAAAATGAAGGCCGATCTGAAGCAGGCTTTCGATGGGCTCGAGCTGAATTCGGCGCCGTACATTCATCTCGTCGCGCAAATCGAAGACCGCGTGTTCGCTGACCGCCAGCAGTACCTGGGCGACCCGGACTCGTCTACATTGCCTGTCGACAAGCTGCTCGACGACGCCTACCTCGCACAACGCGCCGACGAAGTCAAAGCCGACGAAGTGCCGGGCGCGGCGCCGGTCAAGCCGGGCTTGGGCGAGGCGGCGCCGGAAAAGGCACAGACCACGCACTTCTCGGTGGTGGACAAATGGGGCAACGCGGTGTCGAACACCATGACGCTCGACGGCGAATTCGGCTCGGGCGTCGTGGTCGACGGCGCGGGCTTTCTGCTCAACGACGCGATGGACGACTTCGTCACGAAGCCCGCCGCCGTGAGCGCGCCGGGCGGGAGCGGTGCGAGCGGTACCGATCTCAACAGCGTGTTGCCGGGCCGCCGTCCGCTTTCGTCGATGACACCGACCATCGTCCTGAAGGACAACAAAGTGTCGCTCGTGATCGGCACGCCGGGCGGCTCGCGCATTCTGAGCTCGATCTTCCAGGTCATGACCGACCTTTACGACTTCAACATGACGCCCGCCGACGCGCTCGCGGCGATGCGCTTTCACCATCAGTTGCTGCCGCAAAAGACGATCTACTTCGAGCCGTATCGTCCGATTGGCGGCGAACTCGCCGCGCAGTTGCAAGCGATGGGCTACGCGCTGGAAGGGCAGTCGTTCAACGGCGACGTGCAGATGATCCGCATCGACGGCACCACGCCCGAGCCGGCTTCCGATCCGCGCGGCATCGGCGTGTCCCGCGTGATACCTTGATCACGCTCGCAATGGCAGCCGCTCACGACGGCGGTCGCCGCCCTGGCGGTCCGGGCGGTCTCGCCGTCTGTTTCCGCGCAATTGAACTGTTCGCAATGGCAACGCCAAAAACAACACTACGGGGAACATCATGAACGCACGAAAACCACACGTATTGGTGCTGCCGGGTTACCAGAACTCGGGCGCCGGCCATTGGCAGACTCGTTGGGAGGCGCTCGACCGGTCATTCACCCGCGTGCAGATGCCCGACTGGGATCATCCCGTGCGCGACGCGTGGTGCCGCGCGCTCGACACCGCGGTGGCCGCCGCCGACGCGCCGGTGCTCTTGGCGGCCCACAGCCTGGGCTGCCTGACGACCGCCTTCTGGGCCGCACAGTACGCGAGCGCCGCACAATTTGCCAAGGTCGCTGGCGCGCTGCTCGTGGCCGTGCCCGACCCGGCGGGGCCGCATTTTCCGCAGGATGCGAGTGGCTTCGCGCCGTTGCCGCTCGCGCGCTTGCCGTTTGCGAGCATCGTCGTTTCCAGCGCCGACGATCCCTACGGCGGCGTGCCGTTCTCTCAATCGTGCGCACACGCATGGGGCAGCCGCTGGCTCGACGTGGGCGCGCGCGGACACATCAATGCGGACAGCGGACTCGGCGACTGGGACGAGGCGCGCAGATGGCTCGCCTCTCTCGGCAACCCGGTCTGAAAAGGCCGCGACGGAGCGCGAGGCGGGTGGTCGGGTAGTCGCGTAGTCGGGGAGTCAGGCCGGCCAGCGGCGGGCGCACGCCAGCGAAGTGTTATTGCGTCATGGGCCCGCGAGTTGCGGTGGGCCGCCGTGCGCCGCGAGAGCCGAGAGAGCCGAGAGAGCCGAGAGAGCCGAGAGAGCCGAGAGAGCCGAAGAGCCGAAGAGCCACCTGCTTCCCTCTGACCCGCGGCTCGCCGCCACGCCGACGCCCGTGCAGCCTCAAATCACCGCCTGCGCGCGCAACGCCGCGATCCGTTCGTCGTCGTAACCGAGCATCTCGCGCAGCACGCTTTCCGTGTGTTCACCGAGCGTTGGCGGATGCGTCAGCGCCTGCGGCGGCGTGCCCGTCATATTGATCGGGTTGCGCACCAGCTTGACCGTGCCGCCGGACGGGTGCGGCAGGTCCACCTGCATGCCGCGCGCCACCACCTGCTCGTTTTCGAACACTTCCGCGAGATCGTTGATCGGCCCGCACGGGACACCCGCGGCTTCGAGCGCTGCGATCCATTGCTGCTTGCCCTGCAGGCGGACCATCTCCGCGAGTATCGGCACAAGCACGTCACGGTGACGCACACGTGCCGGATTCGTCGCGAAACGCGCGTCGTCGGCGAGTTCCGGGCGTTGGCCGACCTCGACGAACTTGCGAAACTGCCCGTCGTTGCCGACCGCGACGATGATCCAGCCGTCGCTCGTCTGGAACGTCTGGTACGGCACGATGTTCGGATGCGCATTGCCCCAGCGCACCGGCGGCTGACCGCTTGCGAGGTAATTCGAATTCATGTTGGCGAGCATCGCGACCTGCACGTCGAGCAGCGCCATGTCGATATATTGACCCTCGCCCGTACGGTCGCGGTGCGTGAGCGCGGTGAGCACCGCAATGGTCGAATACATGCCGGTCATCAGGTCCGCAATTGCCACGCCGGCCTTTTGCGGACCGCCGCCCGGCTGGCCGTCGCGCTCGCCGGTAATGCTCATGAAGCCGCCCATGCCCTGCACGATGAAGTCGTAGCCCGCGCGCTGCGCATACGGTCCGGTCTGCCCGAAGCCCGTCACCGAACAGTAGATCAGATCGGGTTTCACCTCTTTCAGCGACGCGTAGTCGAGTCCGTACTTCTTCAACTGACCGACCTTGTAGTTCTCCAGCACCACGTCGCTTTGCGCGGCCAGTTCACGGATGATCCGCTGCCCTTCGGGCGAGGCGATGTCCACGGTCACCGAGCGCTTGTTGCGGTTCGCCGCGAGGTAGTAGGCCGCCTCGCGCGTGTCCGCGCCTTCCGGCGTCCTGAGGTACGGAGGGCCCCAGTGGCGCGTGTCGTCGCCCACCTGCGGGCGTTCTATCTTGATGACGTCCGCACCGAAATCGGCAAGCGTCTGCGCGCACCAGGGGCCGGCGAGCACGCGCGTGAGGTCCAGCACGCGGATATGACTAAGAGCGCCCATGTCTGCAAGTGTCTCCCATGTAAGCGTTCGGCGCGCGAGGCGCCGCGGATGTGGGCCATCTTAAGCGATTCGCGCGGGCCGGCGCAGTCGGCCGAACGTCATAGGACGATTCACACGCGACTCTCGCGGCGGTGTGCCAGAAGCGCCACCGTATGCACGACCGCCGGATCGGCTCACCACACCGGCGACGGCGGGTATCTTCAATCAGCCCGGCAAACTGCCCGGCCCGACCTGGCCGAATGGCCAGCAAGCCCGCGGCGCTGCCGCGCAAGGGCGCCGATCCCGTATAATCAGACGTTTAAGAAACAAACAGTTGGCGCATCTCACGATGCCGCCGGTAAAAGTCAGGAATAGTCAGGACCGTCCCCCGCACGCCATGAAAGCCGCCGAAATCCGCGAGAAATTCCTCAAGTTCTTCGAATCGAAGGGCCATACGATCGTTCGCTCGTCGAGCCTTGTGCCCGGCAACGACCCGACACTGCTCTTCACCAATTCGGGAATGGTGCAGTTCAAAGATGTGTTCCTCGGCGCAGAATCGCGTCCGTATTCGCGCGCCACGACTGCGCAGCGCAGCGTGCGCGCAGGCGGCAAGCACAACGACCTGGAAAACGTCGGCTACACCGCGCGTCATCACACGTTCTTCGAAATGCTGGGCAATTTCTCGTTCGGCGACTACTTCAAGCGTGACGCCATCCACTATGCGTGGGAATTGCTGACAGGCGTCTACCAGTTGCCGAAAGAAAAGCTGTGGGTGACCGTCTATCAGGAAGACGACGAAGCGCACGACATCTGGGCAAAGGAAGTCGGCGTGCCGGTGGAGCGCATCATCCGTATCGGCGACAACAAAGGCGCGCGCTACGCGTCGGACAATTTCTGGCAAATGGCCGACACCGGCCCGTGCGGACCGTGCTCGGAAATCTTCTACGACCATGGCCCGGAAGTGTGGGGCGGCCCGCCGGGATCGCCCGAGGAAGACGGCGACCGCTACATCGAGATCTGGAATCTCGTGTTCATGCAGTTCAATCGCGACGCGCAAGGCAACATGACGCCGCTGCCCAAGCAGTGCGTCGACACCGGCATGGGTCTCGAGCGTATTGCAGCCGTGCTGCAGCACGTGCACAGCAACTACGAGATCGATCTGTTCCAGGCGCTCATCAAGGCTGCGGCGCGCGAAACGGGTGTGAGCGACCTCACGAACAATTCGCTGAAGGTGATTGCCGACCACATTCGCGCGTGCTCGTTCCTGATCGTCGACGGCGTGATTCCCGGTAATGAGGGCCGCGGCTATGTGCTGCGCCGTATCGTGCGTCGCGCTATCCGCCATGGCTATAAGCTGGGCAAGAAGGGCTCGTTCTTCCATCGCATGGTGGCCGACCTCGTCGAGCAGATGGGGAGCGCCTATCCGGAACTGAAAGACGCGCAGCAGCGCGTGACCGACGTGCTGCGTCAGGAAGAAGAGCGCTTCTTCGAGACCATCGAACACGGCATGTCGATTCTCGAAAACGCGCTGGCCGAGCTGGAAAAGAAGGGGCGCAAGACGCTCGACGGCGAACTCGCATTCAAGCTGCACGACACCTACGGTTTCCCGCTCGACCTGACGGCGGACGTGTGCCGCGAGCGCGAAGTGACGGTCGACGAATCCGCGTTCGACGAAGCTATGGCGCGTCAGCGCGAGCAGGCCCGCGCGGCCGGCAAGTTCAAGATGGCGCAAGGCCTCGAGTACTCGGGCGCCAAGACCACGTTCCACGGCTACGAGGAAATCGTCTTCGACGACGCGAAGGTCGTCGCACTGTATGTGGACGGCGCGTCGGTGCAGGAAGTCGCGCAGGGTCAGCAGGCTGTGGTGGTGCTCGACCACACGCCGTTCTACGCCGAGTCGGGCGGCCAAGTCGGCGACCAGGGCCTGCTCGCCAACGCGAGCGTGCGCTTTGCGGTGGCCGACACGCTGAAGGTTCAGGCCGACGTGGTGGGTCATCACGGCACGCTGGAGCAGGGCATCCTGAAAGTGGGCGACGTGGTGAAGGCTGAAATCGACGCGGTGCGCCGCGCGCGCACGGCTCGCAACCACTCGGCCACGCACCTGATGCACAAGGCGCTGCGCGAAGTGCTCGGTTCGCACGTGCAGCAAAAGGGCTCGCTCGTCGATCCGGACAAGACGCGGTTCGACTTCGCACATAACGCGCCCATGACGGACGAACAGATTCGCCGCGTCGAGGAAATCGTCAACGCCGAAGTGCTGGCCAATGCGCCGGGCATCGTGCGCGTCATGCCGTTCGACGAAGCGGTGAAGGGCGGCGCGATGGCGCTGTTCGGCGAAAAGTACGGCGACGAAGTCCGCGTGCTCGACCTGGGCTTTTCGCGCGAGTTGTGCGGCGGCACGCACGTGCATCGCACCGGCGATATCGGCCTTTTCAAGATTGTGATGGAAGGCGGCGTGGCGGCCGGTATTCGTCGCGTGGAGGCCATCACCGGCGATAACGCGGTGCGCTTCGTGCAGGACCTCGATGCGCGCATCAACGCCGCCGCGTCGGTGCTGAAGGCGCAGCCGTCCGAGCTCACGCAACGCATCACCCAGGTCCAGGACCAGGTGAAGCAGCTGGAAAAAGAATTGAGCGCGCTCAAGTCGAAAATGGCGTCGAGCCAGGGCGACGAACTGGCCGGCCAGGCGATCGAAGTCGCCGGCGTGCAGGTTCTCGCCGCCACGCTCGAAGGCGCCGACGTCAAGACGCTGCGCGAAACGGTCGACAAGCTCAAGGACAAGCTGAAGAGCGCGGCGATCGTGCTCGCTTCCGTCGAAGGCGGCAAGGTCAGCCTGATTGCCGGCGTGACGGCGGACGCGAGCAAGAAGGTCAAGGCCGGCGAGCTCGTCAACTTCGTGGCGCAGCAGGTAGGCGGCAAGGGCGGCGGCCGGCCGGACATGGCTCAAGCCGGTGGCACGGAGCCGGCGAATCTGCCGGCAGCGCTTGCCGGCGTGAAGGGCTGGGTCGAAGCGCAGCTTTGAATCCCAGCTTTGAATCGCTGCCAGGCCGGGGCTTGGGCGCCAGCCGACAATGGCCTGTTGGCTGGAATATGAAACAGGCCTGAGCTTGAAGCAACATCCACAGGGTCTCGCGGCGCGCCAACTTGCCGGCGCATTACGTGACTCTGTGTTTTTTCCGCCGTGATTCCACCGTGACTCCGCTGGGCGCCTGATCGTAAAAGCGTCACGCGCCCGTCTGATGCCGGCGCGTCATGCCGAGCCCCCGACATCCCGCGGCATGTGAGCAAGAAAATCAGCCGATGTCATCGGCCCCCGCGCTGGCGTGAAGACGTGCATTGGCCAGCGTATCCGTACCCGCGTGCTCCTCATCTTCGGCATCGCGGATGCCGTTTTGCCCCGTCAGCGTCTGCTTCAGCGCATTGAGCGCTGAGGAAAAATGCCCGCGTCGCCAGACGAGCAGCGTATCCACTGCGCCGATGTCGGGCAGGTCATGCACGGCGATATTGCTTGCATCCGCAGCCAATCCCAGCACGGAGCGGGGCGCCACCGCGACACCCGCGCCGGCGGCCACGCAAGCCACGATGGCGTGGTACGAGCCGAGTTCCAGCACCCGAGCCGGCCTCACGCCGTGCTCCAGATACCATTTCTCGATATAAGCCCGGTACGCGCAGCCGCGCTCGAACGCCACCAGTGTCGACAGCGAGACGTCGCGCACTTCGCGAATCGGCCGATGCCCGCGCGGAGTCAGCATGACGAGTTCCTCCGTGAACACCGGCACAGTCTCGAACAATTCGCCGAGGCTCGCCGGGTCGAGCGGGGTGGCGACGAGCGCGGCATCCACCTCGAATTCGCGCACCCGCTCTATCAGTTTGCCGGTCGTGCCGGTCTCGAGTTCGAGCGCCACATCGGGCCATTGCTGGTGATAGCGGGCGAGCAGGCCGGGAAGACGCGTCGCCGCAACACTTTCCATCGTGCCGAGACGCAGGCGTCCGCTCGGACGGTCCGCGCGCACCGCGTGCCGCGCTTCGTCGGCGAGAGCGAGCAGCCTTTCGGCATAGGGCAGGAGCGTCTCGCCCGCGGGCGTCAGCACGAGGCGCCGCCCGTCGCGGATGAAAAGCTCGGCCCCGAGCTGCTCTTCGAGCTGCTTGATGCGCGTGGTGACGTTGGACTGCACGCGGTTGAGCTTTGCGGCAGCGCGCGTCACGCCGTTCTCTCGCACAACGGCCCGAAATATCGTCAAGGCGGCCAAGTCCATAATTCTCTCATTGCGATGGATGGTATCCAAATTATTCATTTTCCATGATTCAATCGTCAAGCTAATATGAGGTGGTCCGCTGGAATCCGGGCTGCCTGGAGGCTCTCCGCGGCTCCCGACGGGCGGTCGCAGCCGCAGCGGGTGCATTCCATCGCATCTCATTGCCTTGCATTGCCTTGCACGGCCGACGGTCCCTGCGATTGCCGTGCGATCCCGGCACGGTG
This sequence comes from Paraburkholderia phenoliruptrix, assembly GCF_902859825.1. GTDB lineage: Bacteria > Pseudomonadota > Gammaproteobacteria > Burkholderiales > Burkholderiaceae > Paraburkholderia > Paraburkholderia phenoliruptrix. Next base: position 149,817 of record NZ_CADIKB010000012.1, on the reverse strand, counting down.
TCCTCCGCTTCTTCAATTTTCGTGAGCAGCTGGCCATGAACGATCTCGCTTCCCACGCCGAACGCATTCCGGCCGAGCCGCGCGCGGCCCGGCGCGCCGCGCTTGCAGCCGCGCTCTCCTGCATGGTGACGCTCGCCGTTGCACTTGGCGTCGGGCGGTTCGCGTTCACGCCGCTCCTGCCGCTGATGCTCCACGGCGGCGCGTTCGGTCAGCCGCCCATCGACATTCAGCATGGCGGCTGGCTCGCGTCCTTCAATTACGCGGGCTACTTCCTCGGCGCGCTCACCTGCGCGGCGTTGCGCGTCGAGCCCGCCCGGATGGTGCGCGCGGGGCTCGCGCTGACGGTGCTGCTGACGCTGGCAATGGGCGTCGCGAGTCAGTTCTGGGTCTGGGCGGCGGTGCGTTTCGTCGCCGGGGCGGTCAGCGCGTGGACTTTCGTGTTCGCGTCGCAGTGGGGCTTGCGGCGGCTCGCGGAACTCGGTCAGCCGGCATGGAGCGGCGTGATTTACACGGGGCCTGGCGTGGGCATCGTCGGGACCGGGTTGCTCGTGAGCGCCGCGGGCGGTTATGGCGCGACGGCGGGATGGATCGGCTTCGGTTTGATTTCGGCGGTGCTGGCGGCGATTGTCTGGCCCGCGTTCGGCGCGGTGGCTGCGTCGGATCGCGAAACGGCTCGGCGCGGTTCGGGGGAGTTCGTCAAAGCCGGGCGCGATGGTCAAGCGGCCCGCGCGGGGCAAGCGGGCGCCACTCAGACGACTGGCCGCGCCTTCCCGTCGAACCCGGGCCCGGTGACGGCCGATGCAAGCACAAGCACAAGCGCCCCAAACCATGCCGCGGCCGCGATACACCGCGAGGCAAGCCACCCCGCAATCGACAAGCTCGCCCCCACCCATCGCGCGGACGCCTTCTGGCTCGTTGTTCTCTATGGTGTGCCCGGATTCGGCTATATCATCACCGCGACGTTTCTGCCGGTGATCGCGCGCCATGCGTTGCCCGGCTCGCCGTGGCCGGACCTGTTCTGGCCGATGTTCGGCGCAGCGCTGATCGTCGGTGCGCTGCTGGCCGCGCGCTTGCCGCTGCATCTCGACAACCGCGTGCTGCTGGCCGGCAGCTATGTGTTGCAGGCTGTCGGTATCGCGCTTGGCATCATCTGGCCGACGGCGGGCGGTTTTTCGCTGGGAAGCATCCTGATTGGCGTGCCGTTCACCGCAATCACGCTCTTCGCGATGCGTGAAGCGCGGCGTCTGCGCGGCAACGAGGCGGCCGGTCTCATGGGCTACGCGACGGCCGCCTACGGCCTCGGCCAGATCGTCGGCCCACTGGTGGCCGCGCCCATTGCCGCGCGCACCGGCTCGTTTTCGCCCGCGTTGTGGCTCGCGGCGGGCGCGCTGCTGCTGGGCGCGGCGGGCCTCGTCGGCGTCGCGCGGATGCCTCGCGGACGGGGACGCATGCCGGACTGCGGCTGCGCCTGAGCCGGGGTGGCGGCCGTGGCACCTGAGTCGCTTGGGCCGCTTGAGCCGCCCGAGCCCCCGAGCCACCTGAGCCACCTGAGCCACCTGAGCCACCTGAGCCACCTGAGCCGCCGGAGCCCCCTAACCCCCACCGTGGCAAAACAACGCAGGCGCACTAAAATGACCGCTTTCCGTCATCCCCGCGCGCCTGTCGCCGGTCGCGCCGCCCGTCATGCAACATTTCGCGTCCGACAACTATGCCGGCATCTGTCCCGAAGCGCTCGACGCGCTGATCGCCGCCAACAACAGCGGCCACGAGCCGGCCTACGGCGACGACTCCTGGACGAGCCAGGTATGCGACCGTCTGCGCGAACTGTTCCAGACCGACTGCGAAGTGTTCTTCGTGTTCAACGGCACGGCGGCCAACTCGCTTGCGCTTGCATCGCTCTGCCAGTCGTATCACTCGGTGATCTGCCATGAGCTCGCGCACATCGAAACCGACGAATGCGGCGGCCCGGAGTTCTTCTCCGGCGGCTCGAAGCTGCTGACGGCGGCGGGCGTCGGCGGCAAGCTCACACCTGATGCGATCGAGGCGGTCGTCACGCGCCGCGCGGACATCCACTATCCGAAGCCGAAGGTGGTCACGCTCACGCAGTCCACGGAAGTCGGCACCGTTTATACCGTCGAGGAAATCCGCGCGATTGCGGCGATCGCCAAGCGGCGTCATCTGAAGGTGCATATGGACGGCGCGCGCTTCGCGAACGCGGTCGCCGCGCTGGACGTGCATCCTTCGGAAATCACCTGGCGAGCCGGCGTCGATGTGCTCTGTTTCGGCGGCACGAAGAACGGCTTGCCGGTGGGCGAGGCGGTAGTGTTCTTCGACCGTGCGCTCGCCGCCGACTTCGCCTACCGGCTCAAGCAGGCGGGTCAGCTTGCGTCGAAAATGCGCTTCATTTCCGCACCCTGGCTCGGCCTGCTCGATAACGACGTGTGGCTGCGCAACGCGCGTCACGCGAACGCAATGGCCGAGCGGCTGCAAACGCGCTTGCAGGAAATTCCCGGCGTGAGCATCATGTTCCCGCGCGAGTCGAACGCCGTGTTCGCGCAGTTGCCGGCGCAAGCCGCCAAGGCGATGCGTGCGCGCGGCTGGAAGTTCTACGAATTCATCGGCGCGGGCGGTTGCCGGCTGATGTGCGCGTGGGACACGCAGCCCGAGACAGTCGAGCGCTTCGCGGCGGAAGTCCGCGAGTTGTGCGCGGCATAAAAAACCAACCTCCACCATGACCGACTACCGATTTTGCCCGCGCTGTGCGACGCCCCTCATCGAGCGCGCCGACGCCGAGCATGAAGGCGGCCGCATCCGCCAGACCTGTCCCGATGCGCAATGCGGTTACGTCCACTGGAACAATCCGCTGCCGGTCGTCGCGGCCATCGTCGAATACGAAGGCAAAATCCTGCTCGCGCGCAACGCCGCGTGGGCGGAAGGCGTGTTCGCGCTGATCACGGGCTTTCTCGAAAACGGCGAGACGCCGGAAGAGGGCATTGCGCGCGAAGTGTGGGAAGAAACGTCGCTGCACGCGGAGTCGGTCGAACTGATCGGCGTGTATGAATTCATCCGCAAGAACGAACTGATCATTGCGTATCACGTGAAAGCGCACGGCACGGTTTCGCTGTCGCCGGAACTGCTCGAATACCGGCTCATCGAGCCGGCGAAGCTGCGGCCGTGGCGCGCGGGCACCGGCCAGGCGCTCGGCGAATGGATGCGGCGGCGCGGCCTGCCGTTCGAATTCGTCGACAAGCCGGGGCAGTAAGCGTGCGCGTTCGTCAGCTTCGCCTCGCAAGCCAATGGGACGCCGCCGCGCTTCGCCGCAAAGCCTGAGTCCAGACCGTAGCCCACCTATCCGAGCCCACGCGATGTCCAAACCCACACTCACCGCGCGCAGCGCGTACCCGCACTTCCTGACCATCACCACGCGCTGGATGGACAACGACGTCTACGGCCACGTGAACAATGTGGTCTATTACAGCTACTTCGACACGGTCGTGAACGAGTATCTGATCCGCACCGGCGTGCTCGATTTCGAGCGCGGCGCGACCATTGGACTCGTGGTCGAAACACACTGCAATTACTTCGCACCGCTCGTGTTTCCCGAACGCGTCGACGCAGGCCTGCGCGTCGCGCGGCTCGGCGGTTCCAGCGTGCGCTATGAAGTCGGCCTGTTCCGGGAGGGTGACGACGAAGCCGCCGCCCAAGGACACTTCGTGCATGTGTACGTGGACCGCACGACGCGCCGGCCGGTGAATCTGCCGGACCCGCTGCGTGCGGCGCTTGCGCCGCTCGGCGTCGCCGGCAATGCGGCGGCGGACTAGACACGTGCAGGCGTTCGTCATCAATCTGCTGAACGGAATCAGCTTCGGGCTGCTGCTGTTCATGCTGTCGGCCGGCTTGACGCTGATCTTCAGCATGCTCGGCGTGCTCAACTTCGCGCACGCGAGCTTTTATATGCTCGGCGCTTACGTCGGCTATTCGGTGGCGGCGCGAGCCGGTTTCTGGGTGGCGCTCGTGGTCGCGCCGCTCGTCGTCGGATTGATCGGCGCGGCGCTCGAGCGCTGGCTGCTGAGGCGCGTACGCAGTCACGGGCATCTCGCCGAGTTGCTGTTGACGTTCGGCGCGGCGTATATGATCGGCGAACTCGTCAAACTCGGCTGGGGGCTGAGCCCGCTCGGCGCGAATGTGCCGGCGGCGCTCGACGGTCCGCTCTTCACGCTGTACGGCGCGAGCTTCGCGCGTTATCGCGCGTTCATGATGGCGGTCTCGCTCGTCATGCTGGCGCTGTTGTACGCGGTGCTGCGCGTGTCGAAGACGGGCCTCATCGTGCGCGCGGCGCTCACGCATGCAAGCGCCGTCGAAGCGCTCGGCCACAATGTGCCGCGCGTCTTTACCGGCGTGTTTGCGGCGGGCACCGCGCTCGCGGCGCTGGCCGGCGTGATCGGCGCGCCGCTTTCCGTAATCGAACCGGCGATGGCGGAATCGCTGGGCTCGATCGTGTTCGTCGTCGTCGTGATCGGTGGGCTCGGATCGCTCGGCGGCGCGCTGGCCGCATCGCTGCTGATCGGCTGTGTGCAGACGCTGGCGGTGGCGAGCGACCTTTCGCTCGGCGACGTGCTCGCCGCGTTCGATGCTTCTCTGCCGCGCGAATGGGACGCGCTGACGCTCGCGCAGCTTGCGCCGCTGATTCCGTATCTGCTGCTCGTCGCGATGCTGGCGCTGCGCCCGCGCGGACTGTTCGGACGGCGCGACGACCATGCGTGAACTGTTCAGGCCGACCACGCGAGTCGGGACGGCAACGCCCGCGGCCCGTGCGCGACCCGACGCCGCGCGCAGGCACCGTCTCTTGCCGTGGCTCGCGCTGGTCCTGCTGCTGGCGCTGCCGCCTCTCGTCTCGCAGCAAAGCTGGCTGCTCGCCTACCTCGCGCAGACCGCGACGATGATCGTGTTCGCGCTTTCGTACAATCTGCTGCTCGGCGAAACAGGGTTGCTGTCGTTCGGACATGCGGCGTATGCCGGCTTCGGCGCGCTGATTGCCGCGCAGGTGTTCAACCGGGCCGGCGTGCCGCTTGCGCTGCTGCCGCTGATCGGCGGAATCGGGGCAGCGCTATGCGGCGCGCTGCTCGGGTTCATAGCGACGCGCCGCGCGGGTACGGCTTTCGCCATGATCACGCTCGGCATCGGCGAGCTTGTTTCCGCCGCCGCGTGGAGCTTGCCCGACTGGTTTGGCGGCGAGGCCGGCGTCGCGATCGACCGCGCAAGCGGGCCCACGTTCGGCGCGTGGACCTTCGGCCCGGCGCGCGAAGCCTACACATTGATCGCGCTGTGGTGCCTGCTTGCAAGCGCGGCTATGTTTGCGCTCTCGCGCACACCGTTCATGCGCCTTGCCAACGCGGTCCGCGACAACCCGGCGCGTGCGGCGGCAATCGGCTGCTACCCGCGCCGGATTCGTCATGGCGTCGTCGTCATGTCGGCGTTTTTTGCGGGCGTCGCGGGCACGCTCGCGCTGATCAACGTGGAGCTGGTGTCGACGGAAAGCGTGAGCATGGTGCGCTCCGGCTCGGTGCTGATTGCGACGGTGATCGGCGGTACGAGTGCTTTTTTTGGGCCGGTCGCGGGCGCGGTCGTGCTGACGTTTTTCAGCGTGGCGGTGGCCAGCGTCACGCGGGCGTGGCTCTTTTATCTCGGGCTGTTGTTTATCGTGATCGTGGTGACCTCGCCCGATGGGCTTGCCGGCTTCGCCGAGCGGCATGCGGCGCGGCTCGCGCAGTGCGGCTGGCGTGCGTGCGCGGCTGTCTATGTGGCCGGCGCGGCTGCGCTTGTGCTGTGGAGTGCGGCCGTCGTGCTGGCGGTGCAGTGGGCCTACGCCGTGCAATTCGGCGCGGACGAAGGCGCCGCACTGCGCGTCCCGGCAGGGCCTTCGCTTGTGTCGTTCGTGTTGGCGTCACCGTGGCGGCTCGCCGTCGCGGTCGGTGCGCTGGTTGGCGGCGGCGCGCTGGCGGCGCTTGCGGCAAACCGCGCGCAAACCCGGCTGGCCGCGCGCACGCGCGCGCTGCAAAACACCGGAGACGCGCGATGATCCCGGCGCTCGCGCTGTATGGCGTCGCAAAACGCTTCGGCGCCACGCAGATTCTGCGTGGCGTGAATCTCGCGATCGAGCCCGGCGAACGCCATGCGCTGATCGGCCCGAACGGTGCGGGCAAATCGACGCTGTTCAATCTGATCGCCGGCGGCGCGCGGCCGAACGCGGGACGCATCGATCTGTTCGGCGCAGAGATTACACGGCTTGCGCCGGCGGCTATCGCGCGCCGCGGCCTCGCGCGCAGTTTCCAGAGTACGAGCGTGTTCGCGTGCCTCTCCGTGTTCGACAACCTGCGCTGCGCCGCGCTGCTCGCGGAGCGCGACCGTCTGCGCTGGTGGCAGCGTTTCGCGGGCTCATCCACGGTCGATGCACGCGCGTGGCAGGTGCTCGAAGCCGTCGGCCTCGGCGATCGCGCTCGCGACGAGGCGGCGACGCTTAGCTATGCAGAACAACGCGCGCTCGATCTCGGCATCGCGCTCGCGGGCGGCGCGCATACCTTGCTGCTCGACGAGCCGACCGCGGGCATGAATCGCGCGGAAGCGGCGCGCACCATCGAGCTGATCCGCGAGACCACCGCAGGCCGCACACTGCTGATGATCGAGCACGACATGGACGCCGTCTTCGCGATCGCCGATCGCATTTCAGTGCTTGTACAAGGGCGCATTATCGCAACGGGTGCGCCTGCGGCGATTCGCGCGGACGCCGCGGTGCGCGCCGCCTACCTCGGCGAAGGTTTCGACGAACGAGGCGGTGCATGACGCCGTTGCTCGACATTCGCGGCCTCGACGCGTGGTACGGCCCGAGCCAGGCATTGCACGGCGTGAGCCTGCGCATCCACGCGGGCGAAGTGCTCGCGCTTGTCGGTCGCAACGGTTCGGGCCGCTCCACGCTCGCGCGCGCGATCATGGGCCTCGTGCAATGCGACGGCGAATTACGCTTCGCGGGCCGCTCGCTGGCCGGGCTGCGGACCTTTGAAATCGCGCGGCTCGGCATCGGTTACGTGCCGGAGCATCGCGATGTGTTTCCCACGCTGAGCGTCGGCGAGAATCTGCAACTCGGCATCGCGCCCGGCGATGGCCCTCGAGCTCGCACGCCGCGCTTTTCGCTCGACGACGCATACACGCTCTTTCCCGTGCTGCATGAGCGCAAGCGCACGCGGGCGGGCGCGCTGTCGGGCGGCGAGCAGCAGATGCTCGCGCTTGCGCGGGCGCTGCTTCGCGATCCCGATCTGCTGGTGATCGACGAACCCGGCGAAGGCCTCGCGAGCCTCGTCATGCAGCAGGTCGCGCAATGTCTGCGTGTGCTGCGCGAGCGCGGCATGGCGATGCTCCTGATCGAGCAGCGTCTCATCATTGCGCGGGACATGGCGAGCCGCGTCGCGGTGATGGGGCACGGCGAAATCGTCTTCGAAGGCGAGCTCGACCAGTTCCTGCAGCGCACGGATGTGATGCGCGAATGGCTCGGCGTGGGTTGAACCGGCTCTCGTGAGCTTTCTTCGCTCGCCGGCCCGGCGGTCCGACGTCGCGCCGGAAAACGGCGCGGTAATTAGCGTTTGAATCTTTGTCGCCGGCACCCGGCTTGCGGCCAGCGCACGCGGCTTCGCAGCGACTTTGCACCGCGATTCAAACGCTTGGTCGTTTGGTGAGCGCCCTCCAGAAATCTTGTCGGCAGCGCGCGGACAAATAAAGACAATCATTCGAAGACGCGCGGCGACACCCGTCGCGGGTTCAGGGAGGAGACATCATGAAAGAGACCGGCGCTTTCGACGGCAGGCCCGCTTGCGAGCCGTGCAGGGCACCGAGGCGTGGATGGGGCATGCCGCTCGGCGCAGGTACCGTGCTGCTCGCCGCGGCGCTGTGCATGTCGGCGTGCGCCGATGCGAGTTCGACGGCAAGTGCAACGGCGAACCCGGCTTCAAAAGCGGCGAGCCTGGCTCCGCAAGCGGCGACTCCCGCAGACGCACAAACTGCAAGTGCCTCAGACGCGCAGTCCGCCTCATCGCCACGTCCCGCGATCGAAGCTGCAAAAGCCAGACAACTTGCCTTCGAACAAGGCATCGCGGCACGCGTGCCGTCGGCGAGCGGCATGAGCGTCACGCGCAGCCGGGCGCTGACGCTGCGCGACTCGGGCATCGACGGCTCGCTGATGTTCGCGCGCGATGTCGACTTTCGCGTGACCGGCGACATCGGCTTCATGATTCACGACATGGCGGCGACGCTCGTGCCCGCGCATGCCGGCGAGCCCATCGTATTCGACGACCCGACGAGCGTGACCATCGACGTGCATCGCGGCGAGGTCACGCTCGACAGCGCGAAGCTCACGGCCATTTTCAACCGCTATCTGTTCCAGTATCAGGGCTCGCCGCTGCGCAATATGCGTGTCGTGCCGCAGGACGGCGGCAGCTTGCGCATCACCGGCGAGATGCATCGCGGCTCATGGGTGCCGATCACGCTCGCCGGATCGCTCGCGATGCGTAGCGCCGACGAACTCGTGTTCCATGCCGATCACATCGAGGTCGCAGGCGTTGCCGCCGACAGATTGATGGAGGCCGCGCACGTGAAGATGGCCGATCTGCTGAAAGTGGATACGCCGATTGCGCGGCTCGACGGCGACGACGTCGTGATGCAGGTCGCCAAGCTGACGCCGCCGCCTGCGCTGCGCATGCGGATCGCGACCATCGTCACGAGTGCGGCGGGCGTGCGCTTCACGCTCGACGACGGCACGCTGCAGCACATCGACTGGCCCGCGACCATGCCCGCGCGCGGCATGCTGGTGCGAGGCGGCGACGTGAAATTCATGCGCTCGATGCCGATGAATATCGACATGGCGTTGACGCCGCTCGACGCGAGCGTGCCGTTCGTGCTCGATCTGTACCACTATCGCGAGCAGATGGCCGCCGGCTATTTCACATTCGACCAAGCCGGCGCGCTCGACGTGCACCTGCCTTCCTACGCGACGCTCGCGAGCGCGGCGAAACAAGCGCCGCTGCAAGTGGGCAGCGCGAGTGCGCGCTTTAACGACAGCTTCATTCGCGCGCAGCAGGCGGCGCTTGCCGAAGCGCGGCTCGTGTGGCAACGCGTGCCGCAGAGTCTGCAAGCCGCGTCGGCGGCGCGCGCGATGCCTGTCAGCCTGCGCACGGCGTTTTCGCGTGCGACAAAGGGGGAGGAGACTCGAACCCCTGCACCTCGCGACGAGCGGCATTCGCTCGGGCCGGCTCCGCTCATTCACGTCGAGAACGTCGACTTCTACGTGGCCGGGCGCATCGGCTTTCATGTGCGCTCACTCGACGCGCAAATGATTCCGAAGACAGCGGGACAGCCGGTCGATCTCGACGATCCGGCGCAGTACGACATTCGCATTATCGGCGGCGAGGTGGTCGAGCCGTGGCCGGCCATGGCCGCGCTGTTCAACGACTATCTGCTCGATTACGAGCCGCGTTCGCTCAACGACCTGCAGCTGAAGCCCATGGACGGCAAGCTCGAAGTCACGGGCGGCATCAAACTGTGGAATCACTTCCCTGGCATCTGGCTGCCGACGACGATGAGCGGCACCCTTGTCGCGCGAGACGAGCGGCATCTCGTCTATGAGCCGACCTCCGTAAAAGTGCTGGGCGTGCCGCAGGCCGGACTGCTGCGCGCGCTCGACATTCCGCTCGCCTCGTTGACGCCCTTCGCGCGCAAGGGCGTGGTGTTGCAAGGCAACGAACTCGTATTTGATCAGTACACCGTATTTCCGCCGCCTGTTTTGCAGGGGCGGCTCGGCAGCGCGACGGTGACCAACGAGGGCCTCGTTCTCAAATTCAGACGCGACGCCGGTGCGGCGGTCGCGAAGCCGCCGCCCAACGCTGCAAAGAGCTATGTATGGATCGAGTCTGGCGACGTCAAGATGTTCAACTCGCTCGTCACCAACGCGCGGACGTTCATTCAGGACAGCTCAAATTCCGGCGCGATGAAGTTCGATCTGTACGGTTATCGCCGGGATGTGGCGAAAGGGACTGTACGAATGGGAACCGACGGTGCGCTCGCTGTGGATCTCGCCGCGCGCAGCCAATGACGCGGCGAGCCGTACCGCTCAATCTTCCTTGTTGACGATCCACTCGTGCGCGGGATCGTTGCGGAAATGCCAGACCCGCTGCGCACCCGCCATCACGTTCAGATAATACGAATCGTAGCCATAAGGCACGACGACGGGATGATAGCCGCGCGGCACCATCACGACGTCGTGATCCTCAACCGCCATGGATTCGTCGATGTCGCGCATGTCCGTGTACACGCGCTGAAACGCAAAACCTTGCGGCGGGTTCAACCGATGGTAGTACGTCTCCTCCAGCGAACTCTCGTGCGGCACGTTGTCGGTATCGTGCTTATGCGGCGGATAGCTCGACGCATGCCCGCCCGGCGTTCGCACCTCGACCACCAGCAACGACTCGGCCGGTTCGGTTTGCGGAAGAATGTCGCATACGTATCGCGTATTCAGGCCCTTGCCGCGTGTCGAGCGCTTCATCGAAGAGGGCTCGATCAGGCGCGCGGGAAACTCGCCTTTTGCAGGCGCACTCGCCACGCCGATCTCGGCGTCGCGGCAGGCACGCACCGCGGCGCGCACACCGGGCGGCAAATAGACCGCATACGGCGCGGCGTCTTCGAACACGCTGTCGCGCGAACCGAGCGAGGTCCATTTCGCGTCCGGCGTTTCGAGGTCCACCGCACCCGCGAGCACGACAATGCAGACTTCGCGCGACGGCTCGAAAACGTGCACGACTTCGCTCGCGCCGAGGCGATAAGCGGCAAAGCCGACGTATCGCCAGCACGCCGATTCGGGTGTCACTCGCGCGATCGTCTGGCCCTCGCGCTCGGCCTTCACCAATAGACTCATGCTGCCTCCTGCGTGTTCTGCGGGTTGCGCCCGGCATCGTTGCCGCTCGTTCCGGGCGGCGCATCGACGAGCGCACGCAATGTTCTGAAGCCCTTTTGCGCGTATTCGAACGACGGCGCGACGACCGGGTCCTGCTCGGCCTCCACCACGAGCCAGCCCGAATAACCATGCTGCTTCAGACGCGCGATGATTGACGGAAAATCGACCGCACCGTCGCCCGGCACGGTGAAGGCGCCTGCGATCACCGCGTCGAGAAAGCTCCAGTTGCGGTTGCGCGCGAGCTTCATGACGGCGGGGCGCACGTCCTTGCAATGCACATGGCAAACGCGGCCGATGTGCTTATCGAGCACGCTGATCGGATCGCCGCCTGCAAACGTGATGTGACCCGCGTCGAACAGCAGGCCGACGGCGTCGCTCGTGCGCGACATCAACTGATCGACGTCGGCGGGCGTTTCCACATAGGCGCCCATGTGATGATGGTACGCAAGCCGCACGCCGCGGCTTAACGTATAGCGCGCGAATTCCTCCACGCGGGCGGCATACGCGGCCCATTGCGCGTCGCCGAAAAAACGCGGCCGTTGATACAGCGGCTTCGGCGCGCCCTGAATCGAATCGGCCACCTCGCCATACACCATCACAGTCGCGCCGTTTTGCGCGAGCAGTTCGAGATGCGGGCCGACTTCGGCGATTTCCTGTTCGACGCTGCGCCGCGCGAGGCGGCCCGAATACCATCCGGAGACGAGCGCCAGATCGTATTGCGCGAGCAGCGTCTTCAAAGCCTGCGGCTCACGAGGAAACTTGTTGCCGAGTTCGAAGCCCTGATAGCCGATCTGGCGACCCTCGGTGAGCGCCACGTCGAGCGGCGTCTCGCCGCCGAGCGAAGGCAGGTCGTCGTTCATCCACGACAACGGATTGATGCCGATGCGTACGTTGAAAGCGGTCATGCGAGCGATCCTCAGTCGTTATGGGCGTTGGCGTTGGCGTTTTCGTTGTCGTTGTCGTTGCGGTGGCCGCGGGCCGCGATCTGCGCGTCGTAATGGGCCCGCGCGTCGCGCACGCTCGCTCGCGGCGATACTTCGGGCACCGCGACTTCCCACCACCAGCCGCCTTCCGTGGTGGTGCGCGCGGGGTCGGTGTCGATGCTGATGACGTAGGTGCGATCCGCGGCCCGCGCACGTTGCAGCGCGGCCTCGAGTTCGCCGATATCCGCTGCGTGTTCGGCATGAGCGCCCAGCGCTCGCGCGTGCGCGGCGAAGTCGATGCGCGGCGCGCCGAGCGGACCTTGCATGCAGTCTTCGAGCAGATTGTTGAACGGCGCACCGCCGCATGCCTGCTGCAGCCGGTTGATGCAGCCGTAGCCGCGATTGTCGAGCACGACCACGATGAGCTTCGCGCCGAGCATCACCGAGGTCGCTATCTCGCTGTTCATCATCAGATAGCTGCCGTCGCCAACCATCACGATCACTTCGCGCTCGGGCCGTGCCAGCTTTGCGCCGAGGCCGCCCGCGATTTCATAGCCCATGCACGAGTAGCCGTATTCGACGTGATACGCGCCCGGCCTCGCCGCGCGCCACAGCTTGTGCAGTTCCGCGGGCAAAGTGCCGGCTGCGCACACCACAATGTCGTTCGCCGCCGAGTCGGCGCCCGAACGTTGCACGGCGCCGATGACATCGCCCTCGTAGGGCAGCACGGCAGCGCGCTGCGGCGCATGCGTGAGTGCGTGCACCGTGTCGCGCCAGGTTGCCGCGAGTTCGTGCGCCTTCGCGGTCCATGTGCGATCGGCATGCCAGTCTTGAAGGCCCGCATTGAGCGAGTCGAGCGCCTCGAGCGCAAGGCGCGCGTCTGCTTCGACCACGAGCGCGCGATGCTTGAGGCCGTCGAATGCATTGGCGTTGATGCCGATCACGTCCGCCTGCGTAAAAAGCGTATTGGAGCCGGTCGTAAAGTCCTGGAGGCGCGTGCCGAGCGCGAGCACGCAATCGGCCTCGCGCGCGAGCGCATTCGCGGCAGGCGAACCCGTTACGCCCAATGCACCCACGTTCAACGGATCGTCCCACGCGAGCGATCCCTTGCCCGCCTGCGTCTCCGCGACGGGAATGCCGTGCGCGGCGGCAAAGCGTTGCAGCGCGTGAGTCGCGCGGCCGTACAGCACGCCGCCGCCCGCGACGATCAACGGACGCCGCGCTCGCTGCAGGCGTTCAATTGCAGTGCTGATTTCGTCGACGCGCGGCGCGGGCGAATAAAACGTCACGACGCGCGGCGCGAAGAAATCGGCGGGGAAGTCCCACGCCTGCGCCTGCACGTCTTGCGGCAGCGCGAGCGTGACAGGGCCGCACGACGCGGCGTCGGTCAGTGCGCGCAGCGCGCGCGGCAGCGCACTCAACAATTGCGCGGGATGCACGATGCGGTCGAAGTAGCGCGACACGGGCTTGAACGCGTCGTTCGCGGAGACGCCGCCGTCGTGGAAATCTTCGACCTGCTGAAGAACGGGATCCGGCGCACGCGAAACGAAAATGTCGCCGGGCAATAGCAGCACCGGCAGACGGTTCACATGCGCGAGCGCGGCGGCGGTCAGCAAATTAGTTGCGCCTGGTCCAATGGACGTCGTGACCGCCATCATGCGGCGGCGGAAATGCGCCTTCGCATACGCAATCGCGCTATGCGCCATCGCCTGTTCGTTGTGCGCGCGCAGCGTGGGCAACGTGTCGCGATGCTGATACAACGCTTCGCCCATGCCTGCTACGTTGCCATGACCGAAGATCGCGAACACACCGCCGAAGAGCGGCTCGGTGCCCGTGCCGTCCTCCGTCGCAACGCGTTGCGCGGCCAGGTAGCGCACGAGCGCTTGCGCGGTGGTCAGGCGGATCGTGTCGCCCGGCACCGCGCCGCTCGAGGATGTCGCTGCGCGCTGCTCGTCCTGATGATCTGAAAAGCGCTGGTTCATGCAGCCTGCTCCTGATGAACATGCGGATTGGCATCGCGCCTCGCAGCGGCGGATTCGCGCGCCGCGCGCCACGATGCGATCAGCGTTTCGAAAGTGCGGCGTACGCGCGCGATCAACTCGTCGTCGCCGATTTCACCGGCGAGCCACGCATGGCTCGGCTCGTGGAAGATCGTGCGGCCCACGGTGAAGCCGCGGCACGTCGACGAGCGCGCCGCCGCGCGAAAGCCCTCGTTCAACTGCTCGACGCCCGCGGACAAACCGAGCAGCACCACGCCGCGGCAATACGGATCGCGTTCCGCGATCAGTGCGTCGACGCCGCGCCATTGCGCCTCGTCCATCGGTTCGAGCTTCCACCACTCCGGGTAGATGCCGATGTTGTAGAGGCGCTTCAACGCGCGGTACACCACGTCCGGTGCTTGCGGCAGGTTCGCGTGCTTCGGCGGAATCACTTCGAGCAGCAGTTCGTGGCCGCTTGCCTGCGTCGCATCGTAAAGCGCGCGCAATTGCGCTTCCTGTTCGAGGCGCTGTTCGACGGGTTCGTCGGGATGAAACTGCACGAGGCATTTCGCGACATGTTCCTGCGGCCACGTCACGAGCGTCGTGCCTACCGAGCGACCATGATCGAACACGAGCGGCACGGAGCCGGGCAATTCCACCGGGCGGCCAATCCACCAGCCGCGGCCGGTGGCAGCGTTGAGTGCGTCCTGGCCATAGCGGTCGTCGATCAGCACGCCGATGCGGCCTTGCAGGCCCAGTGCGCTTTCGGTCTGCGCGACCGCATCGACGAGAAGGCCTTTGAGCTTCGCGATGCGCGCATCGCTCGCGCCCGTCTGCTGCGCGAGTTCGAAGAACTGATTGCGATGGTCGAACGCAAAGCCAAGCACTTCGGGCCACTGCTTGCGCGCGGGCGTCACCCGATGCAGGCGCGCCAACGTCGCGTCGCGATCCGGGCGGCGCATGCGTTCGGGATCGGCTTTCGCCTCGCGAAGGAAGTACTCGAGTTCGGCGGGCGTCGGCATGGCCGGCGCACACGCGTGGCGCGAGACGACGAGCGCGCCGCTGGCGTTGGCGGCGCGCGCACAGGCGTCGAGTGGTTGATCGCGCAACCATCCTGAGAGAAAGCCCGAGGCGAACGCATCGCCCGCGCCCAGTACGTTTAGCACTTCAACTTCCACGCCGCCGTGAACCGGCACCTCGTCGAGCGACGCGGGCACCTTGCCGTCGAAGATCTGGCAGCCGAGCGGCCCGCGCTTGAGCACGAGCGTGGCGGGCGTGACGGCGCGCACCATCGCGAGCGCGTCGGCGAGGTCGCTCTTGCCGCCGGCAATGCGGAACTCTTCCTCAGTGCCGATGACGAGATCGAACAGCGGCAGAATGCGCTGCAAATGCGCGGTGACGCCTTCGCTCGCGACAAAGCGCGTTTCGCCGTCCGCCTTGCCGGTGAGGCCCCACAGCACCGGGCGATAGTCGATGTCGAGCACGGTGCGCACCTGGTTGCGCCGCGCATAGTCGAGCGCGCGGCGGCTGGTGCGGTTCACCTGCTCGGTGGAGAAATGCGTGCCGGTGATCAGCAGTGCTTTCGACGACGCGATGAATGCCTCGTCGAAATCGGCTTCGTCCACGGCCATGTCCGCGCAATTCTCGCGGTAGAAGATGAGCGGAAACGTATCGCGGTCCTTCAGTCCGAGCAGCACGAGGGCGGTCAGACGCTCCTGATCGACGCGCACGTGGCTCACGTCGCAGCCTTCCTTCGTCAAGGTCTCCGTGAGAAAGCGGCCCATATGGTCGTTGCCGACGCGCGCGAGCATGGCTGCTGCCAGCCCGAGACGCGCGCAGCCGAACGCGATATTCGCCGACGAACCGCCGAGATATTTCGCGAAGCTCGACACGTCCTCGAGGCGCGCGCCGACCTGCTGCGCGTAAAGGTCGACGGCGAGGCGGCCAAGGCACACGACGTCGCGGCTGCGGCCCGCCGCGAAGCGGCTGCCGGTGTTCGCGCCGGAGATGCCTGCGCCCGTGCTCTCGTGCGCTGCGTGCGGGGTCTGCGCCGGCATGCCGCTGAATGTACTGGAATGAGCCATGAATAGTCCTGAATGACGGAGCGCGGCAGCCGGTGCCACGGCAGCAGCCGCCGCGCGAATGAATCAGATCGTTGCGCCTTCGAGTTCGCCGATCATCTTCTGCATCTCGGCGCCGCCCGCCATCATGTCGAGCACTTCATCCTTGCTGATGGTCTCCTTGGTGAACGTGCCGAGCGATTTGCCGCGATTGAGCAGCGTGAACGAGTCGCCGATCGGATACGCGTGGTGCACGTTGTGCGTGATGAAAATGACCGAGATGCCCTTCGCGCGCGCCTTGTGAATCAGCTTCAGCACGTTGAAACTCTGCTTCACGCCGAGCGCGGCGGTCGGTTCGTCGAGAATCAGCACGCGGGCGCCGAAGTGAATCGCGCGCGCAATCGCCAGACACTGCTTTTCGCCGCCCGACATGGTGCCGATCGGCTGATGCGGATCGCGCACATTGATACCCATTTCGGCCAGCTTGTCGCGCGCGGTGGTCGCGCTCGTTTCCAGATCCATGACGTTCAGGAAACCGAATAGTTTCTTTTGCGGTTCGCGTCCCATGAAGAAGTTGCGCGCGACGGAGAGGAGCGGCACGAGCGCGAGATCCTGATAGACGGTGGCAATGCCGAGATCCAGCGCATCTTTCGGCGACTCGAACAGCACCGGCTTGCCGTCCACCAGATACTGGCCCGACGACGGCTGATGCACGCCGGCCAGCGTCTTGATGAGCGTCGACTTGCCCGCGCCGTTGTCGCCGAGCAGGCAGTGCACTTCGCCGCGCCTAAGTCGCAGGGTCACGCCGCTTAGCGCGATGACCTTGCCGAAGTACTTGCTGACGTTTTCCAGCGCGAGGATTACGTCGTCCTGAGGTGCGGCGGCGGCCGCCACCGGCGCTTCATGGGGCATAGAGTTCGTATCGGACATGGTCGTCTCCTCGTTACGATTGCGACACGCGACGGCGCACGTAGTGGTTGAACAGCACTGCGATCAGCAGCATCACGCCGAGGAATACGCGGAACCAGTCGGAGCTGACATTCGTGTAGGTGATGCCGATCTGCACCACGCCGAAAATCAGCGCGCCGAAGCAGGCGCCGATCACCGATCCATAACCGCCCGTGAGCAGCGTCCCGCCGATCACCGCGGCGATGATCGCTTCGAATTCCTTCTGCAGCCCGCGGTCCGCCGCCGCCGAGCCGATGTCGCACACTTGCAGCACGGCGAAGAGGCACGAGCAGAATGCGGTCAGCACGAACAGCAGAATCTTCACGCGACGCACCGGAATGCCGACGTTCTTGGCTGCATTGGCGTCGCCGCCGACCGCGAGAATCCAGTTGCCGGCGCGCGTTTTCGCGAGCACGAAGGCGCAGATCGCGGCGAGGCCGAACCACCACAGAATCACCTTCGGAATGCCGGGCACGAGCGCGTGGCCGTTGTCGAGCAGCGTGCCGATGCCGTGATGCGCGAGCATCGTGAAGAGGCCTTTCAGCGCAACGCCGTGAAAGAGCGCGTTGGCGAACCAGTCCTTTTGTGCGAGATCGCCGACGCCGGAGACGATGGTGCGGTCCGCGAACATGATCGACAGCGCGAGCGTGAGGCCGCGCAGAATGAACAGGAAAGCGAGGGTGACGATGAACGACGGCAGCCGCGTGCGCATCACGAGATAGCCGTTCAGCGCGCCGAGCAGCATTGAGCCCGCGAATGCAAACAGGATGGCAAGCGAAATAGGCCAGTGAAAATAGACAGTCGGGATCGCGACCATCATGCCGGCAAAGCCGATCATCGAGCCGATGGAAAGGTCGAATTCGCCCGCGATCATCAGCAGGCACGCGCCGACCGCGAGGATGCCGAGGTAAGCCGACACCTGCGACCAGTTCATCACACCGTCGAGATTGAACATGCCGGAGCTGCCGGCTGTGAGCGCGAAAACGAGAAACACCAGTACCGCGCCGGAAATCGCGGCGAATTCGGGGCGGTTCAGCAAATGACCGAACCAGGATTCCTTGCGCACGCGCTCGTCGGTATCGGGGCGCGGCGCGGCGCTGTTCGAATCGACGTGCGGTGGGAAGTGTTTGCCGGCTACACCCATGATGTCTCCTTGGAGCCGGCTGTGCGTCTGGGCAGCGGGAATGCGGTGCGAGAGCGACAGCCGGTGAAATGCGCGCTGGCGGCGAAGCCGCCCGGCGGGAGCGAAGCCCGCCGCGCGCGTGACTAGCTAGGAAAAAGAATCAGCGGTACTGCCCCGCGTACTTGATGACCTTGTCGAGGTTGTCCTTCGTGATGAAGCCCGGACCCGAGCGAATGTTCTTCGGCCCATACGAGGGCGCGAGACCGTAAGTGGCGAGCCGCGCCTTGAACTTCGGATTCGCTTCGAGAATCTGGCGGATTTTCGCCGGGTCGGTGGTATGGTCCTTCTTCACGATGGCGAGCACGGCGACCGGAATATAGCCCTGCAGATAGGGCTGCTGATCGATCGCGAACTGGATCGTGCCGTTCTGAATGGCCTTGGCGATGTCGTCGGAGAAGTCGAACGTGCAGAAATAGATCTTGCCGGCGAGGCCCATTTGCTGGACCGCTTTCAAGGTGGCCGAGGCGGGCGTCGGTCCCAGGGTAAGAATCGCGCCGGTGTTCGGATGGTTGCGCAAATAGGCGCTCACCTTCGACTGGATTTCGGTCGGGTCCTGGCCGGAATCGATGGTAGAGGCCTTGTAGTCGACGCCGAGCGCGTCCGCGAAACCGCGGCAACGGTCGAACGAAACGGTGTTGGTCGCAATGTGGTTCACGCACAGAAACGACTTCACGCCGGCGGCTTTCGCTTTCTCGCCCGCGGCTTTGCCCGCCACATATTCGGGTTGGCCCACGTGCATGATCGCGCCGAGTTGCGCGCTCTGTTCCTCGGTGCCGGAATTGATTGTGACGAGTGGAATCTTCTTGGCCGTGACCTTGTTGATGGAGCTCTTCAACACGTCGTAATCGGCGATGGTGACGATCACGCCGTCGTAGTTGCGCGCCGCGGCCTGTTCGACGAGGCGCGCCATATCGGCGATGTCGCCGTTGGGCGGATTGCGATAGTCGGTCTCGACGTTGAAGTCTTCGTCCGCCTGCTTGATCGCATTCTTGATGGTGTTCCACCACGAATCGGAGTCCGGCGCGTGGCTGATCAGCACGAAATGAGCGTCGGCCGCGCGGGCGGCCGAGGCCGCTCCGAATCCCGTTGCCAACGTCAATGCCGTCACCAGAACCCTGAGCGTAGCCTTGCCCTTGCAAAGTCTCATGTCTCCACCTTTCTCGGTCTGTCGTTATTGAAGGGAGCGACGCACGTTCGCCGAAGCGCCATCGCTCACAACCAAGATTAGGTCATCTTCGAGGGTGGTGCAACAGAAATTTCACGGTGAATAAAAATGGAAAATACGTTCCATTTATGCGGTGCGCTGCCTATAATCGGCAACGTCAACCTGCCGTGCGGCGCGCCTTTGTGACGCTCTGCCGCACTGCGATAAAGCACGAAAGAGAGAGCCATGGCGGAAGACAGCACGGAAGAATTGCCGAGCGTCGAAGAATTGATGCAGCGCATCGCGGAAAACTACGAGGCGCTGCCGCGTCAACTGAAGAATGTCGCGACGTATATCGAGCAGCATCGTTCCAGCGTGATGGTGGATCGCACGAGCGATATCGCCGCGAGCTGCGGTGTGCATCCGTCGGCGGTGGTGCGCTTTGCGCAGCGCTTCGGTTTTTCCGGATTCTCGGACTTGCAGGCGGTGTTTCGCCAGGCTTACACGGGGCAGGGCGCGTCGTCGCCCAGTTATCAGCAGCGCATTCGCAAACTGATCGACGAAAAGCCGGGCGCGCTGTCCGGCGGCGCGGTGGCGCGCGAATTCATTGCGGCTTCGCGCGGCGGCCTGGAAGAACTCGAAGCGGGCCTCGACGACAAGCAGTTCGACGCCGCCGTGAAGATGCTTCAGCAGGCGGACAACATCTATGTGATCGGCGTGCGGCGCTCGTTTCCGGTGGCGAGCTACATCGTCTATGCGTTGCAGCACACGCCCAAGAGAGTGCATCTCGTCTCCGGTTTCGGCGGCATGTATCGCGAGCAGATTCGCAGCGTGAAAAAGGGCGACGTGGTCATCGCGATCAGTTTCGCGCCCTATGCGAAGGAAACCCAGTATTGCCTGCGCGTCGCGCATCATCATCAAGCGAAGACGCTGGTTATTACGGACAGCCAACTATCTCCGTTGGCGCGCTACGCCAGCACCCAACTGTATGTGAAAGAGGGCAGCGCATTCGCGTTCCGCTCGCTCACCAGCACGATCTGCCTGTGCCAGGCGCTTTTCATCGCGCTTGCGTACAAGCTCGAATTGAACGTAGAAGAATCCAAAGACACTGGAGGATACGATGACTGACGCAGCAAAACCCATCGACGTCGCGGTCTTCGGCGCGGGCCGCATCGGCAGGATTCATGCGGCGAATCTCGCGCGGCAGCCGGGCGTGCGGCTCAAGTACGTGGTGGATGTGAACCGCGAGGCGGCCGCGGCGTTGGCCGCCGAGCACGGCGCGCAGGTGGCGGATATCGACGGCGCCATGGGCGACGCGTCGGTAGGCGCCACGGTGATCTGTTCGAGCACCGACACGCATGCCGATCTGATCGTGAAGTCGGCCGCGCAGAAAAAGCATGTGTTCTGCGAGAAACCGGTGGACCTCACGCTCGAACGCGCGCGTGTCTGCGCCGATGCGGTGCAACGCGCGGGCGTGGTGTGCATGATCGGCTTTCAGCGGCGCTTCGACCCGACGTTTTCCGCGCTGAAGGCGCGTCTCGACGCGGGCGAGATCGGCACGCCGGAAATGCTGGTCGTGACGAGCCGCGATCCGGGGCCGCCGCCCGTCGAGTACATTCGTCATTCGGGCGGCATCTTCAAGGACATGCTGATTCACGACTTCGACATTTTCCGCTGGATTCTCGACGACGCCGCCGACACGCTGCATGCCACCGGCAGCTGCCTTGCCGATCCGGCGATTGCCGACGCGGGCGACATCGACTCCACCGCAGTGACTATTCGCACGAAGCGCGGCCGTCTGTGCCAGATCAACACCGCGCGCCGCGCCGCGTACGGCTACGATCAGCGCTTCGAAGTGCTCGGCAGCACCGGCATGCTGCAAGCAGGCAATGTGAGGCCCACCGAAGTGACGGCGTATTCGAAAACCGAAGTATCCAGCGACGTGCCGGAGGCGTTTTTCCTCGAACGTTACCGCGCGGCCTACGCGCTCGAAATTGCGCATTTTTTCGATGCGGTGACGCAAGGCAAGCGGGTGCGCACGACTATCGCCGACGGTGTGAAGGCACTCGAACTCGCCGAGGCCGCCACACGGTCGTGGCGTGAAGGCCGCGCGGTGAAGCTCGATGAGGACGCACGATGAGCGCGCCGACGGCGAGGACGCAGCGGCTTCGCGTCGGCGTGGTGGGCCTCGGGCGGCTCGGCAAGCGCCACGCGGAGAATCTCGCGTATCGCGTGCCGGGCGCGGAACTGGTTGCCGCGTGCAGTCCGCTCGACGACGAGCGCGCATGGGCGCGCGAGGCCTTGCCGGCGCCGCGTCTTTACGACGATTACGCGCAGCTGCTCGACGACAGCGCCGTGGACGCGGTGTGGCTCGTCACTCCGTCGTCGCTGCACGCGCAGCAGATCGTGGACGCCCTGCGTGCGGGCAAGCACGTGTTCTGCGAAAAGCCGTTGTCGCTCGATCTCGCCGAATGCGAGCGCGTGCTGGCCGAGGCCGAGCGCTTTCCGCATTTACAGGCGACGATCGGCTTCATGCGGCGTTTCGATCCGAGCTACAAGGACGCGTTCGAAAAGATCGCGGCAGGCGCGATCGGCAGGCCGTTTCTGGTGCGCTCGCAAACCACCGACAAGAACGATACCGACGGTTTCTTCGTGCGCTTCGCGGCGACCTCGGGCGGCATTTTCCTGGATTGCACGGTGCACGACATCGACGTCGCGCGCTGGCTGCTCGGCAAGCCGCGCGCGACCCGCGTGTTCGCGGCGGGCGCGGTCGCGCTGCACGAAGGTCTGCGTGAATTCGGCGATGTCGACAACGGTGTGGCGATCTGCGAATTCGAGGGCGGCAAGCTCGCGATGTTCTACGCGTCGCGCACCCAGGCGCACGGCAACGATACGCACAGCGAAGTAATCGGCACCGCCGGCGCGCTCGTAATCGGCCGCAATCCGCGCGCGAATCGTGTGGAGATTGTCGATGCGTCCGGCATTCGCAACGAGTGCACGCCGACTTTCTTCGATCGGTTCGAGGAAGCGTTCCTGCACGAGGCGCGTGCTTTCGTCGCGGCGGTGCAGGGCGGGGCGGGGGCGCAGCGTGAGGCCGGCGCGACGCTCGCCGACGCGCTCGAAGCCACGCGGATCGGCAATGCGTTGCGGCTTTCGTTGCACAGTGGGCAGGCGGTGACGCTATAGCGCTTTCCTGACCGTGCGGCGACGCTATGGGCGGCGTGGTTCGCGGCGCTGGCGTCGACGGCTACCGGCAAGCCGGCTGCGGCTGCGGTAGAATTTGAACCTCTGTCCGGCGTCGCATACGGCGCCTTGTCCCGAAGGTCATCGTCGATGCAAATTCAGATTCACAAGGAAGTCGATGCGCGCGGGCTGATGTGCCCGCTGCCCATCCTGCGCGCCAAGAAGGCGCTTGCCGATATGGAAAGCGGTCAGATCCTCAAGGTGCTCGCCACCGACCCCGGCTCGCAGCGCGATTTCGCCGCGTTCGCGAAGCAGACGGGCAACGAGATCGTCGAGACTTCGGCGCAAGACAAGGTGTTCACGTTTTTGATGAAGCGTCGCTGAAATTTCGCTCAAAAGTACTCGGAAAGCTGACGCGCTCAAACAAAAGGCGCTGTGCCCGCGAAAGCGGAGCACAGCGCCTTTTTTTACGTGAGCCCGACGCGCGCGCGGCGGCCTCTTTGCGTCAAACGCCGCTTAGCCTTCCAGCACCGGCGAGCGCGTACGCAGGTATTCCTCGAAATCCGCGGCCACTTCCGGATGGCGCAGCGCGAATTCCACCGTCGCCTTCAGATAGCCGAGCTTGCTGCCGCAGTCGAAGCGTGTGCCGTGATACTTGTATGCGAGCACCTGTTCGTCGGCGAGCAGCGACTGGATGGCGTCCGTGAGCTGCAGTTCGCCGCCCGCGCCCGGCTTGAGCGAGCGAATGTGGTCGAAAATGCGCGGCTTCAGCACATAACGGCCCACCACGCCGAGATTGGACGGCGCGACGCTCGGCTCCGGCTTCTCGACGATGCCCGACATCTTGATGATCGAGTCTTCCCATTCCTTGCCGTCGACAATACCGTACGACCTGGTGTCCTGCGGCGGGATTTCTTCGACGCCGATCACCGAGCTGTGATAGTGGTCGAACACCTCGATCATCTGCGTCATGACGGGCGGCGTGCCGTACAGCAGGTCGTCCGCGAGAATCACGGCGAACGGGTTGTCGCCCACCAGCTTCTCCGCGCACAGCACCGCGTGGCCGAGGCCGAGCGCTTCGGGCTGACGCACGTAGAAACAGTCGACGTGACTCGGCTTGATGCTGCGCACGAGTTCCAGCAGCTTGTCCTTGCCGCGTGCCTCGAGCTCGGCTTCGATTTCGTATGACTTGTCGAAATGGTCCTCGATCGCCCGTTTGCTGCGGCCCGTGACGAAGATCATTTCGGTGATGCCGGCCGCCATCGCTTCTTCCACCGCGTATTGAATCAGCGGCTTGTCGACGATCGGCAGCATTTCCTTCGGGCTTGCCTTCGTGGCAGGGAGGAACCGGGTGCCAAGACCTGCTACCGGAAATACCGCCTTTGTAACTTTTAGCATGTGATTTACCCTGAGTCCTCTGGTTTAGCTATCAGTCCGCGCCCGCCGCGCGGGCGGGCATGGAGCGTCGATCAGGCCGGCAAGCGCGCGAGTTGCGCTTTCAGCTTGCCGACAGTCGCTTCGAAATCCGCCAGCCGTTTCTGCTCCTGCTCGACGACTGCGGGCGGTGCCTTGGCGACGAAACTCTCGTTCTGCAGTTTGCCATTGCACTTGACGATTTCCGTGCTCAACCGCGCAATTTCCTTCGACAAACGCTCGCGCTCCAGCGCGACGTCGATCTCCACCTTCAGCACGAGCTTGTCACTTCCTACGATAGCAATTGGCGCGCCATCCGCCTGCGCGTCGAGCGTTGCTTCGTCGCCGATGATCTGCACTTCCGACAGACGGGCCAATGCCTGGGCGTACGGAGCAAAAGTCGCGAGACGCTCCGCGTTGCCGGTGGCGAGCAACGGCACCTTCACCGCCGGCGACAGATTCATTTCGCCGCGCAGGTTCCGGCACGCATCGATCATGGCCTTCAGGTCGGCCGCCCATTGCTCTGCTTCTTCGTCGATCTTCGACAGGTCGGCAACGGGGTACGGCTGCACCATGATGGACGCTTCGCCCTCGGCTTTGTCCGCGGGATAACGCCCGGCCAACGGTGCAACTTTCTGCCACAGCGCCTCGGTAATGAACGGAATCACCGGATGCGCGAGGCGCAACACCGTCTCGAGCACGCGCAACAGGGTGCGCCGCGTCGCGCGCTGCTGGTTCGGCTGACCCGTCTGGATCTGCACCTTCGCGAGTTCGAGATACCAGTCACAGTATTCGTCCCACACGAACTTGTATAGGGCGTTGGCCACATTGTCGAAGCGATAGTCGGCAAAGCCCTTGGCGACCTCGGCTTCCACCCGCTGCAGGAGGGACACGATCCAGCGGTCCGCCGACGAGAAATGCAGATGGCCGTCCGGCCCGCATTCGCCGCACTGTGCCGGTTGACCGAAGCCGCAGTCGTGGCCTTCGCAGTTCATCAGCACGAAGCGGGTGGCGTTCCACAGCTTGTTGCAGAAGTTGCGGTAACCCTCGCAGCGCGCCAGATCGAAGTTGACGTTGCGCCCGAGCGTCGCCATGGACGCCATCGTGAAGCGCAGCGCGTCCGTGCCGAAGGCCGGAATGCCGTCCGGAAACTCCTTGCGGGTTTTCTTTTCAATCGACGCCGCCTGCTTCGGATTCATGAGGCCGGTGGTGCGTTTGGCGACGAGCGCGTCGAGCCCGATGCCGTCGACGATATCGATAGGGTCGAGCGTATTGCCCTTGCTCTTCGACATTTTCTGGCCTTCGGCGTCGCGCACGAGACCGTGCACGTACACCGTGTGAAACGGCACCTTGCCGGTGAAGTGCGTGGTCATCATGACCATGCGCGCGACCCAGAAGAAGATGATGTCGAAGCCCGTGACCAGCACCGACGACGGCAAAAAGTGCTTCAGTTCCTGCGTTTCGTTCGGCCAGCCGAGCGAGGAAAACGGCACGAGCGCCGACGAGAACCACGTGTCGAGCACGTCTTCGTCGCGCTTGAGCGGGCCGGTGTAGCCGGCTTCGGCCGCTTTTTCGCGCGCGCCTTCCTCGGTCTTCGCGACGAAAATTTCGCCGTTTTCGCCATACCACGCGGGAATCTGATGGCCCCACCACAACTGGCGCGAGATGCACCAGTCCTGAATGTTTTCGAGCCACTGGTAGTACGTGGTGGTCCAGTTTTCCGGCACGAATTTGATCTCGCCGCTGCGAACCACGTCGAGCGCGGTTTCGGCAATCGATTTGCCCGGATTGAACGTGCCGAAGGTCGCATCCGGCGCCGGCTTGCTCATCGCGACGAACCATTGGTCGGTGAGCATCGGCTCGATCACGACGCCGGTGCGGTCGCCGCGCGGCACCATCAGCTTGTGCGGCTTGACCGATTCGAGCGCGCCGAGCGCTTCGAGATCGGCGACCACCTGCTTGCGGGCTTCGAAACGGTCGAGGCCGCGGTATTTTTCCGGCGCGTTCGCGTTGATCTTCGCGTCGAGCGTGAGAATTTCGATTTGCGGCAGCTTGTGGCGCAGGCCGACTTGGTAGTCGTTGAAGTCGTGCGCGGGCGTGACCTTGACGACGCCCGTGCCGAATTCGCGGTCCACGTAATCGTCGGCGATGATCGGCACTTCGCGGTGGGACAGCGGCAGCGTGACGGTCTTGCCGATCAGGTGCGCGTAGCGCTCGTCTTCCGGATGGACCATCACGGCCGTGTCGCCGAGCATGGTTTCGGGGCGCGTGGTGGCCACGGTCAGGTGGCCGGAGCCGTCGGTGAGCGGGTACTGGATATGCCACAGGTGGCCATTTTCCTCCTCGCTGACGACTTCGAGGTCGGATACCGCGGTGAGCAGCACCGGGTCCCAGTTGACGAGGCGCTTGCCGCGATAGATGAGGCCCTGCTCATAGAGGCGCACGAACACGTCGCGCACGGCGGCCGACATCTTGTCGTCCATCGTGAAGTATTCGCGCGACCAGTCGATGGAGGCGCCGAGACGCCGCACCTGATTGGTGATGGTCGAGCCGGATTCCTGCTTCCATTCCCAGACGCGTTCGACGAACTTCTCGCGGCCGAGATCGTGACGCGACACGCCCTTGGCGTCCAGCTGCCGTTCGACGACGATCTGCGTGGCGATGCCCGCGTGGTCCGTGCCCGGCACCCACAGCGTGTTTTCGCCGAGCATGCGGTGATAGCGGGCGAGGCCGTCCATGATGGTCTGATTGAACGCGTGGCCCATGTGCAGCGTGCCCGTGACGTTCGGCGGCGGCAACTGGATCGAGAAATCCTTTTTGCTGCCGTCGAAAACGGGCGCCGCGTAGGCGCGCTTTTCCCATTCGGGGCCCCAGTGAGCTTCAATGGTGTGCGGCTCGAAGCTCTTGGCAAGAGTGGAAGAGGTATCGCGCTGGGTGTCGCTCGGGGTCTCGCTCATGTGTCGATCGGCTGGTAAATGCGGAGAATGTTCGATTATACGGGGCGCCGGGGGCGCGGGCAGGCAAAAAAACTGCATCCCCGCCGGGGCATATAATGACGAACACCCCGCCGTCCCTCCGAAAAAATGCCCGACCTGCTAGCCAATCTCAACCCCGAACAACACGCCGCCGTCACGCTCCCCAACGAGCCCGCGCTGATTCTCGCCGGCGCGGGCAGCGGCAAAACCCGCGTACTCATCACGCGCATCGCGTGGCTCATCCAGCATGGCCTTGCGTCGCCTGCCACCATTCTGGCCGTGACCTTCACCAACAAGGCCGCGCGCGAAATGATGTCGCGCCTTTCGGCGCTGTTGCCCATCGACACGCGCGGCATGTGGATCGGCACCTTCCACGGTCTGTGCAACCGCATGCTGCGCGCGCATCATCGCGACGCCGGTCTGCCCGCCACGTTCCAGATTCTCGACACCGCGGATCAACTTTCCGCGATCAAGCGTCTGATGAAGGGCCTGAACATCGACGACGAAAAGTACCCGCCCAAAAACCTCCAGTACTTCATCAACAACGCGAAGGAACAGGGCCTGCGGCCGAAAGACGTCGACGCCACCGACAATTTCAACCGCAAATTCGTCGAACTCTACGAAGCCTACGACCAGCAGTGCCAGCGCGAAGGCGTCGTCGATTTCCCCGAGCTGCTGCTGCGCTGCTATGAACTGCTCGCGCACAATCCGCCGTTGCGCGCGCACTATCAGGCGCGCTTCAGGCACATTCTCGTCGACGAGTTTCAGGACACCAACAAGCTGCAATACGCGTGGCTGAAGCTGCTCGCGGGTCAGACGAACGCGATTTTCGCGGTCGGCGACGACGACCAGTCCATTTACGCGTTCCGCGGCGCGAATGTCGGCAACATGCGCGACTTCGAGCACGAGTTCAATGTCCGGCATCTGATCAAGCTCGAACAGAATTACCGCTCGCACGGCCATATTCTCGACGCCGCCAACCAGCTGATCGCGAACAATTCGCGGCGTCTCGGCAAGAATCTGCGCACGGACGCAGGCCACGGCGAGCCGGTGCGCGTCTACGAATCCGCCACGGACACGCAGGAAGCCGGCTGGATCGTCGAGGAAATCAAGGCGCTCATCAGTACCGGCACCTCGCGCAGCGAAATCGCGGTGCTCTATCGCAGCAACGCGCAGTCGCGCACCATCGAGCACACGCTCGTGAATGCGGGCATTGCGTACCGCGTGTATGGCGGTTTGCGCTTTTTCGAGCGTCAGGAAGTGAAGCACGCGCTCGCCTATCTGCGCCTGATCGACAATCCGAACGACGACACGGCGTTCGCGCGCGTCGTCAATTTTCCGACGCGGGGCATCGGCGCGCGCTCCATTGAGCAGCTTGCCGACGCCGCGCGGCTCTACAACTGCTCGATGGCCGCGGCGATTCCGTACGTCGCCGGGAAAGCGGGGTCGAGCCTGTCGGCGTTTGCCAACCTGATCGGCAAGATGCGCGCGGAAACGCAGCAGATGAGCCTGCCGGAAACCGTCGAATACGTGGTGCGCGCAAGCGGCCTCGCCGATTTTTATCAGAACGAGCGCGAAGGCCAGGACCGGCTGGAGAACTTGCAGGAACTGGTCAATGCAGCGGCGGCGTTCGTCAGCGAAGAGGGCTACGGCATGGACACGCCCGCGCGCTCCATTCCGCTGCGCCCCGGTGCGACCGCCGCGCCGGAACTGGCCGTCGCCACCGACGACCCCAACACCGTCGTGCTGGACGCGCCCGGCATCGCGGACCCGGCGCAAAACCCGGACACCATGACGCCGCTCGCCGGCTTCCTGTCGCACGCGTCGCTCGAAGCGGGCGACAACCAGGCGCAAGCCGGCCAGGAAGCCGTCCAGCTGATGACGGTGCACGCGGCCAAGGGTCTGGAATTCACGGCTGTGTTCATCACGGGCCTCGAAGAGGGGCTCTTCCCGCACGAGAACAGCGCGATGGAGTCGGACGGGCTCGAGGAAGAGCGCCGTCTCATGTATGTGGCCATTACGCGCGCGAAGGAACGGCTGTACCTGTCGTTCGCGCAAAGCCGGATGCTGCACGGCCAGACGCGCTACAACATCCGCTCGCGTTTCTTCGACGAATTGCCGCAGGAAACGCTCAAGTGGCTCACGCCGAAGGTCGAGGCGGGCGCGCGCTGGGGCGGCCGCTCGGATAACGCGGGCTACGGGCGCGACTGGTTCGCGCGGCCCGACCGTCAGCAGGGCTACGGCGGCGGGGCTTCGGCGCCGGCGGCGCCGTTGCCGGCTTTCGCCAACGAGCAGCGCGCGGCGGAAACCGGTTTCCGCGTCGGCCAGCAGGTGTTCCACACCAAGTTCGGCGAGGGCACGATCACTGCGCTCGAAGGCGGCGGCACCGATGCCAAGGCGCAGGTCAAATTCAAGCGCCACGGCGAGAAATGGCTCGCGCTCGCGGTCGCGAAATTGCAGGCGGTCGAATGAGCGCGAATGCAGATTCGGCGGCAGGTGGGGTGGCAAATGCCGCGGCGAGTTCAGTGGCAAATTCGGCGGCAAATTCAGTGGCAAGCGCGGCGGCCGCGGTCGGGCCCACCACGGCGGGCAACGCGGGTGCGGCCGGCATCGGAAGCGAGGAGCACGCCGCGCAAGGCAGCGCCGCGAGCGTTCCCGAGAGACCGTTCGGCATTCTCGCGGCCTTGCCGCAGGAGCTCGGCGACCTGATCGAAGCAATGCGCGCGGAGTCCGGCGTGCGCACCGTCACGCATGGCCGGCGCGATTATCACGTCGGCACCGTGCACGGCGCGCCGTGCGTCGTCACGCTCGCGCGCGTGGGCAAGGTCGCGGCGGCGGCCACGGTCAGCGCGCTGATTCATGCCTTCGACGTCGAAGCGGTGGTGTTCACCGGTGTCGCGGGCGGTGTCGGCAAGCAGGTCCGGGTCGGCGACATCGTCGTGGCGAATGCGCTCTTGCAACACGATCTCGACGCGTCGCCGCTCTTTCCGCGCTTCGAAGTGCCGTTGCTCGGCATGTCGCGTTTTGCAGCGGACGCGGCGCTCGCCGCGCAACTTGCCCAAGCGTGCGAGCGGTTCGTCGCGGAAGAGGGCGCGGCCTCGGCGGCACGGTTCGGCACGCGCGAGCCGCAGGTGCATTGCGGGCTGATCATCAGCGGCGATCAGTTCGTGGCGAGCTCGGCGGGCGTAGAGGCGCTGCGCGAAGCCTTGCCCGATGCGCTCGCCGTCGAGATGGAAGGCGCGGCGATCGCCCAGGTCTGTCACGAGTACGGCGTGCCGTGCGCGGTGGTGCGTACCATCTCCGATACCGCCGACGACCACGCGCCGGCTTCGTTCGTTTCGTTTTTGACGGAGATCGCGGCGGCGTATTCGAACGCGATTCTCACGCGGTTTCTTCAGGCACGCAGCGGCGGTCGCTAGCCCTGCAAGCCTTCGCGCACCTGCTGCAACGCCGAGGCATCCTCGATGGTCGGCAGATCGCCCGGCTCGCGTCCCTCCGCGAGCGCCGCGATGGCCCGGCGCAGCAATTTGCCGGAGCGCGTCTTCGGCAGCATCGAGACGATCACCACGCGCGAGGGCCGCGCAATCGCGCCGAGCTGGCGGTCGACCGTCGTCATGAGATCGTCTTGCAGCTTCGTGCGCGCGTGTCCCTCCGCGTAGGCCTGCGCGTCGCGCAACACCACGAAGGCCATCGCCGCCTGACCCTTCAGCGAGTCGGTCACGCCCACCACGGCGACTTCCGCCACGGCCGGGTGGCTCGACAGCGCCTCCTCGATCTCGCGTGTGCCGAGCCGGTGACCCGCGACGTTGATCACATCGTCCGTGCGCCCGAGGATCGTCACGTAGCCGTCTTCGTCCTGAATGCCCCAGTCGAACGTGGAATACACCTGGTGGTTCGGAATGCTCGACCAGTAGGTGCTGAGAAAGCGCTGGTCGTCGCCCCAAACCGTGGACATGCAACCCGGCGGCAACGGGTAGTTCAGCGTCAGGACGCCTTTCTCGCCGGGCGGGCACGGGTCGCCCGTCAGCTCGTTGCGCAAGGTCAGAGAGAAACCGGCCGAGGGCACGCCTGGCGAACCGAGCTTGGTCGGCAGCGCTTCGACGCCGCGCGGAATCGCGAGCATCGGCCAGCCGGTTTCGGTCTGCCAGTAATTGTCGATCACCGGTTTGCCGAGCGCGCCGGCGATCCACGAGGCGGTCGGCTCGTCGAGCGGCTCGCCGGCCAGAAACAGCGTGCGCAGGCTCGACAGGTCGGCTTTCTTCAGCAGCGCCGGGTCCTGCTTTTTCAGCACGCGCAGCGCGGTCGGCGCGGTGAACATCAGGTTGATCCGATGCTGTTCGACAAGGCGCCACCAAATGCCGCCGTCGGGGCGGATCGGCGTGCCTTCGTACATGACGGTGGTGAGCCCCGCGAGCAACGGCGCGTAGACGATGTAGCTATGGCCGACTACCCAGCCGACGTCCGACGCGGTGAACATCGTGTCGCCGGCCTTGCCCTCGAAGATATATTCCATCGACGCCGCGAGCGCGACCGCGTAGCCGCCCACGTCGCGCTGCACGCCCTTGGGCTTGCCGGTCGTGCCGGACGTGTAGAGCACGTAGGAGGGCTCGTTCGATTCGAGCCATTCGCACGGCACATGGGCGTCGAAGAACTGTTCGCGCAGCGGCTCGTAGTCGACCAGATAGCTCGCGTTCAGGCGCTCCGGCGCGAGCTGCCGGTCGATCAGCAGCACGCGCGGCGTCTTGTGGCTCGCGCGCGCGAGCGCTTCGTCGACGAGCGGCGTGTAGTCGATCACCTTGCCGCCGCGCGCACCGGCGTCGGCGGTCACGATCAGCACCGGCTTCGCGTCGTCGATGCGCGCGGCCAGGTTCGGCGCCGCGAACCCGCCGAACACGACCGAGTGAATCGCGCCGAGGCGCGCGCACGCGAGCATCGCGAAGAGCGCTTCGGGGATCATCGGCAGATAGATGAGCACCACGTCGCCGCGCTTCACGCCGAGCGAGCGCATGACCGCGGCCATCCGGTTGACCTCGGCGTGCAGTTCGGCGTAAGTGTAGCGCCGCTCGATGCCCGTTTCGGTCGACACATACACGAGCGCGTTCTGCTGCGCGCGCTCGGCCAGATGCCGGTCCACCGCGTTATGGCACAGGTTCGTGCGCCCGCCGACAAACCAGCGCGCGAACGGCGGATTCGAGCGGTCGAGCACCGTTTCGAACGGCGTTTCCCAATGGATGCGCCGCGCCTCGTCGCGCCAGAACGCCTCGGGGTTGCCGATCGAACGGCGGTGGAAGTCGCGGTAGCGGGTCATCGGCGGCGATCCTTCGGGTGCGGGTGAGCAAACGTGGAAGACGCGGCGCACCGCGGCCGCGGATGGCGGCGGCGCGAGCCATGTCAAGGAAGCATAGAGTACGCGCCGCGTGGCGGACAACGCGGGTTCACCATGAGCGGCACGGGACGAGCGGCCCGCGAGGGTCGACGGGCCGCCCCAAAACGCGGCGCCTCGCCTGACGTTGTGCATGCAGGCGTCCGTTCGCGGCACGCCGACGCGGCGCGCCCCGCCGCCCGCCAGTGCGCCAGTCCGCCAGTGCGCCAAAAGAAAAAGGCGCCGCAGCGCCTTTTTCTCATGCCTTCAGGACGAACCGCTTACGCCTTGGCGCGCTTGCCTTCCACGTCCGGAAGGAACACCGTCAGCACGCCGAGCAGCGGCAGGAACGAGCAGACCTTGTAGACATACGCGATGCTGGTCGCGTCGGCGAGTTCGCCGAGCACCGCCGCGCCGATACCGCCGAGCCCGAACGCGAAGCCGAAAAAGAGCCCCGCGACCATGCCGACCTTGCCCGGAATCAGCTCCTGCGCATAGACGAGAATCGCCGAGAAGGCCGAAGCCAGCACCACGCCGATAATCACCGTCAACACGCCCGTCCAGAACAGGTTGGCGTAGGGCAGCAGCAGCGTGAACGGCGCGACGCCGAGAATCGACACCCAGATCACATATTTGCGGCCGATCCTGTCGCCCACCGGACCGCCGATCACCGTGCCCGCTGCCACGGCGGCGAGGAACACGAACAGATGCACCTGCGCCGCCTGCACCGGCAGATGGAACTTGTCGATCAGATAGAACGTGAAATAGCTGTTAATGCTCGCGAGGTAAAAGTACTTCGAAAACACTAGCAGGATCAGCACGCCCATCGCGAACATCACCTGGTTGCGCGACAGCGTCGCGTGAGCGGTCTGGCTGCGCGCCTTCTTCACCGACGGATGCTGCTTGTACCAGCGGCCGATCTGCGTGAGCACGACCATCGCGACGAGCGCCGCTACCGAGAACCACGCGATGCTGCGCTGGCCGTGCGGAATCACGATCAGCGCGGCGAGCAGCGGCCCGAGCGACGATCCGGCATTGCCGCCCACCTGGAACAGCGACTGCGCGAGTCCGTGGCGGCCGCCGGACGCCATGCGTGCAACGCGCGACGACTCCGGATGAAACACCGACGAGCCGCAGCCGACCAGCGCCGCGGCCACCAGCAGCACGCCGAAATTCGGCGCCATCGACATCAGCAGCAGCCCGGCGAGCGTAAAGCCCATGCCGACGGGTAGCGAGTACGGCTTCGGATGCCTGTCGGTGTAAATGCCGACGAGCGGCTGCAGCAGCGACGCGGTGATCTGATATGTCAGCGTGATCAGGCCGATCTGTCCGAACGACAATGAGAAGTTGTCTTTCAGCATTGGGTAAATGGCCAGAATCAACGACTGGATCATGTCGTTGAGCAAATGGGAAAAGCTGATCGCGCCGAGCACCGAATACACGGTGCGCTGCACGGTGGCGGCCGGTTGCGCGCCCGAGGGTGAGGCAGCCGAAGCGGCGGCGGCAGGCGCGGTACTGCCGGGACGGGCTGACGCGCTGGCAAGTGCGCGTTTATCGAGGCTGGTTTCCATACGTTTTTTAGAAGAGAGGACGGGGCAATCCCTGGCTGGCGGCGCGTCGCCATGCTGACCGGCGTCGTTGCGGCATAACGACGCGGCGTCGCGTGTGCTCAGCTATCCGTCGAAGTGTAATGTGGCTCGGCTGAATTGTAAGGACAAGTTTTGTCGCGAATCGGACATGGGTCGTTCGGCCCGGCGGTGCGTCCCAATAAATAAGTCAGACGGATTTTTGGCCATGTATAAAACGGGCGCGGCGCGCGCTCACAAAGCGGCGTGCCGAGGACCGGGTGATACACGATCGTCGGTACGGGCAACACCGGGGCAAACCACACTAAAGATCGCGGACGCCGATGCCGTAGACCCGGAAGGAAAAGAAGCAATGCCGGAATTGACCTTTGCGGCAGGTTCTAAACGTGGGGACGGGGAATATGAAAGCAGTTTCGCTGGGCAGCCGGAAAAGCGCGGGGTTCGTTCCGGACGCAGAAGCGGCGGGGAGGTTGCCGTCGCGGGGAAAGGGTAGCCGTGCGCGGGTCGCGCGGCTCAAGGGCCTGTCCGTCAAGGCTATGTTGCGCCTCGCTTTTGCGGTGCTGCTGGTCGGCACGCTTGCCATCGGCGTGTTTTCGCTCACGCAGATCAGCCGCCTGAACGCCTCCGCGCAATCCATCTACGACCAAGGGCACGTCGCGAGCCGCGCCGCCGAGGAAGCCCGCGGCCACATGCTGCGCGCGAGCCGCGCGCAAAAAATGCTGTTGACCGCGACCACCGCGAAGGAGCGCGACGAACTGGGCGCCGACATCGAGAAGGGCTTGAACGGCCTTGCCGCCGAGCTCGGCACGCTGCAGCAGTACGTCGACAAATCGAACGCGAAAGCCGTCGAGAATCAGAAGAAGTTTGCCGCCGCCGTCACCACCTGGAGCACCCATCTGCGGGACTTCGTCACGCTCGTGAAAGCGCAGCCGCTCGACCTGTCGCAAATGAACTGGCAGGTCGGCACGCAGGACGTGTCGCTGCTGGTCGAAACCGGCAAGCTCGAAAAACTCGTCGACGAACTGGTCGCGGAGCGCGGCACGGCGGCGAAGGCGACCATCGACGCCTCCGGCTTCATTTACCACTCGTCGTTCGTGATGCTGGCGGTGATGACGATCGGGCTGATCGTGCTCGCGGCCGCCATCAGCGAGTGGGTGGTGCGGCGCCTCGCGCGCCAGCTGGGCGGCGAGCCGGCCTACGCGAAGGAAATCGCGAGCCGGATCGCGGCGGGCGATCTGTCGAATCACATCACGCTGGGGCGTAAGGACAAGTCGAGCGTGCTGTACGCGCTTTCCGATATGCAAAGCGGTCTTGCGACCACGGTGTCGGACATTGCGTCGAGTGCAGACGCGATCGCGACCGCATCGAGCGAAATTTCAATGGGCAACGCCGATCTTTCGCAGCGCACCGAGCAGCAGGCGATGGCGCTCGAGCGCACCGCGACCAGCATGGAGCAGTTGACCTCGACAGTCCGCCAGAACGCGGACAACGCGAAGCAGGCGAGCACGCTTGCCAACAACGCGTCGGAGATCGCGGAGAAGGGCGGCGAGGTGGTGAGCCGCGTCGTCGCGACGATGAACGAGATCAACGAGAGCGCGCGCAGCATCGGCGACATCATCGGCGTGATCGAGGGAATCGCGTTCCAGACCAACATTCTGGCGCTGAATGCGGCGGTCGAGGCGGCGCGGGCCGGCGAGGAAGGCCGCGGCTTTTCGATCGTGGCCGCGGAAGTGCGCAACCTCGCGCAACGCAGCGCCGCCGCCGCGAAGGAGATCAAGGGGCTGATCAGCACGTCGGTGGAGCGCGTGAGCAACGGCTCGACCCTCGCGCAGGACGCCGGCCAGACCATGGACGAAGTGGTCAAGGCGGTGAAGCGTGTGACCGACATCATGGGCGAGATTTCGGCGGCTTCGTCGGAGCAGAGCGCGGGCATCGAGGAGATCAATCTGGCCGTCGCGCAGATGGATTCGGGCACGCAGCAGAACGCGGCGCTTGTCGAGCAGGCGACCGCCGCGGCGAGATCGCTCGACGATCAGGCGCATGGCCTCAAGCAGATGGTGGGCAAGTTCCGGCTCTAAAGACGGTGCGGCAGGCGCGCGGCCTGCCGCGATCTTGAGAGTGCGCGCGGCCCGCTCCAGGCAGCTCACGGCCCGCTCACGGCCTTCCCTCAGCTCTCCTTGACGACCACGGTGCAGGTAATGCCCGCCGCCAGCATGACCCCGTCGGGCACCGAGTCGATCTTCACGCGCACCGGCACGCGCTGCGCGAGGCGGACCCAGTTGAACGTCGGGTTGACGTCGGCGAGCAGTTCGCGGCTTTGCGGATTGTCGCGGTCGTAAATGCCGCGCGAGATGCTTTCCACATGGCCTTGCAGCGTGCCGCCGCTCATCAGGCGCACTTCGGCCTTGTCGCCGATACGCACGTGCGGCAGCTTGGTTTCCTCAAAGTAGCCGTACACCCAGAACGAGTGACTGTCGACAATGGCGAGCTTCGCCGCGCCGGCCGTCGCGTAGTCGCCGCGAAACACGTTCAGGTTGGTCACGTAGCCGTCGACGGGTGAGACGACGCGCGTGCGCGCGAGGTTGAGCTTCGCGGCGTCGAGCGCGGCGAGCGCCTGCTGATACGCCGCTTCGGCAGCCGACGCCGTGTGCGCCGCATTCTCCTGGCTCTCTTTGGACACCACGAGCGAATCCATGTCCGCGCGCCGCCGCGCGTCGTCGCGCTTCATCTGCAGCTCGGCCTTGCGCGCGGCCACCGCGGCCTGCGCCTGCTCGACGGCGATCTCGTAGTGCGACGGATCGATCTGCATCAGCAGGTCGCCTTTCTTCACCAGTTGATTGTCTTTGACCGGCAGATCGACCACGGCGCCCGAGACGTCCGGCGCAACGTTCACTATTTCGGCGCGCACGCGCGCGTCACGCGTCCACGGTTCGTCCATGTAATGGACCCACAGCATGCGCCCCAACACGATCGCGACGATAAAAATAACGGCTGTCGCAACGAAGCCAATAAGATTTCGGATAGTCATGTTTCGGCTCTGATCAACGATAAACGGCAAGTCCCAGCAGGCCGCACACGCACACGAGCAGGCTGGCCCGGAAAAGCGACGGATGCCACACCACGCGATAGACGCCCGTATAGGCGATCACGCGATCCAGCACCCAGGTGAGCGCGGCGCCCGCGACGAACAGCAGCACGATAGAGGGCACGTAGGCGTCGAAAACGGCAATGTCACGCGGCATGAGCCACTCCTTCAGATGCGTCGGCCCGCGCAGCCGTCAACGGCGCGAGCGGCGACTGCGGATCGAGCAACGCGGTACGGATGAAATGCAGCTGACTCAGAATGCGCTGCAGTTGATGGCGCTCCTCGCGCGGCGGTGCGAATGCCGCAAGCAGGGACTGCACGGCACTGATCGCGTCGACGGTCGCGGCGAGCGCGCGGTCGAGGCGCTCCGCACGCGGGCGCTCGAAGAGCGCGCTCAGCGCGTCGCACATGGCGCGCAGCGACATGCGCCACGCCATCGTGTTCGCGTAGCGCGCCTCGGCGGGCAGCGCGGCGACTTCGCGGCGCAGGTCGATCACCGCGTTGCCCACTTCGAGCACCGAGAAGAGCCAGCGCAACGTGTCGCGCCGCGCCGCCGGATCGTCCTGCGCGAGAGCGTTGATCTGGAACATCAGATCGCGAGCGCCGCTTTCGAACCGCGAACGCACGCGGGCGAGACGCGCCCGGCTCGCGAGCACGACCTGACGGCGCAGGTCGGCGAGCAGCCGGTTGCGCAGCCACGGCGTGGACGGCGGCAGCAGCACGGCGAACGCGACGGAGGACACCAGCATGGACAGCACGAGCGCCATGGCGTCGTTGATAAAGCTGCTCGGGTCGTAGTGGACCACGTTGTCCGGGCCGGCCAGGAAGCAGAAGAAAATGCAATAGCCGACGCCGTAGCCGGCCAGCGCGGGCCGCGTCGTCATGAACACGCCGAGCAGCAGGAACGGCGCGAGCGTGGCGCACAGCAGCGCAAATCCGTCGATGCGCGGGAACACGCCGTAGACCGCGAGCAGGCCCATCGCCGAGGCGGCGAGCGTGCCGCCGGCCATCTGGAACACGGTACGTTTCGGATCCGGCGACGACGATGCCAGCGCGCACACCGCCGCCGCGTTCAGCGTGAGCGTCGAGCCGCTCGGCCACGCGGTGGCGATCCAGAACGCGCCGAGCACCATCATCACGAGCGCCGCGCGCAGACCGGCGACGCCGGCCGCGATAGCGTTCGTCTTCGGCTCGTAGCGCTCGACCCAGCGCTCGCGCTCATGCGTGTCCACCGCGAGCGACGCATACGTGGCGGCGTAGGCATGCAGATCGTCGATAAAGCGGTACAGCAGTTCCGCGCCCGTATCGAAGTCGAGCAGCGGCGCATCGGGATGTACCTCGAGCGCGGCGCGCGTGGCGCGCACGCGGCGCGGCAGCTCGGTCTTGTACGCGTCGAGCTGGGCGGCGGCGTGCGCGGCATCGGCGGCGCTCAGCACCGGCTCACCGGACTTCGCGAGCAAGGGCGCGATTTCCCTGAAGTAAGGTTCGAGCGCGTCGATGGCGATCGCCGCGCCGTGCGTGCCGGCCTCGCGCAAGCGGTTCATCAGCTGATGCAGCGCGTGAAAGCGCGTCGACGCGGTCATGAACTCGCTGTTCAGGCGTGCGAGGCGGCCGCCGCGCATCCGCGAATCCGGGCCTTCGAACACCGCGACGCTGCGCGCTGCCTCGAAGCCGACGATGTCCGCGACGAAGCGCGCATTGGTCGCCTCGATCTGCGCGCGGTCGTTGCGGCCGGCCAGCGACGCCGACACGTAGTCGACAAACGCGGAGAAACGCGCGCGCACGGCGCCGCGCATCTGCAGGCCGGCGAACTGTGGAAATACGAGGCCGCTCACGGCGCCCGCGCAGACGATGCCGAGCACGACCTCCGCGACGCGCGTGAGCGCGGCGAGAAACGCGCCGTCCGGATGTTGCGAGGCGGGAATGCCGATCAGTGCGGCGGTGTAGCCGGCCAGCACGAAGCCGTAAGACCTGAAGTTGCGGTTGCGCGCGGCGCCGGCGGTGCAGATGCCGACCCAGATCGCCGTGGTCGCGATGAACAGCTCCGGCTGCTGCGCGAACAGCCCGATCAACGCGAGCATCACGACGAGGCCGACAAGCGTGCCGCAGATCCGGTAGA
This sequence comes from Paraburkholderia phenoliruptrix, assembly GCF_902859825.1. GTDB lineage: Bacteria > Pseudomonadota > Gammaproteobacteria > Burkholderiales > Burkholderiaceae > Paraburkholderia > Paraburkholderia phenoliruptrix. Next base: position 110,864 of record NZ_CADIKB010000012.1, on the reverse strand, counting down.
AGCTCTTCGCGAACACCATGCCGCTTTGCGGCTGCATCACGATGAAGACGGTGGTCATGGCCGTGCGCGGCTGCGGCAGGTCGAGTTTCATCGCGATGCCGAGCGCGAGAAAGCACGCAGCGAGCGCCTTGAAAAGGTAGGTCCACGTGAGGCCGTCGGTGCGCGCCCAGTCGGAGGCGGCGCTGTACCAGGCGGCCAACGACGCGGGGCGCGAGGCGCGGGCAGAGGTTGTCGACATGACGGGCTTCCTCACTCGGCTGCGGACGTGACGGCTGCGGCAGTGTTCTTCTGCTCGCCCTTGCCGTGCCCCGGCAGCGTCGCGCTGGCCACCGGGCCGTTGGCGGGATCGTCGAGGCCGCCGCCCAGAGCCGTGACCAGCGACGCATGCGCGCCGAGGCGCTCCGCCTGAACCTTCGCGACGCCTTCCTGCGCGCGCAGCAACTGGTTCTGCGCGATCAGTACGTTCACGTAATCTGTCAGACCGCGGCGATAACCCTCGCGCGACAGTTCGTAGTTCTTACGCGCGGCGGCCTCGGACCGTCGTGCGTCCTCTGCCTGCGTGTCGAGCGAGCGGATGCGGATGACCTGGTCCGAAATGTCCTTGAGCGCGCCGACGATCGTCTGGTTGTAGTGCTCCACCGCCTCGTCGTAACCGGCCGATGCCGCGCCGAGCTCCGAGCGCAGGCGGCCGCCGTCGAGAATCGGCAGCGACAGCGCCGGCCCGGCGCTCCAGCTATGCGACGGATTCTTCAGGAACTGGAAGAGCGGCCCCATCGCTGCATAGCCGCCAATCGACGCGAGCAGGTCGATGTCCGGATAAAACCCGGCCTTCGCGACGTCGATGCCGCGTGCCTGCGCCGCCACGGTCCAACGCGCGGCGACCACGTCCGGCCGATGGCCGATCAGCTCCGCAGGCAGCGCGCTCGGCAGGCCGGCGGGCGCGGCGAGCGAGAGCACCGGCCGCTGGATCGCGTCGCCCGCGCCCGGGCCTTTGCCCGCGAGCGCCGCCAGCTGGTTGCGCCCGAGCGCGATTTTTTCTTCGAGGGCGTCGATTTCGCGCTCGTATTCCGGCAGCGGCGTCTGTGCCTGGCTCACTTCCAGTTGCGTGCCGATGCCGCCTTTCAGGCGCCGGCTGGCCAGGTCGGCGATTTGCTGCTGTTGCTGCAAGGTTGCGCGGGCGATGTCGAGCAGCGCGTAATCGAGCGACATCTGGATGTAGGTCCGCACCACGTTCGCCTGCAGTTCGAGTTGCGCGGCGCGGGCGTCGGCGGCGCGCGCGTGCGCCGCGTCGAGGGCGCGCTCCGCGGCGTTGCGGTCCTTGCCCCACAGGTCGAGGTGATACGACAGCGCGAGCGTGCCGGTGTTGTTCCACGATTGCTCGCCCGCGAGCGGTCCCGGGCCGTAGTACAGGTTGTCGGCCCATTGCTGGCGCTTGATCGACAGTTCGCCGTTTACTTGCGGCGCGAGCGCGGAACGCGCCACGCCCGCCATCGACATGGCTTCGCGCACGCGCGCCTGGGCGGCTGCGAGGCTGGGATTGTTGGCCTGCGCCGCTTCGATCCAGGCGTCGAGTTGCGGATCGCGATAGGCACGCCACCAGTCGGCAGCGGGCCAGCCGGCGTCGGCATCCGCCGCGCGGATCGCGCTACCCGCATCGAGTGACGCGGGGTCGGTGCGGTTCGTTTGCGGGGCGATGCCCCCGGTACTTGCACAGCCGGCAATTGTTAATGGGATCGCAAGAACCGCGGCAGCGGTGATCCATTTCGATACCGGAGACTGCACGATTTCCTCCAGAACTGACTATAGAAGCGATCGGCCAATTATATTTTTTGATGGATTGAGGAATAACCGGTAAAGATGCAAGGGATTTTTACGGAACGCGTGATAATCGGTTTTGCGGATCGTGTAACAATCGGCAGGGTTGGGACTGGATAGTTGCAAAGGAAAGGTATGGATACGCTTCAGAACATGCGCGTATTTGTCCGCGTCGTCGAAGCGGGCAGTTTCACCGGTGCCGCGCAGCACCTCAATACGACGACCGCCTACGCGTCGCGGGCGGTGTCCGATCTTGAAGCGCATCTGCGCACGCGCCTTCTGAACCGCACCACGCGCCGCATCGCGCTGACCGAAGCCGGCGAGCGCTATCTGCAGCGCTGCGAGCAGATTCTCGCCTATGTCGATCAGGCGGAAGCCGAGGCCAGCGACGCGCATGCGCGTCCGTCCGGCAAGCTGAAGGTCCACGCCATGACGAGCTTCGGCCAGCATTACGTCGTGCCGGCCGTGGGCCGCTATCAGGAGCGTTACCCGGAAGTGCACGTGGAGCTCACGCTCGCGCAGCGAATGCCCGATCTCCTCGACGAGGGTTTCGACGTGTCGCTCACGCTCGCCACCGGCCTGCCCGATTCGGGGCTCGTGTCGCAGCGCCTCGGCAGCGCGTTCAGCGTGGCGTGCGCGTCGCCGGCTTATCTGGAAAAGCACGGCGTGCCGCACACGCCCGCCGACCTGGAGCACCACAGCTGCCTGCAAATGGTTACGCCGGTGTTTCCGCCGGACAAATGGACGTTCGACGGCCCGAACGGCGAGGAAACCATCACGCTCGGCCCGGCCACCTTCCAGGTGAACGTGGCGGAAGCCATGGCCGTCGCGGTGGCGAGCGGCATGGGCGTCGGCCTGATTCCGATCTACTCGGCGATCAGCGGCCTGCGCAAGGGCGAATTGGTGCGGCTCTTGCCCGACTACACATCGCAGGAAATGAATCTGTATGCGCTGTATCCGTCGCGCCAGTATCTGGACGCCAAGATCCGCACGTGGATCGAGCATCTGCGCGACGAGCTGCCGACGACGCTCGCGGTCGACCGGGCCGAGTTGCGGGAGTTTGCGCGGACCTAGGCGGCGCGCGGCCTGACCGCCAGTTGGCTGCCGGCCGCCGCAGTCCTCTGGGTGCGTTGGCCCGCTCGGCCCGTTGGCCGGTTGGGCATGAGCGGCGGCGTTTTGCCGCGCCGCCAGTGACATCGGCGCCCCGCCGCAACATTTCCTTACTTCCGCGCCCGGCTCGATTTGCTACCGTGTCGTTCATGCGCTGCGTGCTCAACCGGCGCTTCTGTTTCCGCCGTCACTGTTTAGCAATCGCACTCACCGAAGGACGAGGATTTCATGGATACGCATCTGATGATCGGCGTGGCCGTCATGTTTGGACTGATCGGCATTGCCGCATCGCGCGACCTGCTGCGCCGCCTGCGCGAGCAGCAGCCGCAACTTGCGCCGATCAAGGTCGAGCGTCCTGAAAACGGCAAGCAGCGGGACCGTCAGTAGGCTTTTCACCGGTCCAGTGTGTGGGCGGTGGTTGCCTGAAGCGCTGACAGAGGGCGCCGCGCTAGATTTCGACGACCTTGTCCCACGCAAAAAGCGGATTTTCCCACTGCCCGCTGCGGCGATCGAAATAGCCGCGCGGATTGCAGACTACGCGCGTGCCGTTCACCGTGTAGTCGAACGACGTATGCGTGTGTCCATGAATCCACAGCGCGACGGGCGCACGCACGAGCTCGGGCAGGTGGTTGACGAAGCCCGCCGACACGCGGTCGTGTGCGTAACGCTCAGCCAGACTCAAACGATGCGGCGCGTGATGCGTGACCACGATCGTCTGGCCGGCAAACGGCTTCGCGAGCTCGTTCTCGAGCCAGGCACGCGCCTGGCGATGCAGCGCGAGCGCGTCGGCGGGTGCGAAGTCGCGCGCTTCGTCGCGTGCGCAGTTTTCCACACCGTGCGGCCAGTTCATCTGAATGAGGCCGCGAAAGTCCAGCATGGCACGCCGCGCCGCCTCGATGGATTCGGCGAGCGCCGCGTGGTCCGCGCCGAATAGCGCGAAGTCCGTCCACAATGTCGTGCCGAGCACGCGCCAGCGGCCGTGCGGATCGATAAGCGCGGCGTTGTTCAGCACGTGCACGTTCTCGACCTGCGAGGCCGCGTCGTGCAACGCGGCCTCCAGCGCGCCGAACTCGCCGTCGTAGTACTCGTGATTGCCCGGCACGTAGACGACAGGCGCGGCGCCGTCGAAGGTTTGCGCGGCCCAGCGCGGACCTGCCGCGTGGTTGTGGATGTCCCCGGCCAGCACGATCAGATCCGCCTGCGCATGCGGAATGAGTTCCGGCTCGTCGTTCTCCAGATGCAGATCGGACAGGACACGAATTTTCACGAACACGGCTCCTTGCAGCGCTGAATATCGGCCCGTCGCCTCACGCTCTCAGCGTAGCACTTTGCCCGGGTTCATCAGGTTGAGTGGGTCGAGTGCATGTTTGAGCGTGCGCATCAACTGGACCTCGACGTCCTGCTTGTAGTGCATCGCCTCGTCGATCTTCAACTGACCGAGCCCGTGTTCCGCGCTGATGCTGCCGCGATGCCGATGCACGCTGTCGTACACGATCTGGTTAATCGGGCTCTGGTACTGCGCGAGGAACGCTTTCGCGTCGACACCTTCGGGCGCCTGCACGTTGTAATGCAGGTTGCCGTCGCCGAGATGGCCGAACGTCACCATGCGCGAGCCGGGCGCGGCCTCTGCGACAGCGGCGTCCGTCTCCTCGATGAAGTGGCCGATGCGCGAAATCGGCACCGCAATGTCGTGCTTGATGTTCAGGCCTTCCTCAGCCTGCGCAAGCGGGATATGTTCGCGCAGATTCCAGAACGCCCGCGACTGCGCGAGACTTTCAGCGACAACCGCGTCCTGCACCACGCCGTCTTCAAGCGCCTTTTCCATCAGACGCTCGAAGAGTGCTCGCGCGTGGTCCTCGCTCTCGCTGTCGGACAATTCGAGCAGCACGATTTGCGCGTGCGGTTCGGCGAACGGATAGCGCATGTGCTCGAAGTGCCGGCCCACCAGCCGCAGGCAAAAGTCCGACATCAGTTCGAAGCCGGTCAGAAGCGGCCCGGCGATGCTTTGTGTAAGAGACAAAAAATCCAGTGCCGCATGCGGCGAGGCGAGCGCGGCAAGCGCCGTGACACGCGCCGCGGGTTGCGGATGCAGCTTCAATACCGCGGCGGTGATGATGCCGAGCGTGCCTTCGGCGCCGATGAACAGGTCGCGCAGATCGTAGCCGGTGTTGTCCTTGCGCAGCCCGCGCAGGCCGTCCCACAGTTCACCTTGCGGCGTGACGACTTCGAGGCCGAGGCACAGCTCGCGCGTGTTGCCGTAGCGCAGCACGCCGGTGCCGCCCGCGTTGGTCGCGAGATTGCCGCCGATCGTGCAACTGCCTTCCGCCGCGAGGCTCAATGGGAAGAGGCGCCCGGCTTCATCCGCGTGCTGCTGCACTTCGGCGAGGATCACGCCAGCTTCGACCGTGATCGTGTTGTTGTGCGGGTCGATGTCGCGCACCCGGTTGAGCCGCCGCAAGCTGACGACCGCCTGCGCGCCGCTCGCGTCCGGTGTGGCGCCGCCGGCGAGACCTGTGTTGCCGCCTTGCGGCACGAGAGGCACGCCGTGTTCGACGGCGAGCCGCACGAGCGCCGCGACCTCGGCGGGCGAGGCGGGGCACAACACCGCGCAGGCCGCACCGGTGTAGCGGCGGCGCCAGTCGGTCAGATAGGGCGCCGTGTCGTGCGCGTCGGTCAACACGTGGGCGGCGCCGATGGCATCGCGGCAGGCTGCGAGAAAAGCGGTTTGGGTCATGTCGGTCGGTGAGCGGGTTCGGGCGGGGAAGCGAGGTGGATGACTGTCAGACGTCCGCGCTGCCCGGACGTTCGCCGCGCGGCGCGGCGGCGTGCAGGGCGGCGTTGTTCGCCCCGCTTTTCGCCGAGTCTCTCGTCGCTTCTTTCGCTGCTTCTTTTGTCGCCTCGTTCGCCGGGTTTGGGGCGGCGTCTTTCGCGACCTTCTTTGCCGCGCGCTTGAAGGGCGCCACGTAGGCGAGCGCAGCGACGAAGAACACGATGGCGAGCGCGGCTTCGAGCCAGCCGAGGCCGGCGCTCAAACCACGGTCGCTCCAGCCGCGCACGACGCCCTCGGCGAAATAGAGCAGGATCAGCATCGACGCCCATTGGAGCGTGTAGAGACGCTGCCGCCACACGCCCGGTAGCGCGAGCAGCAGCGGCACGGCCTTGAGCACGAGCGCCGAGCCCCCGGAGCGCAGCGGCGCGAGCCACAGCTCCCAGGCAATGGACAACGCAATCAGCGCGACGAGCGAGGCGGTCGCGCCGAGCGCCGCAGCGCGGTTGTGCCGCAGTGGCGCGCTGCTCACGGCCTTTCGCTCATGGAAGCCGCCGTGCGCGCGACGCGTGCGCCGAGCGCAACGGCGAGCGTTTTTTCGTCGGCAGAAATGCCCTGGGCGGCGCTGCCCGCGCGCGCGAAGTGCGACGCGCCGTACGGCGTGCCGCCGGTTTGCGTGGTGGTGAGCGCCGTTTCCGTGTACGGAATGCCGACGATCAGCATGCCGTGGTGCAAAAGCGGCAGCATCATGGACAGCAGCGTGGATTCCTGGCCGCCGTGCAGACTGCCGGTCGACGTGAACACGCAGGCCGGCTTGCCGGAGAGCGCGCCCGCGAGCCACTGCGGCGTGGTGCCGTCCAGAAAGTATTTGAGAGAAGCCGCCATGTTGCCGAAACGGGTGGGCGAGCCGAGCGCGAGACCGGCGCATTCCTCGAGATCGCGCAGTTCGACGTAAGGCGGTCCTTCAGCGGGAATGTCGGGCAGCGTCGCCTCGCAGACGGTCGAGACGGGCGGCACGGTCCGCACGCGCGCCTGCATGCCGGGGACGCTGTCCACGCCGTGCGCGATCGCGAGCGCGAGTTCGCGCGTGGCGCCGTGACGGCTGTAATAGAGCACGAGAATGTCTTTCATAAGCCTCATCGGTGAACGGGTATTATAGGGCTTGGGGCCGCTCTACAGGCCGTTCCCAGCCGTTCATAGCCATTCGGCCAGGCCTCGCGCAGGGTGCGTTGCAGGTTCTGCCAGGCGGTCCGCAAACACCGGTTGACGAAGCAAGGAGGCAGGTTTGTTGTCCAAGGCGCGTTTCGATCTCGATACGCTCAAACGGCTCGCGCAGTTCGCTGCCAAGCGCAGCGGCGAAGACCGTATTGCGCAAGTGGCCGGCAGCCTCACGTTCACCACGATGCTCGCGCTGGTGCCGCTCGCCACCGTGGCGTTCGCGCTCTTTACGGCGTTTCCGCTCTTCAGTTCGTTCCAGGAGTCGCTGCAGTTTTTCCTCGCCGATCACCTGATGCCCGCGCAACTGAACAGCCAGATCTTCAAATATCTGAATCAGTTCGCGTCGAAGGCGAAGGGCTTGACCACCATCGGCATGGTGCTGCTGTTTCTCACCGGCGTCATGACGATGATGACGATCGAATCCGCGTTCAACGTGATCTGGCGCGTGCGCAAGGCGCGGCCCATCGCGCAGCGCATCCTTGTGTATTGGGCGATCATCACGCTGGGTCCGATTCTGATCGGCGTGAGTCTTTCCATCTCGTCGTATCTGTTCACGCAGTCCATGACGTTCAGCGCGGCCCAACGCATGACGCCGGTGATCGAATGGGCGCTGGCGGGCACCGCATTGCCGCTCACGGCGCTCGCTTTCACGATTCTCTACGTCTATCTGCCCAACTGCCGCGTGGAATGGCGCGACGCGGTGATTGGCGGGGTGACGGCAGCCATCGCGTTCGAGCTCGCCAAGCGCGGCTTCGGCTATTACGTGCGCCGCATGCCCACCTACACCGCGGTGTACGGCGCGTTCTCGGCCGTGCCGCTCTTCCTGCTGTGGATGTACCTGTGCTGGTTCATCACGCTGGCGGGCGCGATGATCGCGTCGGCGTTGCCGGCCATCCGCATCGGCCAGTTCCATCGCCCGACCTTCGAGGGCAGCAATCTCTTCGATTCGCTCGAACTGCTTGCGCGGCTTAGCGAAGCGCGCGAGGCCGGCAAGCGCGGCTACACCGTGCCCGAGCTTTCGCGCATGCTTCGCCGCGATATGGATACGACGGTCAATCTCCTGCAAAAGCTCGAACAGGTGGAATGGATCGCGCAGTTGCAGGAAGACGCCTCGCGCCCGCATTTTCTGCTGCTCGCGAACCCGGCGCAGATCACCGTGCAGCAGCTCTACGACCTGTTCGTGATGGATCGCGCGGAGCTCGAATATCAGTTGCAGCTCGCGTCTACTCGCGTGGACGGCGCCACGCTGCTCGCCGCGCTCGAAAACGACCGGCTGAAGGTGACGCTCTCCACGCTGCTCGCGGCCCGCGCCGCCGCGCGCGCGGCGACCGCCGAGCACGACGAGCGCGGTGCCTCTTCCATGCCGCATCAGGCGGCGTAGCCCGCAGGCCGGGCGCGGCGGCGGTTTGAGCCCCGCGGGTCGCTTTACAACGAAATCTTGCCGACGCAGATGTCCTTGAACATCACCCAGTCCCCCATCAGGCTATAGAGCGGATGGCGAAAAGTTGCCGGCCGGTTCTTTTCGAAGAAAAAATGGCCGACCCAGGCAAAGCCGTATCCGCAGACGACGGCCGCCGGCAGCCACAGCCAGTCGCCGGTGGCGAGCGCCATGGCGAGGCAGCCGATCACCCCGAGCGATCCGACGAAATGCAGCCGCCGCGAGACCACGTTGCGATGCTCGCTCAGATAGTACGGATAAAACTCCGCGAAGTTCGCGAAGTGATCGGTATGCGCGGTATGAGCCATAACGGCCTCCGGATGGCTACGCGTTGCGGTTGCGCGCCTGTCGCTTTGCCTTGGTTGTTCGCGGCGCGCCCGCGCGCCCGGCACAGGACAGGCTCGATCCATTGTGCGGCTATCGTGTGCCACGCGCAACCTGGCCATTCGGACGATGGCGTCGCCGCTTCGCAGCCGTTATCGTGAAGGCATCGAAGGTCTGGCGGGGCGCTCGTGCTAGCCCGCTTCGCGAGCCGGACGCGAAGCGAAACTGAACAGCGCGTCGAGCGTGGCATCGGGCTGCTCGGTCATCAGCGCGTGTCCGGCCTCGAGAGTGACGGTGTCGACCGGCGCGCCGGCCTGCGCGAGCGCATCGGCGAGCGCTTTGGCGGCGCGCGGCGGCGTCATCGCATCGCGGCGTCCAACCAGGAGGCGCGTCGGGCAGCGCACGTGAGCGGCACGCACGAGGCCGTCCGCGTAGCTGTTGCAGGCCATGAAATCGGTGTGAAAGAGCTGCGTTTCGCCCCTCGCCGAAACCCGCTCCATGAGCCGCTGGTTCATGCCGTGCAGCCAGAAGCCGGGACCGGGGCACGAGGGTTTCGCCGCGAGCGTGGAATGCGACCACTGGTTGACCATGGCGATGGCTTCGGGCTCGTCGTGGAGCGCGGCTGCTAGCAGGGTCTCGGAGACCGCCATGGGCAAGGCGGTGGCGAGGAGGGCGAGATGCGTGGTCCGCTCGGCATGACGGCCGGCGAAGTCGAGTGCGACGAGCGAGCCCATGCTATGGCCGGCCACGAATGCACGCGCGACACGCGCGGCGTCGAAGAGGGCGGCGAGCCAGTCCGCCAGCGCCGCAATGGTACGCAGCGCGGGACCGGCGCTGCGGCAGTGTCCGGGCAGATCCACCGCCAGCACGCCGAAGCCGTGGTGCGCGAAGTAGCGCGTTTGCAGCGCCCACACGCTGTGGTCGTGCTCGGCACCGTGAATGAAGACGGCCGTCGGCAGAGTGGCATCGAACGGTTTGCCGCCGGTGTAGGCGTAGGCGGGCTTGCCTTGAACGGTCAGGATCATGCGGACTCCGGGCGCGGTTGCGAGGTGGGGAAGCCGCCTGGCGTCGGCGCGCCGTTCTGCGGAGCTTTTTGGGCCGCTTCGGGTTCTGCTTTGGGGGCTGCTTGGTGGGCTGTTTTCTGCGAGGCTTTTTGTGACGCTCTCAAACCGCGCTTCAGGTCGTCGATGAGATCGTCGGGATCTTCGAGGCCGATCGAGAGCCGGATCGTGCCTTCCGCGATGCCCGCCGCGGCCAGCGCGGCGGCGTCCATCCGGAAGTGCGTGGTGGAAGCAGGATGAATCACCAGCGAGCGCGCGTCGCCGACGTTGGCCAGATGCGAGAACAGCGACAGCGCCTCGATAAAGCGGCGGCCGGTGTCCCGATCGCCGCGCAGATTGAAGCTGAACACGGCACCCGCGCCGCGCGGCAGCAGCCGCTGCGCGAGCGCGTGATCGGGATGCGTCGGCAGCTCGGGATAGGCGACCGCTTCGACCGCCGCCTGTCCGGCGAGAAACTCGACCACGCGGCGGGTGTTGGCGACGTGCCGTTCCATCCGCAGCGGCAAGGTTTCGATGCCTTGCAGAAGCTGCCAGGCGGCTTGCGGATGCAGGCACGCGCCGAAGTCGCGCAAGCCTTCGCGGCGCGCGCGCAGCAGGAACGGCGCAACGGTGCTTTCCTCGCTGAACACCATGCCGTGAAAGCCGTCGTAGGGCTCGGTGAATTCGGGAAAGCGTCCGGAGGCGTCGAAGTCGAACGTGCCGCCGTCCACCAGCACGCCGCCGATGGTCGTGCCGTGGCCGCCGAGGAATTTGGTCGCCGAATGGTAGACGAAGTCCGCGCCGTGCTCGAACGGCTTGATCAGGTAAGGCGTGGTGAAGGTCGAGTCGACCAGAAGCGGCACCCGGTGCTCGTGGGCGATCTGCGCAACGGTGGCGATGTCGAGCACGTCGAGGCCCGGATTGCCGAGCGTTTCGCCGAACAGGAGGCGCGTGTTCGGGCGCAGGGCCGCCCGCCATCCGTCGATATCGCCGGGTCTGACGAAGCTCGTTTCGATGCCGAAGCGGCGCAACGTGTAATGCAGCAGATTGTGCGAGCCGCCATATAGCGCGCTCGATGCGACGATGTGGGAGCCTGCGCCCATCAGCGTGACGATCGCGAGATGCAGCGCGGCCTGGCCGCTCGCCGTGCCGATCGCGCCCGCGCCGTTTTCCAGCGCGGCGACGCGCTCTTCGAACACGGCCACGGTCGGATTCGAAATGCGCGAGTAGACGTGTCCGGCTCGCTCCATATTGAAGAGCGCGGCGGCGTGGTCGGCGTCGCGAAACGTGAACGAGGTGGTCTGGTAGATGGGCGTGGCGCGCGCGCCGGTGGCGGGATCAGGGGCGGCGCCGGCGTGCAGCGCAAGCGTATCGAAACGGTTGGCGGACATGCTGGTCGGCGAGGCCACGGACAGCCTCGCGAAAGGTCAAGGTGGCGGCCATCGTATCACCGGCACGTATCGCTTCAAGCGCGGTTTTCCCCATGCGCGCGCCTGCGCGGCAGCGGCAAGCGCGTGCCGCGCGGCGCCCGCGGCAACGGCGCGGAACGGCGAGCGCCCGCCGCGCCTTGATGGGCGGGCCGCTTTCCTTTTATGGGCCTTTCCGCTAGGATCGAAAGTCATTGATGCATTACATGCCTAGCGGGTATTTCGGGAGACAGATCATGCGAGTCAGCGACATTCTTAAAGTCAAAGGCAACACCCTATTCACGGTTACGCCGGATACCGCGCTGCACGACGCAGTCGTCACCATGGCCGAGCACGACATCGGCTCGCTTGTCGTAATGGAATACGGCGACCTGGTCGGCATGCTGACCTTCCGCGAAATCATTCTCACGCTCAAGGAGAATGGCGGCAGCGTGGGCACGTCCACCATCCGTAAGGTCATGGACGATCATCCGCTTACCTGCACGCCGGAAACGGACGTCAACGAAGTGCGCCGCATGATGCTCGAGCATCACGTGCGCTATCTGCCCGTGCTGGAAAGCCGCACGCTGATGGGCGTAATTTCGTTCTACGACGTGGCGAAGGCCGTGGTCGAAGAGCAGGGCTTCGAAAACCGCATGCTGAAGGCGTATATCCGCGACTGGCCGGAAGAGCAGGGGCAGCAGCCGGCGCGTTGACGCGCGGCGCGAGTTAGCATCGAGTGAAGGCGTGCGCGAAAGCGCGCGCCTTTTTTGTGCGCGCCGCCATGGCTCGTCGCACGGCCTGCGGCGATCTTGCGCACGCGCCCACTTCTCAATCCGTTGGCGAACTTCATGAGTCAGAGCCCCTTGCCTCCCACGCCTACGCTGCCGGCCGCCCGCCGCGCCGCGCGCGAGCGTAGCAGCCATGATTCGCAGTTCAGATTGTTGGGCGAGCGCCGTTTCGCGCCGTTTTTCTGGACGCAGTTTCTCGGCGCAATGAACGACAACGTCTTCAAGATCGGCTTTACGTCGCTCGTCACATTTCAGGCGGCGCGCTTCTCGGGTGTCGACGCGAAAACCGCGGCGTTTCTGATCTCGGCCATTTTCATCCTGCCGTTCGTGCTGTTGTCGGCCACTTCCGGCCAGATCGCCGACAAGTACGACAAGGCGATGCTGACGCGTTTCGTCAAGACTTTCGAGATCGTCGTCATGCTGATCGGCGGCGCGGGTTTTCTGCTGCACAGCGCACCGCTTCTGTATCTGTGCACGTTTCTGATGGGTGTGCATTCAACCGTATTCGGCCCAGTCAAGTATTCGTACTTGCCGCAACATCTGTCGAGCCAGGAACTGGTCGGCGGCAATGGGATGGTCGAGATGGGCACGTTCGTCGCGATTCTCGTCGGCACGATTGTCGGCGGCGCAAGCGCCGGTTTCGTCGAGCACGGCGCGCTCGTGCTCGCCTGCGCGTGCGTGGCGATTGCGCTCGTCGGGCGCGTGGTGTCGAGCTTCGTGCCGGTGACGGCGGCGCCGCAGCCGGACTTGCGCATCAACTGGAATCCGGTCAGCGAGACGTGGCGCAATCTCAGGCTCGCGCGCGAAAACCGCACGGTGTTCCTGAGCCTGCTCGGCATTTCGTGGCTCTGGTTCGTGGGCGCCACGTTTCTGTCGTCGTTCTTCAGCTTCGCCAAAGACGTGTTGTCAGCGAATCCGGACGTCGTCACGGTGCTGCTCGGCACGTTCTCCATCGGTATCGGCCTTGGGTCGCTGTTGTGCGAAAAGCTCTCCAAGCGGCGTATCGAAATCGGCCTCGTGCCGCTCGGCTCGATCGGCATGAGCGTGTTCGCCATCGATCTTTTTTTCGCGAGCCACGCATTGCCGCCCGCCGGGCACCTGTTGAGCGTGGGCGAGTTTCTCGGGCGCCTCGCGCATTGGCGCGTGCTCGCCGATCTGTTCCTGCTCGCCATGTTCGGCGGCTTTTACAGCGTGCCGCTCTATGCGCTGATCCAGAGCCGCAGCCAGCCGAGCCACCGCGCGCGCATCATTGCCGCGAACAATATTCTGAATTCGCTGTTCATGATCGTGTCGGCGCTCATGGCGGTCGCGCTGACCGCGGCGGGCTTCAGCATTCCGGCCATCTTTCTTGTGACCGCGCTTTTGAATATCGTGGTGGCGACCTACATCTATTCGCTCGTACCGGAGTTCCTGCTGCGCTTTATCGCGTGGCTGCTGGTGCATACGTTTTACCGGATTCGCCTTGTGCATGCCGAGCGGATTCCCGAGGAGGGCGCGGCCGTGCTCGTGTGCAACCACGTGAGTTTCGTGGATGCGCTCGTGATCATGGCCGAAAGCCCGCGGCCCATCCGCTTCGTGATGGACCATCAGATTTTCCGCACGCCGTTCGCCGGCTGGGTGTTTCGTCATGCGAAGGCCATTCCGATCGCGCCCGCGCATCAGGACGCCCAGCTTCTGGCAAGCGCCTACGAGCGCTGCGCGCAGGCGCTTGCCGAGGGCGAGTTGGTGTGCATTTTCCCCGAAGGCAAGCTGACCCGAACCGGCGACATGAATCCGTTCCGTCATGGCGTCACCGAAATCATTCGCCGCACGCCGGCGCCGGTCATTCCGATGGCGCTGCGCGGGCTGTGGGGCAGCGTGTTTTCCCGCGCAGACGACGCGCGCTGGCCGCGGCCGGTGCAAAAAGGCGTGATGAGCCGTCTGACACTCGCTGTCGGCGAGCCGATAGAACCGGCGCTTGCCACGCCGGAACGGCTTCAGAGCGTCGTCATGGAATTGCGCGGCGCGCGGAAGTAGGACGGCCTTGTCCAGAAGTCATAAGCCGGCGCCCGGCGCGGTCTCGCGCCCGGCGGGCTGGCATAATAGCGTCTTCCCCGCATCCTTTGGACGACGCTCATGTCCGGCAACACCCTCGGTACGCTCTTTACTGTCACGACCTTCGGCGAATCGCACGGCCCGGCTATCGGCTGCGTGATCGACGGCTGCCCGCCGGGCATGGCGCTCAGCGAAGCCGACATCCAGCTCGAACTCGACCGCCGCAAGCCGGGCACTTCGCGCCACGTCACGCAGCGTCAGGAAGAAGACAAGGTCGAGATTCTCTCGGGCGTGTTCGAGGGCAAGACCACCGGCGCGCCGATTGCACTGCTTATTCGCAACACGGACCAGCGCAGCAAGGACTACGGCAATATCGCGGATACCTTCCGTCCGGGCCACGCCGACTACACCTACTGGCAAAAGTACGGCATCCGCGACTATCGCGGCGGCGGCCGTTCGTCGGCGCGTCTGACTGCGCCCACGGTCGCGGCCGGCGCGGTCGCGAAGAAATGGCTGCGCGAGAAATTCGGCACGGAGGTGCGCGGCTATATGGCGGCGCTCGGCGCGATCGACGTGCCCTTCGTCGATTGGGCGCAGGTGCGCGAAAACCCGTTTTTCGTGCCGAACGCGGATATCGTGCCGCAGCTCGAAGCGTATATGGACGCGCTGCGCAAGGACGGCGACTCGATCGGCGCGCGCATCAACGTGGTGGCTTCGAGCGTGCCCGTCGGCCTCGGCGAGCCGCTGTTCGACCGCCTCGATGCGGACATCGCTCACGCCATGATGGGGATCAACGCGGTGAAGGGCGTGGAGATCGGCGCCGGTTTTGCGAGCGTCGCGCAGCGCGGTTCCGTGCACGGCGACGAGCTGACGCCGGAAGGCTTCGTGGGCAATCATGCGGGCGGTGTGCTCGGCGGTATTTCGACCGGTCAGGACATCACCGTGTCGATCGCGATCAAGCCGACCTCCAGCATCCGCACGCCGCGCCGCTCCATCGACAAGGCGGGGCAGCCGGCGGTTGTCGAAACGTTTGGCCGGCACGACCCGTGCGTCGGCATTCGCGCCACGCCCATCGCGGAAGCCATGCTTGCGCTCGTGTTGATCGACCACGCGTTGCGCCATCGCGCCCAATGCGGCGACGTCTCCGTCAGCACGCCGAAGATCGCGGCTAGCGCGCCGTAGGCCACGCTGTCAGCGTTTTTCAATCGCACTGCGCGCGCGGCGTTTTTCGCATGAATCATCTTGCTCTCGAGCCGGCAGGTCCTGACCTGCCGGCGTTGCGCGCACGCGCGTGGGCGGCGCATGCCACCGCGCACGACTGTGTCGCGTTCGCTCAGGCGCTGCTGCAGCAGGCGGGCCGCGACAAAGCGCTGCAACGTGAAGCGCTTGTCGCGCTGGTGCGCGCTTACGAGGCGGATCCGACGTGCGAACCGGCGCTGCTTCACACCATCGCGCAGACGGCGTTTGCCGTACGCGATTGGGGCCTCGTCGAATCGGCAACCGCGCTGCTGCTCACGCAAAATTCCGCGGATGCGAATGCGCTGGTCTGGCGCGCGGCCGCCGTCCAGCATCGCGACGACTTCGCTGCCGCCGAGCAGTTGCTGCGCGAGGCCGTGCGCGTCGTGCCGGGCAATCCGGTGGCGCTGCACAAGCTGGCGTTATGCATCAAGGAGCAGGCGCGCTTTGCAGAAGCGGAGGCGTTGCTGCGTCAGGTGCTCGCATTGTCGCCGGATAATGCGCATGCGTTGTTCGATCTTTCCGAACTCGAGATTCGCAGCGGGCGTTTCGCAGAAGGTTGGACGCATTACGAATCGCGCGTTGCTTTCGCCGGTGGCGAGCTGAATCACGCGCAGCGCGCGCTCGCCGAGATCAGCGCGCCGTGGCAAGGCGAGACGCTCGCCGGAAAGACGCTCGTCGTGTATGGCGAGCAAGGCAACGGCGATTGCCTGTGGGCGGTGCGTTTTCTGCCGCTACTCGCCGAACGGGCGCGGCGCGACGGCGGCACAGTGATCTTCGGTCATGACGGGCCGTTGCGACATCTGTTCGAACGGACGTTGCCCGCCGATCTGCGGCTCGAAACAAGTCTGGAAACCCGGCCGGATTTTCATTGCGGGCTGATGAGCTTGCCGCTGCGCCTCGGCATTCTGGATGCGGCGGGGTGGGGCGCGCCTTATTTGAGTGCGGACCCGCATCATGTGGAAATGTGGCGGCGGCGTGTGCAGGCCTGCTTGTATGCCCACCCCGGCAATCGCACGGTCGGTCTGGTGTGGAACGGCAACCCAGACCATATCCGCGACGCGCGGCGCTCCGTGCCGGCGGAACAACTGGGGCCTTTGCTCAGCGTGGCGGGCGTGACGTATTTCGCGCTGTCGCCGGGGCGTGGCGAGACGGTCGCCCAGTGGCGCGCGAAGGGGTTTGATGTGGTCGACCTCACGCCGCACTTTCAGGCGGGCTTCGACGATGTCGCCGCGTTGCTGGCGAACCTCGATCTGACGGTCACAATCGACAGCGGGCCCGCTCATCTCGCGGGCGCCCTCGGCGTGCCGACGTGCTTGATGCTCGACCACGTGTCGGCATGGTTCTGGGGCAGCGAGTCGACGGCAACGCCCTGGTACGATTCGCTCGAACTGTTCAGGCAACCCGCAGTGGGCGCGTGGGCGCCAGTGGTGGAGCGGGTGCGCGCGCGCATCGAACAGATGGCGCGCGGCTAAGGCTTAGCTCACTCGAGTGAGTTGGCTGTGCAACGCCCGCACGGGCACCGGCTTGCATTGCACGGCGCGGCATCACATGTTCGGATAATTCGGTCCGCCGCCGCCTTCCGGCGTTACCCACACGATGTTCTGCGTCGGGTCCTTGATGTCGCAGGTCTTGCAGTGCACGCAGTTTTGCGCGTTGATCACGAGCCGTTCGCTGCCGTCGTCGTTTTTCACGAACTCGTACACCGCGGCCGGGCAGTAGCGCGACTCTGGACCGGCGTACGTCTGCCAGTTCACCTTGACCGGCACCGTGGGATCCTTCAGCGTCAGATGCGCGGGCTGGTTCTCCTCGTGATTCGTGTTGGAGATGAACACCGAGGAAAGCCGGTCGAACGTCAGCTTGCCGTCCGGCTTGGGATACACGATCGGCGTGCACTGCGACGCGGGCTTCAGCATCTCGTGATCCCAATGCTGGTGGTGCAGCGTCCACGGCACATTGCCGCCGAACACCTTCTGCTCGATACCGACCATCAGCGTGCCGAGGTACAGGCCCTTGCTCATCCACTGCTTGAAATTGCGTGCCTTGTAGAGCTCCGTGTGCAGCCACGAGGTCTTGAACGATTCCGGGTAAGCCGCGAGTTCGTCGCTCTGGCGGCCCGCCTGAACGGCTTCGAAAGCGGCGTCGGCAGCGAGCATGCCGGTCTTGATCGCCGCGTGCGAGCCCTTGATGCGCGACGCGTTCAGGAAACCCGCGTCGTCGCCGACCAGCGCGCCGCCAGGAAACACCAGCTTCGGCAGCGACATCAGCCCGCCCGCGGTAATCGCGCGCGCGCCGTACGACACGCGCTTGCCGCCTTCGAGGAAGTGGCGGATCGCCGGATGCGTCTTGTAGCGCTGGAATTCCTCGAACGGCGACAGATACGGATTCGTGTAGCCGAGCCCCACCACGAAGCCCACCACCACCTGGTTGTTGTCCATGTGATAGAGGAACGAGCCGCCGTAAGTGTCGGCTTCCAGCGGCCAGCCCGCCGTGTGCATGACGAGCCCCGGCTTGTGCTTTGACGGATCGATCTCCCACAGCTCCTTGATGCCGATGCCGTAGACCTGCGGATCGACGCCGTCGCGCAGCCTGAATCTGTCGTTCAGCTGGCGGCCCAGATGCCCGCGCGCGCCTTCGCAGAACAGCGTGTATTTGGCGTGCAGTTCCATGCCAAGCTGGAAGTTCTCGGTCGGCTGGCCGTCTTTGCCGATGCCGAGATTGCCGGTCGCGACGCCCTTCACGGAGCCGTCGTCGTTGTACAGGATTTCCGCCGCGGGGAAGCCCGGAAAGATCTCGACGCCCAGCGCCTCGGCCTGCTGGCCCAGCCAGCGCGTGACATTCGCGAGGCTGATCACGTAATTGCCGTGATTCTTGAAGTTGTCCGGCAGCGCCCAGTTCGGCACGCTCTTCGCGCCCGTTTCGGTGAGAAAGAGGAAGCGGTCTTCGGTTACGTCAACCGTAAGCGGCGCGCCTTTTTTCTTCCAGTCGGGAATCAGTTCGGTGATCGCGCGCGGGTCCATCACGGCCCCTGAGAGGATATGCGCCCCGATCTCCGAGCCTTTTTCCAGCACGCAGACGCCAAGCTCGACGCCCTTGCCGGCCGCCAGCTGCTTCAGGCGGATCGCCGCAGCAAGGCCAGCCGGGCCGCCGCCGACGATCACGACGTCGTATTCCATCGACTCGCGCGGGCCGTACTGCTCGATGAGACTTGCAGGGGTCATTGATGCTCCTCTTACCGTTAGAATGCTTTTTTCGGGATCGTATTGTGGGCGATGGATTCTTGCACTGCAACCGGATCAACAGAGATTAGCACGATCGTTCTATTTGTGTGATACGGTATTGTCCTGGGCATCGCTCGGGGCCGCAACTTGACAACCGCATTCGTAACTACCACCGAACAAGGAACGACAATGGGCCGTTCGATCAATCTGGAAGGCAAAGTCGCGCTGATCACGGGCGCCTCGAGCGGGTTGGGCAAGCGCTTTGCGCAAGTGTTGTCGCAGGCGGGCGCCAAGGTCGTGCTGGCAAGCCGGCGCACCGAGCGGTTAAAGGAACTGCGCGCAGAGATCGAGGCGTCGGGCGGCGCGGCACACGTGGTCTCGCTCGACGTGACCGACTATCAAAGCATCAAATCGGCGGTCGCGCACGCGGAGACCGAGGCGGGCACGATCGACATTCTGGTGAACAACTCGGGCGTGTCGACCACGCAGAAGCTCTCCGAAGTCACGCCCGCCGACTTCGAATATGTGTTCGACACGAACACGCGCGGCGCCTTCTTCGTCGCGCAGGAAGTGGCCAAGCGCATGATCATGCGCGGCAACAATGCGCAGAAACCGTCGTACCGGATCATCAATATCGCGTCCATGGCGGGCCTGCGCGTGCTGCCGCAAATCGGTCTCTATTCGATGAGCAAGGCGGCCGTCGTCCACATGACGAAGGCCATGGCGCTCGAATGGGGCAAGCACGGCATCAATGTGAATGCGATCTGTCCGGGCTATATCGACACGGAAATCAACCATCATCACTGGTCGACCGAGCAGGGGCAAAAGCTCATCTCGATGCTGCCGCGTCATCGTGTCGGCAAGCCCGACGATCTGGACGGCCTGTTGCTGCTGCTCGCGGCCGACGAATCGCAGTTCATCAACGGCTCGGTGATCGCCGCCGACGACGGCTTCGGCCTCTCGTGACCTCGCCGGCCCATGCCGGACGTCGGTGCGGCATGCGTGCCGCATTTATTCCCTGAAGAAGTAGGAAGAGTAGAAGCACAATGAGCGATTTTCACGCAGTTTTTGAGATGTCTATGCCGATCCGCTGGGGCGACATGGACGCATTCGGCCATGTCAACAACACGGTCTATTTCCGCTACATGGAGCAGGTGCGGATTTCCTGGTTCGAAGAGCTCGGGCTGACCGGCAGCAACGCAGACGGGCAGGGACCGGTGATCGTCAATGCGTCGATGGAATTTCTCAAGCAACTGCATTATCCCGGCGACGTGATTGGCCGCATGAGCGTCGCGACGCCCGGGCGCAGCAGTTTCGATACCGGCTTCGAACTGGTGCGCGCCGACGATCCGACGACCGTCTATGCGCGCGGCGCCGCGCGTTGCGTCTGGATCGACTACGCGGCCGGCAAGTCGGTGCCGGTTCCGGACGTGCTGCGCGCGACGATCGAACGCGCCGCTCTCGTGAAGGCCCCCGAGCCGGCGGCCTGAGTTCGCGAAGCGCGGCCCTCAGTGGCCGAGCAGCCGCTGCAGCAGCTCGGTCGCATTCCCCGTATCGTATTTGCGCATCAGCCGCGCGCGATACACGTCCACCGTCCGCGGGCTGATGTCCAGCACGCGGCCAATCTGCTTGCTGGTTTTTCCCGTCACCAGTTGCGCGGCGATTTCCCGCTCGCGCGGCGTCAGTTCGACGGCCACGCGCCGCGTCGCGCTCAGATCCTCGAATGTCCAGACGCCCGCCGCGTGCGGGTCGGTGCGCCGCTGTGCGCGGCCCGTCACGTGGCACCAGAAGAGTTCGCCGTTGGCGCGCTTCATGATGCGGTCGTCGGCGTAGCTGCCTTGCGCGGTCATGATGGGCGGAATGCGTGCGCCGATCCGCTCGAATTCGTCCGCCGACGGGTACAGAATCTGGAACGACTGCCCGAGCAGCGCCTCGCGCGGACAACCGAAAATCGACGCCAGTTCGTCATTGCAGTCTTCGATAATCCGTTCACGCGACAGCACGAGCCCGATCGGCGCGAGATGAAAAGCGGTTTGATAATCCAGTGCTGGCATGGGCGGGCGGCAATCACTTATGTATTTTTGCGTATTGTGCCGCATGGCGCGAGGAGCGTACTCTTTCGGGCACATGAGAACGCGGTGAAAGCAGGTCACAGCCGCAATAAACCGGTTTCGGGTTTCCATAGAGGAAGGGACATACTGATGAACAAGGTCTATCCAGGCGCCGCCGATGCGCTGAAAGACATCGTCAAGGACGGGCAGACGTTCGCCGTCGGCGGCTTCGGGCTGTGCGGCATTCCCGAGGCGCTGATCGCGGCGTTGCGCGACACGAAGGTGCAGGGCATCACCTGCATCAGCAACAACGCGGGCGTCGACGGCTTCGGTCTGGGTCTGCTGCTCGAAACGCGCCAGATCAGGAAGATGATTTCGTCGTATGTCGGCGAAAACAAGGAATTCGAGCGCCAGTATCTGGCCGGCGAACTCGAACTCGAATTCACGCCGCAGGGCACGCTCGCTGAGAAGCTGCGCGCCGGCGGCTCGGGCATTCCGGCATTCTTCACGAATACCGGCTACGGCACGCTGATCGCCGAGGGCAAGGAAACGCGCCAGTTCGGCGAGAACCACTACGTGCTCGAACATTCGCTGACCGCGGATATTGCGCTCGTCAAGGCATGGAAGGCCGACAAGTCGGGCAACCTGATCTATCGCCGCACCGCGCGCAACTTCAATCCGATGTGCGCGATGGCCGGCCGGATCACCGTCGCGGAAGTCGAGGAAATCGTCGAAGTCGGCGAGCTCGATCCGGACGCGATTCATACGCCGGGCATCTTCGTTCAGCGCATCGTGCTCAATGCGCATCCGGAAAAACGCATCGAACAACGCGTCGTCCGCGCGAAAGGAGACTGATCATGGCATGGACTCGTGACGAAATGGCCGCGCGCGCGGCAAAGGAATTGCAGGACGGTTTCTACGTGAACCTCGGCATCGGCCTGCCGACGCTGGTCGCGAACCACGTGCCGCCGGGCGTCGAAGTGTGGCTGCAGTCGGAGAACGGCCTGCTCGGCATCGGCCCCTCGCCGACCGAGGAGGAAGTGGATCCGGACCTCATCAACGCGGGCAAGCAGACGGTGACCACGCTGCCGGGTTCCTCGATTTTCTCGTCGGCGGATTCGTTCGCGATGATTCGCGGCGGCCACATCAACCTGGCGATTCTCGGCGCCATGCAGATCAGCAAGAAGGGCGATCTCGCCAACTGGATGATCCCCGGCAAGATGATCAAGGGCATGGGCGGCGCCATGGACCTGGTCGCGGGCGTCAAGCGCGTGGTGGTGCTCATGGAGCACGTCGCGAAGGGCGATCAGCACAAGATCCTCGAGGAATGCACGCTGCCGTTGACGGGCGTGGGCGTGGTCGACCAGATCATTACCGACCTGGGCGTGATCGAAGTCACCGACGACGGCCTGAAGGTGACCGAACTGGCGCCGGGCGTGAGCGTCGACGAGATCAAGGCGAAGACGGGCGCGCCGCTGGATGTCAGCGCCGTGAGCTGATTTCAGGTCAGCCTGGCCGCTGTCGTGCCGACGCTTATGCGTGGGCCGGGGCGGCGAACGGAAGACGTTGACCCGGGCAGGTGTCGAAGCGGGCGAGGCGTGAGTCTCGCCCGTTTTTTCATCTGCGGCCGGGGTTCTGGCGGGTTCGTCCTATGCCGTCCGGCCGATCCTTGCCTCGCGCCAAAGCGGTTTACAATCGTCCGAAGCCATCATTCGACGATGTGCCGCGTGCCGTGAGCTATCGCCTTGGCGTGCGCACGCAAGCCCGTTTTGCAGCGCTTTTGCAAGGACCCCAGATGACCGCAACAACAGCCTTCGCCGGCGAGCGACCCGCGCCTCGCCAACGTTATGTGCAGTGCGCGAGCGCCGCGGGCCTGCATCGTGTCGCTTACACCGAGTGGGGCGATCCGGACAATCCGCGCGTGCTGTTGTGCGTGCATGGCCTGACGCGCTCCGGCCGCGACTTCGACCGGCTGGCGGCCCAATTTGCCGGCACTTATCGCGTGGTCTGTCCGGACGTGGTGGGCCGGGGCTTGTCGTCGTGGCTGGCCAACCCCAACTTGTATAGCGTGCCGCAATACGTCGCGGACATGGTCACGCTGATCGCCCGCCTGGACGTGGAGTCGGTCGACTGGTTCGGCACCTCGATGGGCGGCCTGATCGGGCTCGGTCTCGCCGGTCTCGCCGAGACACCTATCCGCAAGCTGTTGCTGAACGACGTCGGTCCACACCTGGAGCCGGAGGCCGTCAAGCGTATTGGCGATTATCTCGGCAAGCCGGTGCGGTTCGACTCGCTGCGGCAAGGCGTGGATCACGCGGCGTTTCTGGCGCGGACGTTCGGCCCGCTCACGCCGGACGAATGGCGCGAGATCAATACGCCGCTCCTGCGCGAGGAAAACGGCACGTGGCTGTTCCGCTACGATCCGCGCATCGCTCAGCCTTTTGCCGCGACCACGGAAGAGGCCGCGAAGCTCGGCGAGGCCGCGCTGTGGCATTCGCTCGCGTCTTTTGAAGGCCCGGTGCTCGTGGTGAGAGGCGAGCAGTCCGATTTATTGGCGCGCGAAACGGTGGCGAAAATGGTCGAGACGGGGCGCGACGTTTCGAGCGTCGAAATAAAAGGTGTGGGGCACGCGCCGGCGTTTCTGTCGGCGGATCAGATCGACATTGCAAGGCGGTTCTTTATCGGATCGGGTGCCGACGCGTCATAATATGCAGTTCCGCGCGACGCTTTGCGCGTCATGCGAACCGCATTTCCATTCAACTCACTTCTACACCTATCAGGAATTTCCATGGCAGTCATTCGTCACCATGTCGGCAAGCGTCTCTCGGAAATCGCCGTCCACAACGGCACCGTGTACCTCGCCGGTCAGATCGCGGAAGACGCGGACCAGGACATCACCGGCCAGACGCGCGAAGTGCTCGGCCACATCGACCGTCTGCTCGGCGAAGCAAACAGCGACAAGTCGCATCTGCTGTCCGTGCAGATCTATATCTCGGACATGGTGCACTTCGCCGGCATGAACGCGGTGTGGGACGAGTGGGTCGCACAAGGCGCCACGCCGCCGCGCGCCACGGTCGAGGCGAAGCTCGCGAATCCGAAGTGCCTCGTCGAAATCGTCGTGGTCGCCGCGCAGCGCAGCTAAACTGCCGCGCACGACCGAGCAGTTGCAGTTGAAATTCCGTTGATTTGCCAGGGCCCGCTGGGCCGCCGCACCATGAATACCGAAACCGTTACAAGCGCGCCGCATCCTCTCCCGTCTTTCGACGATGCGATGGCGTTCGTGCGGCAGCACGCGGGCGAGGTGCGTCTGTCATCGGGCGAATTGCTGGCCGATCATGCGGCGGGCACCGCGTCCATCATGCGCACGCTCAACGTGGATCCGCCGGCGGTGCTGGCGGCGGCGCTCTTCGCGTTGACGCCGCATCTGCAGGAGCCCGAGCGTGTGATCGCCGACAACTTCGGCGAAGAGGTTGCGCAACTCGTCGGCGACGTGCGCAAGCTGCTGCGCCTCGGCACGGTGAGCTTGCGCGCCGCGCAGAACGCCATGCCCGAAGCGGGGCGCGACGCCCAGGCCGCGCGGCGAGCGCAGGTCGAGGCCTTGCGCAAGATGCTCCTCGCATTCGCGCAGGACATTCGCGTGGTGTTGATCCGGCTCGCCTCGCGACTGCAGTCGCTGCGCTATTACGCGGCGGCAAAACTCACGCCTTCGCCCGACGTGGCGCGCGAGACGCTCGATATTTACGCGCCGCTCGCCAACCGCCTCGGCATCTGGCAGCTGAAGTGGGAGCTCGAGGATCTCGCGTTCCGCTTCGAGGAGCCGGTTGTCTACAAGCGCATTGCGAAGCTGCTCGACGAGAAGCGGGTGGAGCGCGAAAGCTATGTGGCGCAGGCCATTGAACGCCTGCAGCGGGAACTCGCCGCGGCCGGCATTCGCGCGGAAGTGAGCGGGCGGCCGAAGCACATCTACAGCATCTGGCGCAAGATGCGCGGCAAGGAGCTGGACTTTGCCGAACTGTACGACGTGCGCGCGTTTCGCGTCATCGTGCCGGACATCAAGGACTGTTACACCGTGCTCGGCATCGTGCACAACTTGTGGCAACCGGTGCCGAAGGAGTTCGACGACTACATCTCGCGGCCCAAGCCGAACGGCTACAAGTCGCTGCACACCGTCGTGATCGGCGACGACGGTCGCGCGTTCGAAGTGCAGATCCGCACGCACGAGATGCATCAGTTCGCGGAATACGGCGTGGCGGCGCACTGGCGCTACAAGGAGGCCGGCGCGCGCGGCTACGGCGGGCAGTTCGCCGCCAATGAGAAGTACGACGAGAAGATTGCGTGGCTGCGTCAACTGCTCGCGTGGAAAGACGACGTGTCCGAGGGCGAGCATGGCGAAAAGCGCACGGCGCAGCCGTGGGAGCAACTGCGCCAGGCTACGCTCGACGACGACCACATCTACGTGCTGACGCCGCAGGCGCGCGTGATCGCGTTGCCGCACGGCGCGACGCCGATCGACTTCGCGTATCACCTGCATAGCGAGCTGGGGCACCGGTGCCGTGGTGCACGCGTGGACGGCGCGATGGTGCCGCTCAACACGCAGTTGCAGAACGGTCAGACGGTCGAGATCGTCGCGGTGAAAGAAGGCGGCCCGTCGCGCGACTGGCTCAATCCGCAACTCGGCTATCTGCATAGCTCGCGCGCGCGTCAGAAGGTGCGTGCGTGGTTCAACGCAGTCGAATTGCAGGAGCACATTGCGAGTGGCCGCGCGATGGTCGAAAAGACCTTGCAGCGCGAGGGCAAGACGTCGGTCAATCTCGATCAGCTTGCCGCCAGGCTCGGCTTCAAGACGACCGACGACCTGTTTTCCGTCGTCGGCAAGGAAGAGTTCAGTCTGCGGCTCATCGAGCAGGCGCTGAGCGACGCGCCGCCGCCGGAGCCGGTGGTCGAGGCGCCGGAGCAGTTCGAGAAGCGCAGCAGCGGCGCGAGCGTGGCACGAGGCGCGTCGACCGGAGTGCTGGTGGTCGGCGTCGACGCATTGCTCACGCAACTCGCGCGTTGCTGCCGGCCGGCGCCGCCCGACGACATCGCGGGCTTCGTGACGCGCGGCAAAGGCATGTCGATTCACCGCAGCGACTGCCCGACGTTTTTGCGCATGGCCGAGCGGGCGCCGGAGCGCGTGCTGCAAACGGCATGGTCCGCGGACGTAATGAGCGGCCGTGGGCAGTCCGTGTATCCGGTCGACCTGTCGATCGAGGCAACCGACCGCCAGGGGCTGCTCCGCGATATCTCGGAAGTGTTCGCGCGCGAGAAAATGAACGTGATCGGTGTGAAGACGCAGACACGCCGTAATGCCGCGTTCATGCAATTCACGGTTGAGGTTTCGAGCGCCGCCCAGATACAGCGCGCGTGCACGCTGCTCGGTGAAGTGACGGGCGTCGTGCGGGCCTCGCGCAAGGGCTGACGGCGGACACGATCGACCAGCCGGTGCGTTTGTCGGGTAGGCGGCGGGTTGGTCGTTGCGCGTTGCTGGTGGCGCGTTGTTGTTGCCTTGTTGTTGCGTTGTTGTTGCGTTGTTGTTGCGTTGTTGTTGATTAACCGGCGCGTGGCGGGATTAAAATTCAGTGCATAAAAGTACTTGCCAAGCTGTGCAGGGCTCCATATAATCTCGTTTCTTCAGGCTCGTAGCTCAGCTGGTTAGAGCACCACCTTGACATGGTGGGGGTCGTTGGTTCGAGTCCAATCGAGCCTACCAACGAAAAAGAAATTCCGGCATGGCCGGGGTTTCGCAAACTGCAGTAAGCGCCTGTGGCGCAAAAGGCGAATACGGCGAAGGGCGATACGGTTATGGCACCGCGAACGTTGACCGAAACCACTTCGGAGCGACGCTAGTCGAGGACCACTTTCGCCAGTGCAGTTTGCAGGAAATGTGAATGCGGCCCCTCGAAAGCGGGGCCGCATTTTTTTTGGCTTTTTCACCTGGTTGTATGTGCCGCCGCCGGTCGGCACCACGGAGAACACAATGGTTTCGATACGTCTGCCTGACGGTTCTGTTCGACAGTACGAGCATCCGGTGACCGTCGCCGAAGTGGCCGCGTCTATCGGCCCCGGCCTCGCGAAGGCCGCGCTCGGCGGCAAGATCGACGGCGAGCTGGTCGACACGTCCACGCTGATCGATCGCGACGTGGCGCTTGCCATCGTCACGGAAAAAGACGCAGACGGTCTCGATATCATTCGTCACTCCACGGCGCACCTGCTCGCGTACGCGGTGAAGGACCTGTATCCCGAAGCCCAGGTCACCATCGGCCCGGTGATCGATAACGGCTTTTACTACGACTTCGCCTATCACCGTCCCTTCACGCCCGAAGATCTGGAAAGGATCGAGAAGCGCATGCAGGAGCTCGCGAAGAAGGACGAGCCGGTGTCGCGGCGCGTCGTGTCGCGCGACGAGGCGGTGGACTACTTCAAGAGCATCGGCGAGAAGTACAAGGCGGAGATCATCGAGTCGATTCCCGCTAGCGACGAAATCAAGCTGTACTCGCACGGCGGCTTCACTGACCTGTGCCGCGGCCCGCACGTGCCGTCCACCGGCAAGCTCAAGGTCTTCAAGCTGATGAAGGTCGCGGGTGCCTACTGGCGCGGCGATTCGAAGAATGAACAGCTGCAGCGTATCTACGGCACGGCCTGGACGAAGAAGGAGGACCAGGATGCGTATCTGCACATGCTCGAAGAAGCCGAAAAGCGCGATCACCGCAAGCTCGGCAAGCAGCTCGATCTCTTCCATATGCAGGACGAGTCGCCCGGCATGGTGTTCTGGCATCCGCGCGGCTGGACGTTGTGGCAGCAGGTCGAGCAGTACATGCGCCGCCGCGTGAACGAGGCGGGCTACCTCGAGATCAAGACGCCCATGATCATGGACCGGTCGCTGTGGGAAGCGTCGGGCCACTGGCAGAACTATCGTGAAAACATGTTCACGACGGAATCGGAAAAGCGCGACTACGCGATCAAGCCGATGAACTGCCCGGGGCACG
This sequence comes from Paraburkholderia phenoliruptrix, assembly GCF_902859825.1. Lineage (GTDB taxonomy): Bacteria > Pseudomonadota > Gammaproteobacteria > Burkholderiales > Burkholderiaceae > Paraburkholderia > Paraburkholderia phenoliruptrix. The sequence continues at coordinate 83,388 of NZ_CADIKB010000012.1, read as the reverse complement.
TGCAGGTGTTCAACCACGGCTTGCGCTCCTATCGCGACCTGCCGCTGCGTTACGCGGAGTTCGGCTCGTGCCATCGCAACGAATCGTCGGGCGCGCTGCATGGCTTGATGCGCGTGCGCGGTTTCGTGCAGGACGACGCGCACATCTTCTGTACCGAAGACCAGTTCATCAGCGAGTCGATCGCCTTCAACACGCTCGCGATGAGCGTGTACAAGGACTTCGGCTTCGACAATGTCGAGATCAAGCTGTCGTTGCGCCCCGACGCGCGCGCCGGCACGGACGAGACCTGGGACCGGGCGGAGCAGGGTCTGCGCGAAGCGCTGACCGCGTGCGGCGTGAGCTGGGAAGAATTGCCGGGCGAGGGCGCGTTCTACGGTCCGAAGGTCGAATATCACATCAAGGACGCGCTCGGCCGCTCGTGGCAATGCGGCACGTTGCAGCTCGATATGGTCCTGCCCGAGCGTCTCGGCGCGGAATATGTCGCGGAAGACAACAGCCGTCGGCGGCCGATCATGCTGCACCGGGCAATCGTCGGATCAATGGAGCGCTTTCTCGGCATCCTGATCGAGCACCACGCCGGTGCAATGCCTGCGTGGCTCGCGCCGATGCAGGTCGTGGTGATGAATATCGCCGAAAGTCAGGCGGAATACGCCCAGTCTCTGGCCCAAACGTTGCAAAAACAAGGGGTTAGAGTGGAGGCTGATTTGCGCAACGAGAAGATTAGCTATAAAATACGTGAGCACACGCTCGAGAAGGTGCCGTACCTGCTTGTGGTCGGCGACAAGGAGCGTGAAGCCCAAACGGTAGCCGTGCGTGCCCGTGGCGGTGTCGACCTCGGCGTGATGCCTGTCGATGCCTTCATTGAGCGTCTGCGCCAGGACGTGCAGTCGTTCAACTGAGCCACTTGGCAGCCCGGCTCTTTTTTAATTTTTAGAGGAAACGTAACATCGCTACTGATAAGTCTGCGCACCGCATCAACGGTGAAATTACGGCACCCGAGGTGCGTCTGGTCGGCGTCGAGAACGAACCGCTCGGCATCGTGAAACTCGCTGATGCGTTCCGCATGTCGGAACAGCAAGATGTGGATCTGGTCGAAATCGCTCCTCAAGCGGTCCCGCCGGTTTGCCGTTTGATGGATTACGGCAAGTTCAAGTACCAGGAAGCGAAGAAGCAACACGAGGCGAAGCTCAAGCAGAAGGTCATCCAGGTCAAGGAAGTCAAATTCCGCCCGGGTACCGACGACGGCGATTACAACGTCAAGCTGCGTAACCTCGTTCGCTTCCTCGAAGACGGCGACAAGACGAAAATCACGCTGCGTTTCCGGGGCCGCGAAATGCCTCACCAGGAAATCGGCATGCGCATGCTGGAACGCTTGCGCACCGATCTGGACGAAGTCGGTCAGGTCGAGCAAATGCCGAAAATGGAAGGGCGCCAGATGATCATGGTGCTCGCTCCGAAGAAAAAGAAGTAAAGCAAGAAGTAAAACGGCCAGAGCAGCGGCGCACCGTGTGGTGCGCGCTCTGGTTATGCAGGTTGACGATGTCGCGCCGGGTGTCCGGTGCGGCGTCAGCGGGTTTCGGAGCGGCGCTTATGCAGATGCGCGTCGTTTCCTGAAAAGCGGCTGCCGGCGGTATCGGCAGTCTGCATACCAAGTGGAATGGGTTTCGAAGGGCGGGTCATGGCCATCTGGCCGACCGCACACCCATGTCCATCTAATAATGGAGTTGTCATGCCGAAGATGAAGACCAAGAAGAGTGCTGCAAAGCGCTTCGTGGTGCGTCCGGGCGGTACCGTCAAGCGCGGTCAGGCCTTCAAGCGCCACATTCTTACCAAGAAAACCACCAAGAACAAACGCCATCTGCGCGGTTCGACGGCCGTTCATGATTCCGATCTGAACTCCGTGCGCGCAATGCTGCCGTTCGCTTAACCCTTAACCGACACTCATAGGAGCGAAACATGCCTCGAGTAAAACGTGGGGTTACCGCACGGGCCCGTCACAAGAAGATTATCAAGCTGGCCAAGGGTTACCGCGGCCGTCGCAATAACGTCTATCGCATCGCCAAGCAGGCGGTCATGCGCGCAGGCCAGTACGCCTACCGCGACCGCCGCAACAAGAAGCGTGTGTTCCGCGCACTGTGGATCACGCGTATCAACGCGGCGGTGCGTCAGCACGACATGACGTACAGCGTGTTCATCAACGGCCTGAAGAAGGCTTCGATCGAACTGGACCGCAAGGTGCTGGCCGACATGGCTGTGTTCGACAAGGCTGCTTTTGCTGCGATCGTTCAGCAGGTGAAAGCCGCCGTTGCAGCCTGATTGCGCTTCTGGCAATTAACACTGCGTGGTTCGTTGCAGCGAACATCCGGTAGTCTCGGTGACGCTGCAACAAAAAACGGGGCTCCTCACCGAGCCCCGTTTTTGTTGGTAGAACCGGTTTTGTTTCGATAGAACACTGACGTTGAAATGATGGGATCAATGGATCTGGACCAGATTGTCGCCGACGCGCAAAAAGCCTTCGCAGAAGCCTCCGACGTCACCACGCTCGAGAACGAGAAAGCGCGCTTTCTCGGCAAGTCGGGCGCGCTGACCGAACTGTTGAAGGGCCTTGGCAAGCTCGATCCCGACACGCGCAAGACCGAAGGCGCACGGATCAACCTCGTCAAGCAACAAGTTGAAGCCGCATTGACCGCACGCCGTCAGGCGCTGGCCGACGCGTTGCTGAACCAGCGCCTCGCCGCCGAAGCGATCGACGTCACCTTGCCGGGCCGTGGCGCTCATGTTGGCAGCCTGCACCCGGTCATGCGCACCTGGGAGCGCGTCGAACAGATTTTCGGCAGCATCGGATTCGACGTGGCCGACGGCCCGGAGATCGAAACCGACTGGTACAACTTCACCTCGCTGAACAGTCCGGAAAATCATCCGGCGCGGTCCATGCAGGACACGTTCTATGTCGACGGCAAAGACGCCGACGGCCGCCAACTGCTGCTGCGCACGCATACGAGCCCGATGCAGGTGCGCTACGCGCGCACTAACACGCCGCCCATCAAGGTGATCGTGCCGGGTCGCACGTACCGCGTGGACAGCGACGCGACTCACTCGCCCATGTTCAACCAGGTCGAAGGCCTGTGGATCGACGAGAACATCAGCTTTGCCGACCTGAAGGGCGTCTATACCGACTTTCTCAAGAAGTTCTTCGAGCGCGACGATATTCAGGTGCGCTTTCGACCGTCCTATTTCCCGTTCACCGAACCGTCGGCCGAAATCGACATGCTGTTCGAAACGGGCAAGAACGCGGGCAAGTGGCTCGAGATTTCCGGTTCGGGGCAGGTTCATCCCACGGTGATCCGCAACATGGGCCTCGACCCCGAGCGCTACATCGGCTTCGCGTTCGGCAGCGGCCTCGAGCGGCTCACCATGTTGCGCTACGGCGTGCAGGACCTGCGTCTTTTCTTCGAAAACGACCTGCGCTTCCTGCGCCAGTTTGCCTGACCGAGCGCGCGCCGCGCGCGGCGCGACAAGCATAGAGCGCGGCAACGCACCCAGTGCATGCCGCCAGGTGTCCCGGCAGTGACTTGCAGTGAAGCTCGCATTTGCCTCACGCGGACCTAACCCGATCAGAACGTACACAGAACCATGCAATTCCCGGAATCCTGGCTGAGAACCTTTGTCGATCCGCAACTGACGACGGACGAGCTGTCGCACGCATTGACAATGGCGGGTCTCGAAGTGGAAGACCTGCGACCGGCCGCGCCGCCTACCTCGAAAATCGTAGTGGGCCAGGTGCTGGAAGTCGTCAAGCATCCGGACGCGGACAAGCTCAATGTCTGCCAGGTCAACGCCGGCATCGGCGCGACGCTGAACATCGTTTGCGGTGCGCCGAACGTGGCGCCGGGCATCAAGGTGCCGGTCGCGCTGGTCGGCGCGCAACTGCCGCCGGCCGAAGAGGGCGGCGCGCCGTTCGCGATCAAACTGTCGAAGCTGCGCGGCGTGGAAAGCCAGGGCATGCTGTGCTCGGCGCGCGAACTCAAGCTCTCCGAAGATCATAGCGGCCTCCTGATCCTGCCGGACGATACGCCGATCGGCCAGAATATCCGCGAAACGCTGAATCTCGACGACACCATTTTCGAAATCAAGCTGACGCCGAACAAGGCGGACTGCCTGTCGGTGTTCGGCGTGGCGCGCGAAACGTCCGCCATCACGGGCGCGCCGTTGCGTCCGCTCGACATCAAGCCGGTGCAAGTCAAGCTCGACGAGACACTGCCTGTGCGTATTTCGGCGCCCGATCTCTGCGGCCGTTTCTCTGGTCGTGTCATCCGCGGTGTCAATGCGCGTGCGAAATCGCCGCAATGGATGGTCGAACGTCTGGAGCGTTCCGGTCAGCGCAGCATCTCGGCGCTCGTCGACATTTCCAATTATGTGATGCTCGAGTTGGGCCGTCCGTCGCACGTGTTCGACCTGGACAAGATCCACGGCAGCATGGAGGTGCGTTGGGGCCGCAAGGGCGAAACGCTCAAGCTCCTGAACGGCAACACGGTCGAGCTCGACGAAACCGTCGGCGTGATCGCCGACGACCGGCACATTGAAAGCCTCGCGGGCATCATGGGCGGCGACAGCACGGCCGTCACGCTCGACACCACCAACATCTACCTCGAAGCCGCATTCTGGTGGCCCGACAGCATTCGCGGCCGCTCGCGCAAGTACAACTTTTCGACGGACGCGGGCCATCGCTTCGAACGCGGCGTCGACTATGCGACGACCGTCGGGCATATTGAGCGCATCACGCAGTTGATCCTCGATATTTGCGGCGGCGAGGCGGGCCCGGTCGACGACCAGATCGTCAACGTGCCGCAGCGCCAGGCGGTGAAGATGCGCGTGTCGCGCGCAAACCGCATCATCGGCGTCGCGATCGGCGCCGACGAGATCGCCCAGATCTTCACGCGCTTGGGTCTTCCGTTCGAGCGCGACGGCGACACCTTCTCGGTGACGCCGCCGTCGTACCGCTTCGACATTGAAATCGAAGAGGACCTGATCGAGGAAGTCGCGCGCATTTACGGCTTCGAAAAGATTCCTGCGCGGCCGCCGGTCGCGAAGAGCGAAATGCGCGCCACCCATGAAACGCGCCGCTCGATCCACACTCTGCGCCACGCGCTCGCCGCGCGCGACTACGCGGAAACGGTGAACTTCAGTTTCGTCGACGCCGAATGGGAACAGGACTTTGCCGGCAACGACAAGCCGGTGCGCCTGCTGAACCCGATCGCGAGCCAGCTCTCCGTCATGCGCACCACGCTGTTCGGCAGCCTGATCCATGTGCTGCGCACGAATCTGAACCGCCGCACCGCCGATCGCGTGCGCGTGTTCGAAGCCGGCCGCGTGTTCCTTCACGATCCGTCGATCAAGGCCGGCGAACTGACGGTCGAAGGCTTCGCGCAGCCGAAAATGATCGGTGGCCTCGCTTACGGCCCGGCGCTCGAGGAGCAGTGGGGCGCGCCCGCGCGCACGGTCGACTACTTCGACGTCAAGGCCGACGTGGAGGCGCTGCTCGCGCCGGCGGTGGCGCGCTTCGTGAAAGCGGAGCATCCGGCGCTGCATCCGGGGCGCAGCGCGCGCATTGAACTGAACGGCCGCGCGATCGGCTGGATAGGCGAACTGCATCCGCGCTGGATGCAAAAATACGATTTACCGCATGCGCCGATTCTGTTTGAACTGGAAGCGGACGCATTAATGCAACGCGTATTGCCCACACCGTCGGAAGTGTCTAAATTCCCGCCGGTGCGGCGCGATATCGCGGTGGTTGTCGATCAGAAAATCGAGGTGCAGGCGCTTCTCGACGAGCTCCAGAAGGCCCAGTCGGAGCCCGCCTGCAAGACCGTTCAGAGGGTTGCGCTTTTCGACGAATTCCGTCCAAAATCAAACACTTCCGGTGGTCTGGCGGCTCACGAGAAAAGCCTTGCGTTCCGGGTTACCTTGCAAGATACTGGCGGGACCCTTCAGGACGAAACGGTCGATCTGGCCATTCAGACTCTGGTGGAACGTCTGGCTCGAGTATATGGCGCACGGTTGCGCGGATAACCCGCATTTAACAATTGCACGGCTGTTTCCGCATCCTTTGTTTTCTGTCTCGCGCGCCATTTGATAGATATGAATGAAATGAACTCGAGTGATTTCGAAGCGCTTCTAACGGCGCAACGCAGCGCCATGATTCGAGAAATTCCGACATCACCCGCCGCCGTTTCAACCGAAACGCCGACGCTCACCAAGGCGGAACTTGCCGAGTTGCTGTTCGACAATGTCGGGCTCAACAAGCGGGAAGCGAAAGACATGGTTGAGGCGTTTTTCGAGGTGATCCGCGACGCGCTGGAAAGCGGCGACAGCGTCAAGCTCTCGGGCTTCGGCAACTTCCAGTTGCGCGACAAGCCGCAGCGTCCCGGCAGAAATCCGAAAACCGGCGAGGCAATTCCGATTGCCGCGCGTCGCGTTGTGACGTTCCATGCAAGTCAAAAGCTGAAGGCTCTGGTCGAAAACGGCGCGGAAGCGAGCTTCACGCGCTGACCGACTGGTGCGTTCCTGCGCAACCACCACGACGGCTAACTGACGATGACAGCGACGATGGAAAAAGTCGTCTTGCCTCCGATTCCGGCGAAACGCTACTTCACGATTGGTGAGGTCAGCGAACTATGCGGTGTGAAGCCGCACGTGTTGCGCTATTGGGAGCAGGAGTTTACGCAGTTGCGTCCGGTGAAGCGGCGCGGCAATCGCCGGTACTATCAGCATCACGAGGTGCTGCTGATCCGGCGAATCCGGGAGTTGTTGTACGAGCAGGGCTTCACCATCAACGGTGCGCGCAACCGGCTCGATTCGCACGGCGGCGGCGCGCACGGTGCGCCGGCCGAAGCGGGCGAGCAGGTCGAGGGCATCGCGCCGCCGGCGCCCACTACCGTCGCAGTCGATGTCGAGCAGTTGCGCAAGGAACTGCTGCATGTGATCGATCTGTTGAATCGTTAGGCGGCTTTGTTGGTGCAGGCGGTTCTCATCGAATGAAGTGTCTGTTATAATTTCTTGCTGTTCGGGGCGTAGCGCAGCCTGGTAGCGTACCTGCATGGGGTGCAGGTGGTCGGAGGTTCAAATCCTCTCGCCCCGACCAAAGAAATCAAGGCCTTACAAGCAATGCTTGTAAGGCCTTTTTCGTTTCTGACTGAAGACCCCCACACAGTGAAGGCCCCCACACAACCCCCGGCGTCGGGGTGTGCATCAATCGCAGTGGTTATCCGTCTCAACGCAAACTTATCGAAAAAGTGGGGAGTGTCGGGGGACGTGGGCTGATAGCTGGAAACGGCCATCCTGGCAGTGGTGATCCCGAGCCAGAACGACAAGCGCGCTCGCGAATCTTACTCGCGCCCCAACGCGACAAACCTCTCCAGATGATGATCCTCATCGCCTAGCTGATGATCGATCATCACGAGCCGCTTGGCGTAGTGCGCAAGCGGCAACTCCCACGTCATGCCGATTCCGCCATGCAACTGAATGCATTCCTGCGCGACCAGCGTGCCGATCCTGCCGATGCTGTACTTGGCCGCCGACACCGCTCGCTCCCGCACCTTGCGCTCGGCGCCGAGCGCCGCCGCCGCATTGATCACAGCCGAGCGCGCCTGCTCGATTTCCAGCAGCATGTCGGCCATTCTGTGCTGCAACGCCTGAAAGCTGCCGATCGCCATGCCGAACTGCTTGCGCGTGCGCAGGTAGTCGAGCGTGGAGTCCTTCGCCCTATCCATCGCGCCGAGCGCTTCCGCACATAATGCGAGTACTCCGCACGCAATGGCGTATTCGAGCGTTGAAAAGCCGTTGTTTGCCTCGCCGATGAGCGCGTCGTCGCCGAGCATGACGTTCTCGAAACTGACTTCCGCCGCACGTCCGCCGTCGATCTTCGGATAGCCGCGCACGCTCACGCCCACCGCGTCGCGTGGCACGAGAAAGAGGCTCACGCCTTGCTCGGAATCGTCTTCGCCCTCGGTGCGCGCCGACACCAGGAAGAGGGAGGCGTGCTCGCCATGCTGGACGACCGCCTTGGCGCCGCTCAGTTGCCACGCGTTGCCACTGCCGCTGCCGTTGCCACCGCCGCTGCCGTTGCTTTTGCGCTGCGCGCGCGTCGTCACGCGGGCCAGTTCGTAGTGACTATCCGGCTCGCCGTGCGCGAGCGCGGCAATGCGCGAGCCGTCGATCAATTCGCCAAGCCGTGCACGCTGCACGTCATTGCCGCTGCGAGCAATCGCCTGGCCGACAATGAGCGTGTCCAGAAACGGCTCGACCACGAGGCCGCGTCCGAGGCTCTCGAACACCACGGCAATATCGAAGCCCTCGCCGCCGAAGCCGCCGCTCGCTTCGTCGAACAGCGCGCCGGTAATGCCCAGTTCGGCGAAACGATTCCACAATTCACGGCTGAAACCCTCGGGCGATCGGGCGATTCGATCGCGCGTCGCGAAGCCGTATTGTTCGCTGACGAAACGGTTCAGCGTCTCGGCGAGCATGCGGCGATCTTCAGTGTGCTGAAAATTCATGACGTACGTTTCCTCTTACAGTCCGAGGATCATTTTGGAAATGATGTTCTTCTGGATCTCGTTCGACCCGCCGAAAATCGACAGCTTGCGATTGTTGAAGTATTGCGCCGCCGCGCTCGCCGCCTCATCGGGTCCCACGGGCTCACCCCGATAGCCTTCGTGCAAGGCTTCTTCGATAAACGGCTGTGCATACGGTCCCATCGCGCGGCGCGTGAGCGACGAGATCTCCTGACGGATCTCGGTGCCACGAATCTTCAGCATCGAACTTTCCGCGCCCGGCACGCCGCCGCCCGCCACTGCGGCAATCACGCGCAGGTTGGTGGTCTTCATGTTCTCAAGATCGATTTCGACGCGCGCCATGCGCGCCGCAAACGCCGCGTCTTCTGCGAGCGGCCGCCCGTTGCGCCGCTGTTTTGCCGCGATCTTGCGCAGCCGGTTGAAGGCCGCCACCGAAAAGCCGACGCCCGCGATGTTCGTGCGCTCGTACGTCAGCAGATACTTCGCGTAGGTCCAGCCCTTGTTTTCTTCGCCGACGAGATTGGCGACGGGCACCCGCACGTTGGTGAAAAACACTTCGTTGACTTCATGCTCGCCGTCGAGCGTGATGATCGGCCTCACCTCGACGCCCGGCGTTGTCATGTCGATCAGCAGGAAGCTGATGCCTTCCTGCTTGCGCACGTCGGTCGCGGTGCGCACGAGGCAGAAAATCATGTTCGCGTAGTGGCCGAGCGTCGTCCACGTCTTCTGACCATTGACGATGTAGTGCTCGCCATTCGCATCCACGCCGCGCACCGCGGTGGTTTTCACGGACGCGAGGTCGGAACCCGCGCCGGGTTCCGAATAGCCCTGACACCACCAGTCGGAACCGTCGAGAATGCGCGGCAACCAGTGACGCTTTTGCGCATCGCTGCCGTATTTGATCAGCACGGGCCCGAGCATATTGACGCCGAACGGCACGACGCGCGGCGCGCCCGCGAGCGCGCATTCGTTCTCGAAAATGAATTTCTGCACCGGGCTCCAGCCGGGTCCGCCGTATTCCCGCGGCCAGTGGTTCGCGAGCCAGCCGCGCTCGTTGAGAATGGCGTGCCATTCGGCCATGTCTTCACGCGTGAGCCGCCGGCCGCCCTGCACTTTGTCGGCGAGACGCTGCGGGAGTTTGTCGCGCAGAAACGCGAGCACCTCGGTGCGAAAGGCTTCTTCTTCGGGCGTGAAATTCAGGTTCATCGCAATTCCCTGTGGGGAGGTTGAGCGGTCGCGCCGGCCCATGCCGGCAGCAGCGCCGTGTCAAACCGTCTGATTGAGGCTCGCGAAATCCCCGCTGCGCTCGACGAGTTCGACGAGGAGCGGCGAGGCCTGCCAGAACAGCGGATCTTCCTTCGCAAACTCGCGAATGTCCGCGAGAACGCGCGGCAGGCCCACCATGTCCGCATATTTCATCGGACCGCCGCGGTAGCGCGGAAATCCGTAGCCATACAGCAACGTCACGTCGACGTCGAGCGGGCGCAGCGCGATCCGCTCATGCACGACGTTCGCCCCTTCGTTGATCATGGCGGCCATGTAGCGGCGCATGATTTCATCGTCGGTGAAAGAGCGCGGTGTGATGCCGACGCGTGCGCGCTCCGCGTCGATAATCGCCTCCACTTCCGGGTCCGGCTGGCCGCTGCGCGATCCTTCGGGATACAGATAAAATCCACGGCCGGTTTTCTGGCCGAACCAGCCGCGCTCGCACAGGCGGTCGGCGATCTGTACATAGCGTGCCGCCGGATTGCGCGTCGCGGCGCGCCGTTTGCGCGCGGCCCAGCCGATGTCGCCGCCCGCGAGGTCCACCACCTGGAACGGTCCCATCGGAAAGCCGAACGCGCGCACGGCCGCGTCGATCTGATAGGGCGACGCGCCGTCTTCCATCATGGCGTCGGCCGCGCTGCGATACACCGCCAGAATACGGTTGCCGATGAAGCCGTCGCACACGCCCGCGCGCACCGGCGTCTTGCGCAGTTTCTTCGCAAGCTCGAACGCGGTCGCGACCACGTCAGCGCTCACGGCCCTCGGCACGACGACTTCGAGCAGCTTCATGATGTTGGCCGGCGAGAAGAAGTGCAGACCGGTCACGTCGGCGGGCCGCGAAATGCCGGCGGCTATCGCGTCGATGTCGAGATACGACGTATTGGTTGCGAGCACCGCGCCCGCTTTGCAGACGCGATCGAGTTCGGCGAACACGGCCTGTTTGACCGCGAGATCTTCGAACACGGCCTCGATCACGAGGTCGGCGTTCGCGAGTGCTTCGTATGACGTGCTGCCGGTCCAGCGCGCCATCAGTTCGGCCTTCTTCTCCGCGCTCATGCGGCCCTTCGCGATCAGTCCGTCATAGACCTTCTCGATGTGCGCGCGGCCGCGCGCGAGTGATGCCTCGTCGCGCTCGATCATCGTCACGGGCAGACCTGCGTCCAGCACCGCCACCGCAATGCCGGCGCCCATCGTGCCGCCGCCCACTACGCCGATTGCCGCGAGTGCGCGCGGTTTCGCATCGCGCGTCTCGGGCGCTTTCAGCACTTCACGCTCGGCAAAAAACGCGTGCACCAGGCCCGCGCGTTGCGGGCTGTCGAGACATTGCAGAAAGAGTTGACGTTCGACGCGCAAACCTTCTTCGAATGGCTGCGTGACGGCGGCCTCGACGGCATCGACGATCTTCAGCGGCGAAAACAGACCGCGCGACTTTTTTTCCGTTTCCGTACGCGCCGCGGCGAGCGCCGCGAGGCTGGCCGCGCGGTCGCTCAATGCGGCGGCGTCGCGCGTGCGGCGTGCTGTTGCATGGGCGGCCAGCAGCGCGTGCGCATAGGCGAGGCCCTCAGCGAGGATGTCGCCGCTCGCGCCGAGCCGGTCGACGAGGCCTAGCGCGAGGGCTTCTTTCGCGCTCGCGTGGCGGCCGCTCAACATCAGATCGAGTGCGGCCGCGGCGCCGATCAGGCGCGGCGTGCGCTGTGTGCCGCCCGCGCCGGGCAGCAGGCCGAGTTGCACTTCGGGCAACCCGAGCTTCGCGCCTTCGACGGCAATCCGGTAGTGCGCCGCCAGCGCGACTTCCAGACCGCCGCCGAGCGCCGCGCCGTGAATCGCCGCGACGACCGGCTTCGTACACGCCTCGATGCGGTTGCACACGTCCGGCAGCGAGGGCGGCACGGGCGGTTTGCCGAACTCGCGAATATCCGCACCGGCGATGAAGTTACGGCCCGCGCCGACGAGCAGCACCGCTTCCACCGCGCGCTCGCTGTCCGCGGCTTCGATCGCGGCCAGCAGGCCGCGCCGCACGTCCGCGGAAAGGGCGTTGACGGGCGCGTGGTCGATCGTCACGAGCAGCACCTTGCCGCGCAATTCGCGCGTCACGACGTCGACTGAAGGGGTAGGGGTCATGCGTGTCGTCTCCTGGCTGATAGTCGGCGCGCGCCGATGCCGCTTCGCGCGAATGCTGCCGATTGTGGAGCGGTCAAGGTTCATTGACAATCACATGAACGGTTGACAGACTGTCAAAGTAATTTTGACAAAGGCCTTTTCGTGGACGTCAATTCGCTGACCCTCCTGGTGGAAATCCTGGACGCGGGCAACCTGAGCGAAGCCGCGCGGCGACTCAAAATGAGCCGCGCGAACGTGAGCTATCACCTGAATCAGCTGGAGCGCTCGGTCGGCTTGCAACTCGTTCGGCGCACCACGCGCCGCGTCGAGCCCACGGAGATCGGTCTGCAGTTATACGAGCACGGCCGCGCGATCCAGAACGCGCTGCTCGCCGCGCGCGAATCGGTGACGACGCTGGGGCGAAGCCTGCAAGGGCGCGTGCGCTTAAGTGTGCCGAGCGGTTACGGCCAGCTCGTCATGTCCGAGTGGTTGATCGAATTCAAGCGGCGCTATCCCGGCATTGTGCTGGATGTGCTGTTCGAGAACCGCGTGGAGGATCTGATGCGCGACGAAGTCGACATCGCCGTGCGGATCATGTCCGAGCCGCCGCAAAATCTCGTCGCGCGCGATATGGGGTCCGTGCGCTACGTTGCCTGCGCTTCGCGTTCGTTCGCCGACAGCCACGGCATGCCGGTCCAGCTCGACGATCTGCGCACCGCGCCGCTGATCACGGCAGCCGTGGTGGGGCGGCAATTGCGCGTCGCCGCTTATCTGCACGACGAGCGTCATGAGGTGCTGCTCGAACCGACCATCATCTCCGAGAATTTTCTGTTCCTGCGGCAGGCGGTGCTGGCGGGTCTCGGCGTCGGCATCGTGCCCGACTACGTGGTGCATGACGATCTGAAACGAGGCGACGTGGTGACGACGCTCGACGAGTGGCGCCTGAGCATCTTCGGCACGAACATGTACATGCTGTACATGCCGAACCGCCATCACACGCGGGCGGCGGCGACGTTCATCGAATTCATTCTCGAACAGGCGCGCGCGAGCGGAAGAGGCGGCGCGGCCTAGTTTGCGGTTTCGCAGGGTTTCGGCTGGTGGCGGGCGCGGTTTACTGCGAGTATTCGGCGCGGCTTGCGGGTTATGGACAATTGCGCCGCCGCCTGCCTGCCCCCAGTATGCTGTGAACAAGAGCGCAGACGCGCCGTCCGGCAGCACGTCGAAACGTCAGGGGAGACCAGAATGAAGTGGACCGTTGCCTTGCTCATCATGCTCGCTGTGCTCGCGAGCGCGGTTGCGGCGCTGCTGATGGCGCGCCTGCCGGCCGAGCAGGCCATTCGCCTTGCCGGTTATGCAGCGACGGCTGCGTTTGCCGCGCTCATCAGTTTTGTGATTCGCAGGCGCAACGCTCGGGCGCAAAGAGGCAAGCGCGTCGGATAGCGCCTGCCAGAAAGTGCGCCCGCCGGCGCGCACCCTGCGTGCTACGATGCTCCGCTGCATTGCGCAGCACGCCGGAGAATCAGATGCGCCCAGACACTGCCGACCGTTTCGACAAAGAGTTCGCGCCTCGCATTGCCGAGGCCATCGCTGCGTGTTTTGCCACGACGGTGCATACCGAAGTGCTGCCGTACGGCGGTCCCGGCCGTCCCACGCGACTCCACATTCACGCGGCGCCGCTCGTGAATATTGCTCACTACGCGCATCCGTTGAATCTGTATCTGACGTGGGACAGCGACGAGATCGAGCGGCTGATGAAAGACGAAGGGCAAGCGCGATTTGCCCGCTATCTGGCGGCGCTGCCGCGCAAGCTCGCGGCCTGGCGTCACGCGCGCGAACTCGATTTTGCGTCGCATACGCAAGCGGAGCCCGTCGCGCTGATCGGTGGGCTCGACTTCGAGTCGTAAGCCCGCGCGCTGCGTTTGACTGGCGGTTGTGCGCCGGCGTTCTAGTCCAGCTTGAACTGGGTGACCGCGCCGGCAAGGCTCACGGCCTGGGTCTGCAAAGCGGCGGCGGCGGCCGTCGACTGTTCGACGAGTGCCGCATTCTGCTGGACCATTTCGTCGAGCTGGCTCACTGCGCGGTTCACTTCCTGAATGCCGCGCGTCTGCTCGTTGGCCGCTTGCGTGATCTCGGAGATGATCGTCGTCACGTTCGCGACGTTGCTGACGATCTCGCTCATCGTTTCCCCGGCCTGGCGCACCTGGCTCGAGCCCGAGGTGACGCTTGCGACGGTGGCTTCGATCAGCGCCTTGATTTCCTTCGCCGCCTGCGCGCTGCGCTGCGCGAGGCTGCGCACTTCGCCCGCCACGACCGCGAAACCGCGACCCTGTTCGCCGGCGCGCGCGGCTTCCACCGCGGCGTTCAGCGCAAGAATGTTGGTCTGGAATGCAATGCCGTCGATCACGCCGATGATGTCCGAGACCTTCACCGACGCGTGCTGGATCTCGGCCATCGTCGTAATTACTTCGGAAATCACGGCGCCGCCGCGCGACGCGACCTGCGATGCCGATACGGCCGTCGTGTCCGCCTGCTTTGCGGCACTCGCCGATTGCGTGACGGTCGACGTGATCTCCTCCATCGACGCCGCGGTTTCCTGCAGGCTCGCCGCGGCCGATTCGGTACGGCCGGACAAATCGACGTTGCCCGCGGCGATTTCATTCGATGCTACACGCACCGATTCGCTCGCGTCGCGAATCTGCCGCATGACGTGACTCAGTTTGTCGATGAACGTGTTGAACGAGCGGGCGATCTGCGCGACTTCATCGTTGCCGACGGCGGGCAGGCGTTGCGTCAGGTCGCCTTCGCCGGAGCCGATGTCGTCCATGGCATCGCGCACTTTCGACAGGCGCTGGAACGAGACCGCGGTGACGGCGGCGACGATCGCCGCTGCAATACCGGCAATCAGCACCAGCGCGATGACCGAGGCGGTCAGCAGCGAGCGCATGCCGGCGGTGGCTTCGGCTTTGTCCAGCGCGACGACCACGTACCAGTCGGTGCCCGGAATCGGTTGCGCGCGCAACAACTTGGCGCTGCCGTTCACTTGCATCTGTATCGGACGTTCCGCGTGAAAGAGCGCCGCGAGCTTCTCGCCCGCGAGCCCCGTCACCAGGTCGGACACCGGCTTCAATGTGAGCTTTGCATCCGGATGCGCGACGATCTGACCGCTCGAGTCGATCAACATGCCGAAGCTCGCGGGGGTCGGATGAATCGACTTCACATTGGCGATCACGCTGTCCATCGCGACGTCGCCCGAGACCACGCCTTTGACGGCGCCGTCGCGTACCACGGGCGCGGCGAACGCGACCACGAGCTTGCCAGAGCCGACGTCGACATAGGGCGGCGTCGCCACCGGTTTGCCCGCCGCCGCAGCCTGCTTGTACCACGGACGCCCGGTCGGATCGTAGTCGGCGGGAATGCCGGTCGGGTCGGAAAACTTTGCCGTTTTGTCCGCGTAGCCCACATAGACATTGGTGAACTTGCCGGCGGCGGCGATCTGCTTGAGCGCCGCCGAGGGGTCCGGTTGCAGCACGGCGTCCTGCAGCGAGTCGATCATCTGGCTATTGGCCGCGACCCAGTCGCTGATACCTGCCGCATGGCCGCTCTCGACGGCGGTCAGGCTGCTGTCGATGGCATCGGCGTTATACGAATTGGCGACGAGATAGTTGAGAACCGCATTAGTTGCGAGCGCAACGACAACGATGGCGACGCACAGCGCAACGATCCGCGCGCGAATGGAAGAGAACATGGTGGGAGTTTTTCGGATGAGCAATGAGTCGTGGTCGATGAGGCGGGCGCCTCACACGCTGTATACGGCTCGTGTGCGCAAAGACTTGAGTTCGCGTTTCTCCCTGTTTACGCGGGACTTGGCGCACGCTCCTGAGATTGCAATACGTCTGATGATTGCAATCCGTTCCGAGAAAACGCGACCGTGGCAGCATGAAAGAACGGCCGCTGCGTCTATCGCAGCGACCGTTGCATGACAACATGAAAATTCAGTCGACCATCACGCGCCCAGTGCAGGATCGCTCATGCTGCTCTTGCCCGTCTCCACATGGCCCGCAAAGCGGCGCGCGAAGAGCGGGTCGGTGTCGACCGTGATCGCCAGGTCATACCAGCCGTGCGCATTGCGAAGATCGAGATAAAGCTCGTCCGTATCGCCGCCGCGCACCACGCGCTTGATCGCATGCTTCGGGTCGTACGCATTGACGATGGTGAACTTGCAGTGCGCACTGCCCACGTTCTCGAGCCGCAATTGCAGATTGCCGTTCGCGACGTCGTAACCTTCGAGCACTTCCGGACGCGCGATATCCGAGCCGTTCCACCAGCTGCGAGCAACCGGCCGCCCCGTAAAGCGGCGCAAGAATCCGTTCGGACCATGCACGGTGAAATCGTAGGTGCCGTCTGCGTTCAGCGCGAACTCGTCCTGCAGGCGCTTGCCGGCTTCCACGGTGTAGGTGCACGGCGCGTCGGGACTATTCGCGCGATAGACCTGAAATACCGCACCCGCGTTGCCCGTGTTGACGAAGCGCAGCGTCACGGTTTTCTCCGCGCCTTCGCCGTGTACGCGCACGAAGAGCTCATACGGCAGCGCGCGAGCGGGGCGTACGCCCGGTTCCTGACGCGGCACCGCCTGAATCGCAGGCGGCAACGGCACATAGTCGGGATGACGGTTCTTATCCGCGGGCACATAGCCGCTCGTGCTCGGTAGTGTGGGGAACGCATCGTTCGGATTGCTGAAGTTGAATGCCGAAGTCAGATCGCCGCACACCGCACGACGCCATGGCGAAATGTTCGACTCGCCAAGATTGTGCTGCTCGCCGAAGCGTTGTTCGATAAAGCGGATCACGGACGTATGGTCGAACACCTGCGAGCACACGTAGCCGCCTTTCGACCACGGCGAGACGACGAGCATGGGCACGCGCGGGCCGAGGCCGTACGGCGCGGCGACGTTCTTTGCGTCGCCCGGATAGATCTCGTTGACCGTGTCGACGGTGGACAGGCCGTTCGCGCTGGAGCTGGGCGCGCACGGCGGCACCATAT
Organism: Paraburkholderia phenoliruptrix; assembly: GCF_902859825.1. Lineage (GTDB taxonomy): Bacteria > Pseudomonadota > Gammaproteobacteria > Burkholderiales > Burkholderiaceae > Paraburkholderia > Paraburkholderia phenoliruptrix. The sequence goes on along the minus strand of NZ_CADIKB010000012.1, from coordinate 66,412 downwards.
GGTCGAAGAAACCGTCGTTCTCGTCGTAATTGATGAGGAGTACGGTCTTGCTCCAGACATCCGGATTCGAGGTCAGAATCTGCAAAACCTGGTCGATGTACCACGCGCCATAATTCGCCGGCCAGTTGGGGTGCTCGGAATAGGCTTCCGGTGCGACGATCCACGAGACTTGCGGCAGCGCGTTGTTCTGCACGTCGCGCTTGAGGATGTCGAAATAGCCGTCGCCCTTCAAGGCATTCGTGCCGGTGCGCGCATTGTCGTACAGCGGATTTCCCGGCTGCGCGTTGCGGTACTGGTTGAAATAAAGGAGCGAGTTATCGCCGTAATTGCCGATGTACGCGTTCTGGGTCCAGCCCCACGAACCGTTCGCATCGAGACCCGTGCCGACGTCCTGATAGATCTTCCACGAAATGCCGGCGTTTTGCAGTACTTCCGGGTACGTCGACCAGCCGTAGCCGAGCTCCGAATTGTCGATCACCGGACCGCCGCCCGTGCCGTCGTTACCCACGCCGCCCGCCCACATGTAGTAGCGGTTCGGATCGGTCGGGCCCATCAGCGAGCAGTGATACGCGTCGCAGATCGTGAACGCGTCGGCGAGCTGGTAGTGAAACGGAATGTCCTCGCGCGTGAGGTAGGCCATCGTGGTCGCGCTTTTGGCGGGCACCCATTGATCATAGCGGCCGCCGTTCCAGGCGGCGTGTGTGGTGTTCCAGTCGTGCGCGAGGTCTTGCAGGAATTGCAGGCCGAGGTTCGGCGCGCTGGGACGAAACGGCAGCACGTAGCCGGCATCGGCGGCGAGCGGCTGATACCAGACCGGCTTGCCGTTCGGCAGATTGATCGCGCGCGTATCGCCGAAACCGCGCACGCCGCGCAGCGTGCCGAAGTAGTGGTCGAACGAGCGGTTTTCCTGCATCAGCACGACAATGTGCTCGACGTCGCGGATCGTGCCCGTCTTGCTGTTGGCCGGAATGGCGAGTGCGTTGCGGATGCCGGCCGGCAGCATGCTCAACGCGGTGAAGGAACCTGCCGCCTGCGCGGCCGAGCGTAGAAAATCACGGCGATTTTTTGAGGTCATGGTATGAGCCTTCAGGTCTTCGAGGGGGAACACTCCCCGCGGCGCGCGACCCTGAGCCGCGCGTTGCGTGAAGCGCGGAACTCAATCAACGGTATGGACAACAGGTGTGGCGAGCGGCGCCGAAGCGGCTGCGGACAATGCCGGGTCGGCGTTTGATGCGGGTAGTGCAGGGCTTTGAATCGTGACGGCGGCGGGCTCGGGCGCTACGGAAGACGGATTGGCCGATAGGGCGCCGGGGCTGCCATTTGCGTTGCCACCGGTGTTGCTGTTGTCGACGAGGCCAGGCTGGCCTGGTTCAGGCGCCTTCGCGTCGTCGTTGCCGCATGCGCCGAGCAGTGCGCACAGCGGCAGCGTCATGAGCGCTATCGCCAAACGTTTGGCATGCGAGGCAATGCACGGCTTCCACACAAAGGACATGGCGATTTCTCCTGCACGGGAAACGCGCGGGCATCGGCATGCCCAGGTCAGCGGTGCAAAAAGAATATCCGCTTACCTGTGTAACTTTTGTGAAGTTTTGGAAATTTGAGGAATTGATGAGGATTGGGGAATTGTTGGGGATGGGAGAGTTTGCGGCTAGACATGCCGCGACACGAACGCCGCAATAACGTCGTTCAGTCGATCCGGGGCGTCGCGATGCGGCGAATGTCCACAAGCCTCGAGCTTCGCGAGCTGCGCATGCGCGACGTACCGCGCAATCGTGTCGATCTGCGCCATGGTGCCGTAGTTGTCGTCATAGCCTTGCACGGCGAGCAGCGGTTTGTCGATCGACGCGAGTTGCTCTGCAATCGACCACTGCCGGAACGCCGGATTCAACCAGACATCGTTCCAGCCGTAGAAAGCAGAATCGACGTCCGCGTGGTAGCGCGAGAGCTTGTTGCGCAGATCAGTCGTTTCGTAAAGCACTTTCGTTTGCGCGATGCTTTGCACCGACAGGTCTTCGACGAACAGATGCGGCGCGATGGCCACCGCACCCGCAAGCGCGCCAGGAAAGAGCGCCGCATAGAGCAGCGCGATGGAGCCGCCGTCGCTATGGCCGATCACCCACATGCGCCGGCGTTCATGCATGTCGACGCTGAGCGCGTCCAGAAGCGCCGGCAGAATATCGCGCGCCTGGTCCGTCATGAAATCCACCGGCCATTTGACGTGATGCTCACGCGGTGTCGACCAGCCGTATCCGGGGCGCGAATACACGAGCCCACGCAGGCCGAGTCGCTCGCATAACGCTTGTGGCCAGTCGCGCCACATGGCGGTCGAGCCGAGTCCTTCGTGTAGAAAGACCGCCAGTGGCGCACCGGCCGCCGCGGGGTTGAGCCAACGGTATTCGATGCGCAGCGGCTCGCGCGAAGCGCTTCCAGGCAACTCGGCGAAATGGAGGGTCGGCCTGCCGACGGCGGGGCTCTGCATGTATCACCTTATGATAGTTCGCGCAGCTTGAAGCGCTGAATCTTGCCGGTGGCGGTTTTCGGCAAATCGTCGACGAACACGATGTCGCGCGGATATTTATGCGGCGCGAGCCGTTCCTTCACGAAGGCCTTCAATTCGTCCTCCAGTATCTCAGACCCGGCGAACTCGCGCTTTAACACGACGAACGCACGCGTCTTGACGAGACCGCCGTGATCGACGCCCACGACTGCGGCCTCGAGCACCGCGTCGTGCTGGACCAGCACCATTTCCACTTCGACCGGCGATACGTATTGGCCGCTGACCTTCAGCATATCGTCGCTGCGGCCCGCATAAACATAGCAGCCATTCGGCAGGCGACAGTATTTGTCTCCACTGCGGATCCATTCGCCGAGAAACGTGGCGCGCGACTTTTCGCGGTTGCTCCAGTACATAAGGGCCGCGCTGGGCCCTTTGATGTACAGGTCGCCCACTTCGCCGTCGCCGACCGCATGGCCGCTCTCGTCGCGCAGCTCGACCTCGTAGCCGGGCACAGGGCGCCCCGTCGTACCGTATTCGACCGCGCCCGCGCGATTCGACAGGAAGATATGCAGCATTTCCGTGGAGCCGATGCCGTCGAGAATTTCGCAGCCGAAGTGCTTCGTAAAGCGCTCGCCGATTTCGCGCGGCAAGGCTTCGCCCGCCGACGTGCAAATGCGCATCGCGACGTCCTCGCGCGCGGGCAGATTCGGCGAGACGAGCATGCTCGCGTAGAGCGTCGGCACGCCGTAGAAAACGGTCGGCCGATGGCGCGTGAGACGTGCGAAGACAGCGTCGGCGGTAGGGCGCTCCGCCATCAGAATCGCAGTGGCGCCGACCGAGAGCGGGAACGTCAACGCGTTGCCGAGACCGTAGGCAAAGAACAGCTTGGCCGCGGAAAACACCACATCGTTCTCGACGATGCCGAGCACTGGCTTCGCATAGAGCTCCGCAGTCCAGTAGAGATTGGCGTGCGTATGCACCGTGCCCTTCGGTTTGCCGGTCGAGCCCGACGAATACAGCCAGAACGCGATGTCGTCGCTGCCGGTTGCAGCGGGCCTGGCGGCAGGCTCCGCGGCATCGACGAGGTCTTCGAACACGGGCGCGGCGAGCGGAGTGTCTTCTACTGCGGCCGATGCGCGTCTGGAAACGATAAGCTGGCAGCCGTCGTGCTCGGCCGTCTCCATGGCTTGCGTGACATGCACCGCGAGCGCGCGCGACGCGATCACCGCGCGCGCATGACTGTGCGTGAGCATATAAACATAGTCCGCGGGCGTGAGCAGCGTGTTCGCCACCACCGGCACCACGCCGGCATACAGCGCGCCGAGAAAAGCGATCGGCAGTGCAACGCTGTCCTGCATGACAAGCAGCACGCGCTCCTCAGGATGCACTCCCAAGTCGCGCAATGCAGTCGCGAAGCGCCGCGAGCGTTCCTCGAGTTCGCCGTAGGTGGTCGTCCCGCTATCGTCGATATAAGCGGCTTTGGCGGCGCGCGACGCGTTCAATGCAAACAGATGAGCCGCGAAATTGAAGCGCGCGGGCGGCGGCTCGGCCGTTACGGCGGGTTGGCTTGCAGCCGGTTCGAACAGGGCTTCCATATGTCTCCTCCATCGAGTGGGGGCGGTCCGGCTGTTATGTGCTCATGATCCGCTCAATGCTTGCGTGCGCTGGTGCGCTGGTGCGCTGGTGCGTTAGAGGGCGCTCATCTCGTGCTTCCTGGCGGTTATTGCAGACGTAGCGGACATCGTCAGGCCGCGGGCAAAGAAGTGACGTGGCCGAGTGCTTCGAGCGCAGCTGCCGACGCCTGAACCGCGGCACGCCGGTGATAAAAGCCGAGTGCGCGCAGACCGCCGAGTTCTTCGCCTCCGCCCGCGCGTCCCGGTCCGCCGTGCAGCGACATCGGCATCACATTGCCGTGGCCTGTCTGGCTTTGCTGCACGGACGGCGACACCGCATGCACGCGGCCATGCGAATCGGCGAGTTCGAGCGCCAGCCTGCCGAGATGTGCGTCGTCGTTCGAATAGATCGACGCGACGAGCGAGCCGTGCCCGCGTCGCGCAAGGGCAACTGCATGCGCTTCGGGCAGACTACCGGCATTGCTCGCGACGCGATACGGCGCGACGCTCGCCACGGGGCCGAATACTTCGAGGTCATGCAACAAGGTCGCGCTATCTGGATCGTTGACGACGAACAGATGCGGGGCCACGCAAGCCGCGATTGTTGCGTCCGCATCGATAAGGGCTGCTGACGAGCCGTCATACGCGAGCACCGCTTCCTCGCGCAAGGCGGCGATTCCTGCCAGCACGTTCTCGCATTGCGCCCGGCTCACGAGCGAGCCCATGCGCACGGCGTCGTTGCGCGGATTGCCGACGGTAACTTTGCTCAGCTTCGCTTTGAGCGCATCGACCACAGCCTCGAGCGCCGTGTCCGGCACGAACGCGCGCCGGATCGCGGTGCATTTTTGTCCGGATTTCACGGTCATTTCGCGCACGACTTCGCTGATGAACAGTTGGAACGCAGGCGTGTCCGGCGTGGCATCGGCGCAGAGAATCGCGCTGTTCAGGCTGTCCGCCTCGACATTGAGCCGCGCTCCGCGCGCGACGAAGGCCGGATGCGCGCGCAAGGTCGCGGCCGTCTCCGCCGAGCCGGTGAAGGACACGACATCGAATGATTGGATCTGATCGAGCAGGCCCGCAGAGCCGCCGCAGATCACTGAGAGCGCGCCGCGCGGCAGAATGCCTGCGTCGACCACATCGGCGACCATGCGCTGCGTGAGCCACGCCGTCGCAGTGGCAGGCTTCACGATAACGGGCACGCCCGAAAGCAGCGCGGGCGCCGCTTTTTCCCACAAGCCCCACGAGGGGAAGTTGAACGCGTTGATGAATAGCGCGACGCCGCGCGTCGGCGTCAGCACATGCTGCGCGCTGAACGATTGATCTTTGCTGAGCGCGCCTCGGTGGCCGTCGCGCAGCGCATGCACGTCGCCGAGCGCCGCGCCGAGCTTCGCGTAGTAAGACAGCGTGAAAATGCCGCCGTCGATATCGACCGCTGAATCGTTGCGCGTCGTGCCCGAGTTGGCGAGGGCGATGGCGTAGTAGTCGTCGCGCTTGCCTTGCAGCAGCTTGACGAGATCGGCAAGGCGAGCAGCGCGCTGTGCATAGGTCAGTTCGCGAAGTGCCGCGCCGGCTTCTTCGCGTGCGAAACGGAAGGCGTTCGCGAGGTCGAGTCCCTCGCTCGACACGCGCGCGAGCGCTTCTCCCGTCACCGGGTCGCGCAGCGTGACGCCTGCTCCGGCGCCCGCGACCCATTCGCCCGCGACGTGGTTCTTCAACAGTTCGGCCATGACAGTGCTCACGCAGCGGTAAATTCGATTGCGCCTTGCGGCAGGAGATAAAGCACGAGTGCCTCGCCGTTCGCCACGGTCGGGCGATGCGCGGACCCCGGCCCGTAGACGCACCAGCCCGCCGGGTGGCCGTCGAAAGTCGCGCCTTCGGTCAGCGGCATGATGAGATCGATCTCGCCATGCGGATGAACGTGATGCGGGCCGGCTATGTCCTTCATGTGGACCACGTCGACGGAAAAGCCGTGTGTGTCCGGCAGCGCCTTGAAAATGCGGCCATAGCGAATGCCGCCGGCCTCGCGGTTGCACAGCCAGCCTTCGGCGACGCCGGCGCGGCAGGCGTCGACCAGATCGCGAAAGGCCGGGCTGTGGGCGGCATAGGTGCTGTTAAGCCAGGCGGCGAGTTCGGCGTCCAGCGGCCGGCCGGGCAGCTGGGCGGTGACATCGGCTATCAGCCGCTGAAAATGGGTTGGGGACATGCAAGCCTCCGGGCTGTGCGCACGCACGTTAATGCATGTGACGCGCTACGCGGTCTCCGTGATGCCGCGCGAAAAATCGCGGCAGTCTTTGTATATAGATCAATGTTGGGCGAAAATTAACCGTTCACAGGGTGTGTGTCAAGCACTATAGTACATGTATTGTGGTTTGGGAGGTATAGAATATGAACCGGAATTACACCGAGCTGCCGTCCAGCCCGCCATCGCCTCACGCGGTCGATGAGCAAGCGGGTCGCCCGGAGCGGGCCGAGCGCACCGGCGAGCGGGAGGAGCGCGACCCGTTCCTCACGGCGATGGGCGAGCGCGTGCGGCTGTTGCGCGCGCGGCGCGGCATGACGCGCAAGACGCTGGCCGCGGAGACCGGCCTCTCCGAGCGGCATCTCGCGAATCTGGAGTCGGGGGTCGGCAATGCCTCGGTTCTCGTGTTGCGGCAGATCGCGGCAACCTTGAACTGCCCGCTCGCCGAAGTGATCGGCGATGAGACGACGGCTTCGGCCGAATGGCTGCTGATTCGCGAACTGCTGCATGGGCGCGATCAGGCGGCGTTGCAGCGTGCGCGCATGGCGCTTGCCGAGATGTTCGCGCAGGCGCCGCGCGACCCGCATCGCAAGGACCGGATCGCGCTGATCGGGCTGCGCGGCGCAGGCAAATCCACGCTCGGCCGGATGCTCGCGCAGGAGCGCAAGGTGCCGTTCGTCGAGCTCACGCGGGTGATCGAGCAGCTCGCCGGATGCCCGCCCGCGGAGATTCACTCGCTGTACGGCGCAAGCGCTTACCGGCGCTACGAGCACCGGGCGCTGGAGGCGGTCATACAGGAGCACGAGCGCGCGGTCATTGCATCGCCGGGCGGCCTCGTGTCGGAGTCCGGCACCTTCAACGCGCTGTTGTCGCACTGCTTCACCGTGTGGCTGCAGGCGGCGCCGGAAGAGCACATGCGCCGGGTCGTCGCCCAAGGCGATTTGCGCCCCATGTCCGGCAACAAGGAGGCGATGGACGACCTGAAGCGGATTCTCGCGGGCCGCAGCGAGCTGTACGGCCGTGCCGACATGACGTTCGACACCAGCGAGAAAACGTTGGCCGACGCCTATCTGCAACTGCGCGATCGCCTGGCCGCGCGGCTCGCGTCCGAGTCGCCGGACGAAGCGCCGGCTAGCTGAACTGCACTCGGGCATCGGGGTTTACGCGGTAACATGCATTAAAATGCTTTACATGGAAGTGACGATGCACTATTGTTCTATAAACAACTTGCATCGTCCAGTCAGGAGACGCCCATGTCCACAGCAGAAACCGCCATCGCCCCGGTCGACTACCGCACCGACCCCTCGCAGTACAAGCATTGGAAGCTGAGTTTCAACGGCCCCGTCGCGACGCTGGGTATCGATATCGCGGAAGACGGCGGCATCCGCGACGGCTACAAGCTGAAGCTCAATTCCTACGACCTTGGCGTCGATATCGAACTGCACGACGCTGTTCAGCGCATCCGCTTCGAGCATCCGGAAGTGAAAACCGTCGTGGTGACGAGCCTGAAGGACCGCGTGTTCTGCTCGGGTGCGAATATCTTCATGCTCGGTGTGTCGTCGCATGCGTGGAAGGTCAATTTCTGCAAGTTCACCAACGAAACGCGTAACGGCCTCGAAGACTCGTCGCGTTATTCGGGGCTCAAATTTCTCGCGGCGGTAAATGGTGCGTGCGCAGGCGGCGGTTATGAACTCGCGCTCGCCTGCGACGAAATCTATCTGGTCGACGACCGCTCGTCGTCGGTGTCGCTGCCGGAAGTGCCGTTGCTCGGCGTGCTGCCCGGCACGGGCGGTCTCACGCGCGTCACTGACAAGCGCAAGGTGCGCCATGATCGCGCCGACATCTTTTGCACCGTGGTGGAAGGCATTCGCGGCGAGCGTGCGAAGGCGTGGCGTCTCGTCGACGAAGTGGTGAAGCCCAATCAGTTCGATGCGGCCATTCAGGCCCGGGCGCTCGAACTCGCCGCACGAAGCGACCGTCCGTCCGACGCGCAGGGCGTGACATTGACGCGCATCGAGCGCACCGATCGCGAAGACGGCCTCGGTTATCACACGCTCGACGTGACGATCGACCGCGCGAAGCGCATCGCGACCTTCACCGCCAGAGCGCCGCAAGGCGAACAGCCCACCGATGTCGATGCAATCGTCGCTGCAGGCGCGAACTGGTGGCCGCTGCGATTCGCTCGCGAACTCGACGACGCGATTCTTTCGCTGCGCACGAACGAACTCGAAGTCGGCACCTGGGTGTTCCGCACCGAAGGCGACGCGCGCAACGTGCTCGCCGTGGACGCGGTGTTGATGCAGCACAAGGACCACTGGTTCGTGCGCGAAACGATCGGCCTCTTGCGCCGCACGCTGGCGCGCATCGACGTGTCGTCGCGATCACTCTTCGCGTTGATCGAACCGGGCTCGTGTTTCGCCGGCACCTTCGCGGAACTGGCGTTCGCCGCCGACCGCTCGTACATGGCCGCATTGCCGAGCAACGAAGAAGAGGAGCCGGCGATCACGCTGTCGGAAGTCAACTTCGGTCTTTATTCAATGGTCACGCATCAGTCCCGGCTCGCGCGCCGCTTCTATGAGGAGGCCGAACCACTCGACGCCGCGCGTTCGCGCATCGGTCAGCCGATCAAGCCCGTCGAAGCGGAGCGTCTCGGACTCGTCACGGCGGCGCCCGACGACATCGACTGGACCGACGAAATCCGCATCGCCTTGGAGGAACGCGCAGCCATGTCGCCGGACGCATTGACGGGGCTCGAGGCGAACCTGCGTTTCAACGGGCCCGAAACGATGGAGACGCGCATTTTCGGCCGTCTCACCGCATGGCAGAACTGGATCTTCAACCGGCCGAACGCTGTGGGCGAGAAGGGTGCGCTCAAGGTGTACGGCAAGGGCAGCAAGGCGCAATTCGACGTCTCGCGGGTTTGACGCCCGCTGCAAAGCGACCCTGCGCCCGATACGCGCCTCTCACCTTCAGCATTGCAAGGAACCGACCATGTCGACCATCAACTACAGCGAAAAGATTCCGAACAACGTCAACCTCGCCGACGACCGCACGCTGCAGCGCGCGCTCGAACAATGGCAGCCGAACTTCCTGTCCTGGTGGGGCGACATGGGACCGGAAGGCTCGCATGGCTACGACGTGTATCTGCGCACGGCAGTGAGCGTGGATGCGGGCGGCTGGGCCCACTTCGATCATGTCAAGATGCCCGATTACCGTTGGGGCATTTTCCTCACGCCGGGCGAGCAGGATCGCAAGATCCATTTCGGCGAGCACAAGGGCGAGGCTGCGTGGCAGGACGTGCCCGGCGAACATCGCGCGAATCTGCGGCGCATTATCGTGACGCAAGGCGATACCGAGCCCGCTTCGGTCGAGCAGCAACGGCACCTTGGCCTCACCGCGCCTTCCATGTACGACCTGCGCAACCTGTTTCAGGTCAACGTGGAAGAAGGCCGGCACCTGTGGGCCATGGTGTATCTGCTGCATCGTTACTTCGGACGGGACGGTCGCGAGGAGGCCGAAGCATTGCTGGGCCGACGCTCCGGCGACGACGACAATCCTCGCATTCTCGGCGCGTTCAACGAGAAAACGCCGGACTGGCTCGCGTTCTACATGTTCACGTATTTCACCGACCGCGACGGCAAGTTCCAGCTCTCCGCACTGGCGGAGTCCGGCTTCGACCCGCTCGCGCGCACCACGAAGTTTATGTTGACGGAAGAAGCGCACCACATGTTCGTGGGTGAGTCGGGCGTGTCCCGCGTGATTCAGCGCACCGCCCAGGTGATGAACGAACTCGGCACCGACGACGTCACCAGGATTCGCGCAGCGGGCGTGATCGATTTGCCGACCATCCAGCGCTATCTGAACTTCCATTACTCGGTGACAATCGACCTGTTCGGCGCCGATCATTCGTCGAACGCGGCGACGTTCTACAGCTCGGGCCTGAAAGGCCGCTACGAAGAAAGCAAGCGCGACGACGATCATCAATTGAACGGGCAAAGCTACAAGTTGCTCGACGTGCAGGACGGCAAGCTGGTGGAGCGCGAAGTGCCCATGCTCAACGCGATGAACGAAGTGCTGCGCGACGATTACATCAAGGATTCGGTGGCGGGCGTGGGGCGCTGGAACAAGGTGCTCGAGAAGGCCGGCATCGACTTTCGCATGACCGTGCCGCATAAAGCCTTCAACCGCCAGATCGGCACGTTCGCGGGCACACGTGTCTCGCCGGACGGACGCGTCGTGAGCGAAGCGGAGTGGGCCGCCAACGAAAGCAAGTGGCTCGCCACGCCGGAAGACCGCGCATTCGTCGCGTCGCTGATGGGCCGCGTGGTCGAGCCCGGCAAGTTCGCGAACTGGATTGCGCCGCCCGCGATGGGCGTGAACCGTCAGCCAGTGGATTTCGAATACGTGCGCTTTAACTAAGCGAAACTGAACGAGGGCGGACGGCGGCTCGAAGCAACGAAGCGCGCGCGGCGCGCTTACAAAGCACTACATGGTGGAGGAAGTCATGAACGGCCCAGTGTCGATCGAGGTTCTCAGGCAGCATCTGATCGATCCGGAGATCTGCATTCGCTGCAATACCTGCGAAGAGACCTGTCCGATCGACGCGATCACGCACGACGAAAACAACTACGTGGTGAGGGCGGATGTTTGCAACGGCTGCATGGCGTGCGTGCCGCCGTGTCCGACAGGCGCGATCGACAACTGGCGCACGGTGCTGAAGGCCGACGCGTACCCGATCGAGGAACAGTTCACATGGGACGTGCTGCCGGAGCAGAACACGATGGCCGTGGCCAGTGCCGACGAATCCTCCGTTGCCGCCGACACGAGCGCGGACACCTCAGCGAATGCAAGCGGGGTTGAAGTCGACACGGTACGCGGCTCCGTCGTGCCGCCGTGGTCCGCCGCCAAACCGTACGTGAACCTCTATACGCATAAGGCGCCGACCACTGCGACCGTGGTCGGCAACTATCGGCTGACCGACGCGTCGACGCAAAGCGATATCCATCACATCGTGCTGGACTTCGGCTCGATGCCGTTTCCCGTGCTCGAAGGGCAGTCGATCGGCGTGCTGCCGCCGGGCGCGACCGCCGACGGTCGTCCGCATCACGCGCGTCAGTATTCGATTGCGAGTCCGCGCGACGGCGAGCGGCCCGGCTACAACAACGTTTCGCTGACTGTGAAGCGTGTGTCCGAACAGCATGGCGACTCGATCGACGGCGTCTGCTCGAACTATCTGTGCGACCTGAAAAAGGGCGACGTGGTCACGGTTATCGGCCCATTTGGCGGCACCTTCCTGATGCCGAACCATCCGAACTCGCATCTGCTGATGATCTGCACGGGCACAGGCTCCGCGCCGATGCGGGCGATGACCGAGTACCGGCGGCGGCGCCGCCTGAAAGGCGCGACCGGAAAACTGATGCTGTTCTTCGGGGCGCGCACCAAAGAAGAATTGCCGTACTTCGGTCCGCTAACTAATCTGCCGAAAGACTTTATCGACACCAATCTGGCGTTCTCGCGCACACCGGGGCAGCCGAGGCGCTATGTGCAGGACGCCATGCGCGAACGCGCGGTCGACGTCGCGCATATGTTGAAGGACGACAACACGCACATCTATGTGTGCGGCCTGAAGGGCATGGAAGACGGTGTGCTGCAAGCGCTCAAGGAGATCGCCGAGCAGCATCAGATGGATTGGGAGGCGCTCTGGGCGAGACTGAAAAAGGAAGGGCGCCTGCATCTGGAAACGTATTGACGCGGCGCCGCGCACATTTCTAACGCGAAGGATCGGCGCCTTGCTCGCGCTGTGTGGGCGACACCGCGCCGCACGCGCGAATCACCAGTTCCACGACTTCTTCGGTCGTCGCCTCGAACGATTTTTGCGTCAGCGCGCGCTTGCCTTTCAGCGCGCGGATTTGCGCGTCGAAATCGGCGTAGTGCTGTGTCGTTGCCCAGATCATGTACATCAGCGTGCGCGCATTCACGGGGGCGAGCAGGCCTCGCGCAATCCAGTCGTCGATCACTTTCACGCGGCTGTCGAGCCACGGCTTGACGCGCTGCATGAGGATGTCTTCCATATGCTCCGCGCCGTGGATGATCTCGCTCGCCCACACTTTCGATCCGAGCGGACGCCGCCGCGACAGCTCCATCTTTGCGCGCACATATCCGCCGATGGCTTCGACGGGATCGTCGCTGCATTCAAAGGTATCGGCCGCGCGATACCAGTCCTCGAACAGGTCTTCGAGTACTCGCCGGTAAAGCGCGAGTTTGGTCGGGAAGTAGTAGTGGACGTTGGCTTTCGGTAAGCCTGCGCGCTCGGCGATCATCGCCGTGCTCGCGCCGTCCAGTCCGCGCTCGGCGAAAACCGCCTCGGCGCACGCCAGAAGATGGGCTTCGTTCGACTCGCGAATGTGCGCCTTGCGCCGCCGCAAAGGCGCGCGCGTTTCGTCGTTTTCGGTGATGCCCGCAGCCACGTCGTCGTCTCTCATGTTCGCCTTCAGCGGCATGTGTGCCGCGTCGCGCTTCATTCTAGTCGCTCGACGGCGAGCTCACACGCGTATTTCTTGCGCGAGGCCAGGCAGTGCTGCAATGCAATGGCACGCTTCTCGCTCTCATTGCGTTCGTGCGAAAAGCATTGATTTGGCGGTGTTAATCGTCTACAACCTGTCCAACTGGACAGGATTGAAAGGGCGGGAGATGCATCAGGGTTTGCCCTTGCTATCTGAGGCGGCCTGGCGTATCGAACGTGCACCGCCGCCGTGCGGACACGCCCCAAAAGCCGCCGCCCATGCACCAGTTTCATGTCGGTTCACCGAAAGGAGCGAGACGAATGAACGCGGTTACTGAAGCGCTGAAGAGCCCGAAGGACAACCTGCCGGGGAGCGCGCAAGACGTTACGTCGATCCGGGTCGACGGCAAGCGGCTATGGGACAGCCTGATGACGATGGCCAGGATCGGCGCAACGCCCAAAGGCGGCGTATGCCGCCTTGCGCTGACGGATCTCGACAAGGAAGGGCGCGATCTGATAGTTAGTTGGGCGAAGGAAGCGGGCTGTGCGGTCAGTGTCGATCAGATGGGCAACGTCTTCATGCGTCGCGCGGGGCGCAATCCCGACGCATTGCCGGTCATGACCGGCTCGCACGCCGACTCGCAGCCGACAGGCGGCCGCTTCGACGGCATTTACGGCGTGCTGGGCGGGCTCGAAGTGATTCGCAGTCTGAACGACCATGGCATCGAAACCGAGCATCCCGTCGAAGTGGTGATCTGGACCAATGAGGAAGGCTCGCGCTTTGCGCCGGCCATGGTGGCTTCCGGCGTGTTCGCGGGGGTGTTTTCGCTCGACTACGGTTTGTCGCGCAAAGATGTGGACGGCAAGACGATCGGTGAAGAGTTGCAGCGCATCGGCTATGCAGGCGATGTGCGCTGCGGCGGACGCAAGTTGCATGCGGCGTTCGAACTGCACATCGAGCAGGGACCGATTCTCGAAGCCGAGCAGAAAACCATTGGCGTGGTCACCGACGCACAAGGCCAGCGCTGGTACGAGATCACGCTGACGGGCCAGGAGGCGCATGCGGGCCCGACGCCGATGCCGCGGCGGCGCGATGCGCTGCTCGGTGCTGCGCGCGTCGTGGATCTCGTCAATCGTATTGGGCTCGACCATGCGCCGCTCGCCTGCGCGACGGTCGGCATGCTGCAGGTGCACCCCAACTCGCGCAACGTGATTCCGGGCCGTGTGTTCTTTACCGTCGACTTCCGTCATCCGGACGATGCGGTGCTCGCAAAAATGGATGCGGCGTTGCGTGAGGGCGTTGCGCGAATTGCGGGCGGCATTGGGCTTGAAACCGAGTTGGAGCAGATTTTTTACTACGCGCCGGTTGCGTTCGACGAAGCCTGCGTGAAGTCCGTGCTCGCGGCGGCCGAGCGGTTTGGGTACTCGCATCGCAACATGGTCTCGGGTGCGGGGCACGACGCGTGTTATCTCGCGCAGGTCGCGCCGACCTCGATGGTGTTCGTGCCGTGCGTCGACGGCATCAGCCATAACGAAATCGAGGATGCCACCTTCGAATGGATCGAGGCAGGCGCGAACGTACTGCTGCACGCCATGCTGGAGCGCGCAAGCGAGCCGGTCGCCTAGTACATCTAACGTTTTAGCGCAGTGCCGGAAAAATGCCGTGCCGGTCTCGCTCGCGCGAGAGCCGACGCACGGCGGCGTCCTCACATCGACAGAAGGAACGTGTATGGCCATCAAGCAAACCGGCGACATCGCCGCGCAGCGCCTGTCGCCCGAACAGCTCGCCTGCGAGTTCTCCGACATTGCACCGTTGCTCGACGCGACCGCCGCCGCGGCGGCGGCGAGCCGCTGCCACTACTGCTACGACGCGCCGTGTGTGAACGCGTGCCCGACGCAGATCGACATACCCGGCTTTATCCGCAAGATCGGCAACGGCAACCTGAAGGGCGCGGCCGTGGATATTCTGTCGGCCAATCCGCTCGGCGGCATGTGCGCACGCGTGTGCCCGACCGAGATTCTTTGCGAAGGTGCTTGCGTGCGCAACCATCAGGACGCGAAGCCGGTCGCGATCGGCGCGCTGCAACGCCATGCCACCGATTGGGCGATGGCGCGCGGTGAAGCGCTGTTTTCGCGCGCACCCGAAACCGGCCGGCATGTTGCGGTGATTGGCGCCGGCCCGGCGGGACTCGCCTGCGCGCATCGTCTCGCGCTGGCCGGACACAACGTGACGATCTACGACGCCCACGAAAAAGCGGGCGGCCTCAACGAATACGGCATCGCGGCTTACAAGACAGTCGACGATTTCGCGCAGCGCGAAGTGGAGTGGCTGTGCTCGGTCGGCGGGATAGAGATCAGGCGCGGCATGGCGCTCGGCCGCGATGTGCAACTCGACGCGTTGCGCAAGCAATACGACGCGGTGTTTCTGGGTATTGGCCTCACCGGCGTGCGCGCGCTCGCCATGGCGGGCGAAGACCTGGGCGGGGTGATGAACGCAGTCGATTTCATCGAGCAGATTCGCAGCGCGCGCGACTTCGGCACGGTGCCGGTAGGCCGCCGCGTGGTTGTGATCGGCGGCGGCAATACGGCCGTGGATGCGGCCGTGCAAAGCCGCAAGCTCGGCGCGACGTCGGTGACGATGGTGTATCGGCGCGGCGTCGAATCGATGAGCGCGACGTGGGCCGAACGCGACTTCGCGCAGACCAACGGCGTCATGCTCGTCACGCACGCAACGCCTGTCCGGTTGATCGGCGAGGGCGGCGTGGTGACGGGCGTTGAGTTCGAACGAACGTTAAGCACCGGCGACGCCGAGCGCCTCGTGATCGAAGCGGACATGGTGCTGAAGGCAATCGGCCAGACGCTCGTGGCGGTAGGCATGGAACGCGAACTGTTGACGCTCGACGGCAGCCGCATCGCCGTGGATTCAAGCGGGCAAACGTCGCTGGCCGGCGTGTGGGCCGGTGGCGATTGCGCGGCGACGGGCGGCGTCGATCTGACGGTGCAGGCTGTGCAGGACGGCAAGCTCGCCGCCGAAGCCATCCATGCGCAGTTTGCCCGGACCGCCATAAAGGCCGCTTAGCACAGCTGACTGCGTCAAACGAATCGCACAAAAACAGCCGTCCCCAAGGAGCCGAACATGGCCGATCTGCGCTGTACGATTGCCGGCATTACTTCGCCGAATCCCTTCTGGCTCGCTTCCGCGCCGCCGACCGACAAAGCCTACAACGTGAACCGCGCGTTCGAAGCAGGCTGGGGCGGCGTGGTGTGGAAAACGCTCGGCCTCGACCCGCACGTGGTCAACGTGAGTTCGCGTTACGGCGCGGTGCAATGGAACGGCCAGCGCATCGCGGGGCTCAACAATATCGAGTTGATTACCGACCGTCCGCTGGACGTGAATCTGCGCGAGATCGCGCAAGTGAAGCGTGACTGGCCCGAGCGAGCCATGATCGTCTCGCTGATGGTGCCGTGCAACGAGCGCGACTGGAAGTGGATTCTTCCGCTTGTCGAAGATACCGGGGCCGATGCAGTCGAATTGAATTTCGGCTGCCCCCACGGCATGAGCGAACGTGGGATGGGTTCGGCGGTCGGCCAGGTGCCCGAGTACATCGAAATGGTCACGCGCTGGGTGAAGGAGGGCACGAGGCTGCCGTGCCTCGTGAAGCTCACGCCGAACATCACCGATATTCGCCTCGGTTCGCGTGCAGCGTACAAGGGCGGTGCGGACGGCGTGTCGTTGATCAATACGATCAACTCGATCGTCGCTGTGGATCTCGACGCCATGTCGCCGTTGCCGATGGTCGACGGCAAGGGCACGCACGGCGGCTATTGCGGCCCGGCGGTAAAGCCGATCGCGTTGAACATGGTCGCGGAAATCGCGCGCGACGAACAAACGCCGAACCTGCCCATTTCAGGCATAGGGGGTATTTCGACATGGCGCGATGCGGCCGAATTCATGGTGCTGGGCGCAGGCAGCGTGCAGGTTTGCACCGCGGCCATGCACTACGGCTTTCGTATCGTCAGTGATCTCGCGGACGGCCTCTCCAACTGGATGGACGAAAAGGGCTACGCGACATTGGACGATATTCGCGGTCGGGCCGTGCCCAACGTCACCGACTGGAAGTATCTGAATCTGAACTACAGCATCAAGGCACGCATCGATCAGGACAAGTGCATTCAATGCGGGCTGTGCCATGTCGCATGCGAAGACACCGCGCATCAGGCCATCATGAAAGAAAAAGATGGCGTTCGGCATTTTGAAGTGGTGGACTCCGAATGTGTGGGCTGCAATCTGTGCATGCACGTGTGTCCGGTCGAACAATGCATCACGATGGAGCGCGTGGACAACGGCGAGTACGCGAACTGGACGACGCATCCGAACAATCCGGCGCGCGTGAATGCGGCGCAGAGCGAGCCACACGAAGCGGGCGCAAGCGCAGAGCCGGCGCACGCAGCGAAAGCAGCCTGAAATACAGAGCGATTCGTCACGGCTGGTTCCTTCAACGCCCGACGCGCCGAAGAAGCCGCGCGGGCTTTTACGATCAAGTGGAGATCTTTCGATGAAGCAGACCGCGCAACCCGCCGACCCGCACTTCGCGGCCGGCGCGCAAGGCAGCAGTCTTTACAACGACGACCTCGCGCCGACCGGCACCGCGCAGCGCACATGGCGCTGGTATCACTTCGCAGCGCTGTGGGTGGGCATGGTGATGAACATCGCGTCGTATATGCTCGCCGCGGGCTTGACGGAGCAGGGCATGTCGCCATGGCAGGCAGTGTTGACGGTGTTGCTCGGCAACGTGATCGTGCTCGTGCCGATGCTGCTGATCGGCCATGCGGGCGCGAAGCACGGCATTCCGTATGCGGTGCTGGTGCGCTCGTCGTTCGGCACGCAGGGCGCGAAGCTGCCTGCGATGCTGCGTGCCATTGTCGCGTGCGGCTGGTACGGGATTCAAACGTGGCTTGGCGGCAGCGCAATCTACACGCTGCTCAATATTCTGACCGGCAACGCGCTGCATGGCGCGGCCTTGCCGTTCCTCGACATCTCCGTTGGACAGCTGGCCTGTTTTCTCGTGTTCTGGGCGCTGCAGATTTACTTCATCGTGCACGGTACGGATTCGATTCGCTGGCTCGAAAGCTGGTCGGCGCCGATCAAGATCGTAATGTGCATCGCGCTCGTGTGGTGGGCGACGTCGAAGGCGGGCGGCCTCGGCTCGATGCTCTCCGCACCGTCGCAGTTCGCGGCGGGCGGCAAGAAAGAAGGCTTATTCTGGGTGACATTCTGGCCCAGCCTCACCGCGATGGTCGGGTTCTGGGCGACGCTTGCGCTCAACATTCCCGACTTCACGCGTTTTGCAAAAACGCAGCGTGACCAGATGGTCGGTCAGTCCATCGGCTTGCCGGTGCCGATGGCCTTGCTCTCGGTGATCTCCGTCGTCGTGACCTCGGCGACCGTGGTGATCTACGGCAAGGCGATATGGGATCCTATCGATCTCACGAGCCGCATGACGGGTATCGGCGTCGGCATTGCGCTCGTCATCCTCACGCTCGACACGATGTGCTGCAATCTGGCCGCCAATCTCGTGGGTCCGGCTTATGATTTTTCGAGCCTGTGGCCGAAGGGCATTTCGTATCGCGCGGGCGGCATGATCACCGCCACCATCGCCATTGTCATGATGCCGTGGAAGATTCTCGCGACCACGCAGGGCTACATCTTCACGTGGCTCGTCGGCTATTCGGCGCTGCTTGGTCCCGTCGCAGGCATTCTGATGGTCGATTACTTCCTGATTCGCGGCACGCGCCTCGATACGCGCCAACTTTTCGACGAGCGCGGCGAATACAGCTACACCGGCGGCTGGAATATCGGCGCGGTGGTCGCTCTCGTCATTGGCGTGCTGCCGAATCTGCCCGGCTTCCTGCACACCGCATTTCCCGCTTCGTTCGCCAACGTGCCGTCGATCTTCAATACGCTCTACACGTATGCGTGGTTTGTGGGGCTTGCCTTGGCATCCATTGTCTATAGCGCGTGGATGAAGTTCAGCAAGGGGCCGAGCGCGCGTGTAGCGAGTGCGTGAAAACATAGCCGGCAAGGCAGCGGCATACGCAAGTTCATAAGGAGGCGAACATGACGACCCTGATTCGCGGCGGCACCGTGATAGACGCGGACAACACTTATCGCGCCGACGTTTTATGTGCGGACCCGCAGGACGGCGGCACCATCGTGCAGATCGGCGCGGACCTGGAGCCGCCGGCCGGCGCTGCGATCGTCGATGCGGGCGGCCAGTATGTGATGCCGGGCGGCATCGATCCGCACACGCATATGGAGCTGCCCTTCATGGGCACCACGGCGAGCGACGATTTCTATACCGGCACGGCGGCGGGGTTGTCCGGCGGCACGACGTGCATCATCGACTTCGTGATTCCGAGTCCTAAACAAAGCCTGATGGAAGCATTCAGGGCGTGGCGAGGCTGGGCGGAGAAGGCGTCGGCGGATTATGGTTTTCATGTGGCCGTCACGTGGTGGGACGATTCGGTGTATCGCGACATGGGCACGCTCGTGCACGAGCACGGCGTGTCGAGCTTCAAGCATTTCATGGCCTACAAGAACGCGATCATGGCCGACGACGAAGTGCTGGTGAACAGCTTCTCGCGCTCGCTCGAACTCGGCGCATTGCCCACCGTGCACGCGGAAAACGGCGAGCTCGTATTCCAGTTGCAGCGCCAGTTGCTGGCTAAGGGATTCACCGGTCCCGAGGCGCATCCGCTGTCGCGGCCGCCGGAGGTGGAAGGCGAGGCGGCCAACCGCGCGATTCGCATTGCTCAGGTGCTGGGCGTGCCGGTGTATATCGTGCACGTCTCCGCCAAAGACGCTGTCGACGCGATCTCTCGCGCGCGCAGCGAGGGGCTGCGCGTGTTCGGCGAGGTCCTGCCGGGGCACCTCGTGATCGACGAGGCGGTGTATCGCGACCCCGACTGGACGCGTGCCGCCGCGCATGTCATGAGTCCGCCGTTTCGGTCCGCGGAGCATCGCGAGGCGCTGTGGCGCGGCTTGCAGGCAGGGCAGTTGCATACCACCGCGACCGACCATTGTGTCTTCTGCGCGTCGCAAAAGGCGATGGGCCGCGAAGACTTCACGAAGATCCCGAACGGCTGCGGCGGTGTGGAAGATCGCATGGCGGTGCTGTGGCACCACGGCGTGAACTCAGGGCGTCTCACGCCGAACGAGTTCGTGCGCATCACGTCGACAAATGCGGCGCAGATCTTCAACCTGTACCCACGCAAAGGCGCGATACGCGTGGGCGCGGATGCGGACATCGTCGTGTGGGACCCGAATGCAAGCAGGACGATTTCGGTGAAGACGCATCATCAGAAAGTCGACTTCAATGTATTTGAAGGCATGACCGTGCAAGGCGTAGCCATGCATACGCTCACACGCGGCGCGCTTGCCTGGACCGACGGCGACCTGCGCGCCGTGCGCGGCGCGGGCCAATATCAGAAGCGTCCGCCGAATCCGGCTTACTTCGACGCCATTCGCGTGTCCAACAAGCTGAAAGAGCCGCACCCGGTGGAGCGGTAGCGCTTGTCCAGTCCTGACAGGCGGCGCGGGCGTGCACGTCCCGCGCCGCGGTTTCTCTCCTGCCGCGCATTCGCTGCGGCACGACCGTCTCGCGTTTTCCCCGATGGCGCCCGGCCCACGTTCCATGTTGCGATGCATGCCGCGTCCTGATATCTGCTGTAGAGTTGAACCTCATGCGATGACGGACGCCATGGCTGCGGCTTAGCACGCATGCGCATATGGATTGGAAACCTGATCCTTTGTAAAAAGGCAAGCCGTTTGCTACAGTCCGCCCACTCCGCCGGGCGTGAGCGCGTGCGGGACTGCCAACACAAGACCAGGCATACGGCCTGGCCACTTTAGGGAGCCACTCATGAAGTCGATTCGTTCCATTCTGCTGGTTGCGCTGTTGCATACAGTCGCCGTGAGCCCTGTCTTCGCGGCCGACGAGTTCGCGCAGATCAAGTCCTCGGGCGTGTTCAGGATTGGTACGGAAGGCACCTACGCGCCGTTCACCTACCACGACGAATCGGGCAAGCTGACCGGCTTCGACGTGGAGATCGGCACGCAGATCGCGCAGCGGCTCGGCGTCAAGCCGCAATTCGTCGAAGGCAAATGGGACGGCCTGATCGCCGGGCTCGACGTGAACCGCTATGACGCAGTGATCAACGAAGTCGCGGTGACGGACGCGCGCAAGCAGAAATACGATTTCTCGGACCCGTACATCACGTCGCACGCGGCGCTGATCGTGCGCTCGGACAACAACACGATCAAGAACTTTGACGATCTGAAGGGCAAGAAGTCGGCCAACACGCTGACGAGCAACTTCGGCAAGATCGCCGCGTCGCATGGCGCCGAAGTCATTCCGGTGCAGGGCTTTAACGAGTCGATCGACCTGCTGACGGCGGGCCGCGTCGATGCAACCGTCAACGATTCGCTGTCGTTCCTCGACTTCAAGAAGCACAAACCGGATGCGAAGGTGAAGATCGCCGCGCTGGATACATCGGCGGACAGCAGCGACAAGTCGGCTGTGCTGATCCGCAAGGGCAGCCCCGAACTCGTCGCGGCGATCAACAAGGCGCTCGCCGATATGAAGAAGGACGGCACGTACGCGAAGATTTCGCAGAAGTACTTCGGCAAAGACGTCTCCCAGTAAACGCCTTTCGCGAGTCTGAATCATGCCGGCATGGTTGCATCTGATGGCGCAGTCGCTGTGGCCCCTGCTGTATGCGGGGCTTGTGTTCACGGTGCCGCTCACGTTGGCGTCGTTCGCTATCGGGCTCGCTCTCGCGTTTATCGTCGCGCTCGTGCGGCTTTTCGGGCCGAAATGGGCGGTGGCGGTGGTGCGCTTCTACGTGTGGCTGTTTCGCGGCTCACCGTTGCTCGTGCAACTATTCGTGATTTTCTACGGACTGCCGAACGTCGGCATCGTGCTCGATCCGTTGACCGCGGCGATCATCGGTTTTTCGCTGAACGTGGGAGCGTATAACTCCGAGGTGATTCGCGGCGTGATCGAGTCGATTCCTAAAGGGCAGTGGGAGGCCGCGTATTCGATGGGCATGACGCGCGAACAGGCGCTGCGTCGCGCGATCCTGCCGCAAGCGGCGCGCGTCGCGTTGCCGCCGTTGTCCAACTCGTTTATTGCGCTCGTGAAGGACACCTCGCTCGCGGCGGTATTGACGGTGCCCGAGGTGTTTCAGGCGGCGCAGCGAATTGCTTCGGTTACCTATGAACCGCTGATTCTCTATACCGAGGCTGCGCTCGTGTATCTGCTGTTCAGTTCGGTGCTGTCGTCGGCGCAAGTGAGGCTCGAACGCAAGTTCGGACGTCACGCACTCTTTCAGGCGGGCAACTGATGATCCGACTGGAAAAAATCGACAAGTATTTTTCGGGGCACCGCGTGCTCAATGCCGTCGATCTGCAGCTCGCGCAGGGCAACGTGACCGCGCTGATCGGACCGTCGGGCAGCGGCAAGAGCACGCTGCTGCGCTGTGTGAACCTGCTGGAGATTCCCGAGGCGGGTTCGCTGGAAATCGGCGATCAGAAGCTTGCGTTCAGTCCGAACGAGCGGCCGTCGCGTGAAACGGTGCTGACCATTCGCCGCCGCACCGGCATGGTGTTTCAGAACTTCCAGCTGTTTCCGCACCTCACGGTGCGTCAGAACGTGATGGAAGGACTCCTGACCGTGCTGAAGTGGGACAAGGAAAAGGCGCGAGCACGCGCGGACGAATTGCTTGAGAAGGTCGGCATCGCGCATAAGGGCGATGCGTGGCCCGTCACGTTATCGGGCGGACAGCAGCAGCGCGTGGCGATTGCGCGTGCGCTGGCGCCGTCGCCGGAAGTGCTGTTGTGCGACGAACCCACGTCCGCACTGGATCCCGGCCTCGCCGCGGAAGTGGTGGAAGTGCTGAAGCAACTGGCGAGCGAAGGCATGACCATGCTGATGGCCACGCACGATTTGCGGCTGGCCGCGACCATCGCGCGCGACGTGGTGTTTCTGAACAACGGCGTGGTGGTGGAAGCGGGCGCGTCGCGCGATGTCTTTATGCGGCCGCAGCAGGAGGAAACCGCGCGTTTCGTGTCGACGCTCACCCACAGTTTGCCGGACGCGTGGACGGAGTGAAGCGGGCTTCGTCTCCGCGTGGCGGTGTGGCGCCCAGCGGCAGCAAGCGTTCAGGTAGTCGAATCAGAAAAAGGTAAATAGCAAAGGGGCGCCCCGAAAGCGAACGGCAAGCCAGTTGATGGACCTCGATCCAACCTCTCGCTTGCTGTGCGCTTCGGGGCACCCCTTTTTGCGTGTCAGGCCGTCACGGTCTGCTTACGCGCATCTTATGCCTCGGCGCGCTCGGTTTCGTCGTTCAGCGCCGTGTCGAAGAAGCGCTGCTTCGCCTCGTCGCTCGCACGCGCATAGGCGCGGTTCACGCCGCTGATCACCGCGCGGATCGACGCGGTCACCAGGTTCGCGTCGATACCCACGCCGAACGCGCTGCCCGTGAGATCCGCGCCGGCCATTTCGGCGACCGCCACCGCGCGGGCATCGGCGCCTTGCGTCAACGCACGCTCTTCGTAGTGCTGGATGCGCACGGGCACGTCCATCGCGTGCATCAAGGCGTCGAGCGGGCCGTTGCCTTCGCCGTGCAGCACGCGGCGCGTGCCGTTGATCTCGACGGTCAGCTTGATGCGCTCGCGTCCGTCCTGCTCGGACAGGCTATGGCCGACGTAATGCACCGGCGCGGTGTTGCGCACGTATTCCTGCTGGAACAGTTCCCAGATCTGCGACGACGTGACTTCCTGGCCGCTCGTGTCGGTAAAGCGCTGCACGGCCGAGCTGAAATCCACCTGCAGGCGGCGCGGCAACACCACGCCGTAGCTCTGCTCAAGCAGATACGCGATACCACCCTTGCCGGACTGGCTGTTCACGCGAATCACGGAGTCGTAAGTGCGGCCGAGGTCGTTCGGATCGATCGGCATGTAGGGCACTTCCCACATCGCATCGGGCTTTTGCGCGGCAAGACCCTTCTTGATCGCATCCTGATGCGAGCCCGAAAACGCGGTGAACACCAGATCGCCGACATACGGGTGACGTGGATGCACCGGCAACTGCGTGCATTCCTCGGCCGTGCGCGCGACTTCATTGATGTTCGAGAAATCGAGCCCGGGATCGACGCCCTGCGTGTACAGGTTTAACGCGAGCGTGACGAGGTCGACATTGCCGGTACGCTCGCCGTTGCCGAAGAGGCACCCTTCGATGCGGTCCGCGCCCGCCATCACCGCCAGTTCCGCGGCGGCGACAGCGGTGCCGCGGTCGTTGTGCGGATGCACGGAGACGATCAGCGAATCGCGGCGCGCGAGGTTGCGGTGCATCCATTCGATCTGGTCGGCATACACATTCGGCGTGGCCATTTCGACCGTGGCCGGCAGATTGACGATCGCCTTGTGCTCGGGCGTCGGCTGCCAGATGTCGAATACCGCGTCGCACACTTCCTTTGCAAATTCGAGTTCGGTGCCGCTGAATACTTCAGGGCTGTATTGCAGCGTGAAATGCGTTTCCGGCGCGGCGTCGGCGAGACGCTTCATCGTGCGCGCGGCGTTTTGCGCAAGTTGCTTCACGCCGTTTTTGTCGAGCCCGAACACGATCTTGCGGAATTCCGGCGCCGTCGCGTTGTACAAATGGACGATTGCGCGCGGCGCGCCACGCAAGGATTCGAAGGTGCGTTCGATCAGGTCGTCACGCGCTTGCGTCAAGACTTCGATCGTGACGTCGTCCGGAATGTGGCCGCCTTCGATCAACTCGCGCACGAAGTTGAAGTCCGTCTGCGATGCCGACGGAAACGCGACCTCAATTTCCTTGAAACCGATCTGCACCAGCGTCTTGAACATGCGCATCTTGCGCTCGCTGTCCATCGGCTCAAACAGCGCCTGGTTGCCGTCGCGCAGGTCGGTGCTCATCCAGATCGGCGCGCGCGTGATGGTGCGCGACGGCCACTGGCGGTCCGTCAAATTGATGGGCTTGAACGAGCGGTACTTGGTGGCAGGGTTTTTCAACATTTTCATCATCCGTGGAGTCGACAAGCAGGGAGTCGACCGGACGACAAAAACGCGAAGCAGGGCCGCCGGTCGAAAACCGGGGCTGGGTCAGTTACTGGGAAATTAAGCGGTGCTTCGGGTGATTCAGTTGGAAGCGCGCAGCAGCAGACCTAGCCCGGTAGAGCGGGCTAGTAGTAGCGATAGGGTGGTCTGGGCGCGGTACATAGTGCGCAATAGGAACATATTATTGGGACGACGTCAAGCGCAGGCTCGCGCACGGCGCCCAGGCTACAATTCGCGACGGTTTGAAAAACGGAACGTCAATGAAGATTCGGATTCTCACTCTCGCGTGCGTCGCGACCGCTGCGGCGCTGCTCGCGGCCTGCACCACTGTGTACAGGAACTCGGACGCGTGCGAGCAATTGATGCGCAGCAAACTCGCGGAAACCTCGTCCGATACGCTCAAGATCGGCCATACCGGCGCCGGCATCGGTGGTTCGCGTGTGGTGGTGGAAGGGGCGATCGAGCATGGAGTGACGGCGTCTGAGGCGGCGGCTGCGGGTGGGGCTTCGGGGGCGTCTGGAGCTTCGAGGGCGTCCGGGGCCGCGGGGGCTTCGGCGGCTTCGAGGCCCGCGAGCGGTTCGGCAACGTCGGCGGCTTCCGGCACGGCAACGGCCGCGGGGGCGACCGCATCAGGCGTGGGCGCTGCAGCAGCTTCGCCGTCGGCATCGTCAGACGCGCAGGCGCTGGCGCTCAAGTCCGGCAAGCCGAAGAAGATCGTGCAAGCTGCAGCTGCCGAATGTACGTTCCATGGTCCAACGCTCGCCACGTTTAGCTGGCTTGCCCCGGCAAAGCTGGCGGCGCCGTCCGAGCCAGATTCGGGCGAAGCGCAGGAGTAAGTTCTCGGGCACCGCCGGATTCGTGCGCCGCGTTTTGTCGCGACGCGGTCACGAGTTCGCACATGCTGATGCTTTTGCCAGGCGATCAGCTCTTCGGGCGGCAAGCGCGAGAATACGCGCGGGCGCCGTTGCACGCGCAGGTGACAAGACGGACGTCCCTCCAAAAGCGTCGAACGATCCCGCGCGCACCGCCGTCGCATCCCGGCTTCTCTTCCGCCAGCTCCATTGCCTCGGCCTGGCATCCGCTCCGCGCTTCGTTCATCAAGGCGAGGGCGCTTTCAGCAAACGCTTGAGGCCGGCCTTCAAAGCAACGCTCCACCGCGTGCGTATCGATCAACCGCTGCCGCAACGCAATGCGTTCGTCGTGCCCGTCGATCATTCGCACTGCGGCGGCGATATATGCCTCAATGCTATCCGCCGTGGCCCACGCCGGCATGTCCACGCGGTCGAACAGCGCGCCGTCGATACGCTCGAACACTTCGCGCCCGCGCATGCACACGCCCGGCAAACCGAGCGTGAGCGCGTCCACAATGCCATTCGTATTGCCGAACGGAAAGGGACTCAGAAATAAATCGGAAGCGTTGACCCGTCCCAGATAGTCCGGATACAGATGAAACCCGTGCACCACCGACCCCGGTAGCGCCCGGCCGATGACCTCGCGCATATGATCCAGCGTGAGTCCGGCATGCACGCCGCTCATGAAATGAAACTCGACGGGCGTGGCTGCGCGCTCGCCGATTTCCCGGCACGTATCGAGAAACGCGGGGTTGAGCTTCATTGCGCTCGCGGTGATGATCGCCTGCACTTTTTCACGCCGCGGCGGAATGATCGGGGCAATGGCCGGCAATGCCACCGAAGGCCGGTACGGCTGTCCGTCTTTGGGCAGCTTCAACAAGCGTTCGCTGAAGCACGCGGGATCGCCGGCATAATCTTCCTCCACGCTCACATAGTCGATCTTGTCCGAATGCGTGGTGGCCGGATGACCCAGTCCCGCGATCTGCAGCGGCGCGACGCGTAGATTCGACATGAAGATGGTCAGCACGAACATGCCGACGCTCGGCATATACAGCACCTCCGGCTTTTCGCGCTCGGCAAAGTCGCGAATGGTGCGCAGACACTCGCCGATATACTCGGGCTCCTCCAGTTCGATGAAGCGGTCGAACACCGCGCGACCGATGTCGTCGATCGCATAGCCGAAGCCGAAAGCCACCACCTCGAAATGCTCGCGCGCGGCTTCGAGCGTGCGGGAGTGCGTGCGGTAGATGGAATGCGCGCCGCCGAACCATTCGAGCACCACCAGCATCAGCGGCTTCTTGCGCGGCCTTGTGTTCGCGTCCGCTCCGACACGCGCCTGCGGCACCGCCGGCAGATCGGTCAGGCCCAGTTCCGCGAGCTTGCGCCGCACCAGTACGTTGATGTCGCGCTTGATCTCATGCCTGCGCGGCGTTTGTGCGTAGCTGCAGAACATGTAGGCGTTGTGCAGCAAGGCGGTGGGCAGATCGTCGAGATTCCCGATTTGTTGCAGCTTGCCGGGCAGCCATTCGATCAGCGCCTCGCGCTTCATGTGCGCGCTTGCCGAGCCCTTGAAAACGGGCGCCAGAAGGACGAGCGCGAGACAGGCCGCCAGGACTTTGTCGTACGCCCACAGCGCGGCAAAGTCGAGTTCGAGTTCGGACTCCGTCGAATAGAGCACGCACAGCTTCTCGACAAAACTGTCGCCGGCGAGAAACTGCCGGTCTTCCGGGCCGCGCGGGTTGAGGTGGCAAGCGACATGGTCCGCGTTGCCGAACGGCGTGGCGGAAAACAGCAGGCCGACCCATTCATGCAACGTTAAAAAGAGCCCGAAACATTCGGCTGGCGGCCTGAAGTCGGGGGCGGCGAACAGCGTGGAAGCCGCGCTTGCGAGGCGCGTGCAGAAGCGCCTGCGTTGCTCGGCGGGCGTCAACCCGGTCATGCCCGACGCGAGGAAGCTCCCGTCGAGTTCGCCGCGTTTGTGCTGAAGCAGCGCCAACGCGGAGAGCAGCTGGATTGCCGCGCGAACATGCTGCCGCGTATAGACGAGCTGCTCGAACTCGTCGAGCGAAAAGGTGGCTTCTTCCATGGAGTGACGGTTGACAGTTATGCATGACTAACTATCTTCGTGAAGCGTTAGCCGCGAACGGCGATTATCGCAGCCACCCCATATCGAATATGTGCTTTCCACCAGTTTGTGAATTTTCAGCAGCTCGAATACGGTCTTACCTTCAGAATGCATAGTACGGACCCGGCCCCGCGGACGTCGCGCGCGACGCGATCGCCGTGTACACGCGGCGGCCGAAAAAGAACGGCAGGCCCCAGCCGAAGCCGCTCGCCGCCGGGCCGGCGAGATTGTCGAAGGCATTATTCGCCGAGGCAAACAGAACCCGCGAATTGCCGACAGCGAAGCTCACCGTGGTCGACGCGCCGTTTGTGCCGCTGATCGTCGCGCTGGCTGAGCGCGTGGAATCCGGGCAATACCAGTAGCCGCATTGCGGCAGTTGCGTGTCGCGATAGAAAAGGCCGTTCGAGCCGGTGTCGAGATAGCTTTGCGCGTAGGTCTGGCCCTCGTACGCCGTACTCACATAACCGGTTTGCGGACTGCCCTTGAGCACGCTCGCGTTGCCGAGCGTGTTGTTCGCCTGGGTGTCGATGCCGAAGATCATCGTGCCCGACACGGTGTCCGCGCCGCTGTCCGGCACGTCGGGAAGCTCGATCACGATGCCATTGTTGTCGAGCGCGAAGCGGCTGACCGGATTGACCACCTGCTGCGCGACGGGCTGCGCGCTCGGCAGGCACGCGCCGCTTGCGTCGCAACTGTAGTACCAGCGAGGCAGCGCCGCGTTGGCGCAGGCCGCGCCGCAGTCGGCTGCGAATACGCCGACGCCGAGGATGCCGTTCGCGCGCAGCGTGTCGAGCGTGAGCATCGACGGGCCGGAGCCGGCGCAGTCGGCGGGCACCGACGGCACCGCGGGGTCGGCGATCAACTGGATCGGGATGGAGGCGGCCAGTTGTCCGGCCATCCGCACGTCGGCGCTGCGCACGGCGCCCCACGCGTAGCCGCCGCCGAAGACCGCGCATTCGCCCGAGACGCCGCCGCCCGACGCCACTGCCGCGAGCGGCAGGCTCGCCGGCAACGCGGAGGCGAGAATGCGCAGGCCGTGCGAGCCGGTGTCCACCTGAATGTTGTCGATGGTCGCGCACTGGTCCGTGCCCGGCTGGCACAGCGTGACGCTTGTCGTCAGCATGTTGCGCGTGAGGCGCGGCGCGGCGTGCACGACGATCGGCTGGATGTTCGGCGTGTTCGACTGGGCGACGCTGTTGCCGCTCGTGCTGCTGGGGCTCGAAGCGGCAAGGGGCGCGTCCGCTGCGGGCGAGTTTGCCGTGCCGGCGGGTGCGTTCGTGTTGGACGCGGTGGTCGGGGCGCTGCCTCCGCCGCCGCCTCCGCAAGCGGTCAGGGCGGCGCAGACGAGGAGCAGGGCGCAAAGACGATGGTTCGGCTTCATGGCGTCAAAGAGGTCGGCAGTGGTTCGGGGTCGGGCCGTCAGCGCAGGTCGTCGGCCGTCACGCCCGGCGGCAGCGCGCCGGGCAGCCAGGCGCGGCCCGCGTAGCAGCGCATCGGGCCGCCGGATTCGACGATCACGTCCGGCCGCACGACGCGCGACGCGTGCAGATTGCCGTCCGCCGCCGCCGCGGCGCCCGCGCGGTAAGAGCCGGCGTACTTGCCAAGCAGCGCGGCCAGATCCGGCATGGTCGGACCTTGCCACGTGTAGGCGACGATTTCGCCGCTGCTCGTGCCGTACTCGTTGATGGTCGTGTTGCCCGCATCCGTCGAGGTGCGCAGGCGCAGCGCGCCGTTCAGCAGGCTTTGGGGCGCGCTCGTGCCGGCTCTTGGCGCCATCACGCCGCCGAGTTGGGCGCAAGCGCTGGCGCTGCTGCACAAGCTCGCGACGGCGATCGCTAAGGTGCCGAGGAGGCGGAAAGAGTGGATTTGCAGCATGACGGCGTCTCCTGCGTGGGGCGTTCGGGGCTTCTCGGAAAGGCGTTTTGAAGATAGCACCCGTGTTTCACGATCACGCAGGACGGCCGTCTGCGAGACTAACGTCATCCCAAAAACGGTCGTGGGCCGAAACCGGAAAGAGTCTTTGAAAACAATGTTCTGACAGCGAGCGCGCATGCCTCTGACACGCCGTTCGGAATAGTTGTCGATTGTTAAAATCCGCGCATGCTCAAGCGGGCACTAGGCGGGGCAAACCCCAGTTTTTGCACAGGGCTCGCCGGGATCGGTAAAATGTTGGGTTGATCCACGGAATCTTGCCGTGGCGTAGCGGAAGGATTCCCCGAACATGACTGATCTTCGTCTTACCAAGCGGTTTGCAGTAATGCTGATGGCGGGCGGGCTGGTCGCCGGCTGCGGCACGTCGTCGCCGACCAAGGTCGATTACAAGAGCGACTCGAAATCGAAGCAGGTGTCACTCGCCGTCCCGCCGAATCTGATCGACGAGACGGCCGATCAGCGTTCGCTGCCGCCGCAAGGCGGCGAAACCTCGCTGTCCACGCTGCGCCAGGTGCAGGCTCAGGCGCCGGCGGCGAACACGCTTTCCGTCGTGCCGCCCGTGAGCGGCATGCATATTCAGCGCGACGGCACCGAAAGCTGGCTTGTGATCGACAGCAAGACGCCGGCAGAGGCGTGGCCGCAAATCCGCCGCTTCTGGCAGGAGCAGGGTTTCCTGCTGGTCGTCGATCAACGCGACAAGGGCGTGATGGAGACCGACTGGAACGAAACCCACGCGCAGATCAACGACGGCCTGATCCGCAGCACGCTGTCGAAGGCCATGGGCAACAGCTACGTCACCTCGGAGCGCAACAAGTACCGCACGCGCCTCGAACCGGCGCCGAACGGCGGCACCTATGTGTTCATCAGCCAGAAGGGCATGCGCGAGGCGCTGACCGGCACGAACAACGATTCGAGCACATGGCAGCCCAAGCCGAACGATCCCGGTCTCGAGCAGGAATACCTGAAGCGCCTGATGGCGGCGCTCGCGCTCGCCGATTCGCGCGGCAAGTCGGGCGGCGCACAAACCGCGGCGCTCTCGCCGGCCGGTGCCCAAACGGCGCCCAATGCGGCGACGGCGGGCGCGAAGTCGGCGGCCGCGGCTACGGCGGCCCAAAACGTCGTGCTGGCGGCCCAGCAGCCCGTGCGCGATCCGGACGCGGCAAACGGTGGTCCGGCGGCGCAGCTGTCGTCGAACGAGCTCACGCTCGGCGAGCCGTATGACCGCGCGTGGCTGCGTGTGGGCCTCGCGCTCGACCGCAGCAATTTCACCGTGGACGACCGCGATCTGACGCGCGGCCTGTATTTCGTGCGCTACGTCGATCCGAAGGACATGTCGTCGGCTGAACAGGGCTTCTGGAGCCAGGTGTTCCACGGCAAGAAGGAAAAGGTGGCCAAGCAGTATCGCGTGAACGTGCGGGCGCTGACGCCGGACCAGACGCGCGTGGCCGTCGTGGACGACAAGGGCGGTATCGACGAAAGCCCGCAGGCGCGGCAGATTCTGAGTCTCATGGCCGACCAGTTGCACTGACGCGCGCCCGCTGCGGCGGCAAGCGCTCCGAAAACCCGTCCGGGACCTTTGCGTTCCGGGCGGGTTTTTTTATGGTCTTCGCTGCTTGGGCTTGGCGCGCACGGCGGCACGCGCTGTGTCCGACGCGCCGTGCACATGTCTTGCTTGTCATGACGGCGCCGGCGCAGACCGGCATCCACCGGAGATGGCCATGTTCGACGTGATTCCTTACTGGATGTGGGCCGCGAGCCTGCTGGTGCTCGCGCTGGTGTGCGGCGCCGCGTTGAGTCCACGGCAGCCGCGCGAGCCGCGAGCCATGCGGGCCCGGCAATCCAGCGCGCTGCGCTCGAGGTGGCCGATGCGCTGAATCGGTGGGGCGCTTCAGAAAAGGGAAAATTTAGCGCCGCGACTGGGTGGACGAGGCGGCGAACCCGATCAAGCCGGCCGAGGGGTGCTACGTCGCAGGCCGCTTACAAGCAGAACCCGCCTCTTGATTTCCTTTCTGACTGTCGCGACCAGCATTCGCAATGAGCCGTGCTTGCATCCGCATTCGTTTCCTGCTGGAAATTACCGCAACGGACAAAGCCCGGGTCACATTGCGCCCGGTCTGAGTCGAAGTGTTCTCGACACCGTATCCCATAGGCCTACAGCTTCGCCCGTTGTCAGTGAGGCCTTTTCGAGTTTTACAAGTTTTCCCTGGATCATGAGCTGTCCTCCGGTGGTCAGATCGAGTGACAGGTATGGTGTGGCAGGCCCACTGCTCGTCTCATTGGAAGTCAGGGAAAACGAGTGCCCGCGACCACCTCCAGGCCGCCGGCCCTCGACCAGCCACTCCTCGGCCTCCGGACCGTGCAGATCGACAATTCCTTTTCGGACAAGCATGCCGTCAGCGTCCCTGAGTTCCTGGCGTACTTCCGGACTGTCGGCGCGTTGTAGCAGCGTTGTCCTCTCGCGAACATCGGGTGTGGTCGAAATATCAAAGCTCACATCTTGCATGTGAGTCAGGTTGAACTGCGCGTCCACGTCTTCATTGCTGCCCGCTGGCGCAGGCAGGAATCCGCCGGCGAAACACACGCCAGGCTCAGTCGGAATGTCGTCCGGGGAGCGGCCACGCAGTTTTTCCAGCAGGCTGAACACCACCGCGGTTTTCCCGGGAACTTCGTTTTTCACGTCGAACTGCTTGACGATTGGATCATCGGTTTGGTCCGGGTGGGTGTAGTCGTAAGTTTCGATCTTCAGCAGGAACCGATACCCGCTGTCCCACTTGTATCCTTCGATATGTCGCGTGGCCGGAGCTTCATAGATGGTGCCGCGATGGATAAAGTAGTAGGTGTGTTCCCCCCTTGCTTGACCAGCCGCATATAGGAACGGATACGCATCGCGGCTCCTGGTTGCTTTCAACGCCGCTTCGCGCTGCGCGACCTCCTGCCGCCAGACGTCTTCCGTCATCGCCTTTGCCTCGACGCTGACGCCCTGTATCTTCGCGTAGCCGGATTCCACGGCTTCCCCCGGCATGTCGATCATATAGCGGCCCACACACCGCGTTTTCATATTCGCAGTCAGTTCAGTCACGATTTGCTTTTCCTGTTGGCTCAGCGGTGCCGGCTTGTGATCGCACGCGGCAACGGTCAATATCAGGCAGGCAACAGCGAGTGCTGCGCGCGTTTTCCTCATGCCTTGTAGTCCAGCGCCGTGCCCTTCACGCTTTGCGCGATGCGCGTAATCGCGTGGAGCGTAAAGCGTCGTGTCGCGTCCAGCTTGTAGGCCCCTTCGTGATCGATACCCGCGAAGGCTGCGCAGGCCCTGACCTGATGGCCGGGCGCGCGGCCCGAACGCACCGGCACCGTGCCATCGCCATGCTCGTCGGCATCACGCAGGACGAAATTGGCGAAGTAGGCTTTTCCATCGAGCGTCGTCTTGACCAGTTGACCGCCAGTTGCGGGGTCATCGCTGCCACGTACTGCGAGCAGGTCGGTCATCGGCGGCACACCACCGCGCAACAGCGGTAGCGTCTGCTGAGTCCACGTGACGTCGCCATATGCCTTGTGCTTTGCGTCGTCGCCGTAAAACGCGTAGGTGTTGGCGTGGTACTGGCCGCTGACGTCATCGTGAAATGTTCGAACCTGGCGTCGAATCAAGTCTGCAAAACTTTTCCAATCCTGATCGATGGTCTTCTTGGAGGGATCCAGCGGATTGAGCAGAAGGTCATCGCACAGTCCCCACCAGCTACCGCGCACCGTATAGATTTCGCTGTACGGATCGGATGCAGGCAAGGTGACGAACCGCTCACCGTCCCTGATCTGCAGCCAGCCCATGCCGTAATCGCGGCTCGGCAACAACTGCAAGGGCCCAGGCGCACTGCCAACCACCGCGGTCATAGCTGCGGCGGTTGGCCCTAGGGCCAGCCCGGCTACGCCTTCTGTTCCCGTCTTCATCCGTTTGTAAGTCGCCGCGGCACCCGTGGCCGGCATCACGCCGTGCACCACACCCAGCACCTTGTCGCGCAGCCCCATGACTTCCGAGTAGTAGCGGGCCACGAGTCCGCCCATCGAGTGGGTGACGAGGATGACCCGGTCGCACCGATAGTTGAACTGCTTGCGGTACCAGGCCGTGATTTCATCGATCCGGGTTGCGAGGCGCTCCGCTGACACGGCGTTTGATTGCAGCCAGTTGTAGCCGACGGCATGGACCGGAAACTGGTATTTGTACGAGAGCGCTACCTCATCTCGCTTCAGTTTGTCCAGGACGGGCGTGACGATATCGCATAGGCTCGCCCGCAAGCCCTTGCGGCCATGGTCCGTGCCCGCATGCACGTCGTTCAGTGCGTTTTCGAGCCACACCAGCCACTGGCCGTAGCTCATGTACGCCACTTCGCCCCAGCCGCGCCGGCGCAGTTCGTCCTCCGTCTGGGCAGTACCGGATGGGATATTGCCACCGGAGTGGACTTGGGTCTTGTTCGGATCGAGAACTCGCTTGCGCATATCTGGACCTACCGTCATCCACGGCTTGACCGTAGACAGGCTGTCGAGCAGCCAGACCGGTTTCGACTTCGCTGGCCCTTTGGTCTCCAGATTCGTTCCCATGACGCCCGGCACGAAGACTACCGGAATCACGCGGTCGGGAACCATGTAGCACACGGCCGTGCTGTCGTCCGGAGCAGAGGTGACCGATGAGTAGTGAATCGATCCGTCCTCGGCGATGCTGGGTTGGATGATGCGTTCTGGTATAGCCAATGCAGGTCTCTCGTGTCGTTGTTCGCAATCGCGTCAGATTTGCGCGCTTTTAAATCGCCATCGACAGGCGCCTAGTACTGCTTATTATACGGTCTCGAGCGCGACGGATATGACGCCACCCGAGGGCCTGCGGGCAACGAGTCGGCGAGGGCGACGCGAGGCGAAGCGCCGTTGAGGGGCGCGGCGATCAATGGTTCACGTGACCGGTGAGGGTGGCAAGCGCGCCGGTGTAGCATTGCCGCCGCTGGCACGCTTGCGCCATGGGTCGATCGCTACAACACCAATGTACCTGTACGGCGACGATATCCTGCGCACCGGAGAGATCGATCAGGCATTCGGAGGACGGTAGCACCGATCTCGGTCGAGCTTAGCGTGCAATATTTTTCGTTTTCTGAAGCTTCATCAAACGGCGCCGAAACATTAATCCACAAATCCACGCGTTCCACGCTCGGCAGCCGGGGGCATTCCGCATGAGCCGCGGCAGCGAAACGTCACGTTACTCCCCCTACGTTACGCCGGTGACGTAACCCTCGCGCGCTCTGCAGCGGCCTGCCATCAGCACCGTAGCCGCGCGCAAATTTCCCGCCGAATCAACGTGTTACATCAAGCCCCTCGCGCTTTTCCGTAACTGGCATGCATGGTGCTTTTATCGATTCACGGGGTCGGATTGCCACGAGTTCCAATACGCGAGTGCTTCAACGACTTTGCCCATCCAGTCGAGCGTCGAGCATAACCCCGCTCAGCCCGACAACGGCCGCGCGCTGCACGCGCAGGCCTCGGTGGCCCCGTCGCCTATCCTCGTAGGGCGACGGTTTTTTGCCCGCACTCCGGTGGAGTGCGGGCAATTTTTTGAGCCGCGGAAACAGCCAGACTCAGGTATCCGCGCGCCGCGTCCCCAGCCATGGCAGGCGCTTCACGACGCCGGTCGCCAACGCCGTCCCCACGAGAATCACGCCGCAGCCCTCGAGCATGCCGGCCGACACGGCTTCGCCGAGAAACAGCGCGCCCCACAGAATGCCGAAGATGGGAATCACGAACGTCACGGTGATGGCGCGGGCCGGGCCCGCCACGGCGATCAGGTGGAAGAACAGCATGTAGGCGATGCCCGTGCACGCCACGCCGAGCGCCAGCACCGCGCCCCACGCGTGCAGCGACACGGGCGCGCTCGGCCAGTAGATGACGGCGAGCGGCAGCAGCACGATCGTCGCGCCGGTCATCGTGCCGGCCGCGACGGTGAGCGCGTCGACGCCCGTCAGGTAGCGCTTCGTGTAGTTGGCGGCGATGCCGTACAGCAGCGTCGCGCCAAGCGCCGCGCCCGCTGCGAGCGCGGTGCTTAAAGGCGTTGCCGCGGAACCGCTTGGTGCGGCGATCTGGTCCCACACCAGCATCAGCACGCCGAGAAAACCGATAACGAGGCCGAGCGTGCGCAGCGCGCTCAGCCGGTCGCGCAGCCACAGGAAGGCGACGAGACCGCCCCACAGCGGCGTGGTCGCGTTGATGACCGAGGTCACGCCCGCGGAGAGCGTCAACTCCGCATAGGCGAACAGGCAGAACGGCGCCGCTGAGTTGAGAATACCCACGACGAGCAGCGGGAAGGCCCGCGTGCGCAGGATCGTTGCGGATTGTTGCCACGGACGCCGCGCGAGGAGCACGACGATGAGAAACAGCGCGCCGATGCCGACGCGCAGCGCCATCAACGGAGCAACGCCGAAGTCGGTCACGCCGACGCGGATGAACAGAAAGGACGCGCCCCATAGGGCCGCGAGGATCAGCAACTGGAGAAGGTTTTTGGCGTTCATTGTGGTGGCGTCGCGCGCGGTTGAGTCGAGACGCCTGCGCATCGTAACAGCGCGATCGCCCAAAACGTTTCACGTTCGAATGAAACGGCAAGTAGCGGGAGAGGACGTCTGACACACGTGATCGTAAGCGTCGACGCGAGCCGCGCAAAGCGAGCAATTCTCACGCTGATGTGAGAAAAATTGCGATTGTTTGCGAGGCGAAGAGGCGGGGTGTTGGACCTCCGCCATCGAGAAGACGTGTGATAGTGCCGCGCGCGGTCAGCCGGTGCGGCGCGCGCCAACAGTCGGGCAAAGAAAAGAGGACGTAGCGGAGCCCGAAGCCCAGCCACGCCCATCCAATCCGTCAAGCCTCAATGCGGAATCATCGCCTGCAGCACGTTCTGCTGCAGCCAGACCAGAATGCCGAGCAGCACCGTCAGCAGAATCGAGTGCTTGAAGGTCCGCGCGAACACCCCGCCTTCCTTGCCCTTGAGTTCCGTGGTCGCCACGCCGGTCGAAATGTTTTGCGGCGAGATCATCTTGCCCATCACGCCGCCCGACGAATTGGTCGCCGCCATCAGCACGGGATTCAGATTCAGCTGATGCGCCGCGACCACCTGCAGATTGCCGAAAAGCGCATTGCCGGACGTGTCGCTGCCTGACAGAAACACGGCAACCCACCCGAGGAATGCCGACACCAGCGGGAAGAACGGTCCGACGGACGCGACGCCGAGTCCGAGCGTATAAGTGAGCCCCGAGTAGTTCATCAGATACGCGAGTCCGACGATGGTTGCGACCGTCAGAATCGCGATGCGCGTCTGCACCCAGGTGTCGGCGATGGCGGCGCCGAATTCGCGCGCGCTGAGTTTGACGACGAGACTCGTGATGATCGCGGCGACGAGGATCGCGGTGCCCGTCGCGAGCGGCTGGAAGTCCCAGATCGCGCCATACGGCGTGTTGTACAACGTGATGAAGACAGCTTTATCGAGCCCCGGCCACGGAATTTTCACGTCGCCGATCAGAAAAATCTTCGCCACTGTCCAGACAATCACGACAACCGACACGATGATCCACGGATACCAGCCCTGGCCGCCGCCGATCTTGCCGCGCACTTCGCCGACACGGTCGATGTCGACCGCGAACGCCGGGTCCGCCGCCGGTTTCCATACCCGCAGGAATGCGATGGTGACGACGAGCGAGACCATCGACGACAACACGTCGGTCAAGCTGTAGTTCACATAGTTCGACGCGACGAACTGGGTGAGCGCGAAACTCGCGCCCGACACCAGCAACACCGGCCAGACGCGCAGCATGTTGCGAAAGCCCGCATACACGGCGATCACATAAAACGGCAGCACGAGCGCGAAAAACGGCAACTGGCGGCCGACCATTTTCGCGAGTGAATCGGCCGGCAGATGCGTGACCGCGCCGAGCACCGTAATCGGCACGCCGAGCGCGCCGAAAGCGACCGGCGCCGTGTTGAAGATCAGCGTGAAGGTGAGCGCCTCGAGCGTTGGAAAACCGAGCAGGATAAGCAGCGAACTGGTGATGGCGACCGGCGTGCCGAAGCCCGAAATGCCCTCGAGCAGCGCGCCGAACGAGAAGCCGACCACCACCAGGACGACGCGCCGGTCGTTCGGCAGATTGTCGATCATCCACATGCGAAAAGCGGCGAAGCGGCCCGAGCGCTGCGCGATGTTGTACAGCAGGATCGCGGCGAACACGATCCACATGACCGGCCAGCACGCGAACACGGCGCCTGCCGCCACTGAGTCGAGCGCGAGCCCCACGGGAAACTTCCATCCGCCGATCGCGACAATCAAACCGACGACGAGCCCCGCGAGCGACGCCTGCCACGCGGGCCGGCGCGCCCAGCCGAGCAGCACCAGCACGACGATGATCGGCAGCGCCGCGACGAGGAACGACGCGAGCAGCGAATTGCCGATGGGAGTGAGTAGTTGATGAAACATCACGTCTCCTTCGTTGTTGTTCGAATCGACGCGGAATTGAGAATGACGGGACGCGTCGCTGGTGCAGGACGGATGAGTGCCGCCCGGACAAGAAAGTGCCGGGCGGTTCCCTTTTAAACGCTTACTGTGCGGCTTTAGCAAGCATAGGGCGCGAAGCTCGCGCGTCAAGAAGGGAAACTACCGGAGGAGTGGAAGCGCACAGGGGGCGTACGCGAAGGGCGTCGAGCGCGCCGTCGGGCGGGACCGGCGCTGGCAACCGGCTGCGGGCGACCGGCTGCGGGCGACCGGCTGCGGGCGACCGGCTGCGGGCGACCGGCTCAGGCCACCCGCATTGCGCAAAGCCCTTCAGTGATGCCGGCCCCGCCCGCCGCCGCCCCACGACCAGCCGAAGCCGATCGACACCGCCGGCCCATACCAGCCCGGATAGCCATAGCCATACCAGGCGGGATAGACGGGCGGCGGATAGTAGACGGGATAAGCCGGCGCCACATACACCGGCGGCTCGGCAACCACGTAGGCAGGCGGCGAACCCGCAGATCCCGGTTCGGGCTGGGCCTGCTGGCCTTGCTGCACGGGCGGCTGCTGTTGCGTGGACGGCCCGACCGACGAGTCGCCGGCCGTGGCGGGCGGCACTTCGCGCTGAGTCGCGCTGGCGGGCACCGTCGCGTAATAGGACGGATAGCCTGGGTAATAAGCCGGATAGTAGCCGTACGGGTAGTAGCAGCCCGCGAGCGACGCCGCCAGCAGCAGCCCGGCGGCGGATCCAAGCGGGAGCCGTGCATGAAGGGCGGCGCGCACGGGCGGCATGCCCGGCAGACGCGTGCGATTAAGACGAAAAGAGTCGATGACGCGGGACTTCATGGCGCGCTCCGGTTGCAAACAACGTGCAAGCAACGCGACCGACGCCGTCGTCGGCCCGTTATCGCACGAGCTTACGCCCATGAGGCGCGAGGAGGAGGGCAAAACCGTAACGGCGTATTTCGCAGCATTGCAGCCGCGCGCGGCGGCTCCCGGTGCGCTGCGGTATTCATCGCTGCCGTATTCATCATTTGCAGCGGACCGGCAAGCGGCGAGCGGGCGGGGCGGTGCGCCCGGCCCGCTCTGCAGCCTGATACTCAAAGACTTACTTGCCCACCTGGTTGCCGATCACACCGCCCACAGCCGCGCCGCCGAGCGTGGAAAGCGCACTGCCGCCGATCACCGCGCCGGCCGCGCCGCCCACACCCGCGCCGATTGCCGTGTCGCGTTGGCGCGTCGTCATCCCCTCGCACGCAG
This sequence comes from Paraburkholderia phenoliruptrix, assembly GCF_902859825.1. Taxonomy (GTDB): domain Bacteria; phylum Pseudomonadota; class Gammaproteobacteria; order Burkholderiales; family Burkholderiaceae; genus Paraburkholderia; species Paraburkholderia phenoliruptrix. The sequence continues at coordinate 26,751 of NZ_CADIKB010000012.1, read as the reverse complement.
AAAGGCTTGCGACAAGCGCGACCAGCACCGCAAGCGAACCCATTTTACGAATCGATTTCATGATGACTCACTCCCTTGTTGTGATTCGAAGCCGCCTGTCGTTATGCATTGGTTGATTTGATCTTATCGCCGCAACCGGTTTCGAGTTGTATGAGGTTGTCAGCAGACTGACGGTTTCGTAATCAAATGTTTCCCCGGGCGCAGCATGCGGCGTGCCTGCGCGGTCGGGCGCAAAAAAGCCCGCCGGGTGGCGGGCTCGGGAGACAGCAGGAAGTTGTGCGCGCATCGAGTCGGACCGTGGCCCGGACCGATGCGCGGCCCAAACATCACTGCCGCTGATAGATTTCAGCGCCTTTCTTCATGAACTCGATCGATTTCACTTCCATGCCTTTCTTCAGCGCTTCGTCGTCGGAGACGCCTTGCTGCGCTGCAAACTCGCGCACGTCCTGGGTGATCTTCATCGAGCAGAAGTGCGGACCGCACATCGAGCAGAAATGCGCGACTTTCGCCGAATCCTTGGGCAAGGTTTCGTCGTGGAATTCGCGCGCCTTGTCCGGGTCGAGGCCGAGGTTGAACTGGTCTTCCCAGCGGAACTCGAAGCGCGCTTTGGAGAGCGCGTTGTCGCGCACCTGGGCGCCCGGGTGGCCCTTCGCCAGGTCGGCGGCGTGCGCGGCGAGCTTGTACGTGATGATGCCGGTCTTCACGTCGTCCTTGTTCGGCAGGCCGAGGTGCTCCTTCGGCGTCACATAGCAAAGCATGGCCGTGCCGAACCAGCCGATCATCGCGGCGCCGATGCCCGACGTGATGTGGTCGTAACCCGGCGCGATGTCGGTGGTGAGCGGCCCGAGCGTGTAGAACGGCGCTTCGTCGCACCATTCCAGCTGCAGGTCCATGTTTTCCTTGATCAGTTGCATCGGCACGTGGCCCGGGCCTTCGATCATCGTCTGCACGTCATGCTTCCACGCGATCTGCGTGAGTTCGCCGAGCGTCTTCAGCTCGCCGAGCTGCGCTTCGTCGTTCGCGTCGTAGATCGAACCGGGGCGCAGGCCGTCGCCGAGCGAGAACGCCACGTCGTACTGCTTCATGATTTCGCAGATGTCTTCGAAATGCTCATACAGGAAGCTTTCCTTGTGATGCGCGAGGCACCACTTGGCCATGATCGAGCCGCCGCGCGACACGATGCCGGTCATGCGTTTCGCGGTCAGCGGCACATATTGCAGCCGCACGCCTGCGTGGATCGTGAAGTAATCGACGCCTTGCTCGGCCTGTTCGATCAGCGTGTCGCGGAAAATTTCCCACGTCAGGTCTTCGGCCTTGCCGTTCACTTTTTCGAGCGCCTGATAGATCGGCACCGTGCCGATCGGCACCGGGGAATTGCGGATGATCCACTCGCGCGTTTCGTGAATGTGCTTGCCGGTGGACAGATCCATGACCGTGTCGCCACCCCAGCGGATCGCCCACGTCATCTTGTCGACTTCCTCGCCGATGGAGGAGGTCACCGCCGAATTGCCGATGTTCGCATTCACCTTTACGAGGAAGTTGCGGCCGATAATCATCGGCTCGCTTTCCGGGTGATTGATGTTGTTCGGAATGATCGCGCGGCCGCGCGCCACTTCCTCGCGCACGAATTCCGGCGTGATTTCGGTCACGCCGTTCGGACCGAACGCGCTCGCCCCGAACGCCTGGCCCGGATGCTGGCGGCCCATCATCGCGGCGAGCTTTTCGCCGTTCGGGCCGCTCGTCTTGAGGCTCTCCAGGTATTCGGCGCGGCGCTGGTTCTCGCGAATCGCGATGTATTCCATTTCCGGCGTGATGATGCCTTTCTTCGCATAGTGCATCTGCGAGACGTTCTTGCCGGGCAACGCGCGGCGCGGCGTGCGATGCAGGCCTTGGAAGCGCAGTTCAGCGGTGGCCGGGTCGGCGGCGCGCTCGCGGCCGTAGTCGCTCGTGAGTCCGGTGAGCGCTTCCGTGTCGCCGCGCTCTTCGATCCAGCGCTGACGCAGCGCGGGCAAGCCGGCGCGAATGTCGATTTTCGCGTCCGGATCGGAATAGGGGCCGGAGGTATCGTAGACATAGACGGGCGGATTCTTTTCGCCGCCGAAGCTGTCCGGCGTGTCCGCCTGGGTGATTTCGCGCATCGGCACGCGGATGTCGGGACGGGAGCCGGTCACGTAGACCTTGCGGGAATTCGGCAGCGGCGCGACGGCGGCTTCGTCGACGTGGGCGTCGGCGGAAAGAAACTTCGGATTGGCGTTCATGCGGTTCTCCATGTGTGGGCCGGAGCGACGCTTTTACGCCTGGGTCCGGTCCCATTCGATGTGGGGCCGCTAAGCAGGAGACGAGACGGAAGTAGTCGGAATTCGCGAGGGGTGAGGCTCAAAAGCTGGAGTGCGAAATCCGTACGCTTCCCTGCGCTGGCATTATCCAGATCAGGTTCAAAGGGTATTTCTCACCCACGTTGCACGGACCTCCAACCCCAGTGCACCGCAGGACCCCCGCGTTAGCAGCGCACACGATACACCGGGCGGGCGGCGCTTGGCAACCGTCGCGCGATGCTGCGCCGCCGGGGCGGGCATGGCGCAGCGGCCTTTTTTCTGCGCCTGAGAGCCGGCGTGCGCGCCGCGATTAGCGGACTATGCTTGTATTGACGGGCGCGCCTTCCATGACGCCCCGCAGCACCGGCCGCGCCTGCAAGGCGGCCGTGCGGCTAGAGGGTAAAGTCGTCGGCGGCTTCGGGCTGATACAGGATTTTCGCGAGCTTCAGCACTTTTTCGTCGCCGCTTGGCGGCATGAAGCGGATCTGTTCGCCGCGTTTCGCGCCGAGCAGCGCAAGGCCCACCGGCGAAAAGACGTTCAGGCGCCCATGCGCGAAGTCGGCGTCGGGCGGATAGACGACCGTCCATGTCATTTCTTCGCCGCTTGTTTCGTCGACGAGCGTGGCCTGCGAATTCATCGTGACTACGTTGGCGGGAATGTCGCGCGAGTCGACGATGACGGCGCGTTCCAGGACGTCGTCGAGCATCTCCTGAAAGCGCGCATTCGCGCCGGGCGCGGCGGCGTGTTTCTCAAGACGGGCGACGTCGAGTTCGGTGAGGTAACACTGCTTGGTCCTTCGGGTCGTTTTCACGGTTGCTACTCCAGTTCGATCTGCAATCTCTGCGAGGAAAGGTCACGCGGATGGATCGGCCCGGCGCTCCGACAGTCCCCTTAGGGGCAACGACGCGGTTTCAGCCAAGCGGGAGAGCTGCGTCAGTCGGAGTGCCGGGCGGCCTGGAGCGGGGCCGTTACTGCGACAAGCGTTGGCGGCGGTTCGCCGGCCCAATGCGGCGCGCACTCCACGCGCGCGCGACCGGTTGCGCTGGCAAAGCGCAAGCAGGTGAAGGCGCGGTAGGTCGGCAAACGCATTGAGTGGCCGGCAGGTGTCGAATGAAGTGGACGGCGCGCAACTGCAATTCGAGCAATGCGAAGAACGCAGAGAAGTAGTGCGGAGGATAGGAGCATGTTAGCACGGCGTCTTTCAACGGCCTTGGCGAACATTTCGTTGTTGAAAGAATGAGCGTTAGAGACCGGCGACATCGGTGGACACTCGCCGCAGCCGGCCTGCAAAAGCGCAGAAAAAAACAGGCAAAAAAATTTTCAGCGCGGTGTCATAACCGGCCGCGCCCTTCGACAAACGTGCAGATCCTGATCGGAGCACGTCATGCAATCAGTCTTCATGCGCCACGCGGACGGGCGGTTCACGCGCGCCGTCGCACTCGTCACCGCACTCGCGCTGTTGTGCGCGAGCGGTCTCGCGAGCGCGACCGGCGCGATGTGCAGCGCGCGCAGTCCCGCGCACCGCGTGGCGCTCGTCGAGCTTTACAGCAGCGAAGGCTGCAACAGCTGCCCGCCCGCCGACGCGTGGCTTGGTCAATGGAAAAACAGCGGCGCCGCGCGAAGCGTCGTGCCGCTCGCGCTGCACGTCGATTACTGGAACAGCCTCGGCTGGACCGACCGCTTCTCGCAGCACCGTTTCACTGAGCGTCAGGAGTCGCTGACCCATCGTGCCGGCGACCACACGATCTATACGCCCGAGGTCTTCGTCGCGGGCCGCGAATTGCGAAGCTGGTCGCGGCCGGAGAGTTTCAATAGCCGCGTGGCCCAGCTGATCGCGCAGCCGTCCGACGCCGATGTCGCACTCGACATCACGCCGCGAGCGGGCGGCGCGTTCGACGTCGCGGCCCGCTTCGACAGCCGGATCGCCGACGCCGCGGCCCGACTCGACGCCTATGTCGCCGTGTATGAAAACGCGCTGAGCACGCAGGTGGGCGCGGGAGAAAACCGTGGTGCGACCTTGCATCACGAGCGGGTGGTGCGGCAATGGTTCGGCCCGGTGCCGCTTGTCGGCGGCAGTGCTCATATTCGTCGCGACATCCGGCTCGCCGATGCCGGCGCGAATACCGGCACCGACTTTTCCGCCGGCCGATTCGGTGTGGTCGCCTTCGTCGAAAACGCAGCAACCGGCGACGTGCTGCAAGTGGCGGACCTCGCGTTCTGCCATTGAACGCACGTCGTCAATCACAGGAGAGTTTCATGGCTACGCCTCACGTTGTTCGCGGCAATGCGCCGCCTGCCGAGCCCGCGCACGGCGCGATCCATCCGCTCTGGGTGCGCGTCACGCATTGGCTCAACGCGCTCGCGGCGATCGTGATGATGCTTTCGGGCTGGCGCATTTACGACGCGTCCCCGGTTTTCGCTTCGTTCAGTGTTCCGACGCAAATCACGCTGGGCGGTTGGCTCGGCGGCGCGCTGCAGTGGCACTTCGCCGCGATGTGGCTGCTGGTTTTCAACGGGCTCGTCTATCTTGCGATGAACCTCGCGAGCGGTCGTTTTGTGCGCAAGTTTCTGCCGCTCTCGCCGCGAGCGGTGTGGCGCGATTTCATCGCCGCGTTGACGGGCAAGCTCTCGCACGCCGATCTGCGGGTCTACAACGCAGTGCAGAAATTCGCTTACCTGTTCGTCGTTTTCGATCTCATCGTGCTCGTGCTGTCCGGGCTCGCCATCTGGAAGTCGGTGCAGTTTCCGCTGTTGCGCGAACTGATGGGCGGCTACGACAACGCACGCATCGTCCACTTCTGCGCGATGGCGCTCATGGCCGCGTTTATCGTCGTGCATCTCGTGATGGTCGCGCTCGTGCCGCGTTCGCTCGTCGCCATGTTGCGTGGGCGCTGAGCGCATCGTTCAATATTACGGATGCCGAATCATGAACAAGCCACCTGAAGAATTACGGGTAAAACGCGCCCATAAGCTGGACCGCGAGTCGATCCTGATCGACGCGCGCCGCGAGCTCTCCATGCCGTCGCGGCGTCTTTTCGGCAGGCAGCTTCTGTCACTCGGCGGGCTTTCGCTGCTGACGGGCTGCTCGCTTACCGACGACGAATCGGTCAACAAGTTTCTCACCGCCGTTTCGCGCCTGAACGACCGCGCGCAAGCCGCGTTGTTCAACCCGAAGCTGCTCGCGCCGACCTACACCGAAGCGCAAATCACACGGCCGTTTCCGTTCAACGCCTACTACGGCATCGACGAGGTGCCACAGGTCGACGCATCGGACTACAAGCTGAAGATCAGCGGCCTCGTCACCGGTCAGCGCGTGTGGACCTTGCCGGAGCTCTACGCGCTGCCGCACGCGGAGCAGATCACGCGGCATATCTGCGTGGAAGGCTGGAGCGCAATCGGCCGCTGGGGCGGCACGCCGTTCGGCGACTTCCTGCGGCGCATCGGCGCGGATACGAGCGCGAAGTACGTCGGCTTCAAATGCGCGGACGATTACTACGAAAGCATCGACATGCCGACCGCATTGCATCCGCAAACACTGCTCACCTTTTCCTACGACGGCGAGCGGCTGCCCGCGAAATACGGATTCCCGATGAAGCTGCGCATGCCGACCAAGCTCGGCTACAAGAATCCGAAGCATATCGTCGAGATGTTCGTGACCAACACTTATCCTGGCGGCTACTGGGTCGATCAGGGTTACAACTGGTTCGGAGGCTCCTGACGCGCGGGCCGCCGCATGCGCGAGGCGCATGCGGTCCCGCTCGGCAGACGCTTCGGAAAGATGCCGGCACGAGCCGGTTCGATTCATCCACAACAAACGGAGTCATCCCATGAAAAAGCTTGCAATCGCCGCAGTCGCCGTCGCCTTCCTGACCAGCGGCGGCGCCGCGTTCGCACAAGCGAGCGGTGCCATGTCCAACGGTTCGATGTCGCACGATGCGATGTCGAAAGATGCCATGTCGAAGGACCACATGAAAAAAGACGCCATGAAGCACGACAAGATGAAAAAGGGCGACGCGATGGGCATGAAGCACGAGGCGTCGGGTGCGATGAGCAACTGAGCGACGCGGCGCGTGCAGCCCGCCCGTCCGAAGCATTGCGGGCGCGCGGCGCTGGGCCTGATGCGCTGCGCATAAGCCGCGGGTGGGCGGCACAACTCACCCAGCATGCCGGGGCGCGGTTTGGCCCCGGCTTTTTGTTGCATGCGCACCAAAAGTTACGATTCTTTCGCCTGGCGCGGTGGGCGCTTACTGCATAATGCGATGCGCGCCGTGCATTCGCAGTGCTTTGGGCCTGCATTGACAGGGCGCGCGCCGCGAATCTGCCGGTGCTGCCGGCGCGGCTTGGCAGTTCCCGTATGGCTTTCTCTGTTAGCCAACTATCGTCCTTCGCTCCACCATCATGTCCGCCAGCCTCGCCCGTTTGACCGCATCGCCGATGCGGTGTCCGCCGTCCCCGCAGCGGGAATCTCGAACGGCGCGGGCGGGTTGACGGTATGTCGCAGGAACTCTCAGGCTGGTTTTCGCGTGGTTTCCCGATCCGTTTGCCGCGTTCGCGCAACGGCCAGATCGCGCTCGCGCTGGGCGTCGTCTATCTGGTGTGGGGTTCCACTTATCTGGCCGTGCACGTCGCGCTCGGCTCGTTCCCGCCGCTCCTGATGTCGGGCCTGCGCAACCTCTTCGCGGGCGTCGGACTTTTCGCGCTCGCGGCGCGCCGCGAGCCGGTATGGCCGAGCCTCGCGGAAATTCGCAATGCCGGACTTGTCGGCACGATGCTGGTCGGTTTGTCGAGCGGCATGCTCGCGTATGGCATGCGCACGGTCGGCACCGGCACCGCGGCGGTAATGGTCGCAACCGTACCGCTTTTCGCGACGGTGATCGCGGCGGTCGCCGGGCGCAAGATCGGCAAAGGCGAGTGGTTCGCGGTGGGACTCGGGCTCGTCGGCATCGCAATCCTGAGCCATGGCGACAGCGCGCCCGGTTCGGCGGGCGGCAGTCTCGCGATTCTATGCGGTGCGCTCTTCTGGGCGGGCGGCGCCCACCTGGCCAGCCGCCTGAAACTGCCGTCGGACCTGTTTTTATCGACGTCGCTGCAAATCGGCCTGGGCGGCGCCATGTCGACCATGGTCGCGTGGGTCTCCGGCGAGCGGATGCTCGACGTGCATGTCCTGCCGGCGCTTGCGTTCATCTATCTGATGCTGATCGGCACGATGGCCGCCTACGTGGCCTATGGTTTCCTGATCCGGCACACGAGCCCGATTATCGCGAGCAGCTGCATGTATGTGAATCCGGTCGTGGCCGTGGCGCTCGGCGCGTTGCTGCTCGGCGAACCGGTCACGCATTCGACGGTGATCGCCACCGTCGTCATTCTGGTCAGCGTGGGCCTGTCTTTCTGGCTCGATTATCGGAAGAAAGGGCTCGCCTGAGGCTTTCTGCCGGCCAAGCGCCGGAGCGGGCCAAGGGCGAGGCTCACGCGGTCAGGCTCGCGCAGTTATTCTGGGGGCAGCAGGCAGCAGGCAGCAGGCAGCAGGCAGCAGGCAGCAGGCAGCAGGCAGCAGGCAGCAGGCAGCAGGCGGCACGCAGGCTACAACCGCGCAGCCAGTTCCGCGCCTTCGCGAATCGCGCGCTTCGCATCCAGCTCCGTGGGCAGCGCCGCGCCGCCAATCACGTGATAACGCGGGCCGCCCGCATCCGCCGGTTTTTCCCGTGCAAAGTCGTGCGGATACAGATCGCGCAGCGATTCCTGCCCCGCGCACACCACGATATTGTCGACCTCCAGCCATTGCCCGGCGCCGCCGTGCTCGATCTTCAATCCACGCGCGCCGATCTCCAGATACGAAACGCCAGCGAGCATCGTCACGCCGTTTCTTGCGAGCGTCGCGCGGTGCACCCAGCCGGACGTTTTGCCGAGGCCCGCGCCCAGCTTGCCGGGCTTACGCTGCAATAGCCAGATCTGTCGCGCCGGCCGTGCAGGCGCCGGCGGCTTCAGGCCGCCGCGCTCGCTGACGGACAGATCGACGCCCCATTCGTCGAGCCATGCATCGCGCGGCACCGGTAGCGGCTCGTCGGCGCGGTGCAGCAGAAACTCGCTGACGTCGAAGCCGATGCCGCCCGCGCCGATCACCGCGACGCGGCGGCCCACCGGTGCGCCACGCAGCACGTCGATATACGACAGAACATGGGGCGCGTCGATACCGGCGATGGCCGGCCGCCGCGGCACGATGCCGGTAGCGATCACGATGTCGTCGTAAGCGCCCGCCGCAAGCAGTGCGGGATCCGCGCGCGTGCCGAGCCGCACGTCCACGCGGTGCCGCTCGAGCTGGCTCTGAAAATAGCGAATGGTCTCGCGGAATTCCTCCTTGCCCGGCACGCGCATCGCGAGAGTGAACTGGCCGCCAATGGTTGCGGCCGCATCGAAGAGCGTCACGCGATGTCCGCGCGAGGCTGCCACCGTCGCCGCCGACAAGCCCGCCGGCCCGGCGCCGACCACCGCAATGGAGCGCACGTTCCGTGGACCTGCGACGGGCCGGTACACCAGTTCCGTCTCGCGTCCCGCGCGCGGATTGACGAGGCAGGTGGCGCGCTGATTCCTGAACGTATGATCGAGGCACGCCTGATTGCACGCGATACAGGTGTTGATTTCATCCGTGCGTCCGGCGGCTGTCTTCAGCACAAATTCCGGATCGGCGAGCAGCGGCCGCGCCATCGAGACGAGGTGGCCCGCGCCGTCGGCAAGCAGAGCCTCTGCGACCTCGGGCGTGTTGATGCGGTTCGAGACGATCACCGGCACGTTGACGGCGGCCGTGAGACGCGCGCTCAATCCGGCGAACGCGGCGCGCGGCACCGAAGTGACGATGGTGGGCACGCGCGCCTCATGCCAGCCAATGCCGGTGTTGAAGATCGTGACGCCGGCCGCCTCCAGCGCGCGTGCGACCTGCACGGTTTCGTCCCACGTATTGCCGCCTTCCACCAGGTCGATCAGCGAAAGCCGGTATACGACGATAAAGCGCTCTCCGCAGGCCTCGCGTACCCGCTCGACGATTTCGCGCGCAATCCGCATGCGGTTCTCGATGCTGCCGCCGTAACGGTCCGTGCGCCGGTTGGTGCGCGGGCAGAGGAACTGGTTCAGCAGATAGCCTTCGCTGCCCATGATCTCGACGCCGTCATAGCCCGCGCGCTGCGCGAGTCTTGCGCAGCGCGCATAGTCGCGCACGGTTTTCTCAATGCCGGCGATGCTGAGCGCGCGCGGTCTGAACTTAGAAATCGGCGACTTCAACGCCGATGCGGACACAACGAACGGCTGATATCCGTAACGACCCGCATGCAGGATCTGCAGCGCGATCTTGCCGCCTTCCTCGTGAACCGCTTGCGTGAGCCGCCGATGATTGCGCAGGTCGAACACCGAGTTGAGCGTGCCGCCGAACGGCAGCAGCCACCCTTCGCGATTCGGCGAAATGCCGCCTGTAATGATGAGCCCCACGCCGCCTCGCGCGCGCTCGCGGAAGTATTGGGCGAGCTTCGGATAATTCCAGAAGCGGTCTTCCATGCCCGTATGCATGGAGCCCATCACGACGCGATTGCGCAAGCGGGTAAAGCCGAGATCGAGCTCAGCGAGTAAGCGTTGGTAAGACATACAGGCTGCCGTTGTAAGTATGGGGTGCGCACGCACGATACACCGCGCGATCACGGTCACCATCAGAGGAAAGCTTCTAATGCTCGCAGCATGTTGCCGGACAAGACATTCTCGCGCGCTCATAAGCCAATTCGATCGTCGCGGCACAGGCATTGCTCATTGGGTGCGTCCATCGACATGGACCGCGCGGCGCCGCTAAAAACGGCGTATTGCGCGCAGGGATAGGAGGGAGTGCTTCGCCGAGGACAGCCGGAACGGGACCGATCGAACGATGCAAAACACGGTTTCTGATGGTGCCGTCCAGAGCGTGCGCCCGCATATGAATGGGCGGAAAGCCCGACATCGAGATAGGTGAACAGAATGAAACTGATTCGAACCATGGCGGCCATGATTGCCGTTGCATCCGTGCTGAGCGCGTGCGGTGGAGGCTCCGACGACGTAGGCAAGGAACTCGGCCTCACCAACCCGGAAATCCATTTCGTGCACGCGATCCCGAGCGGACCGGCGGTGGATTTTCTCGTCAACGGCAGCGCTCCGTCGGGGCAGACGAATGTCTCGTATAAGGGCGTGACGAACTTCACCAACATCAACACCGGCTCGACGAACGTCGCCTACGCGGCAACCGGCACGACGACCCCGCTCGCGAGCGGCAATTTCCCGAATGTCGCCAAGGGCCACGAATACACCGTGCTCGCGTTGCCCGGCACTGCCGCGCCGGACATCGGCCTGATCGACGATCCGTTCGACAAGGGCCTCCTGTCCAACAGCGCGCGTGTGCGCGGCTTCAATGCATCGGGCAACGCGCCGAATCTCGACCTGTATCTGGTGCAGGCCAGCAACACCAACATCAGCAGCGTCTCGCCGACCATGGCGGGCGTCGCGTTCAAGAACGCGGTCCCGGCGAGCGGCCAGGACTCGATCTACGTATCGGGCGGCCAGTATGTGCTGATCGCGACCGCGGCGGGCAGCAAGACGCCGATCTACCAGTCGCAGTCGTTCACCTTGTCCAACAACGCCGACTGGCTCATCACGTCGGTGCCGATCGGCGGTGCGCTGAGCCAGCTGGCGGCGGGGCAGATTCATCTGCTGATCGTGCAGAACGGCAACACCGGCACACCGAGCGTCGAACTCTCGAATACGCTGACGGGCGTATAAGCTCGCTAGCAAGCATGCGCGCACTGCAGCGCATGGCATAGCGGCAAATCCTGGGGAGGACGGGGCGGCGATCCACGCAAGTGGGTCGCCGCTTTGTTTGTGCAGACGGTTGGCGACGCTGCACGCGCCTATCGCCGCGATGCACGCGAGCCTCGAAGCAGGCGCGAGTCGGAGACGATAAAAAGCCCGCTGCGGTGTCCCGCAGCGGGCGTCGACGATGCATCACGGCGATGCGCCACGCGCCGTCACGACGCATGGCTCTCAGGGAGCGGCGATTTACTTCGCCTTTTCAGCCTGATTGGTGAGGGCGTCACCGCCCTTCGAGATATCCTGGCCGGCACCTGCCATCGTGTTGCAACCGGCCAGCGCGGCCGTGCCTGCAATGAGGAGCAAAGCGATCAGTCGATTCATGGAAGTTCTCCTTGTCGAGAAGGTATCGGTTGACGTGGCCCGCTAGCGGTTTTGCTAGCTGCCGACCGTGGCTTGCGCCAGTCGATCCGGTCTGATTGCATGTTAAAAAAAGGGCGCATGCCGCGCTGTCGGCTGCGCTGCGATTTTGTTGTAGGCGCGCTCTGGTGTTGGCGTCGGCGCACTCCTACAGGCGCGTGCGCGGTGGCTTTGGCGCGGCGTTTATCAATGCGTGTTCGCCGGTGCGGAGGAGGCGTCGCTGCCCGGTTGCGAGGCGGCGCTCGCGCGTGGCATGACCACATGAATGTCGGTGCCTTTGGGCACGGCGCGCCGGATGTCGAAGCGCCCGCCATGCGCGGCGACGCGCTGGCGCATGCCGAGAAGGCCATGCGTATGCGTGCGCTTGAGGTCGGCCGGCATGATGCCCACGCCGTTGTCGGCAATATCGAGCGTGACTTCGCCCTCGCCGATTTGCAGGCCGATCGACACCTGCGACGCGCGCGCGTACTTCGCCGCGTTCGTCAGCGATTCCTGCGCGACGCGAAAAAGCGCGATTTCCGTTTGCTCGTCGAGTTGAATATCGTCTGCGGGAAGCTGCAGGTTCAGCGTCCAGTTGTTGCGCTGCGCCGCTTCGTCGGCGAGCGTGCGCAGTGCGGTCACGAGACCGAAGTTCGCGAGCACGGTGGGCCGCATGTCCTCGATGATGCGGCGCTTGAGCGCAATCCCCTGATCCAGGTTGGCGAGCGCGCGCTGCAGCTTCTGCGCGATGTCGGGAGCGCTCTCCTTCAGCTTGCGGTTCGCCCACGCGACGTCCATCTTGCTCGCGGTCAGGATCGCGCCGAGCTCGTCGTGCAGTTCGCGCGCAAGCTGCGTTTTCTCGTTTTCGCTGACGGCTTGCAGATGCCAGCCGAGTGCTTCCAGTTGACGCGTGCGTTCGTTGACGAGCTGGTCGAGTTCGCCTTGCTGCGTGATCAACTGGCGCTGCACGCGTGCCTGCCTGTCGATCTGGATGCCGAGGTTGCGAAACAGCAGAATGAACAACACGATATTGAGCGCCGACAGCCCCGCCGCGCACAGTGTCGAGATGCGCTGATCGGCGCGGCTCGCGGCGAGCGCGTGCTGCGCGCGGCGCTCTTCGTTGTCGCGCAGCAGGCTGAGCGTGCTGTCGACGAGCGCCGCGTCCACCGCTTGCGCACCGCTCGTGCTGCCGCATGCGGCCAGATCGAGCGGTTGCGCCGCGGCGCGCTGCAATGCCGCAGCGCCGGCGCCGATGCGCGCGTCGATCAGCGCGCGAATCTGCGTGAAGCTCGCGAGCTCGGCGCTATCGGCTTCTGGGCCGCGGTAAAAGCGCTGCAGCGGTTCTTCGCTCGCGCGAATGCGTGTCGCGGTCGCGCAAAATGCGTGGGCCGCGTCGTCGCGCTTCGTCAGAAGAAACTCGCTTTGCTGGGCGCTCAAACGCGATAGCTGGCTCGCCAGCGCGCTTAGTTGCACGGTGACGTCGCGCGCTTCGAGCGCCGTCTCGTACTCGGCTGCAATGCGTTCGCGCGCGGTCTCCAGAATGACGAGCCCGCCGACGGTGATCACGATGGCCACGGTCATCGCGATCGCCCAGCTGCGGGTGCGCATCCAGGCGCTCAGCCGCGCGGCGGTGCTGCGTGAGGGCGCTTCGGCTTGCGCGGGGTTTCCCGTTTCGCTTTGCGCCCGATGCCGTGCCTCGTGTCCGGGCTCATGTCCGGCATCGTGTCCTGCCACATGCTGCATGTCGTTCCGCCAATCTGGCGCGTTCTGCACGTTTGACACCTTCGGCTCCCTGAATAGGATCAGTGTAGCGCTCGTTGCCCTCGCGCGAGCGCCGCAGGGCGCCGCTGCCACCGGCAAATGCGGGCGCCGTAACGCTGCCGTAATCGAATGTAAGCGGATTCTCACACGAAAACCGGAGCGCGTCGGAATGCGCCCGCCGCCGCCGCTGGATAGGATGAACCCTGATCCCATTCATTGTTTCAGGAGGTAGCCATCATGCTGAAGTGGGCGTTGTTCTTCGCCGTCATCGCGGTGATAGCCGGCCTTCTTGGCTTTACCGGCATCGCTGCGGGCGCGGCGGCCATCGCGAAGTTCCTGTTCGTCGTATTTGTGATTCTGTGCGTGGTGTTCCTCGTGCTCGGCTTCGTGGTGACGAAAAAAATTGTCGATTAGCGCCGCTTCTGGTCTTTCAAGGCGTCCTTGACCGGGCGCGTTCCCCAAGCCGCGCTCGCGTAGCGCAAAGCACGAGAATCCACGCGGATACCAACAAGAAGGAGAGTTGCCATGCTTCACTATGCCATCGTCTTTTTCGTCATTGCCATTATTGCCGCGGTGTTCGGTTTCACCGGAATCGCGGCGGGTGCGGCCGAAATCGCCAAGATACTGTTCTACATCTTCCTCGTCGTGTTCGTGGTCACGTTGCTGCTCGGCGTGTTCCGAACGTAGAGCCGACCCTTAGAGCCGGACATCACAGTCACGGCGCATCGCGGGCACGCCTTGCGATGCGCCCATTTCCTCAATACGGATAAAGGAGAAACTCAATGGCGAACACACCTCGCGCCCAGGGCGCGGCATCTCAGTCGAGCGATCCGTTCGTGATGGACATCCAGAAGATCCGCGACGACGCCCGCAAGCACATGTCGGATGGGCCTGTCACGCAAAGCTATGGCGCGGACCGCGACACGGTGCTCAAGCTGCTCAACGACGCGCTCGCGACGGAAATCGTCTGCACGCTGCGTTACAAGCGGCATCACTTCATGGCAAAAGGCATCAACTCGGAAGCCGTGGCCACGGAATTCGCGGAGCACGCGGCCGAAGAGCAGGAGCACGCCGACCGCATCGCCGAGCGCATCGTGCAGCTTGGCGGCGAGCCGGACTTTGCACCGGACGGCCTCAAGACGCGCGCGCATTCCGAGTACAAGGAAGGCGAGAACCTCACCGACATGATCCGCGAGAACCTGGTTGCCGAGCGTATCGCAATCGACACCTACCGCGAGATCATCCGCTATCTCGGCGAGAAGGACGTCACGACGCGGCGTCTGTTCGAAGAAATTCTCGCGGTCGAGGAAGAGCATGCGGACGACATGGCCGATCTGCTCGAGGGCCGCGAGTGAGCGTGCCCGGCAGCACGAGCGTGCGGCCGGCGGCGGCCGCTCTCATGTCGAAATGCGGCGCGAGATCATTACAATGTCTGCTTTGGAGCGACTCCATCGTACGGACACCAAGCCGATGATTCGAGTGTTGATAGCTGACGACCACGCGATCGTCCGAGGGGGTTTCAGACAGTTCGTCGCCGACGAGCCGGATATGTGCGTCGCGGCGGAAGCCGCCACGGGCGACGAAACCATCAGCCTCGTGCGCGAGCAGGCGTTCGACGTCGTCCTGCTCGACATTGCGATGCCGGACAAGAACGGCATCGACACCTTGCGCGTCATCAAGCAGGTGCGCCCGGAGCAGGGCGTGCTGATCCTCTCCGGCTATCCGGAGAGTCAGTACGCGATCAACCTGCTGCGCGCGGGCGCGAACGGTTATCTGAACAAGGACTGCGAGCCGGACGAGATCGTGCGGGCGATTCGCGCGGTGGCGCGCGGGCATCGCTACCTGTCCGAGGCGGTGGCCGACACGCTGGCCGACAATCTGGACAAGCCGGCGGCGGCGCGGCCGCACGAGGCGCTCTCCGAGCGTGAGTTCCAGATTTTTTGCAAGCTGGCCGCGGGGCAGATCCCCACGCAGATTGCCGAGGAGTTGCACCTGTCCGTGAAAACGGTGAGCACGTACCGGGCTCGCGTGCTGGAGAAGATGCGCCTCGCCAACAACGCCGATCTCACTTACTACGCGATCAAGAACGGCCTGATCGAATAATGGACGATCGAGAGATCCCGATGAACAGCGAATCGAATCCCGTTGCCGAGTCAGCCAGCCGCGCGCCGCTGCGCGTGCTGCTTATCGAAGATTCGCCGCTGATCCGCCGCAGTCTGGTGGAAGCCATCGACGCGTCGGGTTCGCTGCGCGTGGCCGCTTATGCCGATTCCGCCGACGAAGCCATCGCGCTGCTCGGCGACGAAGCGTTCGACGCGGTGATCGTCGACCTGCAGTTGAAACGTGGCTCGGGCGTGCCCGTACTGGCCTATTTGCAGCGCGAAGGTCTGATCGACTCGGTGTTCGCGGCGGTGCTGACCAATCACGCGTTGCCGGCGTACCGCGAGCGCTGCGAACAGTATGGGGTGCGGCACTTCTACGACAAGTCGTTCGAGTTCGACCGCGTGATCGACGCGCTGCACGAGTACGCATTCGCGCGCAGCCACGGCTAGGCGCGCTCCTCGTTGGTTTTCGTTCCGGCTTGCAGCGCCAGATGGTTCCAGGCCGCAAGGCCCGCGAACAGCAAGCCTGCCACGCTCACACCCACCCATCCGAATACCGGCCACACAGCCGCGCCCACGGCGGAACCCAGCGCTCCGCCGATGAAATACGCGACCATGTACACGGTATTCACGCGACTGCGCGCGTCCGGCTTTAACGCATAGATGCGCGACTGATTCGAAATCTGCGCGGCCTGCACGCCCACGTCCAGCACGATCACGCCGATCACGAGCCCCGCGATGCTCTTCGCCGAGAAGCCGAAGACCACGAAAGAAATCGCGACCAGCACGATAGAGAGGGTGATGATCGCGCGCGGCCCGCGCCGATCGGCGAACTTGCCCGCGAGCGGCGCGGCAAGCGCGCCCGCCGCGCCGACAATGCCGAAGAGGCCCGCTGCCTGCGGTCCGAGGTGAAAGGGCGGCCCCGCCAGCAGCAGTGCGAGCACCGACCAGAAGATGCTGAAGGAGGCAAAGAGCGCGGCACCCGTCAGCGAGGCCTCACGCAACGCGCGATGCTCGACGACCAGATGCCACATCGACACGAGCAGCTTGCCGTACGGCAGCTTCGAAGTCGGCTTGCTCTTCGGCAGACGCAGAACGATCACCACCGCCAGCGCGAGCAATGCCACCACCGACGCGGCGAACACCGCGCGCCAGCCGAAGTATTGCGCGACGACACCGGCTGCCGTCCGCGCGAGCAGAATGCCGAGCAACAGGCCGCTCATCACCGTGCCCACCGCATGACCGCGCTCGGACGGCGGCGCGAGTTCGGCCGCGAACGGCACGGCCTGTTGCGCAATGGTGGCGAGCACGCCGATCGCGAGGCTCGCGGCAATCAGCACCGGCAGCGCCGGTGCGGTGGCCGCGACGACGAGCGCGACGCACATGCCCGCGGTTTGCAGCAAGATCAGTGCGCGCCGGTCGAAGCGATCGCCGAGCGGCGCGAGCAGCAGCATGCCGGCCGCGTAGCCCAACTGCGTCACCGCCGGCACGACGCCGACCCACGAAGCGCTCGCAGGAAACGATTGCCGGAAGTTGTCGAGAAGCGGCTGGTTGTAATAGATATTCGCGACCGCCACGCCGGCAATGGTGGCGAGCAGAAGCAGCAGGCCCCTCAGCGACGGGTCGGCGGAAACGGGTGTGGACGCGTTGGACGTGGACATGAATGAGGGCAGTCGGCGGACCGGCCCATGCGCGGTCCTCAAGCGTGCCGATCATACCGGAGCGAACCGGATCGTGCTGACGCGCTGCCAGGTCTGCGCAACGCGGTGTTTGTGACAAAAATGCGAGGTTCATGGGCGCGGGTTCGTAGAATCGGCGCGCTATTCCGGCCAATTTCGCACGATCCGATGAAAGAGCTCAACCCCTGTTCGACCCGGCGCGGCGCGCAAGCCGGGCTGGCGCCACAGCGCATCGATGGATGCCTGATTGTCGTGTTGATCTGCCTCGCGGCGTGGGCGCTCGCCACCGCCATGGCGCTGCGCGACCCGCTGAAAATGCTGCTCGAATGGGAACTGCTTGCGGTTTTCACGTGGCCGCAAACGCATGGGTGGTATCGCACGGTGATCGCCATGACCGCTTTCGACGTCGTGACCGGTGCATTCATGGTCGCGGGCATCGGGTGGTTCGCGCTGCTCGCGTGGCGCAGGTCGGCGCGCTTGCCGTTGCATGTGCAGGTGTGGCTTGGGGCAATTCTCGCCATGCGAATCGGCGCATATCTGGCAAGTGCCTATATGACGCATGCAATCGGCGTAGACATTGCGATTCCGATTGACGGTCTGCTGCAGGCCGTTGTTGCCGCCGCGCTCGGGATCCCTTATTTCAGGGCGTCCCGGCGCGTGCGCCGAACCTTCGCGAACCGCTGAGGGCGTCGCCACGACGCCTGTTCAATCGATCAACACGCCTTCCGGCTCATAGAACGGATACGGACCCTCGGCCGCATCGACATACGCGTGGTGCGTGACAATGCCGACGCCCGGCTCGTAACGATGCAGCGCATACGCGGGCGGCTCCATCATGAAGGCCGACGGCGCATCGTCGCGCAGATCGAGCGCCACCTGATGGGCGGGCGCCGGGATGGCCGACGCTATGGTGCCGCCAAAGCGCACGAACATCGGGCGATGCACATGTCCGCAGATCACGCGCTCCACGTTCGGATAGCGCGCGATCAGCGCCGTGAGCCTCTCTGCCGCGGTGGGATCGAGCCGCAGCTTGTCCATATGTCCGATGCCGCACGCAAACGGCGGATGATGCAGCGCGACCACCGTCGGCTTGCCGCCCGCCGCGTCGAGTCGCGCCGCGAGCCACGCGAGCCGTGCGTCGCACAGCGTGCCGGCGCTGTGGCCCGGTACCATCGAATCCAGCGCGATCAGGCGCAGCGGACCGACGTCGAGTGCGTAGTGCACGAACTCGCCGCCACCCTGCAATTCCGCGCGATCGGGAAACGCCGCGCGCAACGCGGCCCGGTCGTCGTGATTGCCGACGAGCAGAAAGTAGGGAATTTCCAGCGGTGCGAGCAGCGCCTTCAGGTGTTCGTACTGTTGCGGTTCGCCTTGATCGACGAGATCGCCGGTCATGATGACGGCGTCCGGACGAGGATCGAGCGCGTTCAGCGCGGCGACGCAGCGTTCCAGATACGCGGCAGTATCGACGCGGCGATAGGCGAGCGCGCCGGGCCGTTTGATATGCAGGTCGCTAATTTGAGCCAGCAGCATGGGGTCATCCTCATTGTTGCGCGCGGGTGCAACGCGCGGCTTCATTACGATAGCGCAATCAGCGCGTCCTGCCCGATCGAGATGCCGACCGGCGTGCCGCGCGCGAGTTCGACACGGCCCGCGACGTCGATGAGCAGCGCATCGGGGGCGGCGCCGCTGATTGTGAGGCGCGTGCGCTCGCCGAGAAATGCGCTGCTTTCAATGCAGCCGCGCAGTTGCGCGTGAGCCGGATCGGCGAGAAACGCGTCTTCGGGGCGGAAGAAAATTTCGTGCTTCGCGTCGCGCTCTACCAACGCGTTCGCCTGGGCGGCGGGCAGCGGCACGGCGCCGCCTGTCGTTGTCAGCATGTTGCCGCGGCGCTCGCCGGCAACGCGGTTGATCGTGCCGACGAACTGCGCGACCGCGCGATTCGCCGGCCGATAGTAGATGTCGCGCGGCGAGCCGATCTGCTCGATGCGCCCCGCGCTCATCACGACGATGCGGTCACCCAGTTCCATTGCTTCGGCCTGGTCATGCGTCACATAGATTGTTGTGATGCCGAGTTCGCGCAGCAGCGCGTTCATCTCGCTGCGCAACGCGTCGCGCAAGCGGGCGTCGAGCGCCGTGAGCGGTTCGTCGAGCAGCAGCACGCGCGGCTGCACAGCGAGCGCGCGTGCGAGCGCGACACGCTGACGCTGGCCGCCCGACAACTGATCGATCGGTTTGTCGGCGTGCGCGGTGAGACGCATCATGGCGAGCAGTTCGTCGACGCGCTGCCGCGCGGTGTCTGCCGGCATGCGCCGGATTTTCAGGCCATAGCCGATATTGCCGCGCACCGTCAGGTTCGGGAACAGCGCGTAGCTTTGGAACACCATGCCCACCTGGCGTTTTTCGATGGGCAGCGCGGTGACGTCGTCGTCGCCGAATGCGATGCGGCCGCCCGCGTCGGGTGTTTCGAGGCCCGCGATCATGCGCAGCGTGGTCGTTTTACCGCACCCGGAGGGGCCGAGCAGCACGAGCGTCTCGCCTGCTTCAATGCGCAGATCGACCGGTTCGAGCACACGCGAGCCGCGAAACGTTTTCGCGCACTGCGTCAGCGTGATCGGCACCGAGGCGGCACCGGAGGCCGACGCGGAGGAAGAAGCGGTGGAGGAAGCTGAGGCAAGTGTCATGGCGTCGTTTTGGACTTCGAAACAGAAACGGCGCCGCGTTTTTTTGCCGCGTTGCGCTGGCCGGTCGCATCGACGCCGAGCCATTGCATTGCGACGAGCAGCGGCATCGTCATGATGAAAAAGAGAATCGTGTAGGCACTGCCGATTTCAATGCGCAACGACGCGTAGGTGTCGGCAAGACCGACCGGCAGCGTCTTGGTGTCGGGCGTGTGCAGCATCCACGTCAGATTGAATTCGCCGATGGAAAGCGTCAGCACCGCGAGTGCACCCGCCACGATGCCGGGCCTCGCATTGGGCAGCACGATGGTCACGAAGCGCTGCATGAAGCTCGCGCCGAGACTCGCGGCGCCTTCTTCCAGCGTGCGCAGATCGCTGCTCGCGCACACGGCGGCGACCGCGCGCACCATGAAGGGCAGCGTAAACACCACGTGGCCGATGACAATAAACGCGACGCTCATGCGGAACATCGTGAAGCCGCCATACACCACGAGCAGCGCCAGCGCGGAGGCAAGCCCGGGCAGCGCAATGGGCAGCACGAGAAACTCTTCGATGACGCGCGAGAGCCGCGTCTTGCTGCGCGCGAGCACATAGCCCGCGGGCACGCCCGTCAACAGCGTAATGAAGAGCGTCGCAGCCGCGACTTCGAGCGAGAGAAACACCGAGCCGTGGTACTGCGTCCATACTTCGCCGAGCCAGCGCAACGTGAAGCCGCTCGCGATGCCCTTGAAGTAGTTGACCGTCAAACCGGCGAGGATCGACATCGCGACCGGCACGATCAGAAACGCGCAGAGCGACAGCGTGACGAACCACTGGCCCGCCGCGAGCCATGCTCTGGCATCGGGCATGCGAACGCGCGAGCGACGCTCGCCGGCAGGCTGTGAAGTAGCAGTGATCGAGTTCATGAGGAGCTTTTTCTTTCCGTTGAGGCGGCCTGTGGCCATGATGCGCCGCTCATGCGCTGGCCGCGACGGCGGAGCCGCTCACGCTGCGGGCGAGAGCAAGCACCGCCCATGTGACGATGCCTAGCACGATGGACAGGCCCGCCGCCGTCACCATGTTCGCGTTGAGCGTGAACTCGGTGTAGATGGTCATCGGCAGGACGTCGATGTCGGTGGCGAGCGTGAACGCCGTGCCGAACGCGCCCATCGCGGTGGCGAAGCACACCGCGCCCGCCGCGATCAGACCGGGCGACAGCGCAGGCAATACGATGTCGCGCGTAATGCGCCATGGCGATGCGCCAAGCGAGCGCGCGGCTTCCTCGAGCGACGCATCGAGTTTGGTGGCCGAAGCCATCACCGTGACGATCACGCGCGGAATCGAGAAGTACAGATAGCCGAGAAAAAGCCCGCTCATCGAATAGGCGAATACCCAACGGTCGCCGGTGAGCTTGAGCGACAACGCGCCGACGAGCCCCTGGCGTCCTGCCAGCATGATGACCATGAAGCCGACCACCACGCCCGGAAACGCGAGCGGGAAGGTCAGCAACGCGAGCAGCGTGCGCTTGAACGCGAACTCGCGGCGCGCGAGCAGCAAACCGGCAATCACGGAGAGCACCAACGTGGCAGCCGTCACCGCCGCCGAAAGCACGACGGTTGCGCCGAGGCTCGACATGTAGCGCGGATTCGTCAGCATCGCGCGATAGGTGGCGAACGCGTGGCCGTCGCCGCTCAGCTGCGCGAGCGCCCCCATCGGCAGCAGCCAGAACGCGATGAAAACCGCGAGCGCCGGCGCAAGCAGTGCGATGCGCCAGCGCAACGGGAACGTGATGTCGTTCAATGCATCACCTGCAAATAGCGTTCGCCGAAGCTCGCCTGCTTTTCGGCCATCTTGCCGAAATCGACCGGCTTGGCGCGGGCATATTCGCTGGCGGGCAGGAATTTCGCCGCCGTTTGCGGGCTCATCGCATTCGCGCGCACCGGGCGCAGATAAGCGTCGGCCCATAGTTTCTGGCCTTCGTCGGAGAGCACGAAATCCAGCACTTTCTTGCCGTTCGCTTCGTGCGGCGCGCCTTTCACGAGGCTCATCACGTACGGCACGGCAATCGTGCCTTCTTTGGGAATCACTAATTCGACGTTGGCGTGATCTTTGTATTTCGCGCGATAGGCATCGAAATCGTAGTCGAGCAGAATCGGGATTTCGCCGGACATGACGCGTGCGTAGGCGGTCTGCTTCGGCACGATCGGCGCATTTGCCTTGAGCTTGCGGAACCAGTCGAGGCCCGGCTCGAAGTTGTCGAGCGTGCCGCCGAGCGCCTGATTCACCGCGACCGCGCCCGCGTAGCCGACAAACGCGCTCGACGGATCGAGGTAGCCGATCATGCCTTTGTATTCGGGCTTGAGCAGATCGGCCCACGAGCGCGGCACTGGCTTGCCTTCGAGCGCGTCCTTGTTGACGAAAAAGCCCAGCGTTCCCGAGTGGATCGTGAACCAGTAGCCTTGCGGGTCCTTCAGGTTCGCGGGAATGTCGTCCCAATGCGCGGGTTTGTACGGCTCGACCACACCCTTGTCCTTCGCCTGGAACGCCGACGAGATGCCGAGATAGACGACATCCGCGACGGGGCTTTTCTGCTCGGCCATGAGTTGCGCAATCGACTGGCCGGAGTTCTTGTTGTCGAACGGCACGCGAATGCCGGTCTTCTGCTGGATGGCCTTGATCTGGCTTGCCCAGTCGGCCCATTCCGGCGGACAGTTGTAGCAGATGGCGGTTTCGTCGGCGTGTGCGCTTTGCGGCATGACGACGGCAAGGGCGGCGGTCGCGACGGCGCCCGCGCCCAGCGCGACGACGGTGGACTGTGCGAGACGGCGCATCAGCGATGTAAGCGGCGATGCAAGGCGGACGGAAAAGCGGGTCACTGCGGTTCTCCAGGAAGGGACAAAAGCGGGTGGTTCAGAGTTGTTGTTTGAGGCGAGTGGTTCAGCGAATCCCAGCGAGTTAGTCAGGACTCAAGATGAAGGTGCGAGCGCGCATGCAGTGCAGCGCTGCCGTGATGGTTCGAAATGGCGGCGATGGTCGCGCCTTCGCGCACGCTGTGCGGCAGCGTCAGCGCGAGCGGCGCAGCGCCTCGGCCCGCGTCGCCGCCGGTGACGCGCGCGAGCAAACGACGCCATGCGGCGCAGCCGATCTCGCGATTCGGCGCGCAGACGCTCGCGAGCGGCGGCGACAGCAGCTCGCCCATCGCGAGGCCGTCGAAACCGAGAATCGACATGTCGCGCGGAATCTGCAGACGCGCGCGGCGCAGGCCGCGCATCACGACCATCGCAAGCAGATCGTTACTGCAAAAGAGGGCACTCGGGCGGTTCGCCCCTTGCGTCAGATGCGCGAGCACGGAGGGCGCGAGTTCGTCGGCGTTGAAATCGACTTCGAGCGCGGGCGCAGGCGTGAGCCCGGCCTGCTGCATGGCCTGCGCATAGCCGAGGTGGCGCTGGCGTGCGCGGTCCGAAGCGGCGAGCGTGCCCGCGAGCATGAGGATGCGGCGATGGCCGTGCGCGATCAGCATGCGCACGCCTTCATAGGCAGCCAGACGGTTGTCGACCGAGACCGATGGGCGCCGTTCGGTGTCGTTGTGCATCAGCACGTAGAGCAGGCCGTCACGGTCGAGCTGATCGAGCAGCGGATGCGTGTCGGCGTCGGCGACCGTCAGGATGAGGCCTTCCACGCGATGTTCGCGCAGCGTTTCGATGGCGCGGCGTTCGCGATCGGCGTCGTACTGGGTGGTCATCAGCATGAGGCGGTAGCCCTGCGCTGCCGCGAGTTCGTCGATGCCTTGCAGGCATTCAGCGAACACCGGATTCGCAAGCGTCGGCACGATCACGCCGATCAGGCGCGTGCGCTCGCCGCGCAGCTGACGGCCGAGCGGGCTCGGCCGGAACTGGAGGGCGTCGATGGACTGCCGGACCTTGTCGAGCGTGACGGGGCTCACGGTGTGCGGCGCGTTGATCGCGCGCGAGACCGTCGCGATGGAAAAGCCCGCGTGCGCAGCGACATCCTTGATCGTCGGGGTCATGATTTCCGCTCGGTTGTAAACGTTTTCGGAGCGGATTATCGGGGAGGTTTATGACTCGCCGATGACTTCGGGAGTGATGGCAGAGTGGGGGCCCGTTCGCCGGGCAGGTGGGTCATGCGTACGTTTTGCCGGCTCTGCGGCCAATGGTAGAATGCGCGTCCACGCGTTTTTCCCCACCCTCGCCGGGGTGATGAAATTGGTAAACATAGCGGACTTAAAATCCGCCGCTTCACGGCTTGCCGGTTCGAGTCCGGTCCCCGGCACCATGCTGTCTCCCAACGTCTCCCATAGTTGACCAAAAAACCCTGTAAGTCAAGGGTTTGCGGCGTTTCGCTTTACCAACATTGCCCATCGTTTCCCATTGACACCCACCGAAAGTGGGGGCATCGTTGGGGGCAGATTTTCACGATAGGGGCACAAATATGCCCCCACACGCTTATGCCCCTTACCGATGTCGCCGTGCGGTCTGCGAAGCCGCGCGAGAAGGCCTACAAGCTGGCTGATAGCCAAGGCATGTACCTCGAAGTCATGCCCAATGGATCGAAGTACTGGCGCCTGAAATACCGGATCGACGGGAAGGAGCGGCGGGCCGCTCTGGGGGTCTATCCGGAAGTATCTCTCCTTGCCGCGCGGAAGGCCCGGGAGGAAATAAAGGACGCTCTTCGTGCGGGGCTGGACCCATCGCACGAGAAGAAGCGAGCGGCGCTCCAGCGGAATCTTGAACGCGAAAACTCGTTCGAGGCGGTCGCGCGCGACTGGCACGATCACAAGAAGGCGAGCTGGAGCGAGGCCCATGCCGTTCGGGTGATGAAGCGAATGGAGAGCGAACTGTTCCCGGCGCTAGGCGCCCGGCCAATCCAGCAGATAACGGCACCTGAGATTCTCGCGGTGATCCGGAAGATTGAGAGCCGTGACGCGCTCGAACTGTCGCACCGGGCGCTACAAACGGCCGGCGAGGTGTTCCGATTTGCGATCGCGACTGGCCGCGCTGAGCGCGATCCGACGCCCGATCTGAAGGGGGCACTGAAGACCCGCACCGTCGTCCACATGAAGCGCGTCGGGGAAGCGGAAGTTCCCGAGCTCATGAGGAAGATCGAGACTTACGAGGGCGACATCCGTACGCGCCTTGCGCTGAAGTTGATGGCCTACACGTTCGTGCGGACGGTCGAGCTTCGTTTCCTGGAGGAGGAAGAGATCGACTGGAAGCGCAAGGAGTGGAAAATCCCCGCCGAGAAAATGAAGATGCGGGCGCCGCACATCGTGCCGCTGTCAAAGCAGGCCGTGGCGGTGCTCAAGCAACTGATCGAGCAGAAGGGCAATTCCCGGTATCTGTGCGCCAGCCCGACCAACCCCAACAAGCCGATGAGCGAGAACACCATCCTGTTCGCGCTTTACCGGATGGGCTATCACTCACGGATGACCGGGCATGGCTTCCGCGGGCTCGCCTCGACGATCCTGAATGAAAACGGTTTCAACCGGGACTGGATCGAGCGCCAGCTCGCCCACACCGAGCGGGACAGCGTCCGGGCGGCGTACAACCACGCCGAATACCTGAAGGACCGGCACAAGATGATGCAGTGGTGGGGCGACTATCTGGACAGTCAAAAAGGGGCATAATGCTGGCCTTAGGGACGCGTCATTCTCGTCCACGTGGCGCCAGGCTGAAAACTACGGCTGCAAAGAAAGACGGCAAGAACCGCTAAAAACCACAAATACGGGGTAGTACAGAAGTGTCGGCCGCATGATGCAGAAGCTAAGCTTTTACTTGAGTTTTATCGCTGCGGGCAGCATACTGTTGGTGTCACCGGCGAAAGCCGGCTTGAGTCTGTCGCATCTTAGGTGCGGCAGCGGCCCGGATAGGCGATTCCAAGCTAGCCCGGGCGTCTGATCTAAGCCCCCGATAATTCGGGGGCTTTTTCTTATCCTATGGCTCTTCCTTACATACCGTCTCGGGGCGAGATACTCGTTTGCGATTTCAACACTGGCTTTCGAGAGCCTGAAATGGTTAAACGTCGCCCAGCGATAGTTGTTTCGCATAAGAGCAGCCATGGGCGTCGGCTGTGTAGTGTTGTCCCCATCTCCACAACCGCACCGGTCCCAGTAAAGCACTGGCATTACGCTCTTCCGCATGTCCAGATACCCGGATGGGAACCCAAGGCCACCATGTGGGCAAAGTGCGACATGCTTGCGACGATCAGCTTTGATCGTCTGACGAAGCCGTACAAGAAAACTCAGCATGCCGGCAGGAAATACATAGGCGTTTTCCTCTGCGAAGAGGACATGGAAGCAATCGACGCCTGCCTCCGCGCGTATCTATCACTGTGATCGATTGTTAAGCGAACCCGGCTCCACGCCGGGTTTTTCATTTCTGCCGCAAGGCGAATCCCTCCCGCCAAAGCACTGCGCCCACCGCAGTAAGCAACGCTATATCCTGCGCCGGCAACCTCTCCCAAGCTTCCGCGAGCCAGCCCGCGAATCCCGCGCATGTGTCGTCGAGCGAGTAATCAGCGCGCCCCTCAGCATTCATCTGTTCAAACACGGTAATCACGTCGTCTGCTGTCATCTGCGCCTCCCGGAACCATTCATCCAGTCTAGGCGACCTAAATCAGATGCACGGGATCAACGGGGCGAATGCTGGCGAATTCTCCGAGGAGGCTAACGCCAACGCCTTTTCGTTCGGTCTGGAGAAACCTCGTCGTCGGCTCCGATCGCCCGAACCCGGTGCACACAGCCCTGCTGCGGCTGGGCGTTGACCTGGGCGCGGTCGCGGTACATGCATAGGACGATCGAGCCGCCTGAGCGAACTCGGCAAAGTGCTCGCAACCGACGCAAGGCCGCGGCTTCCCGTATGGGTCGAAATGAGGCATGACGCACACCCTGTATGAATGTATGGGCTATCCATTTAGCTCCACTTGCGCCATGATCGGGTAGTGAGCGAACTCAAGCATACCCCGACTGCCGGTGAAGATTTCCCTCGAACATGGAGCCAGTTTCTG
>NZ_CADIKB010000011.1 GCF_902859825.1 Paraburkholderia phenoliruptrix | reverse complement strand
TCCAGAAACTGGCTCCATGTTCGAGGGAAATCTTCACCGGCAGTCGGGGTATGCTTGAGTTCGCTCACTACCCGATCATGGCGCAAGTGGAGCTAAATGGATAGCCCATACATCCATACAGGTTTTCTCGCAAGAGCGTCCGCCAATCCGTCTCGCGACGCGGTGCGCGGCGTGTCCGTAGCCAAGTTGCCAGCTTGCGCTCGAATCAGCGGCCTGCAGACGAGGGAGGGTTCGGCAGTTGCCTTTTGCCTGAATCGTGCTGACGGCGTTCATTTGCCTGCCGGATGGTGATGCATCGCGTCCGCGTCGTGCCCTGCGATTGCATCGTGCCCATGATCGGACAACTGCGCATCGAACCAGTCGTGTAGCGCCGCGACGAGACGAGGCTGCCTGCTGCGATACACGATTTCCCCGCCGTCGCGCACGTCGCGATAGTCGATCGTAAGCTCGCCCCGGTGGGCCGTACGCAAGGCGGCGAGGCCGGGCATGTCGTTGCCGTGGATCTGCTCCGGCGCGCCGAAATCGCCTGCTGAGAAGCGATGCGCGATGGCGGCGAGATGCCGGCGGATCAGGGCGGTCTGCTTGGCGTCGGGATGTTTCGTGACGACCCGCTGGGTGCCACCGTCAGCGGTCTTCGTAAAGATGTGGGTGGTGGCCGCGAGCGAAAACGGCATTACGTCCGCACCGTGTTGCGCAATCTCTTTCTGGCGAGCCGTGACATCGGCAAGCGTGAGCGGTGAAACAACCGCCGTGCCGAACACGATAAGCATGGATGCCGCCAGGCGTTTCCACATGATGAAATAGTCCAGGCGTCCACCGAAGACTGCTCCATTGGCCTGCAACAGAAAGGACAATGACAGACTACCATTTGCGAGTCCATCTGAGATCGGCCGAGCAGGTGCTGGGTTGGCTGCGACAAGCGGGGGAGGCCGCCGATCCGGGTACGTTTTTTCTGCCACTCAGCTGCCTGATCTGTGGATAGTTCGACCCGACAGTTTCAGTACTGCGAACTTTCTGTTTCCCGGAGTGCGTGCCTGACGCGAACCATCGAAGGCTCGATTTGTCATAGCCGATCCTTATTGTCGAGGCATTGCTCCAAGGAATACAAGAAATGGACCTCAGTAATATGATGAATAGATCCCGTCTTAAGGGGCATCTCTATTCCCTTGTCAGACCGCGGACCATCCAATGTGCCGGACGCCCCGTCATCGACGGATATTTTCCCGATTTCGCGGGTGAAGGGCAGGTCAGGCTTGGAAAGAACTGTTGCTTTCGCTCCTTTCGTCTTCGGCAGCATTTAACCGTCCTCAAGGACGCAGTGCTGGAAGTAGGCGACGACGCATTATTTAACGACGGTATCGTTTTATGTGCCGCGAAATCGATCAAAATCGGCCACTCCGTCCAGATTGGAGACATGGTTTATATCTACGACACTCACTTTCATCAGGTATGCCCGGATGAGCCGCTAACCGAGGCACCGGTATCGATTGGGAACAACGTCTGGATCGGTGCAAACTCCATGGTTCTGGCAGGAGCGTCTATTGGCGACCACAGTGTCATTGCGGCCGGCTCCATTGTCACCGGCGCAATCCCGGCGAGGAGCCTTGCCGCTGGTACACCGGCACGAGTGATCAGGACCTTCGAAGTACCGGATGGCTGGATCCGTCGCTAGATTGATAGCTCGCTTTCTTCAGGAAGACATAACAATCGCGGGTCATTCGAGAGATCGCGCATTCTTTCAAAAGCGGCTCATGGCCCGCGCAGATCCACCATCCTCCTGGCGCTCATTGACTGATACCGATCCGCCTGCGTTGACTCAGGTCGATTCACCGACGCGGCAAAGACAGAGAAGTGGTCCCGCCGCAACTGCGGCGACGTGGTGGGGCGGGAATGCACGGCGTCGGAGAAGGCTGACCTTGTGAACTGGCTGATGACGCTCGAGCCATAGCGGGCGCCTCCTTTTCCATGGACCACTTTCTGAAGGACAGGCAGATGAATCTTCGCTTTGCTATTGCCGGAGCAGGCGCGGGCGCTGCGCTCTGTGGGCAGGCGAGCTCAGTGAGGTCGGCGTTACCGGCGATCGCAGCCGGCGTGAATAAGTGCCTTCGTTTCGTTAGCTCCAACATTTGACATAATATAAATTATCAACCGATTGTATGTGACGGCTCTTTTAGTAATGTCCGCCACAAGCGCCCAACCGGTCACCTCAAATCTCCAAAAATCGGTCATTTCCCAAGGCCACCCCGACGACTAATCTGAGCTTCTCCCATTAACCTCCAAGGAAACCGGTGATGAAGCTGATGCACGTCGACGCGAGCGCCAAACGCGAGCGTTCCAACTCACGCGCGCTAAGCCGCTATTTTCTCGAATGCCTGCGCGCCGAACACGTCAACCTTGAAGTCGATTATCTTGACCTGTCCGCCAATCCGCCGGCGCACGTCGACGAAGCTTTCGCCGTTGCGACGTACGCGCCGCCGCACGAGCGCACGCCGGCCATGAAGGCGCGGCTTGCGGCGTCCGATGCGCTGTGCCAACGCGTGCTTGCCGCCGACGCGCTCGTGTTCGCGATGCCCGATGTACAACTGGTCGATGCCGTCCGTCTTCAAGGCGTTCGTCGACGCCATTTCGCGCGCGGGCGTGACTTACGCGCATGGTCCGGACGGTGCGATCGTCGGTCAGCTCGCGGGCAAGAAAGTGCTGTTCATCACGAGCCGCGGCGCGGACTTGCGGCCAGGCTCGCCGTACGCATCCATGGACGCGCTCACGCCCGCGCTCAAGGCCGCGTTCGGTTTCCTCGGCGTCGCGACGCCGACTTTTGTCGACGCGCAGCCGTTGCAGTTCGCGAATCAGGAAGCGCGAGCCGAAGCGCTCGAGCGCGCTCGCCACGAATTGACGGCGGTCGCGGCAAGCTGGGCAAAGCCGGCTTCGAATGCGAACACGCAGGACGCGGCAAGCTATCAGGACATCGACTCGGAGATCGCGCAATGAACCCGCAAATGAAGCTGCGCACCCTTATCGCCGCTGGAGTCCTCGCCACTTCCAGCATGCTCGCAACATCGCAATCCGCGCTCGCCGCAGACGCCAACGCAAACACAAACTCAGATGCCCATGCAGCCGCAGCAGCAAATGCGAACGCAACCACAGCCGCAGCTCACGAAACCATCACGCCCGCCTTCGCCGAAGCGATCGCAAACGTGCCCGGCAAAAAAATGACCGCGCTCGTGGTCGACTACGCACCGGGCGGCAAGTCGTTGCCGCACCGGCATGGGAAAGCCTTCGTGGTCGCGTATGTGCTGTCAGGCGCGATCCGCAGCGGCGTGAACGGTGGTAACGCACGGGTCTTTCATGCTGGCGAACACTGGATCGAGAAGCCGGGCGCGCATCACACCGTGAGCGAAAACGCGAGCGATTCCGAACCGGCCCGACTGCTCGCCATTTTCGTCGCGGACACGAATGACAACAAGCTCGTGACCTTCGACCATAAGTAACCGCCCTCCTCGCCCTAGAACTTCGGATGACATTCGAAGTTCACCGACGAAGCGTGGGTGGTCAGCATGGCCACCCCGCTCACCGATTCTTCATTGATGCTGCTTTGCATGCCGAGGCGCTCGCAGTAATCGCGCGCCTCGTTGAGCGCCTCTGCGTGCGCGCGCGCCCATGCCATGCGCCCGCCCGCCGCGCTCGCGGCGACCGTGTATGTGCCGGGTTTTTCGGTGGCGACGACGTGCGTCGACGACGCGCAACCGGCCAGCGCGCCGCCCGTCGTGAGCACCGCGAGCGCCGCGAGTGCCGTCAGGGCGACGCGCGCCCAATCGCGAAGCTTGTTCAACATGATGTACCTGCGCCTGCTGATCTGATCGTTCCGTGACCGCTTGTCGAGTCACGCGGACCGACGGGTTCGTTTTTTCTCCGAATCGAATTATCCGGAATCTTCCGCGCGAGATCAGCCTCACGGCTCGAAAACACTGTTGCCGTCGCCCGAACAATCCTCGTGCATGGCGCGAGCGACGCTTATGCGTATTGGCGTGCATGAACTGCTTAAAGCACTTCCCGAATCGGAGCCGAGCGACTAGTCTGTAACGACATCTTGAGAACCATCCGGACCATGAACTGGAGGAGACATCCATGGAGCTCGAAGCACGTACCATGAAACGTGTGACGGTTCGGCTCGTGCCGTTCCTGATCGTCTGCTATTTCATCGCCTATCTGGACCGCGTGAACGTCGGCTTTGCCGCGCTGCAGATGAACAAGGCGCTCGGGCTGTCGGCGAGTGCATTCGGCTTTGGCGCGGGGATTTTCTTTATCGCGTACTTCTTTTTCGAAGTGCCGTCGAACCTGCTGCTGGAGAAATTCGGCGCGCGCCGGTGGATCGCGCGAATCATGTTCACGTGGGGTATTCTGGCCGGCGCAATGGCGTATATCCCACATATCGCGCAATACACGGGACTGTCGGCCGCCCATGTGTTCTACAGCCTGCGCATTCTGCTCGGCGTGGCCGAGGCGGGCTTCTTTCCCGGCGTCATCTTCCTGCTCACATTGTGGTTTCCTGCGGCGTATCGCGGCCGTGTCGTCGGCTATTTCATGGCGGCGATTCCGCTTTCCACGGTGATAGGCGGCCCGATTTCGGGCGCCCTGCTCTCCATGGACGGCTTCGCCGGCCTTGCCGGCTGGCAATGGGTCTATCTGATCGAAGCGCTGCCCGCCCTGCTGCTCGCGTTCGCGGTCTGGTTCTATTTGACCGACAAGCCGGCCGACGCAAGCTGGCTCGCCGCCGACGAACGGGAATGGCTCGTCGCGCGCCAGAAGCAGGAGCGCGAGCATCGGGAGGCCGCGCATGCGTTCAGCGTGAAGGAAGCGCTCTTCAATCCGCGCGTGCTCGCTATCGCACTGATCTACTTCGGTGCGAACGCAACGAATTACGGCTTGAGTTTTTTCCTGCCGCAAATCGTCAAGTCGTTCGGTTTGACCAACCTGCAGACGGGCTTTGTGACGTCGTTGCCGTATATCGTCGGCGTGATCAGCATGGTGGCGTGGGGGCGTCATTCCGACCGCAAGCTCGAACGCAAGCGCCATGTGGCAATTGCGCTGACGGTCGCGGCAGCCGGCATCGCGGCCTCGGCGGGGCTCGACAATCCGGTGGAAAAAATGATCGCGCTGTCGATCGCCGGGTTCGGTATTTTCGGCTGCCTGCCCGTCATCTGGACGCTGCCGGCTGCGTTTCTGTCGGGCGCCGCGGCGGCAGGCGGCATCGCCGCGATCAATTCGCTCGGCAACCTGGCGGGATTCTTCGGACCTTACGCGATGGGCTGGATCAAGGACAGTACCGGCGGCTTCGGTGCGGGCCTGCTGTGTCTGGCGGGCGCAGGGCTCGTCGGCGCGGCGGCCGCGCTGCTGCTGCATCACGATGCGTCGCTGGAGACATCGGCGGGCGCAGTCGGGCGCGCAGCGCCCGCGCGGCCCGGAGTGGCGGAATATTAGGCTGAGTTGGAGCGGGGCGAGCCCGGCGACAGGAAGCCGGCGGCGCTCACTGCGCAGCGCTCGTTCCGCCTGCCTGCCCGTCGGCGCCCACTGCGTCCGGCGGCACGACATCGTCGGGCGTCGGGGTCGGCGCGGACGCCGCCGTGCCCGCGCCGCGCGCTTCGCCGTGAACCGGCTCGTCGAGCGCTGCGGGACTCGAAGCGGCACCGGGCGCCGTGAGCAAGGGCGGCAGCGCGCGTGATGCTTCAGTTGCTGATGCGCCCGACGCCGCGGCAGCCGACGCCGCGTCAGCCGGACCTTCTGCCGCCGACGCCACCGACGCCGCCGACGAAGCCGCCACGACCGGCGCACGCCGCGTCGTATCGCGGGTAGCGACGGCCCCGCCAGGCTTCAGCGCTGGCGACGTCGACGGAAACAGCTGCTGGAACCACGCCCGCAACCGCTCCGAGCGCTCGGCGAACCAGCCCGGCTGCTGCTCGGTGGCGAACCTGACGCGGGTATCGACCAGCTTGGAGCGCTGCGCGCGCTGGAAAAAGTCGCCGACGATCGGCAGTGCGCTATGCGCCCCCTGCCCCCAGTAGTCGCTGCGCAAGGTCACCCGGCTGTCGTTGAACCCCACCCAGGCGCCGGCCACGAGCTGCGGATGGATCAGGATGAACCAGCCGTCCGCGTTGCCCTGCGTCGTGCCCGTCTTGCCCGCGACGTCGCCGCGCACGCCGAAGCGGCTGCGGATCGCCGCCCCGGTGCCGCGATTGACGACGTCGCGCATCACGTCGACGAGCGTGCGCGCGGCATCCGCGGGCAGTTCCTGCTGCGGCGACGCGGGCGCGAAGTCGGCCAGCACTTCGCCGTTGCGGTCTTCGATACGGGTGACCATCACCGGCTCCACGTAGCCGCCGAGGTTGGCGATCGTGCAGTACGCCGACACCATTTCCTTCAGCGTGACGGGACTCGTGCCCAAGGCGAGCGACGGCACCGCCTCGAGCGGACTGTCGCGCACGCCCATTGCGCGCGCGAGCCGCGCGACCTTGTTCGGGCCGACGCTTTGCATCAGCTGCGCGGTAATGCGGTTGCGCGAATACGCGAGGCCGTCGCGCAGCGTGATGGGCCGCCCGGTCGGGTCGTCTTCGTCGCTCGGGCGCCAGACTTCGCCGCCCGTGAGTTGAATGTCGACGGGCTGGTCGAGCAAGGTGTCGCTGGGTTTCGCCCCTGCCTCAAAGGCTGCCGCGTAGACGAACGGCTTGAAGGTCGAGCCCGGCTGGCGCCGCGCCTGCTGCACGTGATCGAACGGGTCCTGGCTGAAATCGCGGCTGCCGACCCACGCCTTGATCTGGCCGTTGCGCGGGTCCATCGCGAGAAAATCGGCCTGGACGCGCGTTTTCGAGTCGCACACGGACTGCACGAGGCTGCGGTTCGCCGACACGCGCTTGAGCGCTTCGTCGTCGGCGAGACCCGCGTCTTTTGCCGCGCGGTAGTCGGGCGTTTCGCGCAGAAAAGTGGCGAGCAACTCCTTGCCGTTCGAGCAACCATTGCGGCTGCCCCATGCCGCGTTCGCGAGACCCTGCAACTGGTTGCCCTGCAGGTTCACGGCCTGGGTCGCCATGGTCTGCAGACGCGAATCGATCGTGGTCCGCACCACGAGGCCGTCCGAATAAATGTTGTAGTCGTTGCGATCGGCCCATGCCGCGAGCCATTTGCGCAGCTGCTGCGTGAAATGTGGCGCGGGTCCCGGCGGCTCCGTCTGGCGCTCGAAGTCGATGCGCAACGGCTTCTTTCTGAGCGTCTCGTACGCGGCGGGCGTGAGCTTGCCGAACTTGACCATCTGCCCGAGCACCGTATTGCGCCGCTGCAGCGCGCGCTCCGGGTTCAGCACCGGGTTGTAATAGCTGTTGCCCTTCAGCATGCCCGCGAGCGTCGCGCTTTCCAGCACGTTCAGCTCCGACGCCGATTTGTCGAAATACGTGCGCGCGGCCATCTCGATGCCGTACGCGTTGTAGAGAAACGGCACGGTGTTCAGGTAGGTTTCGAGAATCTCGTCCTTCGTGTAGAGCGCCTCGATCTTGAAGGCGGTGATCGCTTCCTTCAGCTTGCGCGTGAGCGTCGGCGCGCGGCCGATTTCGTCGGGATACAGGTTGCGCGCGAGTTGCTGGGTGATCGTCGAGCCGCCCTGCCGGTCGCCGGAAAAGGTGTGCAGCGCCGCCGACGCCGTGCGCCGCCAGTCGAGCCCGAAATGCTGATAGAAGCGATGATCTTCGGTCGCGATCAGCGCGTTGACGACATTCGGCGAGATGTCCTTCAGCTTGACCCACTCGCGATTGGACGGTTTGAACTCGGCGAGCAGCTTGCCGTCCGCCGAGAGAATGCGCGCCGGCTGCTCGATCTTCGCCTTGCGAATGTCCCCGATGCCGGGTGTGAACGGGATCAGGATCAGCACATACAGCACGAAGAGCAGCGGCAGTGCGGCGCACGCCTTGAGGAAGCCGCGGCGCGTCGGGTGGCGCAGGTGCCACAGCGCGCCGGCCACGAGCGGGTTCGCGCGGGTCAGACCTCGGTCGAGTGTCTCGAGAATCAGGGGAATAAGACGCTTCACACTGGCTACCGTCTGCGGGAAAAGGCTGAATCGTACCAAGATGTGCGACGTGGGCCGATTTTTGCGGGGACGTTTTGCCGGGGGGGCACCTGCGACCCGCGGCCTGCTTGCCGTCTGCTTGCCGTCTGCTTGCCGCGCCTTGCGCCGATCCCGCGCGGCTGGGCACGCTGCGCGCCAGGCGCCGCACGCGGCTAGCCCCGCCGCGCCGCTGCCCGCAGCCGCCGGGGGCCACTATAATGTCGCCAATTCCGACAAGAGGTGCTTCATGATCATCAAACCGCGCGTGCGTGGCTTCATCTGCGTTTCCACCCATCCGACGGGCTGCGAGGCCAACGTCAAGGAACAGATCGACTACGTCAAGGCACGCGGTCCCATCGCCAACGGTCCGAAAAAGGTGCTCGTGATCGGCGCGTCCACCGGCTATGGCCTCGCCGCGCGCATCAGCGCGGCGTTCGGCTCGGGCGCGGCCACCCTCGGCGTGTTCTTCGAGCGCGGCGGCAGCGAGACCAAAGCCGGCACGGCCGGCTGGTACAACAGCGCGGCATTCGAGAAGTTCGCCACCGCGGAGGGCCTGTACGCAACCAGCATCAACGGCGACGCGTTTTCCGACGACGTGAAGGCGCGCACCATTGAAATCATCAAGCGCGACCTCGGCCAGGTCGACCTCGTCGTGTACAGCCTTGCCGCGCCCAAGCGCACGCATCCGAAAACGGGCGAGGTGTTCACGTCCACGCTGAAGCCGGTCGGCAAGGCCGTGACGCTGCGCGGCATCGACACGGACAAGGAAGTCATTAAGGAAACGGTGCTCGAACCGGCCACCCAAACCGAGATCGACCACACGGTCGCGGTGATGGGCGGCGAAGACTGGCAGATGTGGATCGACGCGCTGCTGGAAGCGGGCGTGCTCGCGGACGGCGCGAAGACGACCGCGTTCACCTACCTCGGCGAGAAGATCACGCACGACATCTACTGGAACGGGTCGATCGGCGCCGCCAAGAAGGACCTCGACCAGAAAGTGCTCGGTATCCGCGCGAAACTCGCGGCCAAAGGCGGCGACGCACGCGTGTCGGTGCTGAAAGCGGTCGTGACGCAGGCCAGCTCCGCGATTCCCATGATGCCGCTCTACCTGTCGCTGCTCTTCAAGGTGATGAAGGAAAAAGGCACGCACGAAGGCTGCATCGAGCAGGTCTATGGGCTCTACAAGGAGAGCCTGTACGGCCCGGCGCCGCATCTCGACGACGAGGGCCGTCTGCGCGCCGACTACAAGGAACTGGACCCTGAGGTGCAGCAGCGGGTGGAAGCGCTGTGGGACAAGGTCACGAACGACAACCTCTACGAACTCACGGACTTTGCCGGCTACAAGACCGATTTCCTGCGTCTTTTCGGTTTCGAGATCGAGGGCGTCGATTACGAGGCCGACGTCAATCCGGACGTGCAGATTCCGCGGCTCGTTCAAGTCTGAGTCTGGGCGGGCTTTTGCCCGCTTTTCTTGCTTTTCTGCTGCGCCTCTTTTCCTCTTTTTCTCTTTTCGCGGATGCGGGGCGGGTCAGCCCCCGCCTCCAGCGCTCTTCCCTTTCCCCGCTTCGTTACCTAGGCAGCAGCCCTTACGGCGTGCCGTTGCGGCAATACTCGCGATAACCGTCGCGCGCCGCGAGGCGTGACATATAGGCGTCGACTGCCGACAGATCGTCGTGTGCGATCGGGGTTTCCAGCCATCGGTTGATCGACAGCGCGATCGGAATGTCCGCGAGCGAGAACGCCTCGCCGGCGATGAACGCACCGGTGCGCTGCAACTGCCCTTCGACGATCGCCATGTGCTTCGCCCAGCTCGCGCGCGACGCCTCGATCTGCGCTGCATCCCGATGCGCCGGCGACTGCCGCACCAGCGCGAGGAACGCGTAGCTCCACGAGCGGTTCAGTTCGCTCGCCTGCCAGTCGATCCACTGATCGCACCGGGCGCGTTCGCGCGCGTCAACCGGGTAGAGCCACTCGCCGCCGTAACGGCCGGCAAGATAGCGGATGATCGAGTTCGACTCCCACAGCACGAAGTCGCCGTCCCGGATGACGGGCACCATCGCGTTCGGGTTGAGCGCGACGAATTCCGGCACATGGGTCGGGCGGAATCCCGCGCCCCAGTCTTCGCGCTCGAACGGCAGCCCGAGTTCCGCGCAGGTCCACAGCACCTTGCGCACGTTGATGGAGGACGGCTTGCCGAGGATCTGCAGCATGGTGGTCGAATGAGACGGTGGTGAAAACGTTACGTTAGCGCGTTCGGGGATTTTTCGCTCCGGGGCGCCGCACGGCAGCGGGCCGCGCATGGAACCGCGCACGGCGCTTCCGTGAGGTTGCAGCGTGCCGGCCGAACGACGGGGGAGACCGGCCGGCGCCCTCGGGAGGCGCCGTTGACAGCACGCCTGCCGCGGCCGGAAACGCAGCGTGCGCCAGGGTACGCCCGGGAATTGCCGCTGGTGAATTCTGCGTGATATTGTTAATAAATGCGGAGGACGGCCGCGCGCCGCCTCCCCCGGAGAGCACTTTACCGCAGCGAGCGTCGCCATGAGTGATGTACGCCACCACCTGAGCCCGCGGGACCGTCTGGAGCTGTTGTGCTGGCTCACATGCGGCAGCCTCGGCGCCTACTATCTCAACGAGGACTGGCCCGACGCGGCGTTCCACGTGCAGGCCGCCCACAAATGGCTCGACCGGCGCGCGCGCGAAGCCGACTGGCTCTCCATTGCGAAGTTGTCGGCAACGGCGCTCGAAATCGCGCGCCGACACGCGCGTTTCGTCGACACCGACTGGGCGCGCGACGCCGTCGAGGAAATTCTCGATACCGACGAACTCGATCCGGACGCGAGGCTGGTCCGGCAGGTTCTGGCCGACTGCGAGAAAGCGTTGGCGGACCGGCGCACGGCGGACTGATTTGCGGCGCCGCGCCCGTTTCGGATAGCAGACGCGGCAAGGCGCGCCGACACGCGCCCACACCAGCGGGCTCGTCAAACCGCGGCAGGAAACCCGTGCCGGAGCCCGGCAAAAACGCCGCGACAGCGCATCGTCCCGTGCGCTCCAACCGCTAGAATACCGGGCACCTTGCGCACCGCGCTTCTCTCTCCCCGTCCGATATCTTGAAACGCAAAATGCCGGCGCTGAACGCGCTCAAAGCCTTCGAAGTGGCTGGCCGCACGGGCAGCTTTACCCGCGCCGCGGAATTGCTGAACGTCACGCAAAGCGCGGTGAGCCGGCAAGTGCGTCAACTGGAGGCGCAGATCGGCGAGACACTGCTGCAACGCCATCACCACCATCTCGAACTGTCGGCGGCCGGCCGCGTGCTGCTGCAAGCGCTGCAGCAATCGTTCGACCGCATCGAACTCACCGTGCGCAGCCTGCAGGAGAAAACACATCGCAACCGGCTGCGCATCAACGCTCCGCCCACTTTCACGAGCCGCTGGCTGATGCCGCGCCTAGGCCGGCTGCGTGATGCGCATCCGCACCTCGAACTGAGTCTGTCCACCCGCCTCGACGACCAGCTCGCGGAATCCGGTGCGCTCGACTGCGCGATCCGCTTCGGTAATGGCGAATGGGAAGGTTTCGACAATCGTCTGTTGATGAACGAGCGCCACGTGGCCGTCTGCGCGCCGGCGCTGCTCGCGCGCCAGGCCGGCCGCGCGACGATCGATCTCAACGAATTCACGCTGCTGCACGTGCTGGCCAACGCAGACCAGCGCTACCTCACGTGGCAGCACTGGCTGAAGGCTGCCGGTATCGACAACGTGGATACGCGCGGCGGTTACGAATTCGATCTGCTCGACCATGCGATCCGTGCGGCCATCGACGGGCTCGGGGTGACGATTGCCGATCGTTACATGGTCGCCCGCGAAATCGCCGAGGGCCGGCTCGTGCAGGTGCTGAACGTGCATGCGGACGGCCACCAGTCGTACTGGCTCGTCACGCGCGCCGGGCAGGACGAGCTGCCGCACGTGGCGCTGTTTCGCGACTGGCTCCAACAGGAGATCTGGCTGGGCGAGCGGTCGTTCGAGACTTCGGAGGCCGTGCCGCTGGGCGACGTGTAGGCGCGGCGGCGAGTGCGGTCGCTGGAGTTGCACGCGTGGGGAAGCTTGCCGGCCAGAGCTCGCCGGCGCGGCGCGCTGACGCGCCGGAACGGGCGCGACCGGCGTCAAGCCGCGCTGGCCAGCTCCGCCAGATCGCGCGCACGCGCGGCTTCGGCTGCCGCGTCTTCGAGAATCAGGTCGGCGCCCTTCTCCGCGACCATCATGGTCGGCGCATTGATATTGCCGGAGGTGATGTTCGGAAAGATCGACGCGTCGACCACGCGCAAACCGTCCATGCCATGCACGCGCAAACGCGCATCCACGACCGAGCTGCGCGGATCGTCGCCCATCGCGCACGAGCCGCACAGGTGATAGATGGAGCCCGACTGCTCGCGGAAATACTGCAGGAAGCCTTCGCGCGTCGCCACCTGCGGCCCCGGTGAGATTTCCTCGACGGTGATCGCTTTCAGTGCCGGCGAGGCCATCACCTTGCGCACCAGCTCGCAACCTTGAATGACCTCGTCGATATCCTTTTGCGTGGTGAGCGCGTTCAGGCGAATCCTGGCCGCGTCTTCCGGGCGATTCGACGCGATCTCGATCGAACCGCGGCTCGTTGGCCGGCACGGGTTGAACGCGAGCAGGAAACCCGAGTACGGCTCCGGTTCGAGCGTCGCTCTGTTGCTCTTCGGAATGCGATACGACAGTGGATTGAAGTAAAGCTGCAGGTTGGGCTGCGTCTCCTGCTCACTGCCTCTGAAGAAACCGCCCGACTGATTGACGCTCATTGCAAGCGGCCCCTTGCGCGTGAACAGATATTGCAGCCCGAGCTTGAGCTTGCCGAGAAGCGGCCGCATCTCGTCGTTCAGCGTCTTCACGTTGGCGCGGTAGTAGAAACTCACGCACAAATGATCTTGCAGATTGCGGCCGACCGCCGGCAGTT
Organism: Paraburkholderia phenoliruptrix; assembly: GCF_902859825.1. Taxonomy (GTDB): domain Bacteria; phylum Pseudomonadota; class Gammaproteobacteria; order Burkholderiales; family Burkholderiaceae; genus Paraburkholderia; species Paraburkholderia phenoliruptrix. The sequence continues at coordinate 167,561 of NZ_CADIKB010000011.1, read as the reverse complement.
CCTTGACCGTCGCGATGCCGTGTTTCGCGAGCAGTGCAGTATCGCCAACGCCGGAGAGTTGCAGCAGCTTTGGCGAATCCACTGCCCCCGCGCATAAAATCACCTCGCGATTCGCCATGAAACGCCGCGCAGCGCCGTTTTGCGTCACGCTTACGCCGATCGCGCGCCGCTTGCCCGCGAATAGCACCCGGTCGACCAATACGTGGTGTTCGACCTTGAGATTCTCGCGCGCCAGCGCCGGATGCAGATATTCGAAGCTGCTCGACGAACGCGCTCCATTGCGCGTATTCGCGTCGTAAATGCCGGCGCCTTCGAATTGCGCGCCATTGAAGTCCTCGCTGTGTGCATAGCCCGCCTGATCGCAGCCCTTCAGGAACACATGACAAATCGGGTGCGCGGCGTCTTTCATCGGCGAAATACGGATGGGGCCCTCGGCGCCGTGGTAGGGAGAATTGCCGAGCGGATGCGATTCGAGCTTGCGGAAATACGGCAACACGTCGCGATATGCCCAGCCGGGGTTGCCGGCGGCGGCCCAATCGTCGAAATCAGCCGGCTGGCCGCGCACGTAGATCATCGCGTTGATCGAGCCCGAGCCGCCCTGCACCTTGCCGCGCGGGCAGTAGAGGGACCGGTTGCCGAGTTCCTTTTCGGGCTCACTGTAATACATCCAGTTATAGGTTTCGTTGTAGTAGGTCCTGGTGAAGCCCACCGGGACCCGGAACCAGAACGAGCTGTCCTTGCCGCCCGCTTCGAGCAGCAGCACCGAGTATTGGCCCGACGCCGACAGGCGGTTGGCGAGAATGCAGCCCGCCGAACCCGCGCCGACAATAATGTAATCGTAGTTCATGCTCTTTGTCGCCAGACGGCGCTCAGCTCAAAAAGGTTGAATGCAGCAGGATGCTGAACGCATGTTCAGCCTTTGGCCGGCGCCAGGTCTTTCACGTCGGCCGGTTGCGCGGCCATTTGCAGATGCAGACGCTCGCCTGTGTACGGCGTGTGCTGCGCAACGACTTCCATATTCAATTCGACGCCGAGGCCGGGCTCGGCCGACGGAATGATGTAGCCGTTCTCCCACTGAATCGGTTTCCTCAGCACTGCTGCATGAAAACCGTCCCACGTGCCGATGCTTTCCTGAATCAGGAAGTTCGGCGTGCAGGCCGCGAGTTGAATGCTGGCCGCCGCGCCGATCGGACCGTTGTACAAATGCGGCGCGATCTGCGCGTAGTACACCTCGGCGAGCGCCGCGACTTTCTTTGCTTCCAGCAGCCCGCCCACGCGCGCCACGTTCAATTGCAGAATTGACGCCGCGCCCGCTTGCAGCAGCCTGAAAAACTCGTACTTCGTAGTAAGCCGCTCGCCAGCTGCAACCGGAATGCTCGTGTGGCGCGCGACTTGCGCCATCGCATCTTCCTGACCGGGCGGTACCGGCTCTTCGAACCACAGCGGGTCGTATTTTTCGAGGCGCTTCGCAAGCCGGATCGCCGATGAGGGCACCATCTGCCCATGTGTGCCGAACAGCAGGTCCGCCTTGCTGCCTACCGCTTCGCGTACGCGCTGGCAAAACGTCTCGCAGCGATCGAGCACGTCCAGCGACAATTGATGGCCCGAGTACGCGGTATACGGCCCGGCCGGATCGAACTTCACCGCGGTAAAGCCGCGCTTCACGTTCGCGGCGGCGCATTCGGCGGCGAGGTCGGGATCGTCGTAGTCGTATTCGCCGCGTGCGTTCTTCGGATACAGGTACGTGTACGAACGCAGGCGCGGATTGACCATGCCGCCGAGCAACTCGTACACCGGCTTGCCCGCCGCTTTGCCGATAATGTCCCAGCACGCCATTTCGAGGCCGCTCACCACACCCATCATCGTCAGGTCGGGGCGTTGCGTGAAGCCGCTCGAATAGGCTTCGCGCCACAGCCGCTCAACATGATGCGGATCACGGTCGAGCAGATAGCGGGCAAAGACGTCGTCGACGATAGGCGTCATCGCTTTCGGGTGGAACGTCGCCGAATAGATTTCGCCGACGCCTTCAATGCCGCAATCGGTCTTGAGCTTGACGAAGATCCAGTACATGCCGCCGAGATGCGGCGGCGGCACGGCCACCACATGCGTTTCGAGCGAGACCACTTTCATTTATGCACCCTCTTTCCTGTTAAGCAGGCTTCTCAATGCCAGCCCGGCACAACCGCCGAGCGCCGCCATTGCGGCCACATAGCCGAAGTACAGCTGATAGCCGAATACGCCCGGGAACCTCTCGGTCAGATAGCCGTTGATGAGCGGCAGAAACACGTCCGGCGAGTAACCGAGTACGGAGATGAGGCCGATGGCGAGGCCCACTGTCGAGACGGGAATGTTGCAGCGCTCCAGCAGCGACCAGTAGAGCCCGCGAATCGCGTAGGTCAGAATGCCGATGAAGAGCACGAGGAAAACCAGCAGCACATGGCTCGAAATGCGGGGCGCCGCCATCAGTGCACCGAGCGACAGCGCTGCGAGGAACAGCGCGATAACCAGCACCGACACCTTCGAGTAACGGTCGCCGAGAAAGCCGCCGCCGATTCCGCCGATTGGCCGCATCCACAGTTTCAGCGTGGTAATCGTGCCGGCCATCACGACCGTCAGGCCAATATCGCCTTCGTGCAGATAGGCGGAGAAGCTGTAAGTCGCCCAGAACACCTGGTAGCCGCAAAACACGATGGCCGCCACGAGCCACAGCGCCGGGATTTTCGCGAGCGTCGCAAGGTCCGCAAGGACGTTGCCGCGACGCGTGCCCGTTGCGACACGATTCGCGTCATGCGTTCCGTGCGCGGCGTCGGCGTGCACTCCGCCTTGCGGATCCTTCACCAGCGCGAGCACGATACCCAGCGCGATGCACAAAAACGCGTACAGATAGACGACTATCCGGAAACCCGTCGCGACGGATTCCCCCTTTGTCTGCGTGGCCCACGCGAAGAGCGTAATCGCGACGGTCGCCAGCATCGCCTCGATAAGCCCGCGCCCGCCGTCGAGCAGACCGAAGAAGCGGCCCTGCTCGCCGGCGCCGGCGATGGTCGCCACCCGCTTGATGACGGCGGCCCAGAACGTCAAGCCCGTCGACAAACCCCAGCCGCCGAAGATCACCATCAGCATCTGAAACGAAGGCGCGGTCGAATACCAGAGCCCCAGTGCGCCGGTGGCGATCAGCGAAAAACAGATCAGCATGCGTGGCGCGAGGCGATCCGCGAGCCAGCCGCTCGGCAGATAGCTCAGCAGAAAAATCGTGCCGAGCGACGAGTACAGGTAGCCGAGCTGGCTGTCGGTGATATGGAAAACCTCGAGCATGGTCGGCTGATACACCTGCCGCAGATAGAGGATCGGATAGATCGCGCCGGCGGCGAGAACCAGCAGCATCAATTGCGTGTATCGGCGTGCCCTGGTGACCTGGGCGTCGTGGTGCGCAGCTTGCGCTGTGGCGCCCAACGCGAGCGCGGCAGGGTTCGAAGCGGGACGAGCGGGGTGAGATGACACGTGAGCCTCCTGGGAGACGCCGTGCCGCATCCGCGGCCCATAGGTCTCCAATCTCTTTTGTTTTGAATCGCAGCGGTTTCGCTGCGTGTCGACGAATGCAGGGCCAGCGCGCGCCGCGCCTTGCACATAGTCCTGCACGGCGCGGCGCGCGCCGGCCGGACTCAGTACCTCATGACCACAAGACGCGTTTGCGTGAATTCGAGCATGCCGTGCTTGCCGTCGTCGCCGCCCAGACCCGAACGTTTCCAGCCCGCGTGAAAGCCCTGATACGGGTCGGCCGGCGTGCGGTTGATGTACAGTTCGCCGGCCTCGATGCCGTTCGCGATCTTCATCGCGCTGCGATAGTTCTCCGTGTACAGCACCGAGGACAAGCCGAACTGGTGGTCGTTGGCCATCTCCAGTGCTTCGTCGAGCGTGCGGTATGGGATGACCGGCATGACGGGGCCGAAGGTCTCTTCCTGCACGATCTCCATGTCCTGGCGGCAGTTCGACAGCAGCGTGGCCGGATAGAAGAAGCCCTTACTTCGCGCCGACGCCGGCAGCTTGCCGCCCGTCTCCAAGGTGGCGCCGGCCGCGATGGCGCGTTCGACCATCGCGTGAATCGACTGACGCGACGCTTCATTGACGAGCGGTCCCATCAGCGACGGATGCTCGCTGCGGTCGCCGAATTCGACCGCGCTCATGTGGCGTTTGAGCAGCGCGACGAAGCGGTCATGCACGCATTCGTGTACGTAGACGCGCTCGATCGCCGTGCAAAGCTGCCCGCAGTGCGTGGTTTTCGAGGCGACCAGTTCGCGCGCGGCTTTCTCCAGATCAGCATCCGCCTCGATGATGGCGGGCGTCTTGCCGCCCAGTTCCAGCGACGGCTTCGCGATGTTGGCCTTGCAATACTCGAGCACCTTGCGGCCCGCGGCCACGCTGCCCGTCAAGGTGATCATGCCGACCCGGGGATGCGTGCAAAGCGTCTCGGCGCTCGCATGGTCCATTGCGAGAATGTTCACGACGCCCGCGGGCAGACCCGCCTTCTCCACTGCCTTCGCGATTTCGAACGCCGAAGTCGGCGTGTTGTTGCTCGGGCGCACGACGACCGTGTTGCCCGCGATCAGCGCGGGCGCCACCTTGCGCATGAAGGTGTAGACCGGATAGTTGAACGGAATCAGGCAAGCGACCACACCAATCGGCTCGCGATGCAGGACGAGGTTTTCGTCGGGCGTGTCGCTCGGAATCACCTCGCCCTCGATGCGACGCGCCCACTCGGCGTGGTAACGGGTGATCTGAGCGGCGTATATCGCCTCGTTCGTGGCGTCGGCGAGACTCTTGCCCGATTCCAGTGCCAGCGCCGCGCCGATGGCCGGCGCGCATTCGGTGAGCGCGTCCGCGAGCTTGTGCAGCCAGGCCCCGCGTTCGACGGACGGCAGCTTGCGCCACGCCTTTTGCGCGAGCGCGGCGGCATTTACCGCGGCAAGGACGTTTGCGCGGGTCGCCGCCGTGACGTGCGCAATGAGCGTTTCGGTCGCCGGGTTGTAGACGGCGATGTGCTCCTGGCTCCCGGGTGAGCCCGCGTCCGCGGCTGGCTCGAGGAAGCGGCCGTTCACATAGTTCCGGTCGAGTCGCATGTTCGTCTCCTTCTTTTTCTGCTTGCGGAAACGCATGGCCGGAGGTGTCCGGCTGCATGCGAAAGTGCATGGACGGAATTTTTGTCGCACTCATGAGCGGCCACAAGCGAGTAATTCGCGGGACAAACATTCGAAAAAATCACGTTTATCCAGGGATGTGCCTCATACGCGAGCCCAGAACTTCGAGCTGAACGGCACATACCGGTGCACGCCCGGACAAACTGCCGGGCGGAAAGCGGCAACGCAGAGATCAGGCCGACGCGGTCTTCTTCACGAACGCGCTCACCACGGCTTCGAGTTCCCTGGTGATGGAAGTCATCACGCCTGCCACGACGGCGAACTCGCGGCCCGTCACATTCGTGCGGCTCGCCACGATCTGACCGTTGAAGGACACGATATGCGCTTCCTTTGCGATCGACTTGATGCGGTCGATCAGTTGCTGCTGTTCCTTCTTCTGCACGCGCGCAATTCGCCGGCTTTCCTGTTCGTAGACCGCTGTCACGCTATGCAGGTCGCTCAGCAGCGGATCGGCTGAAGCGATCAGCGCGAGCACGGCGTCATCGGCTCGGGCCGAGTCGCGCGCAATCGCGTCGAGCGCCGCCGACGCCAGGGCGATGAAATCGGCGATTTTGTTCGCGACGGTACCCCTGCCGTCGCGCGTATCGTTCTCCTTCCCATGGAAGGCCTCGCGCAGCGCCGGCGAAAAGAGCCCAGGCAAACCGTCGCGGCCTTGCATGAGCGCCGCATGACTGTCCGCGAAGGTACGCAAGGTGTCCTGAGCAATGGCGAGTGCGCCGTCGCTGTGGCGCAGCGCGAGCATCGCCTTGAAAACGATGCGCTGCGAAAGCATGCGTTGACGCCCGGCCATGTTGATCAACGAGCTCAATACTTCGTTGGACACGCCGTCCGCTTCCGCTGCATCGGACTTCGTTGTCTGAAACCGTTCTAGTGTTGTGAGCATAGCTACTTCTGAAGACCCGATCGGCGCGGCTGCGCCGGCACGCTTGTCGTTGCGCGCCGGAGCAGCCGTCGATGCACCGCGTTATTGCCTCGCACTCAGCATGACATACGGGCGCGTTGCGTCATTCGGTTGCATGAGCGTGCAGAGCGGCCGATTGCATCGACCACGCCATCCACGGCCGGCGCAGCGCAACGATTGCGAGGAACGCGCAGGCAGCGAGCGCACCGAAAGTCGCAAAGCCCATCTGATACGACCCGGTGCTTTCCTTCGCGATGCCCATCACCACCGGCAGATAAAAGCCGCCGATCCCGCCCGCTGCACCGACGATGCCCGACATCAAGCCGGTTCGGCCAGCCCAGCGATGCGGCACGAGCTGGAACGTCGCACCATTGCCGAGCCCGAACGCCACATACAGGCACACCAGCAACGCAATGCCGCCGGCGAGCGTCGGCATGAGCGCGGCGAAGACGAAGTCGGCGAGCGAGATCGTTGCGAGCAGCACGGTGAGTGCGCGCACGCCGGATACCTTGTCGGCAATCAGGCCGCCGAGCGGACGCACCAGCGCGCCGGTTGCCGCAAGCAGCGCCATGAAAAGGCCCGCGTCGATTTTGGAAAGCTGATAGAGGTTGGTGAGCAGCAGCGAAACATACGAGGACATGCCGACGAAACCGCCGAACGTGATGCTATAGACGAGCATGATGACCCACGTATCGCGCTCCGCCAGCACCGCGCGATAGCGCTTGGGCAGCACCGCAATTGCGAGCAGCGCGCCGATGACGGGCAACAGCAGCACGCCCGTCTTGCCCGCGCCGAAAATGCCTGCTTCGACGAGCAGCACGAGCACGATCAGACCGACGAGCGTCACGACGAAACTGCCGAACGCGCGCAGCACGCTGCCGGTTTTCACGCCCGAGTCGTTGGCCCAGAAATAGAGTGTGATCGCAGCGATCGCGAGCAACGGCAGTGCGCCGCCCGTCGCCATCTGCCAGCCGTAGTGCGTGGCGAGTTGCGGGAACAGGAAGCCGTCCAGCACTGCACCGATGTTGCCCGCGGCGGCAAGGCCCAGCACGAGGCCTTGCACTTTCGGCGGATAGTTGCTGCCCGCCATCGGCAAAGCAACCGCGAAACTCGCCCCGCCGACGCCGAGGAACACGCCGAGCACCAGCAACAGCGTGTACGACGGCACGAACGGCAGCACCGGCAGTACGATGGTCGGCACGGCCGAGAGCAGCACGCCGAGCAGCGCGATGCGCTTGCCGTGGGCCGACTGATAGAGGTTGCCGAGCGTCACGCGCAGAATCGCCGCCGAGAGAACCGGTACGGCGACGAGCAGGCCCTGCTGCGCAGGCGTCATGGAAATGCTTTTGCTGATGAACGGCGCAAGCGGGCCGTACAGCACCCACACGGTGAAGCCGGTGTCGAAATAGAGGAAACACGCCACCAACGCGCGCCAGTCGCCGCTCTTAAGCGAGCTCATCACGTTTTTCATCAGACATCCTAATTAAACTGATTTTCGATCGACCGGCTCACCGCATGCCGCATCCCGCACGGCACACCGGAACGATCACAATGTTTGACCCCGCGCTGTCAATGCAACGTGTATGCCACGGGGGCCGCTATTGATGCCGAACTGCGTGCTTCTGAAGCCTGAAACCACTGATGCATGCGGACCGCGCCGAATACTTCCGCATCGCTTTTATCCGTCCAGCTATTTCGGAAACCGAAACGATTTTTCACTTCATGTCTTTGCACCGGCGGCGCGAACCACGAGGTCCCTGGACAGCGTGCGGGCCGTCGCCCCCGTCGCCTCCCAAAGCGGCGCGGAAAACGAAAACGGCGCCCCACGGGCTCAGTCGCTGACTGAATCCGGGGACGCCGTTGTCCTTAACCTGGTGTTACGGCAAGCGCTTTGTGTGCGCTCGCGGCGGATCGCCGTTGATCCGATGGCGGGGTTCAATGCAAAGGCCATGCCAATCATGCTTCCTACGCCTCTCAGCCCGACGGCGCGGGGCTTCGCGCGCAAACGCGCCCGTTTGCGCCCGGCCCGTTGCGCGACGCATTTCGAGGCAATCCGGCACAGCGATGGTGCGACGCAGCACTTCGCCCGTGCCAAAAGCGGGCGCATGCGTCGCGCGGCCTGCTTCCTGCCATGCGGCAAGCGCTGGCGGAGCTATACCCGGCAAAGCCTCCTGGCACGCGCGGCCAGCGCGTGCCGGGGGCCTCATAGCGCCGGCTCGTCATTTAGTGCAATCGCCTGGTCTGGTCCTTGCGTAAGCATGGCGCGCATCGAGTCGCCGCTCCATGCAACGCGGCACGAGCGGCGACTGAACCGCCGTGCGAGACGCAAAGCAGCGCCTCGCACGGCTTCGAGCACCTGGCACTGGAGCAACATCGGACAACGGCGTCCCCTCGTGGTGATCACGAGTGGACGCCGTTTTTGTTTGCACGCCGGCGCCCCGTCAAGGCGCCGGCCACACGGAAGATTAAAGGACATCGCTATGAACACGAACTCCGGCAAGGTCACTTTACTGAGCGCCGGCCCGGGCGAACTCGACCTGCTCACGCTGCGCGCCGTGAAAGCGCTCGCAGTCGCGGACGTCGTGCTGCTCGACGACCTGGCGAACCCCGAGATCGTGAGCCTCGCTCCGCAAGCGCGCGTGATCCGTGTCGGCAAACGCGGCGGCTGCCGCTCGACCCCACAAGCATTTATCGAGCGCCTGATGCGCCGTTACGCGCAGAAAGGGCTGCACGTGGTGCGCGTGAAAGGCGGCGAGGCGCTGCTCTTCGGCCGCGCCGGCGAAGAGCTCGCGAGCCTGCGCGAAGCCGGCATTGCGGTGGAGATCGTCAACGGTATTTCGTCAGGCTTTGCAGCTGCGGCGGCCCTCGGCATTTCGCTCACGCATCGCCGTCATTGTCATGGCGTGACTTTCGTCACCGCGCATACCGAGGATCACGGCGAACCCGACTGGGCCGCGCTCGCGGCGACGCGCACCACACTCGCCATCTATATGGGGATGCGGCGTATCGGCAGCCTCGCCGCCGCGTTGCTCGAAAGCCTGCCTGGCCATACCCCTGCCGCGGTCGTGCAGTGGGCCGGCAGCATCCACGAGCGGCGCCTGCTCACGCGTCTCGAGCGTCTCGCGGCCGATGCCGCCGACGCCGGCTTCGGCAGTCCCGCCGTGATTCTGGTGGGCGATGCGATCGGCGAAAGCGTGCAAGCGCTGTGGGTGCAAGACGCGGCCTCGTGCGACGACGCGGCGTCCGCGCGTGCAGCTTAAAGCGCCAAAAACGTGAGGGAAACGTAGAAAGCAGGTAAAGCAGGAGAAGCGCAGCCGTAGATCAACCCCAGCGGCCCCAGCGCGCAGTCTAATCGCCGAAGCCGAGTTCCGCTTCCACGCTCTGCCCGACGCGCAGCCACGCGCCTGCCCCGCTCGTCACCAGTGCGTTGTTGCCGAACGTGATCGCGCCGTCTCGCTGCGGGTTCGCGCGATAGACGCTCATCGTGTCGGTCGGTTCGTTCGGCCATTCGGGGTGACGCTCGCCCTTCGCCTGATCGATGGTCGGCATCGGGCAGCGCGCGCACAGCTTCACGAGGCGCAGCTCGATGCGCGGCTCGGACGCCTCTGTGCCGTCGATGCCGAGCGTTTCCACGTAGTCTTCTTCATAGGCGTCGAGCCCGTTCAGCACAATGTTCGGGCGGAACCGGTCGATCGGAATGGACGGCGCGCCCTTCGCGTTCAGGCGCGTGTTCAGATCGTCGAGCGAAGCCTGCCCGATCACGAGCAGCGGAAAGCCGTCCGCGAAACAGGTAGCGGCGCCCCCGACGCTGTGTGTGTAAGCCGGATCGACAATGCGCTCGCGTTCGGGATCGAAACGCAACAGCCGCACCGGCAGGCCCAGAAACGCCGAAAACCACGCGGCGCACGCCTCGCCGGTATCGAGCCCGTAGGCCGCGTCGCGCCAGACCCTGGTCGCCACCTTGACCGGTGTGCCCAGCTGCGCGGCATCGAGCGGCGTGCGCAGCTCGCTCATGCCGGGCGCGCGGATCACCAGGTCGTGCGCCGCAATCTCCACCTTGATCAATGCCATGCGCGGATGCGCGCGCTGCGTGAGCATCTCGCCGTTCGAGTCGACGGCCATCCAGTAACGATCGTATTCGAGCCCGGTGGCCAAGAGCCGCGCTTCGTTCAGCGCGACGCCCGCGCAGGATTTGATCGGATAGACGAAAAGCTCGCTGATGGTCGGCATGATGTGGGTCGCAGAGTTCTTGTGTGATAGGGGTGGATTGTAAATCGGCAGCGCGGCGCTTCCCACGGACCATGCTCGCACGGTCCGCGCAAACCCTCGCAAACCCTTGCTAGTTCGGCCGTTTCGTCCGGCCGCGCTTGGACGTAAAATTCCACGGATCGGCACCGGCATCGCAAATGCTGCTGTAGAAGCTTTCCCCACGCCTTCCTACCACGAACCAGACAGGACACTGATTATGCTGAGCAAACCCGTGTTGACCGTTGCGGAAACGACCCGCATTCTCGAAGCCGCGCGAGCGGAAGCCGAGAAGAACAAGTGGGCCGTCGCGATCGTCGTGGTTGATGACGGCGGGCACCCGCTCGGCATGCTGCGGCTCGACGGCAGCGCGCCTTCGAGCGCCTACATCGCGACCGAAAAAGCCCGCACTTCGGCGCTCGGCCGCCGCGAAACCAAGGTATATGAGGACATGATCAACAATGGCCGCACCGCGTTCCTCAGCGCGCCGCTCTCGGGTACGCTCGAAGGCGGCGTGCCGGTGATCGCGGAAGGTCAGGTGGTCGGCGCGGTCGGCGTGTCGGGCGTGAAGTCCGATCAGGACGCGCAGATCGCGAAGGCCGGCATTGCCGCGCTCGGCCTCTGAGTGAGCCAGCGCGCCGGCCGTTGCCCGCGCGTCACGCATGCCGTCGTGACGGCGCGGCCAGTGGACCCGCTTAAGCAACCCGTAAAGTAGCGTCCCAGTAGTAGCCCCAACGCGGGCCGATACCCACGTCGGCCCCATTCAGACAGATGGAGCAGTCGATGACTCAGATGAACCCGCGCGGCGGACTGCAGGTCGCCGCCAATCTCGACCAGTTCGTTGAAACGGAAGCCCTGCCCGGCACCGGAATCGACAGCGCCGCATTCTGGTCGGGTTTCGACGCCCTCGTGCACGAGCTGGCGCCCAAAAACCGTGCGCTCCTCGCCGAGCGCGACCGCCTGCAAACGGAGCTGGACGCCTGGCATCGCGCCAATCCGGGGCCGGTGCGCGACCTGCGCGCCTATCGTGCGTTTCTTGAGGGCATCGGCTATATCGTGCCCGCGCCCGCCAGCGTGAAGGCGACCACCGCGAACGTCGACACGGAAATCGCCGAACAGGCCGGCCCGCAGTTGGTGGTGCCGCTGTCGAATCAGCGCTATGCGCTCAATGCGGCGAACGCGCGGTGGGGCAGCCTCTACGACGCGCTGTACGGCACCGACGCGATTCCCGACACGGAGGGCGCCGAACGGCAGAAGACCTTCAACCCGGTGCGCGGCGCCGCCGTTATCGCCTATGCCCGCAAGTTCCTCGATGAGGCCGCGCCGCTCGCGAGCGGCTCGCATGCGGATGCGACGCGTTACAGCGTGCAGAAGGGCAAGCTCGTCGTCGCGTTGAAAAACGGCGCGAGCGAACTGAAGACGCCCGCGCAGTTCATCGGCTATCAGGGCGATGCGAGCGCGCCCTCGGCAGTGCTACTGAAGCACAACGGCCTGCACGTCGAGATCCAGATCGATGCGAACGACCCGATCGGCAAGACCGACGCCGCGCAGGTGAAGGACGTGGTGGTGGAGGCGGCGGTGAGCACCATCATCGACTGTGAAGACTCCGTGGCGGCCGTGGATGCAGACGACAAGGTCCAGCTCTATCGCAACTGGCTCGGGCTGATGAACGGCGATCTGACGGAAGAGGTCACGAAAAACGGCAAGACCTTCACGCGCCGTCTGAACGCGGATCGCGAATACATCGGCGCAGACGGCAAGACGCCGGTCACGCTGCATGGGCGCTCGCTCCTTTTCATCCGGAACGTCGGCCACCTGATGACCAATCCGGCCGTGCTGACGAAAGACGGCGCGGAGATTCCCGAAGGGATTCTCGATGCAGTGATCACCACGCTGTGCGCGCTGCACGATCGCAAGAACAAGCTCAATTCGCGCACCGGCTCCATCTATATCGTGAAGCCGAAAATGCACGGCCCGGCCGAAGTGGCGTTCGCGAGCGAGCTGTTTGCGCGCGTCGAAGACCTGCTCAAGCTGCCGCGCAACACGATCAAGATGGGCATCATGGACGAGGAGCGCCGCACGAGCGTGAACCTGCTCGCGTGTATCGCGGAGGCCGCGGAGCGCGTCGCGTTCATCAACACGGGCTTTCTCGATCGCACCGGCGACGAGATGCATAGCGCGATGGAAGCTGGCCCGATGATGCGCAAGGGCGACATGAAGTCGAGCACGTGGATTGCGGCCTATGAGCGCAGCAATGTGCTCGTCGGCTTGCACGCCGGGCTGCGCGGCCGCTCGCAGATCGGCAAGGGCATGTGGGCCATGCCCGATCTGATGCACGCCATGCTCGAACAGAAGATCGGCCATCCGAAGGCCGGCGCGAACACCGCGTGGGTGCCCTCGCCCACCGCCGCGACGCTGCATGCGCTGCACTATCACCAGGTCGACGTGCAGGCGGTTCAGCAGGAACTGGAGCGCACGGAGTACGCGAAGGTGCGCGACGAGCTGCTGGACGGTCTGCTGACCATTCCCGTCGTCGAAACCGCGAAGTGGAGCGCCGACGAAATTCGCGCCGAGCTCGACAACAACGCGCAAGGCATTCTCGGCTACGTGGTGCGCTGGATCGACCAGGGCGTGGGCTGCTCGAAGGTGCCGGATATTCACGACGTCGGCCTGATGGAAGACCGCGCGACGCTGCGTATCTCGAGCCAGCACATCGCCAACTGGCTGTATCACGGCGTGGTGACGCGCGAGCAGGTCGAAGAGACCTTCAGGCGCATGGCGAAAGTGGTCGATCAGCAGAATGCCGCCGATCCCTTCTACAAGCCGATGGCGCCGGGTTTCGACACCATCGCGTTCAAGGCCGCGCAGGCGCTAGTGTTCGAAGGACGCCAGCAGCCGAGCGGCTACACGGAACCGTTGCTGCACAAGTTCCGTCTCGCGGTGAAGAAAGGCTGAGCGTGAGGTTCAGCCGCGATTCGAACGGGCTAGCAGTTCGAATCGCGGCGAAAAAGACCGGTGGCAAGACGGGCGGCGTTCGTCAGGCGGCTTCAGCCGTGTACTGCGGCGCGAGACCTTCTCCGTTTGCCTGCGCGTTTGCGTGCATATAAGCCTGCAAATACGCTTCGAATTCGTCCTTCACTTCCGGATGGCGCAGCGCGAATTCCACCGTTGCCTTCAGATAACCGAGCTTGCTGCCGCAATCGAAACGCGTGCCGAAGTAACGATAGGCCAGCACCTGTTCTTCGGTGAGCAGAGACTCGACTGCATCGGTCAACTGCAACTCGCCGCCGGCACCCGGTTTCAATGCACGAATGTGCTTGAAGATGGTCGGCATCAGCACATAGCGCCCGACCACGCCGAGGTTCGACGGAGCCTTGTCCGGCGCGGGTTTTTCGACGATGCCCGAGAGCTTGATCACGTTGTCTTCCCACTCGCGGCCGTCCACGACGCCATAAGAACGGCTGTCTTCACGCGCGATGGTTTCCACGCCGATAACCGAGCTGTGGTAGTGATTGAAGGTATCGACAAGCTGGCTCATGACCGGCTTCGTGCTGTGCAGCAGGTCGTCCGCGAGAATCACTGCGAATGGGCTCTGACCCACCAGCTTTTCGGCGCACAGCACCGCATGGCCAAGGCCCAGCGCTTCGGCCTGGCGAACATAGAAACAGTCGACATTCGCGGGCTTGATGCTGCGCACCAGATCGAGCAGCTTCTGCTTGTTGCGCGCTTCGAGCTCGGCCTCGATCTCATACGACTTGTCGAAGTGATCTTCAATCGCGCGCTTGCTGCGGCCTGTCACGAAGATCATTTCGGTGATGCCGGCAGCAATGGCCTCTTCCACCGCGTACTGAATCAGCGGCTTGTCGACGATAGGCAGCATTTCCTTCGGGCTCGCCTTGGTAGCCGGCAGGAATCGTGTCCCGAGGCCTGCTACGGGAAACACGGCTTTGGTGACTTTCAGCATGGTAGGCATTCCCAGATCGGTTAGAAATTGGTTCGCGGGCGTAACGGCCGCTCGACGTCGCCGGAAAGGCTAACAAAAAAGCCACGCGAGATCACGCGTGAAATTTCTTAAACGGTGCTTGATAAAGCCGGTGCACATCGAATTTCGTTTTGCATAATATGAAAGCCAGCAAGATTTACGTTTCGCCAGCGTTTCGGACTGGGCGATTCCGAAATATTTACCTTCGCACAGGGCTTGCTTAGCGCACCGGGAACGAGGCAAAAAGCGGCTCGCCGCAGCACCCGTTACGAGCGTGCTTCTTCGTTTTCGTCGAGCTGCGGCAGCTTCCCCGGATGGATTCTGAAACGGCGGATCGGCTCATTGCGCAGCGCTTCCCGGTAGGCGGAGGCGGCGACGAGAATCAGCAGCACGGCGAGGCCGGCAAGCAAATGCAGGTTCATGATTTCATCTCTCATCAGGAGAATCCGTACCGCGAAATTAGCACGACAAAAGCGGCAAATAATTATTCGAGATGCCTTGTCATTCGCAATTACAATTCGTCACAAAATGGCCTCTTTAATAGAAATATTGGCCGATTTTTTTATCCATTTTTTGTGCGCGCGGTGCACTAGCATGTGATGCACCGCGCGCGCACGGCGCGCGAATCCGCCTCGCATGACTTCGAATAAAGGACCGCGCATGAGCGATTCAGCACTGGATGCCGCCGGCTCACCCCTGCCTCTTTCCGCCACTCCTTCTCCCGTTTTGCCTCCCCCTGTGCCGCCCACCGCGGGCGTCGCTGTGCGCCGCGCACAGAGCGAGATCCGCGCCGACGCCGCCGCCAAGGAACATGTGATCGACGCAATGCGAGGCTTCGCCGCGCTGCTCGTCGCGTATTTCCATTGCCGCCAGATCGAATGGGTCGGCATGCAAGCATTCCATCAGGCTGCCGGACATACGTTCAACCTCGATACGCTCGCCGCCTATCTGACGTTCCCGATCGCGTGGGGCTCGGCCGGGGTGCCGATATTTTTCGTGATCAGCGGCTACTGCATTCATCGCAGCGCCGCCTTGCGGCTCGCCGGCAATCCGGCTTACCGGCTCGATGCCGCGAACTTCTGGGCGCGCCGTTTCGCCCGCATTTATCCGGTGCTGCTTGCGGCATTGCTGCTGACGCTCGCACTTGACTCGGTGAGCCTCAACATGCCGCCCGTCAGCCACAAGATTCGCGAAATCGGCATCGGTGCTTTTCTCGTCAATCTGTTTTCGCTGCAAGGCGTGGCCGGCAAAACCTATGGTTCGAACGGCGCGCTCTGGACACTCTCGCTCGAGGTGCAGTTCTATGCGATCTATCCGCTGCTGTTCGCGCTGCGCCGGCGCATCGGCATGACCTCCGTGCTCGCGGTCGTCGCCGTCGTCAACGTCGTGTCCGCGTATGTGCTCGAACGGCACGACATCCAGTTCTTCACGTCATACTGGTTTTCGTGGACGCTCGGGGCATGGATCGCCGACGCCAAAGCGCACAGTGCACGGCAAACCCGCTCGTCGTCGTGGCTCTACGTGTTCGCCGCGGCCTTCATCGCGCTCGGCTGCGCGGCCTTTCATTTCGGTCAGTACGGCGCCTTCCAGTTGTGGGCGCTCGGCTTTGCGTTCTATCTGTACAGGGCGCTCGAGCGCGGCAACGGCAACGGGCGCGACGGCTGGATCATGCGGATACTGTCGCGCTTCGGCGACTTCAGCTTCTCGCTGTATCTGATCCATTTGCCGATTTTCGTGCTGCTTTCGTCGCTGCTGTTCCGCTCGTCGCTGCAGATATCGATCTGGCCGTCGTTCGGCTATATGCTGGTCGCCGTGCCGGCCGCCTACGTGTTCTACCGCCTCGTCGAATTGCCGGCGATGAACTGGTCGGCCAGCCTCAAGCCGAAAACGAAAAGCGCATTGCAGCAATCGTGATTGAAAAAAGCGGAGCGAAGTCCGGCGAGTGTCTCGCTGACTTAGGCTCCGCTCAGCCGACTGGCCGTCGATGTCAAACCTTGACTTGCCTTGCCCTGCCCGGCACTTCCGGCACTTCCGGCGCTTCCGGCATACCGGGCACAATCTCCTCCTCAGCGTGACGCGCGGGCCACCTTTGCTCAGCTCGCCACGCGCCTCAGAATCCGCTCGACGCTCCCGACATAGGTGTCGGTACCAAAACGGCTCAGCGCCGTCTTATAACCGTTTTTGACGAGCCTCGCGCGCAGTTCGTCGTTCGAGCGCAACTCGGCCAACGCGTCGGTCAACGCATGTGCATCGCCGGGCGTGCACAGCATGCCGTTCTCGTAGTCGTCGACGATCTCCAGCACGCCGCCCGCGCGCGCGGCCACCACGGGCCGCTGCGCGAGCATGCCCTCGACGATCACGCGGCCGAACGGCTCGGGCGTAATCGACGTGTGCACCACCGCATCGACGGCGCACATGCAGGCCGGAATATCATGCTGGAAGCCGAGAAAATGCACGCGGTCGCCGAGCTTGTGGGCGGCGACGAAGGCATGCAGCTCGATCTCGTACTGGTCCTCGCCGAAGAGCGGCGCACCGACCAGCACCGCATGCATGTGCGGGTTGAGCACCATCGCCTCCAGCAGCACATGCTGGCCCTTCCAGCGCGCGAGGCGGCTGAACGAGCCGACGAGAAACGCATCCGCCGGCAGCTTCAAACGCTCGCGCAGCGTGGCTTGCGGCACCTCGCGCAAGGCGTCGAACGGAGCCGCTGAAATACCGTTGAAGACGACGTCGATGCGCTTGTCGTCGAAATGCGTGAGTTCGGCGAAGGCACGCGCGGAGGCGGCCGAATTCGCAATCACATGCGTGAGCCCGAGGCGCGCGCACCATTTGATGATGGCGAGCTGCTTGCCGCCGAAATGTTCAGGACTCACGATATCGCGCAGATGCCATACCACCGGCCGCTTTGCGAGCTTGCCGGCCACCGCGCCGATCACCATTGCGCGCTGCGTATTGGCATAGATCACCTGCGCGCTGCGCGCGCGTTTGGCCGTCGCGCGAACGAGCGACAGCAAACCTTTGAGCGCCGCACCCTTCGGCAACGAACCGCCCTGCTTGCGCACGCTGCGCAGTGCACCTGCGTCGAGCACTTCCACGCTCACGCCGGCTTTGTCGAGTGCCGTGCGAAACGGGCCGTCGTCGAACAGAATGACTTCGATGCGCGAACGCAGCGCCTTGACGATTTCGAGCAGCGAGAGTTCAGCGCCGCCCAGCACACCGCTCTGGTCGACTGCGAGAATGCGCGGCGCGCTCGCGGCAGGCTCGGCGCGATAGGGTAAGTACGGCGGCAAGGTCGCATTGCGCAGCGCGGGCACCGCCGCGCGCACGTGCGCGAAAAAACGTTCGCGGAAGTTCGCCGCCGAAAATCGCTCGGCATTGGCGCGGCAATCCAGAGGCGAAAAGCGCTTGACTTGATCGTCGAACCGCTCCACTGCGGCGATGATCGAATCCACGCTTTGCTCGTCGAAGAACATGCCGGTGGGACGCGGCTCGGACAGATCGCGCACCGTTTCGAGCGCCCCGCCCTTGCCGTATGCAATGACCGGCGTGCCGCAGGCCTGCGCCTCGACCACCGAAATGCCGAAGTCTTCTTCGGCGGCGAACACGAAAGCCTTCGCGCGGCTCATGCGGTCCTTCAACACGTTGAACGGCTGATAACCCAGGATCTCGACATTCGGCCCGGCCTTCGCCCGGATCTTGTGCATGTCGGGACCGTCGCCGATCACGACGAGCTTGCGCCCGGGCATCCGCGCAAACGCCTCGACAATCAGATCGATCTTCTTGTACGGCACCATGCGCGAGGCCGTCAGATAGAAGTCGTCCTTCTGCGTGCAGAGCGTGAAAGCGTCCACGTCGACGGGCGGAAAGATCACCTGCGCATCGCGCTGATACACCTTCTTGATGCGCCGCGCGATGAACTCCGAGTTTGCGACAAAGCCGTCCACGGAGTTCGACGTGCGGATGTCCCAGTTGCGGATGTAATGCAGGATCAGCCGCGCCAACGCGGACTTGAGTCCGCGCGTCAGCCTCGACTGCTGCAGATACTGATGCTGCAAATCCCACGCATAACGAATCGGCGAATGCACGTAGCTGATATGCACCTGGTCCGGACCGGTGAGAATGCCCTTCGCCACCGCGTGGCTGCTCGAAATCACCACGTCGTAAGCGGATACGTCCAGTTGCTCGATGGCGAGCGGCATCAGCGGCAGGTAAGTCCGATATTTGCTGCGCGCGAGCGGCAGATTCTGAATAAACGACGTGGTCACGGGCTTGCCGCGTAGAAAGCTGCGGTCGTCGAGAAAGTCGACGAGGCTGAACAGGTCCGCATCCGGAAAGCATGCAACGATCTGCTCGAGCACTTTCTCCGCGCCGGCGTAGGTGACGAGCCAGTCGTGCACGATGGCGATGCGCAGCGCCTTTTCGCTGCGTGCGGCGGCGCGCAGCGGCGGCACCTCTACTGCAGGAACGGTGGTGAGTTCGGCCAGTGCGCTGCGCGTCGGCGGTTGCAGCACTGCTTCTTCAAGGACTTCGTGGTTCATGCGCTTTTCCTCGGATTCAGTCGCAACAGCAGTGAACGCGCTAGATCGCGCAATGCGGGAGTCATCGTGATAGACCAGACGATGTTGGCGCCGACCATCAGCACGCCGGCAACGATCGCCATGGCGAGGCCGGAAAGGAAGCTCGCGAGCCAGAGGCTCGTCAGCAGAAATGCGAGGTGCGCCAGCATGTCGAGCGCGATCTGTCGGGCCCGTATCGCGGAGAGCCGCAGCAGGATCACGTAGTCGAAAAGTGCGCGGCCGGCCACCGCGAGCGCCGCGCCGGTCAGTCCGAAGTGCGCGATGCCGAACCACAATGCCCCTGCAAACAGGGGCAATTCGAAGAGGCCGACGCGGGCGGCCGTCGCCGGATTGACCTGCGACTGGATCAGAATGCGCGTCACGTTGGCCTGCCCCACGAGCCAGACCGCGATGATCATGATGCGTCCCACGGGCGCGGCCACCGTGGCGATTTCATTGCCCACCCACACATGCAGGAACGGTTCGAGCGCGAGCATCGCGACGAGGCCAACGGGCGTGAATATGCCGTTGAGAAATTCGAGCGACTGTTGCGTGATGGTGTCGGCGTCCGCGCGGCCTACCGCGGAAAGCCTCGGAAACAAGGTGCGCACCATCGCAGTGGGCACGATGTTCAGGCGCGTGACGAGGTTTTGCGGCACCGTGTAGTACGTGACGAAGCGCGCGCCGAGACCCGTGCCGAGCATCACGCGGTCGAGCGATTCGGCGACCATGTTGGTGACGCTCGCAATCAGCATCCAGCCGCCGAAATTAAAGAGGCCCTTTGCCACACCGAGTTGAGGCGGCCGGATGCTGCGTATGTCCAGCACCTTCAGCGCCGAACGGCCCAGCAGGATCGCGGCGAGAAGCCGGGCGCACACCGCTGCCGCAAGCACGTTCTGCAAGTTCGCACCGAGCCACAGCGCCGCGCCGAGCGGCAGCAACTGGAACAGGAAGGTGCCGATTGTCTGATTCGTGTTGTAGACGCCGAACCGCTCGGCGCCATTGATCGCGCCGGCGAATACCCACGAGACGTTCGCAAGCGGAATCGCCACGGCGAGCCACGGCAGCGCCCGATAGACCTCATGCTGCAGCTCGGGCGACACCTTCGTGAAATACGCGGTGTAGAGGAACGCGCCGAAATAGATGATCAGCCCGCCGATCACACCGGTTGCGAGATTGAGCCACGTCGCGCTCCAGAACACGCGCGCGCTTTCGTCCTTGTCGCCCGAGGCGCGCGCCTTGGAAATGTGGTTCTGCGCGGCCATGCTCATGCCGAGATCGAGAATGCCGAAGTAGCCGATCAGCGTCCACACAAGACTGATGACGCCGTAGCGCTCGACGCCCAGCAGCTTGATATACGACGGCACGGTCACGAGCGAGACGAAGGTCGGCAGCACGAGGCCGAAGAAATTGATCGCTACGTTCTTGAGAATGCCTTTGTCCATCGGATGCCCTGGGTTCGACTACGATTGCCGGTGTGGTTTTTCATGCTGTTCCTGCCGCGCGGCGACGAGCGCCGCGGGCTTGCCGTGCGCGCTGCGTCATGGTTTCCAGCGGTACATGAGCACCTTGCCGCGCGCGTCTTCCTCGACGAATACGAGGTACTCGCCGTTGCTTCGCTTTGCCGCGCTGATGCCGTTCGGCACGTCGACCCAGCCGGACGCGCGGCCCACTTCAGGACCGGGCCGGATCACGCCGACTTCGCGGCCGTTGTCCTTGTCCCACACATGCACCGCGCCCACCGGCTCGACGCCGAAAATGTATTGCCCTTCGACCGTCACGCCGATAATCGTTGCGATGGGCTTGCTCTGCGTCTGCCATGGCAACGCGATCGAATAGCGCTGCACCGGTTTGCCGCTCGACCATTTGTCGTAGCGCGTGAGCACACGGCCCACTTCCTTCCAGAAACCGCGGTCGCCGGGCGCCTCGGGCGTATAGCCGGCCACATAGAGCGTATCGGTATCAGGCTCGTAGATCGCGCGATGCAGCTCGGCAAAAGGTTGCGGCACCGGGTACTGCGCGATGTCCGAATACGAATAGACAGGGTTGCCTTTCGCATCGAGTCCGCCGAAGCGAAAGCGGTAGATGCCCTTCGTATCGCGTGTGCGCCAGATGTCGCCGGCTGTATCGACCCACCAGCCCCACCCGCCAGCGAGCCTGGTGCCGCTCGTGTTGAGCGCGAACTCGTCCGGGTTGAATTTGCCGTCGCCGTTGGCGTCGCGCCAGATCCAGTCGCCGCCGGGCGGTGCGTTCGGCACCTGGGCCACCGCCCGCTCGCGGCCCGCGATCAAGCCCGACGGAATCGCCGTTTCACCGTCATGTTGCGGATCGAAGCGATAGATCTTCAGATGATCCGCGTACATGTCCGTCAGATACAGGAACGTGTGTCCTTTCAGCTTGCGGGCGATCGGCAAGCCCGGGTACTGGTCGGTGTGAAAAACAGGGTCGTCCGGATACCTGAATCGATTAGACAGGAATCCGACATATTTCCAGTCCTGCCCGGCCGGCTTCGACAAATCGAGTTCGAAGCGCTTGTTGCCGGTATACACGCTGTCTGGGCGCGCCGGATCGATCCACGCGCCGTCGACAAAAAGCAGCCCCTCCACAAGCCAGTTGCGCTTGCCGTCGGGCGCGTAGCTTTCGAGCGTCGCACCGAGGCCCGCCCCGATCGGCTCGTAGCGCGGCCCGATGCCATTGGTCGACACATAGACATTCCCGCGCGCATCCACGCCCACGCCGGTCAGTCCGTTGAACCGCTGCGGCCCCGGCTTTCCCGCGACGCCGCTGAAAATGCCGCCCCGCTCGCCGAGCGAACCGGATTGCTCGTAGCGGCCGCCGTTCCTGCTGAAGAACAGCACCTGCTGACGGGGCCCGTTATCGGCAATGAGAACACGGCCTTTCGCATCCACGGCGATGTCCACCGCGAGCGTATCGGCAGGCAGCTCGAAGTTCTCGTCAATGCGTTTTCCGCCTGACGTGTAGTGCTCTACATGCGGCGCGTGGTCGTTGCGCGTGCCGCTCAGCACCCACAGAGTGCCGTCGGGCGCCAACGCGAGGCGCCCAGGCTCGCGCACGCTCCACGTGGCTTTCTGTTGCATCGATTCCGCGTCATACACCTCAATGCGATCGCGCGCCGTGTTGGCTGCATAGAGCGTCGTGTCGCTCGCCGCGAGTCCGCCGATCTCGGCGCTCGTGCCGGTGGGCACTTCGTTCATCATCAGGAAGCCGGCTGCGAGTTGCGCATGCGCATCCGCACGCTTCGCCGCGGGCTGAAACGGCGCGGCCTGTTTCGGATCGGCGATCTGCCGGCGCGAAATGCCGAACCATTGCTTGCCTTTTTCCGGCCACACGCCCTGCTCGACAAGGCGGCCCTTCTCGTTGCCGACCGCAATCGCCACGAACACATACTTGCGATTGATCGCGATGGCATTGCCCCCGCTGTTGCCCCAGCCGTGCGTGCCGCCCGCGAAGCCGAGCATCTTGCCGTTCTGATAGACGCTCGCCTCCGCACCGCTCTCGTCCCACGGTGCATTCGTGTAGACCTTGCCGTCGGGCGCCACCGCGACTGCCGTGATGTTGATCTGCGTCCACGTGCCGTCGCCGAAACCGAATGTATTGCCGATCCACGACGTTTTCGCGTCCAACACCGTTTCTGCGCGCGCGCCGACACCGACCGATAAAGCGGCCAGGCCGAGGGCGCACGCGAATACCGCGAAACGGCTTTTGAACATGAAGCGGGGCAAGATAGGTCCTCCAGTCGATGCGGATCGATGCCCGGTTAAAACGCTGGTGCTGAAACGCAGATGCTGAGACGCGCGCACGCGCGGTCCTTGGCCGCCCAATCCGCACGGCTCACATTACGCGTAAAAAACGCCGCGACGAAAATCGAAAATAATTCAAAAATATTCGATATTTTTGAATGCGCCGAATAAATCAATTTAAAAATAGATTAAAAGAAAATTTGCCCGTTGCGTGGTATATGAGGCCCAGGCTCGCCACCCGGAAGTTTCTCTGTTCAGGCCGGCAAAACCCATGCTCCGGCAAATTCGCGCGATGGTTTCACGCCGGCGCCATGCCCGCGCGTGAAGCACGAAATCCACGTGCCAATGCTTAACGAAACACCCTGTTGCAATCTGATTCATTTATCTATTTCATTCGCATTTTCTGGCGATTTTCTTTTGCCTAGAATCGACTGCAATCCTGGTCGCGGCCAGTGCGGCGCGACCTGCCTCGTTTGATGCCTTGCGGCTCTTTCGCTTCACACCATGGACGGTTCATGACTGCCAGCGCCCTGCCCACTGCGCCTTCTCATTCACGCCGCATCGTGCAGCTCGACGGCTTGCGCGCGATCGCCGTGCTCGCCGTGTTCGCGCAGCACGCATTGAAAGCGCCGTTGTGGATGGGCGTCGATCTGTTTTTTGTGTTGAGCGGCTTTCTGATCACCGGCATCCTGCTCGAGCGCAAGGCCCAGCGGCAGTCGTACTTCGGCTACTTCTACGCGCGCCGTGCGCGGCGCATCCTGCCGCCGTATCTGCTGTTGATGGCGGTGTCGTCGGTCCTGTTCGGTTTCGGCTGGGCGCAGCACTGGCAGTGGTATGCGTTCTTCGCCACCAATATCGGCGATGCGCTCAATCAGAGCGGCCACGACAGCTTGAACGTGCTGTGGTCGCTCGCCGTCGAAGAGCAGTTCTATATTGTCTGGCCGTTCGTCATTCTGCTCGTGCCCGAGCGCGTGCTCGCGTGGGTCGCCGGTGCGTTGATTCTGCTCGTGCCCGTGCTGCGCGCCGTGGCCACGCCGTGGTTCGACTCATTCTGGCCGATTTATTACCTCACGCCGTTTCGCATGGATCTGCTCGCGGCAGGCGCGTTGCTCGCGGTCGCCGTGCGGCGCGATCGCAACGCGCTCGAGCCGTTCAGGGGCGCCGCGGTGCTGGGTGTCGTCGCCGCGCTTGTGATGCTGGCGTGGCTGCATCTGCACTTTCCGCGGTTTCGCGCGGCCAATACGCCGCTGTCGAACGCGGGGCTTTATAGCATTTCGTTGGTGCTTTGCACGTCTGTCGTGGTCATCGCCCTGCAAAGCCGGGGCATCGTCAAACGGCTGCTGTGCAATCCGGTGCTGGTCTACATCGGCACGATCAGCTACACGATCTATCTGATTCACCTGAGCGTGCTGTATGCGCTGTGGCCGCTCGGGATGAGCCGTTATGCCACGGCGGCCCTCGCGCTCGCGATCACGATCGCTTATGCGAGCCTCACATGGTTCGCGTTTGAAAAGCGTCTGATCTTCGGTTCGCGCGACCAACGGCAGCCGCACCCGCACCCGGCTGCCGGCGCGGCTGCAAGCGTGCCCGGCACCGCGCGGCAAGTGCCGCAAAGCCGCGCATGAGAGGCCGTGCATGGCCCGCCGCGGCGGCAATGCTCGCGTCGCTCATCGCGTCCGGGACCGAGGCGAGCGGCTCGACAACTGCGGCCGATGCCGCAGCACAAACAGTCGAGCCCGAAGTCCTGATCGACGCCTACGGCGACTCGACGACGCTCGGGATCTCCTGCAGCGAAGGCCATTGCGCACCACAAGCGCAAAACGCCGTGGCCTTCCTGCAGGACGCGTTGCAGATGCATCACGGCAAGCGCGTGCGCGTCGTCAACTATGGCGTGGGCGGCACGATGGCCGTGCAATTGCGCGACGGCACCGGCAATCGCCGCGCCGGGCCCACCGCCGGTTTGCCGTGGCGGGAAAGGCTCGCGGCATCGCCCGCGCAGATCGTGCTTATCAACTACGGCATCAACGAGGTGATGCAGAACCAGACGCCCGGGCAGTTCTACGCAGCGCAAACCACGCTCGTCCAGACCGCTCGGTCGCTCGGCAAGGAGCCTGTGCTCGAGACGTCGAATCCGATGCCGGATAACCGGCTCAACGCGCGGCTCGCGGCGATGGTCGCGATGACGCGCCGTGTCGCCGCCGAGCAGCACGTGCCGCTCGTCGACCAGTTCGCGTACATCAGCACTTTGCCGGACTGGAAGACGCTGATGTCCGACGGCGCGCACCCCAAGCCGGGTTTGTACAGGCTGAAGGCCGAGCAGGATTTTCAGGTCGTCGAACCTTTGGTGCGGCGGCTCCTCGACGGCACGCTCTGAGGTGCTCTTTTTTCTTTTACCCATCATCGAAGGCAAGCTATGAGCCAACCACGCAAAGCGATCATCACCGGTGTGTCGGGACAGGACGGCGCCTATCTGACGAGGCTGCTGCTCGACAAGGGCTATCACGTGACCGGTACTTACCGGCGCACGAGTTCCGTGAATTTCTGGCGCATGCGCGAGCTGGGCGTGCTCGACCATCCGAATCTGCGTCTCGTCGAGCACGATCTGACCGATCTCGGCTCGACGCTGCGTCTGCTCGAAGGCGCACAGGCCGACGAGTTGTATAACCTCGCCGCGCAAAGCTTCGTGGGCGTGTCGTTCGACCAGCCGGCGACCACTGCCGAGGTCACCGGTATCGGCGCACTGAACCTGCTGGAAGGCATTCGCATTCTCAGCCCCACAACGCGCTACTACCAGGCGTCGACGTCGGAAATGTTCGGCCTCGTGCAAGCGGTGCCGCAGCGCGAGGACACGCCCTTCTATCCGCGCAGCCCGTATGGCGTCGCCAAGCTCTTCGCGCATTGGTCGACGATCAACTATCGCGAGTCGTATGGCCTCTTTGCGAGCAGCGGCATTCTGTTCAATCACGAATCGCCGCTGCGAGGCCGCGAATTCGTCACGCGCAAGATCACCGACAGCGTCGCGAAGATCAAACTCGGCAAACAGGACGTGCTGGAGCTCGGCAATCTGGGCGCGAAGCGCGACTGGGGCTTCGCGCTCGAATACGTGGAAGGCATGTGGCGCATGCTGCAAGCCAATGAGCCCGACACCTTCGTGCTCGCGACCGGCCGCACTGAAACGGTCCGCGATTTCGTGCGCATGGCGTTCGCCGCGGCGGGCTACCAGTTGGAGTGGTCGGGCAAGGAAGAGCGCGAGACCGGCATCGACGTGGCCACCGGCAAGACCCTTGTGCGCGTGAATCCGAAGTTCTACCGGCCGGCCGAAGTGGACCTGTTGATCGGCTGTGCGGACAAGGCGCGCGAGAAGCTCGGCTGGGAGCCGCGAACCAGTCTCGAACAGCTGTGCCACATGATGGTTCATGCAGATCTCGGCCGCAATCAGCATCACGAGACGTTCTGAGCACCTGCCGCTTGTGCGCCTGCATGGCGGATGATGCGGGCCAAAGCGGCTGTTGTACGCTCAAACGTCGACGCAAGAATTAGCGCAAAAAAAAAGCGCCGGCTCTCTGCTACAGGAGCCGGCGCTTTTTTCGTTCGTTATGCCAGGCTTCAGTGCACCCCGCCCGCGGCGATCGCCTCGCTATACACCGAAGCGACGCGCTTTGCGATCACCGAATTATCGAAGTGCTCACGCGCATAGCGGCGGCAGGCGTCGGCCTCAGGCAGCTTCAGTGTGCCGCTCAGCGCGCCGGCAAGGCCCGCCGCAATGGCTTGCGCGCCCGTCTCCGGCAGCACGAGATCGGGCGAGAGCCCTGCCACCGCTTCCGGCAGGCCGCCGACCGGCGTGACCAGCACCGGCGTGCCCGACGCGAGCGATTCGACGGTAATGAGGCCGAAGCCTTCCAGCGCCACCGTCGGCACCACGCTGATATTCGCCGCGCGGTACAAGGTCGCGAGATGCTGGTCGGGCACGAAGCCGAGCAGCTTCACATTGTCCTGCAGGCCGGCCTCGTCGATGCGCGCCTGCAATTCGTCCGCGAGGCGGCCTTTGCCCGCGATCAGCAGCAGCACGTCCGGATGCTTCGGCTTGAGCAGCTTGACCGCGTCGATCAGATCTTCCAGCCCCATGCGCCGTACGAGGCGCCGCACCGCCAGCACGATCGGCCGGTCCTGCGGGAGTTGCAGTTTCAGGCGCGCCTCGGCGGGCGTGATGGGCAGGTTGAACTGCTCGACGTCGACGCAACCGGGCACCACGCGCACGCGCTCCGGCGAGATGCGATAACGCGAAGTCAGAATCTTGCCGAAGGCCTCGGACAAGACGATGAGCCGCGACGAGCGCGCATAGACCGACTGTTCGAGATAGCGCTTCGCGCGCTGGCCGAGCGAATCGGCGCCTTCGACGTGGCTTTCGTCGGCCCATGGTCCCTGAAAATGCGAGACTTGCGGAATGCCGCGCGTCACGTCGAGCCCGGGAAACGTGTACAGCGCGAAGTGCGACGAAATCACGTCGGGACGCGAGAGGCGGATTTCCTCGCGCAGCGCGCGGCGTGCTGCCATCAGGCGCAATGGCAGCGATTGCCCGGCGGAGCCGAAACCGTTGATTGCGCCGCCCGTGTCGGCGGCCACCTTCGGCGAGCCGGCGACGACGCCGCGCACCGCCACGCCCGCGCCCGGCAGCGCGCCGACCAGCGAGTAATACATGCGGTCGAGGCCGCCCGCCCGCTCGGGGAACCAGTGCATCCCGATCTGCAGCGATTTGATTGAGCTCGTCGTCATTGTCATTGCCCCTTCTCTGTTCCGTGAGGTATTTGGTGAATGGTGGTGGCCGGGTGCGACGCGCGTCATTCCACGTTCTCGTGTCCGGCCAGCGTGTTGAGCGTCAGCGCGTCGGTCTTCGCGGTCACCGCGGCCTGTGCCTCGCTACGCCGGCGATCTTTCTGCTGCCCTTCCAGTTGCCGATATAGCGCGATGTATTGCGCGGCCATGCGCGCCCAGCCGAAGCCGGTCGCGAGTTCGTTGGCGGCCACGCCCATCTTGCGCCGCGCGGGCTCGTCGGCGGCGAGGCGCGCAACTGCGGCGGCAAGCGCCCGCGGATCGTCCGGATCGTCGAGCACGATCCCGCATTCCGACGTGATGATTTCGGCGCCGCCCGCGGTGCGCGCGGTGACGACCGGTAGTCCGGCCGCCATCGCTTCCAGCAGCGACAGACTCATCGCCTCGTAGCGCGACGGAAACACGAACGCGTCGACGGAATGCATCAGCACGGGCATCTCCTTCACGAGCCCGAGAAAATGCACGCGGTGCGCAATGCCGAGCGCTTTCGCTTCGTCGGGATATGGACTGCCCGGCAGGAAACCGGCCACCGCGATATGCACGTGCTCAGGTAAATGCCTGAGCGCAGCCAGCACGGTGCCGAGGTTCTTGCGCGGCGTGCGCAGATCGCCGACGAAGAGCAGCAAAAAAGCCTCGTGCGGCAGGCCGAATCTCGCGCGATCGCCCGTGGCCGCGGCGAAGCCTCGCGTATCGACGCCGTTGTAAATCACGTCGACGCGGTTATCCGGCGTGAGGCCGATGGCGCGGATTTCATCGGCGACCTTTTGGGAGACGGCCGTGATCACCTTCGAGCGCCGGTATGCCCAGCGCTCCAGCAGCGCGTTGCAGCGCGTATAGATCGACTGATACGCGGACCACACGCCCTTCGTCAGTCCAAACGGGTAGTACTTGCTGTCGAGCCACCCGCTATGCACGAAGTGCGATGTGTTGACGTCGGCCGGCATCCACGTGATGAAGCCGTTCACGTGAAGCACGTCATAGTCGCGGCGATGCGCGCGCAGCCATAACGCGCTCTTCAATGCAAACACCTGCTGGCGCAGCAGATTGGTGGGCCACCAGCGGCCGATTCTGATCGGCACCCAGCGGACGTTCGGATGAACCAGCAGATCGGGCGCCACATGCGAGGCGATCAGCGTGACGTTGATGCCTTCGTCGAGCGCCGCGCGCGCGATCTCGTGGTTGACGCGCCCCTGGCCGTCGTTATGGCGCACAACGTGCGTGACAATGGCGACTCTCAATCAGTGCCTCCGTGGAAAATGGACGTGCGTAACGACGCGCTCGCGCGGTTCAGCTTTTCGTAGTGCACCGCGGAAAGAATCGAAAAAACGCTCATGAAAAGCAGCAGCCCGCCGGTGCCGACGAGCGAATTGGTGAACACCAGCATCGCGAAGGTCGCGAGACTCAGGCTCAAGCAGGCGGAGACGTATTTGTCGCCGGCGAGGCGAAACGACGCCAGTACTGCGCGCGTCAGCAGCCAGACAATGCCCGACATATAGAGCAGCGTGCCGGGCCAGCCGAGCACGAAGGGTATGTTCATCACGCCGCTGTCGAAGTTGCCGTACTGGCCGAGCTGGCCGCCGTCGTTCGAGAGCTTGGTCGAGGTGCCGGTCGCGCCCATGCCTTCGCCGGACACGTCGGTGAAGGCGGTTTTCGCGAACGTCGCGTAAAACTCGTTGCGGGCCGCGTAACTCTGGTCGTCGTTCAGATTGACGATGGTCGAGAGACGCGCCTGCATCCGCTCGGCCACTGGCCCGACCGCGAGCAACGGCACGCACAGCCCGGCGAGCAGCACTGCGCTCGCGACGATGCGCACGCGCACCTTGTTGTTCGATTTCACCAACTGGATCAGCAGCGCGATGACCCAGCCGCCCCAGGTCGAACGCACGAGGCTCAGCGCGAACGAGAAGAAGCCGAGCGCCGCGGCCACCCAGCGCACGCGATGGGTGGCGGCCATCACGAACACCATCGCGCCCATCATCGCGAACGCGAACGGTCCCGAGGAATTCATCGTGCTGAAGACGCGCACGCCCATCGGCACGGCGTCGCCCTGCGAGTTCATCTGCGAGCCGAGCATCCACAGCGCATCCCACTGCGGCATGACGAAAAACTGGATCAGGCCGTAGCCGCCCATCACGAGCATGCCCCAGATAAACGTATTGACAATGGTGTCGCGATACTGCGGGTACTGGCGCGTGTTCGCCATGATGTGAAAGCCGATCAGGATCGGATAAAGCCAGTTCGCGAGGTCGTAGGTCGCGGCGAGCGGCCCGCTCGACACCACGCCGACGAGATACGCGTAGACGAGCCCGAGCAGGATCAGCAGCACCGGCAGCCCGCGCCGCTGGCCGAGCAGCCGGTAATAGCGCAGCAGCGAGAAGGCGCTGATCATCGTGACCGCAAGCGGCGCGACCTGGATCAGGCTTGTCGGCGTGAACGATCCTTTCGACCAGTCGGCGAGACGCCGCACTTCCGGGCTCAGAAACCACAGCCACCACATGAAGCCGATGTAGCGCGCCGGGCTCTTGAAGTAGAGCCACAGCCCCGTGAGAATCGCGAGCACCGGAAACGCGAGCGTGAGCACCGTGCCCTGATGCGCGACGATCAGCAGCGCCGTGATCAGCCACAACGTGGCCGACGGAAGCCACTCGCGCCGACCACGCGAGGCGGTGCGGGCGCGCGTGGTTCCTGGCATGGCTCCCAGGCCCGGCATGCCGGGCGCGGGCGGCACGCCGGCTCGCGGAAAGCTCGCCATCGTTCAGACACCTCCGCGCGATTCTTGCGCGGCGCCGCCCTGGGCATGTGCGCGCGCATGGGTGACGCTGCCCGTGCCCGCGGCCGTGTCGTCGGCTGCGACACGCCCACGCGCGGCGGCCCGGGCGCGCAGCATCTCCTCGGTGATGCGCACATGCTGCATGGCGTAATGCTCGGTGGTCAGGTCGCGCGCAAGCAGACCCGCAGCGGCTGCCTGCGCCTGACGCAGCGCGTCCATCGGCGCGGCGGCGAGCTGATCGACCGCATCGCGCAACGCGGGCGGATTGAACGGCGGAATGTAGCAAGCCTCGCTCGCCGGAAAATAGTCCTGCAACGCGCCGACGTTGGTCACGACCATCGGCTTGCCGACCGCCGCTGCCTCGAGCATCACCGTGATTCCCGACGCATGCGTATTCGGCCGCAACGGCACGACGATCACGTCGGCCCAGTCATACAGCTCGTGCTGTTTCCTGATCCCCGAGAAGAGCGCGATTTCGACATTCGGCGCGCGCAGCGAGGCAGGAATCCGGCGCCGCGTGGCGAGCTTCACGGTGTAGCGCGCGTCGTGGCCGAATGCCTTGATGAGCGTTTCCCAGTCGCGGTCGCGGTCATTGCCGATGGCGGCAATGCGGATCGGCGAATGCGGTTTCCATTCGGTCGGCGCCTTCACCGGAAAGTCGCGCGTGTTCAGGCCGTACAGCAAGGGCTTCGCCTCGCGATCGAAATAGCGCTTGCACAACGCGGCGTTTTCGCTCGCAAGCGTGGTCAACTGATCGGCGCGTTTCATCAGCTTGCGATACAGCCAACTACGCAGGATTCCGTACGAAGGCCATTTGTCGAGCAGCCACACGCTCTGCGCGAGCAGCAGCGGCGCCGCGCGCGCGCCGCTCTTCCTGCCGCAGAGCAGCAGCATCAGCGCGGCGGATAGCCATTCCTGCTCGGTGTGCGTCCAGATCACGTCAGAGCCGAGCATCTCCGCGCGATTGCGCCACGTGTGAATGAAATCGAAGCCGAGCACCGCTTTCAGCGCGCGGCGCACGAGCCGCACAGGCTTACTTTCACGCGCGTCCTTCGAATACGTGAGCGCGAACGCGTCGGATTCGGCGTGGTGATAGCCATATAGGCAACCGATATTGTCGCCCTGCCGATAAAAGCGCGGATCGGCGCCGTAAAACAGATGAACGTGGACTTTTGTCGCCACCGTTGTCGTCATGCAGAGACTCCCGTTGCCGATGCATTAGCGTATAACCCGCTGCCTGCGGCTTGCGCCGCCTCCTCAGGCCATGCGCGAGAGCGCGCGGCGCGCCTCGTGCGCGCCGCTGCGCACCGCGCGCCAGCGCGACAGCTTCAGGCGCGCCTGCCTCGACAGCAGCGCGAGCGCCGCATGCAAGAGGCCCGGATAGACGCGCGTGCCGACGAGCGTCCACCACCACCACGCGGTTTCGCGGCGCAGTGGCGGCAACTGGTCGCGCAAGATCAGATGGAAATTGAATGCGGCGTTGCGCAGTGCCGCCATGGTTTGTGCGTCGCGGCGGTCGTCGTCGAAACGTTCGGCGGGAAAATGATCGACCGCGACGCGCGGGTCGTACATCAGTTTCCAGCCTGCGTTTTTTACCGCGAGGCTGAACGCCATGTCGTTGTGGACCTGAGCGCCCGCGCCGCGCAGCCGCGCATCGAATCGGATGTTGTGCACCGCGTCGCGCCGGTAGCTCATGTTCGCGCCCTTCAGAATGTCGACTTCGCGCGCGCCGCCCACGCCGAGATGATGGTTGCCGATGATCTTGCCGTGGGCCGTGACCTTGCCCACCAGCGGGCGTGCGCCGTCGAGCACGCGGCCTTTTTCATGCACCCAGTCGCGTCCGCCGAGCGCGCCGAGCCGCGCATCGCTCTCGAACGCAGCGGCGATGCGCTGCAGCCAGTCGGCATGTGGCGCGGCGTCGTCGTCGGTGATGGCGATCACGTCGCCGCTCGCCGCGTCCAGTCCGCGATTGAGCGCCGCGACCTGACCGGGCACGTCGACGAGCGCCACCGACAGCGGCAGCTTGCCCGGCACCGCCGGATCGCGCAGACAGGTGTGGGTCGCGTCGTCGTCGGGACGCGCGACCACCACCACCTCATCCGGCGCGCGCGACTGTCGTTGCAGCGCCGCGAGGCAGCGCGCGAGGTCGGCCGGGCGGCGGTATGTCGGAACCAGTACCGTCACTTTCATTGCAAATGTCCTTGTTGCGATGTTCTTCGTGGGTTCGTCGGGCGAAGCCAGCTGCGCTCAGGTGCTCAGGTACTCCTGGACCGCGGCATAGCTGCGGTCATAGCCGCCGCGCGCGCGCGCCGGCATGCCGTTGAAGATGCCGCCCTGCACGTGCACGCCGGCCGCGCGAAGGCGCTTTAGCGCGTCGATGATTTCGCCTTCGCTGTGCATGCCCGAGCGCATCACGAAGAAGGTCGAACCGGCATATGCGCCGATGATCGACGCATCGGTCACCGCCAGCACGGGCGGCGTATCGATCAGGATCACGTCGTAGCATTTCCCGAGACCTTCGAGGTATTGCGGCAGGCGCGGCGACATCAGCAGTTCGGACGGGTTGGGCGGGCGGCGCCCGCATGAAATGAAGCTGAGATTCTCGACATTCGACGTGCGCACAGCCTCTTCCAGCGAGATCTGGCCGCTCAACAATTCGGACAGGCCGTTCTCCTGCGCGCCGCCCAGATAGCGCTCCAGCACGCCGCGGCGCATATCGCCGTCGATCATCAGCACGCGCTTGCCCGAATGCGCGAGCAGCACCGCGAGGTTCACCGTGAGGAAGCTCTTGCCGACGCCCGCCATTGGACCGGTCAACATGACGATGCGGTTTTTCGCGTCCATGATCGTGAACTGCATCGACGTGCGCAGACTGCGCAGGCTTTCCACCGTGACGTCCTTCGGCCGCGCGTTCGCGAGCACCGAGCGCAGGCGCTCGCCGCCGCGCTGCATGCCGCTCTCGAGCAGCGCCTGCTCCGCGCTCAACGGCACGAGACCGAATACGGGCAGATGGAACGCACGCTCGATATGCTCAGGATCGTCGATGCCCTTGAACATGTTGCGGCGCAGGAACACGAAGCCCGTGCCCGCGATCAAGCCGAGAATCGTCGCGGCCGACAGGATCAGCGCCTTCTTCGGCTTGACGGGCGAGCCCGGGCGCAACGCGGCGTCGACGATATGCACGTTGCCGCCGGTGCCGGCCTTCTGCACCGACAACTCCTGCACGCGATTCAGCAGCAGTACGTAGATGTCTTCCGCCACTTTCGCGTCGCGCTGCAATTGCACGGCCTTCACTTCGGTGGCGGGCAGATCGCGGAAACGGTCCGCATATTTCGCGCGCTGCGCCTGCAACTCGGCCATCTGCTCGCGCGCGACCTTGAGCATCGGATGATCGTCGCCGTAACGCTCGGTCAATTGCGCCATCTGCAGACGCAGGCTGGCGATCTGCTGTTCGTATTGCACACTGCCTTCCAGATACACCTTGGCCTCGTCGCTCGCGTTGATCGAGCCCGACTGGCGCTGGTACGCGGTGAGCGCGGCCTCGGCGCGTTCGAGATCGGCCTTCAGGCGCGGCTCCTCGCTTTTCAGGAAGTCGAGCATCTTGCTCGCATCGGCCTGCTTGTTCGAAATGTGCTGGCGCACGTACGATTGCGCGAGCGCATTGGCGATGAGCGCGGCATGCTCGGGGTTCTTGTCCTCCAGCGAGATCTGGATCACGCCGGTCTGCTTGCCCTGCTCCTGCACGGTGATCGCCGACTGGAATGCGCTGATGGCGTCGAGGTCGTTCGCGCGGATCACGGTGAACTCTTCGCCGGGCCGCGCCACCAGCCTGTTGACGAGCATCGTCACGCCGCCGCCCTGCGCCTGCCGGTCGACCTCGCCGCGCAAGAGCAGCGCGCCGTTCTCCGCGTAGAGTTCATAGCGGCCGCCCGCCTGCGCTTTCATCGTCAGCTTCTGGCCTTCCAGCGCGGGCAGCACGTCGATGGAATCCACATCGGCCACCTCGCCGCCCCATGCATACGACGACAGGCCGAGCCACGGTTTCGCGAGCTCGCCGGGCGTCGCCATACGCGCGGCGATGCTGCCGAGAAGCGGTATGGTTTTCGGCGTGACGCTGAAGTTCAGCTTCATCTGCTCGACGACGGGGCCGACCACGCCGCGGCTCTTGATGATTTCGATTTCGGCGTCGGTGGGCAACGAACTCGAGCCGCTCATGATCGAGGCGCCGGTCTGCGTCTGCGTGAGCGCTTGCGAAGTGTTGTCCGCCTGCTCGACGCGCACGTGGGCATCGGCCGAATAGATCGGCTTCGCGAGCACGCAGTAGGCGCCTGCAATCGCGACGACCGTCGCCGCGATCGCGATCAGCCACCAGATGTCGTCGAGGATCACCTGCACCAGTTGCCCGAGGACCACGTCCTCTTCTTCGGTCCTGAGCGGACCGGCCATGTGTGGAGAGATTTGATTGCTCACAATTCGATCCCGGGTCTGGTTAGCGCGTCAGCTGTTTCAGGTAGAAGAGCGTCTGCACGCTCGGCAACACCTGCTGCAATACGCGGTTGAACGTGGTCGATGCGGCGGTGCCCACATACACGACGTCCATCGGCTGCAACTGGAACTGCGCGGACAGCATGATCGCGTCGGGCTGCGTCATGTCGAGGCGGTACACGTCCGGCGTGGTCGGATGCTCGCGCATGCCGCGCATCACGAAGATCTGACGCGGATTGGCGTCGGTGTCGAGAATGCCGCCGGCCTGCGTGAGCGCGTCCGCGATCGTCAGACGGCCCTTTAACATCGGCACCTGGATCGGCGTCTTCACCTCGCCCATCACGAACACGCGGCTGTTGCTGCGGTCCGGCACGTTGATCACGTCGCCGTTTTGCAGCATCACGTTCTGGGTCGTGTCGCCGGCATCCAGCATGCGGTTCGCGTCGAGCACATACAGCTTGTGATTGCGCGTGAGGCGCACGCGCTGGATGTCCGCGTCGGCGGTCGTGCCGCCCGAGCGCGTGAGCGCGTCGACGAGCGTGAGCGGCACATCGCTCACCGCGAGCGGTCCCGGCGTCTTCACCTCGCCCGTGACCTGCACTTTCTGGCCGCGATACGACAGCACGCGCACGTCGACCTGCGGATTGCGGATATAGCGCACGAGGCCGCTTGCAAGCTGATCGCGCAGTTCGCCGACGGTCTTGCCCGCGGCCCTGATGCGGCCGACGAAGGGGAAATAGATCGTGCCGTCGGCGGCAATGGTCTGTCCGTAGGGATCGGCCTCGCCGGGCAACGCGGCCGTGTACGGCTGCTGCAGCGCGCCGGCGATGGTCTGCGTGCTGGTGCCGCCCGCCGAGAGCGTGCTGCCCTGCGGCGTGGTCAGTTCAGGGTGATCCCACACGGTGATGCCGAGAATGTCCTGCGGCGAGAGCCGGTACACGTATTGCGACGGATCGGCGAACACCGACGTGGGCAGCGGCCGCGGCGGCGCACTCGCCTCGGCTTGCGCCTGCGCGGCGACGACGCTCGCGTCGATTACGTGAACCGGATAGGTTTCGGCGGCCTGGCTTTCATGCTGGCCGTCGTCTTTCAGCCGCGATGTGTCTAGGTAGTTGCCGGGTGCGGTGGCGCAGGCCGGCAACAGCGACGTCAGCACGAGCGTGGCCGCGAACTTCGTTGTGAAGTTCGCTTTCGGGTTGGTGGAGCAGTGTGTAGCGAGTGTTTTCTTCAGCATATTTTTTTCAGCCATCCCATGACCAGATGTTCGATGAGCACGAGACTTTCCCTATAAGCGGATTCCTCGCCGCCCTGCGGATCGGCGACGTCGGGCAGATCGTCCCACTTGCCGAGCGGAAAGACCTTGCCGCGCGAAGCCGGGTCGAGCGCTTCGACTTCGCTCACCTGCGCGCGCTCGCTCACGAGCACGAGATCCGCGGATCTCACCAGTTGCCGGTCGAGACGCCGCGAATGATGCGACCCCGATGCGACGCCGCGCTCGGCGAGCAGGCGCCGCATGACCGGGTCCATGCCATGGCCGTTCATCGCCCGGATGCCCGCCGAATGAAACGCAATCGGCACTGATGACGTCTGCGCGCTGGGCGCTTGCGCCGCCTGCCGCGCCTTGAACAGCATTTCGGCGGCAGGCGAGCGGCACACGTTGGCGTGGCAGACGATCAGAACGTTGGCGAACATTTAGAAATCCGTAGCAATGGGCGGCGTGCCTGCAAATTGCCTCGCGAGCTGGCCGGCACAGGACATCGCGAGCGCCCTACTGGCCGACGTGAGCCGCGGCGCGCGCATCGGCATGCATGAGCGGCGCGCCGCTTGCGCCGCTTAGGCCGCTTGCACCGACCCGCGCCGGTGCATTGCGCAGCGCATGCTGCCGCCCGATCGCGTGATACTCGATGCTGAGTTCCAGCAGCGCGTCCGGCTCATACAGATTGCGTCCGTCGAAAATAAGCGGCGTTTTCAGCATCGTTTTCAATGCATTGAAGTCCGGGCTCTTGAAGACTTTCCACTCCGTCAGGATCACGAGCGCATCGGCGCCTTCGGCCGCTTCCATCTCTTCGTTCATGAACTCAAGGCGCGCGTGCTGCTGCGGCACGTCCTTCAGGTCGAGCGCGAATACGCGCTT
This sequence comes from Paraburkholderia phenoliruptrix, assembly GCF_902859825.1. Taxonomy (GTDB): domain Bacteria; phylum Pseudomonadota; class Gammaproteobacteria; order Burkholderiales; family Burkholderiaceae; genus Paraburkholderia; species Paraburkholderia phenoliruptrix. The sequence goes on along the minus strand of NZ_CADIKB010000011.1, from coordinate 130,702 downwards.
CGATTCGTCTATCGCGACCGGGTCGTAGGCTTTCACGCGCGCGCCGCGGCGCAGCAGTTCGGCGATCAGCGGACGGCTCGGCGCCTCGCGCATGTCGTCGGTATTCGGCTTGAACGCGAGGCCCCACACGGCGAACGTGCGGTCCGACAGGTCCTCGCCCAGACGCGCGACGATCTTCTGCCCAAGCACCTTCTTCTGCGTGTCGTTGACTGCTTCCACGGCCTCGAGAATGCGCAGGTTCGCGTTGTGATCGGCGGCCGTGCGAATCAGCGCCTGCACGTCTTTCGGGAAGCACGAGCCGCCGTAGCCGCAGCCTGCGTACAGAAAGTCGTAACCGATGCGCGGGTCCGAGCCGATGCCGCGGCGCACGGCCTCGATATCCGCGCCGACGCGGTCGGCCAGATTCGCGAGTTCGTTCATGTACGAAATGCGCGTGGCGAGCATGGCGTTGGCCGCGTACTTGGTGAATTCGGCCGAGCGCACGTCCATATACAGCGTGCGTTCGCGATTGCGATTGAACGGCGCGTAGAGACGCTTCATCAACTCGCGCGCCTTTTCGCCTGGCACGTCCTCATCGCAACCGAGCACGATGCGGTCGGGCCGGGTGAAGTCTTCCACAGCCGCGCCTTCCTTCAGGAACTCGGGATTCGAGACCACGGAGAACATGTGGCTCGCATTGCGCGCAGCCAGCTCCTGCGCAATCGCTTCGCGTACGCGCGAGGCGGTGCCGACCGGCACCGTCGATTTGTCGACGATCACCTTGAAGCCCGTCATGTGGCGGCCGATGTTGCGCGCCGCGGCGAGCACGTATTGCAGGTCCGCCGAGCCGTCTTCGTCCGACGGCGTGCCGACCGCGATGAACTGGATGTCGCCGTGCGCGACGGCGGCTTCCACGTCCGTCGAAAACGTCAGGCGGCCGGCCTTGCGATTGCGCGCGATGATCTCCTGCAGACCCGGCTCATGAATCGGCACGCCGCCGCCGTTGAGCACGTCGATCTTGCGCTGATCGACGTCGAGACAGAACACGTCGTGGCCGATGTCGGCCAGACAGGCGCCCGTCACGAGGCCTACGTAGCCGCTACCGATGATCGTCAGGTTCATGTATTACCTCGCAGGAGTTTGAGTAAGTGTTCAATATGCGTTGCTGCCGACAAAGCCCTTCCACAGCGTCAGCACGACGATCTTGATGTCGAGCCAGAAGGTCCAGTGCTGCATGTAGTACAGGTCGAGCTTCACGCGGCCCATCATTTTTTCGATGCGGTCCGTCTCGCCGCGATAGCCGTTGATCTGTGCCCATCCGGTGATGCCCGGCTTGATCCGGTAGCGATGCATATAGCCTTTCACCAGATCCTTGTAGATGTCGTCGTGTTCCAGCGCATGCGGGCGCGGCCCGACCACCGACATCTCGCCACGCAGCACGTTGATGAATTGCGGCAGTTCGTCGAGGCTCGTGCGCCGCAGGAACGCGCCGACAGCGGTGATGCGCGGATCGCGCCGGGTGGCCTGCGTGAGCCTGCCGGCCTCTTCCTTGTGCACTTTCATCGAGCGGAATTTGTAGATCTCGAACTCGTTTCCGTCGATACCCTTGCGTTTCTGGCGGAAAAACACCGGCCCCGGTGAGCTCAGCTTGACGAGCACGGCGATCACGAGCATGAGCGGCGCGAGCGCCGTCAACGCGGCGAGCGCGAAGAGCCGGTCGAAGATGCGCTTGGGCAGCACGTGCAGATCGGTGATCGGCGATGCCGCCAGGTTGATCGCCGGCACGCCGAGCAGCTCGACCATCGGCTGATTGAAGAGCGTGAGGCTGCGCACGTCCGGTATGAAGCGGATATTGACGAAGTCGTTGCGCAGGTCCATCACAATGCGATGTATTTCCTTCTCCTTCGAGATCGGCAAGGCGAGCCACAATTCGCGAATCGCGCGCTGGCGCACGAGCTGGATCATGCGCCCGTAGTCGCGCTCGACGGGCACGCCTTCGATTGCATCGGCCGCGTCGGGGTCTTCGTAAGGGTTGATCGTGCCGTCCTCGTCGAACACGACGACGGGGCTGAAACCGGCTTCCGGACGGCTGCGCATCTGCTGGATCAAAAAGCGTCCGTAGGGCGCGCCGCCCACGATCGCCACAGCGCGCTGGTTGAAGCCCTCGCGGCGTAGTCCGCGCAGGATCGAATAGACGATCATCTTCGTGACGATCAGCAGCACGATCGTGGCGAGCGCCCAATAGACGAGCCACAACCGCGACAGACTGTCCGCGCGATGCAGGCTGAAACTGATCAGCACGCCGGTCACCTCGACCATTGCCCAGCCGCCCGCGACGCGGCACAGCAGGTCGTAGAGCGGCTTGCCCCGCCATGACCGATAGATGCCGAGCGCCGGAAAAAACACGACCACGAGCAGGACGTCGAACGCGAGCGACACGCTTTGCATGTCGTCCAGCCACACCGCTTTTCCGCTGTGCACGGCCGCCGCGATGGCGGCGCCGAGCGCGACCATCGCGACGTCGATGAGTCTCGATAGAACGCTCAGCATGCGCTGCCCCTCAGTTCGTCAGTCAAGTGCCATCCCGTTCGTTAGTCCGCTCTTCAGTTCGGCATTCAGTGGACCATCCATCTGGCCGCCCAGCTGAATCCCCAGGATCAGTCGTTCCGGTTGCCGCACGCGCCACGCCGGCATGCGCGCCGGCGATGCCATTGCCGGACGCGAAGCCGATAGAAGCTGTGCTAATTGCAATTTACGTATTCCGCTTTGCTAAACCGGCCGCTCGACCGCTTGCGAAAAACGTGTCTCGGAATGAGTGAATGTCTTTCTACAGGTATAGATAAAGCGCTATTAAAATTCGCGCCGCAAGGCCGCAAAAATCTCAAAATGTATCGGGCGAAATTACACTATTTTTGATGGATTTTATGTGGCAAGTTTTACCGGAGCCGAGAGGCGAACGACGCTTTTTGCGGTCTTTCCGCGGCAAAATGTGGCGTTGCGCATGGGATTTCGGGTTGTCGCCACGCCACCCCTCTCATCCATTGCTCACGCAAGCGGTGGTGTAAAAAAATGCCCACGAATTTTTTCAACCTAATTTATCTTTTTATGAAATTAATGGCGACATTTTTGATTCATCAAGGTATCGCCTTATCCGACAATCCATCTAGTTTTCATTTAACGAGCTTTTATTGACTTGAATGTTCGTGATAAAACTCGACGCATTCAACCAGTCCTGAGGAGTCCATCATGACCGCTCCGGTTACGGTCGCGTCCGCCAACACTCTGCCGAGAGAAGCCACGCTCGCACACGTCAAACTGAAGATTCATCCTGTGATTCTGGCGGGCGGCTCGGGCACGCGGCTGTGGCCGATGTCGCGCGAACAGCACCCCAAACAGTTGATCGGCCTGCTCGGCGACGAGTCGCTGTTGCAATCCACCACGCGCCGTCTCGACGGATTGGACGCCGGCTATCCGCTCACCGGTCAACTCGTCGTGGTCGCCAACGAAGAGCAACGCTTCACGACCGCTGAGCAGCTGCGCACGAGCGGCAAGCCGACCCGCCTGATCCTCGAGCCGGTGGGCCGCGATACAGCGCCCGCGCTGACGGTGGCCGCGCTGTCGATCGCCGCGCAGGACGAGGACGGCATCATGGTGGTCATGCCCGCGGACCACGCGGTCACCGACATCGAAGGATTTCACGCCGCAGTCGCAGCAGGCGTGCAACATGCAGCGGCAGGCGAGATCGTCACGATGGGCATCGTGCCGACCCGCGCGGAAACGGGCTACGGTTATATCCGGATCGGCGACGCGATCGCTACGCCTGGCAATCCTGATGAAGTTCGACAGGACGTCTCTGTCACCGCGCATAAGCTGGATCGCTTCGTCGAAAAGCCGCATCTCGAACTTGCGCAGCGCTATGTGCAATCGCACGAATACTGGTGGAACAGTGGCATTTTCATCATGCGGGCATCGACATGGATCAAGGCGATCCGCCACTTCCAGCCGGCCATTTATGAAGCTTGTGCTGCGGCCTACGAGGGTGGCAAGGCAGACGGCGACTTCTTCCGCCTGCAGCGCGATGCATTCGGTGCGTCGCCTTCCAATTCGATCGACTACGCGGTGATGGAACAGCTCGGCCACGATCAGAACGTCGCCTCGGGCGTGGTCGTGCCCTTGCAGGCGGGCTGGTCGGACGTGGGCTCGTGGGACGCGATCTGGGACATCTCCGAGAAAGACGCGGAGGACAACGTGGGCCGCGGCCGCGTGATGTTCGAAGGCGCCGCCTCCACCTTCGCGCATTCCGAAGGACGCCTGATTGCCTGCGTGGGCACGCAGGACCTCGTCGTCGTCGAAACTGCCGACGCGATTCTCGTCGCGGACAAATCGCGTGTGCAGGACGTCAAGAAGATCGTGGGACGCATTCGCAGCGAAGGCGGCATGGAAGCGGCCAACCATCGCAAGGTGCATCGCCCGTGGGGCAACTACGATTCCGTCGACACGGGCGAGCGTTTCCAGGTGAAGCGCATTGTCGTGAAACCGGGCGCCCGCCTCTCGCTGCAAATGCACCATCACCGCGCCGAGCACTGGATCGTCGTGCGCGGCACCGCGCTCGTCACGCGAGGTGAAGAGCGCTTTATCGTCTCCGAAAACGAATCGGCTTATATCCCGCTCGGCGTCACGCACCGTCTCGAGAACCCCGGCAAGATGCCTCTCGAAATGATCGAGGTGCAATCCGGTTCGTATCTCGGCGAAGACGACATCGTGCGTTTCGACGACACCTACGGGCGCGAGTAAAGCCCTGAATCAGGCACGCGAGTCAGTTGCAGGAACAGCGTTGCATTACAGCGTTGCAATACAGCAAATGAAGCGGGAACCTGCGGCGGTTGCTCCGACAGCCGCGGGGTACTGCGCTTAAGCCTTGTGCTCATCCCGCATGGGAGATGAGCTCTGTGTGCGACGGATAACGCTCGGCCTTGTCGCGCTCGGTGCCCGCGAGTGCTGCCGGTGCGCCATTGATCAAAGTCGTTGCGCTTGCTGCCGGGCTGCGTGCAAAGTTTGCCGCCTCGTTGAAGCCCGCCTCATTGAAGCCCTTCCCTGCGCCGCTCGCGCCCGCTGCCGGTTCGCCTGTATAGCGACGCAGCGGTCCACGAAACGCATTCAACGCACCATGCAAAGGCGCGCCGTGAGGCGTGGCAACCGGCTCGGGCACATGACGCATGCCCGCCATGAGACGGGACGGCGCCGCTGCATAAGACGCGTGAGTGGCAGGGACATTCTGCATGGCTGCCGGCTTGTGCGCCTGCGCGTATAGCGACGTGGCGTGAGTGTGCGCGTGCGCTTGCACATGCGTTACGCGGACTTGCGGCGCTGGGTCCGCTGCGTGGGTGGTTCGGACTGCTTGCGATGCCGACCGCGTCGCGCATTCGCGTTCGATCCACTGCGCCGCCCATTCGAACGCATAATGCTCGGCCGCGGCGGCGTCCGCGAAGCGCGGACCGACGAGGCCCGAGCGTTCGACGCGCCTGCCGTCTTTCATGATCTCCGCCCACGCGCGGTACATCGCATTGGGCACGCGCTCGGCGGCCACATAGATCAGATAGCCATGCCGCTCGGCGACCTGCCTCCCGCGCGGCGCGAGAGCGGTCGACAGCGGGCTATGTGGCAGCGCTGCCTGTGAGCCAGCGCGTGCCGATGCAATGGCTGCATCAAGGCCTTGCATTGCCGCGCCGACCGCGCCCGCTTCGTTCATGGCTCGCAAGTCGGTCCGCAGCGCAGGGCGCGGTGCATAAGCGACGGACGGCGTGGGCAAGGCCGGCGCGCGCGGTATGGCGTGCGTGGCCTGCGATGCCCGGGTGGCCTGCGCTGCGCCGGGCGCGGCATGATCGAAACCTGCCAGTTGACGCGTGATGTCCGCAATCGGATCGGCCGCCCCCCAGGCGCGCGCCGGCGAGGTATCCGACGCAAGCGACGCATGGGGCATATTGGACATGTTGGACATATGGCCTGGGTCAAACGCGCTCGACCGGTTGCCGCCCGAGCCCGGTGCCTGCCACGACTCGGGGCTTCGCCACGACACGCCGCGGGCACTCTCCTCGCGCGTGCTGGGCGCTTCCACGACGGCTGCGGCGGGCTTGGCCGCGACAGGCGGCGCCGGCTGCGGGATATAAGCGAACGTGCGGCCCTTGCTCGACAGAAGCCGCACCATCTCCAGCAGCGTGCCGTTCAGTTGCCATTCCTCGAAACGGCGCCGGCAGGTCGGGCCCGATGGATAGCGGCCCGGCAGCTTCGACCAGGGCTCTCCGGTGGTCAGGATCCACAAAACGGCATTGGCCACGACACGTGGGTCGGCGCGGGGCCGCCCGCGTCGGTTCAGACGGACGGCCGGCTCATCGGAGACAAGCGCTGATAGCAGCGCCCATTCGTCATTGCTTAGCTCATCGAAAAACATGGATTTTCTCCACGCAGCCTGGCCGGGCCGCGGCGTTGGGTGGACCACGGATTCAACCTTCACGATCCGTGTGTCACCCTCGGTTGCACAAATATGTTTTGTACGTTCTGTTGGCTGGCAAACACCGCCCCGGGTTAGTGCGGTTTATCCCTATTGCGAAGCACAAAACGTGGTCTCACTCGTGCATGGGAGAATTGTGCACGAAGCATACCATCACCAGGGTTTGCGTGAATATCGTTGCGACAAGTGTTACGGATAGAAACAAACTTGTCGTTTTCACTCGCTTAATTCACGTCATGCCGTAACGGAAATGCTTCTTGTCATAGCGACGGAATGGCTAATGCGGAACATCGGACCGGCAAAAACGCCGCAAATACCTGCCAAAAAAAACGGCAAAGGCAATGAATGGCCGGCTCGAATTCGACAGCACCATGATGCGATACATTCCTGCGAATTTCTCGGGCGCCCGCATGCGCGACTTCGTTGCGTGCGCACTGAGTCCACGGTGCGCCCGGCCGATGACACCGATGTGGCAATGCGGGCCCGCGGCTTGTCGCAAGGATACCGCCGCGCCGCAGGCTGGCGCTCGTTTGCTTGCCGGCTAGCGGGCTTGGGGCGAGCCTTCTAACGGACCGGCGTCGCCGCGCCCTCGCCCACCACTGTGGTCCATTCGCGCACGCGCCAGCGTGTGACGAGGCCCGCTTGCACATAAGGATCGGCTTGGGCAAAGGCCTCGGCGGCGCGAGGCGTGTCGCCGGTGAAAAGCAGCACTGCTGTATCCACCGGTTCGGTCAGTGCACCGGCAAGCACGAGTTCACCGCGCTCCGCCGCCGCCCATGCGAGTTTCAGATGCGAGTCGCGGTACTCGCCGCGCCGCTCCAGGTAGTCCGGCACGAGCTCATAGGTCAACAAAAAGTGCATGGCAAGGTCCTCCGGGTTAATACAGCTTAATCACACCGCGCAGCGCCTAAACCGCAAAAAGACGTGACGGGAGAGCGATTCTCGTTAAGGATTTCCCTCAGGATTTCCTTACCAATTCTCATTCATGTGCACTCGCAGCAAATGTTCGCGCGTGCGGAACAATGCAGGGCGAATTTCCACACCCTTGCTGACGGCCGGCGCAGGCCGCGAATTACAGTCGAATTGCATCGTCATTTAATCTGCAATGCATAACATTATTGCCTGCCCGCATTCGGCAATTTCATCCATCCAATTTCGGCGCACGCTGCATCGTCAGGGAAAACCAGCGGGCGCCGTTGTCAACGGGAACGCAGTTTTGACCGTTGATGCAGACAGCATTTGCCATAATGGACTTGCCGAGGGCCGGATGCCGTCGACGCCCACGTGCATGACGACCCAAAAACGTTTCCACACCGATGGAGTGTCACATGAAAATCCAATCCGCAATCGCTGCCATGGTACTCGGCGCCGTCCTCGTTTCGCCCGCGTTCGCGCAGAACAGCCAGCAGACGAAAATGGCCGACTGTAACAAGCAGGCCGGCGACAAGAAAGGCGACGAGCGCAAGGCGTTCATGAAGAGCTGCCTGTCGGCGAAACCGGCTGCCGCGCCCATGAGCCAGCAGGACAAGATGAAGGCCTGCAACACGCAAGCCGCCGGCAAGAAAGGCGACGAGCGCAAGGCGTTCATGAAGAGCTGCCTCTCGTCGGCTCCGGCCAACTGATCCGCGGCATCGCCCACGCGCCGCGCGACTTGCGCGGCGCTGCATACCGACGTTGCTTCGCTTTGCATCGCTCCGCTCACATCGTTTCGTTTTACGTCGCCTCGTTTTACGTCGTCCCTTTGCGCTTTTCCGTTGAGCGCTTCGCCCCCCTTCGCCGTGCTCCCGCCCGAACGCGCCGTTTTTCTTCTATGATGGCTGCGGAGACGGCCCACCCCACACAACATTCATACGGGCCGCCATCTTGTCGTTGATGCCGCAAAGCATCGATCGGAGGCAAGGATGGTATCGAAGCATAAAAACCGCTGGTTGAGGCGGTGGCTGGTCGTCATCGTGTTCTGGGCGGTGCCCGTGGCGATCGTTGCAGTCAGCGAAATTCGCGAGGAGATGGCCTACAACACCGTCGACCTGGACCGCGCGCTGACCACCTGGAATTTCACCGACGCGCAACGTGCGGCCGGCGCCCCTGCGCGCTGCCATGGCAAGCCGGACGAGGCGCAGGCCGCCGGTTGTCCCGCCGACGTACTCGCGGCTAACGCGCCGCGCCAGCAGGACGCCCGCAACGAATACAGCGTGCGCCGCTCTACCCTGATGGTTTATCTGTGGCATGCGTTCGTCGGCTATTGGGTTGTACCGGCGCTCACGCTACTCGTCATCGGCGTATTGATCGGCGGAGTGCGCCGCGCGCTGAGACGCCCGCCCGCAGTCAAGAGGCCGGCCAACCACGGCGGATAGTCCGCGCGAGTCGCTCCTTGTGCGGCATGCAGGCAACACTTTTGAGCCGATGCGAAGCCGATACGCCGCACGCCCGAGTCGGTAAAAATGGGCGAGGACCCGTGCCGCGGTTCACCTTCCGGCGACTCGCCCGCTGAAAATTCACTGCACAAAACCGCGCTCGACCATGCCCGCGCGCCGCCAGCCACGGTTGCCGCGCGGCCGGTCAAATTTACAGCGTGCTTTTTCGATGTGCCGCAAAGCCCCGCCCCATAAGGCTTTCGCCCTGTGAGCGAGGGCGCCTTTTGACCTCCCGTGTGATATAACTCAAAGGCAACCACGCGCTTTCTCGCGGTTGCGACCCGGAACCATACGGAGAAAAACGATGCAAAGACGACACTTCATGTTGAAGACAACCGCTGCGCTCGCTTTCGGAGGCCTTGCTCTCGCCGGATGTACCACCAACACCGGCGGCCACGACACCGCCGCCACCGATTCCTCCAAACGCCGCTCGATCGACGCAGACGTCGACGGCACCCTGTCGCGGCTGTACACGACCGTGAAGGGTTCGCGCGAACTCGTCTCCAAGGCGCGCGGCGTGCTCGTGTTCCCGTCGGTGCTGCAGGCGGGCTTTATTGTCGGCGGTCAGTACGGCGAAGGCGCGCTCCGCGTGGGCGGCAGCACGGTCGGCTACTACAGCACGATTTCCGGCTCGTTCGGACTGCAGGCAGGCGCGCAGTCGAAGGCGATCATCTTCCTGTTCATGACGCAGGACGCGCTCGACAAATTCCGCAACGCAGACGGCTGGTCCGTGGGCGGCGACGCGTCCGTCGCACTCGTGAAAATGGGCGCCAACGGCGCGATCGATTCGAACACGGCCACGGCTCCGGTCGAGGTATTCGTGTTGACCAACGCCGGGCTGATGGGCGATCTGTCGTTGCAAGGCACGAAGGTTTCGCGCCTGAAGATCTGAGAGGTGCGTGAAAAACGCGACTTCCGCGTAACCGTCGCGACGACGCCATTCAGGCGGCTCGCGACCTGAGCTCTTGCAGCAAGGCCGGCGCTCATCACAGGCGCCGGCCGGGCGAGCCGATGTTTTACGGACTGTCGGCGGGCCGACTCCGTGAAGCCGGCTCGCCTGCGCTCGCGGGCGTCAACGCCCCGAGCTATCCACGACCTTGAAGCGCGAGCGTTTCTGCGCGCGAATCACCGACTGATAAGCATCGACATACTGTTGCGCCATGCGGTGTGACGTGAAGCGCTCTTCGAAGCGCCGCCGCACGCCCGCGCGCGGCATCTTGTGCAGACGGTTGACAGCCGCCACCGCGCCGATCTCGTCTTCGACGATAAAGCCAGTCAGGCCGTCCTCCAGCACCTCCGGCACCGAGCCGCGGTTGAACGCCACGACCGGCGTGCCGCACGCCATCGCCTCGATCATCACGAGGCCGAACGGCTCGGGCCAGTCAATCGGAAACAGCAGCGCGTGCGCGCCCGAGAGAAACTCCGCTTTCTGGTGATCCGCGATCTCGCCGATGAACTCGACATGCGGCAAGTCGAGCAGCGGCCGGATATCGCGTTCGAAATATTCGCGGTCCGCGGCGTCCACCTTCGCGGCGATCCGAATCGGCATGCCGCAGCGGCCGGCGATCCGGATCGCGGTGTCGACCCGTTTTTCCGGCGATATGCGCCCGAGAAACGCCAGGTATTTCTGCTCGACCGGCTGCGGCGTGTAGAGCTGCTCCGGCAGGCCGTGATAGACCGTGGTGAGCCAGCGCGCCTGCGGCAGCGGGTGGCGCTGCGCATTCGAAATGGAAATCACCGGTGCGGTGCTGAACGTGTCGAACACGGGCTGCTGCTCGGGTAGGTCGAGGCGACCGTGCATCGTCGTGACGAACGGCGTCTCCTGCCGCTGGAACACCGAGAACGAGTAATAGTCGAGGTGGAAATGCAGGACATCGAACTGTTCGGCCTGGCGGCGCACCAGTTCCATCAGCAGCATGTGCGGCGCGACGCGATCGCGAATGCCCGGGTCGAGGCGCAGCGCGCGCGGCCATACGGCCTCGAGCTTCGCGCTGGTTTCGGAATCGCCGCTTGCGAACAGCGTCACGTCGTGGCCGAGCTCGACAAGCGCCTCGGTGATGTACGACACGACGCGCTCGGTGCCGCCATAAAGCTTCGGCGGCACGGACTCGGTCAGCGGGGCGATCTGCGCAATCTTCATAGTTGTCTCCATGAACTGACGGCCCGCGGCCCGGCTTGTTCCGAGCTCGCGCTGTAAGGCGCCGTCAGTGGCGCCCTGTAGGCGCCGGTCTACGATCCAATGCACTGTGCCGCACGCGTGCGCAGCCGGCATCGAAGCATTATTCCCTGGCGAGGGCTAAAAAGCGCCCGTTATTGCATTTCCTGGGCGCTGTTACAGTCAGCTTACAAGCTGCAGCGCAACGAAATAAAGGACGCATCGCACACCGCGTGTTTCAGCGCGCAGTTCAGCGCGACGGCCACTTCCACGCCGGCATGTCGCGCTCGTCGGCATCCACAAGGCGCGTGGCGCCGAAGTGCTTCTCCAGCACGAGCGACTCGCTCGCCTCCTCGCGCTCCAGCGCGGAGATGAGGCGCGCGGCATGCGAAACGACGAGTATCTGCGAGTGCGCCGCGGCTCGCGCGATCAACCGCGCGAGCGCCGGCAACAGGTCCGGGTGCAGGCTCGTTTCAGGTTCGTTCAGCACCAGCAGCGCCGGCGGCCGCGGCGTTAGCAGCGCGGCCACGAGCAGCAGATAGCGCAATGTGCCATCCGACAGCTCCGCCCCCTTGAGCGGACGCAGCAGGCCGTGCTGATGCATCAGTACCTCAAAGCGGCCGTCCTGCGCGGCAATCTCGAGCCGGGCCCCTGGAAACGCGTCGTCGATAGCGGCGTCGAGCGCGGTCGGATCGCCGATCTCGCGGATGGTTTGCAGCGCGGCGGCAAGGTCCGCGCCGTCGTCCGCCAGCACCGGCGTATGCGTTCCCACTTGCGGCATGCGCGCGGGCGCGTCGACGTCCGTCCGGAAGTGATCGTAAAAACGCCATGAGCGGATCTGTTCGCGCACCGCGATCATCTCAGGCGCCGTGCGCGGGTCGGCAAACTCCGTCATCATGCTGTCGAAACTCGCGACCGGCTGGGGGACCGTTTGCCACTCGCCGCTTTCATCGCGCGTACGGAGCGCCGCGCCCTGCCTGTCGACGAGCAGCGCCGAGGGCCGCAGCAACGGGCCGCTCCAGATGCACTCGCGCTTGATCACCGGGTCGAGTGTGAAGCGGCTCGCACCCGGAACCGGCAACCCTAGATCGATCGCGTAGCTGAACGGTTCGCCCGCGAAGCCGAGCCGCAGGCTGACGGGCGCGTTGCGCCTCGTGCCCTGAACCTCGGCTGCGCCGCTCAGCATGTCGCGCGAAAAGCGTTCGGGACCGGCCCATAAGGTGGAAGGCAAGCCGCCTTCGCGCGCGAGCGACGGGATGACGCCGCCGCGCGCCGTTTCGGCGACGAGACGCAGCGAACGATAGACGCTCGACTTGCCGCTGCCGTTGGCGCCCGTGATGACATTCAGCCGCCCGAGCGGCACGATCAGCTCGCGCAGGGACCGGTAACCGGCGATGGCGAGTGCGCTCAGCACGCGACTATCCGCGGGTGGTTCGCATGCCGGGGCGCGCGGGGACCGTCGCCGGCTGCGCGCATGATTTGCCCTTTCGGCGCCCTCATCATGCGTGGCCGCCGCCCGCGGCCGGTCTCTGCACCGGCATGCTGCGCAGGTCGCGCAAAAAGCTGTCGCGCCATACGCCCAGGTCGTTCTTGCGCAACGCGGCCATGTTGATCTCGTGACGCCGCTGGCGCGCGTCGAGCGGCATTTGCAGCGCACGCTGCAAGGCTTCGCACATGCCGATCGCATCATGCGGATTGACGAGCAGCGCGCCCGAGAGCTCGGCTGCGGCGCCCGCGAAAATGGACAGCACCAGCACGCCCGGATCGTCCGGATTCTGTGCGGCGACATATTCCTTCGCGACGAGGTTCATGCCGTCATGCAAGGGCGTGACAAAGCCGATCTGCGACTCGCGAAACAGCGACATGAGTTTCCAGCGGTCGTATTGCTGGTTCAGATAGCGGATCGGCGTGTAGTCGAGGCCCGAATAGCGCCCGTTGATGCGCCCTGCTTCGTACTCCAGGTCCTGACGGATCTTCTGATAGGTGGCGACGTCCGAGCGCGTGGGCGGCGCGATCTGCACCAGCGTGACGTTGCCGCGCCATTCCGGCGAGCGCTCCAGCAGATGCTCGAACGCGCGAAATCGCTCGACGAGCCCTTTCGAATAGTCGAGCCGATCCACGCTCATGATCAGCTTGCGGCCTTCCAGGCTCTGCTTCAGATCGAGCACGTGCTGACGGCTTTCGTAGCGCTTGGCCTGCTCGGCAATTTCGTCGGGAAACACGCCGATGCGATAGACGCCCGTGCGCAGCTTGCGCCCGAACGCTTCCACCACGCCTTTCGACACGGTGCCGCGCGCGTGGCGGGTCACGTAGTCGTGAAAGGCCTGTTCGTCCGTCGCGGTCTGGAAGCCCAGCAGGTCGTAGCAGGACAGCGACTTCACCAGCTCTTCATGCGGCGGAATGTTGAGCAGGATCTGCGGCGACGGAAACGGAATGTGCAGGAAAAAGCCGATGCGATTCGTGATGCCTTCGCTGCGCAACGCCTCGGCAAACGGGATCAGGTGATAGTCGTGAATCCAGATCACGTCGTCGGGCTCGAGCAGCTTGATGAGCTTGTGCGCGAGCCACGCGTTGACGCGCCGGTAGCCGGCATACTCCTCGCGCTCATAGCGGGCGAGGTCGTTGCGATAGTGGAACACCGGCCATAGCGTCGCGTTCGAAAAGCCGCGGTAATACTGGTCGTAGTCCTTACGCGTGAGACCCACGGTCGCAAAGGTGACGGCGCCGTCCTGCTCGAGCGTCGGCCCCGCGTTGGCGACAGTCTCGCTCACCACGTCGCCGCTCCAGCCGAACCACACGCCTCCCGCATCCTTCAGTGCGCCGAACACGCCGACAGCGAGGCCGCCCGCCGACCCTTTGGTTTCCGTCGGCGTTGCGACGCGATTCGACACGACGATCAGTCGGCCCATGTTGCAAGTCCTCCTTGTTTCGCGCGGCATCTGCCATGCATGCAGCCAACGCCCGCCACGCAACGGGCGCCTCGACAACGTCGCGCGGGCTGCACGCCATGCCGCGCCGGATTGATTCAGTGAGTGGACGGTTCGACCCTTTGACGAGCGATCGGTTGCATCGATCGGTTGCGTCGATTGGCCAATCGGCCAGGTCTCGAAGGGCGGCGGCGGTCACTTTCAGCCTGTTCCGGCCGCCCGCTCCACCCGTTCGTGGCCGGGCTTCGCCTTTTAGCAGCAAGGTCGCGCGAACCCCTACGGCCTACTAAGCCGTTTCCTTCGCCTCATCGCGCAACGGCACCGCGGGCGCCGCGCCGGGGCCCGGACGGCTCGCCACCGGGTCCGCCTCGGTATGCGCCGCCGTGCTGCCAGCCGGTGCGCGCGCGCCGCGCGGCACCCAGTCGAGCGGCTCGCCCTTGCCGTTCTCCAGTTCCGCCGACACTTCGGCGCGTGTGCGCGGCAGATACTGCGGATAGTGCTTCTGGATGAAGTCGATCAACCCCTCGCGCACACGGCAGCGCAAGTCCCAGTTCAGGCCCGAATCGAGCGAACTGACGAGCGCGCGCAACTGCATGGAGCGCTCGGTGCCTTCTGTCACCTGCAGCACCTGTACGCGCCGGTCCCACTCGGGCGCCGCCTCGACGATGCGCGCGAGCTCCTCGCGCAGCGGGGCGAGCGGCATCCGGTAATCGACATAAAGAAACACCGTGCCGATGATCTGCGAGCTGCTGCGCGTCCAGTTCGAAAAGGGATTTTCGATAAACCATTGCAGCGGCACGATCAGGCGCCGCTGATCCCACAGGCGCACCGACACATAGGTCCCGGTGATTTCCTCGATGCGCCCCCACTCGCCCTGAATGACGACGACGTCGTCGAGCCGGATGGGCTGCGACAGCGCGATCTGCAAACCCGCGATCAGATTGCCGAGCACCGGGCGCGCGGCAATACCGGCGACCAGCCCGGCCACGCCAGCGGAGGCGAGCAGGCTCGCGCCGATCTGCCGGACATTCGGAAACGTCATCAAGGCGCCGCCGACGCCGACAATCACGATCACGAACATGACCGAGCGCGCCAGCACCCTTGCCTGCGTGTGGATGCGGCGCGCGTGCAGATTGTCGGCGGTATCGAGCGGATGGGCCTGAATGATCGCCTCGCCGATGGCGGCCGCCGAACGCACGGAAAGCCACGTCAGCGCGCCGATCAGCGCAATGGCCGCGGCGTCGCGCAGCGGCGCGATGAAGGTGAGCGCGTCCGGCGCCTCCCACCATACGGCTTCCAGCGCCAGAATCAGAACGACGAACAGCGACGGCTTGTCGATATAGCGCAGCACCACGCTCGTGAGCGGATAAGGCCGCGCGATCCGCGTGACGACGCGCGCGCCCACGCGGTGCACGCCAATGCCGATCAGCACGGCGAGGACAGTGACCAGCAACGCGCCGGGCCAGCTGTGCAACGGCGCTTCAGCGATGTGGTCCAGCTGGTCGAGTCGATCGAGAAAAGCCATATAGGACAGTTTCCTCCTCGCTTGAATAGGGACAGGCCGGCAGCGCGTAGCGCCGACACAGAAGTGATGTGCGCCCCGAGATCAAACCGGGCGGCGCCTCTCGTGAGCGCGGCGAAGCGCGCTCGACGCGCTCGCCAGTCAAATCATGCGCCCCGCTTTTGAGCCGGCCGCGACCGCGAACGGCGGTGCGCCGGCTTCTGTTGAATGTGTGCGCGACATGCGGCAGATACGGCACATACAGCGCACGGGTCAGACTAATCGGCACACATGCGTGGAAGAACACGCTGAACGGTTGCCGGCCGCGCGCGGTACCGGCAGCAAGTACCAGGAATTGTCAGGTACCCGCCGACCGGCGCGCCTTAACTTACATCAATTTCCGCTTTTGCAGGGAAACGCCTTGCCGAGCCCGAGCGAGATCGCCGTGCTCGCGTTGTAGCCCGCCACGATCGGATTTTCGGCGATGTACTTGCGCACCGCATCCGTCAGTTGCGCCGAACGTGCATCTTGCGGCAAGCAGAAGTACTGGCCGACGCGCGGCCCGGTGGTGCCGCCGATCGCGTCGATCGTATTGAAGATGCCGTCGGCGGCGCCTTCGATATAGGCGGCGCACGCACTGCGCGACGCCACGTCGGTCTTCGTGCACAGCTTGTTGAGGTCACCTCCCGTAAACGCGGCCGCCGACAACGGTACGGCAAACGCGCTGGCGAAAATCAAGGCCCGCAGCATGGTGTTCCTTTCCAGGGTCGTTTATCAGGCGGTCTGTTGCCGCATCGGACGGCGCGCGCAAGGCGCGCCAAAGTCGTCATTCTGCACTGTTTTAGCCTGCGGCAGCAGGCGGCAGCCGCTATCTTCAGCCAATAAGTGCAGGCGATGAGTTCGGACAACTTCGGGCAGCGCATTGAGGCAGGAAGCGGCGCAAACCGCGTAGAGCCTCTGCGCCAGCGTCACTTCTGCTGCATCTGCTGCAGCCGGGCGCTCAGGCCCTCGACCACGTCCGGCTCCTTGTAGGTCTTCGCGAAATCCAGCGCCGTCATGCCGATCTGATTCTTCACGGTCAGATCCGCGCCGTTGTCGAGCAGCAGCTTCACCGTCGACACATGGCCGCCGCGCGCGGCCATCATCAACGGCGTGGTGCCGTTCGGCGAGCCGGCGTCCACGTAGGCGGAATGGTCGAGCAGGAGTTTCACGACGTCGTCGTGGCCGTTCGCGGCAGCGTAGTGCAGCGGCGCCCAGCCCTTCTTGTTGACCTCGGCGTCTTTGGCGATCAACTGCTTGACGAAGTCGAGGTCGCCGTTCAGCGCGGCCATCATCATCGCGTTTTCGCCGGCTTTGTCCTCGATCTCGATGTTTGTCTTCGGATTCGCAAGCAGCACGGCGCCGACCTTGTCGGACTTCTCCCGCGCGGCGAGCACGAGGAGCGGCATGCCCTGGTTGTCGACGCTGTTCGGGTCCATGCCCTTGGCGAGGAGTTTTTTGACGCCGTCGACATCGTCGAATTTGACCGACTTGATCAGCGAGTCGATCGGCGCGGCCACAGCCGGCGCGGCGATCAGCGAGCTCAGCGCGGCGCACGCGAGAGTCGCGGCCAGCGCCACGCGCGAGAAGCCGCGGCGGATCGAGGAGCCCACCAAGGCTTGGGTGCTTGCGGTGTGCGGTGCGTGAGTCAACGTCGAATCATTCATCATGTTTTACTTTAGGGCTCGGCCCTATCCTATTGATTTTTAGCACCTTCTTCAGGCGCCAACAGGCGCGGGAAGCTTGAAAAGGCGGAAGAAATTTTGCGTCGTCGCGGCGGCGAGCGCCGCGTCCGTCATCTCGCGTTGCTGCGCGATGAAACGTCCGACATAACTCACGTACGCAGGTTCATTGGGTTTGCCACGATACGGCACCGGCGCGAGGTATGGCGAATCGGTCTCGATCAGCAGCCGTTCCAGCGGCACGCGGCGCGCCACGTCCTGCACGTCGGTCGCACTCTTGAACGTGACGATGCCCGACAGCGAGATGTAAAAATTCTGTGCAAGCGCCTGCTCGGCCACCGTCCACGGCTCGGTGAAGCAATGCATGACGCCGCCCGGCTCGCTCGCGCGCTCCTCGGCCATGATGCGCAGCGTATCGTCCGACGACGCGCGCGTATGGATGATGAGCGGCTTGCCGGTCGCGTGCGCCGCGCGGATATGCGTGCGAAAGCGCTCGCGCTGCCATTCCATATCGGCGATCGAGCGGCCTTCCAGACGGTAATAGTCAAGGCCGGTCTCGCCGATCGCCACCACTTTGGGATGCTTGGCGAGCTCGACCAGTTCGGCGACGCTCGGTTCGCGCATGTGCTCGTGGTCCGGATGCACGCCCACGGACGCGTACACATTCTCGTGCCGGCTCGCGATATCGAGCACGGACGGCAGCGTCTCCAGGTCGACGGACACGCACAGCGCGTGCGTGACCGAGTGGCTGCGCATGTTTTCGAGCACCTGCGGCAGGCGGTCGGCGAGTCCTTCGAAATTGATGTGACAGTGCGAATCGACAAACATAGTGATGTCCTGCAATGGGATGCGTGAGGCGGTCAGCCGGCTGCGCGCGGCGCGTCGAGCCGCTTGCCGAGAATGACCAGATCGCGCTCCACGCCGTCCAGCACGGCCACGCGCGGCAGCGACCCCCACGTGTCGAAGCCGAACCCGCGGAAGAGCCGCAGGCTCGCCTCATTGTGGCCGAAGATAAAGCCGAGCACCGTGTCGATGCCGAGCGCCGGCGCCACCGCGAGCGAGGCCGCCAGCATCTGCTTGCCGAGGCCCTTGCCGCGCGCGCGTTCGTCCAGATAGATGCTGACTTCGGCGGTGCGCTGATAGGCCGGGCGGCCGTAAAAGTCCGAAAAGCTGAGCCATGCGATCACGCGGCCGCGCTCCTCGGCGTCTTCCACGACCCACAGCGGGCGTTTCTGCGGCCCGTGCGCATGAAACCACGCCACCCGGCTTTCGACGCTGACCGGTTCCAGGTCGGCGGTCACCTGGCGCGAGGCGATCGTCGAGTTGTAGATGGCGACGATGGCGGGCAGATCGTCGAGCGTGGCATCGCGGTAAGAAAGACTCATGGTGCTGTCGGCGTTTGAATGAAGGACGGCTGACGGAGAAAGATGAAAGCGACGCGGGCCGGGCTGCGCCGCGTCATGCAAACAACTCGCGGTAGCCGAGAAACAGTTCCTCGAACACGAGCCGCGCGTTCAGCGGATGATTCTCGACCGCGCGCTGCCGCGTGACGGTCCGCATGAAGCGCGCGAACGCGCTGGCGTCGGCCTGCGCCGCGCAACGCGTCAATGCCGCCGACGCCTGCGGAAAATAGCGCGGCGCACCGGCGGTGCGCTGAGCCAGCAGATCGTACATCCAGCGCTGCAGCCAGCCGAGCACGAGCGGGACCGGCAGCTTCTGCAGCGCCTCGCCGCAGGCGAAGGCGTCGCACTGCGGGCCCGCGGCCAGTTGCTTGAGCGTCCAGTCGCGCAACGCGCGGTTTTCGTCGCTGGCAAGCGCGAGCGCGGTGAGCGGCGCACCGCCCGCCTCGGCGAGCAGCGCCGGTGCCTCTTCCACGCCTTGCGCGGCAAGCCATTCGGTGGCGGCTTGCGGCGCCGGCAGGCTCATCGGCCATTGGCGGCAACGGCTGATGATAGTGGGCAAGAGCCGGTCGATCCGTGCCGACACCATCAGGAACACGACGCCCGCGGGCGGCTCCTCCAGCGTCTTCAGCAGCGCGTTGGCCGCCGCGACGTTCAGCGCTTCGGCCGGGTACAGCACGACCACCCGTGCGCCGCCGCGGTGCGAGCCCACGCCGACGAAGTCCAGCAAGCCGCGAATCTGCTCGATCCTGATTTCCTTGCTGGGGGCGCGCGTTTTCTTGCCCTCGTCGCCGTCGGCTTTTTCCGCTTTGTCCTCGGCGCCGTTGCCGAGGCCGGCCTCGGCGGCCAGCGCCTCGGGCACGACGATACGGTAGTCGGGATGATTGCCCTGCGCGAACCAGTTACACGCGACGCACGCGCCGCAGGGCTCGCCGTTCTCCCGCCGGTCCTCGCACAGCAGGCCTTGGGCGAGGTGCTGCGCGAAGCGCAGCTTGCCGATGCCCGCCTGGCCGTGCAGCAGCAGCGCATGCGGCCACTGGCCGCGCAATTGTTGCAGGCGGCTCCAGTCATCGGCTTGCCACGGATAAATCATTATTCGTCTTTAAAATCAAACTGTTGAGAGCGTTGTCTCGTGCGTTGCGCGAGCTTTTCGTTGACCATGAACCGCTGTTATATCAGCGGATAATCAAAGGCTTACCATCAGCTCTTCAAGCTGTTTCTGAATGCGCGCAATGCTCTGCGAAGAGTCAATGATAGCGAAACGGTAAGGCGCTTCTTCCGCGCGGCGCAGATATTCGGCGCGCGTGCGCTCGAAAAATGCCGCCGATTCGCTCTCGAAGCGATCGGGGTCGCGCGCCGCGCTGCGCCGTTCGTTGGCGATTTCCGGCGCGAGATCGAACAGCACGGTCAGATCCGGCTGGAAGCCGCCCTGCACCCAGCGCTCCAGCGTTTCCAGCTTGTCGCGCGGCAGCCCGCGCCCGCCGCCCTGGTAGGCAAACGTGGCGTCGGTGAAACGGTCCGACAGCACCCAGTCGCCGCGCGCGAGCGCCGGCTCGATCACTTCGGCGAGATGCTGACGGCGCAGCGCGAACATCAGCAGCGCCTCGGTTTCCAGATCCATTTTCTGATGCAGCACGATCTCGCGAATCTGCTCGCCGAGCGGCGTGCCGCCCGGCTCGCGCGTCATGACGACGGAGCGGCCGGTGGCCGCCACTTTCTGCTCGAGCCGCTCGCGGAACCAGGCCAGGTGCGTCGTCTTGCCGGCGCCGTCGATGCCTTCGAACGTGATGAATTTGCCGCGCGCCATTTATTGCCCTCGAATGTATTTGTCCACGGCCTTGTTGTGATCGCCGAGGGTGTCGGAAAAGATGCTGCTGCCGTCGCCGCGCGAGACGAAGTACAACGCGCTCGTTTGCGCCGGGTTCATCGCCGCCTGCAGCGAGGCGACGCCGGGCAGCGAGATCGGCGTGGGCGGCAGGCCCATGCGGGTGTAGGTATTGTAAGGAGTGTCCGTCTGCAGGTCCTTCTTGCGGATGTGGCCGGTGTAGCCCTCGCCCATGCCGTAGATCACGGTGGGGTCCGTCTGCAGCGGCATGCCCACGCGCAGGCGGTTCGCGAACACAGCGGCCACCATGGCGCGGTCGGATTTCTTGCCGGTTTCCTTTTCGATGATCGACGCCATGATGAGCGCCTCATATGGCGTTCGGTACGGCAGGTTCGGCGCGCGCGCGAGCCATGCCTCGTCGAGCCGCGCGTGCATCAGACGATAAGCGCGGCGGTAGACGTCGAGGTCGCTCGTGTTCTTGTCGAACAGATAGGTGTCCGGGAAAAACAGCCCCTCGCCGTTGCCGATCGACGCCTCGGGCGCGCCGATCGCGCTCATCAGCTGCGCGTCGCTCATGGCGACGCTGTCGTGCCTGAGCGCCGGGTTCGCATCGAGCTCGGCGCGCATGCGCTTGAACGTCCACCCTTCAATGATGGTCGCCACGTATTCGTTGACGTCGCCGCGAGCGATTTTCTGCAGCACTTCGTACGGCGTCACACCGGTTTTGAACTCGTAATTGCCCGACTTCAGTTCGCTTTGCAGGCCGAGGAGCCGCGTCATGATGACGAAGAGTTCGGGCTCGACCGGCACACCGCCGCGATTGAGCTGCAACGTGACGCTGCGCAGGCTGCTGTGCGGCTTAACGGTGACGTCGAGTTGCGCGGGATTCAGCTCGAGCGGGCTCGTGGCCCAGTGGTATCCGCCAGCAATCGCGGCTGCGGCCAGCACGACGACAGTCGAACCGGCGATCAAACATTTCTTGAAGAGGGACATGAAAACGTGACTGGGTTGGACTGCATATAATACTTGTTTGCCTTAGCCAAAGTCAGAATTGACTGTTCCCGGAATCCATGAACACACCGCTCGCTACTGAATCAGGCAACGCCGCAGGCAACCTCGCAGGCAACCCCGCAGGCGCAGCTTCAGGCACCCCCGCGGCCGGCGCCCCGTCGAGCCCGGCCGCGGCGGCGCTGCCGGTGCTCCCGCGCCCCTCAGCCGATGAGTTCGACGCCGTCCTCCAGCACGGCGCCTACGCAGTGCTCACGCAGTTCGGCGTGATCGACGCCACGGGCGACGACGCCGCGAGCTTCCTGCACGGTCAGTTGACGAACGACACGCAGCACCTCGATGCCGCCAACGCGCGCCTCGCGGGCTACTGTTCGGCAAAGGGCCGCCTGCTGGCCTCCTTCCTGACCTGGCGCAGCGGCGACGCGATCCGTCTGCTGGTCTCGAAAGACGTGCAGGCGGCGGTGCAGAAGCGGCTCTCCATGTTCATCCTGCGCGCCAAGGCAAAACTCGCGGATGCGAGCGGCGAGCTGGCGGTGATCGGTCTCGCGGGCGACGTGCGCAAGGCGCTCTCCGGCGTGTTCGACGCGCTGCCGGACGGCGTCCACGTGAAGGTGGACGGCGCGGCGGGCTCGCTGATTCGCGTGCCGGACGCCTGCGAGCGCCTGCGCTATCTGTGGATCGGGCCGAAGGCGCAAATCGAAGCGCAGTTGCCCGCGCTCGGCGAAAAGCTCAAACAGGTGTCGCCGGCGGTGTGGGACTGGCTCGACATTCGTGCGGGCGAGCCGCGCATCACGCAGCCGGTGGTCGAGCAGTTCGTGCCGCAAATGGTCAATTTCGACGTGCTCGGCGCGGTCAACTTCAAGAAGGGCTGCTACCCGGGCCAGGAAGTGGTGGCGCGCAGCCAGTACCGCGGCACGATCAAGCGGCGCACCTCGCTCGCCACCGTGGCTGGCGAGTTGGATAGCGTGAAGGCGGGCGCCGAACTCTTTCACTCCGACGACCCGGGCCAGCCCTGCGGCATCGTGGTGAACGCCGCGTCGGCGCGGGACGGCGGCGTCGATGTGCTCGTGGAGATCAAGCTCGCGGCGCTGGAAGGCGGCTCCGTGCATCTGGGCGCCGCAGACGGCCCGGCGCTGCGCTTTCTCGCGCTGCCCTACGGCCTGCCGACCGAGGTTTGAGCGGCGCCTCGCCGTACCCACCCCAGCGGCGAGTTGCGGTCGACGCATGCGCCGCTTTTCGCTGGCGCCCTCGCCTGGTTTGCTGTTCGCCCTTGCGATCTGACGCAAGCTAGACCGCAAGTTCAGACGCGACTTTCCGATCCAATAAACCGGAGACATCCCCGATGTGCCTGATCGTGTTCGACTGGCGACCCGATGCGCTCGACGGCCCACTGTTCACGCTAGCCGCGAATCGCGACGAATTCTTCCGGCGCACGGCTCAGCCGATCGGCTGGTGGGACGACGCCCGGGGCGTGCTGGCCGGCCGCGATCTGGTGGGCGGCGGCACGTGGCTCGGCATGTCGCGCGACGGCCGCTTTGCCGCGCTCACCAATTATCGGGCACCGCACGAAATGCGCGCCGATGCACCGACCCGCGGCACGCTCGTGAGCGACTGGCTCGTGGGCGGAAACGCCGCGGCGAACGGCGGGGGGAATGGCAACCACAATCGCAGCGACAGCGCCGCTGAACACGAGACGCCGCTCGCCTATCTGCAGCGCGTCGCGCGAACCGGCGACATTTACAACGGTTTCAATCTGCTCGTCGGCGACTGGACGCGTCGCGAACTTGCCTGGTACTGCAATCGCGCGAATCTCGCGCCCGCGCTGCTCGCGCCGGGCACGCACGGCATCTCGAATGCGATTCTCGACACCGCGTGGCCGAAACTCGTCAAAAAGCGTGGCGAGCTGGGCGCGCTGCTCGCACGCAACGCGATGCCGCCGCTCGAGCGTCTGATCGACCTGATGCGCGACCCGCGCGTCGCGCCGGATGCCGAGCTGCCGTCCACCGGCATTCCGCTCGAGCGCGAACGGGCGCTGTCGGCGGCATTCATCGAAACGCCCGAGTACGGAACGCGCGGCACGACGGCGCTGCGAGTCGTCGCCAACGGCGAAATGGTCAGCGTGGCGGTGGCCGAGCGCAGCGACGACAACGGCTCGCACCGCGTCGTGCGACCCGGCGACTTCGAACGCAGCTTCGCGTTCAACGTCGAGCGCGCCATCGCCTGATCCTTCAATCCACGCCGAATGCCGCGCGCAATGCCGCGGCGGCATCCTCATGCGCGCGCGCGACCTCGGGCACGAAGCCGCCCATCTTGAAGAACTCGTGAATCATGCCGGGATAGCGCGTAAGCGTCACGGCGTTGCCGAAGGCGCGCAGTTTGTCCGCATAGGCGTCGCCCTCGTCGCTCAGCGGATCGTATTCGGCGGTCGCAATCCATGCCGGCGCGAGGCCGCTGAAATCCGGTGCGCCGCGCGTGCCGTCGAGCGGCGCGAATCGCCAGTCGTCGCGATCGCGCGTGCCGCGCACGTACTGCTCGAAGAACCATTGAATCGTCTCGCCCGAGAGCAGAAATCCGTCGGCGAGACGCGAGTGCGAATCGGTCTGCTGATAGCCGGTCGTGCCCGGGTAGATCAGCAACTGCAGCGCGAGTGCTATACCGGCGTCGCGCGCGAGCACGGCGCTGACCGTCGCGAGCGTGCCGCCCGCGCTGTCGCCGCCCACCGCGAGCCGTTCATGGTCGATGCCGAATTCCGCGGCGTGCCCGTGCAGCCAGGCGAGCGCATCGAAAGCGTCGTCGACGGCGGTCGGGAATTTGTGTTCGGGCGCGAGCCGGTAATCCACCGAGAGCACCGCGCACTTGCCGTCGCGCGCGAACATCCGGCAAAGCGCGTCGTGCGTATTCACGCTGCCCACGGTGAAGCCGCCGCCGTGGTAGTAGACGAGCGCCGCGGTGGGCTCGGCCCAGCTCGGCGCCTGCGCGTGGTAAAGGCGCGCGCCGATCGTCGCGCCGTCGCGGGTCGGGATGCGCAGATCTTCCACGGCGAACATCGGCGCGCTCGCGATCTCGAGAATCGGCGCGCTTTTCTCGTACGACGCGCGCGCCGCTTGCGGCGTCATCTCGTGGAGCTTCGGGCGCTTGGCGCGCGCGATCATGTCGAGCACCTGCTCGATCTTCGGATTCAAGGGCATGTGAGGTGAAACGGCGAAGAGGCGCGGGAGGTTGAAAAAACGCGCGGCATGGCGCGCGGTGTCAGGTGCCGTGTCATGTGCAGTGTCAAGCGCGGCATCGGCTTCAGTCGGCAGCCGCGCGCGTGACTTCCGGCTTCAGCGACATCGGGTCGGTCGGATCGCGCAACTGCTCGATATCCGCGTGACGCAGCCTGACTGTCGCCATGATGGCCGGGTGCGTGACGATGTAGAAGCGCCGTTTTGCGATGGCGTCGAAGGTGAGCCCGGCGACCTCGGCCGCGCTCAGCTTGCCGGCTCGCACGGCGCGCTGCAATTGCTTGCCGGCGGCGATCTGCGAGCGCGTCGGCTGGTTGTCGTTGCGCAGCTCCGCGGGCCGCGCGCGCTCCGCATGCGCAATGCCGGTCGGCGCGAAGGCCGGACACAGCAGCGAACAGCCGACTACGCTCGTCGCATCGCGCCCGGCCTGCGCGAGTTGCAGGTCGTGATAAAGCGTCTCGGTGAGCGACACCACGGCGTGTTTCGACGCGTTGTACACGCCCATTGCGGGCGGCGATAAAAGACCTGCCACGGACGCCGTGTTCACGATATGCGCCGGCTCGTTCTGCGCGAGCATGATCGGCGCGAACACACGCACGCCGTGCGCGACGCCCATCACATTGACGCCGAACACCCACGCCCAGTCGTTCGCCGAGCTCTCCCACAGGAAGCCGCCCGCGCCCACGCCCGCGTTGTTGAACAGCAGATGGACCCTGCCGAATGCGTCGAGCGCGGCGTGGGCGAGCGCCTCGACCTGCGCCGCGCTCGACACGTCGGTAGGCACGCCGATCGCCTCGGCGCCGGCTGCGCGCAACGCTTCGACGGTTTGTGCCAGCGCGTCGGCGTTCACGTCCGCGAGCACGAGCTTCATGCCCAGCGCCGCGGCCTTGTGCGCGAACGCCTCGCCAAAGCCGCTCGCCGCGCCGGTGATGACCGCGACCTTCCCTACAATTTCGAACATCCGTCGACTCCGTGATGAGCTGTTTTTTGTCCACGCTCGCTTGCCTACGCGGCTCGATGGGCGGCGCAACAGGCGCCTCGCTCGCCGAGCCGAGCCGCGTCGCTGGCTCGCTCAGATCAGCTTGACCAGCTGCTTGCCGAAGTTCCTGCCCTTGAGCAGGCCGATAAACGCCTCGGGCGCGGCATCGAGCCCTTGTGCGATGCTCTCCCGATACTGCAGCTTCTTCTGCGCGACCAGCGTGCCGAGCTGCTTGAGCGCCTCCGGCCAGACATCCATATGCTCGCTCACGATGAAGCCCTGCACGGAGAGGCGCTGCGTCAGTATCAGCGACGGGTGCCTGAGCGGCACCGGCTGGCCGTCGTAGCCCGCGATGTATCCGCATAGCGCGATGCGGCCAAACGGGTTCATGCGCGCGAGCGTCGCGTCGAGCACCTCGCCGCCGACGTTCTCGAAACAACCGTCGACGCCGTCGGGCGTCGCCGCCTTCAGGTCCTGATACAGATTGCCGGCCTTGTAGTCGACACACGCGTCGAAGCCGAGCGTCTCCACCACATAGCGGCACTTTTCTTCGCCGCCGGCGATGCCCACCGCGCGCGCGCCGGCCAGCTTCGCCAGTTGCCCGACCACGCTGCCCACCGCTCCGCTCGCCGCGCTGACGACGACGGTCTCGCCCGCCTTCGGCGCAATGATGCGGTTCAGGCCGTACCACCCGGTCACGCCCGGCATGCCGATCGCCCCGAGATAAGCCGACAGCGGCACATGCGTGTCGTCGACTTTCTGCACGCCCGCGCCGTTCGACGTGCCGTACTCCTGCCAGCCGAACATCGCGACGACCTTGTCGCCGACCGCGAACTTCGAATTCTTCGACTCGACCACTTCGCCGACCGTCCCGCCGATCATCACTTCATCGAGCGGCTGCGGCGGCGCGTACGACTTGCTGTCGTTCATGCGGCCGCGCATATACGGGTCGAGCGACAGGTAGTGATTGCGCACGCGGATTTCGCCGTCGGCGAGCGGCGCGAGCGGCGTTTCGACGAGGCGGAAGTTGCCGGGCGTGACGGCGCCTTGCGGACGCGAAGCCAGCACGAACTGGCGGTTGATCTGTGGCATGTCGATCGTCTCCTTGGGTTGCGGATGGGCCGCTTGCTCTGTTGTGGCGCGTGTGCTTAACCGTCGCTGGGACCGGGTTTCGCCGACGGGTCGCTGCGCAGACGCTGACGCGTCACATCGCGGCCCACGGCGAGGCGGCGCATATATTTGAAGGTGCCGAGCGCCTTCGCGACGAAGTGTCCCTCGCTGTCGCGGATTTCGCCTTCGCAATAGGCCATGGTGGTCGACCGGTGCAGCACGCGCGCGCTCGCGCGCAGTTCGCCGCGGCCCGGCTCCATGAAGTTGACCTTCATTTCGACGGTGACGACGCCGACGCCGTCGCCCGCGAGGCTGCGCGCGGCCATGGCCAGCGCCACGTCGGCGAGCGTCATGGTCACGCCGCCATGCGCGACGTCCCACGTATTCATGTGCTCCGCCAACAGGGACAGCACGACTTCGCTCGCGCCGTCCGCTGCCGACACGAGTTGCGCGCCGAGCCGGTCGACAAAAGGACTCTCGGGCAGCGACGCGCCGCCCGCGGCGGATGAAGGTGAATCGGTCATTGCGGCTTTCAGTGTTCCTTGTCTCGATGTGCGGGCACGGCGAAGATGCGCGAATGAGCCGCCGGTGCGGCGGGCTTCACGCGCGCGGCGCACCGTGCCGCAAGAGCAGAAATGATACCCGCTGTGGCGTTTCGCGGTGACGGGCAGACGTCGGCTTTGCGGCCGGCGGCGTTACAGCCGGCGAGCAGATCCGCGCGCGCCGAAGCCCGATTGCGCTCACGCGGCCCGCGTGGACGCGCGCGCCGCCATCGCGGTCGCGAGCCGCCCGAGCCGGCGCAGCGCTTCGTCGGCGAGATCGAGGTCCGTGCTCGGACAGCTGAGGCGGATGAAGTGATCGAAGCGGCCGGCGTTGGAAAACACGGTGCCGGGCATCACGCGAATGCCCTCTTTCAGCGCCGCGTCGAAAAAAGCGGCCGACGACACCGTGGGCGGCAGCTCGACCCAGAAGAAGATGCCGCCGGCGGGCGGCGTGAAGCGCGTGCCCTCGGGAAACGACGCCGCAAGCGCCGCCGCCATCCGCTCGCGTTGCAGCCTCAAACGCTCGCGCAAGCGCCGCAGGTGCCGCTCATAGGCGTTCGTCTCCAAAAACTCCGCGAGCACGACCTGAGACAACTGCTCGTTGTGACGCGACTGCGCGAACTTCAGCATGCCGATACGCGGATGCCAGCGCCCGCCATGGATCCAGCCGACCCGCATGCCGGGCGCGAGCGTCTTGTTGAACGAGGTGCAATGAATCACGGTGCCGTCCGTGTCCCAGGCCTTCAGCGAGCGCAGCGGCTTCGCGCTGTCGACGAGTTCGCGATACGGGTCGTCCTCGAT
Source organism: Paraburkholderia phenoliruptrix (assembly GCF_902859825.1). Classification (GTDB taxonomy): domain Bacteria; phylum Pseudomonadota; class Gammaproteobacteria; order Burkholderiales; family Burkholderiaceae; genus Paraburkholderia; species Paraburkholderia phenoliruptrix. Next base: position 102,608 of record NZ_CADIKB010000011.1, on the reverse strand, counting down.
CAGCGCGATGCCCGCTCGCGCGCACAGCTCCACGAGCCTCGCCTTGTGCGAATCGGGCATCACGCAGCCGAGCGGATTCTGCAGATTCGGCACGACCACCACGGCCTTGATGTCGGGATGCGTGTGCAACGCGAAGTCGAGCGCCTCGATGGCAAGACCGGTGCTCGGGCTCGCCGGAATTTCCAGCGCGCGCAGCCCGAGGCTTTCGAGCGCCTGCAGCAAGCCGAAGAAGCACGGCGACTCGACGGCGACGGTGTCGCCCGGCTGCGTGACCGCTCGCAGCGCCAGATTGACGGCCTCGATGCCGCCGTGCGTCATGATGATGTCGTCGGCGCCGATCGGAATGCCGGCGTCGAGCGCACGGCGCGCGATGATTCCGCGCAACGCCGGGTCGCCCTGCTCGGCACCGGCGGCGGTGAGCAGCGTGGGCCGCCGGCGCAACGCGCGCAGCGCGGCTTTTTGCAGCGCATCGGTCGGATAAAGATCGGACGAGGCGGTCGCGCCGCCCAGGTTGAATGCCTCCGGATAGCGCTGCAGTTGCGAGACGATCGCCGAAATGGTCGAGTGGATGCCGACGAACTGCGCGGCGCCGGGCACGCTCGCCAGGTCCGGTTCGGACGCGGCCGGCAAGGCGGCGCCTTTCAATGCGCGCACAAAGTAACCGGAGCGCGGCTGCGCCTCGATCAGCGCCTCACGTTCGAGCACGCGATAACTCTCGGTCGCCGTCGCGAGGCTCACGCCGTGACGCTGCATGAAGGCGCGCATCGACGGCATGCGCTCGCCGGGACGCAGTACGCCATGACGGATCGCGCGGCGATACTGGGCCGCCAGTTGACGATAGAGCGGCTCGTCCGCTGGGGCATCGTTCGGCGGCTTGCCGGGCTTGAGGGTGTGCGCTTGCATGGGCGGTGGTGTCGGCGTTTGGGTTGACGCTGCTGTTGGCTGTGTACTGGCGAGTGTGTTGGCCTTCGTGCTGCTGTGTGCGCTGATCGGCTCATGCGCCGATGGTGCGCACGGTCCACGCGCAGCGACAGATACACATGGCCTCCATTTCGACCGATACAGCACGTGAAACCACCGTCTTGTACCGGTTCAGATGATGGCCGGCTGCGGCTGTTTTCACCGAAGCCACGTCAATAAGCTGGGTGGCATGCAAACGGTACCGAAGGAAACCACCATGTCTCGCGCCACCCTCAATGTATGCCGCCTCGCCGCCGGCCATATTGCCCTGCACGACTTGCGTGCCCGCAGCGCCGTGGTCGCGGTGGAAGGCGATCTGCAGCTCGCGTTCCGCGACCACTCGCTCGCATGGCTTTGCGATGCTGTTCCGTTCACGGCGATCATGCTGCGCGAAGGACAGTGCTTCGTGCTGCCGCAACGCGGCGTGGTGTCGATCAGCGCGGCGCGCGCGGAAGCGGTGGCTTTCGCGCTGCAAGCGTCGCAGAGCGCCGCAAAAAGCCGCTTGCTGCCCGGCCATGTCGCGCGCCAGTTGGCCGCATTGGTCAGAGCGACGCTGCGGCGCGCCGCCTGACGCGCTTCGGTGCGCGGCAGGCCGCCCGCTACAATGCATGACCCTATCCGCTCTTCGAGGTGCCGGTCATGTCCTTCGTCCGCATGTTGTTCAGTGCGAGCCTCCGCCGTACGGCCGTGTGGTGCGCTCTCGTTACGTTTGCGCTGACGCTCACCGCATGCGCCGGCTTATTCGGCGGCGATCCGCTGCGCGTGAACGTGGCCGGCATCGAACCCCTCGAAGGCCAGGGTCTCGAAATGCGCTTTAACGTCAAGCTGCGGGTGCAGAATCCGAATGACTCGGCGGTCAGCTTCAACGGCGTATCGCTCGATCTCGACCTGAACGGCAAATCGTTCGCGAGCGGCGTGAGCGATCAGAGCGGCACCGTGCCGCGCTTCGGCGAAACGGTGCTGAACGTGCCGCTGACGGTGCCTGCGTTCGCCGCGGTGCGTCAGGCCTTTGCTTTCGCCGGCGCCGCGGAGTCGGGGCAGGTTCCGTATGTCCTGCGCGGCAAGCTCGCGGGCGGCCCGTTCGGCACCACGCGTTTCATCGACCAGGGCACACTGAGCTTGCCGACGGCAGGTGGCGCCCTGCCGTGATCACGCCACTTCGAAGAGACCCGCCGCGCCCTGCCCGCCGCCGATACACATGGTGACCACGACGAGCTTCGCGCCGCGCCGCTTGCCTTCTATCAGCGCGTGCCCGGCGAGCCGCGCGCCGGATACGCCGTACGGATGCCCCACCGCGATCGCGCCGCCGTTCACGTTCAGCCGGTCATGGTCGATGCCGAGCTTGTCCGCGCAATACAGCACCTGTACGGCGAACGCTTCGTTCAGTTCCCACAAGTCGATGTCGTCCACTTTCAGGCCGGCCTGTTTCAGCAGCTTCGGCACCGCGAACACCGGGCCGATGCCCATTTCGTCCGGCTCGCACCCGGCCACGGCGAAACCGCGGAAAATGCCGAGCGGCTGCAGCCCTTCGCGCTCGGCGAGCTTCGCGTTCATCACTACGCAGGCCGACGCGCCGTCGGAAAACTGGCTCGCGTTGCCCGCGGTGATGACGCCGCCCGGCAGCGCGGTGCGGATCTTCGAGACGCCTTCGAGGGTGGTGTCGGCGCGAATGCCCTCGTCACCGCTGACGGTCACTTCCTTCGTATAGAGGCGGCCGGTCGCCTTGTCGGCGACGCCCGCGAGCACGGTCAACGGCACGATCTCGTCCTTGAAGCGGCCGGCCTCCAGCGCAGCCGCCGCGCGCTGCTGGGAGCGCACGCCGTATTCGTCCTGACGTTCCTTCGAAATGGCATAGCGTTTTGCGACGTTCTCCGCGGTCTGCAACATCGACCAGTAAATCTCCGGCTTGTGCTCGGCGAGCCAGCTGTCGGTCATCATGTGGCGGTTCATCTCATTCTGCACGCAGGAGATGGATTCCACGCCGCCCGCGACGAACACGTCGCCCTCGCCGGCAATCACCCGCTGCGCGGCGAGCGCAATAGTTTGCAGTCCGGACGAACAGAAGCGGTTCACCGTCATGCCGGGCACGCTGACCGGCAAGCCGGCGCGCAAGGCGATCTGCCGCGCGATGTTCATGCCCGTTGCGCCTTCCGGATTCGCGCAGCCCATGATGACGTCCTCGATGCGCGCCGGATCGACCTTCGCGCGCTCCACGGCGGCTTTCGTCACGTGGCCGCCGAGCGTCGCGCCGTGGGTCATGTTGAAACCGCCGCGCCACGATTTGGCGAGCCCGGTGCGAGCGGTCGATACGATTACGGCGTCGGTCATACGAATCTCCTGCGTGTTCATTCAGTGTCGATGGTGGCGCGCGCGTCGATGCGCGGCAATGCAAAGAAGCGCCACCTGAGTCGTTCGTAGTAAGCGGCGCTTACGTCGGTTCAGCCGGTTCAGCCGTTAAAGCCGCGGCCCGCTGCCGCGAGTTCGGCGATGCTCGCGGCAAGCTGCCACGCGTCGCCGTTCGGCTGCGCGGCATAGCGGCGGATCGCGCGCTCGACGTTGTAAAGTCCGACCGTGTCCGCGTACAGCATCGGCCCGCCGCGATGCAGCGGAAAGCCGTAGCCGGTCAGATAGACCATGTCGATATCCGACGCCTTCGACGCAATGCCTTCTTCGAGAATCTTCGCGCCTTCGTTCACGAGCGCAAACACGAGCCGCTCGACGATTTCGTCGTCGCCGATCTTGCGGCGTTCCGTGTTCACTTCTTTCGAGTAGGCGACGATCATGTCGTCGACGAGTGTCGACGGGCGCGCGGTGCGCTCGCCCGCCACGTAGTCGTACCAGCCGCCGCCGGTTTTCTGGCCGAAGCGCCCCGTCTCGCACAGGCGGTCGGCGATCTTCGAGTAATGCAGATCGGGCTGTTCCTGATAGCGGCGCTTGCGGATGGCCCAGCCGATGTCGTTGCCCGCCAGATCGCTCATGCGGAACGGTCCCATCGCGAAGCCGAACTTCTCGATGGCGCGATCCACCTGCGCGGGCAGCGCGCCCTCTTCCAGCATGAAGAGCGCCTGGCGGATGTACTGCTCGATCATCCGGTTGCCGATAAAGCCGTCGCAGACGCCCGACACCACCGCCGTCTTGCGGATCTGTTTCGCGAGTTTCATGACGGTGGCGAGCACGTCCTTCGCGGTCTCCTTGCCGCGCACCACTTCCAGCAGCTTCATCACATTGGCCGGGCTGAAGAAGTGCATGCCGACCACGTCTTGCGCACGCTTGGTGAACGCGGCGATCCGGTTCACGTCGAGCGTGGAGGTATTGGACGCGAGAATGGCGCCCGGCTTCGCGATTTCGTCAAGACGCCGGAACACCTGCTCCTTCACGCCGAGCTCCTCGAACACCGCTTCCACGATCAGATCCGCGTCTTTCAGAGCGTCGTAGGAGAGCGTGGGCGTGATGAGCGCCATGCGCGCTTCCAGCGCTTCGGCTTTGAGCTTGCCCTTTTTCACGCTCGCTTCGTAATTGCCGCGGATCGTGGCGAGGCCGCGCTGCAGCGCTTCCTGCTTCATCTCGAGCAGCGTCACCGGAATACCCGCGTTGACGAAGTTCATCGCGATGCCGCCGCCCATCGTGCCCGCGCCGATCACCGCGACCCGGCGGATCTCGCGCACGGGTGTATCGGCCGGCACGTCGGGAATCTTGCTCGCCGCGCGTTCGCCGAAGAACGCATGACGCAGCGCGCGGCTCTCGGGCGTTTGCACGAGCGCCACGAAGCACTCACGCTCGAACGCGAGGCCTTTGTCGAAGCCGTGCTTGACGCCCGCTTCCACCGCGTCGATACATTTGAGCGGCGCCGGAAAATGCTTCGCGACAGCCGCGACACTGTTGCGCGCGAACTGGATGAAGCCCTCTGCGTTCGGATGGTCGATCTTGCGCTCGCGCACTTTCGGGTGCGGGCCCGCCTGTGCGCCGACCTTGCGCGCGAACGCAAGCGCCGCTTCGGCGAGATCGCCTTCCACGAGTTCGTCGAAAAGGCCCGAACCGGCGAGTTTCTGCGAATCGACCGGCGCGCCGGACACGATCATGTTGAGCGCGGCTTCGAGTCCGATGGCGCGCGGCAAGCGCTGCGTGCCGCCCGCGCCCGGCAGGATGCCGAGCTTCACTTCGGGCAACGCGATCTGCGCGCCCGGCGCGGCGATGCGGTAGTGGGCGCCGAGCGCGAGTTCGAGGCCGCCGCCCATGGCCACGCTGTGAATGGCCGCCACCACCGGCTTCGCACTGCCTTCCACGATCTTGATGACGGTGGCGAGCGTGGGCTCCTGCGTCGCTTTCGGCGTATTGAATTCGGTGATGTCCGCGCCGCCCGAGAAGGCCTTGCCCGCGCCCGTCAGCACGATGGCCCGAATGGCCGGGTCGCGCTCGGCGCGCTCGATGCCTTCGACGATTCCCGCGCGCGTCGACAGCCCAAGGCCGTTGACCGGAGGATTGTTCAGCGTGATGACGGCCACGCCGTCATGAGTCGTGTAGTCCACTGCCATCTGCCTGCCTCCGTGCGATGCATCGCATCCTTGAGATGAGGCGGCGCTGCGCGCGCCGCTCGTGATCCGTCGAGCCGTCCAGCCCGACTGCGCCGACCCTCGCCTTCAGCTTAGGTCGGCGGCTCCCGTGTCAGCAGGCAGAATACACAGAAAAGCACGATCGTTCAATTTATCGTCAGGCAGGGTTTCCCCTGGCGAGCGGGCAGCCTCCTTGATCCATGCGTTCTTCCAGCGCGGACGGCAGCACATGGTCGCGGAACATGTCGCGCAGCTTGAGCTTTTGCAGCTTGCCGGTGGCCGTATGCGGCAATTCGTCGACGAACACGACGTCGTCGGGAATCCACCATTTGGCGACCTTGCCCTGGTAGAAGGCGAGCAGTTCCTCCCGCGTCACCTCGTGTCCCGCGCGCCGGACCACGACAAGGAGCGGCCGTTCCGTCCATTTGGGATGCGCGCATGCAATGCACGCGGCTTCCGCGACGGCCGGATGCGCAATCGCCACGTTTTCGACGTCGATCGAACTGATCCATTCGCCGCCCGACTTGATCACGTCTTTCGAGCGGTCCGTGATCTGCAGGAAGCCGTCGCGGTCGATGGTCGCCACGTCGCCGGTCGGAAACCAGCCGTCCACGAGCGGCGAGTCGTCCTTGCGGAAATACCGGTCGATCACCCAAGGTCCGCGCACATACAGATCGCCGAACGCGACGCCGTCCCACGGCAGTTCCTGACCGTCGTCGCCGACGATCTTCATGTCGACGCCGTAAAGCGCGTGGCCCTGCTTTTCCAGCAGCTTGCGCTGCTCGGCCACCGGCCGCTGCGACTGTTCCCACGTGAGCTTCGACAGCGTGCCGAGCGGCGACATCTCCGTCATGCCCCACGCATGAATGACCTGCACGCCGTAGTCGTCGACGAAGGCGCGCAGCATCGCGGGCGGACACGCGGAACCGCCGATCACCGTGCGCTCCAGCGACGAAAAGCGCGAGCCGGTCTCCCGTAGATAGTTGAGCAGGCCGAGCCAGACGGTCGGCACCCCGGCCGAATAGGTGACGCGCTCGTTTTCCATCAGTTCGAAGAGCGACTTGCCGTCGAGGTCCTTGCCGGGCAGCACGAGCTTCGCGCCGGTGAGCGGCGCGGCGTGCGGAATGCCCCACGCGTTGACGTGGAACATGGGCACGACGGGCAGCACGGAGTCGCGCGCGGAGAGGCCCATGGCATCGGGCAAGGAGGCGCCGAACGCATGCAGCACGGTCGAACGATGCGAGTACAGCGCGCCTTTCGGATTGCCGGTCGTGCCCGACGTATAGCAGAGATACGACGCCTCTCGCTCGTCGATGAGCGGCCACTCGAACCGTCCGTCCTGTGCGTTCACCAGCGTTTCGTAGCTCAGCGCGGACGTTTGCATGGCGGGCAGATGCGCCTCGTCTGCGAGCGCGATCCAGCCGCGCACTTTCGGACACTGCGGCGCGAGCACGTGGACGAGCGGCGCGAACGTCGTGTCGAACAGCACGTAGGCGTCGTCGGCGTGGTTGACGATGTAGGCGATCTGGTCCGGAAAGAGGCGCGGGTTGATCGTGTGACATACGGCGCCGAAGCCGGTCGTACCGTAATACGTTTCGAGATGCCGGTAGCCGTTCCACGCGAGCGTCGCGACGCGCTCGCCGGGTTGAACGCCGAGCGCGATCAGCGCCTGCGCAAGCTGCTTCGCGCGCTGTTCGCAGTCCCGATAGGTGTAACGGTGGATGTCGCCTTCAATGCGCCGCGACACGATCTCGGCGCTGCCGAAATGCCGCGCGGCATGCGCAAGCAGCGACGACACGGTGAGGGGCACGTCCATCATCTGGCCAAGCAGCGGCATCGTCATAAAGAGTCGTCTCCTCGCCTTGTGCTTTTCGGGGAATGCGAACCGGATGAGCGCCGTTCGCCAAACAGCGCCGCGGCAGTGAAATTGCTGAAGCAGTCGACAAGCGCGCCCGCGCGTCCTCGCGCATCGCCACGCACGGCCCGCAGGACAAGGCACCGCCGGCTTGCCAGCAGCGCCGCGGGTGCGGACTTACAATATCGGTTAATAGTGAGGCGCTCAACATGTCGTTTTCCCCAAGCATTGCAGGCCTGTCGGGGCCTCTGGCGGCACTTTCCGAAGCTCTTTTCAACACCGCCGACAACGCGTTCGCGCGGCTCGGCAGCACATTTCTCACGCGCCTGCCGGCCGCGCCGCTCAACGCGCCGTACCTCGTAGGTTTCTCGGCCGACACCGCAGCGATGCTCGGATTAGAGCCCGGGCTCGAAACCGACCCGGGCTTCGCCGAACTGTTTTCGGGTAACGCGACGCGCGAGTGGCCGTCCGAGGCGCTGCCCTACGCGTCGGTCTATTCGGGACATCAGTTCGGCGTATGGGCGGGTCAGCTCGGCGACGGCCGCGCGCTCGGACTGGGCGAAGTCGAACACGAGGGCCGGCGCTACGAATTGCAGCTGAAAGGCGCGGGGCGCACGCCCTACTCGCGCATGGGCGACGGCCGCGCGGTGCTGCGCTCGTCGATTCGCGAGTTCCTGTGCTCGGAGGCGATGCATCATCTTGGCATTCCGACCACGCGTGCGCTCTGCGTGATCGGCTCGGACCAGCCGGTGCGGCGCGAGGAGATCGAGACGGCCGCGGTGGTCACGCGCGTCGCGCCGAGCTTCGTGCGCTTCGGGCACTTCGAGCACTTCTATTCGAATGACCGCACCGACGCGTTGCGCGCGCTCGCCGACCATGTGATCGAGCGTTTCTATCCGCATTGCCGCGAAGCCGACGATCCGTACCTCGCGTTGCTGAACGAAGCGGTGATGTCGACAGCGGACCTGATGGTCGAATGGCAGGCAGTGGGCTTTTGCCACGGCGTCATGAACACCGACAACATGTCGATTCTCGGTCTGACGATCGACTACGGTCCGTTCGGCTTCATGGACGGCTTCGACGCCGGCTATATCTGCAATCACTCGGATTCGCAGGGCCGTTATGCCTACCGGATGCAACCGCAAATTGCGTACTGGAATCTCTTTTGCCTCGCGCAAGGACTCTTGCCGCTGCTCGGGGAACGGTACGAGGACACGGTGCGCGGCGACAAATCGATCGAAGACGCGCAGCAGGTGCTCGCCGGCTTCAAGGACCGCTTCGGCCCCGCGCTCGAGCGCCGCATGCTCGCCAAGCTCGGGCTGGAAGACGCACGCGAAGGCGATGCGGCGCTCGCGAACCGCCTTTTCGACGTGATGCACGCCAATCGTGCGGATTTCACGCTGACGTTTCGCAACCTCGCGCGCCTGTCGAAGCACGACGCGAGCGGCGACGCGCCGGTGCGCGATCTGTTTCTCGACCGTGCCGCGTTCGACGCATGGGCGAACGACTACCGCGCGCGGCTGTCCCACGAAACACGCGACGACGCCGCGCGCGCCATTGCAATGAACCGGGTCAACCCCAAATTCGTCCTTCGCAATCATCTGGCGGAAACGGCAATCCGCCGCGCGAAAGAGAAGGATTTTTCCGAAGTGGAGCGCCTCGCCGCCGTGCTGCGCCGTCCGTTCGACGAACAGCCGGAGCACGAAGCCTTTGCCGGCTTGCCGCCCGACTGGGCGAACTCGCTCGAAGTGAGCTGCTCGTCCTGACGCGCCGGGCACGCTCCCAACACAAGCATGAGACAGGAACCGACCATGAATAATCCCGACGACCTCAAGCACGACGCCCCCAAGGTGCAGAAAGACGACGCCGAGTGGCGCGCGCAGCTTTCCGACATCGAATATCAGGTGACGCGCCACGCGGCCACCGAGCGCCCGTTCACCGGCCGCTATCACGATCACTGGGAACGCGGCGTGTACGACTGCGTCTGTTGCGGTACGCCGCTCTTTGAATCGGACACCAAGTTCGACGCCGGCTGCGGCTGGCCGAGCTACTTCAAGCCGATCAACGGCGAGGTGATCGCCGAAAAAACCGACCGCTCGCACGGCATGTTGCGCATCGAGGTGCAATGCAAGAACTGCGGCGCGCATCTCGGGCATGTATTCGAGGACGGTCCGGCACCGACGGGGCTTCGGTACTGCATCAATTCGGCTGCGTTACAATTCGAGCCCAAGTAAGGCAGCGCTCTGCACTGACGGCGGGATTCGACGGGCGGCTGGCGGCCGGCGGCAGTAAGCGGCGAGCCGTCCGGACGTCGCGCCTCGCGCCGGTGCGCCGCGCACCCGGCGGCATGCATCGGCCCGCTCGGCTTACGGGCGAAGCCCGGGGCAAGCGAGTCGAGTCACGTCGTGCGTCCCAGGTCACGAGAGATGCACCGCCAGGCGCCGCCCGTCGGGCGCGGGCGGCTTTTGCCCCCAGCGCTTTTTGGTCTTCCGCACTGCACCGTTGCCCCTCCGACCCACTCTCCGAGTTCCCGTCCAGAAATGAAATTCCTGTTCGATCTGTTCCCGATCATCCTGTTTTTCGTCGCCTTCAAGGTGTGGGGCATCTTCACGGCGACGGCAGTGGCGATCGTCGCCACGCTGGTGCAGATCGCGTGGGTGGCCTTTCGCCACCGCAAGGTGGACCCGATGCTGTGGGTGAGCCTTGGCGTCGTCACCGTATTCGGCGGCGCGACGCTCGTGCTGCATAACGACACCTTCATCAAGTGGAAGCCGACCGTGCTTTACTGGGCGTTCTCGGTCGTGCTGATCGTCTCGCAACTCGCCTTCAGCAAGAACCTGATCGAAGCAATGATGGGCAAGCAGATCACGCTGCCGCACGCGATCTGGGGCAAGCTGAACGTGATCTGGGCGATCTTCTTCGTCTTGCTCGGCCTGCTCAACCTGTTCGTCGCGTACAACTACACGACAGATCAGTGGGTCAATTTCAAACTGTTCGGCGCGACGGGCTGTCTGGTGGTGTTTATCGTCGGACAAAGCCTGTGGCTGTCGAAGTACATGAAGGAGGAATGACATGAGCGACGCGTTCATGCACGCCACCACTGCCGAGCGCGCGGCGCTGATCGAGGCGCGTCTCACAGCCGCGCTCGCGCCCATCGCGTCGATCCGTATCACCGACGACAGCGCGCAGCACGCAGGCCACGCGGGCGCGGCTGCGGGCGGCCATTTCAGTGTCACGATCGTGGCGGCCGCATTCGCCGGCAAGCCCCGCGTGGCGCGGCATCGCATGGTGTATGATGCGCTGGCCGATGCCATGCAGCGCGGCATTCATGCCCTTGCAATCACGGCTTACACGCCCGAAGAATTCGCTTTGTTGTCCCGCTAGGAAAACTTCCGATGACCTTGAAGAAAACCCGCCTTTGGGTATTGCTGGCTGCGTTCGCGGCTGCACCTGCATTCGCACAGAACATCGCCGTGGTGAACGGCACGCCGATCCCCAAGTCTCGCGCCGACGCGCTGATCGACCAACTGGTTCATCAAGGCCAGCAGAACACGCCGCAATTGCAGATGGCCGTGCGCGAAGAGCTCGTGAATCGCGAAGTGCTGATGCAGGAAGCGCTGCGCCGCGGTTTGCAGAATCGTCCGGACATCAAGGCGCAAGTCGCCGTGGCTCAGCAAACCGTCGTGCTGCGTGCGCTGATCGAAGACTTCGTGAAGAAGAATGCGCCGACCGACGCGGAAGTCACCGCCCGCTACAACGCGCTGATCAAGGACGCGGGCGGCAAGGAGTATCACCTGCACCACATCCTCGTCGACAACGAGCAGCAGGCCAAAGATCTGATCGCGAAGATCAAGGGCGGCGCGAGCTTCGAAGAGCTGGCCAAGCAATATTCGAAGGATCCGGGCTCGGGCAAGAACGGCGGCGACCTGGACTGGTCGGATCCGAAGGCCTATGTGCCGGAATTCGCGGACGCGGCCACGCATCTGCAGAAAGGCCAGATGAGCGACACGCCGGTGCATACGCAGTTCGGCTGGCACATCATCCGCGTCGACGACGTGCGCAGCATCACGCCGCCGCCGCTCGAACAGGTGCGCCCGCAAATCGTGCAGCAGATCCAGCAGGAAAAGCTGCAGGCGTTCGAGGAAGGTCTGCGCAAGAACGCGAAGATCCAGTAAGCGTGTCTCATCGCCGCTTCAAAAAACAAAAGCCGCCTAAGGGCGGCTTTTGTTTTGCGGGAAAGCTGCGGGCGCGGCGCTTTGCACTGCATGGCGCTGTGGGCGCGTATGACAGGCCGCTGTGTCGCACAGCAGCCTGCCCCTCGCTTATTGCCGCTTATTGCACACTTATTGCCCGCTGATCAGCCCAGCCAGCGTCGCGCGTTCTGGAACACACGCAGCCACGGGCTAGCGTCCGTGGCGCCCTCGCCCCAGCCTTCCGGGTGCCAGCTCATCTGCACCGCGCGATGCACGCGCTCGGTGTGCGGCATGAGCACGGTGAAGCGGCCGTCCGGCGTCGTAACGGACGTGATGCCGTCCGGCGACCCGTTCGGGTTGAACGGATAGAGCTCCGTTGCCTGACCGCGGTGGTCGACATAGCGCATTGCCACCGCGACCTTCGATGCATCCCCCTGCTGCGAGAAGTCCGCATAACCCTCGCCGTGCGCGACCGCGACCGGAATGCGCGAGCCTTCCATGCCAGCGAAGAAAATGGACGGCGACGCCTCGACTTGCACGAGCGAGAAGCGCGCTTCGAATTTTTCCGACTTGTTGCGCGTGAACTTCGGCCAGGCGTCTGCGCCCGGAATCATCGACGCGAGGCTGCTCATCATCTGGCAGCCGTTGCAGATACCGAGCGCGAACGTGTCCTTGCGGCCGAAGAACGCCGCGAACATGTCGGCCAGCTGCGCATTGAAGCGGATCGCTTTCGCCCAGCCCTCGCCCGCGCCGAGCGTGTCGCCGTACGAGAAGCCGCCGCACGCCACCGCGCCCGCAAAATCCGCGAGGTTGGCCCGGCCCGCGAGCAGGTCGCTCATGTGCACGTCGTGCGCGTCGAAGCCCGCGCGGTCGAATGCATAGGCCGTTTCCAGATGCGAGTTCACGCCCTGCTCGCGAAGAATCGCGACACGCGGACGCGCGCTCTTGCCGATGTACGGCGCGGCGACGTCTTCCGCAGGATCGAACGTCAGCACCGGCGTGATGCCGGGATCCGCGGCGTCGAGCAGCGTGTCGTATTCGGCGTCGGCGCAGGCGGGGTTGTCGCGCAGACGCGCAATGCGCCAGCTCACCTCGCTCCACGCGCGATGCAGCTCGACGCGCGGCGCCTCATACACCTTCTTCGCGTCGCGATACACCTCGATCACATCGCGGTCGTTGGTCTTGCCGATCACATGCGAGCACGCCGACAGGCCATGCTCGCGCAACGCGCCGAGTACCGCGTCGCGGTCGGCCGCGCGCACCTGAATCACGGCGCCCAGTTCTTCGGTGAAGAGCGCGCGGATCGTGCGGTCTTCGCGACGGCCACTCGTCTGCTTCGCCCAGTCTTTGGCGTCGCCGTAATCGGACTCGTGGTGCGGGTCGAGCACCAGCATGTCGACGTTCAGCGACACGCCCACATGACCCGCGAACGCCATTTCGCAGACGGTCGCCCACAGGCCGCCATCGGAGCGATCGTGGTACGCGAGCAGCTTGCCGTTTGCGTTCAGCGACTGGATGGCGTTGAAGAAGCGCTTCAGATCTTCGGGATCGTCGATATCCGGCACTGTGTCGCCGATCTGCTGCGTGACCTGCGCGAGGATACTGCCGCCAAGGCGATGCTTGCCGCGGCCCAGATCGATGGCGATGAGCACCGAATCGCCCACACCGTCCGCCCCGCCCGCGCGGCGCAGTTGCGGCGTGAGATGGCGGCGCACGTCTTCCACGGGCGCGAATGCCGAAATGATGAGCGACACCGGCGCGACGACTTCCTTCGCGACGCCGCGGTCTTCCCACTTCGTGCGCATGGACAGCGAGTCCTTGCCGACCGGAATGCTGATGCCGAGCGCCGGGCACAGCTCCATGCCGATTGCCTTGACCGTGTCATAAAGCGCCGCGTCTTCGCCCGGCGCGCCGCAGGCGGCCATCCAGTTCGCCGACAGCTTGAGCTTGTCGAGCGACGCGATCGGCGCGGCCGCGATATTCGTGACCGCCTCGCCGACCGCCATCCGGCCCGACGCCGGCGCGTCGATCACGGCGAGCGGCGTGCGCTCGGCCATGGTCATGGCTTCGCCGCGAAAGCCCGCGTAGTCCATCGTCGTGATCGCGACGTCGGCCACCGGCACTTGCCACGGGCCGACCATCTGGTCGCGCGCGGTCGTGCCGCCCACCGAACGGTCGCCGATGGTGATGAGGAACGACTTGCTCGCCACCGTCGGATGACGCAGCACGCTCACCGCGACTTCGGACAGCGTGATGGCGGTCACGTCCACCGGCTGCAGCGTCGGCTCGACCCGCGTGACGTCGCGATGCATACGCGGCGCCTTGCCGAGCAGCACTTCCATCGGCATGTCGACCGGCTGGTGCGCGTTGCCGTCCTTCAGTTCAGGATCGATCAGCTTCAGTTGACGCTCGGCCGTGGCCGTGCCGATCACGGCGAACGGGCAACGCTCGCGCTCGCACATGGCCGCGAAGGCCGGCAGATCGGCCGGGGCGATGGCGAGCACATAGCGCTCCTGCGCCTCGTTCGACCAGATTTCGCGCGGCGACAGGCCGCTTTCCTCGAGCTGGATCTTGCGCAGATCGAAGAGCGCGCCCTTGCCCGCGCCGTCCACGACTTCCGGAAACGCGTTCGACAAGCCGCCTGCGCCCACGTCGTGGATGCTCAGAATGGGATTCTTGTCGCCGAGCTGCCAGCACGCGTTGATGACTTCCTGCGCGCGCCGCTCGATTTCCGGATTGCCGCGCTGCACCGAGTCGAAGTCGAGTTCGGCGGTGTTGGTGCCGGTCGCCATGGAGCTCGCCGCGCCGCCGCCCATGCCGATGCGCATGCCCGGGCCGCCGATCTGGATCAGCAGCGAGCCTTCCGGCAAGTCGTGCTTGTGCGTGTGCTGGTCCGAAATATTGCCGATGCCGCCTGCAATCATGATCGGCTTGTGATAGCCGCGCACCACCCCGGCCACGTTCTGCTCGTACGCGCGGAAATAACCGCCCAGATTCGGCCGCCCGAATTCATTGTTGAACGCGGCGCCGCCGAGCGGTCCGTCGATCATGATCTGAAGCGGCGAAGCGATGCGGTCCGGCCGGCCGTACGCCTCTTGGGCGTCGTTCGGATTGCGGTGCCCAACCGGGACGGCTACGTCGCGCGCATTTTCCCAGGCTTCCACGCCGTCGGGCAATTCCAGGTTCGACACGGTAAAGCCGGTGAGGCCCGCCTTCGGGCGCGCGCCGCGGCCGGTCGCGCCTTCGTCGCGGATTTCGCCGCCCGCGCCCGTCGCGGCGCCCGGAAACGGCGAGATTGCGGTCGGGTGGTTGTGCGTTTCCACTTTCATCAGCGTGTGCGTGAGCTCGACGCTGCGGCGATAGTGCTGCGGCAACTCGTTCGCGCCGAGCTGCTCGGGCGTGCGCGGGAACCAGCGCTCGGCCATGCCGCCCGCCATGATCGCCGAATTGTCCGAATACGCGACGATCGTGCCTTGCGGGTTCAGCTTCTCGGTATTGCGGATCATGTTAAAGAGCGAGATGTCCTGCTTCTCGCCGTCGATCGTCCATTCCGCATTGAAGATCTTGTGGCGGCAGTGTTCGCTGTTGGCCTGCGCGAACATCATCAGTTCGACGTCGGTCGGATTGCGGCCGAGCTTCGTGAACGCGTCCACGAGGTAGTCGATTTCGTCGTCGGCGAGCGCGAGGCCCAGTTCCGAGTTGGCGGCTTCCAGCGCGGCGCGGCCGCGGGTCAGCACGTCGACCGTTTGCAGCGGCTTGGCTGGCAGTTCGTCGAACAGATGCAGCGCGTGATCGCGCGACGGTGCCACGCTCTCGGTCATGCGGTCGTGCAAGGCGGCGGCGACGGCTTCGCGCGCTTCGTCGGAGAGCGCCTTCTTGCCGCCGAGCAGGCCGCTTTTCAGTGTGACCGTGTACTCGACGCCGCGCTCGATGCGGCGCACCTGCGTGAGCCCGCACAGGTGCGCGATGTCCGTTGCCTTGCTCGCCCACGGCGACACCGTGCCGAAGCGCGGCACGACGAGAAACGTTTCGGCGGCGCCGCGCTCCCTGCTTTCCTCGAGCGGGTGGCCGTAATGCATCAGTGCCTCGATTTTCGCGGTGTCTTCAGCGGAAAGCGGAGTTTGCGCGTTGACGAAGTGCAGATATTGCCCGCGCACGCCCGTGATGTTCGGGTCGATGCGCGTAAGCGTTTCGAGCAGGCGGGTTTGACGGAAATCGGAAAGGGCCGAAGCGCCGGGGAAACACGAGAAGTGGGCCATGGACTTGACGTTGCGTCGCTCAATGATGCCGAAGAGTCGCGCGTGATGGCGACATGAGGCGGAAAGGAAGTCCGGGATTATACCCCGGGAACGGCCTCCCAGCGGCCCTGGCGGTGGCGTTGCCGCGTGCTCGCTCATGCCGTGGCCAAGCCGCCCCCGTGCCCTCGCTGTGCCCTCGCCGGCCCGCCCGATGCCCGCCTCGCATCGCGGACGGTGGCGCGCCGCGCGGCGCGCATGACCGCGCGCGGTCGTTGACTGCTATCATTCGGCCTTTCATCAGATCGGTGCGAAGAAGGCGCGGCCTTGCCGCCGGCCCCATGTCGCGAGCCGTGCCCGACGCCGTTTCAGGCACGCGTGGCAGCGCGCGAGCGGCAGCCGCACCGCATATCACGCCTCGGCGCCTCGCCCGGCAAATCGAATCAGAAGAATGGATGTCATCGTCATTGGCGGCGGGATTGCTGGCGTCGCCACCGCTTATCAGCTACGCGCGGCCGGCCACCGGGTATGCGTCGTCGAACGCCATGCCACCGTTGCGCAGGGCGCGACCTATGGACACGGCGGCACCGTCCTGCCGACGCCGCTCGACGTCTGGTTCGGCCCGACTTTCATGGCAAGCCGCCAGAACGCGAAAAACGGCGTCATCAGCAAACCCGGTTTCAGCGGGCCGGCGCGCCAGTTCGTCAAGAAACTGGCCGTCTTGCAGGAACAGGACCAGTATGGCCGCCAATATGGCTTGCTGCGCCCGCTCGTCGAGGCGTCGCGCGAGGCGATGGCGGATATGGAAGCGCGCTTTGGCTACGAGTTCGAACAGGCGAGCGGCGTGTTGTACCTCGTGCGTTCCGCCGAGGAATGGGAACAGTTGCAGCCGGCGTTCGGCCTGCTCGCGCGCCACGAGGTGCCGCATCATGTGCTCACGCCCGCCGAATGTGCGGCCTACGAGCATTCCGTGCGCACGGAGCCGGAATTCGCGGGCGGCGTGCTGTTCGATCACGAGCGAACCGCCAATTGTCCGCTCTTCGCCAAACTGATCAAGCAGACGCTCGATAACCAGGGCGGCGTGCAGTTCATGCTCGGCTGCGAAGTCTCGGCGATTCGTCTGGAAGGTCAGCGCGTCGCGGTGGAACTGGCGTCGCGCCCGGGTGCGGCGGCGCGCTCGCGCGAAGTCGACGTGATCCAGGCGGACGCCGTCGTCGTCGCCGCCGGACAAGGCAGTCTCGCACTGCTCGAGCGCCTCGGCTTGCGGCTGCCGCTCCATCCGCTGCGGCTTCACACGCTCGTCGCGCCGATCGCGCATGAAGAATGTGCGCCGCACGTGGCGATCGTCGACGCGGTCAAGCGCATCACGATCAGCCGGATGAATCACCGCTTGCGCATTGCCGGCGGCGCCGTGCTGCAGGCCGCGAACCAGCTCGACAGGCCGCTTGCCGAAGCGGTGACGAAGGAAGCCCTCGCGCTCCTCGGCCAGGCGACGCACGACTGGATTCCGGGAGCCGCGCGCATTTCGGCGGCCCTGCCCTGGGAAGGCATCAAGCTGCTGTCGCCGGACGGGCTGCCGGTGGTGGGCAACGCGCTGCATCCGCGGCTTTTCGTCAATGTTGGGCACGGCCCCGCGGGCTGGGGACTGGCGTGCGGCGCGGGCAAGCTGATTGCCGACCTGATCGGCGGCCGGACGCCGGATTTGCCCGATGACACGCTGGCCGCGCTGCGGGCGGACAGGTTCCACGCAAGCGCGTAGGCAGCGGCGGCGGACAGAGCGAGCCGTCTCTGGCGCTTATATGCGCGCTTATTAACGCGCTTGGACGCGTCTTCAATGCAGGCACCGCGCGCCCTTCAGCACTACCATAGCGATTGCGCAGGCTTTCGCGCCTGCCTCCTCGCGCCCGCCCTTTCTTGCCATGCTTCGCCATGACCCACGCCGACCTCACGCCCCCGACGCTGATTCGCCCTGAGAACCGCGCCCTCCCGCTGCTGACGCTGACCGACTTGCGGATCGCCGAAACGCAAGCCGCGGCGGCGCTGCCCGCGCACGCGCTGATGGACCGCGCCGGCAAGGCGGCCGCGAGCTTCCTTGCGGAACGGATCACGCGCGACACCTCCACCGAAAAAGCGCGGCAGCGCGTCTGGCTGATTGCGGGCCCCGGCAACAACGGCGGCGACGCGCTGATTCTCGCAGCGGAGCTGCACAAGACCGGCATCGCCGTGGAACTGTGCATGCCGGTCCCAGTGAAGCCAGACGACGCCCGCTGGGCGCTCGACACGGCCCGTGCGTGCGGCGTCGCGATCCAGGAGGCTCCGCCCGCTTCGTTCGACGGTTACACCTGGCTTGTCGACGGCATGTTCGGCATCGGCCTCACGCGCCCGCTGGAAGGCGTGTTCGCGGACCTCGCGCGGCGGCTCTCGCAACGCACCGCGGCGCGGCCGCGCAGCGGCGGCGTGCTGGCGCTCGACGTGCCGAGCGGTCTCGACAGCGACACGGGCACCATTGCCGGCAACGGCGACGCCGCCGTGCGCGCGACGCACACCGTCACCTTCATCGCCGCAAAGCCCGGCCTCTTCACCGCGCAGGGCCGCGATCTTGCCGGCGCGGTGACGGTCGCGCCGATCGGCGTCGACAGCGCGGCGCGCGCCAGCGTCCGGCTGAACGCGCCGGAACTGTTCGCCGGCTTCCTGCCGCCGCGCGATTTCGCGACCAACAAGGGCACGTTCGGCAGCCTCGCGGTGGTGGGCGGCGACACCGGCATGTGCGGCGCGCCGATTCTCGCCGCGCGCGCGGCGCTCTTCAGCGGCGCGGGGAAAGTTCACGTCGCGCTCGTCGGCGCGGGCGCGCCGCCGTACGACCCGCCTCATCCGGAACTGATGTTGCATCCCGTCGACGATCTGCCGCTCGACCGAATGGACGCGCTCGCGGTGGGCTGCGGCATGGGCCACGGCGAGCGCGCCGCACGCGTGCTGCGCGATGTCCTGCAACTGGATGTGCCGAAGCTGTTCGACGCCGACGCGCTCAATCTGATGTCGAAAGACGCGGCGTTGGCGGCGGCCGTCACGGCGCGCGGCGCAGCAGGCGATCCGTGCGTGCTGACGCCGCATCCGCTCGAAGCCGCGCGCTTGCTCGGCACCGACGCCGCCGGCGTGCAGCGCGACCGCCTGAACGCCGCGCGCTCGCTCGCCGCACGCTTTGCCGGCGTGGTGGTGCTGAAAGGCACGGGCACGGTGATCGCCGCTCCCGATGGCCGCCTGACGATCAATCCGACCGGCAATGCAGCGCTCGCCACGGGCGGCACCGGCGACGTGCTCGGCGGCATGATCGGCGCCCTGCTCGCGCAGCGCCTGCCGGCTTACGAGGCGGCGCTCGCGGGCGTCTATCTGCATGGGCTCGCCGCGGACACCTTGAGCGCGCAAGGCGATGGGCCCGCCGGACTCACGGCAGGCGAACTTGCGCCGATGGTGCGGACCTTGCTGAACCGCATGTTCTATCCGTCGTCCCAAACGTGACGGCGCGGTAGTGATAGCGCGATTGCGCAATAACACGAAAACGCAGTGAGCGGTCTCGCGCCTCGCTGGCCGCGAAGCGTCTCGAAGCGTCTTATAGCGCCTGGCTAATGCCCTGCCGCCCGTCACGCAACGCCGCTATACTGAGTGACTGCGTGACCCGCTGTGAAGGTCTGGCGTGCTCCGTGGTCGCTCATGCCCTGCGCGGCGAATCACCGCGCATTGCCGGGAATCCGGCGAAGCAAAACGCTCATGGCTGCGGCAGCATCGGAAACTTCACTGCGAACGCGGCCGTATGGCCTCGCTCCGACAGCATCGTTGCATCATCCTCGGCGGCGCTTCGCGCGCGCCTTTCTTCGTGCCCCTTGGTTAGACGGACGCTATGACCCAGAACTCGCTCCCCTCCTGGTCCTCGCTGCAAGCGCATTACGAACAGATTCGCAATGCGCATCTGCGCGACTGGTTCGCCCCCGAGAACGATCCCGCTCCGACCCGTGCTGAACGCTTTGCGTTCGCGGGCGGCGGTCTCGCGGCCGATTTCTCGAAGAACCGCATCACCGACGAAACCCTGAAGCTCCTCGTTCAGCTCGCGCGCGAAGCCGGCGTCGAAAAGCGCCGCGACGCGATGTTCGCGGGCGACGTCGTCAATCCCACCGAAGGCCGCGCGGCGCTGCATACCGCGTTGCGCGCGAAGAGTCCCAACGCGCCGTTTCACACGCAGGTCGAGGCCGAGCGCGCGAAGATGGCCGCGTTCGCGGAAGAGGTGCGCAGCGGCGCGTGGACCGGCTACACCGGCAAGCGCATTCGCCACGTGGTGAACATCGGCATCGGCGGCTCGGACCTCGGGCCGAAGATGGTCGTGCACGCGCTGCATCACCTCTCCGCGCCGGAGATCGCCACGCACTTCGTGTCGAATGTGGACGGCGCCGATCTCTACAACGTGATGCAGCAGATCGACCCCGAAGAGACGCTCGCCATCATCGTTTCGAAAACGTTCACGACGCTCGAGACCATGACCAACGCGCGCTCGCTGCGCGACTGGTTCCTCGAAAAAGGCTGTCCGGAGAACGCGCTGGCCAGGCACTTCGTCGGCGTGTCGGCGAATCCGTCGGAAGTCGTCAAATTCGGCATTGCGAAGGAGAACGTCTTCGAAATGTGGGACTGGGTGGGCGGCCGCTATTCGCTGTGGTCGGCTGTCGGTCTGTCGATCATGATCGCGATCGGGCCGCAGCAGTTCGACGAACTGCTCGCGGGCGCCAACGACATGGACGAGCATTTCCGCACCGCCCCGCTGGAAAAGAATCTGCCGGTGCTGCTCGGCATGATCGGCATCTGGTATCGGAACTTCTTCGGCTCGCAGAGCTACCTGGTCGCGCCGTATTCCGAAGCGCTCCATTTCCTGCCGTCTTATCTGCAACAGCTGGAGATGGAGAGCAACGGCAAGTCGGCGCGGCTCGACGGCGCCATGGTCGATTATCCGACCGCCGCGGTGACGTGGGGCGAACCCGGCACGAACGGCCAGCATGCGTTTTTTCAGATGCTGCACCAGGGCCCGACTATCGTGCCGATCGACTTCGTCGCTGTGCTCACGCCCGAGCATCCGCTCGTGAGCCATCATGCGAAGCTGCTCGCCAATTGCTTCGCGCAAAGCGAAGCGCTGATGCTCGGCCGTACGCTCGAAGAAGCCAAAAAGGTCGCCGGTCCGGATAAGCCGGAACTCGCGCCGCACCTCGTCTTCCCTGGCAACCGTCCCACCACCACCTTGATCCTCGAAGCGCTCACCGCGCGTTCGCTGGGCGCCCTGATCGCGTTGTACGAGCACAAGGTACTGGTCCAGGCGTCGGTGTGGAATATCAACCCGTTCGATCAATGGGGCGTCGAACTGGGCAAGATCCTCGGCAAGGTCGTCGAAGCCGACCTGACGGCGACGAGTGTCGACGACAAGAAACACGACTCGTCGACGTCCGCGTTGATCGCGCGGGCGCGTGCGGCTTTGAAGTCTTGACGGTCATGCGCCGGTCTCTCATGACCGGCGCATTCGGCAAGCGTTGCGCGCTGCCGTGGGCCAGGAGCGGGCCGGTCGCGGCCCGTTTCCCTAATGACCGCTCACCCGAGCAAGCCGCTCATTCAGGCAAGACGCCCCGCTTCGATCGTGACAGTCGTGTCGCAACGGCGTGCCAGTTCGACGTCGTGCGTGACGAGAATCAGCGTCGCGCCGTTCGCGCGGTTCATTTCGAACATCAGGTCGATCACCGCGTGACCGGTCGCGGCGTCCAGACTGCCGGTCGGCTCGTCGGCGAAGAGGATGGCAGGGTGCGTGACGAACGCCCGCGCCAGCGCAACGCGTTGCTGCTCGCCGCCCGAAAGCAGCTTCGGATAATGACCGGTGCGCTGCCCCAAGCCGACCTGCTCGAGCAGCCGGCGCGCACGCAGTGCCGCTTCGCGCGTGCCGATGCCGCCTTGCAATTCAAGCGGCAACGTGACATTTTCGAGCGCCGTCAAATGCGGCATCAACTGAAACGACTGGAACACGAAGCCGACGGAGCCGCTGCGCAATGCGGCGCGCTCGTCTTCGTTCAAAGTGGTGAGTTCGCGGCCCAGTAGCCGAACCGAGCCGGAACTCGCGCTGTCCAATCCTGCGAGCAGGCCGAGCAGCGTAGACTTGCCCGATCCCGACGCGCCGACTATCGCGACACTGCTGCCGGCCTGAATAGCCAGGTCGATGTTGTCGAGAATGGTCAGTTCGCCCGTTGCATCCTTAACCTTCTTGCACAAACCCCGCACTTCAATGACTGGATCAGTTTTGTTTAGCATGGTGAAGCGTAGGTTGAAAGTGCGCGTTATCAAACGTCGTCGCGCCAATGCAATCGTTCGGGCAGCAAAGTCGCCCGCAATCGGCTCTTTGGTATTAACCGCCGCCCTTGTTTCGACGAGCTTCGCGGCTCATGCCGCCAATACGCCAGAACCGGCGAAGCCCGTCATCGTCGTATTGGGCGACAGCATTTCCGCCGAATATGGCCTGCCACGCGACACGGGCTGGGTTGCGTTGCTGCGCCAGCGCCTGAGCGAGGAGCGAATCGATTATAGCGTTGCGAATGCCAGCATTAGCGGCGACACGACGAGCGGCGGACGAGCCCGCTTGCCCGCGCTCATGCAACGTTTGAAGCCGAGTATCGTGATTGTCGAACTGGGCGCGAACGACGCGTTGCGTGGCGTGCCGCTCGCCACGACCGAGGACAACCTGCGCACGATCATCGAAGAGGCGCAGCAAGGCCATGCGAAGGTCGTGCTCGTCGGCATGTACGTGCCGCCTAACTACGGCCCGGACTACACTCAAAAGTTCCACGGCATTTACGGCCAGCTCGCGAAGCAACTGCGCGTGCCGCTTGTCCCATTTATGCTTGCGGGCATTGCCGACAAGCCGGAGATGTTCCAGGCGGATCAGATTCATCCCACCCAGCAGGCACAGCCAGTGCTACTCAACAACGTGTGGCCCGCTGTGAAGCCACTCCTTCGCACAGGTTCGCCGCGCTGAAACGCCGCTGGCGGCTTGTTTCCGAAACCTCGGGAACACGGATCGGCAAGCGCCCTGCGGCGCTTTCGCAATCCCGTGCACCCGGCTCGATTCTGAGCGACTTCTGAGGAGATAACGTGAAATACCTACCGTTAATCGCTTTGACTGTGGCAATTTCTGCCTGCGCCGCTCAACCGCCGGCTGGCGTCCAATCTGTTGGACAGAGCCAGCAACCGCCCAAGGCCGTCGCAACCTGTATTGCGCAGAAGTGGGCAGACGGCTCGCAGAAGCAGGTGGTCTCGCAAGACACGATGGCTAACGATCAGGCCGTCGACGTGTATGTGCCCGGCGAGCAGCCGCCTAACGGCGCGGCGGCTGTCGTGCGTCCTTCGTACTCGGGCAAGGGCTCGTGGGTCGGCTTCCGCGCCAATGGCGCAGCGGGCAGCGACGCCACCAGCGCGATCAGTTCATGCCTGTAACCTCGAGGCGCTGAGCGCCCGGCGTTCATGTCCACGGTAGTCCGAATGGAAAAAGCCCCGCAAAATGCGGGGCTTTTTCGTGTGTGGCAATACGCGTATGTCGCATGCGCCGGCCGATCCGACGACTGGGAGGCCGGCGTGAAGCTTACTCGTTGCCTGCCTGCGCGTTGCCGCTGCTCTCGAGCGAGCCATACAGCTTGACCTTCGAACGCGCGCGCAGTGCCTTGACGTAGGCCTCCGTTTCCGACTGCGATTCCACTTGCGCGATCTGCTGCTGGGCTGCGGCGAGGCGCTGCGGATCCACCGGCGCCGCCGCGACGACCGCGTTCACGCGATAGATCGCGTAACCATCGTCGCCGAGATCGACGCCGACATAGGCGGGCAACTTTTGCGCATCGGCCTTATAGATCGCGCTCAACGCAGCCGGCGGCACGCCCTGCGCGTCGTTGCGCGACACCTTCAACGGCGACGAGAAGCCCGTGGTCGCCTTCGACTTCTCGAACTCGGCGAGCTTCGCGAGGCCGTCCTTGTGGGCGGCTTCGTCCGATTGAACCGCGATCACTTTCTGGCGCACTGCGTCCTTGATCGCGTCGAGCGGCGGCACGGCTGCGGGCTTGTAGTCCGTGACGTGCGCGGCGATCAGCGTGTTGCCGCCGACGTCGATGGCCTGCGTGTTGTTGCGCGCGTTGACCGAGTCGTTCGCGAACACGGCGGCGAGGAACTTGGCGTTGTTCAGCGGGCTGTCGGGCGGCAGCTTCGGATCGGGCTGTGGCGTGACCGTGGCCGTTTGCACCTGCAGCTTGTATTTATCGGCGGCGGGCTGAAGGCTCTTCGCCTTTTCATAGACGATCGACGTGAAGCCTTCCGAGTCGTCGCTGAATGCCTTGCTTGCCAGTTGCGTCTTGAGGTCGCGCCCGATCTGGTCTTTCACTTCGTCAAACGGCCTCGTGACTGCCGGCTTGACGTCGGTCACCTTGACGATGTGATAACCGAAGTCGGTTTGCACGATGCCGCTCACTTCGTCCTTCTTGAGCGCGAACACCGCGTCGTCGAACGCCTGCCCGCCTGCGATCATGCCGCGGCCGAAGTAGCCGAGATCGCCGCCTTTCGCAGCCGAGCCGGGATCCTGCGAGTTCTGCTGCGCGATCTGAGCAAATTGATCAGGATGCGCCTTGACCTGTGCGAGCAACTCTTCGGCCTTCTGCTTCGCCTTGGCCTTGTCGGCCGGGCTCGCGTCTTTCGGGGCCGCAATCAGGATGTGGCTCGCGCGCACCTGACCTTCGGTGCGGTAATGCGCGATGTTGTCGTCGTAGTATTTTTTGAGGTCGGCGTCGCTCGGCTGCACGGACGCAGCGAGCGTGGCCGGCGACATGACCAGATACTGGATCGTGGCCGTGGCCGGCGTCGCGAAGTCGTTGCGGTGCGCGTCGTAATACGCCTGCAACTGTGCGTCGGTAGGCTGCACCTTGGCGGCGTAGTCGCGCGGATGGAAAGCGATGCCCTGCACTTCACGCTGCTGCTCGGCGAGTTCGGTCAAGTGCTGCGCCAGCGTCTTCGACGTGAATGCGCTGCCCTGAATGCTGGCCGGCAACTGCTGCGTGGCAATGCTGTAGCGCACGCGCTCGTCGTACTGGTCCGGCGTCATGCCCTGCATGGCGAGCAGCTGCTTGTAACGGTCGACGTCGATCGAGCCGTCCGGCTTTTTCAGCGACGAGATGACCGGGTCGTTCAGCAGCACGCGGCGCACGGCGTCGTCCGACGCGGTGAGGTGCAGGCGCTGCGTTTCATCGGCGAGCACACGCTGTTCGATCAGGCCGTCGAGCATTTCGCTGCGACGCTCGGGCGTGTCGAATGCCTTGATGTCGAACTGCGCGCCGAGCATCTGACGCGCGCGGTCGAGCTGCTGACGCATCGCGTTGTCGTACTCTGCCCGCGTGATCTTGTGACCGTTGACGCTTGCGACGTTTGCACTTTCGTCAAAGAAGCCGCGAAAGCCCTGAATACCCACAAAACCCAGCCCCGGCACAATGACGAGGATGAGCATGAACATCATCAGGCGTTTGTGATTGCGGAAAAAATCGAGCATGCGTGAGTGCCAAAAACAGAACGCCCGATCTTACAACAGCGGGCAATAAAAAAGGCGAACCGGAGTTCGCCTTTCGAGGATACTGGCGGAGTGGACGGGACTCGAACCCGCGACCCCCGGCGTGACAGGCCGGTATTCTAACCGACTGAACTACCACTCCTTGCGCTTCAATGTGCGCACTTCACTCTTCGTTTAAGCGCACGTTTTCTTGCACGTCTTGTTACTAGTTGCTGCTCACCCTGATCGCTATAAAAATCAGGGCGAAAAAGAATTGTAGCGGAAAGGGCCGCGTGTTCGCAACTTTTGCCTCCCCGCAATTCTCTCGCAGGTAAAACGGCAACTTGCGCCCGACGATCCGACGCTCGTTGTCCCGGATTTTTGCGCCTCGCCTTAACGTCCGCTCGCCGCCCCTCAATAATCGCTCGCGCAAGTGACAACAAAAAACCCGCAAAGCCAATAGCCGTGCGGGTTTTTATGAACTTCTCCAACGTGCCGAAACAAGCGCATCGCGAAACGAATGGTGGGTGCTGAGAGGCTCGAACTCCCGACCTACGCCTTGTAAGGGCGCCGCTCTACCAACTGAGCTAAGCACCCGTTTCGCAGACTGCTGACGCTTCTACCTTGCTGCCTGCGTTTTGGTCCAACCGTGAAAGCCGGAACACAACAACTGCGCATCAACCGCAACGAGTTGCTCAAGCAGCAAGCCCGTTAGTTTAGCGCATCCTTCAGCGCTTTGCCAGGCCTAAATTTGGGAACTTTGGCAGCCTTGATCTTGATAGCATCGCCGGTGCGCGGATTGCGCCCCGTACGCGCCGTACGCTTGCCGACCGCGAACGTGCCGAAGCCGACCAACGTCACCGAACCGCCCTTCTTCAACGTGCCCTTTACACCGCCGATCACTGCATCGAGCGCGCGGCCGGCCGCGGCTTTCGAAATTTCTGCCTGCTGCGCAATGTGGTCGATCAATTCCGTCTTGTTCATCCCTACCCCCGAGAATGTTTTAGAACCGAAACGGCGCGTGCGGCGCCTGACATCGTGTGGCCGGCGGCAACGCCGGGCCGAGTCATTAGAATTGGCCGAAACCGCCGTGTCAACCGGGGTTGAGCCTGATTTGAAGGGATTCTCGCGGACTATTCGTCGCTGCGGGTGTCAGGGCTTTCGATGCGCGCACAACGAACTTACGGCGCGGCATTTCGTTGCTCGCATGACAACAGTTTGTCGAACATGGTTGGCGCCCGAATTGCAATAAAAAACCCGCGGCTAGCAACACCGCGGGTTCTTGTCGAGCAGCAAAGACTGAAGGCTTAGTGCTTCACGACCTCGGTTGCGCCCGAGTCCTTACCGGCCTCGCCCGCTACCGGCGACGCCGGCTTCGCCTCTTCTTCGGGTAACGCTTCGGGCACACGTTCGAGCGCCAGTTCGAGCACCTTGTCGATCCAGCGGACCGGCACAATCTCGATCGCGTTCTTCACGTTGTCCGGAATCTCCGTCAGATCCTTGACGTTTTCTTCCGGGATCAGCACGAGCTTGATGCCGCCGCGGTGCGCCGCCAGCAACTTCTCCTTCAGACCGCCGATCGGGAGCACTTCGCCGCGCAACGTGATTTCGCCCGTCATCGCGACGTCGGCACGCACCGGGATACCGGTCAGCACCGACACCAGCGCGGTCGTCATTGCGATACCTGCCGAAGGACCGTCTTTCGGCGTAGCGCCTTCGGGCACGTGGATGTGAATATCCTGCTTCTCGAACGCCTCGTCCTTGACACCCAGACGACGCGAACGCGAGCGGACCACCGAACGCGCTGCCTCGACCGACTCCTTCATCACGTCGCCGAGCGAACCCGTGCGGATCACGTTGCCCTTGCCCGGCATCACGGCGGCTTCGATGGTCAGCAGATCGCCGCCCACTTCCGTCCACGCGAGACCCGTGACCTGGCCAACCTGATTTTCCTTCGCAGCCAGACCGAAGTCGTACTTGCGCACGCCGAGGAACGTGTCGAGATTGCTGCCGTCCACCTTCACCGCGCCTTCCGCCTTCTTCAGCAGAAGCATCTTCACGACCTTGCGGCAAATCTTCGACACTTCACGCTCGAGCGAACGAACGCCCGCTTCACGCGTGTAGTAGCGAATGATGTCGCGGATGGCAGTTTCCGTCACATCGACTTCGCCGTCCTTCAGGCCGTTGTTCTTCTTCTGCTTCGGCAACAGATAACGCTGCGCAATGCTGACCTTTTCGTCTTCCGTGTAGCCCGACAGACGGATCACTTCCATCCGGTCGAGCAACGGCGGCGGAATATTCAGCGAGTTCGACGTCGCCACGAACATCACGTCCGACAGATCGAAGTCGACTTCGACGTAGTGATCGGCGAACGTATGGTTCTGTTCCGGATCGAGCACTTCCAGCAATGCCGAGGACGGATCGCCGCGGAAATCCTGGCCCATCTTGTCGACTTCGTCGAGCAGGAAGAGCGGATTGCGCACGCCGACCTTGGTCAGGCTTTGCAGAATCTTGCCCGGCATCGAACCGATGTAGGTACGACGGTGACCGCGAATCTCGGCTTCGTCGCGCACGCCGCCCAGCGCCATGCGCACGAACTTGCGGTTCGTGGCACGAGCAATGGACTGGCCGAGCGACGTCTTACCGACACCCGGAGGCCCGACGAGGCACAGGATCGGCGCCTTCACCTTGTCGACACGCTGCTGGACCGCGAGATACTCGAGAATGCGTTCCTTCACCTTTTCAAGACCGAAGTGGTCTTCGTCGAGCACGCGCTCCGCGTTGGAAAGGTCGTTGTTGACCTTGCTCTTCTTGCGCCACGGCAGGCCGATCAGCGTGTCGATGTAATTGCGCACGACCGTCGCTTCGGCCGACATCGGCGACATCAGCTTGAGCTTTTTGAGCTCGGCGTCGGCCTTCTTCTTGGCTTCCTTAGGCATGCGCGCAGCGGTGATGCGCTTCTCGAGCTCTTCGAGATCCGCACCTTCTTCGCCTTCGCCGAGTTCCTTCTGGATCGCCTTGACCTGTTCGTTCAGGTAGTACTCGCGCTGGCTCTTTTCCATCTGACGCTTGACGCGCCCGCGGATGCGCTTTTCGACCTGCAGGATGTCGATTTCGGCTTCGAGTTGCGCGAGCAGGTGCTCGAGACGCTCGATAACCGGAAACATTTCCAGGATGTGCTGCTTCTGGTCGAGCTTGAGCGGCAGATGTGCCGCAATCGTGTCGGCCAGACGCCCGGCTTCGTCGATGCCCGACAGCGACGTCAGGATCTCAGGCGGGATCTTCTTGTTCAGCTTCACATACTGGTCGAACTGCGACACGATCGCGCGGCGCAGTGCTTCGGTTTCAGCGCTGTCGGCGTGGTCGGGTTCGAGCGGCATGACTTCGCACGAGAACTGCGTTTCCTGTTCTTCGATGGAAAGCGTTTTCGCGCGCTGCAGACCCTCGACGAGCACCTTTACGGTGCCGTCGGGCAGCTTGAGCATTTGCAGGATGTTAGCAACACACCCTACTTCGTACATGTCCTTTTCGGTCGGCTCGTCTTTCGCAGCCGTTTTCTGGGCGACGAGCATGATGTGCTTGCCGCCTTCCATCGCTGCTTCGAGAGCCTTGATCGACTTCGGGCGGCCTACGAAGAGCGGAATCACCATGTGCGGGAAAACGACTACGTCGCGCAGCGGGAGCAGCGGCAGCGTAATGCGTTCCTGCGGGAGGAGTTGGGTTCCTGACATTTCATTTCCCCATGAGTGGAATCAGTTCGTTCGATAGGTGAGGCCAGCAGAAAATATTGCAAGCCTCCGCGTGTGGGAAAAGTTCAGTGACTCCGAAGGTTCAGTGACTCCATTGTGAAAACAACCGTTCTGACCACACGATAAACGAAAAAGCCGTTCACGTCGCCATGAACGGCTTTTTGCTGCACCCGAAAGCCGATCAGTTCGAACCCGCGACTTTGGGCGCGTCTTCATAGATCAGTAAGGGTTTGCCGTCGCCGTCGATCACATTGTCGTCAATAATGACCTTGCTGACACCTTTCATTTGCGGCAGGTCGTACATGACGTCAAGCAACGCCTGTTCCAGGATGGAGCGCAGCCCGCGCGCGCCGGTCTTGCGGCGGATCGCCTTGCGCGCCACTGCCTGCAGCGCTGCCGGGCGAATTTCCAGTTCGACGCGTTCCATGTTGAACAGCTTGTGATATTGCTTCACGAGCGCATTCTTCGGTTCGACGAGGATTTTCATCAATGCGGCTTCGTCGAGCTTGCCGAGCGTGGCCACCACCGGCAGACGGCCGATCAGTTCGGGAATCAGGCCGAATTTGATCAGGTCTTCCGGTTCCACTTCGCGCAGCACCTCGCCCGCGTCGCGGTCCTGCTTGCTCTTCACGCTCGCGCCGAAGCCGATGCCGGTCTTTTCCGTACGATCGACGATGACTTTTTCAAGGCCGTCGAACGCGCCACCGCAAATGAACAGAATGTTGGTGGTGTCGACCTGGATGAAGTCCTGATTCGGATGCTTGCGGCCGCCCTGCGGCGGCACCGACGCCATCGTGCCTTCGACCAGCTTTAGCAGCGCCTGTTGCACGCCCTCGCCCGACACGTCGCGCGTGATGGACGGGTTGTCGGACTTGCGGCTGATCTTGTCGATTTCGTCGATATAGACAATGCCGCGCTGGGCCTTGTCCACTTCGTAATTACAGTTCTGCAGCAGCTTCTGAATGATGTTCTCGACGTCTTCGCCGACATAACCCGCTTCCGTCAGCGTGGTTGCGTCCGCAATGACAAAGGGAACGTTCAGAAGACGCGCGAGCGTTTGCGCAAGCAGCGTCTTGCCGGAACCGGTCGGACCGATCAGCAGGATGTTGCTCTTGGACAGCTCGATCTCGTCCTTCTTGTCGAGATGCTTCAGGCGCTTGTAGTGGTTGTACACCGCGACGGCGAGAATTTTCTTCGCGCGTTCCTGACCGATCACATACTGGTCGAGGATTTCACGAATTTCCTGCGGACCCGGCAGATCGGACTTGGACAAGCCCGCCTCGATACCCGCACCCGCCGCTTCGTCGCGAATGATTTCGTTGCACAGGTCGATACATTCATCACAGATGAACACCGACGGGCCGGCAATCAGTTTTTTGACTTCATGCTGGCTCTTGCCGCAAAACGAGCAATACAACAGCTTTTCGCTGTTAGAACCTTTTTTGTCCGCCATAGATGTGTGAGCCTCCGGACACTCCATTACATGATACGCCGTTTGCCCCAGCCACGCAGTTGGGCGCGGCCGGGCTGAGCAAGATGACGGCGTTTGCCGCAGGCGCTCGGACGACTCCTGATTATTTCACAACCGACCCGGCGACGGATTTGCCCCGATTTAGCGCAAACCCGTAGCCGATCAAGGACGCTTGTGCGCCACCTGATCGACGAGACCGTAGGCCTGGGCGTCATCGCCGGACATGAAGTTGTCGCGGTCGGTGTCGCGCGCAATGCGCTCGACAGGCTGGCCGGTATGGTGCGCGAGCAGATGATTCAGCCGTTCCTTCAAATACAGGATTTCGCGCGCCTGGATTTCGATATCCGACGCCTGGCCGCGTGCGCCGCCAAGCGGCTGGTGAATCATCACGCGCGAATTGGGCAGCGCAAAGCGCTTGCCCTTCGCGCCCGCCGCCAGCAGAAACGCGCCCATGCTGGCCGCGAGCCCCATGCACAGCGTGGACACGTCCGGCTTGATGAACTGCATCGTATCGTAGATCGCCATGCCGGCCGACACCGAACCGCCCGGGCTGTTGATATAGAAATAGATGTCTTTGTCGGGATTTTCGCTTTCGAGGAACAGCATCTGCGCGACGACGAGATTGGCCGTCTGATCGTTCACCTCGCCGACCAGGAACACGATGCGTTCCTTCAGAAGACGCGAGTAGATGTCGTACGAGCGCTCGCCCCGGCCGCTCGTTTCCACGACGATCGGCACCAGTCCGAGCGCCTGCGCTTCGAGATCCCGGGACGACTGGGAGGTCAACGTGTCCAGCATTTGGGCGCGAAAGGTCATGCAATGGATCCTTGTCTGGAAATATTCTAGATATTCGATGCTAGACAGGTGTGGTCGACCAGCCCGTATTCAAGTGCACATAAACCGCGCAAAACGTGACACAAATGAGTGACACAAATGAGTGACACAAATGAGTGACACAAGCGCGCGGCGTAAGAACACAGAACAAAAAAACGGCGTGCGGGCCGTCGCTCCGACAGCCGGCACGCCGTTGCAGCGACGCTTACGCTTGCGCCGTTGCGCTTGCCAGTTCTTCGAAGCTCACTTCCTTGTCCGTCACCTTGGCCTTGCTCAGCACGAATTCGACGACGTTGGCTTCAACGACATACGCTTCCATTTCAGCAAGGCGTTGCTGGTTCGAATAATACCAGCGGACGACTTCCTTCGGGTCTTCGTAGCTTTTCGCGAATTCGTCGACTTCCGCACGGATCTGTTCGGGCTTTGCCTGCAGGTTGTTCGCCTTCACGAGCTCGGCCAGAACGAGACCCAGCTTGACGCGACGCTCGGCCTGCTCCTTGAACATAGCGGCAGGAATCGGCGCATCTTTAGCGTTCGGCACGCCGCGCTGCTCCAGATCCTGACGCGCCATGGCGACGAGGCGCTCCTGATCCTGTTCGATCAGCGCGTTCGGCACGTCGAGTTCCGAGATCTTCAGGAGCGCGTCCATGACCTGGTTCTTGACGATAGCCTGAGTGCGGCGCTTCGCTTCGCGCTCCAGGTTGTCTTTGATTTCGGCGCGCATTTTGGTCAGATCGCCGTCTTCAATGCCGAGCGACTTCGCGAATTCGGCGTCGATTTCCGGCAGATGCGGCCACTCGATCTTCTTCATCGTGATTGTGAATTGCGCCGTCTTGCCGGCCACTTCCTTGCCGTGATAGTCGGCCGGGAACGCGAGGTCGAATTCCTTCGACTCGCCGACCTTCAGGCCCGCGGCTGCCTTTTCGAATTCGGGCAGCATGCGGCCTTCGCCCAGCACGAACACGAAGTCTTCGGCGCTGCCGCCCTGGAACGCTTCGCCGTCGATCTTGCCGACGAAGTCGACCGTGACGCGATCGCCTTCGTTCGCCGCCGTGTCCGCACCGCCGTCGCCGTGCTCGCCGGCTTCGCCGCGAGCGTGGTAGTGCACGCGCTGCTTGCGCAGGATTTCCAACGTGCGGTCGATTTCCGCTTCGCTGATGGTCGTCGTGGTGCGCTCGATTTCAGCCGTGGCGACGTCGCCCAGCTTCACTTCCGGATACACCTCGAAGGTCGCGTCGAACGCGTAGGCGCCTTCAGCGGCGTCGGTCTTCGGCGCGAAGCTCGGCTGGCCGGCGACGCGCAGGTTTTCGGTGCGGCTGATGTCGAAGAATTCCTTGCCGACCTTGTCGCTCAGCACTTCCGCTTCCACCTGGCCCGAATACTGTTGCGTCACCATCTTGAGCGGCACCTTGCCCGGGCGGAAACCCGGCATGCGCACGTTCTTCGCGAGTTGACGGATACGCGAATCCACTTCCTTCTGCACGGCGTCCTTCGGCAGGGAAATCGTTACGCGGCGTTCGAGCTTGCCGAGGTTTTCAACAACGTTAGCCATGGCTTCAATCGTCCTAAAATTATTCGAGCGAATTCAGTTATCTTCTCCGTGCCGCTTTTGCGCGCCTGCGCCGCGGGCTTGCAGGCCGCCGGCAGCACGGTTGGGTCCAAAGAGCCGAATATTTTAGCAAACTATTTGCGCAGCTAGCCGGGATTCGATGGCTGCGCGCGTTTTTATCGCTATTCAGGCCCATTCAGACGCGTTTCCCGGCCGTTTTTCTGGCGGTTTTGCGTTTCCCGGACAATTTCGCCGCACGTTGCCTTGCAACGCCTGCCGCATGCGTCGCGAGACATGACGATGCCGGCTATGCCGTTCGACATATTGGGCCAGCGTGGGCATGCTGATAAGCTAGCGAACGCGCTCGCAGCCGCGCCGCATCGGCCGTATCGGCCGCATCGGCTTTAACCGCCGGCCGCTTCGCCTCTCGCCACGACTCCAACCATTCAGAGACATCATGCCGAATTCGCCGTCCACGCCTGTCGTCGTCATCGCCCCCGATTCCTTCAAAGGTTCGCTCAGCGCCGAGCAGGTCGCACAGGCGATCGCGTCGGGTGTACGGCGCGCCCGCCCGGACGCCGAAGTCCGCATCTGCCCGATGGCGGACGGCGGCGAAGGCACGCTCGACGCCATGCTGACGCGCGGCGGCGAGCGCCGCACGCTGAGCGTGCGGGGCGCGGCCGGCCCGGTGCGGGACGCGCTCGCGGGCGTGCTCGCCGACGGCAGCGCGATCGTGGAAACCGCGGAGGTCGTCGGCATTACAGACCCGGTCGGAATGGGCGTCCCGGTCGAGGCGCGCAGCACGCGCGGCATGGGCGAAGCCATCGGCGCGCTGCTCGACGCCGGCGTGCGGCGCTTCTTCGTGGCGCTCGGCGGCAGCAGCACCAATGACGGCGGCGCGGGCCTGCTCGCAGGTCTCGGCGTGAAACTGTTCGACGCCCAAGACAACGAGATCGAGCCCACGCCCGAACAGCTCGCGCGCGTTGCGCGCGTGGACGTGTCGCAGCTCGACGCGCGGCTCGCCGATGCGCACTTCATCGGCATGTCCGATGTGGACAATCCGCTGACGGGCGAGCACGGCGCAACCGCTGTTTTCGGTCCGCAAAAAGGCGTTAAGCCGGACCAGGTCGCGACGATCGACGCCGCCCTCGCCCGCTATGCGGATCTGCTCGAAGCAGCACTCGGGCGCACGGCGCGGGAGCTGCCCGGCGCGGGTGCCGCAGGTGGCCTCGGCTTCGCGCTGCACTTGCTCGGTGCACAGTTCGAGCCGGGCGCGGAAACGGTCGCGCGGCAGATCGGCCTCGACGCGGCGCTCGCGGGCGCGAACTGGCTCATTACCGGCGAAGGACGCTCCGACGTGCAAACGCTGCACGGCAAGGCACCCTTCATTGCCTGCCGTCATGCGCAGGCGGCAGGCGTGCCGGCCACGCTGCTTTCGGGCGCCGTGGACTCCGCCGCACTGCCGCGTCTTGCCGACTATTTCAGTGGCTGCTTCTCGCCGGCGCCCGGGCCGATCACCCTTGAATTCGCGATTCGCGACGCCGCGCGACTCCTGGCGGATGAGGCCGAACAACTGACGCGTTTGAAATACGGCGCGCGTTGACCCGGCGGCATGGTTGCGGCAACAATCACAGCGCCACAACCGCGCCACTCATCACGGGAAGACCATGAAGGACTCCGCCAAAGCTGGCCTGGAACAGCTCCTCACCTATCGTCTGCATGTACTCAACAAGCTTGCTGAGCGCGGTATCAGCGAGCGTTACCAGGACAAGCTCGGCGTGACATTGCCGGAAGCTCGCGTGATCGCCTCGGTGGGATCGTTCGGACCGTTTTCGATCATGGAGCTCGCAAGGCATGCCAATCTCGACAAGAGCCAGGCGAGTCGCGCCGCCGAAGGTCTGATCCGGCAGGGACTCGTCAAACGCGAAGCGAGCGCAGAAGACGGCCGCGTGGTGCTCGTCTCGCTCACTGCCGAGGGCCGCGCGCTCTATCGCAAGGTGATGCCGATCGCGCGCAAGTGGAACGGCGATCTGTTCGATTCTCTGGACGAAAAGGAAAAGCGCGCGCTAGGCGAGGCGCTCGATAAGGTCATCGCAGCCATGACCGGAGGCGACGCGTAAAGCGCGGCTGCATAACGGCATCGAAGAGAACTGGAAATCGAGGCGTGCGAGCGGAAACATGACTGGCGGCGCCGGCGTTCGGCGATCAATGCTTCGCTCATCAACACATCATGACGCGCACTGTTGGTTGTGCGCGCATACAGTTCAGTCGCTGCCGTCGCGCTGAGGTCCGGCTGGTGTTGCACCCGCCGCACTCGCCCCACTCGCCGTACCACCGGCCGCTGCGTTCTGCGGCGCGGCACTCGCAGTGCGGACTGCATCGGTTGCCCCAGCCGCCGTCTCGCCAGGGCCGCTCGCCATCGCCCCGGACACACTCGACACGCCCGACGCGCCGGACCCGTCGCCAGCCGGCACGCGATGCGACACGCTTCGCGCAAGACGCCATGCAATCACCCCGAGCGAGCCGACGGCCAGCAACAACGCGGCCCACAGCACATAGCGGCGGTAAGCGTCCGCATTGGCCTGCGCGAGCCCGTTGCCGTTCTGTGCAAGCGCGAGCGCCTCTCCCACGCGCGCCGTCGCAATGACGGACGACGCGCCCATCAGCAACTCGTCGAGGCCCACGGCCGTCGACACCGCTGACGCACTGCCCACACCGAGCGTAAAAGGCGCCGACCCGCGCGCGACGAAAGTCAGCGTCGCCGGCTGCCATCCCGCCGCGACGGTCAGCGTGCCGCTGCCGAGCCCGCCGTTGCGCGTATCGACAACCACCCGCCAGTGACGGTCCGTATCAGGCGTCAATTGCAAAGAAGGACTGTTCTGTTCGACCGCTCCGTTATGCAGGCGAAAGAGCGTCGCGCTCGACACCTCGCGCCACGCGCCGCCCAGCTCGCCGCGCGAATAGACGACCGCGGGCGCCACCGTGTTCGGCTGCGGCAAATCGAGCCGCAAGCGGTCGACGGGATACGGGCCGCCCGTCGAAAAGAAATACTCGCCCGCCTTCGGTCCCGCCTGCGCGACGATGCCTTCGCGCCATTGGCGCCGGCTGTCGGCGAGCTGCGCGCGCCCCGCGCCGGCCGCCTGCACTTCCACGTCGATCGATTCCAGAAACGGTGCGCCGTCAAGCCAGTGCAGCCGCAAATAGCGCGCGTGGGCGCCGTTCAGTTCGATGCGATCCTGGCTCAGCGTGCTGCCGTTGTAGCTGACCTTGAGCAGTTGAGCGTCGCCGGCGGGTTGCCAGTTGCGCAGATCGTCGCTCGATTCGACCGACACGCGCCCCTGGTAATTGTCGTCGCGCAGATGAACCAGCAGCGCGCTCGCGCGGCCCTCATGCGACGCCGCGCCGGCGTCGATCAGATCGGTGTCGTGCTGCGCGCGTCCGGGCGGCGCGGCGGTTGCGCGCAGCGAGCCGTCGGCGGCGATCGTCACGCCGAGCGGCGCGCCGGCCTGGCCCGCGGGAGCGGGCCGCAGTGGGAACCATCTGACCGGATGCAGCGACGGCGGCGTGCGGGCCGGCTCGCGCGGCGCCTCGAGCGAGTACGGCACGGGCTCGCCTGCGCCGTTGAAGATGCGCAGGTCGCCGAGATCGTTGCGCTGGCTCGCGGCATAGACCGCGGCCGGCACCGTCACGCTGTAGTAGGCGGCGCCCTCGTCGAGCTGGAGCGCAAAGCGCCGCGCGAAATCTTCGGCGCAGGCAGGCGCCGCGGCATAGGCGGACACGAGCGCGACACACCAGCCCGTCACCTTCAGAAGATGCTTCATTGTTCAGTTTCCCCGACCATCAGCTTGGGCGGCAACGGCGAGAAGTAGCCGATCAGCAGCAACATCAGTCCGATACCGATAAACGATACGATCCGCTCGATGCCGCTCACGTGCGACAGGTCGAACAGGAACAGCTTGACGACGGTCGCGCCGAGCAACGCGCCGCCGATGAACCAGAGGATCCGGCTCGCGCGCCGCGTCGCCCAGATCATCGTCGCGAGCGCGCACAGCGTCCAGAAGACCGAGACCGACGCCTGCACCAGCATCGACTGCGACATCTGTTCGAACTCGTAGGGCACGCCGATCCAATGATGCAGCGTGCGCAGCAGCATCGCGTTCAACCAGATGAAAGCGGTTGCGCCGGCCGCGACCTGCAGCGGCAGCCGGTAGTCGTCGAGCGGCACGCCGAGACGGTGCACGCGCACGAGCCAGAGCGCGGCCACCGCGAAGATCACGGCCTGCACGAGATCGAACGGATTGAGCAACGGCAGGCGCGCCGACGCGCCGCCGTCCTGCGTCAGATTCGCGTAGAACGTCCAGAGCCACATCACGAGCACGAGCGGTGTCGAAGCAATCGCGCACAGCCGCACGATGCTGTCGCGCCGCGCGAGCCACAAGCCGGCAAATGCAAACGCGCTCCAGCCGACGAGGAAAACCTGCTGCAGCCCGAACGACGCCAGCACCGCCGCCATATCGTACGCCGCACCGAAATGATGATGCAGCGTGCGAAGCAGCAACGCATTGAACCACAGGAACACGGTGGCCAGCACCGCGTAATCGAGCGCGCGCGGATGCCACTGCACGCCGAGCGCGCGAAGCCGGCGCAGCCACACTGCGCCGGCCACGAACACGAGGATTTGAGCCACGTCGAGCGGATTCACAATCGGCAGCCAGAAAAGCGGCGCGGCGCTGCCGTCGCTCGTCACGCTCGCGATGCTCCACGCCCACAGCAGCGCGGCGAGCGGTGCCGCGGCCCACACCTGATACGCGCGCTTGAAGCGCGCCACGGGCCAGCGCAAACGCTGCCCGGCGCCCGCCAGAAGCAACAGCAACGCGCCAAAGCCGTACGCCCACGCGCTCCAGCTCCACGCGCCTTCGGGTACGTAGGCATGCAACGCCCAGTAGCCTTCGAGCGCGGCGAGCGCGCCGGCGCTCCAGAACATCAGCGTGTGCAGCGGCGCAAGAAGGCGATCGCCGACCTCCCGCTGCTGACACCATAGCAGCGTGTAGGCGGACACAGCGACCAGCAGACAGACCAGCCAGCCATAGCCGCTGACCGGCTTCATGTCCAAGGCGAAAAGGCCGACGGTAAGCGCAGCCAGCACAGGCACGAGTAGAAGCGCCGGCCATTCGGCGAGCGGCCAGCGCAGCTTGCGGCGCGCGCCATGAGCGAGCCACGCGCTCAGCGCGGCAAAGAGCGCGGCCAGTGCCGCGCCGACACGCTCACGGTCGTTTGGCACGAAGCTGTGCACGTACGCGTGAATCTCATTGAGTCCGCCCGCCACCCACCACGCGAGCCCCCACAGGCTCGCAACCACGCCGAGTTGCGGCAGCGAGGCATGCCAGTCGCCCGCTTCGCTGCGGCCATGCAAACGCCATCCGGTGAAGACGCCGGCCAGGGCCATCAGCACCGTCGCCAGATACGCGCCGTTCAGCACCGGCAGCGCGGCCGCATCACCGGCCGGCACGATGCTGCCGACGGCAAACGCGCCCGCAGCGGCCAGTTGCATGAGCAAGCCGAAAGCGAGTGCGACAAGGCGCCGTTGCCGCACGGCGAGCCACACTAGCGCGGCGCCTTCGACGGCCCACGTTGCGCTCGTCGTCGGCCCGGCGAACGCGAGCGGCACGGCGAGCGTGGCGAAGATCACGGCGAGCGCGAACATCGAGTCGAACAGCATGCCAAGGCGTGCGCGGCGCGGGGCAAGCCAACCCGCTATCGCCAGATAGAAGAGCGCAAGCGCGACGGCGCTCCACGCGAGCCCGAACTCGATGTTTCTCATCAGCGCGGCCTGCAGGCCGATTGCGACGAGCGGCGTGCCGAACACGAGCGTGCCGTCGACGTAATGCTTAAGCGTCAGTTCACGGCGCACCGCGTAAAGCAGCGCGATGCCCACGTACATGACGAAGAAGAGAATCAGAAACGGCTCAGTGCTGCGGAGCAGTTCGGGGCGGTAGGCCGTCGCGCCCCACGCCGCGCCGATCGAAAACGTGAAGACGAAGCCGAGCAGATTCAGCGGGCGCCACGCCTTGAACCACGCGATCGCGAAGATGCCCGCGTTCAGCAGCGCGTAATAGCTGAACAGCATCACATGACTCCCGCCGCCTGTAGACAGCAGGAGCGGCGCGAGAAAGCCCCCGGCGCTGCCCATGAACGCGAGCGAAGGCGCGTTCTGACGCACGGCGAGAAAGGCGCTCAGGGCGCAGGTCGCGATCATCAGCGGCAAGGCTGCGGCGGCGGGCAGCAGAGGGTACAGCCGGGTTGCCGCGAAGACGGTCAGGTACAGCGCGCCGACGCCGCCGCCCTGCAGCACGAGTCCGTACGCGCCGCGGCGCTCGCCGATACGCCAGCCGAGCACGAGCAAGGCCGTCGCTGCCAGAGCGGCACCGGCGAGCCGGAATTCGATCGGCAGGAGGCTGTTGTCGGCCGCATATTTGAGCAGGAAGGCGATGCCGAAGAACAGCACGACCATGCCGACGCGCACCACCGTATTGCCGCCGAAGAGCCAGTCGCGGCCTGCTTTGACAAGGCGCTCGACGACGCCCGGGCCGCGCGGCGGTGCGGGCGCAGGCGCGACTTGGGGCGCTTCGACAGTCTCGGCGGTCCCGGCGCGGGCCGGCGTGGCGACGGGCGTCACGGCCGACGTTCCGGCTTCAATTCGCCGATCAGTGTCAGTCGATGCGTCGGCCTCCACGCTTGCGGATGCATGCGCTGCCGACGCGCTCGCCTGCAGTTCGACTGGCGCCTGCAGTTCGACGGGCGCCTGCGGCGGGATGGCATAGGGATGGCTGCTGGCGGCCGCGAAAGCCGCGTCGGGAACCGTCGCGAAGCCAGCAGCGTGATCGGGCGGCGCTGCTGCCGCTGCCGCGGGCGCGTCGCCGTCTGCCGAAGCGATACCCGCGGCTTCGCGCAACTGTCGAATCTCGCCGCGCAGTGCAACGACCTCCCGCTCCAGCCACTCGACGCGGCTCGCGAGATCGCGACGCGCATCCGATTCGCCACGCGTCGACACTGACCGATGCGCGGCATTCGCCGACTTTCTGCTGCGCAGGCGTGCGAGCGCGAACCCCGCCACCGCGCCGAAGAATGCGCCATACCCCAGCGGAATATCGTTCGACAAGGAAACCAGCAGCCCGACCACAGCGCCCAGCACGGTAAATATCACGCTCATCGCAACCCTCTTTTATTGTCTTGTGCGGCGATATCGTTTGATCGCAAGGCGCTCCCGCACGGACTATTCGCGAATACCGCAGTCGCAAGCAGCGCAAATCGGCGCGCACAATAGCATGCGCCGCGGGCTTTTCGAGCGACACTCCGCTCGAAGCTCATAACGGGCGGCAATGACGCCAATTGAAATACGGTCTTGCCGCGCGTCCGTCGACAACTGCTGGCGTGTCATCGGCCATTATGCGACTAATGCGCGCCGATTAATCGAGCGGATCCGCCGGATCGCCTGCCGAATCAAAGTGGGCACAAACGGCTATTACCGGAACAATGACTTGAGCGAACGGCACGCGATTATGCGGGCGTTACGTTTCTTTGATCGCGCCACTGCCTTCGCACCGACATGCCAACCGTGTCAAAATTCGAGACCCGCCGCAGCAGGCCCGGGCCCGGCTTTATGGGCGGTCGTCGACCCGCGCGGCGCACCACTCCAGTCATCCAATCTATTCAGGGAAGTTTCAGTGGACATCAACAAACAGGTCGCGGCGCTGACCGCCTCGGAACTCCAGACGGCCGGCGCGAGCCAGGCGACGGCGATTGCGGTCAGCGTGCTGCTGCGCCATCTGCGCTCGCCGGAACTGGCGAAGCTGTTGTCGTCGGCATTCGAAAACCATCAGGCGGTCATGCTTCAAACGCCGTGGCCCGATCAGATGTTGCAGGCGTTCGAATCGACCCGGCGCTTTCTCGAAGGCGCCGCGCAGGCCGACCTGCCCGGCGGCGCCGACACGCCGCCCGCGCCGCAACCCTGAGCAAGCTTCGCGATACGGGCGCGATGAGGGCCCGCCAAACAAAAAACCCCGCGAGTCCAATGACTTTACGGGGTTTTTCGCTACAGATGAATGGTGCGAGGGAGGGGACTCGAACCCCTACACCCTTGCGGGCGTCAGGACCTAAACCTGGTGCGTCTACCAATTTCGCCACCCTCGCAGCCGGGCAAGCGTTGTGCATCTCGCCCGATGTCCTGCATGCTCTGCGCGGCGTCCGAAGGTACGCGCCCAAAAGCGTAAGCGCGAGATTCTAACGCATTGATTCGCGCTTGTCTGCAACTGCCACGCATGCGGCCGCACGTCTGCGGCGCCTGCGCCGATGCTACAATTTTCGGCTTCGCGCATGCACGCCGTGCGCTCATCGCCCGCCCTTCCCCACATTCCAAGCCGTGAATTTCGACGAATATTGCCAGCAAAAAGCGGCGCCGCCAGGATCGAGCATTTACTATGCGCTCCGCCAGGCGCCCGCAGCCAGTCAACCGCGCCTGACCGCACTGTACGCACTGCGCCGCGAGTTCGAGGAAACGGTTAAGGAAGTCAGCGACCCCGCCATTGGCCGCACGAAGCTCGCCTGGTGGCAAAACGAACTGGGCGCGCTCGCTTCGGGCGCGCCCACGCACCCGGTTTCGAAAGCGCTCACCGCCACGCTGCCCGACGTGAAAGCCGAATACCCGGCATTGCAGGCACTGCTGAGCGGTTTCGAGATGGATCTCGACCAGGCGCGCTACCTCGATTACCCGAACCTGCGACGCTATGTGCAGACGGTGGGCGGCACGTTCGCGGGGCTGGTGGCGCGCGCGGCGAGCAAGGCCGTGCCGACAGACGGCACGCAGGCGCCGGCCTGGTCTGCGCCCTTGGGTGACGCGTTGCTGCTCGCGCAGCTCGTGGTGGAAACGGGCAACGATGCGCGCCACGGCCGCATCTACATCCCTATTGACGAAATGCAGCGCTTCAATGTGACAGCCGCGGACCTGATCAATCGAAAATATACCGATGCGTTCACGGAGCTCATGCGCTTTCAGACGAAGCGCGCGCGCGATGCCTTGCATGCCGCGCTCGCTGCGGTGCCGGGACGCGAGCGCCGCTCGCAGCGTACGCTGCTTGCGCAGGGCGCGCTCGCGTTAGCGTTGCTCGAGGAAATAGAGCGCGACGGTTATCACGTGCTGCATCAACGCATTGCATTGACGCCGATCCGCAAGCTCTGGATTGCCTGGCGCGCCAGATAACATAGCGGACGACAGCAGACGACAGCGGGCGCCGCCGTGCTGCGCTTACCGCTTATACAGCTCGCGCACGGCGTCTTCGATATGCTGCCTCAGCAAACGACGCTCGTCCGGCGTCATATGTCCGTCGCGACGGCGCTGATCGAGATCGGGGGGAACCGCGGTGCGCAACATCACGTCTGATGCCGGCCGCTCGGTGCTGGAGTTGTGACGGTTTGCCTTTGAAGTGCCGGGCCTGGGCGCGCGCTCGCTCGCAGCTCTGTCGGCAGAAGGCTGGGCGTGGGCGAGCGTTGGTCCCAACGTGCCTGCGAGCGTACCGGCAACCGCCAGTGCAATCACGCTCAGGCGCACATTCGGCCAAACCCCTCCCTTCATGTTGTTCCCTTCGTGGCGCGGCAACCGGCTACCTCAAATGCGTGTGACAAACCCGGTAACGAGCCGGGCGCGTGGGTTTTAGTCGAGTGAAGTATCCACCGAACAGCCGCATTCAGTAAAGGAGTCTAACTGTCGCCGCTTTACGCCGTGCCACAGGCCGGGTAAATTTTGTAACTGACTGTAACTCGATAAATGATGCAACCGCGCACTACTTTCTAATCGCGCTAAGATGCCGACCATGGAAACCAAAAACCCTTCGAAAATTCTCGTCGTCGACGACGATCCGCGCCTGCGCGATCTGCTGCGCCGCTACCTCGGCGAACAGGGCTTCAACGTGTATGTGGCCGAAAACGCGCCGTCCATGAACAAGCTGTGGGTGCGTGAGCGCTTCGATCTGCTAGTGCTCGACCTCATGCTGCCGGGCGAAGACGGCCTGTCCATCTGCCGGCGTTTGCGCGGCAGCAATGACCGCACGCCGATCATCATGCTCACCGCGAAGGGCGAAGACGTCGACCGTATCGTCGGCCTGGAAATGGGCGCCGACGACTATCTGCCGAAGCCATTCAATCCGCGCGAACTGGTCGCCCGGATCCACGCGGTGCTGCGCCGTCAGTCGCCGTCGGAGTTGCCGGGCGCGCCGTCCGAAACG
Organism: Paraburkholderia phenoliruptrix; assembly: GCF_902859825.1. Lineage (GTDB taxonomy): Bacteria > Pseudomonadota > Gammaproteobacteria > Burkholderiales > Burkholderiaceae > Paraburkholderia > Paraburkholderia phenoliruptrix. The sequence continues at coordinate 59,346 of NZ_CADIKB010000011.1, read as the reverse complement.
ACCGAAGTTTTCGAGTTCGGCGAGTTCGCGCTCAATCTCGCGACCCGCACGCTCACCAAGGCCGGCCAGGAAATTCCGCTGACCACGGGCGAGTTCTCGGTGCTCAAGGTGTTTGCGCGTCATCCGCGCCAGCCGCTGTCGCGCGAGAAGTTGATGGAACTGGCGCGCGGCCGCGAGTATGAAGTGTTCGACCGCAGCCTCGACGTGCAGATCTCGCGTCTGCGCAAGCTCATCGAACCGGACCCGGGCAGCCCGCGCTTCATCCAGACGGTGTGGGGTCTTGGCTACGTGTTCATTCCCGACGGCGCAGCCTGAGTTTGTTCACACCTCCTGCTTTTGTTTTCAGATAAGAAGGGCCCATGCGGATCGACCGGCGCCTCCTGACGCTCGCGTTCGGCGGCCTTTTCTGGCGGACCTTTCTGCTGATCGCGCTGTTGATCGCGGTCAGTCTCGCTGCCTGGTTCCAGAGCTTCCGGGTGATCGAACGCGAGCCGCGCGCACAGCGCGTGGCGCTGCAACTCGTCGCCATCGTCAAGCTCACGCGCACCGCACTCCTCTATTCCGATCCCGACTTGCGGCGCGCCCTGCTGCAGGACCTGGAAAGCAATGAAGGGGTGCGCGTGTATCCGCGCGAAACCACCGACAAGTTCAAGCTGCAGCCCGACGAGTCGCTGAACCGGCTGATCGAACATGACATTCGCGGCCGTCTCGGCGACGACACCGTGATCGCGCAAAGCGTGAACGATATCCCCGGCGTCTGGATCAGCTTCAAGATCGACGACGACGACTATTGGGTTGCGCTCGACCGCGATCAGCTCGACAACGCGACAGGTCTGCAGTGGGCCGGCTGGGGCGTGTTCGCGCTCGCGCTGTCGCTCTTCGGCGCGGCCTTCATCACGAGTCTCGTGAACCGGCCGTTCGCCCGCCTCGCAATGGCCGCGCGCAAGGTCGGCTCGGGGCAGTCGCCCGAACCGCTGCCCGAGCGCGGCATGGGCGTAGCCGCCGAAACCAATCGCAGTTTCAACCAGATGGTGCGCGACCTCGAGCAACTGGAAGCCGACCGCGCGCTGATGCTCGCGGGTATCTCGCATGACCTGCGCACGCCGCTCGCGCGGCTGCGGCTCGAAACGGAAATGAGTCCGTCCGACCAGAGCACGAAAGACGCCATGGTCGACGACATCGAGCAGATGGACATGATCATCGGCCGGTTCCTCGACTACGCGCGCCCGGTGCAACGCGTGCCGGAGCCGGTCGATCTGTCCGTGATCGCGAGCGAACTCGCCGCGCGCATGCAAAGCGAAGACAGCATGCGGCTCATCACGCGCCTCGCGCCCTCGGCGGTGATCGAGGCGGACGAGACCGACATGCGGCGGGTCGTCGGCAATCTGCTGGAAAACGCGCGCAAGTACGGTCTGAGCGACGGCGACGGCATCCCGAACGTCATTCTGGAGACGCGCGTGTCGCACTCGCGCGTCGAGTTGTCGGTGGTCGACGAAGGCCCCGGCATTCCGGAAGACCAACTCGCGCTCGTCACACGCCCGTTCTATCGTGTCAATTCCGCGCGCACGCAGGCGAACGGCACCGGTCTCGGCATGGCCATCGTGCAGCGGCTCGTCGGGCGTTATCGCGGCGCGCTGCGCCTGCGTAACAGAACGCCGGGACCGGGCCTCGAAGTCACCATCGAATTCCCGCTCGCCAAGGGCGCGTGAGCCGCATCGGCGGCGCAGTGCGCCGCATCGCATCCGCAGCCGGATGCCCGCACCGCGGATGCCCGCTCCGTTGAATAATAACTATCCGACTCGTTAGGAAAAAACTATTGAACCGATAGTTCAATAGAGCTATAGTTTAAAACCCTGACACGCGCTCGTGATGACGAGCTGGTAGCCTCAACATGCTGTTTTTTCCAACACACGAAGGAGCACTCGCATGAAAACCGTTGGCGACAAACTCGAAGCGTTCACCGTCACCGCTGCCAAGCCTGGCTTCAACAATCATGAGGAAAACGGCGCCTCGGCGTTCGAAGAAATCACGGAGCAGTCGTTCCCGGGCAAGTGGAAGATCATCTATTTCTATCCGAAGGACTTCACCTTCGTGTGCCCGACGGAAATCGTCGAGTTCGCCAAGCTGGCCAAAGACTTCGAAGAGCGCGACGCCGTGCTGCTCGGCGGCAGCGTCGACAACGAGTTCGTGAAACTCGCCTGGCGCCGCGAGCACAAGGATCTCAGCAAGCTGAACCACTACTCGTTCGGCGACGTGAAGGGCGAGCTGATCGACCAGCTCGGCGTGCGCGACAAGGAAGCAGGCGTTGCGCTGCGCGCCACGTTCATCGTCGACCCGGATAATACGATCCAGCATGTTTCGGTAAACAACCTGAACGTCGGCCGCAATCCCGAGGAAGTGCTGCGGATTCTCGACGGTCTGCAAACGGACGAACTCTGTCCGTGCAACCGCGCAGTCGGCGGCGCAACGCTGTAAGCCGTGCCCGCCCGAGCCCGCCACGCTTGAAAAAGCAGCGGGCTTTTTTATCGACAACCCGATAGGAGATGACAATGGAATTCTTGTCTTCCATTAAGGCGCTCGTACCCGACTACGCGAAAGATATCCGGCTGAATCTGGACGGCACGATCGCGCGCTCGTCGCTAGAAGGCAACGACGCGGTCGGCGTCGCGCTCGCGGCGGCGTTCGCCGCGAAAAGCACGGCGATCGTCCATGCGATCCGCAATGCGGGCGTGCTCTCTCCCGAAGAAACCACGGGCGCCCTGACCGCCGCCGCGTTGATGGGCATGAACAACGTCTGGTATCCGTACGTGGAGATGGCCGGCAACGCGGACCTGAAATCGCAACCGGCGCAGTTACGCATGAACGCCTATGCATCGCATGGCGGCGTGGATAAGCGGCGCTTCGAGATGTATGCGCTCGCGGCCTCGATTATCGGCAAGTGTCATTTCTGCGTGAAATCGCACTTCGACACGCTGATCGCCGAAGGCATGAGTGCCACCCAGTTGCGCGACGTCGGGCGGATTGCGGCGGTGATCAATGCCGCCGCGCAGTGCATTGCGGCGGAGCAGGCTCCCGGCTAAAAAGCCCGTCAATCCTTGAGTAGCAGCACGACGGCTTGCGCCTCGATGCCTTCGCCGCGGCCAAGATAACCCAGCTTCTCGTTGGTCTTGGCCTTGACGTTGACTTTTTCGGTGGGCAGGCCGAGGTCGGCGGCAATGTTCGCACGCATGCCCTCGATATGCGGCGCGAGCTTCGGCGCCTGTGCGACCACGCTGCTGTCCACATTCGCAATCGAAAAACCGGCGGCCTTCACGCGTGCCACGCACTCGCGCAGCAGCACGCGGCTGTCGGCGCCGGCGAATTTCGCGTCCGTATCGGAGAAATGACGGCCGATGTCGCCGAGCGCGGCGGCGCCGAAGAGCGCGTCGGTGATTGCATGCAGCAGCACGTCGGCGTCCGAATGGCCGAGCAGGCCGCGTTCATACGGAATCGTCACTCCGCCGATGATCAACGGACGCCCCGGCACCAGCGCATGCACGTCATATCCCTGTCCAATTCTGAAATCCATCTGCGTCAAGTCCTCAGGTCCACAAGTCTGTTAGCTGAAAATCAACCACTCACAACCCAACCGTTACGTGGCCGAAGGCCGCAGCAGGATCGCCTCGGCCAGATCGAAATCTTCCGGGTACGTCACCTTGAAGTTGCGCAGGCTGCCTTGCACCAGCCGCGGCGCATGGCCGGCCCATTCGATCGCGCTGGCTTCGTCGGTGAGGTCATGGCCGTCGGCCTGCGCGCGCAGGATCGCTTCGCGCAACATGCCGATGCGAAACATTTGCGGCGTTTGGGCCTGCCAGAGGCCGTCGCGCGATTCGGTGCGGGCAATGCGGCTGTCCGCCGACGCCTCGTCGATCCGCTTCAAGGTATCCGCGACCGGCAAGGCCATGATGCCGCCCACCGCGTCGTCCTTGAGCGCGCCGGTCAGGGTGCGGATCAGGCCCGGCGTGATGCCCGGCCGGGCGGCGTCGTGCACGAGCACCCAATCGTCGTCGCGCGCATTGAATTCGGTGAGCGCGTGCAAGCCGTTAAGCACCGACGCCTGACGCGATGCGCCCCCGCAGCGGCGCACCGCAAAGCGCAGGCCGCCAAAGCGGCGTGCGTCGAAGTGCTGGTCGTCCGGCGCGATCACGACGAGCGTTTGCGCGAATTCGCTGCAGGCGTCGAATGCGGCAAGCGAGTAATGCAACATGTCGCGCCCGGCGACGGTGCGGTACTGTTTGGGCATCGCGGCACCGGAACGGCTGCCGGTGCCTGCGCACGGAATCAGGGCAAATAGACGGGAAGTCACGAGTGCGGATGCCGCGAGGTGAAAGTAAAGGACGGATTTTATAATAGGTCCTTCGCATCCACGCCCCGACACGCGTAAACTTGCCCGTTCGAGTGAGCCCGAGGCCGCCTTTTCTTTTCTATGCCAGATATCGCCGCATCATCGCAGTACTCCTCGCCCGTCGCGCTCGTCAAAGCCGGCCAGCGTTTCGCCTTCGACGGCACGCACGGCTCGTCCGACGCCCTGCTGATCGCCCGCTACCATCTCGCTTACCGCGAGAAGGTGCCGTTGCTCGCACTCGTGTGCGAGAGCGCCGTGGATGCGCAGCGCCTGTCGCAGGAAATCGGCTTTTTCGCGCCCGAAGCGCGCGTGCGTCTTCTGCCCGACTGGGAAACGCTGCCTTACGACACCTTTTCGCCGCACCAGGACCTGGTTTCCGAGCGTCTTGCCACGCTGCACGATCTCGGCGAAGGCCGCTGCGACATCCTGCTCGTGCCGGCCACCACGGCGCTGTACCGCATGCCGCCCGCGTCGTTTCTCGCCGCCTACACGTTCTCGTTCTCCCAAGGCGAACGCCTAGACGAGGCGAAGCTGAAGGCGCAGCTCACGCTCGCGGGCTACGAACATGTGAGCCAGGTCGTGCGTCCCGGCGAATATTGCGTGCGCGGCTCGCTGCTCGATCTTTATCCGATGGGCTCGCCCCTGCCCTACCGGATCGACCTGTTCGACGACCAGGTGGACTCGATCCGCGCGTTCGACCCCGACACGCAGCGCAGCCTTTATCCGGTCAAGGACGTGCGCCTCTTGCCGGGCCGCGAATTTCCCTTTGACGAAGCCGCGCGCACCGCGTTTCGCAGCCGCTGGCGCGAGACGTTCGAGGGCGATCCGAGCCGCGCGTCGATCTATAAGGACATCGGCAATGGCGTCCCGTCGGCGGGCATCGAATATTATTTGCCGCTTTTCTTCGACGAGACGGCCACCCTCTTCCACTATTTGCCGCCCGGCGCGCAACTCGCGTTTGTCGGCGATCTGGACGCGGCGATCCGGCGCTTTAACAACGACACGAAGCAGCGCTACAACTTCCTGTCGCACGATCGCGACCGGCCTATTCTCGAGCCGCAGCGCCTCTTTCTCACGGACGAGGACTTCTTCACGCTCGCCAAACCCTTCGCGCGCCTCGTGCTGCCGGTCAACGCGGGCGGCGGCTGGTCGACGCCTTTGCCGAACCTCGCCATCGACCGTCACGCGGACGATCCGGTTTCCGCGTTGCGCGCTTACCTCGACACCACGCCGAACCGCGTGCTGTTCGCCGCGGAATCGGCGGGCCGGCGCGAAACGCTGTTGCAACTGCTCGCGGACAACCATCTGAAACCTGCGTCGAGCGACAGCTTCCAGGACTGGCTGACCGGCGACGCGCGCTTCTCGCTCGGTGTGGCGCCGCTTGCAAACGGCTTTGCCGTGCCGGCGGACGGCATCGCGATCATCACCGAGACCGAGCTTTACGGGCCGCTCGCGCGGCGCGCGGGGCGCCGCCGCCAGGAACAGGCGAGCAACGTCGACTCGATGGTGCGCGATCTGTCCGAGCTCAAAGTCGGCGATCCGGTCGTGCATTCGCAGCACGGCATCGGCCGCTACATGGGCCTCGTCACCATGGACCTCGGCGAAGGCGAGACCGAGTTCCTGCACCTCGAATACGCGGGCGACAGCAAGCTCTACGTGCCTGTCGCCCAATTGCACGTGATCTCGCGTTATAGCGGCGCCGACCCGGAAAGCGCGCCGCTGCACTCGCTCGGTTCGGGCCAATGGGAAAAGGCCAAGCGCAAGGCCGCGCAGCAGATCCGCGATACCGCCGCCGAGTTGCTGAACCTTTACGCGCGCCGCGCGGCGCGCTCGGGTCACGCGTTCGCGCTCGAACCGAAAGACTACGTGAAGTTCGCCGAGAGCTTCGGCTTCGAGGAAACGCCGGACCAGGCCGCGGCCATCGCGGCGGTGATCGGCGACATGACGAGCGGCAAGCCGATGGATCGCCTCGTGTGCGGCGACGTGGGCTTCGGCAAGACCGAGGTCGCGTTGCGCGCGGCGTTCATCGCGGTGATGGGCGGCAAGCAGGTCGCGCTCCTCTCGCCCACCACGCTGCTCGCCGAACAGCACACGCAAACCTTCACGGACCGCTTCTCCGACTGGCCGGTGCGCATCGCCGAATTGTCGCGCTTCAAGTCGACGAAGGAAGTGAACGCCGCGATCCAGCAGATCAACGAAGGCAGTGTCGACATTGTGATCGGCACGCACAAGCTGCTCTCGTCGGACGTGCAGTTCAAGCGGCTCGGGCTCGTGATCATCGACGAGGAGCATCGCTTCGGCGTGCGGCAGAAAGAGGCGCTCAAGGCCTTGCGCGCGGAGGTCGACGTGCTCACGCTCACCGCTACGCCGATTCCGCGCACGCTCGGCATGGCGCTCGAAGGCCTGCGCGATTTCTCGGTGATCGCGACGGCGCCGCAAAAGCGCCTTGCGATCAAGACCTTCGTGCGTCGCGAGGAAGAAAGCGTGATCCGCGAAGCCATGTTGCGCGAACTGAAGCGCGGCGGCCAGGTGTACTTTCTGCACAACGAAGTAGAGACCATCGAAAATCGCCGGCAAATGCTCGAGGCACTCGTGCCCGAAGCACGCATCGCGGTCGCGCACGGGCAGATGCACGAGCGCGAGCTCGAACGCGTGATGCGCGACTTCGTTGCGCAGCGTGCGAACGTGCTGCTGTGCACGACGATTATCGAAACCGGCATCGACGTGCCGAGCGCGAACACGATCCTGATTCATCGCGCGGACAAGTTCGGGCTCGCGCAGCTGCATCAGTTGCGCGGCCGCGTGGGACGCTCGCATCACCAGGCCTATTCGTATCTGCTCGTGCACGATCCGCAGGGATTGACGAAGCAGGCGCAGCGCCGTCTCGAAGCGATCCAGCAGATGGAGGAACTCGGCTCGGGCTTCTATCTGGCCATGCACGACCTGGAAATTCGCGGCACGGGCGAAGTGCTCGGCGACAAGCAGTCAGGCGAAATTCACGAAATCGGCTTCCAGTTGTACACGGACATGCTCAACGACGCGGTGAAGGCGCTGAAGGACGGCAAGGAGCCGGACCTGACCGCGCCGCTCGCCGCGACCACCGAAATCAATCTGCACGCACCGGCCATTCTTCCCGCCGACTATTGCGGCGACGTGCAGGAGCGTCTGTCGCTCTACAAGCGGCTCGCGAATTGCGAGCACAACGATTCGATCGACGGCATTCAGGAAGAGCTGATCGACCGCTTCGGCAAGCTGCCGCCGCAGGCGCTGGCGCTCGTGGAAACCCATCGGCTGAGGCTCGCGGCCAAGCCGTTGGGCATCTCGAAGATCGACGCGGGCGAAGCCGTGATCGGCCTGCAGTTCATTCCGAATCCGCCCGTCGACGCCATGCGTATCATCGAGATGGTGCAAAAGCACAAGCACATCAAGCTGGCGGGCCAGGACAAGCTGCGCATCGAAACGCGCAGTCCCGATCTTGCCGTGCGCGTTGCGACCGTGAAGGAGACCTTGCGCGCGCTCGGTTCGCCGAGCCGCGGCACCGCGGCGGCCACGGCGGCGCGCTAGGCGGCCGCGAGGTTGCATGGATAGGGCTGCGTCATCGCTGGCCGCGCGTTGTCCGCCACGGTGACCACGGCCACGGCAACGCAGAAAACCGCAGGACGTCTAGCGTTTTCGGCAATGTTGCGGCGCGCCATGCGCGCGCCGCAACATGAGCGCGGCATGCCGACGGCGCACTGGACGGCATACGGCACGGCGTTTTTTGGGTATGATCGAAAGACTCAAATGCCGGAGCCCCGTCATGTCTCACGTCGCTGATTCAGCGCAGTCCTCGCCAGCATCCGCCAACGCTTCATCCGCTTCCGCCTCCGGCGTCACGCCCGTCTCGCTTCCCTGGGTTACCCGTCTCGTGTCGATGGACACGGTGAGCCGCAACCCGAATCTCGGCCTGATCGAAACCGTGCGCGACGAATTGCGCGGCGCGGGCATTGAAGCCACGCTCACGCACGACGAGAGCGGCAAATGGGCCAACCTCTTCGCGACGATCCCCGCGCACGACGGCGAAACCAGCGGCGGCGTCGTCCTGTCGGGCCATACCGACGTCGTGCCCGTGGACGGCCAGCAGTGGGACAGCGACCCGTTCAAGCCCGAAATTCGCGGCGATAAACTCTACGGCCGCGGCACCTGCGACATGAAGGGTTTCATCGGCGCGGCGCTCGCGCTCGTGCCCGACATGCAGCGTGCGAAGCTTGCCAAACCGATTCACTTCGCCCTGTCGTTCGACGAGGAAGTGGGCTGCGCCGGCGCACCGCTCATGATCGCCGATCTGATGAAGCGCGGCGTGAAGCCGGACGGCTGCATCGTCGGCGAACCGACCAGCATGCGGCCCATCGTGGCGCACAAGGGCATCAACGCTTACCAGTGCTGCGTGCGCGGCCAGGCGGCGCATTCGTCGCTCACGCCGAAGGGGCTGAACGCCATCGAATATGCGGCGCGCCTCATCTGCTATATCCGCGACATGGCCGATCGGTTCCGCGAGCAAGGTCCCTTCGACGAACTGTACGACGTGCCCTTCACCACCGCGCAGACCAGCACGATCGTCGGCGGCAATGCGATCAATACCGTGCCGGCCGAATGCAAGTTCCAGTTCGAGTTCCGCAATCTGCCCACGCTCGACCCCGAGCCGATTTTCGCGCGCATCGAGCAATACGCCCGCGAAACGCTGCTGCCGAAAATGTTGCGCGAGCATCCGTCGGCCGCGATCGAGATCACGAAGATCGCAGCGGCGCCCGGACTCGACTCGTCCGAACAGGCAGCCATTACCCAGCTCGTGCGCGCGCTCACCGCGGACCAGGACAAGCGCAAGGTCGCGTATGGCACGGAAGCCGGGCTGTTTTCGCTAGCGGGGATTCCGAGCATCGTGTGCGGGCCCGGCGACATCCAGCAGGCGCACAAGGCAAACGAGTTCGTCGCGCTGGATCAGCTCGTGGAATGCGAGCGCTTTTTGCGCAAGTTCATTCACAGCATGTCGGTGGAAGCGCAGGCGCATTGAGTGCGGCGCGTGAGTCAAGCGCAAGCCGCGAAATAGACGCAGGGAACAGACGCCTCGAGCGTTCTTCATCAACCCATTTCCGTCAACGCCATGTCAACCGCCACGCCGCAGCACACCGACCATACGATCGACGGCGAGCCGATCCCCACGCTCGACGACATCGCCGCGCAGCATTTTGCGCTGACGCCGTGGGTGTCGCGAACGCCGGTTTTCGACAGGCAGGACTTCGCGTCGCTCGAAGGCACGGTGGTGAACTTCAAGTTTGAGCTGCTGCAGGCGGGCGGCAGTTTCAAGGCGCGCGGCGCATTCACGAACCTGCTCGCGCTCGACGAAGCGCAGCGCAGCGCGGGCGTCACCTGCGTGTCGGGCGGCAATCATGCGGTGGCGGTCGCGTATGCGGCGATGCGCCTCGGCATCAGCGCCAAGGTCGTGCTGTTTCGCGCGGCCAACCCGGCGCGGGTCGCGCTGTGCCGCCACTATCGCGCGGAGATCGTGTTCGCCGAAGATCTCGCCGAGGCTTTCGAACTCGTGCGCCGCATCGAGGCGGAGGAAGGCCGCTACTTCGTGCATCCGTTCAACGGCTATCGCACGGTGCTCGGTTCGGCCACGCTCGGCTACGAATGGACCACGCAGACGCCCGACCTCGAAGCGGTGATCGTGCCGATAGGCGGCGGCGGTCTTGCGGCCGGCGTGGCCACGGCAATGCGCCTCGCGAATCCCGGCGTGCACGTGTTCGGTGTCGAGCCTGAAGGCGCCGACGCGATGAGCAGGAGCTTCGCCGCGAAGCACACGGTCAAGATGGGCCACATGCACAGTATCGCCGATTCGCTGATGGCTCCGCATACCGAGGAATACAGCTATGAGCTGTGCCGCCGTCACATCGACGAAATCGTGACCGTTTCCGACGATCAGCTCCGCGCGGCCATGCTGACCTTGTTCGGACAACTGAAGCTCGCGGTGGAACCGGCGTGTGCGGCAGCCACCGCTGCGCTCGTCGGACCGCTGCGCGAAAAGCTGCAGGGCAAACGCGTGGGAGTTCTGCTGTGCGGCACGAACACCGACCCGGTCACTTTTGCGGCGCACATCGAACGGGCGCGACACAGCGCGTCGCAGTTTCCGGACTAACTCGCGCTTTGCAGCCACGCTGAATCGAAACGATCCTCGCGCATCCATCCAGTTTCGCGGCCGAAGGGCTGGCCTATCCGTCTCAGATTGGTATGATTAAGTCATCGATATTCGGGAGGAACCCCCTATGAGCATGGTCAAGGAATTCAAGGAATTTGCCCTCAAGGGCAACGTGATGGATCTGGCGGTCGGTGTGATCATCGGCGGCGCGTTCTCCACCATTGTCAATTCAGTCGTGAAAGACCTGATCATGCCGGTGGTCGGCGTTGCCACGGGCGGCCTCGATTTCTCGAACAAATTCATTCGCCTCGGCGCCATTCCGGCCAGTTTCAAAGGCAATCCCGAATCGTATAAAGACTTGCAGACAGCGGGCGTCGCGGTATTCGGCTACGGCTCGTTCATTACCGTGCTCATCAACTTCATCATCCTCGCCTTCATCATTTTCCTGATGGTGAAGTTCATCAACAATCTGCGCAAACCGGCCGACGCCGCGCCGTCGGAACCGCCCCCGCCGCCCGAAGACATTGTGCTGCTGCGTGAAATCCGCGACTCGCTGAAAAACTCGCCGCGCTAAGCGAAGCCTCGCGGCACGCCGTCGAAAGCAAAAGGCCTGTTGCGACACCGTCGCGACAGGCCTTTCTCTTGATGCACAGGCATGGAAGGCGGAAGGCGCCGCGCGCTAGCTTGCCTTCTGGGCCTTCAGATTGATCGCGTTCTCGATCATCGTTTCCAGCTGCGCGAAATTGACGGGCTTCGTCAAATGCGAGGTGAAGCCGGCGGCAAGGCAACGGCGTACGTCTTCGTCGGTGCCGAACCCGGTCAGCGCGACCGCCGGCACGTCGGAACGCTCGCGGTACGCCTTGATGAAGTCGAGGCCCGTGCCGTCAGGCAAGCCGACGTCGCTGATGACCAGATCGAAAGTCTGCAACTGGGTGGCTGCGAGTGCGTCGTCCACGCGGCCCACGGTCGTCACATCGTGGCCGAGCGTGCTAATGAGCTGCCCCATGACTTCGGCGGTATCGACGTGATCTTCGATCAGCAAAATGTTAAGTACACCGGCCGGATGGACAGGCTCAGGTATGACCGCTTGCGAGGTCCGCGCGGGCGCGGCCGCGGTGGGCAGCGTGATCGTGAACGTCGCGCCGCAATGGGCGCCCGGACTTTGCGCGGTGACGGTCCCGCCATGCACGTCGGTGAGCGCCTTGGTGATCGCGAGACCGAGCCCCAGGCCGCCGAACTGCCGCGTCATTTTCTGATCGCCCTGCTCGAACGCATTGAACAGCTTGCCGATCTGTTCGGGCTCGATGCCAATGCCGGTATCTTCCACCGAAATCTGCACGTGCATGCGCTCGTCGCGCGTGCGCACATAGATATGGCCGCCGTCGGGCGTAAACTTGGCGGCGTTGCGAATCAGGTTCCACAGCATCTGCTGCAGGCGCGCGCGGTCGGCGAGCACGTAGTGATGCGTCGCGTCCTTGTGCACGTGCACGTCCTGCTGCTTCACCTGGATTTCGCTGCGAAAAAGTTCGAGCACGCTGTCGATCACCTCGTGCACGTCGACCGTTTCGAGCGACAGGCGCAGCTTGCCGTTGGCCACGCGCGTGAGGTCGAGCAGATCGTCGATCAGGCGCGCTTCGAGTTCCACGTTGCGGCGAATCATGCGCACGCTCGCGCGCGCCTGGTCCGGCAGGTCCGGAATCATTTCGAGCACGCTCGCGCCGGCCAGCACCGGTGTGAGCGGCGTGCGCAGTTCGTGCGACAGCATCGCGAGAAAGCGGTCTTTCGCGCGGTTCGCTTCTTCGGCCGTCTGCCGCGCCGCCTGCTCCGAAGCGAGCAGCCGTTCGCGCTCCTGCATCGCCTCGCGCTCGGAATGAACGTCCGTGCAACTGCCGAACCATTTGCTGATGTTGCCGTCGTTGTCGCGTGTGGCGACCATGCGTGCGTCGAACCAGCGGTATTCGCCGTCATGGCGGCGAATCCGCAGTTCATGCCGATAGGTGCCCGCGTGACCGGCCACCGCCTTCAGCCAGCTGCGGCGCACTTCCTCGCGGTCCTCGGGATGCACGGCGTCGAGCCAGGCGAGACCGTGCGAGCTGTTTTCGGCGAGCCCCGTGTAGTCATACCACTGCTTGGAGAGGAAGTCACAGTCGCCCGTGGCATTGCAGGTCAGCACCAGATGCGGCAGCGCTTCGGAAAGATTGCGGTAATGCTGCTCGCGATCGCGCAGCAAGAGCGCTTCGTCCGACGCGCGTTGCAGACGCACTTGCGAAAGCACCCGCTCCACCGCTTCGGGGAGGTAATCGAGGTAATCGCCGGATTTCGGCACCACGTCGGACACGCCCGCGCGCAGCGCTTCGATTACACGCGATTCATCCGTAAAACCGGTCACGAGGATGGCTGGAATGCGCACGCCTTCCGCGCGCAGCCGGCGAAAGAAGTCGAGGCCGGTTTCCGGTCCGCTCAACTGGTAGTCGAGCACCAGCAGATCGAGCCCGCCTAAGGCGAGCCGTTCGCGCGCAGCCTCCACGCTCGCACAGACCGCGACCCGGCAGCCGGCGCGTTCGAGCGATTTGCGTGCGAGCCGCAAGATACCCTCGTCGTCGTCGACGACGAGAATGGAGGCGGCCGGCTGCGGAGACACGTCTTCGGTCATGCGCAATCTTCGTATAGTCGTTTTATAGAGTATGTGACCAATTCACGCACGTCATGACGACGACGCGAACCGATGCCCGGACGGCAGCTTGACCACCTGCAGGAAAAACCCGAGGCGGCGCACGGCTTCTATAAATGCATCGTACTCGACGGGCTTCGTGATGTAGACATTGCAGCCCAGTTCGTAGCAGCGGGCAATTTCGCGCGGATCGTCCGTGGTGGTCAGCACGATCACGGGCACGGGTGCGGTTTGCGGCGACTCCTTCAGACGCCGCAACACCTCGAAGCCGTCCACGCGCGGCATCTTCAGGTCGAGCAGCACGACGGAATTCCTCAGATCTTCCGGTTGCGGATGCGCGCCCGGCGCACTCTCGCCGCCTGCCTCTCCGCCGAAGAAATAATCGAGCGCCTGCTGACCATCGCGAAAGCGCACGAAACCATTGGAAATGCCGGCACGGCGCAGATTGCGTTCGACGAGCGTGGCATGGCCGTCGTCGTCTTCGATCAGTACGATGCTGACCGTTTCCCCGTGACTCATATGCCCTCCGTTCTCCCAGTTCCCGCCCGGTTCCTGCAATGCGGCGCCGAGGTCGTGCCGCCCGAATCACGCAGTGCAAGTTTCCATTCGCCCCGCGCAAGCTAGAGACGCGCGGGCTGTTCCGGCAACACCACGAAAAAGGTCGACCCCGCGCCTTCCGCGGACTCCACCCACACTCGCCCGCCATGCCGCTCCACCGTGCGCCGCACCACGGCCAGACCGACGCCGTCGCCGCGCGCCACATCCACGTGCAGACGTTGAAACGCGCGGAACACCTTCGACATATACGCGGCCGGAATGCCGAGGCCGTTATCGCGCACGTAGTAGGTGCGCATGCGCAGCGGGCGCGGCCCGCTCGCCTCCACGGGTTCCGGTTCGAGCGCGCCGATTTCGATGCGCCCGCTGCGCGCGGGGTCGAGGTAATTCAACGCATTGCCAATCAGGTTGCTGAAGATCTGTTCTATCGCGGCCGGGTCGCCCCAGGCCGGCGGCAAATCGCGCACGGTAACCACCGCGCCGCGCGCCTCAATGGCGCTTTGCAGATTGTCGACGATGCGCACCACCACGCGCGCGACGCTCACCCGTTGCCACTGATATTCGAGCCGGCCCGCACGCGAAATGCGTAGCAGCGCCTCGATGATGGCGGCCGCTTGCGTAACGGCACCCCGCAAGTATTGCAGGGATTCGCGCACGTCGCCGTCGAGAATATGCGCCATCCGTTTATGCTCCGCTGCCGGCAGGCCTGCTTCCACGACGATGCGGTCCAGCTCGTCGCACGAAACCTGCAGCTCCTTCGAGAAACCCTGCAGGTTCACGAGCGGCGATCGCAGATCATGCGATACGCTGTAGATAAACATTTCGTTGTCTTGCGTCTCCTGGCGCAGTTCCTCATTGACGCCGGCGAGTTCCTGCGCGCGCGCTTCGAGACGCTGCTTGAGCGAGGCCTGCTCGGCCTCCGCCTCGCGCAGACGCGCGCCGGTCTCGTGCAGCACGGCGTCCAGCGCCGCGATTTCGTCCGTGCCGGACAGGCGCGCGGCGAGCGGCCGCCCGTTGCCCAGGCGCTCCGCGTTATCGGTCAGCACCTCGAAACGCCGGCCGATGCTGCGCGCGAACACGACTGCGGTGCCGGCCCAGATCAGCATGGAGCCGATCACGGCGGCGATCAACGCATATTGCTGACGCTCGCGGCGCCGCGCGAGCGCCGCCGAGCGCTCGGCATCGAGACGCGAGGCCTCTTCGCCGAACGCCGCGAGTTCGTCGCGAAACACGACGATAGGCTGCGGCAGCGCCCCGCTCTCCAGCGCGGCGAGCGACCGCGGGTTCTGCCCGTCGTGCAACGCCTCCGAAATCCTGACGGTCTGCGCGCGATAGGCGTCGACCGCGCGTCTCATGTTCTGCACACGCTGCACTTGCTGCGGCGTGTCCGCCACCAGTGCGTCGAGCTTCGACAAACGGTCGCTCACGTCGATCCACACCGTGTGGCGGTCAAGCAGCGCGGCGTCGCCGGTCACCATGCCGGTGCGAACCCGGGCGGCCTGACGCAGCAGCGGATCGACGAGCGCCGACGACTGATAAAGAATCTGCTTGCTGGTGGTAACCCATTGCGCGGCCTGCGCTGTCTGCTCCTGCGTGTCGAAGACAACGCCGAGAAGCGCCAGTTCGACGAGGCTAGGCACTGCGATCAGCAACAGACCCTTGGTGACTAATTTCATGTTCGCCCGAAGGTCGTTCACGCTGCGGCGACTCGCGGGAACGCGCCAGCCGGACGGGCCATTATCGACGTGAATCGGCAAGATTTCAACGTGAGGCAAGAATGTCCCGGCCCACATGAAAATGACTTTTTTATTGGTACAAGATGTTTTTTCGGCGCCCCGTGCGTCTATGATGGAGTCAGATGTGCTGGAATGCTCAGGCGCGCGGCGAGGCGGTTCGGCATGATTCGTGCGGGAGGCGGTGAGGCGGCGGGATCGTCGAATCATCGTGAATCCGGCCTTGTCGTATGCTATAAAAGATCGACGTGCGGCGCGCGAAGCCGGGAGTTGTCGCATGAGGACGCTGCGTTTCTTGCAATTCTTTTTCAGGCGAATTTTTATGTCCTTCCCGAAAAAGCGTAGACGCGCGAAGGTGGACGGCGATGAGTCGTTCCTCGCGGTGCTGCGGCATTTCAAGCCCTTCGGTCAACTCGACACCAAGATCGCACGTGCTCGCGCTCAAGACGAGCCGGTCCTGTATGCCCATGTGCTACCCGGGCTCGACGTGCTTCTGTGCAGTGTGCGCGGCGCCCATCCGCCCTATCCGGCTGCGGCGGAACTGCGGCGGCGGTGCATCGAATCCATTACCAATGCATTGGAACAACCGCTCGACGGTCTCGAGAACGGCGGCTATTGGTATGAAGCCGATGGCTTCGGGTTCCTGGTATTTGCCAGCCGTGCGCGCGGCAAAATCCTGGCCGAGTTCGGCGCGACACGCGTGGGTGCGCGTCGCGGCGTGCGCCGGCAGGACGCAGCAGGCGACGCAACGCCACGCTCGTTGCGCTAGGCGACTTGCGTTTTCCACCGGCGGCGCATGGGAGCGCATTGGGCGGCGCCTCGGTGCCGAAATTCGTTCGCACGATTCGTTCGCGCCAATGAGTCAGTTGCTTTCGACATCGGCGTAATGTCGAAGGCACGCTGAACCGCAACAGAAAGAAGAAAGAAAGCTCGCCGCCGAATTCCCCCTCAACAGTTGTCAGCGGAAACAGGAAAGCGCCTCAGCTTCCCTTGTACTCGGCTGCGCTCGTGGGCGACGCCGGTGCCGCCTTGCGTTGCGCGGGTGCGGGCGCCGAAGCGGCGGACGCACCCGCGGCGCCATCCGACGAACGCTTGTTGACCGGCGCGCCCTCGAGCGAAATCGCGGACTTGGGCGGCTGCTTCATGCCCGGCGGCGGCGCCTTCGGCGCCTGCCGCACCTGCGACAGCAGTTGCGCGCACGGCAACGGCTTGTTGTTGCTCGGCGCGAGCAGCGGCAGCAGCGCCGCAAACGGATTGATAAGACCGAGGCCGACTGCCGCGCCGCCTCGCAAGGCGAGCGCGGCGGCGTTCACGCCGACATGCGGGTTCTTGAAAGTGCCCTTCGCATACAGCGGCGAGCGCAGCGAGAAGACCCTGAAGCCTTTCGTATGCGGATGCACGCCGAGGTCCATCGTCTCGTCGCGCAGGTTGACGGTGCCGTCGATGTCGATTACGGCGTCGTCGGTATCGAGCGCGAACACACGCGACTCCAGCACGCCGTTGGTCGCGACGAAGTCGGCGGCCGCGCAGTTGATCTTCACGTCGCGATTGCCGAAGAGCTTTTCATACACGACGTTCGCGACGTTGAGCCCTGCGGCTTCCATCAGCAAACGGCTCACCGTGCCCTCGGTCACGAGCGCCTTCACCTCGCCGTTGGAAGTGGCCGCGAGCGCAGCCGGCGAATTGCCTGTCGCCGTGAGCGAGGCGTCGCCGTTGATTTCGCCGAGCGCGTTCTGCATGGTCTTGAAGTTCGGGAACAGCTGCTTCAGCTTGAGATGCCGCGCGGCGGTCGCAAAGCGCGCTTTGAGCGGCGCGCCGCTGCCGTCGAGGTGAATGTCGGACGCGAGCGTGCCGCCGGCCACGCCGAACTTGAGCGGCTCCAGCGACAGCACGCCGTCGGTCATCACAATGTGCGTGTACAGGTCGCTGATCGGCAGATTGACGTTCTTGATGATGCGCCGGCCGGTGAACTTCACGTCGGCGTCGATCGCCTTCCAGCGGTCGGTGCGGAACTCCTCGACCGGCAACGCCTTGTCGGCAGGCTGCCTTGCCGCATCGCCGCGCTTTGCCTTGCTCGCGTTCGAGTCCGCGCCAATCACCGGCGCAAGATCGGAGAACTGCAGCAGGCGCGACTCGAGTTCGCCCTGCAGCAGCGGGCGCGGTCGACGGGCCGTGTACGTCAGCGAACCATTGAGGTCGCTGCCGCCCACGCGGCCTGTAAAGTTTTCATACTTGAAAACGTTGCCGCTTGTCTTGAACTGGCCGACGAGACGTCCTTCCGTGGCATAAGGCGGCGTGTCGGGCAAGGTCACGCCCGTGAGCGAATAGAGCTTCGCCATGCTGCTGCCTTGCACCCACAGGCGCAGATCGACAGCGGCAAGATGCGCGGGGTCGGTGATAGTGCCGACGAGGCCCACGTGCAGGTCGCCGGCCTTCACGTCCGCCTGCACGGGAAACGGCCGGGTCGCGTCCTGCAGCGCCAGCACGCCGCCCACCTTGCCGCTGCCTGAAACCGGCGTCCTGTTGTACGTGCCTTTCAAGGTCCAGCCGATCGCATACGGCGGAATATCGCGCGGGCCGCCGCGCGCCGCGCTGGCATCCCTGGCACTGCTCGCACCGCTCGCCGCCGCCACCGCTGGAGTGCTTGCGCCCGCCCGCTCAGCCGCGCTCGCGCCCTTCGAACCGCCGGCGACGAGTCCACCCGACGCGCCCGTGGCCGCCGTGGTGCCGGAAGCATGGATGTCGGTAGCCGACGCCCCGGACGCCGCCGCGGCAGACGCAGCCGACGCGGCGGAGGCCGCCTGCGCCTCGGCCTGGGCGCTCAACTTCTTCGCGCCCTCCTTGCCTACCGCTTCCGCCGATGCCTTGCGCGACGCGTCTTCCTGCTGCTTCATCGCCTCGCCGATCGGGATCGGCTTGCCGAGCGTATCGACCACGATCTGCGCGTCGACCTTTTTCTGTTCGTCCGAGAGCGCGATGTTGCCTTTCGCGAACACAATGTCATGCAGCTGCAGCTTCCACTCCGACGGCTTTTTCGATTGGGGCAGCTGAAAGGTCCAGGTGTTGCGGCCATCCGCCATGCGTTCGAGATCGACGGAAGGATTCACGAGGTTGATCGCGGGAATGACGATGTCGTGCGCGAGGAGCGGCAGCACCTTCACCTGGAAATCGATTTCGTCGAGGGTCGCGAACTGCGGGCGCTTGGCCCAGTCCGGGTTGGCAATCGTGATGTTCGCCGCCGAGAAGCGCGGCCAAGGCACCCAGCTTTTCCAGCCCGTCTCGCCGACGGCATGACGAAAGCCGACTTTCAGATCGCCGTTGATCGTGAACTGCCTGCCGATAGCCTGCGTGACCTTGTCGTTGACATAGGGCCGCGCGCGGTTCCAGTCGAACGTCAGGATGAAAACCGTGAGCGCAACCACGAGAATGACGATGATCGCCACGATCCATGCGGCGACTTTGCCGACCCGTCTTCCGATTGTGCCCGACCCTGCCATTCAACGCTCCCGCGCTTTTCTGGTTATGGGCAGTCCAGCAGATTTTGTGCCCGCTCATGAGCGTACGCTTAATGCTGCGCCTGCGTGAAGGCGCGTCACTTGCGCACCGCGGCACACGTCGCGCGCCCTGCCTTTATCATGCTGCATCGCTCAACGCGGGCTGCGCCCATTCTTTGCCATGACCGACGTTCCCCTCGTTCTTGCCGACGGCATCGTCCGGCGCGACGCGCTGCGCGGCGAGACGCTATTGCAGCCCACGCAGTTCGCGCTCCACGTGGGCGACCGCGTCGCCATCACCGGTCCGTCGGGCTCCGGCAAAAGCGTGTTCCTGCGCGCGCTCGCGCTCCTCGATCCGCTCGATGCCGGATGCATCCGGTGGCACGGCGCGCGTATCGCCCGCGCGGCGATTCCGCGCTACCGGCGCAGCGTCGCGTATATCCGGCAGCGGCCCGCGCTGATCGACGGCACCGTCGAAGACAATCTGCGTTATCCGTTCGAGCTGCGCGCCTATCGCGACGTGCGCTTCGAGCGCGGCCACGCGGCGAGTCTCGCCGCGCAGGCGGGCCGCGGCAGCGACTTCCTCGACAAGCGCGCAAGCGAGCTGTCGGGCGGCGAAGCGCAGATTACGGCGCTCATCCGCGTGCTGCAACTCGCCCCGGAAGTGCTGCTGCTCGACGAACCCACTGCTTCGCTCGACCCCGAGTCGTCACGCGCGATCGAAGAGCTCGTGCGCGCCTGGTTCGATGCGGCGCCCGACGCGCGTGCTTCGATCTGGGTGTCGCACGATCCGGCGCAGGCCGCGCGCATGAGCGAGCGCCATCTGACGATGCGGGCCGGCACGCTCGACGAGCCCGCCGTCGTCTGCCCCCCCGGAGCATCCAGCCGATGACCCTGCAAAACCTGAGTCTCTGGGACGTCGCGATCGCCGCGTTGCTGATCGTCGTGAACGGCGCGGTATCGGTCGCGCTCAAGCTCGATCTGGAACGCAAGCTTGCGTGGGCCGCCGTGCGCACCGTCGTGCAGCTGCTCGCCATCGGCTATGTGCTCGGCTGGGTCTTCCGCTATGACCACTGGTTCGTCGTGCTGCCGTTGATGATCCTGATGACGCTGATTGCGGGCTTCGCGGGCGCGCAGCGCGGCAGCCGCACCTACGCGGGACAACGCGCGGACAGCGTGCTGTCGATCTGGGTCAGTTCGTGGCTGGTGGCCGCGGTCGGGCTTTTTGTCGTGATCCGCATTCGCCCTTGGTATGAGCCGCAGTATGCGATTCCGATTCTCGGCATGATCCTCGGCAATACGCTTACGGGCGTCTCGCTCGGCATCGAGCGCATGACCGAGGAACTCACCGCGCGGCGCGACCGCGTGGACATGGCGCTCGCGCTCGGCGCGACCCGCTGGGAAGCCGCGCAGGCGCCCGCGCGTCAGGCCGTGCGCGCCGGCATGATGCCGACGCTCAACCAGATGGCCGTGGTCGGCGTGGTGAGCCTGCCCGGCATGATGACAGGCCAGGTGCTGGCGGGCCAGTCGCCGCTGCAGGCGGTGCGTTATCAGATCGTGATCATGTTCCTGATCGCCGCTTCGTCGGCACTCGGAACCGTGGGCGCGGTGCTGCTTACCTACCGGCGGCTCTTTTCGGCGGAACACCGCTTTTTGTCGGCGCGGCTTCTCGAGCGAGGTGCCGCGCGGCGCTGAACCGCGCGGGCTTTTATCGGCGGTGCAAAGCGGGAGCCGTTTTAGCGTTTGGCGCTGATCGCGACCGTGGTGCCGTCGCTAAGGGTCAGCGTTTTGGTGCTGCCGTTCACCGGCATGGTGAAACGCAGCACCTGGCTCACGCTGACATCGTTCGGACACTTGATCGATTTGCCGCCCGCCGTGACCGTCTTCGTGCCGTCCGGCTTGTGCGCCTGAAAGCTCAACTGCACGGTCGCCGTCCCATCTTCGCCGACGACGGGCGCAAGCCGTATCTGCGTCTGGCGAATCATTGCGCCATTCGAATCGAGCGGCAAAGACGCGTAGTTCGGGCACGCATCGCTCGCGGGAACGGCACCGCCCGGTGGCACGGTTTTCCACGTGAAGTCGTCCGACTGCCCCGAGCGGATCGTGCGGGTTTCCTGCGAATTGCCGAACTGTTTCGATGTGACGCGGACCGTGTAGCGAATCGGACCGTCGAGCGCGGATTGCGACGTCACCGTGATCGGCGTGGCCGCGTAGGCGGCCGGCGCGAGCATGCCGCAAGAAAGCGCGCAAGCGAGAGAAGCGACAACTGGAACGGCGGAGAGTTTGAAGCTGGAGCTCATACTGTCACCTCGTTGTTGTGCCGCTGCGTGCCTGTCGAACGCTGCCCTCCGCGCGTGATCCAGGTAGTGCACGCGGGAGCCGGCGGCGCACGCGAGACACGCAGCCGTTTTAGCATGATGCGTCACCAGTCTACCGCCAAGCGCTGCGGCGCGCGCTCGCGCGGCATCGGGTGTTACCCCGCTTGCGCTGCCGCGTTTTATCAGGAGCCGCGTATAAAAGGCCGCGCATTGGAGCCGTGCGTTGGAGCCGTGCATCAGAAGCCGTGCATCAGAAGCCGCTCAGCACCAGCTTGCCGATCGCGCGTCCTTCTTCGAGCAGACGATGCGCGCGGCGCAGGTTGGCCGCATTGATCGCGCCGAGGTTCTGCCCCACTGTCGTGCGCAAAGTGCCGGCATCGACGAGACGGGCCACCTCGGTCAGCAGCTTGTGCTGTTCGACCATGTCGGGCGTGCCGAACATCGAACGCGTGAACATGAACTCCCAGTGAAACGCGGCGCTCTTCGCCTTCAGTAATTCGACCGGCACCGGCTGACTGTTCTCGACGATCGTGCAGATACCGCCCTGCGGCTTGACGAGCTCGGCGGCTGCCGGGAAATTCCGGTCGGTGTCGTTGAAGATCAGCACATAGTCCACCTGCTCGATGCCGAGCTTTTTCAATTGCGCCGGCATGTCGCCGAAGTGATCGACGATATGATCCGCGCCCAGCTCCGTCGCCCATTTCGCCGACTCGGGGCGCGACGCGGTGGCGATCACCTGGAGCTTCGCGAGCTGTTTGGCGAGCTGAATGCCGATCGACCCGACGCCGCCCGCGCCGCCGACAATCAGCACCGTGCGGCCTTCGTGCGCGCCCTGCGGCGACACGCCAAGGCGGTCGAACAAGGCCTCCCACGCGGTGATCGCGGTCAGCGGCAAGGCGGCCGCGTGCGCGAAATCGAGCGCCGCGGGCTTGCGCCCGGCAATCCGCTCGTCGACGAGATGGAACTCGCTATTGGCGCCCGGCCGCGTAATGCTGCCCGCATAAAACACAGGATCGCCGACCTTGAAAAGCGTCACCTCCGGACCGACCGCGACAACGGTGCCGGCGGCGTCCCAACCGAGCACGCGCGGCTGCTGCTCGACCGTGTCCTTCGGGGCGCGCACTTTCGTGTCGACCGGATTGACGGAGATGGCCTCGACCTTGACCAGCAGGTCGCGACCGGTGGCTTGCGGCTTCGGAATTTCGACGTCGATGAGCGCTTCTTCGTGGTCGACAGGCAGATAGCGATAGAGGCCGACAGCTTTCATCAGTGACATGCTCCTTGTTTCGTTCAGAGAGATTCCGGGAACGGCGGCATAGGCTGAAATCGCGCCTGCCGCCGATTCGTCGACGTGATCGTAAGCCGCCTCTTCCTGCGATAAAAGCGGCATAATAACTAAAACATCTTTTTGGTTTTACGAAGAATGGACCTTCCCGCTTCGCCGTCGGCCGAGCTGCCCCAACCACCCTCGCCGCCCTCGCCGCGCCCCGCCGCCCGCGAGCGCGAACGCCTCGATCTGCTAGACGTCGCCCTTTTCGTGCGGGCCGCGCTGCTCGCGAATGTGTCGGCGGCGGGACGGGAGTTCGGGCTGTCGGCGGCGGTCGCGAGTTCGCGCCTCGCGCATCTGGAGAAGCTGCTCGGCGCGCGCCTCCTGCACCGAACCACGCGCCGCATCAGTCTCACGCAGGACGGCGAAGTGTTCATGACCCGCGCCGAGGCGCTGCTCGACGCGGCGGCCGCGGCGCGCGCGTCGGTGGGCCGCGCCCAGGCGGAGCCGCAAGGCCGCTTGCGGGTGTCGATGCCGTCGTCGTTCGGAAGGCAGCACGTGTCGCCTGTCATCAGCGAATTTTTGCGCCGTTATCCTGGCGTAAGCGTCGATCTGCGGCTGACCGACCAGGTGATCGATCTCGTCGATGCAGGTATCGACGTGGCAATCCGGGTCGGCGTGCTGAAGGATTCGTCGCTGGTTGCACGACGGCTTGCAGTGAACCGGCGCGTGTTGTGCGCGGCGCCTTCCTACCTCGCGGAGCGCGGCACGCCGCGTCATCCGTCAGACCTCACGCAGCACGAGTGCATGATTCTGTCGGACCAGCGCGACTGGGCCTTTGAAACGCCGGCCGGCCCGCTCGACGTGCGCGTGAGCGGGCGCATCGTGACCGACAATGGCGAAGTGATCCGCGACGCGCTGCTCGCCGGCTTCGGCATCGCGCTCAAGTCGACATGGGACGTCGCGCCGTTTCTGCGCAGCGGGGAGCTTGTCAGCGTGCTCGACAGCTACCCGCTCGCGGAAAAGGTGGCGATCTGGGCCGTGTATCCGAGCCGCGCGTTCGTGCCGCCGAAAACGCTCGCCTTCATCGATTTTCTGGCCGGCCATTTCGGCGACCCGCCTTATTGGGACGTCCCGCCGGCGTGAGCCGTGCGCAGAGCGGCGCGACTCAGCGTTTGCCGCCCTTCGCGCCGGACGATTTGCTGTCCGAATTGACGTCGGCGTGCGCGTCGTTCTGCGTCTTCTCCTGGTACTCGCCGCCACCGCGCCGGTCGGTGTCCTGCAGACCGCGCTCGACGTCGCGATGCGCCTGTTTGCCGACGCGCCGCGGATTTTCGTCGCTCTGCGCCTGCGCGTTCTGGTCGTTCTCATGCGGCAGCGGCGCGGCTGTTTCCTGCAGCGAGTGCGGATCCTTCGGCGCGTGCGGGTTGGCTTCTTTCGCGCCGTCCGACGATTGCGGTGTGCTCTTCATAGGTGCTCCTTGGTCCGCGAATAGATCTGAAACGATGCGGCGGATGGCTGGCCGCGAGGCTCGGCGTGACCGGGTCAGGTTTCAGCGACAGTTGGCGACATTCGGCTACGCGCCGCTCAAACGCTTTCTCATGGCCGCCGTAATGCGCTGCCGCGTCTTCGGATAGTCGGCCCATGGGTCGCTCTTCAGCTCAGCGAGGCGCTCATGCAGGTTCTCGATATTCCATTGAGCGCCGCCGGTGGTCTGTGCGACTTCGTCCCATGCGAGCGGCACCGACACGCCGAGTCCCGGCCGCGCCCGCGCCGAAAACGCAGCGACGGTGCTGGAGCCGCGGTTATTGCGCAAATAGTCGACGAAAATTTTCTGCTTGCGGTTCTGCGCGCCCATCTTCGCGCTGAAGTATTTGGGCAGCGTACTCGCCATGTGCTGCGCGACGGCCTGCGAGAAGTCCTTCACTTCGTCCCAGCCCGCGTGCTTCGACAGCGGCACGACGACGTGCAAGCCCTTGCCGCCGCTCGTCTTGCAGAACGACGTGAGGTCGAGTTCTTCCAGCAGCGAGCGCGTGAGCAGCGCGGCCTCGATCATCCTGTCCCAGCCGAGCGACGGATCGGGGTCCAGGTCGAACACGACGCGGTCGGGCTTCTCGATATTCGACGCCACGCCGTTCCAGGTATGAAATTCGATCGTGCCCATTTGCGCCGCGCCGACGAGCGCCTTCGCGCTGTCCACGGTGAGAAGCGGCGGATGCCCGGGGTCGAGCCCGGGGTGCTGCGTGATGTTGGGGATCGAGAGCTTCTGCGTGTGCTTCTGAAAGAACAGCTCGCCGCCGATGTCCTCCGGCGCACGCACGAGCGACACAGGCCGGTCGACCAGATGCGCCAACATCCATGGCGCAACCGATTCGTAGTACTGCACGAGATCGATCTTGCGCGCACCGGTGCTTTTGTCGATCACGCGGTCCGGATGCGATATGCGGACACCTGCGACTTCCGTCGGCGACGAGGATTTGTTCGCGTGGGACGTGGCGGGTGGGCTCGCGGTTTCGCCGGCCGCGGTGCGTTTCGGTGAGCCGCCGGACTTGGATGCGGTTTTAGCGGCAGCTTTAGCGGCGGTTTTAGCCGCAGGTTGCGCCTCGGCTTGAGCCCTGGCTTTCGCCTGCTTATCCCCCGTTTCCTTTTCCGCTGCTTTCGCGGTTGCCTTGCTGGTTCCTTTCGCGGCGCTCTTGTTGCCCGCGCTCCGCGAGCCGGCATCGCCCTCGCCTGCTGCCGCCCCGCCGCGCGCGGCGCGTTTTTTCGGCGCCGCGCCGGCTTCGATATCGGTTTGCTGTTGCACGTCGTCCCCTTTGCGTGGTGCTTCCTTGACGATCTGGCGCGCCGGCTTGTCTTTGCGCAGACTCACGAACGACGCCTGCCGCACGATGCCCTCACTCGTCCATTCGGCGAAATTGCATTCCGCGACGAGCACCGGCTCGACCCAATGCACCGGCGTGCGGCTGCGCTCGCGAGGCACGCTCGCGAACGGCATGCGCTTCGTTTCGTGCGCATCGAGTTCCTTCTTCACCGAGCGCAGCAACGCGGCGTCGAAGCCGGTGCCGACACGGCCGGCATACTGCAGTTTGCGCTTGCTGTCATGCACGCCGAGCAGCAGCGCGCCGAACGCCGCGCGGCTGCCCGACGGCTCCGAATAGCCGCCGATCACGAACTCCTGGCGCCGCCGGCACTTCAGTTTGATCCACGTGGCCGAGCGGCCGGACATATAGCCGCTGTCGCGCCGCTTGCCGATGATGCCTTCGAGCGCCATGTCGCAGGCGCTTTTCAGGAGGTCCTCGGCGCTGAACTCGAAGTCGTTCGAAAAGCGCAGCACGCTGTCGTCGACCGGTTCGAGCAGCGCACGCAGAAGCGCGCGGCGCTGCTGCAGCGGCACGCCGCGCAAGTCGTAGCCGTTCAAAAACGGCACGTCGAACAGATACACGACGATGTCTTGCGGACGGTTGGAATCGAAGGCGTTTTGCAGTGCCTGGAAATTCGGCACGCCGTTCTCGTCGAGCACGACCGCTTCGCCGTCAAGCCACGCGCTGTCGAGCCCGAGCTGCCCGAACGCCTTGACCTGCTTGCCGAATTTCGCCGTCCAGTCGTTGCCCGCGCGCGTGAACACCTGCACCTGATGCGCTTTCGCGCTTGCGTCGATGCGGGCCAGCACGCGATAGCCGTCGAACTTGATTTCATACGACCAGTCGTCGCCGGGCGGCGTGGCATCGACGAGCGTGGCGAGTTGCGGCTTGAGCGCGGCGGGCAGTTTCGCCTTCACCGCGCCTTCTATCGCGGGCGACGCGGCCAGTTCGCGCAGCGACTCGCTGCTGCGCGTGGCGACAATGTCCGGGCGCTTTGGATCGCCGCGCACCGACGCTGCCCTGGTTTTGCCCGCGGCCGCCTGCTTGCCGCGTTGTCCTTGCGCGGCAGGCGCTGCCTGGCCGCTCAGCACACTGCCTGGCCGTTGTTCGAGGATGTCGTATTCGCTCTCGTCGCGCGCTTCGTCATCGCGCTCCTTGATGAGCAGCCACTGCTCCTTGTCCGCGTCGCCGCGCATGTGGCTGCGCACGAGCGTCCAGCCGCCGTGCAGCTTCTCGCCGTGCAGGTAGAATTTGAGCTTGCCGGCGCGGTAAGCGCGCGGTGCTGCGGCCGCACCGCCGACCGGCTCCCACGTGCCGCGATCCCATACGATGACCGTGCCCGCGCCGTAGTTGCCAGGCGGGATCTCCCCTTCGAACGAGCCGTATTCCACGGGATGGTCCTCCACATGCACGGCAAGCCGCTTCACTGAAGGATCCAGACACGGCCCTTTCGGCACCGCCCATGACAGCAGCGCGCCGTTCAGTTCGAGCCGGAAGTCGTAGTGCAGACGCCGCGCGTGATGCTCCTGAATGACATACGACAGGCCCGCGTCGGCTTCGTGGCGCGCCGCGCCGCGGCTGCCGCGCTTCTTCGCCGGACGGGTGCCTGCGGGCTCCGGCGTTTCGTCGAAGCGGCGCTTGCGGTTGTAGAGGTCGAGTCTGTCGTTCATGACGCGGGTTCCATCGGATTCATGTGGGCGATGGCGGTGGCGCTTCAGCGCGGCGGCCCGGTGCATGCATGTGGGCACCGTGCGCTACGCGGTGCACCCTTGCGTGCGCCGCTTCGTCACGCCGCCGCGCGGCGCTTGCGTGCTGCCGTGGTCGATTTCGACGCCGTGCGGCCGCTGCCGCTGCTACTACTGCCCCCGCTGCCGCCGCTGCCGCCCGAGCGCGACGTGCGGGTCGAGCGCGTAGTGCGCGCCTTTTTACGCGACGCCGTGGAGCCGCTGCTGTCTTCTTCGGCGTCCGCATTGTCATCGGCGGCTTCGTCGTCTGTCGCGCGCTTGCGCGAGCCCGCCGCGGGCTTGCTTTTGCCGCGCCCCAGGCTACGCTTGAGCAGCTCCGACAAGTCGAGAATATCGGCCGATTGACGCGATTCGCGCGGCGCCTCGATGTCGGCGATTTCCTCCGTCTTGCCTTCGCGGACCTTGCGCTCGACAAGTGCCATGATGTCGTCGCGGAATGTGTCGTGATACTTCGACGGATCCCACGTGTCGCTCATGTCGTCGATCAGCTTTTGCGCCATGTCCAGCTCGCGCGCGCTGACGCCCGCGGCTTTGGCGCCTTCGGCGGGCAGCTTGAATTCGTCGAAGTCCCGCACCTCGTCCGCCCAGCGCAGCGTGTTGAGCGCCAGCACCGGACCGACGGGAATCAACGCGGCAAGGTGCTGCTTGTTATGCAGCACAACACTGGCCACGCCGACCTTGCCTGACGATTTCATCGCCTCGCGCAACAGCGCATACACCTTCTCGCCCTTGCGGTCGGGCGTCAGGAAGTAAGGCGTGTCGAGGTAGAGAAAGGAGATGTCGGGGGCGTCGACAAAGGCGAGGATGTCCACCGTCTGCGTCGATTCGGGATTGGCCGCGCGGATTTCCTCATCCGTGAGGACGACGTACTTGTCCTTCTCGTATTCGAAGCCGCGCACGATGTTATCGCGCGTCACGTCCTTGCCCGTGCGCTTGTTGATCTGCTTGTAGCCAACCGGATCAATCGTGCGCTTATCCAGCAGATTGAAGCCGACCTTTTCCGACTTCGTGGCCGGATACAACTGCACCGGTACGTGGACAAGGCCGAAGCTGATCGCGCCTTTCCAGATCATGTGTGCCATCGTGCGCTCCCAAGGCCTGAGACTTTTGAGGAAGCAGCAAGCGTGCCACGGATTTCGTGCAACGCGCAGCGCGGGCAGGTTGCCGACGGCGCGCGCCGCGCTGTAAGTCTTGCATGATGCCGGCAAAAACTACGGAGTCCGGCGCAATGGTCAGCTTCGCCTTATCGACACAGCAGCGGCACTTCGGCGAAACCGCGGAAACGCACGCGTCCGCCGCGCGTCGGTTCGCCGTCGAGCCGGTATGACGGAAAGCGCTGGACGAAACGGTCGATCGCAATGCGCGCCTCGAGCCTCGCGAGCGAAAGCCCCGCGCATTGATGGATGCCGAAGCCGAAGGCAAGGTGCCGGTTCGGCTCGCGGCGAATCTCGAAGCGATCGGGATCCGGGAACTGCTCGGGATCGCGGTTGGCCGCCCCGATACACAACGTAACCGGCGTGCCGCGTGCCACCGGCAGGCCGCCGATCTCCGTGTCGACGGTCGCCATGCGGTTGCCGAGCTGGTTCGAACTCTCGAAGCGCAGGCATTCCTCGACCGCCGATTCGATCAGTGCAGGTTCCGCGAGCAAGGCCGCGCGCTGATCCGGCCATTCGGTCAGCGTGACGAGCCCGTTGCCGATCAGATTCGTGGTGGTTTCATGGCCTGCGTTCAGAATGAAGATGCAGTTTTGCAGCAGCTCTTCTTCCGACAATTGTTCGCCGCCCGCCTCCCCCTGAATGAGACGCGTCAGCACATCGTGTTGCGGATCGCCCGGCGCGCGACGGCGCCGCGCGACGAGATCGCGCAGATAATCGACGAATTCGCTGACGGCGCGATTGCCGCGCTCGAACTGCGCGTCGGTCAGTGACGGCTCGAGCGCGCCGAGAATGGCGAGCGACCAGTCGCGCAGCGGTGCGCGCTCGGCGTGCGGCACGTCGAGCAGATTGCCGATGATCTCGACCGGAATCGCCGACGCGAAGTCGCCGATCAGATCGATGCGTCCGCGTTCGGCCGCGGCGTCGAGCAGGCCGTCGACGAGCCGGACGAGTCCCGGCTCCATGGCCGCGATCGCGCGCGCAGTCAGCGCGCCGGCGATCAGCTTGCGCACGCGCGTATGGCGCGGAGGATCGTTGAAGACGAGGCTCGTGGTGTGATGCGTGTAGAGCGGCGAATCGCCGTACTTCGGTCGGAATTCGACGGTCTTGTCCGAGCTGAAGGTTTTCGGGTCGCGGTACACGGCCTGCACGTCGCGAAAGCGCGTGAGAAAGAGCGAGCCGTCCGGCATGCGCTTGACCGGCTCGTGAGCGCGCAGCGCGTGGTAGACCGGATACGGATCAGCGTAAAAGTCGGGGCTCAGGCGGCGCAGATCGAAGTCTCGCGCGAGTGCGGTCGGGTCGCCGGCGGTCGCGGTGGGCATGCGTTGTCTCCCTGTTATGCGCCTCGGCGGGCGTCGTTCGACTCGTCAGTATGAACCGGGCACGCGCGGATTGCACTGCCGCCGAGCCGTTACAATAGCGGGATTTTCCGCGCGCGCCGCGCGCTTGCGCTTTTCTGCGTCAACCCTGCGTCAATTCCTGCGTCAATGCGCCGTTCATGAACCTCGTCATCCAAAGCCCCGCGCCTCTTTCCGCCGATCACCACAAAACGCTCGTCGCGCTCGCACGCGGCTCGCACGCCACCGTCATCGACGAAACCGCAATTCGCATTGCCGACGCCGATGCCGCGCAGCGCCCGGACCTCGAGGTTTATTGCGGCGCGCACCGGCTGGACTACGCGTTCATTGAAGGCGGCCGCCAGTTGCGTGACTTCGGCCTCGTGGCGATGGACATGGATTCGACGCTGATCACCATTGAATGTATCGACGAAATCGCGGATTTTTGCGGCCTCAAGGCGGAGGTGGCCGCGATCACCGAAGCGTCGATGCGTGGCGAAATCAAGGACTTCAACGAAAGTCTGACGCGCCGCGTCGCCCTTCTGAAGGGCCTTGACGCCGGCGCGCTCGAACGCGTCTACGAGGAGCGCCTGCAACTCTCGCCGGGCGCCGAGCAGATGCTCGCGGGCGCGCGGCAGGCCGGCCTGAAAACGCTGCTGGTGTCGGGCGGATTCAATTTCTTCACCGAGAAACTCAAGGCCCGGCTCGGCCTCGACTTCACGCGTGCCAATACACTCGAAATCGTCGACGGCAAGTTGACCGGCAAGGTGCTCGGCGAAATCGTCAATGCGGATGTGAAGGCGCGCACGCTGCGCGAAGCTTGCACGCAATTGCATATTGAGCCTTCGCGCGCAATTGCCATGGGCGACGGCTCGAACGATTTGAAAATGATGGCGGAAGCCGGACTTTCAGTGGCGTTCCGGGCGAAGCCGGTGGTGCGCGAGGCGGCTAGCGTGGCGTTCAACTACGTGGGGCTGGATGGCTTGTTGCGCCTGTTCGAGTGAGCGGCGAGGCGGGATGCGACGGTGGCATGAGATAGCTGCGCCCTTGCGGAGCAGCTGCAAACAGCGGTCATTTCAGAGGACAGAGTAGCAGGACGACAGCCCCACTGAAACCGGAATTCCAGTGGGTCTGCTGTCGCTGCGACGATGCTTCGCCGCAGCGCGAACGACTCCATCAGGTTCACATCGGCGTCAGCCCAGCGTCGCGAAACCGCGCTCGATATCCGCGCGCAGATCCGCCTCTTCCTCGAGACCGACATAGAACCGCACCAGCGTGCCGCGATGCGGCCACTCGCCTTCGGTGCGCATGGACGCGATGTCGTACGGCATGACGAGGCTATGTGCGCCGCCCCAGCTCCAGCCAATCGCAAAGAGCTCGAGCGATTCGCAGAACCGGTCGATTTTCGCGGCGCTGTAGCGGGCGTCGAACACCACGGAAAAAAGTCCCCCCGCGCCCGTGAAGTCGCGCTTGAAAAACTCGTGGCCCGGACAGTCGGCAATGGCGGGATGCAGCACTGCCGCGATCTCCGGCCGCGTTTTGAGCCACTGCGCGAGCGCCAGCGCGGAGCGATCGTGCTGCTGAAAGCGCACCTGCATGGTCGGCAGGCTGCGCAGAATCAGCGAACAGTCATCCGACGATACGCCGATGCCCATGCGCATACGCGCCGCCTTCAGCTTCAGATGCAGTTCGCGGTCCACGGTGATCGTCGCGCCCATCAGCACGTCGCCGCCGCCCGACTGATACTTCGTCAGCGCCTGCACCGAGATGTCCACCCCGTGCTCGAACGGCCGGAAAGCAAGGCCGGCAGACCACGTGTTGTCGATGGCGGTCACCACGTTGCGCGCGCGGGCCGCGGCCGTGATCGCCGGCACGTCGGAGACTTCCATCGTCACCGAGCCGGGTGCCTCGAGCCAGATGAGCCGGGTATTCGGCCGGATCAGATCGGCGATGCCCGCGCCGATCATCGGATCGTAGTAACGCGCCGTCACGCCGAAATCGCGCGCGAGCCAGTCGCCGTGGTCGCGATTGGGCGAGTAGACGTTATCGGGGATCAGCACGTCGTCGCCCGCTTTGACGAGCCCGAAATACACATTGGAGATCGACGACAGGCCCGAAGGCTGCAACAGCGCATGATTGCCGCCCTCGATGGCCGCAAGACGCTGCGCCAGCGCGAGCGAAGTCGGCGTGGCATGCAGGCCGTAGCGCCACTGCGCGTCGTTTTTCCAGTCGAGTGCGCGCATCGTCGCGAGGTCCGGAAAGACGACTGTCGATGCGCGCGTGACCGGCATGGAAAAAGACTCGAAGCCCGGCGTGAGCTTGTCCTCCGGGTGCACGATTCGCGTTTGCAAAGCCCGTTTGAGTTTGGATTGGGTCATGGTGGATTCGATCAGGAAAGACGATGCAATGAGCGGACGACGCCGCGCCGCTCACGCAAGAGTAGACGAGTCGGCGGATTCTCGCCCGGCCGCACGCAGGCACGCATGCACTGCACGCCTGCCGCGCGGACGGGGGTCACTCGCCGGTTTGCAGATTGCTGACGCCGCCGACCGGATGCCCGCCGCGCACCGCGGGAGCCGATGCGGGCTGGACCGGCTGCAGGGGCGCGGCCGGCGCAGCACCCGCCTTCGCGGGCTTCGCTGCCGCGGCCGGCGCCGCCTGGCCCGCCGCGAGCGGTTTGAGGTCGAACGGCTGCGGATCGGAATCGTCGACATTCATACGGTCGCCGGCGAGCGAACCGTCGGCGGCAAACTTACCGACCCAGTTCCCGGTGATGTGCGTGCCGTCGTTCGACTCCTCCACTTCGAGCGTGTCGCCGTCGCGGTCGCCCGCGATCAGAATCACCTCGCCGGTATCCGCGAACTGGTATTCGCCGTGGACGCCCGCCGGATCGTCCGTCTTCGGGCCAAGGCGCAACACGATCTGGCGCGAGCCGAGCGTGCCGCTATAGCGCGCAAACCTGGCAAATTCGGGGCTCGGCTTGAGCGGCAACTGGATCGGCGGAGGCGCCGCGAGTTCTTTCACCGCGTCGCTTTGCGCGCAAGCCGCGCCCGGAAAAAAAGCCGCCGCGCTCGCGGACAGCAGTGCTGCAACGCTCACCGCCGCCCATCTACGGCGGCGTGCCGCACCTTCCACCGATTTCAATTCCTGCATCCGTTCTTCCTCATTGCTGGTACGGCTTGCCGGGCTTCGCCTCGCCCGGCGTGGTTCAGATCCGTTCGAAGATCGCCGCGATGCCCTGCCCGCCGCCGATGCACATCGTGACGAGCGCATAACGGCCGCCCACGCGCTGCAGTTCATACAGTGCTTTCACGGTGATCAATGCGCCGGTCGCACCGATCGGATGGCCGAGCGAGATGCCCGAGCCGTTCGGGTTGACCTTGGCCGGGTCGAAGCCCAGTTCCTTGCTGACCGCGCACGCTTGCGCGGCGAACGCCTCGTTGGCCTCGATCACGTCGAGATCCGCGACCGTCAGTCCGGCGCGTTCGAGCGCCTTGCGGCTCGCAGGCACGGGACCGATGCCCATGTATGCCGGATCGACGCCCGCATGCGCATAGGACACGAGGCGCGCGAGCGGCTTGATGCCGCGCTGCTCGGCCACGCCGCGCTCCATCAGCACGACGGCGGCCGCCGCGTCGTTGATACCCGATGCATTGCCGGCCGTCACCGTGCCGTTTTCCTTCGCGAACACGGGTTTGAGCTTCGAGAAATCTTCCGCCGACGCGTTCATGCGCGTGTGCTCGTCCGTGTCGAACACCATGTCGCCTTTCTTCGACGCAATCGTGATCGGCAGGATCTGTTCCTTGAAGTAGCCGTTCGTGATGGCGTGCGCCGCGCGCCGATGTGATTCGAGCGCGAGCGCGTCCTGCGCCGCGCGCGAAATCCCGTACTGGCGCGCGACATTCTCGGCCGTCACGCCCATATGGATGGACTGGAACGGATCGTTCAGCGCGCCGACCATCATGTCGACGAGGCGCGCGTCGCCCATGCGCTGGCCGAAGCGCGCAGCCGGCATCGAGTAAGGCGCGCGGCTCATGTTCTCCGCGCCGCCGCCGATGGCGATGTCCGCGTCGCCAAGCAGCACGCTCTGTGCGGCCGAAACGATGGCCTGCAGCCCCGAGCCGCACAGGCGGTTCACAGTGAGCGCGGGCGTGTGCTGCGCGACGCCGCCGTTGATCGCGGCCACACGCGCGAGATACATGTCTTTCGGCTCGGTATGCACAACGTTGCCGAATACCACGTGGCCGACTTCGTCGCCGGATACGCCGGCGCGCGCCAGCGCCTCGCGCACGACGCGCGCACCGAGCTCGCTCGGCGCCATATCCTTCAGACTGCCGCCGAAACCGCCGATGGCCGTACGCACACCGCTTACCACCACTACGTCCCGTTGCATCGCTTGCTCCTCTTTCAGTCTCTCAGGTTGTTTTGCTCGGGCGCAACCGCACGGCACGGCACGGCACTGCGCTCAGCGCTCAGCGCTCAGCGCTCGGCCCGCCAGAATCGCTTCGACCGCCGAGCGCGAGGGAATCGGCGCCACCGCGCCATAGCCTTGCGTCGACAGCGCCGCGGCGACGTTCGCGTAACGCGCCGCTTCGAACGGATCGTCGCCCTCGACGAGCCGCGCGATAAAGGCGCCGCCGAAGCAGTCGCCCGCGCCGGTGGCATCCACGGCATTCACGACGTGGCCCGGCACGACACGGCGCTCGTCGGGCGTCGCGATATACGAGCCTTCCTTGCCGAGCTTCAGTGCGACGACGCGCGGGCCGTGCGACAGCAGGAAGTCGACGATCTCGTCGCGGCCGGTCAAACCGGTCAGCTCCGTGACGTCGTCCCAGCTCGGCAGGCAGATGTCCGTTTGACGGATGGCCTCGAGCATCACCGCGCGCGCCCGGTGAAGCGGCCACAGCTTCAGGCGCAGATTGGTGTCGAAGCTCACGCGCACGCCGTTGGCGCGGGCATGCGCGATGGCTTCGAGCGCCGCGTCGCACGCGCTCAGGCTGATCGCGAGACTGATGCCGGACAGGTGGATGACCTGGGCCGCGGCGATCGCCTCGAGCGGCAGGTCGTGCGGTGCGTAGCGGCTCGCCGCCGAACCCGCGCGCAGATAGTCGAACGCATGGCCGTCCGGACCGTGCGACACGAAATAGACGCCGGTCGACGCATGCGGATCGACGCGCACGAGCGACGTATCCACCTGCTCGCGCTCCCACAGATCGATCAGCAGCCGCCCGAAATGATCGGCGCCGACCGCGGACACGAACCCCGTGCGCGCGCCCTGCCGCGCCGCCGCGATGCAGAAGTTCGAGGTGTCGCCGCCGAAGCCTTGCAGATACTGGGGCTCGCCTTTCGCGGACTGGTTGAATTCGATCATCGCCTCGCCGAGCGCGAGGATAGCCGGCCTGCCGGGCATGCTTGCCGTCATCGCTCAGACCTCGCCCCAGAGGTCGTGACCGTCCGCGCCGGTGATCTTCACCGACACGAAGTCGCCGACCTTGTAGCGCTTCGACGCCTTCACGGCCGGCGCGATATAGACGACGCCGTCGATCTCCGGCGCATCCGCCGCCGTGCGGCCCACGCCGCCGTCCGCATTGACTTCGTCGACCAGCACCTTGAGCGTCTTGCCGACCTTTTTCGCGATGCGTTTGGCCGACACTTCCTCGGCGACTTCCATGAAGCGCGCGCGACGTTCCTCGCGCACTTCGTCGGGCAATGCGCCGTCGAGCTCGTTCGCGCTCGCGCCTTCAACCGGCGAATAGGCGAAGCAGCCGACGCGATCCAGCTCGGCCTCGCGAATGAAGTCGAGGAGCGTCTGAAACTGCTCTTCGGTCTCACCCGGGAAGCCCGCGATAAACGTGCTGCGAATCGTCAGGTCCGGGCACATGTCGCGCCACGCCTTGACACGCTCCATGACCTTCTCGGCGTTGGCGGGGCGCTTCATGCGCTTCAGCACTTCAGGATGCGCGTGCTGGAACGGCACATCCAGATACGGCAGCACGTGGCCCTTGTATGGGCCCGCCGCCATCATCGGAATGACTTCGTCGACGCTCGGGTACGGATACACGTAATGCAAACGCACCCACGCGCCGTATTGCGCGGCGAGTTCGCCGAGTGCGCCGACCAGATCGGTCATGCGCGTCTTGATCGGCTTGCCGTTCCAGAAGCCCGTGCGATATTTGACGTCCACGCCGTAGGCGCTCGTGTCCTGCGAAATGACGAGCAATTCCTTGACGCCGGACTTGAACAGATTTTCGGCTTCGAGCATCACTTCCGCGACCGGCCGCGAAACGAGATCGCCGCGCATGGACGGGATGATGCAGAAGGTGCAGCGATGGTTGCAGCCTTCGGAAATTTTCAGATACGCGTAGTGACGCGGCGTGAGCTTCACGCCCGCCGCCGGCACGAGATCGACAAACGGATCGTGCGGCTTGGGCAGATGCGTATGCACGTGCTGCATCACTTCGCCCACCGCGTGCGGGCCGGTCACGGCCAGCACTTTCGGATGCACTTCTTCGATGAGGCCGGAGCCGCTCGCGCTCTTCTTCGCGCCGAGGCAGCCAGTCACGATCACCTTGCCGTTTTCGTTCAGCGCCTCGCCGATGGCGTCGAGACTTTCCTGCACCGCCTCGTCGATAAAACCGCAGGTGTTGACGACGACGAGATCCGCGCCGTCATACGTGCCCGAAATCTCGTAGCCTTCGGCACGCAGCTGCGTGATGATCTGCTCGGAATCGACGAGCGCTTTCGGGCAGCCGAGGCTGACGAAGCCAACCTTCGGACTGGAAGCCGTCGGCGAGGCGGAGGGAGTGGTCTGCGACATAGGTGAATCCGGCGTATAGCGGTGACGTGGCGACAAAGGGCGGTACTGGAGAGGGCGCGGCGATGACGGACGACTGAAAAAGCACAGCCGCCGGTTCTGATGTAGCGTGCCGCGCACGCAACCCGCTATTGTACCGCGCGCCGCCAAGCTTGCCCCGGGAGGGCCCGGCGTAGCGCGCGAGCGCCCTGCCTGCCGCGAGCGCGCAAAGCCCCACGCCGCGGGCAGCCGCACGCATGCGAGGATGCAACCCGGAAATCCTACTTCTTCTCCGCTTCCGGATTCGGCTGCGGATTCGCGGGCGCCGCGGCATTGGCACCGCCCGGCCCGAACGGGAACGTCGCGAACATGGATTTGGCCTGGTTCTGCATCTGCTCCTGCATCTGCACGAACATGTTTTTCGACTGCTCGATGTAGCTCGTCATCATGCCCTGCATCATCGGCGCCTGCATGTTCATAAACTGCGACCAGACCTCCGGGTTCATCGCCTTGCCTTCATACAGGTTCTTCGACTGGTCGGCGAGCTTGGCCTGAATGTCGATGAAAGCCTGGATGTTCTTCTCCAGATACGTGCCCATCATGCCCTGCATCGCATGGCCGTAGAAACGGATGATTTGCGACAGCATCGACGACGAGAACATCGGCAAGCCGCCGCTTTCCTCTTCGAGAATGATCTGCAGCAGGATCGCGCGCGTCAGGTCCTCGTTGCTCTTCGCATCGATAACCTTGAAATCCTCCTGGTCCAGCACGAGCTGTTTCACGTCCGTCAACGTGATGTACGTGCTTGTCTCGGTATCGTACAGCCGCCGATTCGGATACTTCTTGATCAGTCGTTCGGCTGCCTTCTTTGTAGTAGTGGTCATGTAACGCCTTTGAGCGCAAGTAGAGCGCGGACGGCGTACCGGCTGCGCAATCGGGCCTGTGCGCAACCGGGACGCCGCCGGAACCATCCGAGCCGACGCGCTGCCTTGTGAGCGGCGCGCCTCCAGCTCAGCCCATATGCAAACCGCCGTTCAGCGAGAAATCCGCACCCGTGGCAAAACCCGATTCGTCCGACGCGAGCCACGCCACGATCGAGCCGATTTCATCCGGCTGGCCGAGGCGGCGCACCGGAATCGTCGCGACGATTTTTTCCAGCACGTCGGGGCGGATCGCCTTCACCATGTCCGTGCCGATGTAGCCCGGCGACACGGTGTTGACCGTCACGCCCTTGGTGGCCACTTCCTGCGCGAGCGACATCGTGAAGCCGTGAATGCCGGCCTTTGCCGTCGAGTAGTTGGTCTGGCCAAACTGCCCCTTCTGCCCGTTCACCGACGAAATATTGATGATGCGGCCAAAGCCGCGCTCAACCATACCGTCGATCACCTGCTTCGTCACGTTGAAGAGACTCGTCAGGTTGGTGTCGATCACCGCGGTCCAGTCTTCGTGCGTCATCTTGCGGAATACGACGTCGCGCGTGATGCCCGCGTTGTTCACCAGCACGTCGATTTCGCCGACTTCGGCCTTCACCTTGTCGAACGCGGCCTTGGTCGATTCCCAGTCGCCGACGTTACCTTCGGATGCGACGAAGTCGAAGCCGAGCGCCTTCTGCTCGTCCAGCCACTTCACGCGGCGCGGCGAATTCGGGCCGCAGCCCGCGATGACCTTGTAGCCTTCCTTGTGCAGGCGTTGGCAAATGCTCGTGCCGATGCCGCCCATCCCGCCCGTTACATACGCAATTCGCTGTGTCATAACCTGGACTCCATTGTCGTTTTTGAGGCGCCGGCCGGCTCGCCCGGCCGGCTACCTCTACCTCGCCTGATGCTTGATTCACATGCCGCCGGGCGACCGGCCGGCGAGGCTGCTCTCAACCGCGCGCCGTCTATGGCAAACGGCACGCTTCTACACCGCGCTTTTCCGCCACGTGTTCACCGCGCTTCCCACTTCAAAGGCGCCTGAACGCGCCGCGGCCGCGCTTCGTCAAATGCGCTCGACCGCGAGCGCGACGCCCATGCCGCCGCCGATGCACAGCGAAGCCAGGCCCTTCTTCGCGTCGCGCTTCTGCATTTCGTGCAGCAGCGTGACGAGAATCCGGCAGCCCGACGCGCCGATCGGATGGCCGATCGCGATGGCGCCGCCGTTCACGTTGATCTTCGACGTGTCCCAGCCCATCTGCTTGTGCACGGCGAGCGCCTGCGCGGCGAACGCCTCGTTGATTTCCATCAGGTCGAGATCGTTCACGCTCCAGCCCGCGCGCTCCAGACAGCGTTTGGACGCCGGCACCGGGCCCATGCCCATCACTTTCGGATCGACGCCCGCGTTCGCGTACGCCTTGATGCGCGCAAGCGGCGTGAGGCCGAGCGCTTCCGCCTTCTTCGCGGACATGACGAGCACTGCCGCCGCGCCGTCGTTCAGACCCGACGCATTGGCCGCCGTCACCGTGCCTTCCTTCGAGAACGCCGGCTTCAGGCCCGCCAGCGACTCGGCCGTCACGCCGTGACGCACGAATTCGTCGGTGGCGAAACGCAGCGGGTCGCCCTTGCGTTGCGGAATCTCGATCGGCACGATTTCATCGTCGAAACGGCCCGCCTTCTGCGCGGCTTCCGCCTTGTTCTGCGACAGCGCCGCGAACGCGTCCTGCGCCTCGCGCGTGATGTCGAATTCCTTCGCGACGTTTTCCGCCGTCACGCCCATGTGATACTGGTTGTACACGTCCCACAGGCCGTCGACGATCATGGTGTCGACCAGTTTCGCGTCGCCCATGCGGAAGCCGTCGCGCGAACCGGGCAGCACGTGCGGCGCCGCGCTCATGTTTTCCTGGCCGCCGGCGATCACGATGTCCGCGTCGCCCGCGATGATCGCGTTGGCCGCCAGCATGACCGCTTTCAGGCCCGAGCCGCAGACCTTGTTGATGGTCATGCCGGGCACCGCCGTGGGCAGACCCGCCTTGATCAACGCCTGGCGCGCCGGGTTCTGGCCCGAGCCCGCCGTCAGCACCTGACCGAGGATCACTTCGCTCACCTGCTCGGGCTTCACGCCCGCACGCTCCAATACCGCGCGAACCACGGTCGCGCCGAGTTCGGGCGCGGCGATCTTCGCCAGCGACCCGCCGAATTTGCCCACTGCCGTGCGGGCGGCCGATACGATCACAACTTCAGTCATTTCCATATCCTCCGGGCTTACCGGTTCAGCAGACCGTGGCCCGTCAAGTTAAAAATCTCGTTGCTCGTGAAATAGCCTGCTCGTTTGCTTCGTTGCGCCCGGCGCGACCGGACGCTTACTCGCGCTGCCGCACGTAGCGCCCCGGCGCCGGCTCGATGACGGGGAATTCCTCCGACCCCGCCGCGGCGCGCGGCTTGATTTTCTTGCCGCCGTACTGATCGAGCCACGTGGTCCACTCGGGCCACCAGCTTCCGGGCACTTCCTTCGCGTCGCCGAGCCATTCGTCCGGATTCTCCGGCAAGGTCTTGACGTCGCCTTCCAGCGTCCAGTAACTGCGTTTCTTTTTCGCGGGCGGGTTGATCACGCCGGCGATATGGCCCGACGCGCCCAGCACGAACTTCAACGGCCCGGTGAGGAGCGGCACCGATGCATACGCCGTTTGCCACGGTACGATGTGGTCTTCGCGCGACCCGTAGATGAAAGTGGGCACGTCGATCTTCGACAGGTCGACCGGCTCGCCGCAGGTGGTCACGGCACCCGGCTCGCGCAGACGGTTTTCGAGGTACGTATTGCGCAGATACCAGACGTACATGGGGCCCGGCAGGCTCGTGGAGTCGCTGTTCCAGTACAGCAGGTCGAACGGTACCGGCGTGCGCCCCTTGAGGTAATTGTCGACGACGTAGTTCCACACCAGGTCGTTCGGCCGCAGGAACGAAAACGTGTTGGCGAATTCGATGCCGCGCATGAGTCCCGGCGGCGCGCCGTTCTTGCCGCCGATGGTCTGCTCGCGCATCTGCACGTGCGCCTCGTCGACGAAGATGTCGAGGACGCCGGTGTCCGAAAAGTCGAGCATCGCGGTCAGCAGCGTCATGGACGCGGCAGGATGTTCGCCGCGCGCCGCCGCCACCGCAAGCGCCGTGGCGAGCAGCGTGCCGCCGACGCAGAAACCGAGCGTATTGATCTGCTCGCGGCCGCTGATCCGGCTGACCGTCTGGATGGCGGTAAGCACGCCTTCGCCGACGTAGTCGTCCCACGTTTTATGCGCGATGGACGCATCCGCATTGCGCCAGGAAATCAGGAATACCTGGTGCCCGGAATCGAGCGCATGCGCAACGAGCGAGTTCTCCGGCTGCAGATCGAGGATGTAGTACTTGTTGATGCAAGGCGGCACGATGAGGAGCGGCCGCTCGCGCACGGTCGCCGTGCGCGGCTTGTACTGGATCAGCTGGATCAGGTCGTTTTCGAAGACGACGGAACCTTCGGTGGTCGCGAGATTTTCGCCGACGACGAAGCGCGATTCGTCCGTCTGCGAGATTTTGCCGCGCTGCATGTCGGCGAGCAGATTCATCACGCCTTGGCGCAAGCTCTCGCCCTGACTTTCGAGCAAGGTTTTTTGCGCCTCGGGATTCAACGCGAGGAAATTGCTCGGCGAGGCGGCAGCCGTCCATTGCTGAACGGCGAAACGGATGCGTTCACGGACCTTCGGCTCGGCTTCGAGCGCGTCCACCATTTCCTGCAGATAGCGTGCGTTCAGCAGATACCAGGCGGCGGTGAAGGCGAAGGCCGGCGTCGCGCTCCATGCCTCGGAACTGAAGCGGCGGTCCTTCAACTCCGGCACCTTCGGCGCGGCGCAGCTGCCGCCCGCCTGCTGCAACAGCACCATCGCTTCACGCGTGTAGTCGGCTTGCAGTTTCTGCAGACGTTCAGGCGGAATCGCCGCGGCCGGGATGTTCAAACCGGCGAGTGATGGCATGCCGGGCATGCCGGGCATGGCGCCCGCCGCCAGCTTGCTGAAGTCAGGCATGCCGGGAAACGACGGCATGGGCGGTAGACCAAAGGGCGTCGCCCCTTGCATCGGCGCAACCTGCGGCATCGCGAACGGCGCGCCGTTGCTGGCCGCCCCGGCGCCAAGCGAGCGCCACGCGTTCAACCATGCGTCGAAAAATTGCTGCATGCCCGCGGCAGGAGTTGCGCCGTTCGTATCGGACTGCTGCGTATGCTCCTTCGAGGAGTCGGTGCTGGGGGAAGCTGAGGAATGAGAAGCTGCCATACCTGCTTTTGACCGGTAAGTCCTTGCGGACGGTTGAGAGGCAGGTTCTGCGCACGTGGGCGATCGCTCGCGACCTCGTCACGCCCTGTCCCATGTACGAGGAGCTGTGAGGAACATTCTTGCTCCCCATCGCAAGGCATGTCAAT
Organism: Paraburkholderia phenoliruptrix; assembly: GCF_902859825.1. GTDB lineage: Bacteria > Pseudomonadota > Gammaproteobacteria > Burkholderiales > Burkholderiaceae > Paraburkholderia > Paraburkholderia phenoliruptrix. The sequence continues at coordinate 17,501 of NZ_CADIKB010000011.1, read as the reverse complement.
GCTTGTTCCCGATTTTGCCGCAGTGCGATAGTTTTTTAATTATCGTTTTCCCTGTATCGCCGATCGACATTTTCAGACATATGTCAACTGAATGGCGGCTAGCGAAAAAACGCGGTATTGCCGCGCTTAATTCACATTTATCGGCCGCTCACATGCGCTGCGGAATGGCCCGTCCCGTTCGACTCGAGGCCTTCCGGCAGCGCAGCAAAAACACATGGTCGCATGTGCGAACAACCATTTTCGATGGCGCTTCGCAAAATGGTTCGCGCCCGCAGCCGCAGCGCCGCGGCTGCGCTCGCGTCCGCATCAGTCACCGAGTGTCTGAGCGCCGTCGTCGAGCCAGATCAACGCGGCCATGCGTCCCGTCTCGCGATCGCGCCGGTATGAATAGAAGCGCTCGCGATCGGTCACCGTGCACAGATCGCCGCCCGCGATTCGCGTGACGCCGAGGCGCTGCAGGCGCAGGCGGGCCAGCGCCGGCAGATCCGCAAGATATTTGCCGGCGTTGCGCGGATGCGCGACGAACGCACTCGCGGTGGCGTCGCGTTCGCCGGCCACGGCGGCATGCAGGAAGGCGTCGCGCACATCGGGGCCGACTTCGAACGACTGCGGCCCGATGCAAGGTCTGAGATAGGCGCGCAGCGCGCTCGCTTCTCCCCCGGCGAGTTCGGCGACACGCGCCGCCGTTTGCTCGATGATGCCCGCCGCGAGTCCGCGCCATCCCGCGTGCGCGGCGCCCACTGCGCGCCCCGCTTCGTCGGAGATCAGCACCGGCATGCAGTCGGCAACCATCACCACGCAGGCGATGCCCGCGCGGTCCGTCACGCTCGCGTCCGCTTGCGGCGGCGCGCCGCTTGCCTGTGCTTCGCGCAGCGCCTCCTGCGCGCCGACGATGCGCGCGCCATGCACCTGCGCGAGCCACGCCGCCTCGCTCACGCCGGCGAGCGCGAGAAGCCGCGCGCGATTGGCCGCAACCGCGGCCGGATCGTCGCCGGACTTCATGCCGAGATTGAGACCGCCGGGCTCATCCGCGCCGTCGTGCCAGCGGCCGAACGGCGGCGCGCTCACGCCGCCGTTGCGCGTGGTGACGAGCGCGCGCACGCGCGGCGCGACGTTCCACGCCGGTTGCACGACGTCAGCAAAAGTCAGCTCGGGCAGGCTCGTCATGCGCGGTCGTCCTCGTCTTCGTCTTCGTGTGAATCGTCGGCGGCTTCGTCTTCATCGTATTCGTCCAGATCGGCCGGCTCGTCGCCGAACGATGCTTCGTAGCCGTCTTCCTCATAATACGTTTCGTCGAACTCGCCTGCATCGTCGCGACCGAGGCCCAGCGCCGCCGAGAGTGCCGCGATGTCTTCCGGCACATCCGCGCGCCATTGCATCGTACGCCCGGTTTTCGGATGAATCAGACCGAGCCGCCACGCATGCAGCGCCTGGCGCGCGAAGTCGCCAGGCAGCGGCGCGACCGAGCGCTTGCCGCGTGCGCGTCCATACACCGGATCGCCGAGCAGCGGATGCCCGATATGCGCGCAATGCACGCGAATCTGATGCGTGCGGCCCGTTTCGAGATCGCAGTGAATCGCGGTCACGGGCTGCCGTTGCCAGAGCGCCGTGTCGACGCGCCGGAAATGCGTGCGCGCCGGTTTGCCCGAGGCGCCCGTCACCACCGCCATGCGCGTGCGCTCGCGCGGATCGCGGCCGATCGGCGCGTCGATCGTGCCTTCTTCCGGCATATTGCCCCACACGAGCGCGAGGTAGCGGCGCTTCACCGTGCGCGCCTGCAGCTGGCGCACGAGGTCGGTCTGCGCCTCGAGCGTGCGCGCGACCACCATCAAGCCCGAGGTTTCCTTGTCGAGCCGATGCACGATGCCCGCCCGCGGCAAGCCCGCCGCCGCGTCGCCGTAACGGTACAGCAGACCGTTCAGCACGGTCCCGCTCCAGTTGCCGGCGGCCGGATGCACGACCATGCCGGCCGGCTTGTTGATGACGACGAGCGTGCCGTCCTCGTAGACGATGTCAAGCGGCACCGGTTCGGGTGTGAACGCGAGCTGTTCGGGCAGCAGGTCGGGCACGAGCTCAATGGTCGCGCCCAGCGGCACCGGCTGGCGAATCTTTGCGGGCTTACCGTCGATGCGCACGCGCTCGGCCTCGATCCAGCTTTGCAGACGGTTGCGCGAGAATTCGGGAAAGACGCGCGCGAGCACTTTGTCGAGGCGCTCGCCCGCCAGCTCGTCGGGCACCACGACGCTGCGCGGCGTTTCGTCCGCGACGCGGTTTGCCACCGTCGGCACGGTGCTCGCGAGCGCGCCCTTGCCGAGCGCGTCGGCGCCGAGATCGTCGTCGAGGGAATCCGGGCCCAACGCGTCGGAGGGGTCGGCGCTTACGTTATAATCTTCGTTGCTATTCCCGGCACCGGTTGCAGCGCCTGGAGTATTTGAGCGGGTCATTGAGTCTGGGTCACCTGGACGTAAAGCTAGACTGGAAAATGCGAGCCTTGAACACCATCACTAAAGCGGCGATCAATTTGAAGGCCATGAAGAACGCGGCCCGGAAAGTGGCCGGATACATTGCGTGTGCCGCAGCCGTCGCGGTTGTTGCGGCTTGCCACGGCCTGCCGGAGAAGACCGACGAAACGGCAACGTGGAACAACAACAAATTATATACGGAGGCGAACGACGCCCTGAACGGCGGCGACTTCGGCAAGTGCGCGAAATACTTCGAAATGCTCGAAGGTCGCGACCCGTTCGGCCACTTCGCCCAGCAGGCGCAGATCAACGTCGCGTATTGCAACTGGAAAGACAATGAAACCGCGGCCGCCGACCAGGCAATCGACCGCTTCATCCAGCTGCACCCGGATCACCCGGACATCGCCTATGCGTACTATCTGAAGGGCATGATCCACTTCAACGACGACCTGGGTCTCTTCGGCCGCTTTTCCGGCCAGGACATGAGCGAGCGCGATCCGAAGTCGCTGCGCGAGTCGTATGACGCGTTCAAGGTGGTGGTGGACAAATACCCGAACAGCAAATATGCGCCGGACGCCGCGCAACGCATGCGCTACATCGTGAACGCGCTGGCCTCGCACGAAGTCCACGCGGCCGACTACTACTACCGTCGCGGTGCTTATGTGGCTGCCATCAACCGCGCGCAGCTCGCGTTGAAGGAATACAAGAACGCACCGGCTATTGAAGACGCGCTGCACATCATGATGCTGTCGTATCAGAAGCTGAACCAGCCGCAACTCGCCGACGACACGAAGCGCGTGCTTGCCGGCACCTTCCCCGACAGCCCGTACGTCACGGGCCATGCACGGCCGGGCAAGGAAAAATCGTGGTGGCAGTTCTAAGCCGCACGCCGGTGTGAAGCCCCGCTGAACCGCGCTCTAAAAGCAAAACGCCACGACTTCGGTCGTGGCGTTTTGCTTAGTACGCTCATTCAAAGCGTGTATTCGCCGAGTCTGCCGAATCACTCTGCCGAATCAAAAGTCCCGTTCGAAGAGCGCGATCGACTCCACATGCGACGTATGCGGGAACATGTTCACGACGCCCGCACCCACGAGCCGGTAGCCTGCTTCGTGCACCAGAAGGCCTGAATCGCGGGCGAGCGTCGACGGATTGCACGACACGTAGACGATCCGCCTGGGCAGCGGCCCATTGCCGCTCTGCGCGATCTCGGCCAGCGCCTTGGAAACGGCCAGAGCGCCCTCGCGCGGCGGATCGATGAGGAACTTGTCGAAGTGGCCGAGCGCGCGGAGGTCGTCGGCGGTGACTTCGAACAGGTTGCGGCAGGCAAACGACGTATGTCCCGCCACGCCGTTCAGCTCCGCATTGGCAAGCGCGCGCGAAGTCAATACTTCGCTGCCTTCGATGCCCACCACCTCCCTCGCGATACGCGCGAGCGGCAGCGTGAAATTCCCGATCCCGCAGAAGAGGTCGAGCACGCGGTCCGTGCGCGCAGGCGCGAGCAGGCGCAGCGCGCGGCTCACCAGCACGCGGTTGATCGCGTGATTGACCTGCGTGAAGTCCGTCGGCTTGAACGGCATGCGAATGCCGTACTCGGGCAGCGTGTAGTCGAGCTGCACATCGAGCGGATACAGCGGCGTGACCGTGTCCGGGCCGCCCGGCTGGATCCAGAACTGCACCTTGTGCTCGTCGGCGAACTCGCGCAGCACCTGTTCGTCGGCCTCGGTCAAAGGTTCGAGGTTGCGCACCACGAGCGCCGTGACCGACGAACCGACCGCCAGCTCGAGCTGCGGCATGCGGTCGTAAATGGAGAGCTTCCTCACCATGAAGCGCAGTGGCATCAGCATGGCCGACACATGCGGCGGCAGCACTTCGCAGGTTTTCATGTCTGCAATATAGCTGCTCTTCTTCTCATGAAAGCCGATGCGCATGCCGCCCTTTTCCGGCAGAAAACGCACGGCAAGACGCGCGCGATAGCGGTAGCCCCAAGCCGGTCCGTGGATCGGCCGGAACACGGTTTCCGGGCGCAGCTTCGCGAGATGCTGAAGGTTGTCTTCGAGCACGCGCTGCTTCACCGCGACCTGGGCGCGAATGTCGAGGTGCTGCATTGAACAGCCGCCGCAAATATCGAAGTGTGCGCATTTCGGCGTGGTGCGGATCACGCTTTCGCGGAACACCTGCACGACTTCGGCCTGCTCGAATTTCGGCTTGCTGCGATGCGTGGAGTAACTGACGCGCTCGCCGGGCAGCGCGCCTTCGACGAAGATCACCTTGCCGGGCGTGCCGTCTTCGGTCTCGACGCGGCCGACGCCGCGCGCTTCCATGTCGAGCGAAACGATTTCGACAACCGGTTCATTGCCGGTGACGACGAGCGCGGGCGCGGGCTTGGGGTGCCTGGCGGTCCGCTTTGGCGAGCGGCGGTGGGGGGCAGTTCGGGACACCTGCTACTTCCTGACAAACTTGGGAGAAAGGCGAGATTGTAGACGAAGCCGGCGCCCGCGACGCGCCGCCCCGTGCGCACGCCCGCGCGGCTATTGCTCGAAGGCCGCCAGGTACTCCGCCCATTGCGGCGCGGTTTCGAGCGCCAACGCGTTCTTGACCAGATTGATCTCGTCGGCATATTCGGCGGCGGAGAACCCGCCGCGAATCAACTGGAAGCGGCAATAGAGCAGATACGTATTGACGACGTCCGTCTCACAGTAATTACGGATTTCCTCGATGCGGCCTTCCTGATACGCGTGCCACACCTGGCTGCCGTCCATGCCCATTTTGCCCGGGAAACCGCACATTTTCGCGAGCGCGTCGAGCGGCGCGTTGGCGCGCGCCTGGTACATCGCGAGGACGTCCATCAGATCGGTGTGCCGCGCATGGTAGCGGCTGATGTAATTGTTCCACTTGAACTCGCGGTCGTCCTCGCCCAGATCCCAGAACCGGTAGGCGGGAATACCGTTGACGAGCGCGCGGTAGTTCAGCACCGGCAGGTCGAAGCCGCCGCCGTTCCACGAGACGAGCTGCGGCGTGTACTTCTCGATCACGCGATAGAACGACTGCACGAGCGCCGCTTCGCCGTCCTCGGGCGTGCCGAGCGAACGCACACGAAAGCCGTTGTTGTCGCGGAACACGCAGGAAATCGCGGCGATCCGCTGCAGGTGATGCGGCAGAAAATCGCTGCCGGTCTTTTCGCGGCGGGCGGCGAACGCGTGCTCGGCGACTTCGGCGTCGCTCAGGGTAGCGGGCAAATCGTCGAGACGGCGGATGCCGGCGACATCGGGAATCGTCTCGATGTCGAAAACAAGAATCGGTGTCATCAAGTCAGAGAACGGCGTCTTTCCGAACGCCGTTGGAGGCGAAGAAGCGCTTTAACCGCACGAGCGCTTCCTGTTGGATCTGGCGCACCCGCTCGCGCGTGAGGCCCATTTCATCGGCCAGCTCTTCGAGCGTGGCGGGTTCGATGTGGTTCAGACCGAAGCGGCGTTCGATCACATGGCGATGCTTGTCCGACAGACGTGCGAGCCACGCGCGCGTGAGCGTTTCGAGCTCGCGATGCTGCACCTCCGCATCCGGCGACTGACTCTGGTCGTCGGACAACAGATCGAGCAGACTGCTTGCCGGGTCGAGGTCGAGCGGTGCGTCGAGCGAGGCCGTATGCTCGTTCAACGCAAGAATGTCGGTGACTTCGTCGGTGGTCTTGCCGGTCAGATAAGCGATGTCGTCGATACTGGCGTCGCGGCGCTCGGCGGCTTCGCCCGAATTCATCGAATTTTTTTCCAGATGGCGCTTCGCGCGCAGCACCTGATTGAGCTCGCGAATCACATGCACCGGCAGGCGCACGGTGCGCGCCTGGTTCATGATCGCGCGCTCGATACTCTGTCGGATCCACCAGGTTGCGTAGGTAGAAAACCGGAAGCCGCGCGTGGGATCGAATTTCTCGATGGCGTGCATGAGGCCGAGGTTGCCTTCTTCGATCAGGTCGAGCAGCGGCACGCCCCGGTTCAGATAACCCTTAGCGATGCTGACGACAAGCCGCAGATTGCGCTCGATCATGACCTGCCGCGCTTCGAACTCGCCCGCCTTCGCGAGACGCGAGTACTTCTGCTCTTCCTCGACGGTGAGAAGCGGCTTCACGCTGATGCGATTCAGGTAGTGCTGAATGGTGTCGGCCGTCAGCTCGGCTTGCAGCAGCGCGCGGAAGTCGTCCGCGTCGGGCACGGCCTCGGCCGCGCCCTCGCGCGCCTCGCCCTCTTCGGCGCCCTGACGGTCGTCGAGTTCGCGCTCCTCGACGAGTTCCTCTTCCGCTTCCGACGCGCCGCTGTCGTCCACCGAAGCGGACGTGGCATCGCTGATCGTTTCAGATTCGGCTTGCGGCAGGCGGCGCTTCGGTTTCGGCATGGTCGTATCGCTTATTGCGGCGGCAAATACTTCAGTGGGTCGACAGGTTTACCCTGCCGGCGAACTTCGAAATGCAACATGACGCGGTCTGAATCGCTGTTGCCCATCTCGGCGATTTTCTGCCCTTTCGTGACCGCGTCCCCCTCTTTTACCATCAAAGCGCGGTTGTGTGCATACGCGGTGAGATAAGTTGCGTCATGCTTGATAATAATGAGATTGCCGTAACCACGCAGCCCATTTCCGGCATAAACCACGCGGCCGTCCGCGGAGGCCTTGACTGCTTCGCCTGCCGAGCCGCCGATGTTGACGCCTTTGTTTGTCGAATCGTTAAACGTGCCGAGGAGCGGCCCGCGCACCGGCCACACGAAGCTCACATTGCCGGACGCACCCGCACTCGAGTCGCTTGCTGCACCCGCGCTCGACGGCGGCGTCGCAGCAGCGTTGTTCGCGCTCGAACCGTAGAGGGGCGGCGCGGCCACGCCGGCCGCCGCGCCCGTGGACGACGAGCCATTGAGCGGCGCCGTTTGCAACGTGCCATTGCTGCCGATCGGCGCGGTCGCGACACCCGGCGTCAACGCCGCGGTGTTCGCGCCTGGCGGCACCACGCGCAGCAGTTGATCCACCTCGATCTGGTTCGGGTTAGTGAGATTGTTCCACGCCGAAATGTCGCGGTAGTTCTGGCCGTTCTCGAGCGCGATCCGGTAGAGCGTGTCGCCCGGCTTCACGCGGTAGTAGCCGGGCGGCGGCGGCCCGAGCGGCGCCGCGGGTTGCTGCGCCGTCTGGCCGGCCTGCGTGCCGAGCACAGTGCCGCCGGAGCGGTCGACGACCGGCGCCTGGTCGAGCCGGGATGCACAGGCGGTCATCAACAGGGACAAGGCGAGCACGCACACGCTACGCTGGGTTACGGACAGGGGGACATTCAGGCTGGTTCTTTGCATCGCGCGCAACATACTCATCGGTGTCAAATCACTCCGGATTTTAAGGGTACAAAGAAAACGCGATCAAGCTGCGACTCCCGCCACTGCGCCGGTCCGACACGCTCGACGAGCGTCAGCACCTGGCTGTGCCCTTCCTGCGAGCCGACGGGCGCAATCAGACGGCCGCCGATCGCAAGTTGTTCAAGTAATGCCTGCGGCACGTCGAGGCCCGCCGCGGCGATCAGGATCGCGTCAAAAGGCGCCGCCGACGGCAAGCCCAAACGCCCGTCGCCATAGTGCAGCCGGATGTTCGGAATGCGCAGCGGACGCAAGTTTGTCTTCGCGCGTTCCGATAGCGGCTTGATGCGCTCGATCGAATACACCTCGCGCGCGACCTGGCTCAGCACCGCCGCCTGATAGCCGCAACCGGTGCCGATTTCAAGCACGTTGTTCAAGGCCCGGCCCGCCGCCGCGAGCTCGATCATGCGCGCGACCACCGACGGCTTCGAGATAGTCTGGTGATGCCCGATGGGCAGCGCGGCGTCTTCGTACGCCTGGACCGCGAGCCCGGGGTCGACGAACATATGACGCGGCACCACCGACATCGCGCTCAGCACGCGCTGATCGGTGACGCCGTTCGCACGCAGGCGTTCGACCATACGTTCGCGAACCCGTTCCGAGGTCAACGCCATGGCGCCGTTCAACGCGACGTTGGGCCCGGTGCTGCGTTCATTCGGCCGCGTGGCCGCGGGCTTCGCGGGCGGCGCGGAAGGCGCGGCGTTCCTGCCTGCGGTTCGCGCGGGCGAGGGTCCTGCCGCTGCCGTCCTGGCGCCGGCCGACGGGCGCGCGCTCGTGCTCTGCGCGACCGGCCGCGCCGATGTTTTTGCCGCGGGCGCGGCAAGCGGCTTCGGCGGAGTCGCGACGGACGGTTTGGCGGCAAGCGGCGTGGGCGCTCTGCCCTGCTTCGGCTGCAATTTGCCTGCTGAGCCTGACGAGGCTGGGCTCGCCGCACCTGCCTGCGGATTTTTCGCCGGCTGCTGCCGCCCATTGAGCGCCGCACTTGCGGCAAGCGCCGCAGCGCGCACCTCCCCCGGGCGGCCTTCGGGCCGACGCGGCTCGCGCACCAGATCCTCGAGGCCGAGCGGGAAGCGCTTCGCGCGCTCGTTCGTCATGAAGCGCCGCTGCCCGCGCGCGCCCAGTCGTGCGCCGCCGGCAGCATTTGCGTGTGAGTCAGGTCGAGTTGCAGCGGCGTGATCGACACATGGCCGTTGGCCACCGCGTGGAAATCCGTCCCTTCGCTCGCATCGCGCGCGCTGCCCGACGGGCCGATCCAGTAGATCGGCTCGCCACGCGGATTGGTCTGGCGGATGACCGGCTGCGACGGATGCCGCTTGCCGAGCCGGGTGACGCGCCAGCTGCCCAGCTGCTCGTACGGCAGGTTCGGGATGTTGACGTTCAGAAGCGGATGCCCCGGCAGCGGATGCGCGAGGTAATGCGCGACGATTTCGGTCGCGACGCGAACCGCGGCTTCCAGATGCACCCAGTCTTTGTCGACAAGCGAGAAGGCGATGGCCGGCACGCCGAACATGATGCCCTCGGTCGCCGCCGCGACGGTGCCGGAATAGAGCGTGTCCTCGCCCATGTTCTGACCGTTGTTGATACCGGATACGACGAGGTCGGGCGTGTGGTCCAGCATGCCGGTCAGCGCGATGTGCACGGAGTCGGTGGGCGTGCCGTTCACGTAATAGAAACCATTTGCCGAGCGCAGAACCGAAAGCGGCCGCGACAAGGTCAGGGAGTTGGACGCGCCGCTGCAATTCTGTTCGGGCGCCATCACGGTCACGTCGGCGAGCGGCTTGAGCGCTTCGTAAAGCGCGCCAAGGCCGGGCGCCAGATAGCCGTCGTCGTTGCTGAGTAGGATTCGCATGCGGCGATTGTAACCGAGGAAAGAAGGCGCGCGAACGACACGGCAAGCGCGTCGCGCGGGGCGGGCGCCGGTGCGCGGACCACAACGCCTCGCCTCGTCGATGCGCCGCCGCAAACGCGCTCGAACGGACATCGAGGCGAAGAACCCGAGGCGCTGCGCACGGCGAAACCGCGAATCGCACGATCGTGCAGATGCTTTACACTCGGAGCCGTTGCGAAACCTGATCGAATGGAGACACGATGCGCGCGATTCGCTGCAACCAGTACGGGCCGCCCGAGAGCCTGACCGTCGAAGATCTGCCGGATCTGGCGCCGCCGCCGAGACACGTCGTGATCGACGTGAAGGCCGCGTCCGTCAATTTCCCCGATGTGCTCATCATCGAGAACAGGTATCAGTTCAAACCGCCGCTGCCCTTCACGCCCGGCTCGGAAGTGGCGGGTATCGTGCGCGCGGCGGGCGCCGGCGTCACACGGTTCAGGCCCGGCTCGCGCGTGGTCGCGTTCACGGGCGCGGGCGGCTTCGCGCAACAGGCGCTTGCGAGCGAGTCGGCCTGCGTGCCGCTCGCGGACGGCATCGACTTCGAACTGGCGGCGGCCTTCACGCTCGCGTACGGCACGTCGCATCATGCGGTGGTGGATCGCGGCGCGCTGCAGGCCGGCGAGACGATGCTCGTGCTCGGCGCGGCGGGCGGTGTCGGACTCGCGGCGGTGGAAATCGGCAAGGCGCTCGGTGCGCGCGTGATCGCGGCGGCATCGAGCGACGAAAAGCTCGCGGTGTGCGTCGAGCATGGCGCCGACGCGACGATCAACTACAGCACCGAAGACCTGCGCAAGCGCATCAAGGCGCTGACCGCGGGCCTGGGCCCGGACGTGATCTACGATCCCGTCGGCGGCGCCTACACGGAGCCGGCCTTTCGCAGCATCGGCTGGCGCGGACGGTATCTGGTGGTCGGCTTTGCGAACGGCGAGATTCCGAAGCTGCCGCTGAATCTGACGCTGCTGAAAGGCGCGAGTGTGGTCGGCGTCTTCTGGGGCGACTTTGCGAAGCGCGAGCCGGAGCGCAATCACGCCGCTTTCCGCGAGATGGTCGGTTGGATCGGCGAAGGCAAGCTCAAGCCGTACGTGTCCGCGCGCTATTCGCTCGACGAAACGGCGCGCGCGCTGCGCGATATGGCCGAACGGCGCGTGATCGGCAAGGTGGTGATTACGCCGTAAGCGCAGCGCGGCCCCGGCTGGCCTGAACACCGGTTCGCTGAGCGTCCGGCCAAAACAAAACAGCGTGCGGCCTTTCGGGCCACACGCTGTGTTTTGAGGCGGTTTCGCGCCGCTACGGCGCCTACAGCTTTTCGGTGTCGCCGGTCTTCGGCTGCCACTTCATCAGATGCCGTTCGCCCATGCCGACGATTGCATCCAGAATCAGCGCGAACGCCGTCAATACGAGGATGCCGGCAAACACGGTATTGATATCGAAGGTGCCTTCGGCCTGCAGAATCAGATAGCCGACGCCGCGCGCGGAGCCGAGGTACTCGCCCACCACCGAGCCCACGAACGCGAGGCCCACCGACGTGTGCAGGCTCGAGAACACCCAGCTCATCGCGCTCGGCAAATAGACATAGCGCAGCAGTTGCTTGCCGTTGGCGCCAAGCATGCGCGCGTTCGCCAGCACGACCGGGCTCACTTCCTTCACGCCCTGATAGACGTTGAAGAACACGATGAAAAACACCAGCGTCACGCCGAGCGCGACCTTCGACCAGATGCCGAGACCGAACCACACGCCGAAGATCGGCGCGAGAATCACGCGCGGCATCGAGTTGGCGGCCTTAATGTACGGGTCGAACAGCGCGCTCGCCAGCGGCGACAGCGCAAGCCACAAACCGACGCCCAAACCTATGCCGGTGCCGAGCGCGAACGCGAGCACGGTTTCAAGCAGCGTGATCCACAGGTGCAGATAGATCTCGCCGCTCGTGAACCACTCCCAGATGCGCTGCAGCACTTTCTGCGGTTCGCCGAAGAAGAAAGCGGCCTTGTTCGGGTCGTCGAAATAGAACGCCGGCAGCAGCGTCGGGCTCGTCAGCACATACCAGAGCACGAAGCACAGCACGAGCAACAGCCATTGCCAGATCACCAGATTCGCCCGGTTGGGGCGCAACGTCTTCCACATGACTCGGTTTGCCTCGGTTGCCTTAGACGGTTGATAGACGCGAAACGCGCTGCATTCAGCGAGCGCTCAGACAGTGCTCAGACAGCAGTGAGCTGCTGCTGATAGCCCTTCAGTACCTCGTCGCGCAGCACGCTCCAGATCTGCGCATGCAACTCCACAAAGCGCGGATGCGAGCGGATTTCGGCGACGTCGCGCGGACGCGGCAAGTCGATCGCGAATTCGCCGATAGGATGCGTGCCCGGCCCCGCCGACAGGACCACCACCCGGTCGGACATGGCGATCGCCTCGTCGAGATCGTGCGTGATGAAGAGCACGGCCTTGCGTTTCGCAGCCCACAGCTCGAGCAGTTCGTTTTCCATCAGTTGGCGCGTCTGGATGTCGAGCGCGGAAAACGGTTCGTCCATCAGGATGATGTCCGGATCGAGAATCAGCGTCTGGGCCATCGCGACGCGCTTGCGCATGCCGCCCGACAACTGATGCGGATAGCGGTCGCCGAAACCGCCGAGGCCCACGCGCTTGAGCCACTCTTCCGCCTTCGCGCGCGCTTCCTGCTGCGGCACGCCGTGGAACGCGAGGCCGGCCATCACATTGTCGATAGCGGAGCGCCAGGGCATCAATGCGTCGGCCTGGAACATGTAGCCTGCGCGCCGGTTGATGCCCGCGAGCGGTTCGCCGAACACGCTGACCGTGCCCGCCGACGGCGCGAGCAAACCCGCGCCGACGTTCAGCAAGGTGGACTTGCCGCAGCCCGTCGGCCCGACCACGGAGACGAACTCCCCCGGCGCGATCCGCAACGTCGTGTCCTTGACGGCCGTGTAGCGCTGCGAGCGGTTGTCGCGCGCGGCGAAAGTGCAAGTGATGTTTTCGAGCGCCAGAGCTGCAACGGTCATCGTTCGACTCGCTTGGTGGATCGGTTTCGGTGTGGGTCGCGGCGCGGCTTCACGACTTGGCGGTGGCGAGCGCCTTCTTGACGAAGTCGTTCGTCCATGTCTTCGACACGTCGATCGGCTTACCCTGCACTGTCGCGTCGAATGCCTGCAGGGTTTTGAGCGACGTGGCGGGACCGTCGACCGGCATCAGGCCGTCGGGCGACATGGCTTCCTTGACGTGCTGCCACGCGTCGAGATACACCGCACGATCGCCGAGCAGATAGCTTTCCGGCACCGTGTTGATGAGCTCGGTACCGGTGGCCGTTTGCAGCCATCGGAGCGCGCGCACCATCGCATTGGTGAGCGCCTGCGTGGTGTTCGGATTCTTCGTGATGAAGTTTTGCGATGCGTAGAGGCAACCCGCGGGCATGTCGCCGCCGAACACGCTGCGCGTATCCGCGAGCGTGCGCGTGTCGGAGACGACGCGAATCTCGCCGCTGCGTTCGAGCTTCGTGATCACCGGATCGAGGTTGGCGAGCGCGTCGATCTGCCCGGATTGCAACGCGGCAATGGCGCCGGCGCCCGCGCCGACGCCGATGAACGCGACGTCTTTCGCGGTGAGGCCGCCCTTGGCCAGCACGAAGCTCGCCATGATCGACGTCGACGAACCCGGCGCGGTCACGCCGATTTTCTTGCCGCGCAGGTCGGCGATCGACTTGTAGTTCGGCATGGTTTTCTTCGACACCGCGAGCACGATCTGCGGCGCGCGTCCCTGCAGGACAAACTCACGGAACGACTGCTTTTGCGCCTGCAGGAGCAGCGTGTGTTCGAACGCGCCGGACACCACGTCCGCGCTGCCGCCCACCGCCGCCTTCAATGCTTGCGAGCCGCCGGCGAAGTCGGAGATTTCGACGTCGAGACCTTCGTCCTTGAAGAAATTGCGGCGCTCCGCAATCGTGAGCGGCAGATAGTAGAAGAGGTTCTTGCCGCCGACAGCAATGGCGACCTTCGTGGTTTCCAGTTTGCCCTGCGCGAAAGCGAGCGGCGTGGCCGCGAGCGTGGCGCCCGCGAGCGCCGCGGTACCGGCGAGAAAGCTTCTGCGATGCATGTTTGTTGTCTCCGAGGCTCGTGCGAACTCTGGTGTTGCGATTTTATTTATCGGGCTGCGGCGGTCGTTGCTCACACAACTTGTTGCGCATGCAACCTTGCGATGTGGTCTGCATCATAACCTAGCGATTGCAGGACTTCATCCGTATGTTCACCCAGCTCGGGGCCGAGCCAGCGCGTCTCGCCGGGCGTCTCCGAGAGTTTCGGCGTGACCGCCGGCAGCGTGATCTCGCGGCCGTCCTGCCACTTGAAGCGCTGAATCATCTGACGCGCCATGTATTGCGGATCGGTGAACATATCGGCGACGCTGTAGATGCGGCCCACCGGGACGTCGGCGGCATTGAGCACCGCAAGCGCTTCGTCGATGGTGCGCGTGGCGAGCCAGGCGGCAATCGCCGCGTCGATCTCCTCTGTGCGCGGCACGCGGCCGTCGTTGTGCGCGAGCGCGGGATCGTTCGCGAGATCTTCGCGCTCGATGGCGAGCATCAGGCGCCTGAAAATCGGATCGCTATTGCCGCCGATCACGATGCTGCCGTCGCGGCACGGATAGGTGTTGGACGGCACGATGCCCGGCAGCGACGCGCCGGTGCGCTCGCGCACCATGCCGTAGACGCCGTACTCGGGCACCACGCTTTCCATCATGTTGAACACGGCCTCGTACAGCGCGACGTCGACCACCTGCCCCTTGCCGCCGTTCACCTGCTTGTGATGCAGCGCCATCAGCGCGCCGATTACGCCGTGCAAGGCCGCAATCGAATCGCCGATCGAAATGCCGATGCGCGGCGGCGGCAAGTCCGGGTAACCGGTGATATGACGCAGACCGCCCATCGACTCGGCAATCGCGCCGAAGCCGGGCCGGTCGCGGTACGGACCGGTCTGGCCGTAGCCGGAAAGACGCACCATGACGAGGCCCGGATTCTCCGCCGACAGCACGTCGTAGCCGAGCCCGAGTTTTTCCAGCAGCCCAGGCCGGAAATTTTCGACGACGATGTCCGCTTCACGCGCGAGGCGGCGCACGATCTCCTTGCCCTCCTCGGCCTTCAGATTGATCGTGACGGACTTCTTGTTGCGCGCCTGCACGGCCCACCAGAGCGACGTACCGCCCACTTCGGGATAAAGCTTGCGCCACTTGCGCAGCGGGTCGCCGCCCTTCGGATCTTCGATCTTGATGACGTCGGCGCCGAACTCGCCGAGAAAACGCGCGGCAAACGGCCCCGCGATCAGCGTGCCGAGTTCGAGCACCTTCACGCCCGCGAGCGGGCCCGGTGCGGATGACGGCGCCTCGTGGGCAGCGGATTGGGGCGTTGCGCTCATAGTCTCCTTTGTTCTGTTCGTGAACGCGGCAAGGCGGGCGTTCTGTTCGTGCTCTGCTCGTCTTCTGCTCGCGTTCTGGCCGGGCGTTCTGCTCGTGCTCTGCCCACACCGTGCTCGCGCGCCGCTGTGAATCGCTCGCGCGTCGCCGCGGCTACATGGAGCGGCGGTCGAGCATGGCACGAGCGATCGTGCCCGCGTCGACGTATTCCAGTTCACCGCCCACCGGCACGCCGCGGGCGAGACGCGTGACGGCAAGCCCGCGCGCCTTGAGCGTTTGCCCGAGGTAATGCGCGGTGGCTTCGCCTTCGTTGGTGAAATTGGTGGCGAGCACGACTTCCTTCACGACACCGTCGGACGCGCGCTTCACCAGCCGGTCGAAATGTATCTCCTTGGGGCCGATGCCGTCGAGCGGACTCAGCCGGCCCATCAGCACGAAATAGAGCCCGCGGTAGGTCATGGTCTGCTCGAGCATGATCTGGTCGGCGGGCGTTTCGACGACGCACAGCAAGCTCGGATCGCGCTCAGGGTCGAGGCACACCTCGCAGATCTGCGCCTCGGTAAAGGTATTGCACTTCTCGCAGTGCCGCAGATGCTCAGTTGCGAACAGCAGCGCGCGGCCGAGCTTGTCGGCGCCCTCGCGGTCGTGCTGCATCAGGTGGTACGCCATGCGTTGCGCGGACTTCGGCCCGACTCCGGGCAGCGCGCGCAGCGCTTCGACGAGCGCCGACAAGGCGGAAGGTTGTTTCATGCGGATCGGCGTCGAGTTGGATGATACCCGGGCATGGGTCGAAGGGACGGCTTCTTGCTAGCGTTTGGCTGCTGCTTGCGCACTGGCTGCCGGCTTGTTGCTACTGATTGTTGCTACTTCCTGCTCGCTCGCCGCCGGCACGCTGCTAACTGGCTCGAGCGGATTCTGCCGCGCCGGCGGTCTGCGCACGGATTGCGCAGAACGGCCCGCCTGCAACCGATGCCGGGAAACCCCGCGAGCAGCGAGGCGCGCTTCACCGCGGCAAAGCAGCGAACGGCGGCGTGCATGTCGCGGGACCGGCGCTGCGAGGCACAGGTGCATCGGCCCGAATGGGAGCCGGGACTGTGCGCCGTGGCGCCCGCACTGCACACACGCCGTTCGCTGCTTTGCCGCGCTGCCGCCTCGCCGCCGCCGCGCCCCTTGGTCGAGTCTCGCCCGAAGCGTCGCTCAGAACGGCAGCTTGAAGCCCGGCGGCAGCGGCAGGCCCGAGGTCATGCCGCCCATCTTTTCCTGAGCGGTGGCCTCGGCCTTGCGCACGGCGTCGTTGAAGGCAGCGGCGACGAGGTCTTCCAGCATGTCCTTGTCGTCGGCGAGCAGGCTCGGGTCGATCGACACGCGGCGCACGTCGTTCTTGCAGGTCATCGTGATTTTGACGAGACCCGCGCCCGACTGCCCCTCGACTTCGATCTGAGCGAGCTGCTCCTGCATCTTCTTCATGTTTTCCTGCATCTGCTGGGCTTGCTTCATCAGCCCGGCGAGTTGACCTTTCATCATGGAAATGCTCCTTCTTGATAGCGTGAAATTCGGGAATCGCGCGCGGCGAATCAGTGAACCTGGGATGCGCCGTTCGGACCGGCGTCTGGCGTAATCGGGCGGATGGAGCCCGGCACGATGCTGGCGCCGAATTCGCGGATCAGCGACTGCACGAACGGATCGGCGCTGATCTCGCGCTCCGCTTCCTGCTGGCGCTGGGCGCGCATCGCCGCGTCGTGAGCCGCCGCGGTGCGGCGCGCCGGGCCGACTTCCACCACCACGTCGACATTCTGACCGAGCTTCTCGGCGAGCGCCGCCTTGAGCTTCGCGACCTGCGAGGTCTCCGCGTACTGCGGCACGGGCACGTTCAGCTTGAGCGTGGTGCCTTCGAGCGCCATCAATTCGCTGTTGAACGCGAGCTGATAGGAGATGCCCTTCAGCGGCAGGTCGACGGCGAGCGCCGGCCAGTCGCCCGTGAAGCCGAGCGGATCGAGCGGCACGGCGGGCGGCAGCGGGCGCTGATCGACGGCGGGCGCAGCCGCCGGCGCGTTGACGCGGACATCGTCCGGACCGCTGTCGAACACCGGCATGAAGTTGTCGTCGGGGGGACCGTAGTAACCGTCGTCCGATGCGGAAAGCGGCATGTAGTCGTCGGGCGGGATATCGTCCCACGGCGGCACCGGCGAGCCTGTTTGCCGGGCGTCGTTGCGCGCCGCCGCAGGGGCCGATTGCCCGGATTGGGCCGGCTGGGCCGATTGCCCAGATTGCCCCGCCGCGGGCTGCGGGGCCGCCCCGCGCGGCGCGCCGGGCGTGGGCACAGGAACGACGACGCGCGGCGCGGCCGGCCTCGCCGCCGGG
>NZ_CADIKB010000010.1 GCF_902859825.1 Paraburkholderia phenoliruptrix | reverse complement strand
GCCGCCCTGAAGCGTTCGCCCTCGAAATCCAACATTGACCATGATCGCAAGGTCGCATAATCTATGCCGCACCCGCCGTCCCAACCTTCAACTGTCTGTGGGACATTGCCGCTCGCGGTGCGGCGTCCCTGGAAAATCTTGCCGTACCACGAAGCGAAGCCGGTTTGCTGAAAGCCCTTCGCGCAGGCACAAGCCGCAGCGACTGTTGCATCATCGATCGCGGACGGTATGTCATTGCGCGGCTCGGTGGCCGATGCAAGCGGCGCCGCCACGGCGTCTGCGTTCGCGCCGTCGCCGTACTGCGAGGCGGAGCGTGGCGCGCCTCGTTGCATCTGCACCGCTGTGGGCCCGGCGCCTGGCAAGGCTGCATCCACACCGGATTGTGCGCAGCCGGCAAGCGCGAGCGCCGCACCTAGCGACGCAAGCGTCGCTGAAAGAGGCCTGCTTGAAACGCGGCAAAAATGAAAATTCATAAGCGTCATCGCGCGCGCCGGGCTGCACGGGCAGCACAGCGCATCGCGTCGGTTTCAGTTCGGGGAGTGAGGCGCCGTCTTAATGGCGCCTGGGAAGATAGATGAGCGGATCGACGGCCTTGCCGTCCTCGCGCACTTCGAAGCGTATGAAGGCATCGCCGGCGGCGTCCGCGGGAGCTTCGGCAATCGCCTGCCCTTTTTTGACGGGCGTGCCTTCCTTGACGAGCAGCGTGCGGTTGTTGCCATAAGCGCTCAGCAAATGCGCGTCGTGCTTGATGACGACGAGCCGGCCATAAGCCGTGATGCCGCCGCCTGCATAGACGACCCTGCCGCTCGCCGCTGCTTTCACCTGCTCGCCGGGGTGCGCGGCGAGCGTGATGCCTTTGGTCTTGCCGGCCACGAAGGCCTGTTTCACCGTGCCGCCGACCGGCCACATGAACCGCCCTTTGGCATCGGCAGTGTTCGCTGACGCTGCATCCGCGCTTCTCTCAGCGCTTTTGTCCGCACTTTTGCCTGCGCGTTTATCCGAACCTGAAGCCGTGTGCGCACTCGCTTCAGCCTGGTCGCCCGAACTGGCCGGGGGCGGCCCGACGCGCACGATCTGTCCGGCGCGCAACGCGCCATCGGCGGAAAAATGGTTCCACTGCGCAATCGCGGAAGCCTCGTGGCCGAACTCCCGCGCAATGGCCGTCAGCGTATCGCCCGGATTCACGCGATAGAACCCTGCGGCCACTGGAGCTTCGCCCTGTGCCGACAGCGCACGCCCGGCCGCCCAGGCAGCGATAGGATCCGGCGCCGTGCTGGCCGGGGCGTCACGCAATGGCGCGCTCTGCGCCAACAGCGAGCAGGCGCACAGCGGAGCCAACGACAACGCGAGCAGCATCGGGAAGAGCCGCCCGGCGCATCGGGACAAACAGATTTTCATTAGGACTCTGGATAAATTTTTATCTCGACGAGCAACATGCGGCGCTCGTGCTTTTTTTCCATGGGCGGGTGCGGTCCGCCGCGCGCCGCTATCGCGCGGTCCGGACCGGTATGGCGCAAGCGGGTCGATGTTTTGCATCGACCCGCCTCTTCGCTGGCTCGCGACGCGAGCGCGGAATTTACGGCTTGGCGGGTGCTGCCTCGTCGGCGACGGGCGCAGCGCCCTCTTCGCCATGAGCGGCCGCTGCATGCTTGTGCGCATGCTTATGCGCGTGCTTGTGCTGCTTTTTCGCGTGATGGTGCGTGGCCGGCTTGGCCTCGTTCGCTGCAGCCGAGCTGGCGGCAACGGCAACCGGAGCGGCGTGGATCGCGACGGCTTGCGAAGCGGAGGCAACTACGGGCGCGGAGGCCTGCGCGAACGCGGCGATCGAAAACAGGCCGGCGACGGCGGCGGCGAGAACTTGCTTCTTCATGATGGTAATTTCCTTAACGTATGCGTTGAACGACCGGTTAATGGTCGCGTGTTCAACGAGTGCGCAAAGAAACCGTTGACGGCATCAAGCGAAACTCAGCAATCCTTGA
This sequence comes from Paraburkholderia phenoliruptrix, assembly GCF_902859825.1. GTDB lineage: Bacteria > Pseudomonadota > Gammaproteobacteria > Burkholderiales > Burkholderiaceae > Paraburkholderia > Paraburkholderia phenoliruptrix. Next base: position 191,743 of record NZ_CADIKB010000010.1, on the reverse strand, counting down.
CGATTTGTGACGCCTTTGAACAAGGGCAAGTCAGATGTGGTGAGATTTGAGTACCGTGAAGACGCGCGCTTTTCCATCGCCACGCGAGCTCGCGAGGCCGGCGCGCTTCACTTTCCGCCTTCGACCTCGGGCATCGGCGCAAATAGTGCGTCGATGTCGTCGTCGGAAAATTTGGCGGCGCCAGCGGCGTCTTCGGAAAGAATGCTGTGGGCAAGGCCTGCCTTCTGCTCCTGCAATTCCACGATCTTTTCCTCGATGCTGCCCGCCGCGATCAGCTTGTAGACGAACACGGGCTTGTCCTGGCCGAGCCGATGCGCGCGGTCGGTAGCCTGATTTTCGGCGGCGGGGTTCCACCACGGGTCGTAATGAATCACGGTATCGGCCGCAGTCAGATTCAGGCCCACGCCGCCTGCTTTCAGGCTGATCAGGAACAGGGGCACCTTGCCATGCTGGAAGCGCTCGACCGGCGTGATGCGGTCCGCCGTGTCGCCGGTCAGAATGACGTACGGAATCGCGGCTTCATCGAGCGCTTCTGCGATCAGCGCCAACATGCCGGTGAACTGCGAGAAGAGCAGCACGCGGCGCCCTTCTTCTATCAGTTCGGGCAGCATCGAGAGCAGCAGATCGAGCTTGGCCGAACGCGTGGTTCGCGCGCCCCTCTCCGCTTTATCGGAGGATCGCAGAGGCGCATCGCTTGAGTTTTCGTGCGTTTTCACGGTCTCTCCGGCGCTCACATCGGCGCCCTCACCGGCGCTGTCTGCGGCGCTGTGTTCGGCTCCATGCAGCGTACGCACGAGACGCGGATCGCAACACACTTGCCGCAACTTCAGCAGCGCATCGAGCACGATGATGTGACTGCGCGCGAGGCCTTGCGCGCTCACCGCCGCGCGCACTTTCTCCTGCATCGCTGTGCGCACGGTTTCATACAGATCCCGCTGCGCGCCTTCCAGATCGACGGAGCACACAATCGTCGTCTTCGCAGGCAGCTCCTTCGCGACCTCGTCCTTGCGACGCCGCAGCATGAACGGCCGGATGCGGCGCGCGAGCAGCGAGCGGCGTACGCCGTCGTTGTTCTTTTCGATCGGATTGCGCCAACGGCGCGTGAAGTCCTTCTGACTGCCGAGAAAGCCCGGCAGCAAGAAATCGAATTGCGACCAGAGTTCGCCGAGGTGATTTTCGAGCGGCGTGCCGGTCAGACACAAACGGTGGCGTGCGGCCAAACCACGAATTGCCTGCGCGGCCTTCGTCGTGGCGTTCTTGACGTATTGCGCTTCGTCGAGAATCAGCAGGTGGTATTGGTGCTCGGCGAGGACCTTCTGATCGCGCCATAACAAGGCGTACGTGGTCAGAATCAGTTCGTGTTCGCCGATCTGTTCGAAACGATCCTTGCGCTGCGGGCCGTTCAGCACCAGCACTTTCAATTCGGGCGCAAAACGCCGCGCTTCTTCCCGCCAGTTGTGCACGAGCGTGGTGGGCACGACGATCAGCGCGGGTTGGTCGAGCCGCCCCGCTTCCTTCTCGGCAAGAATATGCGCGAGCGTTTGCACGGTCTTGCCGAGGCCCATGTCGTCGGCGAGCACGCCGGCAAGACCCTGCTCGCGCAAATACTGCATCCAGTTCAGGCCCTGCTGCTGATAAGCGCGCAATTGCGCGCGCAGCGCGGACGGCACCGGCACCTCGCGCAAGCCTGGACCGGCTTGCAGGCGCTCGGCAAGCCGGCGAATCGAATCGTCGCCGCGAAATTGCCAGCGCCCGGTGTCGTTCAACGCCTGTAGCCGCCCTGCGTCGACGGACGGCACACGCAGCGACGTGCCGTCGGCGAGCGTCCCGCCGAGCGAATCGAACAGGTCGACCAGCACGCGCACTACGGGCTTCAGGCGGTCCGCGCGCAGCCTCAGGCGCTTGTTTTCATCGGTTTTCAGCTCGATGGGCTCGTCGTCGGGAATCGCTTCGAGCGCGCCGCCCAGCCAGCGCCGGTCGCGGCGAAACAGATCGGCGAGCAGCGGTTCGAGCCGCACCGTGCGCTCGCCGATGCGGATGCCCATTTCCAGATCGAACCAGCCGTCGCCCGCCTGATGAGCGGTGCCGTCGATCGCATCGATCTCGATGATGTTGTAGCGGAACTCCGGCGCCATCGTCACACGCCAGCCTCTCGCGACGAGCTCCGGCACGGCCTCGTTGACGAACGCGGACCACGCGTCGGCATCCGGCAAGCCGAGCATGGTTTCGGGCAGCAGACGCGACGCGAACACGCGGCTCGTGGGCACTTTCTGCAAGCCGGTCTTGCGCAATTCGAGCAGGCGCTTTTTCTCGATTTCGTAGCGGCGGCGGATATGCATGACGTCGCCGCCCGGCATCGGCACGAGCGTCACGCTGCTGTCCACGTTGATGCTGACGCCGTCGTAGTCGAAGCTCACGCCGGCCAGTTCCACTGCGTGGCCCTTGCTGGCCCTGGCGGCGTTCCCGGCCGAGGGCAGCGCGTGGCTGTTCAGCGTGAGCACCGGCACGGGTTCCACGTCGATCACGCGAACCGCGGACGCGTCGTGGGTGGGCGGCAAGGGCAGCTCCGGCGCGACCTCGCGCAGCACCGACGCGACGAGCGGCGCTTCGGCGAGCGAGATAGGCGGCATGGCGAGGTAATCGGGCAATTGCTGGAACGGCAGCGATGAGCGCACGACGCCCGCCTCCCGTGCTGCGCCGTCCACATACCAGACCGGCTCCGTGGGCAGCACCATGCTGGCGCGCGGCTCGGTGCACAAAACGGGGCGCAGCCGCTCGTCGGCGAGCGGTTCCCATTCGATGCGCCCGGGCCGGTCGGCCGCGCGTGCGAGCGGCGTGGGCGCGTCATGACCGGGCGCGATCCTGAAGTCGAAGAACAGGCGCCCGGTGGCGATCAGCTTTTGCAGCGTCTCGGCGCCGCTCGTCCCGCGCAAAATGAATTGCCCGAAGTCTTCGCGCGAACGCCCGAGCCACAGGCCGCGCAGAATGGACAGATCTTCGTCGGATACGAACCTGGGCTGCTTGAGCAGCGCCGACTCCACATTGCCCCACGTCTCGCCGACTTCGACGATTCTGCCCTCCGTGTCGCAGCGCGCGCGGTACAGCACGACCTCATGCCGCATGTGGAATTCCGACCAGTTGAGCCGGTAAACGAGGGTTTCGGTGCGCGCGCCGCCTGGCTTGCGGGCGGCGGCGTCGGCGGCTTCCGCGCGGGCACGAAAGCGCTCCAGCCAGCTGACGAGTTCGGGACGCACGCCCTGCTGCCGGCCAAAGCTGTCCGCCCCGGCCTCGTTGGCCGCCATGGACGCGGTATCGTCGCGCTCGCTTTCGTCCACGCGGACGATGTGGTCCATCTCGTCGTGATACTCGAGTTCGGCGAGCAGCAGCGCGGCCACATGCTTGCAATTGCGACCGACAGGACAGCTGCAGTCGCTCTGCGCCCAAGGGGCGCCGCCGTCCGTCCGAAAGCGCACGCGCGTCCTGTACGGCTGCGGCTGGCTGCCCTGGACGTCGCCTGTCAGCGTGGCGCCGTGCCACTGCACGTTGCTGACCGGGCCGACCGCGCGCGCCTTGGCCACGGTGTGGTCCCCGAGCCAGTCTGCAATCCGTTCCCGATCAAAGAAAACTGACGACATCCGCGTGCATCCCTCTTCAGGCCGGTGAAGACAAGCGACGATCAGATCGGCCGGTGGACGGCGCACTGTCCACCGCAACGTTTGGCCGAAGCCGCGCTTGCCAGTGATAACCGGCCATTTTACGCGTTGGCGGGAATAGGCTGTGCGGGGTAGCGCTCGCGCGGTGGCGGGTGAGCTGGGGGCGGTGGTCGGCGTTCGGGGTGGTTGGCGTTCGGGGTGGTTGGCGTTGGGGGGTGGTTGGCGTTGGGGGGTGGTTGGCGTTGGGGGGTGGTTGGCGTTGGGGGGTGGTTGGCGTTGGGAGTGCTTGCTACCGGGGTCCGGCGGTCCGGCGGTCCGGCACGCTTGCCCGCGGCGCGGTCGCCGGTCGCTGCGCAGCCGGGCGTCACGCCGGTTGCCGAGGCGCGCCCACCAGCACCTCGACGCCGGCCGCCGCCAACACCTGTGAGAGTGCGGGCGCCGGGGCTTCGTCGGTCACGAGCAAATCGACACCGTCCGCGCCGAACGCGTGCAAAAGCGCGCTATGCCCGAATTTCGCGTGATCCGCGGCGACCACGCGGCGCTCGGCTTGCGCGAACGCCGCCAGCGAAAACGCGACGTCGGCGGGAAGCGCATCCATGAAATGGCCGTGCATGTCGACGGCCGTCACGGAAACAATCGCGTGGCGCACATGGAACTGGCGCAAAAAAACCTGCACGCTGTCGCCGACTGCGGCGGCGTCGTCGGCACGGACCTCGCCGCCCGCAATGAACACGCGGTTGCCGTTGCGCGGCGCGAGCAGGCGGGCCACTTCGAGCGAGTTGGTCACGACGGTGAGCCGCGAGCGCGCGGCGAGCGCCCGCGCGATATGCACGCAGGTGCTGCCGCCGTCGAGAATCAGCGAATCGCCGTCGCTCACCACCTCGGCGAGGCGCGCGCCGATTGCGCGCTTGCCCGCGAGGCCCGCAGCCATGCGCCGCTCGAACGGCGGCTCGTCGAGGCGTTCGGGCAGCATGATGCCGCCGTGGACCTTGAGCAGGTGGCCCTGTTCGATCAACGGCTTGACCGTGCGACGGATAGTTTCGTCGGACACCTGGAAGCGCGCGGCAAGGCCGGTGATCGTGCAGGTGCGCTGCTCGCGGACGAGCCGCAGGATTTCGGCCTGGCGTTGAGTCGAGAACATGGAATCGGCTGAAGGAAGAATGCGCTGAGTCTAGCAAAACACCGCACCGCCGCGGTGAATTTCCACACAATTCCACATGTTTGACTTCATGCGTCGAAGGTTCTTGTTGCATTTCGTGTAGGTTTGAGGCAATGTCTCTGCACTGACGCCACATATCCCACACATGTCCACACCACCTCCCTCGCATGCGCGCGTTGTGATCATCGGCGGAGGCATTATCGGCTGCTCCGTCGCCTATCATCTGACCAAGCTCGGCTGGACCGACGTGCTGCTGCTCGAACAAGGTCAGTTGTCGTGCGGAACGACGTGGCACGCGGCCGGCCTCGTCGGCCAATTGCGCGCGCAGGAAAGCATGACGAAGCTGATCCGCTATTCGACGGCGCTCTACGCCGAACTCGAAGCGGAAACGGGACTCGCCACCGGCTGGAAGCCATGCGGCTCGCTCTCGGTTGCCCGCACCCCGGAACGCATGACGCAACTCAAACGCACCGCCGCCGTCGCGCGGGCGTACGGCGTGGCCTGCGACGTGATCGGCGCACGCGAAGCGGGCGAATTGTGGCCCGTCATGCGTACCGACGACCTGCTCGGCGCCGTCTGGCTGCCGGGCGACGGCAAGGCCAATCCTACCGATCTCACGCAGGCGCTCGCTCGCGGCGCCCGCATGCGCGGCGCGCGGATCGTCGACAACACGCGCGTGACGGCGGTCCATACGCGCGACGCCCACGGCTCGCGTGAAGCAAGCGGCGTCGCGTGGCGCAACAAAAACGGCGAGGAAGGCTCCGTTTGCGCGGAGATCGTCGTGAATTGCGCCGGACAATGGGCCAAAGCGGTGGGCCGTCTGTGCGGCGTGACGGTGCCGCTGCACTCGGCCGAGCATTACTACATCGTCACGGAACGCATTGCCGGCGTGCATCCCGACTTGCCGGTCATGCGCGACCCGGACGGCTTCATCTATTTCAAGGAAGAAGTGGGCGGACTCGTCATGGGCGGTTTCGAGCCGGACGCGAAACCGTGGGGCATGACCGGCATTCCCGAGAACTTCGAGTTTCAGTTGCTGCCCGACGACTGGGATCAGTTCGAAATCCTCATGACCCACGCGCTGCAACGCGTGCCCGCGCTGGAGACGGCGCAAGTCCGGCAGTTCTACAACGGGCCGGAATCATTCACGCCCGACAACAACTTCATACTCGGCGAAGCGCCTGAATTAAGGCGCTTTTTCGTCGGCGCGGGCTTCAACTCGATGGGTATCGCGTCCGCCGGCGGCGCCGGCATGGCGCTCGCCGAGTGGATCGTCGCGGGCGAACCGACCATGGATCTCTGGCCGGTCGACATTCGCCGTTTTGCGCGCTTTAACGGCAATGACGCGTGGCTGCACGATCGTGTGAAGGAGACACTCGGTTTGCACTACGCGATGCCATGGCCTAATCGGGAACTCGACAGCGCGCGGCCGTTGCGCCGCTCTCCGCTGTATGCGTTGCTGCACGAGGACGGCGCGTGCTTCGGCAGCAAAATGGGCTGGGAACGCGCCAACTTTTTTGCGCCGACGCGCGACGAAGCGCGCCTCGACTACACGTTCGGCCAGCCCGCCTGGCTGCCGGCGAGCGGCGCGGAACACCGGGCGTGCCGCGAAGGCGTGGCGCTTTTCGACATGACGTCGTTCTCCAAATTGCTCGTCAAAGGCCGGGACGCGCAAGCCGTGCTGCAAGGGCTCGTGGCAAACGACGTCGACGTGCCGCCCGGCACCGCCGTCTATACGGGCATGCTCAACGAACGCGGCAATTACGAATCGGATTTCACGCTGACGCGCATTGCCGCGGACCAATACCTGCTCGTCACGGGTACGGCGCAAACCACGCGCGACTTCGACACGATCGAGAAAGCGATTCCGCGCGACAAACACTGCCTGCTCGTCGACGTGACGAGCCATTATGCGGTGCTCGCCGTGATGGGCCCGCGCTCGCGCGAACTGCTGCAAAGCGTGTCGAAAGCCGACTGGCGCAACGAGGCGTTCGCGTTCGGCCAGAGCCGCGAGGTCGACATCGGCTACGCGACGGTGCGCGCCACGCGGCTCACCTACGTCGGCGAACTCGGCTGGGAACTGTACGTGCCCGTCGAATTCGCAATCGGCGTCTACGAAACCTTGCGCGAGGCAGGAAAAGCGTTCGGTCTCGTCAATGCCGGCTACTACGCGATCGACTCTCTGCGCATCGAAAAAGGCTACCGCGCATGGGGACGCGAGCTCACGCCGGACACGAATCCGTTCGAAGCCGGCCTCGCGTTCGCGTGCAAGCTCGACAGGAACATTCCGTTTCGCGGCCGCGAGGCGCTGCTGAAACGACGCGATGAGCCGCTGCGCCGCCGCATGGTCGTGCTGACCGCGGACGGCGCAGCGCGCCACATGCTCTGGGGCGGCGAGGCGATTCTGCGCGACGGCAAACCGGTTGGCTTCGTCAGTTCGGCGGCATTCGGCCACACGCTCGGCTGTCCGGTCGCAATGGGCTACGTGAACAATCCGGATGGCCCAGCGGACGCCGCCTATTTGACGAGCGGCGCCTATACGATCGACGTAGCCGGCGAACGGCTGCCGGCTACGCTTCACCTGAAGGCACCGTACGACCCGCGCTCGGAGCGCGTGCGTGCCTGATAGAGCGTGTGACACAGCGACACAGCGCCTGATGCACCGTCTGACGCAGCGCCTCCCGCGCGTGCCGTTCGCTCGCCGAGTCGGCCGCGCGCGCGGCACGCAGGTCGGCCAGACTTCAAACAGCGTCAATTCATCGTGCCGGTCGGCGCGCTTTCGCTCGCCATGCGGTGCGCGGCCGCTTCGGCGGCGAGCGCCTCCTTGTGCTGCTCCACCTGATGCGCGAACACCGGACTGACATCTGGATACGATGCGTCGGTCACGTAATCGAGCCCGTTCTGCTGGGCCTCGATCAATTCCTGGTAGACCTGAGCGCGAGTTTTTCCTTGCGCAAAGACATTCGACGACGCGGCCAGAGCGACGACGGACAAGGCAGCAAAAGCGATCTTCTTCATGATGAACTCCAGCGAGTTGTGTGCGGGTTTGCATCAGGGAGAACCGCGCGTCACCGGCTTTTATTCCTGCGCAAGCCGCTCATCAGAAACATTTCTGCGCCGCGGAATAAAGCGCCTTGCTGCGCGGTTTGCTCGCCTTTCGCAACGCATCGATCGCACAATCAAAAACCTCCCCAACGACCGCGCGCGCGAGTGGAATAAACTGGCGCGCAAGCGTGTTTGCACCTGAACAGCCGGATTCCAGCCGGAGACTTTTCATCATGAAACCGACCGACGCCCCCGCCGACGCGCCGCTTTCCGAAGCCGACATCCAGGCCTACGCCGACGGCACCTTGTCGCCCGCGCGCGCCGCGTTCCTGCGCGACTACCTGCTCCGCGATCCGGCGGAGGCCCGTCGCGTGGCCTTTTACGGCAAGCTCAACGAGCAGATCCAGCGCACCTTTCCGAGCGCCGGCGAACCGGCACCGAAGGCTTTCAAGGGCCGGCGCGAGGTTCGCAGCCGCGGCCGCACGGCTCTCGCGACGCCGCGCTTGCGCAAGACAATCGGAACGCTGCTTGCAGTCGTCATCGCGTGTATGGCGGCGGGCGGCTGGCTCGCGGCCACCCAGGTCACGCAGCAGGCGCTCAACAATGCCGCCGTGATGGTGCTGGCCGAAACCGCCGCCGCCCCGTTTCCCGCTTCGTCGCCGACCCGCAGCGCGCCGTCCGCGCCTGATCTGGAGGCGATCGGATTGCGGCTCGTCGACGAGCGCGTGCTGTCGCTCGGCGTCTTGCAGCGCGCCACTGAATTCATCTACCTGAACGGCGACAACCAGCCGGTGGTCGTGCTGTCGACGCTCGCCCTGCTCGCGCCTGCGCAGCCGCAATGGTCCGCGCGGCGCATCGGCGACGTGCGTCTTCTGACCTGGACCGCACAGCGGCAGCGCTTCGTGGTCGCCGGCAATGCGCGCACCCACGGCCTGATGCGCGCCGCCGACGTCATGACGATGCCATGACGCTCACGCGATCCTGCGCGAATGCGGTGACCCGCCGCATTCGTCGGAATAGAATCCGCGCAAGCGTGTTAGCCCTATCAGAACCGGCGATGCCCCGACGCGGCGCAGCCGTTCCCTGCTCACGAGAGGCCCCATGACCGGGATGAAGAATGGATGTTCGTGACGAGTTAATGGAACATGTGCCGCGTTTGCGGCGCTACGCGCGGGCGCTGATCAACAATCGCGACCTCGCGGACGATCTGGTGCAGGACACGCTCGAGCGCGCGCTTGGCCGCACCGGCATGTTCGAGCCCGGCACCGATCTGCGCGCGTGGCTGTTCACGATCATGCACAACGTGTTCGCCAATCAGGCGCGCAAGGCGTCCTCGCGCGCGATCCACGTGGCCGTCGACGACGAAAGCGTCCACGAAAGCGAGTTCGCCGTGGCGCCGCAACAGGCGCGCTCGCTGGAAATGCGCGACCTCCACTACGCGCTGCAGCGTCTGCCCCTCGAACAGCGCGAAGTGGTGCTGCTCGTCGGCCTTGAAGAAATGAGCTACGCGGACGTCGCGCTCGCGCTGAACGTGCCCATCGGCACGGTCATGTCGCGCCTCTCCCGCGGGCGCGAGCGGCTTCGGGCATTGATGGCGGGCAGCCAGCCCGGTGCGAAATTACAGGTGGTGCGATGAGCAACCAACATACGCCGATCACTGAAGAAGAGCTGCACGCTTACGTGGACGGCACGCTGTCCGACGAACGGCGCGCCGACGTGGAGCGCGCGCTCGAACAGAATCCCGAGCTGGCTTCCCGTATCAGCGATTATTTTTCGCTGAACAGCATGTTCCATGAGCGCTACGACCGCGTACTGAATGAACCGGTGCCGAAGCGGCTGCAGCCCGCCGCGCCGCGCCGTTCACGCATTGCCGCCAACTGGCCGCAATTCGCGGGCATGGCGGCGGCGCTGGTCATGGGCATCGGCATCGGTTTCGGCACGCATATGGGCCAGGACGCGTTGGCGCCGGCGACGGGTTCGTCGGGCACGCGGCCGGTCAGCGCGGACAGCTCCGAGCTCTTCGCGCGTCAGGCGGCTGTCGCGCATGTGGTGTACATGCCGACCGTCGACCGGCCCACCGACATGAGCGCCGACCACGAGCACGATTTCGTGCAGTGGCTCGCCAACCGCCTCGGCACCAATGTGCATCCGCCGATGCTGGCAAAGGACGGCTTCATGCTCTCCGGCGGACGCCTGCTGCCCGGGCCGGATGGCCAGACAGCGCAATTCATGTATCGCGGACCGAGCGGCGAGCGGGTGACGCTGTGCATCTCGCGTCGCAAGGTGAGTGCGAATACCACTGCCTTCAAGCTGTATGAGGACGGACCCGTCAACGTGTTCTACTGGGTCGACGGCGATTTCGGCTATGCGGTGTCAGGCGGTATCGACCGCAAGCAGTTATTGCAGCTCTCGCATGACGTGTACTCGCAATTGACCGGCGCAGCGCCGCCGGGCTGACGCAATCGACGGTGAAGCCGCGACGATGAAGCCGCGACGGCAAACCTCGACGTCAGCGCGTGCCCGACTTCACGAGTTCGCGCGGCGTTACGCCGAGGAGCCGCCCCATCCAGTGCGCCATGTGGCTCTGATGCGCGAAGCCGGCTTCGAGCGCGACCTGGCTTGCGGAAAGCCGGCCTTGCAGCAACAGCGCGCGCGCCCGTTCGACGCGCCGCTGCACCACGTACTGATGCACCGGCACGCCGAGCGTCGCGCGAAACAGCACCTTGAAATGCGGCACGCTCAGGTCGGCAAGCGCGGCGAGTTCGCTCAGCGTGAGCCTCCGGTCCAGATGCGCCTCGATAAACTCGGTCACGCGTGCCGCCGTTCGCGGAGCGAGCGTGCGCCGCTTGTCGTCGAGCGACGGCGCGCCGCCGATCAGACGCACCACCATGGCCGTGCACAGGCTTTCGGCGTACAGCGGATCGGATGCGTCATCGGCTTCCAGCTCGGCACGCAATGCCCATGCAAGGTGCTGGAAGCGCGGATCGCGCATCTGGAATTGCGGGCGGATCTGGGCGTCGGCGGTCTTTAATGCCAGTTGCTCCACCGTCGTGCGCGCGAATTCCTCGCCGATCCATACGCTGAAAATCGTGCACGCGGATTCGTCGCTCCATTGGCCGTCGAGTCCTGCGGGGATCACATCCGCGTCGCCGTGCGCCTGAATGCGCGAATGCGGCTTCTCGTTGCAAAAACAGCGCGCTCTGACCGGGCTGCCTACATGCACGCCTACGCGGTGATGCCTGAACGCGGGTATCCGGTGCAATCCCGCCGACACATTGACCAGCTCCGCGCCGAAACCGTGCCAGCCGAGCGTTTTGCTGGAGCGCAGCGCGATGCGCGAACCGCTGTGCGCGGGGGGCGTCTGCATGCGGATCGGGGTGACGGCAGGTGTGGCGGCGTTCATCGTTGGCCTCGCGGATGGCGGTCGGTCTGCGCGCATTGTGCCGCGTTTTGCGGGGTTCTGCTCGGCGCGGCCCCGCCGGCGCGCACGTCGCGTCTCGACGTCGTCCGGATAGCGGCACCCACAGAGAAGCCATCATCCGAATCTGCTCGTCGACATCTTCTTGTGCGCGCTTTCCCCCACACGTGTCCTTATGATCGGACCACGACGATCCAATCAGGAGTCTCACGTGTTCGTGATTTTTGGAGCAGGCGGCAATGTCGGCCGCGTCAGCGCATCCGCCTTGCGGCGCGCCGGCCGCGACGTGCGTGCCGTGGTTCGCAGCGCCGCGCAGGCCGCGCCGCTCGCGCAGATCGGCTGCGAGGTGGCGATCGCCGATCTGCATGATCGCGCGGCGGTGGCGCGCGCACTCGAGGGCGCATCCGCGGTGCAGATGCTGTGCCCCGTGCCGCGCCATGACGACGACCCCGCGACGACGATGCGCCGCATGATCGACGCGAGCGTCGACGCGTTGCGCGCGAATCCGCCGCCCCATGTGCTCGCGCTGTCGGATTACGGCGCCGAGCATGCGAGCGGCACCGGCATCACCACGCTATTCCACTATCTGGAGACGCGGCTCGCTACGCTCGACACGCGGCTCACGTTCCTGCGTGCCGCCGAGCATATGCACAACTGGGCGCGGGTGCTGCCCGTCGCGTTGGCCAAAGGCGTGCTGCCGAGCCTGCATCATCCGCTTCAGAAGCGCTTCCCTACTGTGGCCGCTCCGGACGTCGGCGCGCTCGCCGCGCAATTGCTGCTGGACGACAAGCCGCCGCAGCACTCGCCGCGTGTGGTCAGCATCGAAAGCGAGGCACGGGTGAGCGTGATCGACGTCGCGCGTACTATCGGCGAACTCGCGGGTCGGGAGATCACGGCGCACGCCGTGCCGCGCGAACAGTGGCCCGCAATGCTCGAAGCGGCCGGTCTCGGCGAGGGACATGCGCGGCTCATCGTCGATCTTTACGACGCACATAACGCCGGCCGCATCGACGTGCAGGCCGGCGTCAGCGAGCGACGCACTGGCCCGACAACGCTGGCGCAGGCACTAGCGGCAATCGTGCCGGGCGGCGGCGCAACGGTCAGCGCGTGAAGAAAGGGAGAATGACGATGTCGACCTGTGTGCTGCGCTACGAAGCAAGGCAGAGGCGCGCGAATCTGAGCCGCTTGCTCGCCCTCGCGCTGGCCGTGGCGGGACTGCTCGGGTGGCGCGCGCTTCGCGATCTGCTTGGCGCGATTCCGGACAGCAATGACGATTTTGGTCTGTTTTAGTGGAGAGCGGGTCGCGTGGCCGATACCGATCAGCGAACGGCCATCGATTCCGTCATGTTCTGACGCATGTCATCGAGGAAGCGCTTGCGGAACAACATCGTGCGCCCCGCCGGCAGTCGCGGCGGCCTTACTTCAACAATCCGAACACCGCCACGCCGTTGGTTGTACCCACGTACACATGCCCGTGCGCGATCATCGGTGTAATGAACTTGTTTCCCGCGCCGAAGGTGTCCCTCGTGCCGGACTGATTGCTGTTATAGAGTTCCTGCCCGAGATCGCTCGCGTTGAACGCGTGCAAAGCACCAACGGCACCGTTCTCGGCGGCCCATACGATCGCATTGGCGGCGCCGTTAGCTGAAATGCTCGGCGTCGTGCCCGGGTAAGGAAACGTGCCCGCGCTGTGTGACGTGGGCGTCGTTGCCAGCAGCGCCGAGGTCACCGGGAACGCCTTCAGATTGTCGCCGACGGAACCGAAATACACGACCTTGTTGTAGTACGCAGGCATGCCGAAAACGCCGCCTGACAGTTGTCCATCGATCTCCTGCCAGATCAGATTCGCGCTCGGGTTGAACTTGCCCATCGCATCGCGATTGACGACGTAGATCTTCGAATCCTTGCCGGCACCCACGGCAAGATGCCGGGCGGTGCCGTTCGCATCGGCGAGATCCGGCAGGACCAACGCACCTCCGGACCCGAGATCGGCGTCCGCCGACGACTGCGCGACCGTGTCGAAAGTCGCGAAATAGTCGGCCACGGCGAGCGTGGGTGACGTCGACAGTTTGAGGAACGCGTTTCCGTAGTCGCCGCCCGCCGGAAAACCCTGCGCGGTCAGCGTTGTGTCGAACGTGCCGTTGGCGTCGAGCAGGTAGAGGAACGCACCATCGGACGCCATGCCCGCGCCGCTCATCCAGACCGACCCCTCCGTTCCGTTGGGCGTGAGATTCAACGCGCCGGTCTGCGAAAGCGTATCCGCGCTGTAGGCCATCACCCAACCGCCGTACGTGCCCTGGTCGCAGTGCGACGTCCATGCGAGGTACACGTTGCCGTTCACGAGCGTCAGCGCCTCACGCTCCGCATATTGTTGTGGGTCGAACACCGTGACCCCGTTACTGCTGTTCGCGCCTGTGCCCGGATAGGTGGCGGCAATCTCTGCCGGGCCGCCGAGCATCTCTGCACCTGTGCTCAGATCTAACGCATGCAGGCGCTGGTGAATGCCACCGCCCGCGTCCTTGCTCATGGCGACAGCGTACAAGACGCCCGCGGTGCCCCGTGTGCGATCGATCACCGGCGTGGAAGTGATGCCGATTTCCGGGGTGATTTGACCGCAATGACGATCGTCGCTCGTTGTCTCTCCGGAGCCCAGCAGCGATCGGTGCCAAAGTTGCGCATGGCTATCCGCGTCGAATGCATAAACGCTCGCGTGCTCGGTAACCACATAGACGACGTTGTGTGCGGCGCCGCTCACCGGGACGTTGCCGGCGTAAAGCGGCTGCGCGTCGACTTTGCCATCTGCCGCGAGAAAGGCGACCTTGCCAAATTCCGTCGGGTTGACGTTGGCGGGAGTCAGCGTTGTTTCCGCCAGGTACTGTCCGGTGCGAGCCGGATCGTTGTGATAAGTCAGGACATCGCCGACAGTGGACGGTGCGCCGGAGCCGGTTCCTGCCGGCGCCGTGGTGCCGCCCGTATTGCCATTACCGGAACTGCTGCCGGCGCCGCCGCTGGCATTGCTGCTCGATGAGGTGCCGCCCGAACCGCCGCTGCAGGCGGCACAGCCAATAATGACGAGACTCGCCGATATGAGCTGGCGCCAGGTTATCGCATTCTGGTCCAGGTACTGGGTGCTGTTCATACACGTCTCCCCGGGCAGTCGAGGGACTGCCAGTGCCAATGAGCCGTCAACGTCCTCGTCTAGTCTACGCTCCTCTTGTGCCAGCACGGCGGTAGAGCGTCAATGGATCAACACCCCGGAAACGCGCCGTCTGCGCGGACGCAAGCGGCCGGTCCGCTCGATGCCGGCGGCGGCCAGGCGCGGCGCTATACTGTGGCCCGTCTACAGGACAACCCGCTGGCGTCGCGAGATCGTGATCCTTTTTTGCGCGGCGTCCGCAAACCCCAAACGCCGACGGGCGGAGACATAATAAATTGGCTGATCATGATCTGAAGAGGCTGAAAATCGACCGGCCGGCCATGGCTGCAAGACGTGGGCGAAACTGGGTCGCTTACGGGATCGTCGCGCTGCTTCTCGTCGGCGTGGCGGCTGCGGCCCTCAAGCTGGCCGGTCCGCAAGCCGTCGAAACCACCACTGTGGTGTCCGCTTACCCGTCTCAAACCTATACGCTGCTGAACGCAACCGGCTACGTCGTGCCGCAGCGCAAGGCCGCGGTGGCGTCGAAAGCGCAAGGACCCTTCGAGTGGCTCGGCGTGCTGGAGGGCACGCACGTGAAGAAAGACGAAGTGATTGCCCGGCTCGAAAGCGCCGATGTGAAGGCCCAGCTCGCGCAGGCGAAGGCGCAAATCCAGGTGGCGCAGGCCAATCTCGCGCTGCAAAGGGCCGAACTGAAGAACGCGCAAATCAGCCTGCGCCGTTCCGCGATTCTCGCGCCGAGCGGCGCCGTGCCCGCCGCCCAGTACGACGCCGATCTCGCCCGCTACGACAAAGCGCGGGCGTCCATCGACAACAGCCGGGCGGCGATCGTGTCGGCAGAGGCCAATGCGCAGGCGGCTCAGGTGGCCGTCGATCAAACCGTGATTCGCGCGCCGTTCGACGGCGTCGTGATCGAGAAGCATGCGAACGTCGGCGACAACATCACGCCGTTCTCGCAGGCATCCGACAGCAAGGGCGCCGTCGTGACGATTGCGGACATGGAAACGCTCGAAGTCGAAGCCGATGTTGCGGAATCGAACATCGGCAAGATCACCGTGGACGAGCCTTGCGAATTGCAGCTCGACGCGCTGCCCGAGCTCAGACTGGCCGGCCGCGTGTCGCGCATCGTGCCCACTGTGGACCGCTCGAAAGCCACCGTGCTCGTCAAGGTGCGCTTTGTCGATCGCGATGATCGCGTGCTGCCCGACATGAGCGCGAAGATTGCGTTTCTGACGAAACCCGTTTCGCCTAAAGACAGGCAGCCGGTGGTCGCGGTGCAACCGGCGGCGATTGCCGAGCGCGACGGCCGCAAGGTCGCCTTCCTGATCAAGGACGATACCGTGCGCGAAGTGCCCGTCACAACCGGCGCGGCGCTCGGCGACCTGGTAGCCGTCAGCGGCGTGCGTCCCGGCGATGTGCTCGTACGCGCGCCGAACGAGCACATCAAGGACGGCGTCAAAGTCACCGTGGTGAAGAAATAGTGTGAACACCGTGGACAATGTGAAGCGCGTGAGCGATACCGCGCCGCTCGTCGAAATCCGCCACCTCGTCAAATCTTACCGGCGCGGCGCTCAGACGGTGCCCGTTCTTTCCGACATCACGCTTTCGATCAGCGAAGGCGACTTCATCGCGCTGATGGGGCCGTCGGGGTCCGGCAAGAGCACGCTGCTCAATCTGATCGCGGGCATCGACCGGCCGGACGGCGGCGAACTGCGCGTCGGCGGACTCGACATCACGCGGCTGCCGGAGTCGGCGCTCGCGCAATGGCGGGCGGCCCACGTCGGCTTCATCTTCCAGTTCTACAACCTGATGCCCGTGCTGAGCGCATTCGAGAACATCGAATTGCCGTTGATTCTCACGCGCCTGTCGCGCAAGGAGCGGCGCGAGCGCGTGAGCCTCGTGCTCGACATGGTCAATCTGTCGGATCGGGCACAACATTACCCGTCCGAGCTTTCCGGCGGACAGCAGCAACGCGTCGCAATCGCTCGCGCGCTGATCAGCGACCCGACGCTGATCGTCGCCGACGAACCGACGGGCGACCTCGACCGCACGTCCGCCGAGGAGGTGCTGGCCATGATGCAGCGGCTTAACCGCGAACTCGGCAAGACCATCGTCATGGTGACCCACGACGCGCATGCGGCGCGGGCGGCAAACGCCATTGTGCATCTGGAAAAGGGGGAACTGATCGATGGAACCACTCGCTGAGGCACGCCAGGGCCGATCCGTATGTACCTGCTCAAGCTGATCACGCGGAACGCGCTGCGGCACAAACTGCGCACGCTGCTGACTGTGTTCGGACTCCTGATCGCAGTACTCGCGTACGGCCTGCTGCACACCGTGGTCGACGCATGGTACGCGGGCGCGGCTGCCGCATCGAACGCGCGGCTCGTCACGCGCAATGCGATCTCACTCGTCTTTCCGCTGCCCTTGAGCTATGAGAACCGCATACGCGGCGTGGAAGGCGTGACGATCGTCGCACGCTCCAACTGGTTCGGCGGCGTGTATCGCGAGCCGAAGAACTTTTTCGCGCAGTTTGCGGTGTCGGACAATTACCTCGACCTGTACCCCGAATTCATCTTGCCCACGCAGCAGCGCAACGACTACGAGCGCGACCGCAAGGGCTGTCTGATCGGCAGGCAGCTCGCGAGCCAGTTCGGCTTCAAGATCGGCGACGTCATTCCGATCAAGGGCACGATCTATCCGGGGACGTGGGAGTTCGTCGTGCGCGGCATTCTCGACGGTCGCGACGAATCCACCATTACGCGCCAACTGATTTTCCATTGGGATTACCTGAACGAAACACTACGCAAGACGCCCGGCCGCAAAGCGGATCAGGTCGGGGTCTATGTGCTGGGCATCGCGAGCCCGGACGAAGCCGCCGCGATCTCGCGCAACGTCGACAACGTATTCAGGAACTCGCTCGCCGAGACGCTCACCGAAACCGAGCAGGCGTTCCAGCTCGGCTTCGTGGCGATGTCGAATCAGATCATCGCGGCGATCCAGTTGGTGTCGTATGTGGTCATCGTCATCATCATGGCGGTGATGGCCAATGCGATGGCCATGAGCGCGCGCGAGCGCACCGTTGAATACGCGACGCTCAAGGCACTCGGTTTCGGCCCGGCATTTCTCGCGCTGCTGATGTTCGGCGAGTCGTTGACGATCTGCGTGGTGGGCGGCGGTCTCGGCATACTCGCCACGCCGCCCGCGGCCAGCTTCTTCAAGCAGGCGACAGGCGGCGTGTTCCCCGTGTTCCATGTGTCGCGTGAAACGATGCTGTTGCAGGCGGCATGCGCACTCGTCGTCGGGCTCGCGGCCGCGATCATTCCGGCGCTGCAGGCAGCGCGCGTGAAGATCGTCGAAGGCCTGCGGGCTATCGGCTAGGGGCTGACATGGCGATCCCGCTCTCGTACATCGCGCGTAATCTGTGGACGCGCCGGCTGACCACCGCGCTCACGGCCGGCGGCCTCGCCCTCGTCGTGTTCGTGTTCGCGACCGTGCTGATGCTCGATGCGGGCCTCAAGAAAACGCTCGTGTCCACCGGGGAAGAGGACAACGTCGTGGTGATCCGCAAGGGTGCGGAAACGGAGGTGCAAAGTGCGATTGATCGCAACCAGGCGAACGTGATCGAAATGCACCCGGACGTGGCGATCGGCGACGACGGGCGGCGCATGGCGTCAAAGGAATCCGTCGTGCTGATCTCGCTCACGAAGCGCTCCTCGGGCAAGCCGTCGAATGTCGTGATTCGCGGGGTCTCGCCCGCGGGCATGAGCTTGCGGCCGCAAGTCAGGCTCGCGTCGGGGCGGATGTTCAATCCAGGGGCGTCCGAAATTGTCGTCGGCAGCAGTATTGCCAAGGGCTTCAACGGCACGCAGCCAGGCGAGCATTTGCGCTTCGCGCAGCGCGACTGGACCGTCGTCGGCACTTTCGATGCAGGCGGCAGCGGCTTCGATTCGGAAATCTGGGGCGATGTCGACCAGTTGATGCAGTCGTTTCGCCGCACGAGTTATTCGTCGATGGTGGTGCGGCTCGCGCAATCGGACCAGTTCAACGGCTTCAGGTCCGACCTCGACGTCGATCCGCGCCTCGCCGACGAAGCCAAGCGCGAACAGACGTTCTATAGCGACCAGTCGAAGGCGCTCTCGACGTTCATCAACATTCTCGGCTTCACGCTATCGATCATCTTTTCGATCGCGGCGATGATCGGCGCGATGATCACGATGTACGCGTCCGTGGCCAACCGCGTCGCAGAAATCGGCACGTTGCGTGCGCTCGGTTTCAGCCGTGCCAATGTGCTCGCTGCGTTTCTCGTCGAAGCGATGCTGCTCGGGTTCGTCGGCGGACTGGCGGGGCTGGGCTGCGCGGCGTTCATGCAGTTCGCGTCGTTTTCGACCACCAACTTCCAGACCTTCGCGGACCTGTCCTTCCGCTTTATCCTCACGCCGGCTATCGGCGCGAAGGCGCTCGCATTTTCGATGTTGATGGGTCTTGTCGGCGGCTTTCTGCCTGCAATGCGCGCGGCCCGCATGAATATCGTCGATGCGTTGCGCGCGCATTGAAGCACGGCATGAGCGAGTTGCGGCACTAGGAGCCGGCACACTGGAAGCTCGCGGCCGCGTTGACATCTCCGCCGATGTACTTCGGCCATCGCGGATAACGGCAGAGCGGACGCGTTCTGCCGAGCGTTGCGGCGTTCAGATCGCTCATCCGCAGGGTCTCGGGCGCCTTGCCGGTCTCCACCCATTGATCCAGCGCCGAAAGCGAATCGACGGCTGGATGAAACGGGCCCGTGCCATGGCCGACGCCTGGCATCAGATAGAAGCGCACAAATCCGTCCACCGTGCTCTGTCCGAAGCGCCCCACGAGGCCATTGTAGTAGTCCGTGCTCGAATCCGTGCTAACGATCTCGTCTGCGAGCCCGTGCGTCATGATGAGCTTGCCGCCTTTCGCCATATAGGTGCTCAGGTCCGTGTTCGTCGCGTCGGTGAGCGCGGACACAGCTTGCACCCGCGACTGATACGCCCCGGGATTCAGCGGGTCGAAAGTCAACGAATCGAAGGCCGGCACACGTGTGACGAAGTACTTCACCCATTGATCACCCGTCACCCATTGGTTCGCGTCCTTCTTGCCCGCCGGATTGGCAGGCACGGCAGACTGGCCGAGATCGCGGGTCGTATTAGGCCCTGCAAAAACAGAACCGGCCAGAATGTTGTAGCCGGCGTAACGCGTCACGCCGTTCGCCAGCGGATACGGCAATTGCAGCGGTGCCGCAATAGTCTGCACCGTGGCGATCTGCGCGTCCGACAGGCAGGTATCGCCCGAGTCCGCGCCGCTCGCGCAACGCACCGAGGCAAGCACTGCGGCCGATTGCGCCTTGCACGCAGCCACGTTTGAGATCACCCCGTCTGCGACCCCGTCGAGTGGATCGCACGCGGTCATGATCGCGTTTTGCAGCAACACCGTTTTCGCCACGTCCAGCCACCCGGCACCGCCATTCAGATACAGCGCCCGGCCCAGCACGACATTGCTCAGACGTAGCCCCGTATAGTTGAGCGCGGGACGGTTCACCACCATGCCGTCGTAGTCCTGCGGCCAGCGCTGTGCTTCGCTGAGACCATCGCGTCCGCCCGTCGAACTGCCGAAGAAATAGACCTTGTCGGGCGGGCTCCCATAGCGCATTTTGATGAGCGCCATGGCGACATCGTGCGTCTTCTTAAGGCTCAACCCGCCGTAGTTGGCAAGCGACTCGTCGTTCGCGGCGAATTTGCCATCCGTAATGCTCGAGCTTTGATGCCCCGAGTCGTCGCCGAAGGTCGCATAGCCTTGTGCGAGCGGCGTGGGCGTGCCGGTCGGCGCCATGTCGAGCGGCTCGACACCGGTGATCAGCGTGCCGTCGAAACCGCCGCCGCCATAATGCAGCGCCTTGTGATTCCATTGAGTCGCCAGGTTGACCTGGAACTTGATGGATGGCGCAGCGCGGTCGACCGGCGCGATGGCGCCGTTCACCTGGCAGTATTCGCCGCTCGCTTCGACGGGCGTCGCGCTCGTAATCGTGGCGCCGCTGGTCGGTTCGGCAATCGAAGACGCTGGGATCGACAGCCCGCGCAACGCTGCGCACTGGGCAGCCGCCGTGGGCGCGGGGGTTGAGACGGCTGGACTGTCGCTGTGCGGCCCATTGCCGCCGCATCCGCTGGTGCATAAGGTGAAGGCGAGCGCCCACACGAGCGATCTTCTGATCATCGTCGTCTCCCGAATACCGTTGGCTGCTACGTTGCTGCTGTGTTGCTGCTGCGTTGCTGCTGTCCGCAAGCGGCCGTGCGGCTATTCGAGCGCGCGGCCCTCATGCACGACACCGGTATCGACCAGCCGCGCGGCCGTGCCGAACAGCGCCTCGACACCTGGCTGCGACACGAACATCGCGTCACCGCTGTGCGCCGCGCCCGCTACTTCGTAGAGTTGATGACGCAGTCGCAGATGCCGCCTACGCAAATAGGCGTAATAGGCCCGGCCTCTTGCGAGTCGATGGGGGCCTTGCAGCATCGCCTCGCATGAGCGGTCGAGCGCCGGATGCGCGGGATCGTTGTCGTGCGTGCCGAGCAGATAGGTCACATCGCGATCCACATAACGGTGTTCCAGCCGTTGCGCATCGAGAACCTCTGCATAACGCGGCAGCCCCTGCGTGCCGTACTTCCATGCGTTGAAGCCGGCGCAGGCAGCGCGAGCGTCTGCGCTCGATCCATCTGCACAGTACGGCCGCCACGCGTCGAAGTACACATAGGACGACGGATTCGCAATGACATAACGCACGAGTACTCCGGCTGCCCTGCAACGCACGGCGACGTCGCTCAGTATTGCGTGCCGATGCGCGACCTGCGCGCCGCCGGAATGCCCCGCAATGACGATCTCCCGCACGTTCGGGTAACCGCCGTCGCGCACGAAATGTTCGATCAGCGCATCTAGTACGTCGAACGAGCTGAGCGGCGACGGACCGAGGGCATCAAGGCCACCCATCCAGGAGGTCCACTCCCAGTGCAGATAGCCGCCCGGCAACGCATGATGCTCGACGTCGGCCGTCGCGAGAAACTGCGGTACGGCGAGGATCACGCTGTCCGCATCCCTGGTCGACGACGCCAGCGCACGCTCCGTGGATCGCAGATAGGCATCGGCATCGCGAAGTCTTCCGTGCAGCATCACCACCACTTGCGTCGCGTCGGCAGGCCGCGCGCTGCCGCCCCTGAAAAGCGGCACCGCCGCCTCGCCGCCCGCCTTGCTTACGACCAACCGTTCCCCGGCGACCACCTGCACGGGCACTTCGTTACGCGGACGTGCGTCGCTATCCGTCAGGAGATTCATTGCGGCGCTCATTGACCGTCGGCCAGCCAGAGATCGGGCTTGCGGCAGAGGCGCCGCCCGGAGGCCGTCAGTCCAACCAGCAACAGCGAAACCACGCCTGCACAGATCAGATACCACGCTGGGACCAACCGCGAGCCGGTGACGTCGATCAACGTCGAAACCGTGAGCGGTGCAAGACCGCCGAACAGCGTCACCGCCACGTTGTACGACAGCGCAACGCCTGTCGAGCGCGTCGCGGTGGGAAAGAGTTGCGTGAGCATGCCGGGATGCGCGCCGGACATCAGGCTCAGCACGACAGTCGCAACCATCTGCGCAGCAAACACACGTTCAGCGGACGGTGCCGCGAGCACCCAGGCAAAGAGCGGGTACGCGGCACCTATCCACCCTATCGTGACGGGAAAAAACAGTCGATATGCGCCGAAACGGTCGGCGAGGCGCCCCGCCAGCGGATAGCCGACAATACCGATCAGGCCGGATATGGCCGTGCCGAACAGCGCATTTTTTAGTGGCAAATGCAGCTGGTGCTCGACATAAAGCGGCATGTACGAATGCCACAGGTAGTTCGTTGCGGCCCCAACGATGATGACGCCCATCGCACAGAGCGCCGCATCGCCGCGTTCACGGACGAAGGTGCGAAGCGACTGGCGCGGTGCATGGCCGAGCCGCTCGCGCAACTGAAGAAACTCGGGCGATTCGCCGACTTTGTGCCGGATGTAGAAACCCACCGGGCCGACGAGCGCGCCGAGCAGGAACGGCACGCGCCAGCCCCACGACACGAGCGATTCGTGCGTGAGCCGCGTGGTAAGGACAAACGAGCAGAGCGACGAGAGCAGGAGCGCGACGGCCTGCGACGTCATCTGAAAACTGCCGAAGAACATCTTGCGCCGAGGCGGCGCATACTCCGTCAGCATCGCCGCGGCGGTCGCGAATTCTCCGCCCACGGAGAGCCCCTGCAGAATGCGCGCCACAATCACGATGAGCGGCGCCGCAACCCCGATCGTGGCATAGCCGGGTGTCAGGCCCATCATCAGCGTGCTCAGCGCCATCAAAAGAATCAGCAGCGACAAGGTCTTGCGCCGCCCGTAACGGTCCGCGCACGCGCCGATCACCACGCCGCCGAGCGGCCGCACGAGAAAGCCGATGGCAAACGTGGCGAGCGTCAGCGTGATCGACACGAAGCTGTTGCCCACGGGAAAGAACACCTGCGCGATGACCTTGGCGAAATACCCGTAGACCAGAAAGTCGAACCACTCGAGGCCATTGCCGATCACTGAAGCAAGCACCGCGCGGCGCATCTGTGATCGGCTTGGCGCCGGCGCGCCGACCGTGGTTGTGACGGCTTGCAGAACGGTTTGCATGTGTCTCCTTGTTTTCGGCTGCCTGCGAAGACAGAGTACGTGCGGAACTCGCCAATGTAAAATACATGTGAGGCGCGGTTGCCATATCCAACACATATAGCAGGCTCCCCATGGAACTGAGACATTTGCGCTACTTCCTGGCAGTCGCCGAAGAAGGCCAGTTCACCCGCGCCGCCAGCCGGCTGCACATTCAGCAACCGCCGCTCTCGCAGCAGATTCAGGAGCTCGAACAGGAACTCGGCTTCGCGCTGTTCGTGCGGCAACCGCGCGGCGTCATATTGACCGCGCCTGGTGAAACGTTGGCGGCGCGCGCCCGCTCAGTGCTGCTCGAACTGGACAATGCGGTCATTCAGGCGCGCCGCGTGGCGCAAGGGCACATCGGCACCGTGCGCGTGGCACTCACGAGTTCCGCTGCATTTCATCCTCTCACGCCGACCGCGATCCGCAATTTCCGCGAGTTGTACCCGGAGGTGGCGATCGACATGACGGAGGTCAATGCCGCCGACATCATCGAAATGATGGTGGACGACCGTGCGGATGCGGCGATCCTGCGAAAACCCGTTCATGCGCCCGAGAGTCTGCGGTTCGAGTTACTCGCGGAAGAAAGGATGTTGCTGGTATTGCCCGTCGGACATCGGCTTATCAGCAGCCGCGCAGTCGCGCTCG
Organism: Paraburkholderia phenoliruptrix; assembly: GCF_902859825.1. GTDB lineage: Bacteria > Pseudomonadota > Gammaproteobacteria > Burkholderiales > Burkholderiaceae > Paraburkholderia > Paraburkholderia phenoliruptrix. The sequence continues at coordinate 167,940 of NZ_CADIKB010000010.1, read as the reverse complement.
AAAAACTTGCCGACGAGTCGTTCATCTTCGTGCGCCGGCCCGGCGCGCCCGGCATGTATGCGGACTTTATTCGCGCGTGCCGCTCAAAGGGGTTCGAGCCGCATGTGGTGGAGGAAGTGCCGCGCATGGTCACGGCCATCAATCTCGTGGCAGCGGGCGGCGGTATCTCGCTCGTTCCCGCGTCGATGCATCGTTATCACCAGGAAAGCGTGCGCTACTGCCGTGTGGCGGGCGACCGTGCCTTTCACGCACCGCTGCACCTCGTCACCCGCCATGACCTGGAGAACCCGGCGGCTTCGCACTTTCGCCAGACCTTGCTCGCTTTCGTGCACCAACATCCGAGCCGCGAGTGACGAAGCGTCATCCGCCACGCAAGAACGTGACCCCTAGCCGCCGCGCACGTTCCATGAAGTCTGCAGGTCGGATGACTTCATATGCTCGCGCAGCGCCTCGGCGAATACGCGTATCTTGGCCGGCTGATGCCGCCGGCTCTGATACGCGAGGTTGATGATGAGCGGCGGCAACTGCCAGTCCTCGAGCACCGGCACGAGCCGCCCAGCCACGATGTCGTCGCGGACGATATAAAGCGGCTGGATCAGAATACCCATGCCTGCGCGAGCGGCCGCGCAAATCACCTGGCCTTCGTTCGATTCGAGGACCGGCGCGATGCGTACCTCGCGCACTTCGTCACCCTTGCGGAGGTGCAGCAGATAGGGATCTGCCGCGAGTGCGTAGACGAGAAGATCGTGCGACGCCAGCGCTTCGGGCGTGCCGGGCCAGCCGCGACGCGCCAGATACGCAGGCGACGCCGCGAACACGCGGCGCGTCTGCGCAAGCTTCTGCACCATGATTCCCGAATCGCTTACGTGCTCGCGCGTGCGCACCGCGACGTCGATGCCCGCCTCGATAAAGTTCGGATAGCGGTTGGCCGCTTCGATATGCACGCGCAATTCCGGATTGCGCTCGCGAAACCGCGGCAGCCACGGCGCGATATGCAGCAATGCAAACGACACCGAGCACGTGACCCGCAACACGCCGCGTGGACGGGCGCTCAGTTCGCCGGCGGCGGCATCGGCCTCGGCTGCCTCGGCAATCAGCGCGCTGCAGCGGCGGTGATACTCGCGGCCGGCATCCGTGAGCCACAGCCGCCGCGTGGTGCGCTCCACGAGCCGCACGCCGAGCCGGTCTTCGAGCGCGCTCAGCATGCGGCTCGCCGCCGCGTTGGAAAGGCCGAGGCGCTCGGCCGCGCGCGTGAGGCTGCCGAGGTCGGCCGTCAACACGAAGAATTCCATTTGTGTAAAGCGATCCATGATTGACCCTCGAATTCGACCGCCGTTTCTTCCACCAGGCGGAAGAATGTTTTCCGCGACGATCATATTTTTCCACGCGCGGCACGATTACAGTACCGGGACATTTGCGGAGGAGACCGATGCGCAACATCAACGAAGACACCATCACCCAAGCCGTGCTTGCGTCCATGTCGCACTGCAGCGACGAGCGCCTGCGCACCGTCATGACGAGCCTCGTGCAACACCTCCATGCATTCGCGCGCGACGTGAAGCTCACCGAGGACGAGTGGTTCCGCGCAGTCGGCTTCCTCACCGAGGTCGGTCATATCACCGACGATCGCCGGCAGGAATTCGTGCTGCTGTCCGACACGCTGGGGCTGTCCATGCTCGTGACGACCCAGAATCACCGCAAGCCGGCTGCGTGCACCGAAGCCACCGTCCTCGGCCCGTTCTTTGTGCCCGACGCTCCCGAATACGCGCTCGGCGACGACATTGCGAACGGCGCGGCCGGCGCGCCCTGCTTCGTCAGCGGCTGCGTGGTCGGCATGGACGGCGAGGCGGTGGGCGGCGCGCAACTCGACGTGTGGCAATCCGATGAAGACGGCTTTTACGACGTCCAGCACGAGGCAGATGCGCAAGGCCGCATCGAGCCCCAGGCGCGCGGCCGTCTGCGCACTGCAGCCGACGGCACGTTCCATTTCCGCTCGATCCTCGCCGAGGCCTATCCGATCCCGCACGACGGCCCCGTGGGCAGGATGCTCGAGGCGCTCGGCCGGCATCCTTGGCGCCCCGCGCATCTGCACTTCTGGATCCAGGCCGACGGCTACGAACCGCTGATCACCCATGTGTTCCGCGACGGCGATCGTTACCTCGACTCCGACGCGGTGTTCGGCGTGCGCTCGTCGCTGGTCGTCGACTGGGACCGGCACGAAGCCGGTGTGGCGCCCGACGGCACGCGCATGGACGAACCGTTCTATACGCTCGCGTACCGCTTCGTGCTAAACCCGCGCGGAGACGCCGCATGATCCGCCACATCGTGATGTGGAAGCTGCGCGGCGACTCGCCCGCCGAGCGCGACGCCGCACGCCGGCTCGTCAAGACGTCGGTAGAAGCCATGCGCGGCGAGATTCCCGGCATGCTGTCCATCGAGCTCGGTCTCGATACGAGCGGCGTCGAGTACGCGTGCGATGCGGTGCTTGTGGCCGATTTCGCTTCGCAGAGCGCGCTGGAGGGCTACGCGACGCATCCCGCGCATCTGCGCATGAAGGCGGCGCTCGGCGACATTCGCGTCGCACGTTACCAGGTCGACTACGCAATCGAGGACTCCCGTCATGCACACCAGTGAATTCGTCTACACGGGCCGCGCCGCGCGTGTCGTATTCGGGGCGGGCAAGCGCGCGGCCATCGGCGACGAAGTGCGTTTGCTCGGCGCCGGCCGGGCGCTCGTGATATGCGGCGCGGAGCAGCGCGCGCTGGGCGAATCGCTCGCCACCGCGCTCGGGCAGACGAGCGCGGGTCTCTTCGATCGCGCCGCGATGCACGTGCCCGCCGCGCTCGCCCGCGAGGCGCAGGAGCTTGCCGCGCAACTGCGCGCCGATTGCCTGATTGCGGCGGGCGGCGGCTCCGCAATCGGCCTTGCGAAGGCCATTGCGCTGACGAGCGGGCTGCCGGTGATCGCCGTGCCGACCACTTACGCAGGCAGCGAAATGACGCCCATTTACGGACTCACTGAAGACGGCGTCAAGCGCACCGGCACCGACATGCGCGTGCTGCCCAGAACCGTTATCTACGACCCCGAGCTGACACTGACGCTGCCTGCCGCCCTGTCCGTCACGAGCGGCATCAACGCGATTGCGCATGCCGCCGAAGGGCTGTATGCACGCGACGCGAATCCGGTGACGAGCCTCCTCGCGCACGAAGGCATCGCCGCGCTTGCCCGCAGTCTGCCGACGATCGCACGTGAGCCCTCGAACCCCGAGGCGCGCGGCGCTGCGTTGTACGGCGCATGGCTGTGCGGGGCGGTGCTGGGCTCGGTCGGCATGGCGCTGCATCACAAGCTCTGCCATACGCTCGGCGGCAGTTTTGATCTGCCGCATGCGCCCACGCACACCGTCATGCTCGCACACGCACTGGCATACAACGCGAGCGCCGCGCCGCATGCGATGACGCGTATCGCCGACGCGCTCGGTTGCGACGACGCGCCCGCCGGCATCTATGCGCTCGCGCGCGGGCTCGGCGCGCCGGTGTCGCTTGCTGCGCTCGGCATGCGCGAGGCCGATCTCGACCGTGCGGCCGATCTCGCTTGCCAGAACGCGTACTGGAATCCGCGCGCGATCGAACGTGCGCCCATTCGCGCGCTGCTGCAACGGGCGTTCGACGGTGCGCCGCCTGCGCTTTCCTGACACTTTACTTCCCATCAATAAGGATACCTATACGATGACTACACTTGCTGCGCAACCCGCCAGACTGCGCATTGCCTGCACGCTGATGGCGGCGCTGTTCCTGATTTCCGGCATCCGCAAGCTGCTCACCTGGTCCGCAACGGTCGGCTATTTCGCGAAACTGGGCCTGCCGATGGCCGAAGCGATTGTGCCGGCCGTGATATTGCTCGAAATCGGCGGGTCGCTAGCGCTCATCTTCGGCTGGCGCCTGCGCGAGATCGCGGCGATCCTCGCGATCTATACGCTGATGACCGCGTTCGTCGCGCATCGCTTCTGGAACGCCGATCCCGCGCAGTTCAATCCGCAGCTGAACAACTTCTTCAAGAACATTGCAATGGTCGGCGGTTTTCTGCTGCTGATCGAGCCGCGCTCGCGCAAGCAAGCGCGCGAGTGATCGAACCCATGCGCGCGTGCCGCCTCGTGTCGCGCTCGAGTTGATGAATTGCCGAGCCCGCTACCGGTTGATCCGGCAGCGGGCTCTTCGCTTTTAAACCCGACGAATGACGATCAAACGGACCGTGGCCATCGGCGATGAGCCGCGCCTTCGTGCGAGGCTGCCGCATTCAGGCCGCAACGAACGCCGCCTTGACGCGCTGCGGCGTCATCGGCAGATCGCGCACGCGGCCGCCTGTCGCCGCCGCGACCGCATTGGCGAGCGCCGCCGCGGCTGGGCCCACCGAGAACTCGCCCGCACCTAGCGAGGGCATATCCGGCCTGTCGATCAACACAATGTCGACGGGCGGCACGTCCTCGAACGTAAAGATCGGATAGTCGGCCCAGCCGCGTGTCGTGATCTCACGCCAGTCGAAATTCACGCGCTCCTTGAGCGACCAGCTGAGCGCCTGCAGCGCACCGCCCTCGATCTGGTTTTTCGCGCCGTCGGGGTTGATCACGCGACCGAGGTCCGCCGCAATCGCGACACGCGTGATTTTCACCGTGCCGGTCTCGCGCTCCACCTCCACGTCAGCGACTACGGCTACATAGGCCTGAACACTTTTGTAGCGCGAATACGCGAGCCCCCTTCCACGCCCCGGCGGCAACTTTTCGTCCGCGCGCCAGTTCGCCTTTGCAAGCACCGCATCGAGCACGGCGAGCGCCCGCGGATCGCTCAGATGCGCGCGGCGGAACGCGGCCGGGTCGGCGTTCGCGGCCTTTGCAAGTTCGTCCATGAACGATTCGATCGCGAAGATGTTGCCGAACGCGCCGAGCGTGCGCAGCGAACTCGTGCGGATAGGCGAATCGAGCAGCAGATGGTTGACCACGTGCTGCCGCGGCAATGCATAGACCGACACCGCGTTGCGATCGCCGTTACCGTACGGTTGCGGAATGCGCAGCAACGGCGACGGCGTGAACGGCTTTCGCAGATGCCATGCCGCGAGCAGATTGATGCCGCCGAGCTGCCCCGGACGCGCCGCGTGCGTGTTGCTCCACACGTCGTACTGCCAGTCGGCGATGCGGCCCGCGGGCGTCAGCGCGGCCCGGATGCGCATGGACATGGCCGGGCTGATCGGCGCCCACGCGAATTCGTCGTCGCGCATCCACTGCAACTTGACGGGCCGGCCCGCAAGCGCACGGGCGAGCAGCGCCGCATCCAGCGCCACATCGTCTGCGCCGTTGTGGCCATAGCAACCTGAACCGGGCACGTGTATCACATCGACAGCGTCGACAGCCATGCCGAGCACCGCCGCAAGATCGCCGCGCAGCGGGTACGCGCCCTGCGTATGCGACCACACGGTCATGTGCGCGCCCTTGAGCCAGGCGAGCGCACACGAAGGTCCGATCGACGCCTGCGACAGATAAGGCCGCGAATAATCCGCCTCTATCCAGCGAACATCCGGGGGCACGGGCACGTCCTGACCGGTTGCCGCTGCAACGGTGTCTTCGCTGCGCCAGCTGCGCAACGCGGCCGGCAATGCGTCGACATCGGGAAGATCGGCATGCGCGTCGCTCCAGCGGGCGGCGTTCGCGAGCACGGCTCGCGCGGCAATGGCCTGCTCTTCCCGCTCGGCGGCGAGCGCGAGAAAATCGCCGTCGCGGACCACTGCGACGACGCCCGGCATGGACCGCGCGCGCTCGAGATCGACATCGATCAGATTCGCTCCCGCGCGAGGCGGCCGCACCACGCGGCCGAACAGCATGCGGGGCAAGCGCATGTCCTGCACGAACGCGGCCCCGCCTGTGAACTTTGCCGGCAGATCGATGCGCGCAATGGAACGGCCGATCAACCGGTAGTCGGCGGGACGCTTGACGGGCGCATCGGCTGTCACGGCGCGCGCGAGCAGCGATCTTTCGCCGCGCACGAGATCGCCGTAGCGTACGGTGCGGCCATCGGGCGCGTAGATCACGCCGGCGCGCACGGTAAGCCCATCCGCGAGAACGCCGAGTTGCCGCGCGGCAGTGCCGACGAGCACCGCGCGCGCCTGCGCGCTCGCTGCCTGCAACGCCGCGCCGCTTTGTTCGACAGACTGACTGCCGTAGGTGTAGCCCTCGTTTGGGCCTCGCGACGTGTCGGCGGAAACGATCGACACGCTCGACAAGTCGACGTCCATATGTTCCGCGGCGATTTGCGTCAGCGCGGTCAGAATGCCCTGACCGAGTTCGGCCTTGCCCGTGAAGACGGTCACGTGCCCTCGTTCGTCTACGCGAATCCAGCCGTCGAGCCGCGGGTTCTCGCGAAAGCTGACCGGCTGGGGCGCCTTCTGCACGCTCGGCAGAGGCGTTTGCGCACGCGAAGCAAACGGCGCGAGCGAGAACAGCGCCACCAACGCGCCCGCCTGCTGACCGAAGCGGCGGCGCGACGCGGAAAAGCCCGGGAATCGCATTGCCTTGGCTTTCATGAACGCATCGCCTCCGCGGCTCGCAGCACGGCGCGCACGATCCGGTTGTGTGCGCCGCAACGACACTTCTGGCCCGCCAGCGCGCTGCGCACGGCCGCCTCGTCCGCGTGCGGGTTCGCGTCGAGCAACGCCTTTGCAGCCATCAGCATGCCGCTCGAACAGTAGCCGCACTGCGCCGCCTGCTCGTCGATAAAGGCCTGCTGCAACGGGTGCACATGCTCGGGCGAGCCGAGCCCTTCGACGGTCGTGACCGGCTGCCCGTGCACCGCGCCAACTGGAAATACGCAGGAGCGGACCGGCGTCTTGCCGAGCATCACCGTGCACGCGCCGCATTGCGCCTGTCCGCAGCCGAACTTTGCGCCGTTCAGCGCGAGGTCGTTGCGCAGCACATAAAGCAGGGGCGTGTCAGGCAACGCGGGCACGCTGTGCCGTTGCCGGTTGACCAGCAGCGAAATCGTCATCGGAATACTCCAGGGGAAGGAAAGAAACACGACGGCGAGACGAGCGGTAAATCCGCGTTCAGGCTGCTTCCGTCGAAGGCTTGCGCGTCGGCGTGAGGCAGCGCTCGCGCGACATGGCGTACAACATCAGGGCAGACAGGAGCGCCGGAATGGCCGCCGCGCAGAACAGCTGCTGCGCGCTCCAGTGCAGTTGCATCAGCGCGCCGGCCACGATCGGTCCGACAATCGACCCGGCACGGCCGATGCCGAGACTCCAGCCGACCCCGGTTGCGCGCAGCGTCACCGGATAGAGCGCCGCTGAAAGCGCGTTGTTCGCGGGCTGTCCGCCGACGATCGCGAAACCGCTTGCGGTGACGATCGCCAGCAGCATCGCGAGCGAGACGGCGGGGACGTGACTGATGGACAGGATAGCGACGGTCGCGATCAGATAAACCGGTACGAGCACGCGAAAAAAGCCCCAACGGTCGATCAGCGGCCCCATGGCAAGCGTGCCGATCATGCCGCCGACCTGCAGCGTCGTGCCGATGATGGCCGCATCGGCAACGCCGTAGCCGAAATCGGTCGCGATAGTCGGCAGCCAGTTCGCAAGAAAAAACAGGTTCAGCAGGTTCATGAAATTCACGCCCCACGCGAACAGCGTGACGCGGGCGCGACCCTCGGCGAATAGCGCGGCAACGGAGCTGCCCTCATGTGTGCGCATGGGCGCGACGAAGCGCGTGTGCAGCGCGACGCGTGCGGCAGGCGCGACGCGTTGCAGCAGCGCGCCGATACGCTCGGCCTGCGCGCCGCGGGCAATCAGGAACTGCATCGACTCGGGCAGCGCGGCCGCCATGGCCGCGGCGATCAGCAGCGGCACAACCCCGCCCAGTGCAAACACCGCGCGCCAGCCGGCAAGCGGAATCAACAAGGCCGACACGACGCCGCCGAACGCCGCGCCGAGCGTAAAGCCGCACGACACCCACATGGTCAGCGTGGCGCGCTTGCGCGCCGGGCTGTACTCGCTGACGAGCGCCACCGCGTTGCCCATGATGCCGCCGAGACCGCAACCGGTGACGAAACGCAGCGCGAGCAGATGCGCGAGCGACGCCGCGAAGGCGGTGGCGATCATCATGGCACCGACGAATGCCGTGCAGCCGAGCAGCACCGGCCGGCGGCCGACGCGATCGGCGAGCGGCCCCATCGTCAGCGCGCCGATCAGCATGCCGACGAGACTCGCGCCGAACACGGGCCCCATTGCCGCGCGCGACACGTGCCACGACGAAATCAACGCCGGCGCGACGAAACCCATCGACTGCACGTCGAATCCGTCGATCACCACGCACAGCGCGATCAGCACCATGAGCCGCTTCTGGAACGCACCGACCGGCTGCGCGTCGATGGTGGCCGCGACGTCGATCACGTCCGGCTTGTGCGCGCGCGTGCTCATGCAAGACCGAACAGACGGCGCGCGTTGTCCCGGCCGATCTTGCGCCGGTCGTTCTCGCTGATCTCGCAGCGATCGAACCAGCGCGCCGCGTCCTCGTGCTTTTCGAACGGATAGTCGACCGAGTACATGATGCGGTCGCTACCGACTTCGAGCATCGTCGAAAGCAGGGTCGGCGTGCGGAAGTTGCCGCTTGTCGTGATGTACACGTTCTCGCGCAGATAATCGCCGATCTCGCGTTCGCACGGCATACCGCGGCGTCCTTTGCGCAGGATGTGGTCGATGCGCCAGACGTTGAACGGAATGCCCTCGCCGAAATGGCCGAGGATCATCTGCAGTTGCGGATGACGGTCGAAGAGCCCGCTCGACAGCAGGCGCAGCGCGTGCATGCTGGTTTCCGCCGCGAACGCCCACGTGGGGCCGGTCAGCCAGTGTGCGCCGTCGAACACCTTCGCGTGCGTCAGCAAAGGATCGCGCGGATGCATGTAGAACGGCTTGTTCAATGCAGCGGCGCGCGCCCAGAATTCTTCAAAGCGCGGATCGTCGTAATAGACGACGGTGTCCGCGTCGCCAACCTGCGAAAAGCCATTGACCGGAAAGCCGTGGAAGCCCAGTTCGTTCACACAGCGCTCCAGTTCGCGTGCGGCGAGCTCCGGGTCCTGCATCGGCAATGCGGCGAAGCCGCCGAAGCGCTTGGGATGACGATTGATCTGTTCCGCGAGCACGTCGTTGGCGCGGCGTGCGACATCGTTGGCGCGGCCAGCATCTGGAATGGCCTGCACCGCGGGGGAATTCAGCGACAGGATCGAGTACGCGGTGCCCCACTCCTCCATCTGCTCGAGGCGCTGCTGTTCGAAATCGAGCAGATTCGCGCGCAGCGTGGTCCACACCTCCGCACGCGCATAGACCTGTGAATCGCCGATGGTCTGGTCGATGGCGAAGTGTTCTTCCAGCGCGATCTTGTCTTTCATAGCATGGGTCCCGATTAAATTTACTTGAAAAATCATCTAAATTGCAGCTCAGTATATATTTGATTTTTCAACTATGAATCAGGGATTACCCGTGGCGCCTCTTGCCTTACTACGCGTCTTAGGCGTTAAAACTGGCCCTGTTCTAGCGCTAACCGGCGAAAGGACGATGGTATATACTTGCGACTTCAACTATCACGTCATGGCATGAACATGAAGAAGCCGAATGCGCCGCTCATCGAGCACGATCTGGAACGCGCTATTCCGTACCTGGTTGCGCGTGCGGGCAGTCGCATGGGCGGTTCGTTTTCAAAGGTGCTGCGCGACTATGGCCTGTCGCTCAGCGAGTGGCGCGTATGCGCGTCGCTTGGACACCGCCCGCATCAGCGCCTGTCGGAGCTCGTCGAGCGTGCTTGCGTCGACATGTCGGCGTTGTCGCGGATCGTGGATCGTCTCATTGCGCAGGGTCTGGTGTTGCGCGAGAAAAGTTCGTCGGATGGACGCGCCGTGCAGCTATCGCTCACCGCCGAAGGCGCGAAGCTGACGCGCAAAATCGTGCCGCTCGCGAAGCATTTCGAAGTCACGGCGCTTAACTGCTTCAGTCAGGTGGAAATCGACTTTCTGCGCGATCTGCTGGAGCGCCTCTACGCGAATGCCGAGTCGCTCGAACATTTCACCGAGGTTCCGGTGGATACGGCAGCAGGCTCTAACCGGTAGCCGATTCGTTCGTGCGAACGCCGCGGGATTCGCTGTCGCCTTCTTCGGAAGCAGCCCGGGCGATAAAACGATATGCCGTAGGCGCATGCCCTGACATGCGCTTGAATGCGTGACTGAATGCGCTTTCGGACGAGTACCCGAGCGACTCGGCAAGCACGGCGACCGCGATGTTCTCGTCGCGCAACCTGCGCTCTGCAAGACGCATGCGCCACTGTCCCAGATAGGTCAACGGCGCGACACCGACGCTCGCCCTGAAGTGAGAAGCGAACGTGGTCCGTGACATCGCGCACGCGGCTGCAAGCTCGTCCAGATGCCATGAGCGTGCGGGATCGCCGTGCATGAGGCGCAGCGCGGGCGCAATGCGTGGGTTGCCTAACGCACGCAGCCATCCCGTCATGGGCGTGGACGTTTTCAGGTGAGCGCGCAGTATCTGAATGAAGAGTAGCTGCGCGAGTTGGGCCGACGCGAGTTGCGCGCCAGGCAGATCGGCTGCGCGCTCTTCCACCAGTTGCTGCAATAGCCAGCGGAAGTTTTCTGCGTGTGGCGATGCAGCCGGTACGTGGATCCATGGCGGCAGGACGTCTGAGAGCAGGCCGCCGCTTGCCGGATCCAGCAGAACGTGCCCTCCAATCTGCGCGAAGTCTTCGCCGTTGTCCACTGTGACCGCGCTGCGGCCGGCGCCCGAGAACAACACCATGGCGTCGACGGGCACAACACGTGGATCGCTTGCGAGCACAAACGACCGTTTTGCTGTCAGCAGACCGACGTCCCCGTTTGCAAACCGGATCGGGTCTTCGCCGTCGATCACAACCCAGCAAGCGCCTTTCACTACGGCAAAGAATTTGATCTTGTCCGGTGCGGGAAAACGAATGGCCCAGCTGCCGCCGGCTGAAAAACCGCCCGTCGCCAATGATCTGGCTTTCGTGAATCTGAGGATGTCGGAGAAGGGATCGCCACTCATGATCGTACTGTCACGCAAGTAACTCGCACTATAGAGCATTAACAACCCGCAGGTCGGGTCTTAACCTTGCGGTTCTTCGTTTCGGACATCCAGATATGAACCGCACAAGCAAAGACGCAACCGTTCTTGTTACCGGAGGCACGGGATTCATCGCTCAGCACTGTATTCTCGCCCTGCTGAATCTCGGCTATCGGGTACGAACCACCGTCCGCTCGCTCACGCGCGAGGCGCAAGTGCGTGCACAACTGAAGACAGGCGGTGCCGAGCCCGGAGATCGTCTGTCATTCGTCGCGGCCGATCTCGCCTCCGACGGAGGCTGGCACGAAGCGACTGCCGGCTGCGCCTACGTCATGCATGGCGCGTCGCCGACGCCCACGGGACAGCAGACGAGCGAAGACGACTGGATCGGGCCCGCCGTGCAAGGCAATCTGCGCGTGCTGCGCGCCGCACGCGACGCGCGCGTGCAGCGCGTGGTGCTCACCTCCGCTTTCGGTGCGATCTGCGCCGGACACGCACCCATGAAGCGGCCCTTCAACGAGACTGACTGGAGTGACCTGACAAGCCAGAATGTCTGGCCCTATCAGAAATCGAAGACCTTGTCGGAGCGTGCGGCCTGGGACTTCGTCACGCGAGAAGGACGCGGCTTGCAACTGTCTGTCATCAACCCGGTGACGGTTGTCGGGCCCGTCCTCGGCGCCGACTATTCGCACTCCATCCGCCTGATCCGGGACATGCTGGACGGCCAGCTGGGCAATCCGCGGATCAATTCAGGTTTCGTCGACGTACGCGATCTCGCCGATCTGCATGTACGGGCCATGACTCACGAAGCCGCCAGCGGCGAGCGCTTTATTGCCATTGCAGGCGAAAGCATGTGGCTGGCCGATGTCGCCCTGCTTCTCAAGGCACGCATGGGGCCTGCCGGGCGTCGTGTCTCCACCCGGGTGCTGCCGAACTGGCTCGTGCGCCTCGGCGCACTGAGGGATCCCGCGCTGCGGGGCTCGCTGCCGCTGCTTGGCCGCAATCTCAACGCCACCGGCCAGAAAGCCATGAGCCTGCTCGGCTGGTCGCCGCGCCCCCGCGAGGAGGCCATTGTTGCGACGGCTCAAAGCCTCGTGCGGCTCGGGCTGCTGCGCGAGACCCAGTCGCACTAGCAACGCACAGCCTGCATTTTGCTGGTACCTTGCTCGGCCAGCGGACATGCGCCCCTGCGCCCGGAAAGCGCAGCATGCTTGCGTCAACGACGCTGCTTTTTCTACGGAGACTCCATGATTGAAACGACCACCGCTCGCCTCGCGACACTCGGCCTGGTTCTGCCCCCACCCATCGCGCCGCTCGGTTCGTATCGCACCGTATCGATCATAGGCAACGAGGCGCACGTCTCGGGGCTAGGACCTTTCGAAAACGGCGTGCCTGTGACAGGGATTGTGGGCGAAGAGATGAGCATCGAGCGCGCTCAGCATTGCGCAAGGCTGACCATGCTCATGATCCTGTCTTGCCTGCACGAACAGTGCGGGCTCGACCGCATCAGGCGGTGTGCACGGTTGACCGTTTACGTGCGAGCTGCGGCCTCATTCACTCAGCACCCCAAAGTTGCAAACGGCGCGAGCGACGTGCTGCTGGATCTGTTCGGCACCGACCTGTTGCCGGCCCGCAGCGCCATCGGCGTGCATACGCTGCCCATGGGCATTCCGGTGGAGATCGACAGCGTGTTCGAGCTGCACGGCTAAGCAGGCGGCACTGCGTCGGTGCGGCCGCCGCGGCCATCGCCACAGGCTCGCCAAGCCGCCTCGCAAACTCCTGAGTTGCCTCGCCGACGACAGCTGACGCGCTCACCGCATTGCATCGGTTGCTTGATAGGCGCGGCGTTGCGGTCGATGGGCGGCGAAGTTTACAGTCACTGCCTGCCGCTTCGCGGTTCGCGAATTCCGCGCAGTGATAGCACGATTCAATTGGAATTCACCGTGCGAGCGTCGTGTAATTGGCCACATGCGGCATGGCGGAGCAAAGGGCAGACCCGCGCGTAGAGATTCAAACTGCTGCCGCAATAGCGATGACGATTTGCATTCGCCAAAACGATTGGCAATGCCGACGTTAGCGCACTGCTGTCCGATGATCAGACCCCACCGGAGGCCCTCGTGAGAGCATGGCGCACCCTCATGGCTGACGTGCTTTGCGTTTCATTTGCAACAGCCGCGTACTCCGCCGACATTACCGGGGCCGGCAGCACGTTCGCCGCACCCCTCTATATCCGATGGGCCACCGACTATCGGGCGTCGGGCGGAAGCAAAGTGGTCTATCACGCTACAGGCTCTACGGATGGCATCAGGCAGATGCTTGCCAACGAGGTCGATTTCGCAGGCTCCGACGCGCCGCTGACCGACGAGCAGCTCTCGGCTAACGGATTGAGGCAGTTTCCAACAGCGATCGGCGGCGTGGTTCCCGTCGTCAATCTTCCGGGCATTGCGGCCGGCAAGCTCACGCTTTCAGGACAGGTGCTCGCGGAGATCTTTCTCGGCAAGATTCGCTACTGGGACGATCCTGCAATCGCGCGGCTGAATCCGAACATCAGGATGCCCGATACGCCCATTGCCGTCGTGCGCCGTCAGGACGGATCAGGCACGACGCTGATCTGGACGCACTATCTCGCACAGGTGAGTCCCGAATGGAACCGGAGGATCGGTGAAGGCACCACGGTCCGCTGGCCTCTGGGAATCGGCGGCAAGGGCAATGAAGGCGTCGCCACGTACGTCGGCTACCTGCCGGGCGCTATAGGCTACGTCGCATGGGATTTCACGAAGCAGAATCGCTTGACGTATGCGGCCATCGCCAATGCAGAGGGTTCCCCGATACAACCCGGCGTCGCGACATTCAAGGCTGCGGCAAACAGTGCCGACTGGTCCGGTTCGCTCTATCAGTCGCTCACCCACCCACGAGGTCAGGATGCATGGCCAGTCATGGGCGCGACCTACGTGCTCATTCATGCCGCGCGAGACGCGGCGGGCCGCAACGAAGCCACACTGAAATTCTTCGAATGGGCATTTGCTCATGGCGGACAAACAGTCGACGCGCTGGACTACGTCCCTCTGCCTGACGTGGTGGTGGCGAGAATCCGCTCGCAATGGCCAGCCAGTCAGCCCGAGGAGCTTGCGCGCAAACCGCTCACCGTACACTGAAGGTGTGGGTGAGCGCCCACCCATTGGTTGCAGAAGCGGGCCGGCCGCAAAGCGAGCGCTGCCAAGCCCGACGAACTCACGAGCACACGCTCGCCAAATCCGGAGCCGCTACCACAAGCTCGCCAAGATGCACGCTCTCCCCGAGCTCACACTGGCGCGATGCCTCTCCGTATGCATGCCGGACTTCGACTCGATAGACCCCGCTGTTCTTTTCCAGACCGCTGAAGCGGAAATCGCCGAACACGTCGGAGACGGTTTCGGCCACTATGCGATCGCCTGCATACAGCGCCGCTTTCGCACCTGGGACGCATTCGACTACATCGCCCACCCGCGCGCTCACGCTTCCTCCAATAAAACAGGTATCCCAAAGCTCGAGCCCGCTGTACCACACGCGTGGTTTCGTACCCAGGTTGGGCCGTAACACCCTGAGCCCCTCGCTTTGCGCCCTTTCGCTCATCGATTCGTCATCGAGCTGCACTGCTTCGAATACCTCCGTCGGGCACGACTGTTGACAACGCGGGTGCCGCCAACCCTGATCGAGCAGATGAGCATCGAATATCCAGATCTGCGGCAATTGCAGTTCGTCATTCCAGACGATCGCCTTGTACGGGCACGCCTTCACGATATCCTTTCGACCCCGCGCTTTATCCGGATCGATGATGACAATGCCGTCGGCGCGCTTGCGAATGGCGCTCCCGCCCACTTTCATGCACGGTGCGTCGTCGCAGTGATTGCACATCACCGGAAGGTACGTGGTCTCGATCATATGCGAGCCGCCCTGGACGCGCCGCAGGATTCGGATCGGGCTCTCGGCGCCGATGGTTGCCGGCGCGGCGTAGCCCGGGAAGTCATTGCCTACATGCTCGTCACGGGACGCAATAACGCAGTTCTGACAGTTTTCGCAACGTCCAACACGGACAATCAGGTTCCACTTTTTCATTCTGGAGTCCTCACGCTGCGCGACCGAGCAAAAACGCGTCGGCGCCGCGCCACTTTTCAACCTGCACGAGGCAGGAATTCGGGCTCATGCTGCTCGTGCCGGCTGTCTGCGGCCGATCAGGTGTAAGCATGTTCATGCAACCGCCGATTTCAACCTGCTCGCCATCAATCTCGACAAGCTCGAATTCAGCGCTCGCCTCGTAGGACTTGACCACTCCTGCGCGCACCAGCGGCGAAACGTCGGCGGCGCAGATCACGGCGCCGCGATCGTTATGCACCTTGACGAGGTCCCGATGGGCAATGCCGCGAGCGGCGGCGTCTGCCGGGCTCAGCCTCAACAACCAGAAGCGGTGGCCGCCGATCAGCGCGCGATGGTCGTCAATACTATTGACCGCCGAATGCTTGCCGTCGCAGTGGGTATGGAAACTGTAGCGGCTGTGCGTCGCGATTAACTGCAGCGGGTAGCGTTGCGCGAGCTCGGAACGCAAACCCTCCCAGGACGGAATGTATCGATTGAGCGGCGGCCTTTCCGGGTTGTTCGCGGTGTGCCGCTCGAGCAACTCCGGCACGAACTCGAATTTTCCGCTTGGCGTCTGTAAGCCCTCACCAAACTTTTCGGCGAACTGCGACGGCAACGGATGGGGTTCGTGCAAGTCCTTTCGGCGGCCCTGCGCGAACCAACGCATGTCCACGGGATGACGAAGTTCGGGCTTCTCGGGCGGCACGACGTAATAGCCCTTTCGGCAAAACTCGCGCCACGACACGTGATCTGGCAGATCGGACGAGTCGAACACCCGCTTGACCCAATTCAGTTCGCTACACCCTTCTGTGAATACGCCGCCCAAGCCTAGCCGCGTCAGGATCGCAGTGAAAATATCGTAGTCGGAACGCGATTCGCCTAAAGGCTCGATGCACTTATGCTGCATCGTCAGTACGCGATGGTTGACGGTGCCGAAGCCGTGGTGCGCGTAGCCGCCGGAATTCGACCACTCGCCGATGTCCCAGCGCTCCAATGCCGTGCATGCCGGCAGGATCACGTCGGCGAACTGCGCCTCGCCTTCCATCCAGATGGACTGATTGACGACGAATTCGAGGCTCGGGTGCCGGTAGGCCTCCGTCCAGCGGCCGGAATTCGTCACGGTGCTCAGCGCCGAGCCGCCGTAGCGATAAATCATGTGGATCGGCGAGTAACCGGGCATGGGATAGCTGAACGGCGCAAACTGCGCTTCCTGCGACATCCCATCCCACAGATAACCCGTGGCATGGCCGTCGATGATGGCGTCCGGCAACTGTTGCCGCGGCACCATTTGCTTGACCGGGTTCAAGGTCAAGATGTGGGGCATGCGTTGATAGTTGTTCACCGCGTTGCCCGTCCACGCGAGGTCACCTGAAATACCGCCGTCCGCGTAGCCTGGAAAGTAGAAATGCAGATCGTGAGGCGCCCCTACTTCAAGGCAGCCGAAGTTGACGCCCGGTTTGCCCCAGCCCTGCATGGCCATCATCATGACCATGCAGCGCGCCCATTGCGCGCCGGTGGCGCCCCGGCCGGCGCCGCCAAATCCCGTGCCCGTCATCCCGACGGCCAGATGGACCTTTCTGTTCCCCCACAGGCGAGCCAAAGCGCGAGCGTCCTTGGCGGGCACGCCTGTTTCCGATTCCTGCCATTCCGGCGTTTTGGGAATGCCGTCTGTTTCGCCCAGCAAATACGCGCGCCACTGCTCGAAGCCGGTCGTTCGGGCAGCGACATACGCCGCGTCGTACAGGCCCTCCACGGCCCACACGTACATGACCGCTGTGGCCAACGCCGCATCCGTTTGCGGGCGGATCGGAATCCAGCGGCCACCGAGCAACTGGGCCGTGGGATTGCAGTGCGGATCGATATGCACGAACTGCAGCCCGAGCTCCTTGGCCAACAAGCGGCGCGGCGTGCCCTCGAAGCCCGCGTAGGCGCCATTGGTGCTCTCCGGATCGCACGACCAGAAGACGATCATCTCCGCTTCCCTGAGGGCGTCCTCCACGCCGCCATAGCCGGCTGGCACGCCAATGCGCATGGAGTTGCCGAAGTGATGCATGGCGCCCCAATACCATCCCTCCCAGCTGTCCGGATTGGCGGCCACACGGGTAAAGCCGATCAGGTTCGCAAATCGCGTCAATGCGCTCAAGTAGTAGCCTACGTTGCCCCACTGATGGTGCGACGACACCGGGAACGTAATGGAGCCCGGACCGTGAACGCGCTTTTGTCGATTGATCTCCTTGGCGACGATATCGAGCGCCTCGTCCCAGCTGATACGCACATAGCCCGACTTGCCGCGGTTCTGAGGATTGCGTTCACCGTCCGGATCGAAATCGACCCGCTTCATCGGATGGAGAATGCGCTTGTCGGAATAGACGAGCGACTTGAGCGTCAACGCATGGGGGGCCACCAAGGCGCGTCGCGGTGGCGAAAAGCGCCGGCCGCGTGCCTCGATCACCCAGCTAGCCGCATCGCGATCATCAAATTCGATGGGAGTGACGCGAACGATACGGCCGTTTTTGACGTACACGTACAACGGCCCGCCGTTGGTGCAGGTCGTGTACCGGCGAGTACCGTCTTGCATGGGCGTGCCCATCGGCAGGCCGACCGTCTGCATCATGGCCAGTGTTTGCATGAGCCAGACGAGAAGCTCATCCTCGCCCTCGGTGACCACCTTGAAATTCTTGGCGGCGTGGATGATTTCTCCTTGGTCGGGATTGGGTGAGAGAAATTTCAAGGCCGTGGCGACATCCTTGAAGGCCATGCGCACGTCGGACTGTGCTCGCCCCGCGGCGCGCGATCGAATACGGCCGTTCCTGAACTCGATGACCCGGCCGATGCTCTCGTCCATCAATCCGATCCATACAATCAGATTTCTCTCCTTGAGACGAGCGCGATACATCGGGAAACGGCGTGCCGTCAGGTCAAGGACCTTGGGCAACGCGAACAAAATGGTCTTGAGAGCCTGACGTTTCATCGTTCGATCCATCATGCATTAAAACGTGTAGGCAACGTTCAGGAACGCGCTAAGCGGATGGAGTCGCAGGGTCGACTTTGAAACAATCTGCGTTCCCGCGGCAGTCTGCCCATACAACGTGAGCCTGGCCGTTACCGGGATGTAATCGAGCGTAGCGCCTACCGACCAGTGCTCGCTGATGGAATAGCTCGCTCCGACCTCGAACACGGGGTTCCATGACGAACTGAGCGTCGCGCGCGCCGAACCGCCCGGACCGAAGCTATCGGTAATGAACTGGCTGTTGGTCGGCCGGACCTGAGTGAACCATGTGTAATTCACCCCTAATCCGACGAACGGGCGGAACTTCGTCGCGCCAGAAAACAGGTGATATCGAAAAACCAGAGCGGGCGGCATCGGTCTTGTCGCGCCCAGGTTGCCATACTTCGCCAGTGACCCGTCGCCGACCAGATCCACCTTCAGCGGCAGGCCAAAAAGCATGGCTGCTCCGACGTTGTCAGTAATGTAGTACTCCGTGGTAAATCCCACCGTATCGGTCGACGTCGCGTGCGCACCGCTGCCGGCCACTTCCCGGTTGACCGGCACTCCGCCCACGCTTTCCACGGTCAAGGGCGTTGCGTTGCCTTGCGGCGCGACATGCAGCCAACCTGCCGAGACGGTCATGCTGCCGGCAGACTGGGCCATTGCGTGCTGGCTCAAGGCAGCCGATCCCATGCAAAAGGCGATGCCGAGCGTGCGGCGGCCCAACGTGTGATATGTCATGTCTCCTCCTTTTCGATACTTCAAATAGTCGTCGAATCGATTCTATTTTTTAAGTCATCCTAATTGATTCACTGCGTTGATAAACGGATGACTCGCGACATCAAACTGCCGTACGATGTGCCGCTATTCGCTCGTCCTCGCAAACGGCCCGCCCGACGCGCACCGAGCGACGTCCGCCATCAACTGCTTCCGCTCACGCGGGAAGACGCCTGCGCAAGCACTGAGGAACCCATCCCTTGACGGTCTTGCGACACCTCTTCCACAACTGGTTCCGCCAGAATCGAGAATGTGAAGGGAAACCGGCCGAGCACAGACGCCGCCTGTTCCTCCATTTCGCGGCTGCGAAGCTCGACGTGCAAAACCGTCCCACGCGCCGGATCCTGGACGGCATGCACGAGCGCCCCTTCAATTCCGGCTTCGGCAAGCGCTGAAAGCAGTGCGTCCACCGTCTCGCGGCGCTTTAACTCAGGCTTGAATATCTTGCCGACTCCGGTCAGCGGCATCGTCTCGATGATCCGGATGCCCTTCGGCAGTGCCGCCCGTTCGCCGATCTCACTGCGTATGAATTCCGCCAGTTCGCTTTCGGTTGCCGTTGCGCCGGGCTTGAGTTGCACGTAGGCGATCGGCAACTCCCCGGCGTGGGCATCCGGACGGCCGATTGCCGCGGCAACCTGTACCGCCGGGTGGCGATGCAACGGCTCCTCGATCGTGGCGGGATCGATATTGTGGCCGCCCCGTATGATCAAGTCCTTCTTGCGGCCGGTAAGCCAGAAATAGCCGTCAGCGTCGCGCCGCCCCAGGTCGCCGGTGTTGAACCAGCGCTTGCCGTCGCCGAGTTCGACCCAGATGCCTTCGTTGTGCTCCGGCTCTGCGTATCCCGCGAAGACGTTGGGACCTGAAATGACCAGCAAGCCCGTCTCATCAGTCTCGCAGTCGCGCGAATATCGGCCCTGCGCATCCAGCATCACGGCCTTCATCGCTTGCCCCGGAATCCGAAGGCCGATCGATCCGACGCGGCGCTCGCCAAGCGGAGGGTTCACGCTGCTCACACACGTTCCCTCCGTCAGCCCATAGGCTTCGAGAATGCGGATTCCCGTGCGCTCCTGAAATCGGCGGAAGACTTCGACAGGCATGGGCGCAGCGCCGCACAGGCCATATTCGAGCGAGCTGATATCGCACCCGTCGATGGGAACGTCGAGCAGCGAGGCGTAAAGCGTCGGGACACCGCTGAAAAAATTGATGCGGTGTCGCTCGATGATTTGCCAGAAGCGCTTGATGACGCCCTCGCCTCGATAGCCCTGCGGCGTTCCGAGCACGACATGCGCGCCTTGGGAAAACGGCAGGAGCCCGGTCGCCATGACCGCATTGACATGAAACAGCGGCAGGCCGCAAAAGATCGTTTTGCCCGGCCCCATACTTTCGCCGAAGAATCGCGAGGTACTCCATGCATTGGCGACTTCATTTCCATGCCGGCGCATCGCGATCTTTGGGCGCCCTGTCGTCCCGCCCGTACTGAAAAACGACGATAGATCGTCCCGCTGGAAGCGCCGGTTGCCGAGCAGACCCGTACCGGATTCGCGTTCCATTGCCCTCGTGAAATCGTGCAATTCGATTCCGGCGGGGACCGCCGCGCGCAGGCCGACCTCGCCGTGCAATCGGCTCACTTCGCTGCGGGCGAGCATGCGTGCGGCGGACCTCATTGGACCGGGCATCCGGTCGGCCAGATTGACCAATACGAGATGCTTGAGCGCCGGCAGCCGATCGAGGATCGCGTGAACTTTCTGCCAGATATCCGTTTGCGGAAACGGCGCCAGGGTGACGAGCACTTCGGCCCCGGCTGCATTGAGCAGATCGGCTATTGCCTCGCCTTCGAGCAGTGGGTTGATTGCGCACGTAATGCCCGCTGCCTGTCCGCCCCAGATGACGAAATGCGTCTCCGGCAAGTTGGGCAACACGTACGCGATCACGGATTGCGACGTGACGCCGAGCCGGGTGAAGGCGTTCGCCGTTCGGGTGATGTCACGAACCAGTTCGCCATAGGTCCAGCATTCGGCGTTGCGATAAACGTCGGCGGTCATAAAAAACGAAAGCGCTGGCGCGGACGGCTCGATCGCAGCACCACGGCAGATCATTTCGTAGGTGCTGACAGGCAGATCCTCGGGCACCCCTTGCGCCTCTAGCGCAAGGACGTCATCTCGGCTCACGATCCCTTGGGCGGTCATGACGCTTCATCCACCACTTCGTTGCGTTGAACGCCCAGATCGATGGATCCGTCGCGGCTCGCGATGCGCGATTCGACCACGTCGCCGGCGCGCAGATACTGCGGCCTCGCTGCCTGGATATCCATGAACATTTTCCATTTGGCTTCCTCGGACAGGGCCGCCGCGAGGCGCTGCTTCATCGGCGAAGGCACCGACAGCGCACAGCCCGACGGCGTGCCGGTGGAAAGCAGGTCCCCGACGAAAAGGTCATGGACGCCGGAGATCTCGGTCAGCGTTTCGGCGGGACCGTAGACGAGATTCGCGGTCGAATCCTGCTGCCGGATAGCCCCGTTGACGGTGAGCGTCAGTTCGAGCCGACCAAGCTTGGCCATGTCGCTCCGTTCGAGCAGGCACAGGTAGGGCCCAACAGGACCGAATGTGCGAAAGCTCTTGCCCTTGTAAAACTGCATCTGCGGAATCTGAATATCGCGCGCAGAGTAATCGTTGACGATGACGGCACCCGCGATGTACTCGCTGAGATCGCCTTCGGCGATCGTACGGCGCGACGTAATGTTCTTCTTGAGCACTAGACCGAGTTCGATTTCGTAATCGAGGAATCTCACGTGCGAGGGCTTCACAAGGGGCGAATCCGCGGGGACGATGCAACTCGTCGCCTTCGTGAAGAGCATGTTGAATTTCTTCGCATCCGGGTCCATGCCGGATTCGATCATGTGCTGGCGATAGTTCGCCCCCTGGCAGATGAACTGCTGGTTTGCCGAGACCGGCGAGAGCCATTGCACGGCCGACTCGGGAATTGTCGGGCCGTCGAGTTCAATCAGACGCTCCACCGGATTCGCAGCGATAAATGCCGCCGTCGTGGTGAACTCGCCGGGAATCGGCGTGATAGCGCCGTTTCGTACCACGCCCCAACGCGCGTGACCTTCATGGCGGTAATGCAAAACATGCAGTGACATGGCTTAGTCTCTATCGTTTGGAAATGCGGAGATATCAGGCGAAGATTTTGGCGAGCGTCAGCAGCTTGCTCACCGTCAGGTCCGGACTGCGTCGGAGGTTGCGAATGAGAGCGGCCAGGCTCGACGGCGAGAGCTCGGGCTTGGTGAAACTGCGCGGCATGGCCGGTCCCCATTGCGCCATCGCTTCACGGCTGACCGCATGCACGCCCGTGGGGACGTCCGACGTAAAGAGATCGCCGTCGCAGTAGTGTTCGTGCTTGTCGCCCCAGGGGTCTTGCCAGTAGTCGAAGATCTGGCTGCCGAGAATATGGCGTCCGATTCCCCATGCGTGCGTCCAACCTTTCTCGCGCAGGACGCGTTGCCCCATGCCCACCGCATCCGCATCGATCAACTCGAAAGCGCTATGGCTGTACTTCGGAACGAAACCTTGCGCCAACGCGAGCGTGTGATGGTCGGCCGGCCGCCCGCCCAGGTCCAATCGCATGAAGGCGACGGCCGGTGAGCCGTCGGGTAGTGTCTGCACATCGCTCGGGATAAAGCCGAAGTGCTGCGTGTACCACGCGCACGTCTTCTGGAAGTCGGCCAACTCGAGCACGACATGCCCTAGCTTGATGACATCGGGTGGGTTCGCCGGCGGGCGCTGGGTGTCGTTAATGCGGACCACGGCGTCCACGGAATTGAACGGCAGCGCGTTCCGGTGCGGCAGCGGTTCGACCTCGCGTGCGCCCCAGACCGCATCGACGCGAAAGCCCGACGGGTCGGTCAACCTCACACGATATCCGCCGCCCGGCCAGTCCGACCGCTCCACCTCCGTGGCGCCGGGCAGCCGCGTCAGTGCATGCAGGTCCGATTCGCCGTCGACCTGCAATCCGAAGCCGGCGAATTGCGCCTTCGGCGCGTGGCGGACGACATAACAGGACGGCGCCGGGCCGGTACCGCGCAAAAACAACCTGGCTTCGTTTCGCAGCACCGTCTGCAATCCGAAGTCATTGAGAAATCGCTCGGCTTGTTCGAGGTCGGGCCGGTCGAAGATCAGATACGACAACCCCGACGCTTTCGTCGTGGGGTTTGGATGACGTGCGGGTTGAGTCGTACTCAACCCGGCAACGCCCGCATGCGCGCTTGTCTCCACGCTTGGCTCCTTTCGTCTATATGGTGGCTTGTCCGATCTATCGTTCGGCTCGTTTATGACATTTAAGTCATTGCTGATAGTTTTGTCAACTAGTGGAATCGTGGTCGCGCACGCGGCGGCATCCACTCGAGGCGGCCCGGTACGCGGATGCGTGCATGCGTTCAATTCGACTGAATGCTCATAGTTGATTACATAATCATTTATGTGTTATATATCGCCTCTTGCGTCGACGCAGAGCCGGACGGTCGCCGCGCACTTATCCGAAGCAACAGTCCCGGCAGCCCAGCGCGAGCCCGAAGATGTCCACGAATTCCCCCGCAGTGCGCGAGCCGCAGCATGAGCGTGCACGACTCAACCCCTATCCGCGGCAGGCAATGCTCTGGGGCGCCCTCGCAGTCGGGGCCGGCCTTCTGATGTGGATCCTGCGTCCTGTGCTCACGCCGTTCCTGCTGGGCGGCCTGATCGCGTACATGCTCCAGCCCGGCGTTGAATGGCTGGTCCGTCGGCGGATTCCGCGCACCCTTGCGGCGCTTGCCATGATGCTGTTGTTTGCGTCGGTCATTGTGTCGCTTGGCCTGCTCGTGTTCGCGGTGATTCAAAAGGAGCTGCCGGCGCTTGCTTCGCAAATTCCAGGATTCACGGCAAGGATCAATGCCTGGCTGCAGCCGAAGCTCGGGCTGGTCGGCCTGGAGAGCTCCTTCGATTTGTCGAGCTTGCGTAACGTTCTGACGAGCCGGCTCGCAGGCGGCGGGCAATCGATCGAAGTCGCAGCCTGGCGCTATGTGCGCACGGGCGGCAGTGCATTGGTCACCGTGGTGGGCAATGTCGTCGTGGTACCGCTCGTGCTGTACTACCTGCTCTACGACAGGCGCAAGGTCTTCGCGCGGATCGAAAGTCTCGTGCCGCGGCCGTGGCTCGGCAAAACGCGTGCACTCGTGACTGAGATGGACCAGATGCTGTCGCAATATCTGCGTGGCCAGTTGCTCGTCATGGTTGTACTCGCAACCTTCTATCCGATCGCGCTGAGCCTCGCCGGGTTGGGCGTTGCGTTGCCCGTCGGTCTGTTTACCGGGCTTGCGGTCTTCATCCCTTACGTCGGCTTCGCCACGGGGCTCGTACTCGCGATGCTCGCCGCGTTGCTCCAATTCGGCGACTGGTATGGGTTCGGTGTGGTGGCGTTGATCTATGCGGTCGGGCAAGTGCTCGAGACGGCGTTTCTTACGCCTAGGCTCATCGGGGAACGCATCGGTCTGCATCCGCTCGCGGTGATCTTTGCGTTGCTGGCGTTCGGCGAGATGTTTGGCTTCTTTGGCGTATTGCTCGCGCTTCCCGTCAGCGCGATCCTCGTGACCGCGTTGCGCGAGGTGCGTCGACGTTATCTGGCCAGCGCGCTTTATGCGGACCGGCAGGACGACGCATCACCGCGCCGCCCGCCCGGCCTGTAGCGGGAGCCACGAACCACGTGGGAATACCGTCAGCGGGCTCCGCTAATCCGGCCCATGCGCCGCAGCCGGCAACGGCCCTCGAGCCACACATTCGGCCTCTTCGCGATTCAGGCCCAGCACCTGCAATACGACCACCGCAGCGCGCTCGGCGAAACCCTCTTCGCCCGGCTCCGGCGCGCCATGCCGTTCCACTTCCACGTGACCATTGACGGCATGGCTCAACTCCGCGGCGATCGCCGCAAGGACGATACCGCTTACCGACACATGACAGATGAAGGGATCGGTCACGGCAAATCGCCCGGCCGCTATCCCGGCCTCGCTGTCGCGCTTCAACCGTCGACCCATGCCATCTTGCAGCGCGCGCTCCGAAAACCCCTCCCGAATCAAAAAGTAGCCCCATACCGGCTCACGCCGAGCGCGCATCAGCGTATGCCGCACGCCCACTGCCACTACCTCCGCCGGGTCCGATAGCCCGCGCACCAGCGCATCGAGCTGTTCGCCGAAGTCCTCGAATACCCAGTCGAAAAGCGCGGCGTGCAAAGCCTCCTTCGAATCGAAGTGGTTGTAGAACGAACCGAACCCGACGTCGGCGGCTTCCGTGATTTCGTTGATGGTCACGTGCTCGACGCCTTTCATCGCCACGAGAGCGAGCGCCGCCTCGAGCAGGCGGGTGCGGGTCTCGCGCTTACGCCGTGCACCGCGTGGCTCCCGCGGTTTGGGCTCGCCCCCGCGCCCGTCGCCCATGACGGCCACGGCCGCCGCCGCGGCACCGGTCGCGGCGGCCGCTTGAGAAGACCGTTCCGACGCGGCGCTGCCGCGCGTCACCTGCACCCCTGCCTCTTTTTCATCTTTCATCGATTGAGATTAACTGGTCATAATTGACAATATTATCATCTTCGACTCTAATGTCACCAACGATCGATGCTGGTCAGTGAAAACCCTGGCCTGCGAACGGTCTTCCTTTCATCTTGCCTAGCTCTCGTTTGGAAACATCGTGAAACTCCCCGGTCCTGACACGCGGTCCTCCTCGCGCCCGTCCTCTTTCTCCGCGCCGCCCCGTCGGGCAGGCATTTGTCTCGCCGTTTGCGGCGCCGTGCTGCTCGCGGCATGTCATACGCACGAACCCGCCGCCCCGGAAGCGAAGCCCGTGGTGGCGCTGGCGGTGCACGCCGACAACACGGCGAACGCCACGTCGCTGCCGGCCCAGGTCGAAGCGCGTTACTCGACAGCGCTTTCATTCCGCGTCGGCGGCAAAATCGCCGAGCGGCGCGTCCATCTGGGCGATACGGTCAAAGCCGGGCAAGTGCTCGCCCTGCTCGATCCCGCCGATCTGCGGAACAACGCAGTGAACGCACGCGCACAACTCGATGGAGCCGAGCATCAGCTCGCGTACCAGAAGCAGCAACTCGTTCGGGATCAAGCGCAGGCGCAGGCCAACCTGATTGCGCCCGCGCAGTGGGAGCAAACGCAGAACGCCTATGCAACGGCGCTTGCCCAGCGCGATTCGGCGCTCGCTCAAATGGCGCTGGCCGAAGACCACTTGCGCTATACCACCCTGGTGGCGGACCACGACGGCGTGGTCAAGTCGGAAGATGCCGATACGGGTCAGAACGTCGAGCAAGGCCAGGCGGTCTATCACCTCGACTGGAGCGGCGATGTCGATGTCGCGTGCGACGCCCCCGAAAGCGCACTGAATTCGCTGGTCGTCGGCCGGATCGCAAAGGTCACGCTGCCGGCTCTGCCCGGCAAGACATTCGAAGCGCGCGTGCGCGAGGTCGCTCCGAGCGCCGATCCGCTAAGCCGCACCTGGCGCGTGAAGCTGACGCTCGTTGCGCCGAGCCCCGAGGTGCGCCTCGGCATGACGGCTCAGGTGCAGTTCGATATTGCGCGTGCGAACGACGGCTTCATCCCGTTCCAGCTGCCGGCCACGGCGCTTTTTCACGATGGCGGCAAGCCCGCCGTTTGGGTCGTGCAGCCCGGCACCGACAAGCTCGTTCTGCGTCCCGTTTCCGTCACGAACTACGGCGAGGGAACCATTGACGTCGTTGCGGGCCTGCACGACGGCGAACGCGTCGTCGTGCAAGGCGTCCATACCGTGAGCGCCGGCGAGCACGTGCAAGTGATCGCCCCGCTGCATCCCGAGGACTTTGCATCATGAGCATCGTCGACCACGAAAAATCCGGCGACGTCACGCTCGCCACCGCTCCGAACGCCGAAAGCCAAGGCAAAAGCGGCTTCAATCTCTCAGAGTGGGCGCTGCGTCATCAGCAGCTTGTCATTTACCTGATCGGCCTGATGACGCTCTTCGGCGTCATCGCCTATACGCATCTGTCTCAATCCGAAGATCCGCCGTTCACGTTCCGAACCATGGTTATTCGGACCTACTGGCCGGGCGCGAACGCGCGTGAAGTGCAGGAGCAAGTCACGGACCGGATCGCGCGCCAGCTTCAGGCCGCACCGTATGTGGACAACATCAAGAGCTATTCGCGGCCCGGCGAGTCGATGATCTTCTTCGCGATGAAGGACTCGGCGCCCGTCAAGGACGTGCCTGAAACCTGGTATCAGGTCCGCAAGAAAGTGGGCGACATCCGCGCAACGCTGCCGCAAGGCATCGTGGGCCCGTTTTTTAACGATGAGTTCGGCGACGTTTATACAAACATCTACGCCCTTGAAGGCGACGGGTTTTCGCCCGCGCAACTGCACGACTATGCCGACCAGTTGCGCACCGTGCTGCTGCGCGTGCCCGGCGTGGCGAAGGTCGACTACTTCGGCGATCCCGATCAGCACATCTTCATCGAGATTTCGAACACGCAGCTGACGAAGCTCGCGGTCACGCCCGCTGAACTGGCGCATGCCATCGACGCGCAGAACGCCGTGGCGCCGGTCGGCACATTCAACACGCCTGACGACCGTGTGTTCGTGCGTACGAGCGGCGCGTTCAAGGACGTGCGGGCGTTCGAAGACATGCTGATATGGGTCAATCGCCGCACGTTCCGGCTCGGCGACATCGCGAAGATCCGCCGCGGCTATGACGATCCGCCCGTCACGCAGATGCGTACGAACGGACACGCGGTGCTCGGAATCGGCATCACGATGCAAACCGGCGGCGACGTGATCCGCCTCGGCAAGGCGCTCGACAGCGAACGCGCCGAACTGCAGGCGCGCCTGCCCGCAGGGCTCAAGCTTGTCCAGATCTCGAGCATGCCCGATACCGTCAAGCACTCGGTCGACGATTTCGTCGAGGCAGTGGCCGAGGCCGTCGCCATCGTGCTCGTGGTCAGTCTCGTCTCGCTCGGCCTGCGCACGGGCATGGTCGTCGTGATCACCATCCCGATCGTGCTCGCCGTGACGTCGCTGTGCATGTATCTGTTCGGTATCGGCCTGAACAAGGTCTCGCTCGGCACGCTCGTGCTCGCGTTGGGCCTGCTCGTGGACGACGCCATCATCGCGGTCGAGATGATGGCCGTGAAACTCGAGCAAGGCTGGAGCCGCATGCGCTCGGCAGCGTTCGCCTATACGAGCACGGCCTTTCCGATGCTCACGGGTACGCTCGTCACCGTAGCGGGCTTCCTGCCGATCGCGCTGGCGAAGTCGAGCACCGGCGAGTACACGCGCTCGATCTTCGAAGTGTCCGCGATCGCGCTCATCGTTTCGTGGTTCGCCGCCGTGGTGCTGGTTCCGCTGCTCGGCTACCACATGCTCCCCGAGCGCAAGGCAGGCGAGCACGGCGCTCACGGCGCCCACGGCCACGCCGAAGATATTTACAACACGGGCTTCTATCGCCGCATGGCCGGTTGGGTCTCCTGGTGTATCGAGCACCGCTGGTTGGTGCTGGGCGTGACGGCTATCGCGTTCGCCGTCGCTATGGCGGCCTTCACTCGCGTGCCCAAGCAGTTCTTCCCGAACTCCGAGCGCCCCGAGTTGCTTGTCGACATGCGTTTGCCGGAAGGCGCATCGTTCGCAGCGACGTTGCGTGAAGCGCAACGCCTCGAGCAGACACTTCGCGGACGCCCCGAGATCGAGCGCGTGGTCGACTTTGTTGGCACCGGCGCGCCCCGCTTCTATCTGCCTCTCGACCAGCAGTTGCAGCAGCCGAACTTCGCGCAGTTCGTCGTGACGGCCAAAGACGTCGAAGAACGCGAAAAGCTCCTGAAATGGCTCGACGCATCGCTCGAAAAGCAATTCCCCGGTGTGCGAACCCGTGTGGCACGACTCGAAAACGGGCCTCCCGTCGGCTATCCGATTCAGTTCCGCGTGAGCGGCGACAACCTCGCGACCGTGCATGAGATCGCACAAAAGGTGGCCGACAAGGTACGTGCCGATGCGCGCACGCGCAACGTGCAGTTCGACTGGGACGAGCCCGAGGAGCGCTCGCTGTCGTTCCAGATCGACCAGAACGGCGCGCGCCAACTCGGCGTGACCTCGCAGGACGTGTCGAACTTTCTCGCCATGACGCTCTCCGGCTATACGGTGACGCAGTATCGCGAGCGCGACAAACTGGTCAACGTCGATCTGCGCGCGCCGAAAAGCGAGCGTGTCGATCCCTCGCAGCTCACGAGCCTCGCCGTGCCGACGCCCCAAGGCCCCGTGCCGCTCGGCACGCTTGGCAACGTGCGCACGGCGCTCGACTACGGTGTGATCTGGGAACGCGATCGTCAACCGACCATCACCGTACAGGCCGACGTGCGAGGTAACGCACAAGGCATCGACGTCACGCGCGACGTGGACCGCGAATTGAGCCAGCTTCGCGCGCAATTGCCGATCGGCTATCGCATCGTAGTGGGCGGCTCCGTCGAGGAAAGCATGAAGGGCCAGACTTCGATCAATGCGCAAATGCCGATCCTCATCATCGCGGTGCTCACCCTGCTGATGATCCAGCTACAAAGCTTTTCGCGCACGTTCATCGTGGTGCTGACCGCGCCGCTCGGTTTGATCGGCGTCGTCGCCGCGCTGCTGCTGCTCGGCGAACCGTTCGGCTTCGTCGCCATGCTCGGTGTCATCGCGATGTTCGGCATCATCATGCGCAACTCGGTGATCCTCGTCGATCAGATCGAGCAGGACATCGCATCCGGTCAGCCCCGTTTCGATGCGATCGTCGGCGCGACCGTCAGACGCTTCCGTCCGATCATGCTCACGGCCGCCGCCGCCGTGCTGGCCTTGATTCCGTTGCTTCGCTCGGGCTTTTTCGGCCCGATGGCGAGCTCGCTCATGGGCGGCATCACGATCGCCACGGTGCTCACGCTGTTCTTCCTGCCAGCCCTTTATGCGACTTCCTTCCGTGTTCGGCGCGACGAGCGCGGTGCGCAACACACCATCGTCGAGCACGCGGAGATCTGATCATGCAATTTGCCGTTAAGACATCCGTTATCGCCGTATTCGCGGCACTCGCAACCAGCGCCTGTACGTTGGGTCCGAGCGGCGCGCCGCCCGCGATGCCGTCGCCCGCGCATTACGGGGCGCAGCCTCAATCGCTGCAGACCGTTGCGGCTGGAGGAACCGCGCAACATTTCGATGCCGGCGCAACGGCCGCGCCGCAATGGTGGACGTTGTACCGCTCCGATGCGCTCGATGCCCTCGTCGAAGAGGGCTTGCGCAACAATCCGACGCTCGCCGCCACGCAAAGGTCGCTCAATGCCGCCCAGCAGGAACTGCGGGCGCAGATCGGCGCGTCCACCCTGCCGTCTGTCGATGCCGGCGCCGAGGCGGAGCGAACGCGCTCGCCCGTCGTCCCCGGCATCGGTCCAAACACCGAGCGCTATAACATCTTCGCCGGTCAGCTGCAGGCGCAGTACAACTTCGATCTGTTCGGCGCCGTTCGCTACGGCAACAAGGCCAGCGCCGCGCGCGTCGACGTGCAGGCGTATGAGCTCGAAGCGGCGCGCCGCGCGCTGGCCGCGAACATCGTCGGCACCGCCATCCGTGCCGCGGCGCTCGATCGTCAGATCGCACTCACCGAACGCCTCGTGACGCTCGCAGGCGATACGGCGCGCGACGATGCGCAGCGTCAAGCGCTCGGCTCGGTCTCGCATGCCCAGGCACTGGGATCGGCACGGCAGGCTGCCGCGCTCGCCGCGACGCTTCCGCCATTGCGTCAGCAGCGCGCCAGCACCGTGCACGCGCTGGCCGTGCTGTTGGGGCGGACGCCCGACGCAGCGCCCGCCGTCCCCGATCTCGACAGCCTTTCGCTGCCCGAGCATGTACCTGTCGCCGTGCCGGCGCAGCTGCTTCGCTCGCGCCCGGATATCCAGGCGGCCGAAGCCGCGGTGCAAGCGGCGGCCGCCGATGTCGGCGAGGCCACGGCGCAGCTTTTCCCTAACCTGTCGCTGACGGCCTCGATGGGCCGCGCCGGTTTCAGCTGGCCGGCCCTGCTCTCCGGCGCCGGCGGTATCTGGGCGATCGGCGCGAGCGTTTCGCAACCGATCTTCCACGGCGGCGCCCTGCTCGCGCATCGACGCGCCACGAAGGAGGCTTATGAGGCAGCAGTGCTGCATTACAAATCGACGGTGCTGTCCGCGTTCGGGAACGTCGCTAACTCGCTCGCCGCGCTCGACAACGACGCTCAGACACTCGCCTCGACCGAAAGCGAGGCTCGCGCCGCGCAGCAACTGTTCGACGAAACGATGTCGCGCTACCGGCTCGGGTCCCTGCCGATATCGGCGGCTCAAGCCAGCGAGCAGCAGTTTCTGACCGCACGGCTCGACTCGGTTCGCGCACAGAGCCAGCGGCTCGGCGATACGGCCGCGCTCTTCCAGGCGATGGGCGAATTGCCGCAAGAGCCAGCCAAATCGGCATCGCGGGAGTGACGATGGAATATCGAGAATTGATCGCCTGTCACGAATGCGACGCGCTTTTTCGCAAGCCGCCGCGTCTGCGCGGCCTGGTTGCGCGCTGCTCGTCTTGCGGCGCAGGCATGAAAGGGGTCCGTCATGCCGGGCTCACGCTCGAGAGGGTCTGTGCAGTCACGCTCGCCGCACTGATCACGTTCCTGATCGCGCAAGCGTTCCCCGTACTCGTGCTGGAAACCAATGGCCTCACTTCGCACGCCACGCTTGTCGGAGCCGTTCAGGCGCTGTGGAAGGGGCATATGCACATCGTCGCGGCGATGGTGTTTTGCACGACGATGTTGTTTCCGTCGTTCGAACTCGTCGCTCTGCTGTATCTGCTGCTGCCGCTGCGCGCAGGCCGTGTGCCGCGCGGTTTCGACGCCGTGCTGCGCCTCGTGCAATGGGTGCGGCCATGGGGCATGACGGAAGTCTTCATGCTCGGGGTGCTCATCACAATCGTGAAGATGGTGAGCCTCGCGCGCGTCATCCCGGGTACCTCGCTCTTCGCATTCGGCGCACTGACGCTGATGTTTTGCGTCATCGCCGCATTCGACCCTTGCATGCTGTGGGAAATTCGCGACGAGGTGGCGAATCGCGGCGGCGCTTTCATCGAGCGGACGCCGCGGCGCGCGAGGCGAAACACGGTGCCGGCAGCGGTGGCGCCGGTCGCCCGGCCGGCAGCGGCTGCGGTCACGGCGAGGCATGCCGGTTTGGTCGCCTGTCACTGCTGCGGGCTCGTTCAGTCGCGCAGCGCGCACGCGACCGATCAGCATTGCGTCCGGTGTCGATCGCCGCTGCACGAGCGCCGGCCGGAAAGCCTGACGCGGACTTTCGGGTTGCTGCTTGCCGCCGCGCTACTTTATATCCCGGCCAATCTGTTGCCGATCATGCATACCTCATCGCTTGGAGGCGCCGAGGACGACACGATTCTCGGCGGCATCGCCTATTTCTGGCGATCTGGCGATTGGCCGCTCGCGGCCATCGTGTTCGTCGCAAGCGTGATGGTACCGATGCTCAAGCTCGCCATTCTCACGCTGCAAACCGTCACAGCCTATCGCGGTTCCGCCTGGCAACCGCTCGAGCGAGCCAGGCTTCATCGCATGGTGGAGCGCATCGGGCGCTGGTCGATGCTCGACGTATTCGTCGTTTCGCTCACCGTAGCGCTGGTGCACTTCGGTTCGCTTGCGCAGATCACCGCGGGACCGGGCGCTTTGGCCTTCGGTTCGGTCGTCGTGCTGACCATGCTCGCCTCGAACGAATTCGATCCGCGCCTGATCTGGGACAACGTCCGGCGCCGGCCGGCTCGCGCTCCCACACGACCGTAATCGCCGCGTAGCCCGCCGGCTTCGACAACTTTTCACCTGTTCCTACAAGCGATGCACATTCCCGACTTACCGCATCCGGAGATCAAACCCCGCAGCCGCTGGTTGCCGTCTCTGGTCTGGCTGATTCCCTTGATCTCGGCGCTGATCGGTATCGCACTTCTCGTGAAGTCCGTTACCGCCGAAGGACCGATTGTCACGGTGACCTTCAATAGCGCTGAAGGGCTGGAAGCGGGCAAAACGAAAGTCAAATACAAAGACGTCGAGATCGGCGCTGTGCGGTCTATCGCGCTGTCGGACGATCTCCGGCAGGTTCGCGTCGAGATCCAGTTCGATAAAGCAGCCGCGAAGTTCGCCACCGAGGGATCGCGATTCTGGGTGGTGCGTCCGCGCATCGGCGCAAGCGGTATCTCGGGCCTCGGCACGTTGCTCTCCGGCGCGTATATCGGCGCCGATATCGGCCGCTCGCCGCGCGGCAGAACCGACTTCACGGGTCTCGAAACCGCGCCGATCGTAACTGCCGATCAGCAGGGACATCAATACACGTTGCGGGGCGATTCGCTCGGCTCGCTCGATATCGGCGCCCCGGTCTTTTACCGCAGGATTCAGGTCGGCCAGGTCGTCGGGTTTGCGCTCGACCCCAAGGGCTCGGGCGTCATCGTCAACGTGTTCGTCAATGCCCCGTACGACAGGTACGTCGCGACCCATACGCGGTGGTGGCATGCGAGCGGCGTGGATCTGCGTCTCGACTCCGGCGGCCTCACGCTCAACACGCAGTCGCTCGCCACGGTCGTCATGGGCGGGCTCGCCTTCGAATCGCCGCCCGGCTCCGATGCCGGCCCGCAAGCCGCCGACGGCTCGACGTTCACGCTCGCGTCGGACGAAACCGACGCCATGCGAGAACCGGACGGCGCACCGCTCTACGTCGTCATGCATTTCAATCAGTCGCTGCGCGGATTGTCGGTCGGCGCACCGGTGGATCTACGCGGTATCACGCTCGGTCAGGTGACGAAGATCGGGCTCGGGTACGACGAGAAGGCGTTGAACTTCAGCATGGAAGTGACCATGGCGCTCTACCCCGACAGGCTCAGCCGCCGTTCCAACACGATGCTGCCCGCGCCGAACACGCAAGGCGCGAACGATCTGCTGCAGCACCTCGTCATGCATGGGTTGCGCGGCCAGCTACGAACCGGAAACCTGCTCACGGGTCAGCTCTACGTGGCGCTCGACATGTTCCCGCAGGCCCCCCGCGCGACGGTGGATCTACGCAACACGCCGATCGATCTGCCCACCGTGCCGAATACGCTCGACGAACTCCAGGTGCAGATTGCCGGAATCGCGAGGAAGCTCAATCAGGTTCCGTTCGACAAGATCGGAGCAAACCTGAGCGGCACGCTGGAAAGCGCGAATCGCCTCTTCGGCCAGCTCAATACGGAAGTCGTTCCGCAGGCGCGCTCCACGCTCGCCTCCGCCCAGAAAACGTTCGACGCGGCGCAAGCGACGCTTGGACAAGATTCGCCCATGCAAGCAGACGTTCATGGGGCGATGCAGGAATTGACCCGCACCTTGCAGTCGTTGAACGCGCTCGCCGACTATCTGGAACGCCATCCCGAAGCGCTCGTGTTCGGTAAGAAAGGAGATCGTCAATGATGGTCAGCCTATTGCACCGACGCGGCTTCATCATTCGCGTGGTGGCAACGGCGAGTGCGCTTGCGCTATCCGCCTGCGCATCGTCACCGCCCTGCCGGTTTTATACGTTGGCTCCGAGTGCGCGTACCGCACAGGCCTCGAACGTTTCGGCTCCCGCGGCGTTGTTCGATATTCAGTCCGTCAGCGTGCCGGCCGAGGTTGAACGCAATCAACTGGTTGTCAGACTCAGCGAGACGCAGGTTCAAGTGCTCGAGAATGAACGCTGGGCGTCGCCATTGAGCGATGAGATACGCACGGCCCTATCGCTCGGAGCAGCCGGGCGGTTGAGCGGTTTGAACGCTCGCCGTCCGAAGCAAACAGGCGATGCGCCCGTCTACCGCGTCGCCGTCGACGTGCAGCGTTTCGAGTCGTGGCCGGGGGCGCAGGTCATCGTCGATGCGACCTGGCGTATTCGCGCGCGAGGAGAGTCCAGCGACAAGCTGACTTGCCGCAGCTTGGTGTTCGTGTCCGTCGCCGCGGGCTACGACGCACTGGCAGCCGGTCATCGCCGCGCGCTCACCACCATCGCGGAACAGCTGGCGACGGTTGTTCGCGCCCTCGACGCCGGCGCAGACGGCATCGCATTCACGGCGACCCGTCGCACCACGAATACTGCGCCGACGGTTGAATGCCCGTCACTGGAGACCCATGTCGCGGGCGCTATCGCACCGGCTTCGGAGATGTATGCGAGCCCTTCGGGACGGGTGCAATGAGAG
Organism: Paraburkholderia phenoliruptrix; assembly: GCF_902859825.1. Lineage (GTDB taxonomy): Bacteria > Pseudomonadota > Gammaproteobacteria > Burkholderiales > Burkholderiaceae > Paraburkholderia > Paraburkholderia phenoliruptrix. Next base: position 132,679 of record NZ_CADIKB010000010.1, on the reverse strand, counting down.
AAGCAGGCTTACTGACCCGCGTTGCCAACGGTCGGCGAAGCGGTACGCCGTCAAGATGGTCAGTCGGCTTCGACGGCAGGTTCCACGAGCGGCAACGGACGTGCCGCAACTTTTTCGGCTTCCGCTCGTTTGAGACCCAAGCTTTGCAAAAGAGCGGCCGCGACGCGCTCGGCGAGGTGTTCACCGCTGAAACCGAGCTCCGTCAACGCGTCGGCGTTCGGCGCATCCGGCGAGGCGAGTCCGAGCTGCGCTGTGACGGACGCAAGCACGGTGCCGCCCACGGACAGGAATGCGACGAATGGATCGACCACGGCGAAACGCTTTGCAACGATGCCTCTTTGCACATCGCGCAACAAACGTTTGCCGAGACCTCGATCGAGCATGCGCGAGGAGAACCCTTCTCTCACCAGGAATTGGCCCCAGAGCGGCTCGCGATGTGCTCGCATCAACGTATAACGCACGGAGACGGCAATGACTTCGGCCGGGTCCGACAAACCGAGGGTGAGGCGGTCGAGCCAGTCGGCAAATTCCTCGAACACGGACTCGACGAGCGTGGCGTAGATCGCTTCTTTCGATTCGAAATGGTTGTAGAACGAGCCGAACCCGACATCGGCCGCCTCCGTGATTTCATTGATCGCGACGCCTTCCATGCCTTTTTCAGCCATGAGTTTGAGTGCTGCGTCCAGCAGGCGAGCGCGCGTCTCCCGCTTGCGGCGGGCACCGCGCGGCTCGCGGGCCTCGGCAGAGGCCTCCGGGGCGGCGCTCGCCTGAGGAGCGGCGCGCTTCTGCGCCGGGCGATTTGTAGTCTTCGGCATGGCGATTCCAATCTGGATCAGAACGCCAGTATAGATTCAAACGTCGGGCTCGACAAAGTCGTCAGCTCTGAACGCCGCATCAGACGTGACTACGCACCGAGTCGGCACTTTGCTCCGGCCACGCAATCGGGCTCGACAGGTTTCATGCACATGCCTCTCGCGACTGCAGGACCGGACGCAAACCTGCGAAAAGAGGCCAAACACAAGCGCTGTTCGCCGCGCGCGCCCAACGCCGCGACTCATAGAATTCCTCCATACCAGTCACGTACCGGCACGCGGTCGGTATCTGTCGAACTGCTTTCTCCAATCGAATTTCCGGTCAAACACAGCATGACACGGCTTGCACGGCACTACGTCCCTGACCAACCGCAACACGTAATCTTGCAAGGGCTTGTCGAGCCCGCATTCCTCGACGAAGGGGACTACCGGTATTTTCTCGCCTGCCTCGCAGACGCCGCGCGCGTCGCCGATCTGGCGGTCCACGCCTGGGTTCTCATGCCCGGCGCGGTGCAGTTGCTTGTCACGCCGTCGTACGAATCGAGCGTGTCCATGGCGATGCAGGCGGTTTGCCGACGCTATGCCGAGACCTTCAACCGCCGCCACGGACGACGCGGCACAGTATGGCGCGGCGGCTACCGCGCAACGGTGATCGAACCCGAGCGTTACCTGCTGCTGGCGAGCGTTGGGATCGAACAGGCACCGGCGCGCAGCGGTCTCGTGACCGACGCGAAGAGCTACGCGTGGTCGAGCTACGGGCATCACACGGGCCAGCGCGCGGACAGCTTTATCAAGGACCATCCGCTTTACCGGGCGCTTGGCGACACGCCGCCCGAGCGCCATCAGGCTTATCGCGATCTCGGCGAGCGAATTGCCGCCGATCGCGACATCGACAGTCTGCTGGAATCGAGGTTCAACGCCTGGGTGCTCGGCAGTGCCGCATACTGCGAGTGGGCGGCAAGGACGGCAAACCGCCGCCTCATGCCGTTGCTGCTGCGCGACCGGCCTGCCACGGTGCGCGCGACACGCACGCCGGACCTCGCGAAATTGCGCCGGCCGCTCTATACGCACGCCGCTCTGACAGAACCGAATTGACCCTGCTCACTTCATTTGAGGGCGGCGAGAGCCGTCTCGATGAGTTGCTGCTGTCGTTCGGTGGCATCGCTGCTCTGTTTGCGCATAATCATAAAAAGAGAAAGCGGATCGGGCGGATTCAAAGCGATCCGATGGATCGTGCATCCGGTGTCCCTCGCCAACGGCATCGTTAAGAAAGCAGGAACAATGGCCCAGGCTCCGTTTCTGAGCATCGGCGCCAGCATGTGTGCTTTCTCGACCCAATTTACATGTCGCGAAAATCCGCGCCGACCGCGCCATAAATCGAACTGCGGCGACCACGGCAGATGAATTTCTCTGGATGGATCGAGATCCGTCATGTCGAGCGCTTCGGGCAACGGGGCCGTACCCGCGCCGGCATAGACCACGAGCATCGCGTAGTCCCGGATCTTTCTTGAAACAAGATCGACGTGTTCGGATGGGGTCAGTGTGAAGGCGACGTCCAGATGACCGGAAGCCACGCGGTTGGCGAGCTGGAAATAGCGGGAGCTTTCCATGTGTAACCGGACGGGCGGTGTCTCGTCGCAGAGCGCGGCGACAAACGGCGGAAGGACGTTGATCGCAACGGCGTCCACCGCACCGACAGCAAGGTGCCGCACCTGATTGGCCTGAAGTTGCTCGGCCTCGATTTCGAGCATTTTCCAGCGCTCTGCAATGTCGAGAAAACGCTCACCTTCAGCGGTCAGCGAGATGCCCCGCGCTCCCCTCGAGCGCCGCAACAGCGGGTGTCCTATGCGGCGCTCGAGGGACTGGATCCGGTACGAGACGGTCGATTGCGTCGTGGATACGATCTCGGCGGCCTGCAGCAAACTTCCGGAGCGAACCACCGCCAGGAACGTGTTGATCTCCTCGCTGAACAACATATCGATTCCTTCGATATTTGGTGAATAAAATCCGGCATTGACCGATATTGTGCCCAACCTTAGCCTAGTCGAACAGAAAAACAAGTCCCGTCATCTGATTCGGTAACGTTTGGAGGCACATATGGCAAAGGCACTCGTCGACATCGAAGATTTACCTACGAGCCGCTTTCATAAGAGGATTGCCGTCGTCGCGGCAGGGGGGCCGTTCTGCGACGGCTACCTGCTCGGGATCATCGTTGTGGCGTTGCCGTTTATTGCCAGGGACCTCGCACTGAGCGCGCTCCAGATCGGTCTCGTCGGCGCGTCGAGCCTCATCGGCATGTTCGTCGGCGGCCTCGTTTTCGGACCGATGACGGACCGCTTCGGCCGCCAGAAGATGTACGTGCTTAATCTCGCTGTATTCGTTATCTGCTCGATCGCGCACCTGTTCGTGCACGACGTGACGACGCTCTTTATCCTTCGTTTCGTCATGGGCGTTGCGCTGGGCGCGGACTATCCCATCGCGACCGCGCTCGCGGCTGAATTCCTGCCTCGGAAACTTCGCGGGCCGGTGCTCGCGAGCCTCGTGCTTTTGCTCTGGGTCGGATACACCCTGAGCCTTGCAACGGGTTTGATCGTGAGCGGTAGCGAAAGCGGTGTATGGCGCTACATTCTTGCGAGCGCTGCCATCCCTTCGGCAATTTTCCTGTTGCTGCGCCTTAACATTCCCGAGTCGCCGCGCTGGCTGATTTCCGCAGGACGTGTGGACGCGGCGCGTGACATCGTGGCGCAGCATCTTGGGCCGCAGGTTGACTTTGATGCGCTCGTTGCCGAGACCCGCGTCAGCACGTCCGGGCGTGGCCTCGGCTTGTCCAAGATCCGCGAACTGCTTTCGCGCGGCTACGGGCGCATGCTGGTGTTCTGCTCGATCTTCTGGATGTGTCAGATTGCACCTTCGTTCGCCATCAAGACGTTTCAACCGATGCTGCTGAAGTCGCTCGGCGTCACTCAGCCACTCGCCGGCTCGCTCGTGATCATTTCGTTTGCGATCGTCGGAACTGCGATCGGCATGGTCGTCGTCAACCGCGTCGGTCGGCGCACGCTTTGTCTGGCCTCTTTCGTTCTGGCAACCCTCGCGCTCTTTCTTCTCGCGACGCCGCTGTCGAGCATGGCCATGGTTGCGATCGGTTTGTTCATTCTTTTCACGGTGGCCGAAGCTGCCGGTTCCGGGCTGCAATTCATCTACCCGAATGAGATTTTCCCGACTGATCTTCGTGCAACCGGTATGGGACTCGCGATGTCTGCAAGCCGCATTGGCGCCGCGGCAGGAACGTTCCTCCTTCCTACTGTACTCGTCCATTTTGGAAGTGCGACGGGTCTGCTGATCGCGGGTGGCATCAGCCTGATTGGCCTGCTCGTATCCGCTCGCATGGCTCCCGAGACCCGTAACGTGTCGCTTGGCGCGGCGAATGCTCCCACCGTGGACGCGAGCGCCGGCGAACACACTCTGCAGCGAAGAGAGGCTCGCAGCTGAACGGCAAGGACGGCGTGGCCATCGCCGACGCCAGTCAGCCGCAGCAATTCGGACTCCATAATTTCACCTTGGCAACACTTCCTGCATCCATGCAAAAAGGCACTCTATGAATTCGGCACCTCAAGTCGTCATCATCGGCGCAGGCATCATCGGCACTACGCTCGCTTATGATTTCGCGAAGCGCGGCGCGCGCGTCACCGTGCTCGACAAGAACGAAGTCGCGAAAGGCGCCACGTCTGGGTCATTCGCGTGGATAACGAATCAGACGAAGTTCCGCAATGCGGACTCGCTCGGTGAAGCTGGCGCGCAGCATTACTTCAATCTGCATCGGCTGTCGCACCTGCGCTGGCGTTACCTGCAAAGCGAGATCGACGGTCTGCCGATTCGCTGGTCAGGCTGCTTACAAAGCGCCGAACCCGGCACCGAGGAGGCACGGGAACTCGCGGCTGAACTGAACCGGCGCTTGCGCTGGGGCAGCCCGACGTACCGCGTCACCGCGGCCGAGGCGCGCGAGATCGAGCCGGGGTTTGAACCGGGAGCGGAGACGGACATTTTCTACACGCCCGACGAAGGGATGATGTCGCCCGTGCAACTGACGTCGATGATGCTCGACGCGGCGGTCGCCCACGGGGCGCAGTACTCGGCACACGATGCGTACCGAGGCTTCGTGAAGACGGCGGGCGGTTACGAGATCAAGAGCACAAGTGGCACGCGCGCGGCCGATTTTCTCATCTTCGCGGGCGGCATCGCGAACCCGGAACTCGTCGGAGGCACAGGGCTTAAGGCACCGCTCATCCACAGCACGGGGAGCGTCGTCCATCTGGCACCGTTGCCGCGGATCTTCGACTCGGTGATTCTTGGCGCCCATGTTCACGCGATCCAGCGCGTCGACGGTCGTGTGGTCATCGCCAAGCACTTCTCCGGTTCGCCCGTTGGCGATCCAAGCACGCCCGACCCGGAGGAGCTCGTACGTGTCGCCGCGCGAGTGCTGCCGGGCTTGAAGGACGCCGTTGTCGAGAAAGTTACCGAAACGCGTCGCGTGATTCCCGCTGACGGACTGCCTGTCGTGAGCCGCTCAGAAGAACTGCCCGGCGTGCTTTCCATTACAACGAACGCAGGCATCAGCCTTGCAGCCGGACTGTCGCAGTTCATCACAACCGAACTGCTTGACGGCGTGACGGTGAGCCTGTTGGACCCGTATCGCTCCCAGCGTTTTGCCGATCAGGCAATGCGGTGAGGCGGATTAGGGGCGATGCCATGAAGCGGGGTCGGGTTGGTGGGTGCTTCATGATGTCCGGCAGTTGCCTGATGGTCGGCAAGCGGAGTACGCGGTGTGCTTCATCGGGCTTGTTCGACGTCTGCCGACATGCGCGCTGCATGCATCTTCCTGCGGGCGATGGCAGACATCGAATAAACATTCACGAATCCGGTCCAACCGCGAAAGCACCGAATCGACTGTGAACCGCGGTTGGAGTCCGCGCGCCGGCAGCAGCTGGTCGGGAGGTAGAGCGGCCATCGAGTCGACGTGTCGTTCGGCTCGGCCGCGGAGCCGGTGTACTCAGGCGAAAGTCCTTCGACGGCAGCGAGGCACATCGCTTGAAATTCTGCCTGTCGTTATGTCTTCTGACGGCGGGGCTCGATTACTTGGGGGACCGTTTGGGCGCCGGTCGGAAATCCGAGGACAATTCCCCAATCCCGCTATTCATTCTCGTCGAAGTAGCGACGTGGCCTTTTGTGGCGGGCCTTCGCCTGCAAACCTACGCCAAAACCTACGCTGAATTCCTTCGCGACTCTTTGGGATATTAGCGTCGCATTTCGGCAACAGAGGACCCGAAAGTGCAGCATTCGCCTCTAGCTTTCCTCGCGCGCGGCAAGCACGCCGTCCAGTTGTACCAGCGTCTGGTACAGCACGCGCGTGCCGTCGAGCAGCTGCTTCGGCTCGATCCATTCCTCCGGGCAATGACTGCGCCCGCCCAGGCACGGAATGAAGATCATCCCGATCGGCCCGGTCGGGGCGACATACACGGCATCGTGCCCCGCGCCGCTCGGCAGGCGCATGCTCGGATAGCCGAGCTGCGTGGCCGCTTGCTCGACCGCGTCCATCACGAGCGGCTGGCAGTCGGTCGGCCGCGCGTGGCTCACGTGCTCCGCGCGCGCGCTCAACCGCAACGCCTCGAGCCGCGCAGCCGCGCCGGCCAGCAGCGCCTGGGGGAAGTCATCAAGCACGGCATCGCTGTCGCTGCGCACTTCCAGCATCAACTCGACGTGCCCCGGCACCGCGTTCGGCACGTTCGGCGTCATCGCAATCCGCCCGATCGTCGCGACCACGTAATGCGGGTTGCCCGACAGCGCCGACGCGCGCGCATGCGCGGCCTCGATCAGGTGCGCGGCGCCGACGAGCGCATCGCGGCGGATGTCCATCGGCGTCGTGCCCGCATGGTCGGGCTGCCCGGTCACTGTGATCAGCACGCGCCGGATACCGACGATGTTGGTCACGACGCCGATCGGCAAGCCGCGCGTCTCGAGTACCGGGCCTTGTTCGATATGCAGTTCGACGAACGCGGCCGTGCTGCCGGGTGCGCGTAACGGTTCGCGCAGCGCGTCCGGATTGCCGCCGATGCGGCGCAGCGCTTCGGCGAGCGTTTCGCCTTCGGCGTTCGTCGCGCGCAGCATGCCGGCATCGAGCACGCCGGACAGCGCGCGGCTGCCGACGCACGAGATGCCGTAGTCGCTCGGTTCTTCGGACAGAAAGTCGACCACCTCGAGCGGATGGTCGAGCACGATCCCCTGCTCGTTCAGCGTATGCGCGACCTCGATGCCCGCGAGCACGCCGATGATCCCGTCGAAGCGACCGCCGCTGACCACCGTGTCGCAATGCGACCCCGTGACGAGCGGTTTCGTGCAGCGGCCGCTGCCTTCGCGGCGGCCGATCAGGTTGCCGCCTGCGTCCATCAACACCGCGAGCCCGGCTTCGGCGAACTGCGCGGCGAGCCATGCGCGCGCTTCGGTGAAGAGCGGCGAGAACGCGCGGCGCGTCCAAGGGACATCGGGCCGCGTAAAGCGCGCCAGTTGCTCGACGCGTGCGTTCAGGCGTTCCGCGTTCAGCGGCAGGAAAACCGTCGGATTCATGCTTGCTCCTGCGTAGCGATCGATCGGCTGCCGTGCGGCTTCAGGAAGCGGCCGGAGCCTGCCGGGTTGACGATGCGGGCGCCGTCGTACACGAGCGCGCCGCGGCAGTATGTGGCGGCGATCCGCACCGTGAATTCCATGCCTTCGAACGCGCTCCACTGCACAGCCGACAGGCTGCGCGACGGATCGAACGCATAACGTTCCGGCGTGAGGATCACGAAATCCGCATCGGCGCCGACGTCGAGCGATCCCTTGCGGTCCTCGAGCAGGAAATGCCGCGCCGGGTTCGTCGCGAGCAGTTCGGCCACGCGCGTCGGCGCGATGCCATGCTGTTCGCAGCCGGTCCAGAATGCGGGCAGCAGCGTTTCGAGGCCCGGGCCGCCCGACGCGTTGCGGAACACGTTCGGGTCGCCCTTGCGTTCGAGCCCCCAGCTCACGTGGTCCGACGACACGAACGCGCATTCGCCGCGCGCGATATGCGTCCACAGCAGTTCCTGCTCGGCGCGCGGCCGGATCGGCGGGTAGTGCTTCGTTTTCGCGCCGAACCGCTTCGTATGCGTTTCGTGATCGAGCATCAGGTACTGCACGCAGGTCTCGATGCTCGCGCGATGGCCGGCCTGCCGGAACATGTTGCACAACTCGAAGCCGCGCGACGTCGACACGTGCACCGCGTGCGCGCGGGCGCCCGTCTCCGCGCCGATCTCGTAGATCAACGCGGTCGCGAGGTTCTCGATCAGCGGCGGATGCGCACGCAGGAACGCGTCCCAGCCCGTGTCGCCCGCTTCGATCATCCGCGCGATGTTCTTGCGCGTCATGTCCTGCATCTGGTTGTGCACGCCGCATGCAAGGCCCGACGGTGCGATCAGCCGGAACGCGTCGTACAGCACGTCCTCCTCGACACGCGGGAACCGGCCGGGCGTCGCCTCGAACGTCGAGAACTTGAATGCGCACACGCCGCCGTCGATCAGCCCGGCCGCCGCGTCAAGACCGTGCTTCGCGTTGAGCGTGCCGTACAGCGCGACGTCGACGTGGCAATCGCGTTCGGCTTCCGCGATCTTGCGGTAGAGCTGCGCGCGCGACGCGACCGGCTCCGGATCGTCGTACGGCATGTCGACCATCACCGTCACGCCCCCGGCGGCGGCGGCACGCGACGCGTGACCGAGCCCCTCCTGGTTCGCCTGGCTGGCCGCATGCACCTGCCCGTCGACGACGCCCGGCAGCACCCACTGCCCGCGCGCATCGATCGTGTCGCGCGCCGCCGGCGGCACGCCCGTGCCGCGCGCGGCGATACGCCCGCTACGGATTGCAAGCCAGCCGTCGTCGACCACCTCGCGCGCATCGACCAGCCGGCCGCGCACCACCTGCTCGAATTCGCTCATCTTCGCCTCCTGCTTTTTTGATCACGAGCAGTTTAGGCAGCGCTCTGCCAAAATGTCTCATGCCGATTTATCGCCCACACATAACATGGAGTTAAGGCTGTGCGTCTGAACCTCCGCCAGATCGAGGTGTTTCGCGCCATCATGCTGACCGGCTCGATCAGCGGTGCCGCGAAGCTGCTGCACGTGTCGCAGCCGGCGGTATCCCGCCTCATTTCGTATGCCGAACAACGGCTTGGCCTCGCGCTGTTCGAGCGCATCAAGGGGCGGCTCTATCCGACGCCAGAAGCGCAGCGGCTGTTCGTCGAAGTGAACGCGGTGTACCAGGGCGTGCAGCGCGTCAACGAAATCGCAGAAGACCTGATCGAGAACCGGATGGGCCACCTGCGCATCGCGTGCAGCCCCAATCTCGGACAATCGCTGCTGCCGCGCGCGATCGCGGCGTTCTACGAGCGCTTTCCCGACGTGCGCATCATCCTGCACACGATGATTCCGGGCGTGCTGCTGCAAGCGGTGCTAACGCAGCAGGTCGAGCTCGGCATCGCGTTCCTGCAGGACACGCACCCGAACGTCGAAAGCCAGCTCCTGTACGAAAACCGGATGGTCGCGGCCGTGCCCGCATCGCACCCGTTCGCGCGCCGCAAGACGCTGGCCGTGCGCGATCTCGCGAACCAGCCGCTGATCGGCTATGGCAGCGACATTCCGCTCGGGCAACTGGTGCGGCGGCTGTTCAGCGACGAAGGGCTCGTGCCGCAGGTCAAGATCGAGGTACAGCAGGCGCACGTCGCGTGCGCGCTCGCGCAGGCCGGCACCGGCATTGCGCTGATCGACGAACTGACGGTCGCGGGGCCCGTGTGGCCGCAGATCGTCGTGAAGCCGATCGTGCCGACCATTTCCGCGCCGGTCAGCGTGCTGCACCCGGTGCTCGCACCGCTGTCGCGGCTTGCGCACGAGTTCATCGACACACTACATACGCTATCCGCGAACGCATGAATTCCGTGCCGAAACGGGCCGGAGTCGTTGTCCAGCCTGCGTTTCGTCGTCACACCGGCAGCGGCAGATTCGTGCGCAGGCAGCCCGCCGTCCGGGCGTCACCGGGATTACCCTACGCTTAACATCGCGTTATGAAGTCTCCATAAAATAGCAATAACGCTCAATATTCGGCGTCCCTAGAATCGTTTGGACAGTACCGCCACACAAGGCTTTCCGGCCGGCGCGTACAGCCCTTTTCCCCCTCTCAGGACAAACGACACATGGGACGCATTCTATCTTCGAAGGACGTCGAAGCCGCAGTCAAGGGCGGTTCGGTTTTCGCATGCGGCGGCGGCGGCTGGGCCGACCACGGCCGTGAACTCGGCACGCTCGCGGTCACGATCGGCCGCCCCGAACTAGTCACCATCGACGAGTTGCCGGACGACGCGTGGATCGCCACGGCCGCCGCGATCGGCGCGCCGGGCGGCCTCACCGACTGGCAAATGCTCGGCGCCGACTATGTAAAGGCTGCGCAGCTCGTGCAGGACGCGCTCGGCGCGCCGCTCGCCGGGCTCATCATCGGGCAGAACGGGATGTCGAGCACGCTGAACGCATGGCTGCCGTCCGCGCTGCTCGGCACCAAGGTAGTCGACGCGGTGGGCGATATCCGCGCGCATCCGACCGGCGACATGGGCTCGCTCGGCCTCGCGTCGAGCACCGCGCCGATGATCCAGGCTGCAGCCGGCGGCAACCGCGAACGGCATGCATACATGGAAGTGGTCGTGCGCGGCGCGACCGCGAAGGTGTCGCCGATACTGCGCAAGGCGGCCGACATGGCCGGCGGCTTCATCGCGAGCTGCCGCAACCCGATTCGCGCATCGTACGTGCGCCAGCATGCGGCGCTCGGCGGCATCAGCCGCGCACTCGCGCTCGGCGAAGCGATCATCGACGCCGAACGGCGTGGCGGCAGCGCAGTGATCGATGCGATCTGCGCAACCACGCATGGCGAGCTCATCGCGAGCGGCAAGGTCTCGCGCAACACGCTCGAATACACGCGTGAAGCATTCGATGTCGGCCTCGTCCATCTTGGCAGCGGCGCGCAGCGCGCGGTCATTCATGTGATGAACGAACACATGGCGGTCGACGACGCGCACGGCGCACGCATCGCAACCTACCCAGACGTAATCACGACGCTCGATGCCGAAGGCCGCCCGGTCAGCGCGGGCCAGTTGAAAGAAGGGATGGAAATCCACGTGCTGCGGGTGGCGAAAGCGCACATTCCGCTGTCGTCGTCGGTGTTCGACCCTGCGGTGTACCCGCCGGTCGAAGCCGCGCTCGGCATCTCGATCGCCGACTATGCGCTCGCGCGCTGAACAGGAGGCACGACGATGAATCAGACGACCCGTACCTTCGAAGTCACGTCCGGCAGCACGCTGCGTTGCAAGGGCTGGCGCCAGGAGGCGCTGCTGCGGCTGCTCGAGAACGTGCTCGCCGTCGGCGAGGACCCCGATCAACTGATCGTCTACGCGGCGCTCGGTCGCGCGGCGCGCGACTGGCCGTCGCACGACGCGATCGTGCGCACGCTGAAGACGATGGACGAGGACCACACGCTTGTCGTGCAGTCGGGCAAGCCCGTTGCACTGCTGCGCACGCATGCGAGCGCGCCGCTCGTTGTGATGGCGAACTGCAATCTGATCGGCCAGTGGGCCAATGCCGAACACTTCTACGAACTGGAGCGGCGCAACCTGATCTGCTGGGGCGGTCTCACTGCCGGTGACTGGCAGTACATCGGCTCGCAGGGCGTGATCCAGGGCACCTACGAGATCTTCTCGCGGATCGCCGAGCGCCATTTCGACAACGACCTGCGCGGGCGCTTCATCCTCACGGCCGGCCTAGGCGGGATGGGTGGCGCGCAGCCGCTCGCGGGACGGATGGCCAACGCCGCAACGCTCGTCGTCGAGATTGACCAGACACGCATCGACAAGCGGCGGCAGATCGGTTTTCTCGAACGACAGGCGCGCGATCTCGACGAGGCGCTCGCGCTGATCGCCGACGCACAGACGCGGCGCGAACCGATCTCGGTCGGCCTGCTCGGCAATGCGGCCGACGTGTTCCCGGCGATTCTTGCGCGCGGCGTCGTGCCCGACATCGTCACCGACCAGACGGCCGCGCACGATCTCGTGTACGGCTACGTGCCGTCGGGCTACACGCTCGACGACGTGCGCGCACTGCGCGACAGCGATCGCACGACGCTGATGGATGCGAGCCGCGCGTCGATCGTGCGGCACATCGAGGCGATGCTGGGATTCAAGGATCGCGGCGCGATCGTGTTCGACAACGGCAACCTGATCCGCACGCATGCGAAGGACGGCGGCGTGACGCGCGCATTCGAGATCCCGGTGTTTACCGAGGCGTTCCTGCGCCCGCTGTTCTGCCGCGCGATCGGCCCGTTCCGCTGGATCGCACTGTCGAACGACCCGAACGACATCCGCCTCATCGACGACTACCTGCTCGAACACTTTCCGGACAACCGGATCGTCACCAACTGGATTCAACGCGCACGCGAATGCGTGCCGTTCGAAGGGCTGCCTGCGCGCATCGCGTGGCTCGGCCACGGCGAGCGCACGCGGCTCGCGCTCGCGGTCAACGCGATGGTACGCGACGCCGTGCTGGCAGGGCCGGTCGCGTTCACGCGCGACCACCTTGAGGCCGGCGCGATGGCGCACCCGAACATCATGACCGAGAACCTGCGCGACGGCTCCGACGCGGTGGCCGACTGGCCGCTGCTGAACGCGATGATGAACTGCTCGTCGATGGCCGATCTCGTCGCGATCCATTCGGGCGGCGGCGGCTACAGCGGCTACATGACGAGCGCTGGTGTCACCGTCGTAGCCGACGGCAGCGCGGCCGCGAACGAGCGGCTCACGCTGTCGATGACCAACGACACCGCGCTCGGCGTGATCCGCTATGCGGACGCCGGCTACGAAGAAGCGCTCGACGAAGCGGAACGCAAGCAGATTCCGCATATCCGGCTGTAAGGCTGCCCCGCACGACGACAGGAGATCGAAGTGAAACAAACTGCGGTTCCCCTCGACACGGCCGACGCCGTGTCACCTCCCGCATCGAGTGCCGGGCGCGCGATCGCCGCGGCCTCGATCGGCAACGCGCTGGAGTGGTACGACTTTTCCGTCTACGCGTTCTTTGCCGTGTATATCGCGCAGAACTTCTTCCATCGCGGCGACACGGGCACCGAGCTGGTCGAGGCGTTCATGGCGTTCGGGATCGGCTTCATCGCACGGCCGCTCGGCGCGCTCGCGATCGGCGTGTACGGCGATCGCGCGGGCCGCAAGGCCGCGCTGACGTTGACCATTCTCGTGATGGCAGCCGGCACCGGCGTCATCGCGTTCGCGCCGCCGTTCACTGCAATCGGCATCGGCGCGCCGCTGCTGATCCTGTGCGGCCGTCTGCTGCAGGGCTTCTCGGCCGGCGGCGAAGTGGGCGGCGCGGCGGCGTTCCTGATCGAGCACGCGCCAGCGGACAAGAAGGGCCGCTACGCCTCGTGGCTGCAGGCGAGCATGGCCGCGTCGAACATCCTCGGCGCACTGGTCGCGACCGCCGTGACGCTCACGCTGTCGCGCGAACAGATAGGCGACTGGGGCTGGCGGATCCCGTTCATCCTCGGCCTCGCGATCGCGCCCGTCGGCCTGTGGCTGCGCAAGACGCTCGACGAAACACCGCATTTCCGCACGGAGATGGCGCGTGCCGCGCATGCACCGGCCGATCGCAAGGCGCCGCTGCTGCAGGTCGTGCGCGACTATCCGCGCGCGCTCGTGGTCGGCACCGGGTTTTCGGTGTTGTGGGCCGTGTGCGTGTATGCGCTGGTGATCTACATGCCGACGCACGTACAGCGCGCGCTGCATTTCGACGGGCGCGACGCGTTCATCGCGTCGCTGGTCGGCAACTGCCTGATGGCCGTCACCTGCGTGTGCGCAGGCAGCTGGTCGGATCGCTTCGGCCAGCGCACGGTGCTCACGGCAGGCGCCCTGCTGATGCTCGTGTCCGTGTATCCGCTGCTGCACTGGCTCGCCGATGTGCACACGCTCGCCGCTCTGATCACGGTGCAGAGCGCGTTCTGCGTGATGGTCGCGATCTTCACGGGCGTCGCGCCCGCCGCGCTGTCGGAGCTGTTCCCGACCAAGGTGCGCGCGACCGGCATGTCGCTGTCCTACAACATCGCCACGACGATCTTCGGCGGCTTCGCGCCGGCGATCCTCGCGTGGCTCACGCAACGGTCCGGCAACCCGTTCGCGCCAGCCTGGTATGTAATGGTCGCAAGCGTCATCGCGCTTGCATCGATCGCCGCGCTGTCTTCCACGCCACGTCACGCCTGAAACCGGAGAACTGCTTCATGCCACGCTTCCTCATGCGGAGCGCGATCACGCTCGCGCTTTTCGCCGCCGTCCCGGCCTTTGCGGACGTAACGCTCGACGGCCGGTCCGTCACGCCCGAATCGATCGCGCGCATCGCCGACGGCGAAGCCGTGTCGATCGCGCCGGCCGCCCGCCAGCGCGTCGTCGCCGCGCACGACGTACTGCTGAAGGCCGCCGCGGCCGGCCAGCAGATCTACGGGCTCACGGTCGGTGTCGGCCTCAACAAGGACCGCGAGATGGTCGATGCGCACGGCAAGCTGTCGCAGGAGGTCATCGACGCGTCGACGCGCTTCAACATCGGGCTGATCCACGCGCATTCGGGCAGCGTCGGCCCAGACACGAGCGTGCGCGTGGCGCGCGCCGCGATGGCCGCACGCCTGAACGCGATGCTCGACGGCGGCGCCGGCGTGCAGCCTGCGATCGTTGATGCATACGCGCAATTCCTCAATCGCGGCGTCACGCCGGCTATGCCGTCGGACGGCTCGATCGGCGAAGCCGACATCACGATCCTGAGCCACGTCGGCCTCGCGATGCTCGGCGAAGGCGACGTGTACTACCAGGGGCGCAAGGTCGCGGCCGCCAATGCACTGAAATCGGCAAGCATCGCGACGATCCGTCCGTACGGCAAGGACGCGCTCGCGATCCTCAGTTCCAACGCGTACTCGGCCGGAATGGCGGCGCTCGCCCTCACCGACATGGCGCATCTCGCACAGGTGTCGAAGGTCGTGTTCGCGCTGAGCCTGCAGGGGCTGAACGGCAACGTGTCGCCGTTCCGCGAGGACACGCTCGCGCTGCGGCCATTCCCGGCCACGCTGCGCGCCGGTGCAACGCTGCGCACACTGCTCGCGGGCAGCAGCCTGTGGAATCGCGATCCGGACCGGCCGCTGCAGGATCCGCTCAGCTTCCGCTCCGGCGTCTATCTGCTCGGCGAAGAGGATCGCACCTACGACGAAGCGCGCGCGCTGCTGCAACTGCAGCTCAATTCGAGCGACGACAATCCGGGCGTCGCGGTCGGCGTCACGCCGAAGTCGATCCGTACGCAGGATACGGCCGGCTACGTCGACGGCGGCGGCGCGGTGCTGCCGAGCGCGAACTTCGAGCCGCTGCCGTGGGTGCTCGCGTTCGAACAGCTCGGACTCGCACTCGGCCACAACGCGCTCGCGTCCGCGCAGCGCATCGTCAAGCTGAACGACCCGCACCTCACCGGCCTCTCGCGCTTCCTCGGCACCGCGGAAACCGTGCATGCGTTCGGCGCGATGGAGAAGCCGCCGACCGCGCTTGCAATGACGGTGAAGTCGCTCGCGATGCCCGTGTCGCTCGACTACCTGCCGGTTGCCGGCGGCATCGAGGACGTCGCGACGAACGCACCCGAAGTCGTGCAACGCGTGCAGAAGCAGATCGACGCGAGCTACACGCTGCTCGGCCTCGAACTGATCGAGGCCGAGCAGGCGATCGACCTGCGCCAGCGTAAGCAGCCGTCGTTCGCGCTTGCGCCGGCCACGCAGCCGCTGTATCGCGCGCTGCGCACGAAGGTCGCGTTCCTCGAGCGCGACCGCCCGCTCACGCCTGACTTCCGGGCCGCCGATGCGTTGCTGCGCGCATATCGAAACTGAGCGGCGCACCGCCCTTCCTTCGGTTCACCCGTTAGCTGCCACCCCGCCGCCGCGATCGTCTTCCGATCGCGGTGCGGAGCACGCACGTCCGATCGCTTTGCACACATCCGGATCGAACCATCGTTCACCGTCTTTCAACCACCCGCACCGGACCCTCATCATGAAAAAAATCCTGTTCGCGCTACCGCTTGCTGCGGCAGCTACCGCCCAAGCGCAAAGCAGCGTCACGCTGTACGGCATCGTCGAAGACGGCGTCGACTACGTCTCGAACGTGCAGGGCAAGCATCTCGTGCAGCTCGCGTCGGGCGTGACGGCCGGCAGCCGCTGGGGCGTGCGCGGCATCGAGGATCTCGGCGGCGGCCTGAGCGCGATCTTCCGGCTCGAAAGCGGTTTCGATCTCAACTCCGGCCACCTCGGCAGCGGCCTCGCGTTCTCGCGCAACGCGTACGTCGGCCTGAACGACACTAAGCTCGGCACGCTCACGCTCGGCCGCCAGTGGGATTCGATCGTCGACTACGTCGAGCCGTTCACGCTGAACGGCAACATCGGCGGCTACTACTTTGCGCACCCGAACGACATGGACAACACCGACAACGGTTTCCCGATCTCGAACGCGGTCAAGTACCGTAGCCCCACGATCGCGGGCGTCACTTTCGGCGGCCTCTATGCGCTCGGCGGGCAGCCGGGCCGCTTCTCCGACAACGCGACGTTCAGCGTCGGTGCGAGCTACGCGGCGGGCCCGGTCGGCTTCGGCATCGGCTATCTGCGGATCAACAACCCGGGCGTGTCGACGCAGGGCTACCAGAACTATCCGGGCTTCACGAATGCGATCTACGGCAACTATCTCGATGCAGCACGTGCGCAGAAGGTGTTCGGCGTCGGCGCGTCGTACCAGGTCGTGCAGTGGCTCAAGCTGCTGGCCGACTTCACGAACACGAACTTCCAGCAGGGCAGCGCCGGGCACGACGCGACGTTCCAGAACTACGAGCTATCGGCGCTCGTCACGCCGACGCCGGCCGTGACGATCGGCGCCGGATTTACGTACACGACAGGACGCGACCACGCGACGAACGCGGAGCCGAAGTATCACCAGTTCAACCTGAGCGTCGAATATGCGCTGTCTAAGCGCACGAGCGTCTATGCGATGTGTGCGTTCCAAAAGGCAGCCGGCGACGCGCCGGTCGCGCAGATCGCGGGCTTCAATCCGTCCGGCAACCAGAAGCAGGCCGTCGGGCGCGCGGGCATCCGCCACGTGTTCTGACGTTCCGTTCGACGGGTGCCGTCGCGTCCTCGTCCGCCTTTCGTTCCCTCACACGAATCGATCAGTATGCCTACTCAATTAATCCGGAATGCCGGACAACGTCGCCGGTTGCTGTCAACCCTCGGCGCATCGCTGCTCGCCTGCGCGATCGCCGACGACGCCACGGCCCAGTCGTCCGTCTCGCTGTACGGGCTGGCCGACGTCTATGTCGGCGCGCAGAAGAGTCTCGGCAAGCCGCGCGCGTACGCGATGAATTCGGGCGGCTTCACGACGAGCTTCTGGGGCATCGGCGGCCGCGAGGATCTCGGCGGCGGCTACGCGCTGCAGTTCGCGCTCGAAGCGTTCATGCGCCCGTCGAACGGCGGCGCCGGCCGCTTCGGCGGCGATACGTTCTTCGGGCGCAATGCGTATGTGGGCGTCGCGACGCCGTATGGCGTACTGCGCGCGGGGCGCAATACGACACCTTATTACATCTCCGCCGTACGCTTCAATCCGTTCTCGACGTCGTTCGGTTTTTCGCCGGCGCTGAACCAGATGTACAAGGGTGTGTCGGGGCAAGGGCTCGCCGGCGACAACGGCTGGAGCAATTCGGTGCTGGTTTCGACATCCGGCGAGCACCCGCTGCAGGCGAGCCTGATCTATGCGAACGGCAACGCAGCAGGCCACACGGGCGCGAACCAATGGGGCGGCAGCGTCACCTACGACCGGCACCGTGCGTTCAGCGCGACGCTCGCGTTCCAGCAGGCGAAATACGACCGGACACCGGGCGACCTGAATGCTTCCATCGCCGGCTTCACGCAGCAGAATGCGGTGCTGGCCGGCATCGGCTATGACCTGAAGGTCGTGAAGTTCACCGCGTTCTACCAGTACGTGCACGACGCGATCGACAGCGACGGGCTCGGCACGCATAGCGGGCAAGTGGGCGCGGCGGTGCCGGTCGGCTTCGGCACAGTGCTCGCATCGGTGATGGCCGCGAAAAGCCACGGCCGCGACCGCTCGTCGAGAACGACGTGGGCGCTCGGTTACGACTACCGGTTACCGAAACGGACCAACGTCTACGTGGCCTACATGCGCGACCGCGCGTGCGGCTACGGCAATGGCGATTCAGCCGGACTCGGCCCACGCACGGCGTTCTGAATCGGCGCGCGGAGCACGGCTACGCGTCGACTTCCGCGTGCAGCAGCAACACCGCGTCGCGCTTCTCCAGCAAGTGCCGCCGCAGGATCGCCGCGAGCGCTTTGCCGTCGCGCACCTCGAGCGCACTGATGATCTCCTCATGATCGCGCACCGCACTCCGGGAAAAAAGACCCGAAGGTACCGAGTTATGAAAATTCGAAATGCGTTTCAGGGTTCGGCCCGGCGCGACGACGAGCGCAACGCGTGCCTTGATTGCGCCGATCCTGAGGTCGCTCCATAACGCCGATCATCGAGTGGCCCGAATGTGTCGATCCTGGAATGACCCGATTACGCCGGTCCGTGACACAGCCCAACTGGCGCAGACGTTCCTACATTGCGTACTGCAGTTTCTGGCTCTCCAGATTGTGATTGATCTGGTAGGCGGACGACTGGCGAACGTACAATACGGCGATGCGGGCGCGATGTTGCACTCGAATCTTGTCACTCATCGCTCTCTCAGCAATGAGTAGTTCTACACACCACAGCAGGAAGGGAGCCACATCCCCGCCAACGTGTGCGCCACCAACCGGTACCGCGGTGCGCTCGCAGCCTGCGCTCTGCCTGCCGGTTTGGAATTCCCCGTCCGGGTTGCCACACCCTTCATCCTGCGTGGCGTCACCCTGGTAGGCATCGACAGCGTGATGTGCCCCCACCGAGCGCCTGACGGCCTGGCGTCGCCTCGCATCGGACCTGGATGTCGCGTAGCTCGGGGCCATCAGCCACGAAGTGAGCCTGAACAACGCGATCCCCGTTTCCAAACAATTGCTGAACGGTAACGCTCTCTCGCAGCGGATGTGGTGCCCGGAAGACGAGAGTTTTTGATGATGAACGGCAACAAGAACCTGAGTTGATGCCTGCGTCAATGCGACCGGCGGCGAAATCACGAAGGTTCTCAGGAGTACCCAGATGCGTCTGGATGTCTGCACTGCACCGCCAAAATTCCTTTAACCACAATACGAAGTTGCGACTACAATCCATGCCATGAAGTTTTTTCGGACTCTCATATTGTTGCTGCTTTGCGCGATGCTGCCCATTAGTGGGCTGGCAGCCAGTGGCACGGCGTGGGAGTGTCCGATGCAGCAGTCGACGGCGATGGATGACGGTATGTCCACCGTCATGCCCGGCTGCGACTCACTGAAATCGACTGCGTCGGACAAGGCGAAAGGCGGTTTCTGCAAGATAACCGCCCAGTGCCAGTTCGGCAGTCTTTACCATCCCGCTGTAGCCGCGACCGTCGGGCGTCCCATGACTATGGGAAGTCGCGTCGTCTTCCACTATGCGCAGTCGCTCATCGTCCGCGAACCCGGCGGCCTGTGGCGACCTCCTCGAGCAATCTAACCCTTACTGACAGGTTCACCGCATCTGCGGTGAGGTCGTCCTGCGTCCAGGACGTGGATTCCCTATGGGTTTCCGCCGTTTGGGTTAGAACATGCAATCAAAAACCATTGGCACGCCACTGCGCTGGCGTGCACCCCTGCGCGCGCGCTCGTTCGCCGTCGCGCTGATACTCGCGGGCACCGTCGCGCATGCGCAGAACGTGTCGTTCACGCTTGAAGCGGCGCTGCAGTCGGCGACCGACCGCTCTGCTGCGATGCAGGCCGCGCAGGCGTCGGTACGCGCCAGCTCGGAAGCCGCCGTCAAGGCCGGCCAGTTGCCAGACCCTACGCTCAAGGCCGGCATCGACAATTTGCCGGTCACTGGGCCACAAAACTTCACCATCGGCCAGGACTTCATGACGATGCGTCGCATCGGCATCGAACAGGAATGGGTCTCGGGTGAGAAGCGGCGCCTGCGTTCGACACTTGCAAACCAGATGGTCAGCCGTGAGCACGATGGCTATCTGCTGCAACTCGCCAATGTCCGGCAGCAGACCGCAGGTGCATGGCTGAACGCCATCTACGCAAAAAATGCCGTGGCGCTGCAGCAAGAACTGCTCGACCACATGAACCACGAACTCGCCGCCACCAAAGCCTCGTACAGAGGCGCGAAAGCGACAGCCGCCGACGTCGTGCAAGCCCAGGCGATGCTCGCGCAAACACAGGACCAGGTGCTCAAGGCCGGGCAAACGTACAAGACTGCCCTGATCACGCTTTCACGATGGACCGCAACGCCCGTGTCCGACGTTACCGGCGAGCCGCCGGCACCCGAGTCGTTCATATCGTCACTGCCCCCGGGGGAGTTGAAGCAGGTTCAGCCCGCGCTGGTCGCAGCGGCCGATGACATTGCCGTCGCCGACGCCGACACGGACGTCGCGAACAGCGAGCGCAGTCCCAACTGGACGTGGGAGATTGCGTACCAGCAACGAGGCGGCGGCTATTCGAACATGGTTTCCATTGGCGTGAGTATCCCGCTGCCCATCAACCGCAAAAACCGACAGAACCGGGATGCAGCCGAGAAGGCGGAACTCGCCACCAAGGCGCGCCTGCTGTACGAGGACACTCAACGACAGGTCGAAGCGGATATTCAGGCCCAGTCAGCGACGCTCGCAAGCGGCCGGGAGCGCATCACGAATCTCAGCCAGTCGCTCCTGCCTGCGGCCGAGCAGCGCGTGCAGCTTGCCAACGCAGCCTACCGGTCGGGGACAGGCTCCCTTGCCGATACGTTCGCGGCACGCCGCGCTCAACTCGATGCGCAGCTTCAGGTGCTTGACCTCAAACGTGAAGTCTCGCAGACCTGGGCACAGCTCGAATACCAGGTCGTGCCGCCGACGATGGCCGCCGCACAGTGAAGGAGAGAACGACGATGAACAAACCACTGATACGCGGGGTTTTGCTGGTATTCGCCAGTGCGGCCCTGCTTGGCGCAGGCTACTTTGCGGGCAACCGTCACGCTGCAACAAACGCAATGGGCGCGTCCGTGAATGCCGCCGCCGCAACTTCAACGGGCGACAAGGTCGACCCCAAGACAGGACGGAAGGTGCTCTAGTGGCACGATCCGATGGTGCCCGCACAGCACTTCGACAAGCCGGGCAAGTCGCCCTTCATGGACATGCAGCTCGAACCCGTATATGCGGATGAGGGCGGTGGCGGCGCAGGCGTCCGGATTGACCCGGGTCTGCAGCAGAATCTCGGCATCCGATATGCGAGCGTTCGCAGGCAGGATACCGCAGAAGGGTTTGACGCGGTTGGCACCACACAGTTCGATGAATCCAGGGCCGACGTCGTACAGTCGCGCGTGACTGGCTATATCGACCACCTTTATGCCAGTGCCCCGATGCAGCGGATAAACAAGGGAGCGCCTATAGCGTCCCTGTTCGTGCCCGACTGGCTCGCCCCGCAGGAAGAGTATCTGTCGCTCAAGCGCGGCGGGATGGACGCGAGCCTGCTGGAGGCGTCGCGTGCGCGCATGCGTGCGCTCTCGATTCCAGATGGGCTCATCGCCAGCCTTGATCTCACCGGAAAGGTCCAGACGCATGTTGTCTTGTCGTCGCCCGAGACCGGCGTCGTGAGCGAACTGAACGTGCGGGACGGTGCCCAGGTCGCGCCGGGGCAGACGCTTGCCAAGGTTGCTGGTCTCTCGAAGCTCTGGCTCATCGTCGAGATTCCCGAGGCGCTCGCCTTGAGCGTGCAGCCCGGCATGACGGTCGATGCCACGTTCTTCGGCGACCCGACACAGCACTTCAAAGGGCAGATACGCGAAATTCTCCCGGGCATCAGCGCCACCAGTCGTACGCTTCAGGCGCGGCTTGAAATTGACAACCCGGCGCAGAAGCTCTCGCCGGGCATGTTGATGCGCGTGCGGGTCGGCGGGCAGAGGATGGTTTCCAGACTGCTCGTGCCATCAGAGGCGGTCATCACGACAGGCAAGCGCTCGGTGGTCATCGCGAGGAATGGGGACGGCCGCCTGCAACCGGTCTCGGTGACCGTAGGCAACGATGTCGGCGACGAGACCGAGGTGCTCAGGGGCCTGAATGATGGCGATACGGTCGTTGCATCCGGCCAGTTCCTCATCGATTCCGAAGCCAGCCTGAAATCGGTGCTACCACGGCTCGAAGGCAGTACAGGCGCCGGCACCAGTTCTCCGACATCAGCGGCCGCTGTGGCTTCGCCTGCTGCAGCAACCTATGAGACAACCGGCAAGGTCGAACACGTTACCGCGAAAGACATCACGTTCTCGCATCAGCCCGTGCCGGCGCTCGGCTGGCCCGCGATGACGATGGCGTTCGGCAAGCCCTCGCCCGACGCATTCGCGGACGTGAAGCCTGGCCAGACCGTTCATTTCGCATTCCGGCAGTCCGATGACGGCTACCAGCTCACGAAGGTTGAACCAGCCGGAGGCACGAAATGATTGCGCGCCTCATTCGCTGGTCCATCCATAACCGCTTTCTTGTGCTGCTAGCGACCGTGCTGGTCACCGCGTGGGGCGTGTACTCTGTAGCGCAGACTCCGCTCGATGCCCTGCCCGACCTCTCCGATACGCAGGTCATCATCAAGGCGTCGTATCCGGGCAAGGCGCCCCAGGTCATCGAGGACCAGGTCACCTATCCGCTCACGACAACGCTACTGGGCGTGCCCGGTGCGAAAACCATCCGCGCGTATTCATCGTTCGGTGACGCGTTCGTCTACGTTCTGTTCGACGACAGGACAGATCAGTACTGGGCCCGCTCGCGTGTGCTCGAATACCTGAACCAGGTGCAAAGCCGCCTTCCTCAGGGCGCGACGGTTTCGCTCGGCCCCGATGCAACGGGCGTGGGCTGGGTGTACGAATACGCGCTTGTCGACCGGACCGCGAAGCATGACCTTGGGCAACTCCGGGCGCTGAATGACTGGTTCCTGAAGTTCGAGCTGAAAGCCGTCCCCGACGTTTCCGAAGTGGCGAGCATCGGCGGGATGGTGCGGCAGTATCAGGTCGTGCTCGACCCGGACAAGCTGCGCGCGTACGGCATCACGCAGGCGATGGTGACAGATGCGCTCGGCAAGGCCAACCAGGAGTCGGGCGGTTCAGTCATCGAGCTCGCCGAATCCGAATACATGGTCCGGTCGTCGGGTTATCTGCATAGCCTGGACGACTTCCGCAACGTCGTGCTTCGCACCAATGACGCGGGCACCCCCGTGCTGCTTGGTGACGTTGCACGTCTCCAGATCGGGCCTGAGATGCGTCGCGGCATTGCGGAGCTCAATGGCCAGGGCGAAGTGGCAGGTGGTGTCATCGTCATGCGTTCCCGCAAAAATGCGCTGACAACCATCGACGCGGTAAAAGCCAAACTCGCGGATCTGAAGCGTTCGTTGCCCCCTGGCGTCGAAATCGTGACGACCTATGACCGCTCTCAGCTCATCGAACGTGCAGTGGACAACCTGAAGGACAAGCTCATCGAGGAGTTCATCATCGTCGGACTCGTGTGCGCGGTGTTCCTATTCCACCTGCGTAGTGCGTTCGTGGCGATCCTGTCACTGCCGCTCGGCGTGCTCGCCGCGTTCATCGTGATGCGCTACCAGGGCGTCAACGCGAACCTGATGTCGCTCGGCGGCATTGCGATAGCCATCGGCGCGATGATTGACGCCGCGATTGTCATGATCGAGAACGCGCACAAGCATCTGGAAGCGTTCGAGCTTGCGCACCCCGATAAGCCGATCACCGCGTCGCAGCGATGGGAACTGATTGCGACATCGGCGGCGGAGGTGGGACCAGCGCTTTTCTTCTCGCTGCTCATCATTACGCTGTCGTTCATCCCGGTGTTCTCGCTGGAAGGCCAGGAGGGCAAGCTCTTTGCGCCGCTGGCTTTTACGAAGACATACACGATTGCCGCCGCGGCTGGTCTGTCGGTGACCCTCGTGCCGGTGCTAATGGGATATTTGATTCGCGGGCGCATACCGCATGAAGCATCGAATCCCATCAATCGCGTGCTGGTGCGCATATATCGCCCCATGATCGAAGTGACGCTACGCCGGCCTTGGTTTGCCATCGGACTGGCTGTGATCGCCCTCTTTGTGACCGCAATCCCGATCTCGCGGCTCGGTGGAGAATTCATGCCTCCGCTTGACGAGGGCGACCTGCTGTACATGCCGACAGCGCTTCCGGGCATCTCGGCCGAAAAGGCGTCAGAACTGCTGCAGCAGACCGACCGGCTGATCAAGATGGTCCCTGAAGTGGCAACCGTTTTTGGCAAGTCTGGCCGCGCCGACAGTGCGACGGACCCGGCGCCCCTGGAAATGTTCGAAACGACGATCCGGTTTAAGCCGCGAAGTCAGTGGCGCCCCGGCATGACGCCAGAAAAGCTGGTCGAGGAACTCGACCGGACCGTAATGGTGCCGGGACTGTCGAACGTCTGGGTACCGCCCATCCGCAACCGGCTGGACATGCTGTCGACGGGCATCAAGACACCCGTCGGCGTAAAGATTTCCGGACCGGATCTTGGCCAGATCGACGGGGTCGCTGCGCAGATCGAGGCCGCAGTCAAGCACGTACCTGGCGTAACGTCCGCTTTGGCCGAGCGACTGAACGGTGGCCGCTATATCGATGTCGACATCAATCGGCTTGCCGCCGCGCGCTATGGCTTGTCCGTTGGCGACGTCCAGGCTGTCGTGGCGTCGGCGGTGGGGGGCGACAACGTGGGCGAGGTCATCGCAGGCCGAGAGCGCTTCCCCATCAACATCCGGTATCCACGCGAGGTGCGCGATTCGCTGGAGAAGCTGCGTCAGTTGCCGGTCGTGACGGACCGGGGCGCACAGATCCAGCTGGACGATGTCGCGGACCTGCGCATAGCGGATGGCCCGCCGATGATCCGCAGTGAAAATGCGCGGCTTTCCGGTTACGTGTACATCGATATCCGCAACGTCGACCTGCAGTCGGCCGTGAAAGCGATGCAGCAGGCCGTTACGCAGAAGGTGACGTTGCCGCCCGGGTATTCGATTGCATGGTCCGGGCAATTCGAATACCTGGAGCGCGCGGCCGCGAAGTTGCGCACCGTGATTCCGGTGACGCTCGTGGTGATCTTCGTGCTGCTGTTCCTGACGTTCAACTTCGCGGCCGACGCGCTTCTGCTCATGTCGACCGTGCCGTTCGCGCTGGTCGGCGGCTTCTGGCTCATCTGGATACTGGGGCATGCCGTTTCGGTGGCCACGTCGGTTGGCTTCATTGCACTTGCGGGTGTGGCGGCCGAATTCGGCGTGGTGATGCTGCTGTACCTGAAGAGCGCGCTGAACCGCCGCATCGAGGAAGGCGAGCCTCTGACCGAGGTAACACTCGTCGAGGCGATCCGCGAGGGCGCCGTGCTTCGGGTGCGACCCAAGGCCATGACGGTCGCGGTGGTGCTCGCCGGTCTCATCCCGATCATGGTCGGCCACGGCTCCGGTTCCGAAGTCATGCAACGCATCGCTGCTCCGATGGTTGGCGGGATGGTCACCGCGCCCCTGCTTTCCATGTTCGTGATTCCCGCCGCATGGCTGCTGCTGCAACGGCGTCGCCTCAGGATGGCGCAAAAGGAATCACAGACTCATGCAGTACCTTCCGGCACGAAAGTGTCCTCTACTCAAACTGGAGAATCATTATGAAGAAGTCGATCGTCGTATCTGCTGCTCTTGCCGCCTTTATCGCCGCGCCTGCGTTTGCGGGTAACGAGACGGCGGGCACGAACATGTCCATGAAACCCGTGACTTCGCAAGTGTCATCCAAAGATGCACTCACCGATGCGGAGGTCAGGAAGGTCGATGCCGCCAGCGGCATGGTTACGCTGAAACACGGCGCCCTTGCAAACGTCGGCATGCCGCCGATGACAATGGCATTCAAGGCGAAGGACCCGGCGATGATCAAACAGGTCCGCGAAGGCGACAAGGTCAAGGTGCGCGTCGAGAACGTCGACGGTACGCTGACGATCGTGAAGCTGGAAAAGCAGTCTTGACGAGGCGCTGAAGCGGTCTCCGCTGGCTGCCCCTTAATGGATAGCCAGCGGTTCAGTATGCATGGGGACGGCAATGCGGAAGTTATCAATCAATGTCGGACGATGGATGGGTCGCCTGAACGATGCGTCAAGGCGGGTGTTGCCCATGGCATTTGCCGCATTCATCGCGCTGACGTCCCTGGTCGCTCATGCGGCGAACTAAACCGACCTGCTGCCTCGCGGCCCGGCCTTCCGGTTGGCGATTACGCTTAGCGCACCCCGGCAGATTACCCTCGACGACTCTCGCTTCATCGCGCGCTGGTCGGGCTCGCTTTCTCAGCGAGCGACTGGCCGTCATGTATGCCCGGCATCCCGGGCGCGCGCCCACGCAGTCGCCCCGCCAGACTGGAAGCACGGGTGCTCAACCACACCCTCAAGCCACGTGATCTGCGACAACGTCAGCAGCCACAAGACGCAGAGGGTCGCCGATTCCTGGATGCACATCGCTACGTGCGCCTGCACTTCACGCCAACCTACTCGTCGTGGCTCAACCAGGTGGGAAACTGGTTCCCGCGCATCCAGCGCGATGTGATCGCGCGCGGCATCTTCACTTCGGTGAAGGATCTGGATCGCAAACTGATGCATTACATTCGCGAGCACAACAAGAACCCGAAGCCGATCAAGTGGAAATATGACGATCCTTCGCGTCGGATTCGAGTGGTGCCAATTCAATGACGCAGCGGACTAGGAACGTGCCGCACATCTCAGCAAGACAGGGCAGCAGGACCTTCTGCAGGCGCAGGAAGTGATTCGGCTCAACAACAACTTGGGGTCGACGCCTGTCGGCAACCCACGGCTGTACTGGTCAATATTGGCTCGATCCGTGTTGGTGAACACCGAGACACCTAGGGCATGAACCGACAACAGTCTGGCGCCCGCGAATGGGTAGCCGTGGAATTGTCACGCACTCCCGGACATTGGCCTGGTACCGACGGTTCTCTGGAGCTCTAATTGAGCCAGGGGCGACTGCCAGATCAACGGCGCTCGCCCTGATCCTGATGGGTGACTGGCGCGGATCAGTTCCGCAGCCTGTCAGACGAGAAGCCGGGCGCGTCATCATGCGCTTCGCAACGCGGTGTGGTGATGACAGATTTGAGTGCGATGTAACTTGAGGCGTCGGGTGGATTTATTTACCTCTTTCCCGCGGCTTTTCAATGGGTGACATTTCTATCCGTCGTGGCATTAAATCTTCAGCGCTGACCCGGTTCCCACTATCCAACACGGGTGCGATTTCAACTAATTTTGTTAAGCAATGAACACAGCGATTTTATCTTCCCTTGCCGAAATCTGATGTTCGACCGAGGCGGTAAAACCCCTGGATCCCTTCCACTGGACGCGAGCGGTCGGTTGAACGTCACCCTGCTCTCAATGCTGCAACGTCCGGACGGCAGCATTAACAAAATTAGTTGAAAATCTTTAACAAATTTAGTTGTGTGAGCGCGAATTTCCCCGGAAAAATTTCACTATCTAAATAATCATTCTTTACCTCACCGAGGCGAGAGAACCTTTACGCTCCCGTCTGAACTTAACTTTCATTGCGTGTTCTTTCACATAAATTTCGAATTGCTTGCCAATTCACGCGCACCCATTCATCAACGCGTGACAAGGCGTGCATGGCTTGGCATCGCGGATTGCAGTCACAGCAAGGACACTAGGGTCTCTCACGTTGCAGCCCTGCCCGATTCGGCAGGGCGAACACCACGATGCCACCCACTCCATGACTTTCAGTCCGACAACCCGGTCACGCCCAGTGAAAGACAGGCACCGGGCACGAAGCCGTTCATTGACCACGCCCACTCGATTGTCAATCGAAAGCTGAAAGGGTTGTTGACACGGCGCTGCCACGCGTTTGAGTAACGGGAATACCGTCGCCGATACCGACATTACAGGTCGGCACTTGACGGCTTTCGGCAGCCGGCTTTGGATAATCACCGGCGTCCGCTCGACTAAACCGTCGAGGCGATCGCCCAAAAGAGAAGTTGAGGTCGACGATACCGTCACATCCCCACTTTTTCAAACGCTGTCGTTCATGCTCGCTGACATGTACCAGGCGCAGGCTTTGCCAGGTTCCTTCGCGAGTCCAAAATCACGTTGGACCGTTCTTGATCTTACAGGTGTTTACATTCTTCTCTCGGCGTAGGTTTTCTTGAGAGAAGAATAGTTGGCGTAGGTTTTTTGTTCAACGCCAAAAAACCTACGCCAACATGGCAAGTTTAGGCACACGGATACAAGCGTCGACGCAGCAATTCAAGGGCAACGAAATCGAAAATTTTTCTTTTAATTCATGCCGTTACGGCACTTATCGAATCACCCCGGATCTCCTCGGACACTGCTGAATTTTCCGCTATTCGTTCTCTTCGAAGTAATGCCCGAACTTAACCTGCTTGGTGCGGATATACCGCTCGTTTTCCTCGCGCATCGGAATGGCGAGCGCCACACGCTCGCACACCGGAATGCCATGCTTCGAGAGCGTGTCGAACTTGTCGGGATTGTTGCTCATCAATCGGACCGACGTGACTTTCAGCGTGCGCAAAATGCCCGCGGCCGAGTCGTACTCGCGCGAGTCGTCCGGCAGGCCGAGGTCGAGGTTGGCCTCCACCGTATCGCGTCCCTGCTCCTGCAGCGCATACGCGCGGATCTTGTTCGACAGACCGATGCCGCGGCCTTCGTGCCCGCGCAGATAAAGCAGCACGCCACAGCCTTCCGCGGCGATGTAGCGCAGCGCGAGGTCGAGCTGTTCGCCGCAGTCGCAGCGGTAAGAGCCGAGCACGTCGCCCGTCAGGCATTCGGAGTGCAAACGTGTCAACACCGAGGACTTGTCGGCGACGTCGCCCATTACCAGGGCAAGGTGCTCGGCGCCGCTTTCGACCACGCGAAACACGTAAGAGGTGAACGTGCCGTAGCGCGTGGGAAGCGTGGCGGTGGCGTCGAGAACGACGCATTCGCCTGTGATTGCGCCGTCTGCCGCAGGCGACGGATCGTGAGACGTGAGCATGGCGTTAGACAATGGTGCTGGACGTGAACCCGACGAAACCGGGGATTAGGTACGGACAGGAGTTTACCGCTAATCGGCGTACCGCACCCGGATGCCCATGCATGGCGCACGGATCATGCACCACGAAAGCGCTAAACACGTCGACGCAAACGTCGCGACACATGCGCTGCGCTACATGAATTGCAGGCTTTGCGCGCTCCAGGTATTCCCGGACACACTCGCTGGCGCGTCGCGCCTATACTGGAATCGCCTGTCCCCGACAGCCCGCCGCGCCGGCGCGCTGCACTGCGAAACGGAGCCGCTCCATGACAACCGTTGCACAGCTTCTTAAAACGAAACCGAACCACACCACCGTTTTCACCATCGGAGCCGACGACTCCGTGTACGAAGCGATCAAGCTGATGGCCGACAAGGGCATCGGCGCCCTCGTGGTAACGGATGGCGACACCATCGCGGGAATCGTCACGGAGCGCGACTATGCGCGCAAGGTCGTGCTGATGGACCGCTCGTCGAAGGCCACACCGGTGCGCGAGATCATGAGCAAAGCGGTGCGCTTCGTGCGCCCCGACCAGACCACCGACGACTGCATGGCGCTCATGACGGAGCGGCGCATGCGCCACTTGCCGGTGATCGAGAACGACAGGCTCGTCGGCATGGTGTCGATCGGCGACCTGGTGAAGAACATCATCGCCGAACAGCAATTCACCATTCAGCAACTCGAGTTCTACATTCACGGCGAGCGTCCCTGACCGGTCCCGCTCGCTCGTCCGCGCGCTCGTCCAGGTGCGTCTCTTGACGCGTGTCGTGGCGGCATCGGCCGCAAAAAAAGCCCAATCGCTGAGCGGTTGGGCCAAGCTACCTTGCGGCAGCGGAGGTTCCTCGAGTTCTGGACGGCCCCTTTTTGCAGTGGGCTCTCGGGATGCCGGGCTTGCCGGATCTGCTCTCTGACACTTGCTCGCGCAAGGGCGAACGTGCGACCGCGCACGAGGTGCGGCGACGCTGAGGTGCGCCGCACTCTCTCCGTGTAGCCGCGCGCCGCTCATCCACGGCGCGCTGGCTCACGATTCGGCTCGCTCGCCCTTATTTGCCGCATATTTGTCGCCTATCTGCGGCTTATCTGCGGCTTAGTTGCCGAAGTACACCGACTTCGGACCGGTCATCGGCTCACGCACGGCGCCCGATTGCGACGAACCGCTCGTCGCGCCGCCGTAGCCGCTCGTATCGGCAACCGGCTGCTGCGTTTGCGCGACGGCCGGGTTCTCCGCCTGCACGCGGCGTTCGGCGGCCTGAACGTCGGCCGGATAGTACGGGTCGTTGCTCACGGCGGGGTTATAGCCGGCTCGTTCCAACTGGATCAGCTCGTTGCGCACTTCGGCGCGCGTAACAGGCTGCTGGCTCGATTGCGCGAAAGACGCGACCGGAGCGGCGAGAACGGCTGCAATAGCGACTGCCTTGATAAGCGATTTCATGGTTATTACCTCCAGACTTGGTTTTATTTGCCGCGCTTGCCACACCATGTGGAAGCGAGTGATTCCAGTCTAGTCACCGGCTCACCAAGGGAAAACCCCTATTTGTGAGATACATAATTGCCCCAGCTGAAAAAGTGCGACGAAATTGCCGGCGCGCCGATGCAAGGGGCATGGCAAACGTAATAGTTGGCCAGAAAGACAGCCGGGCGCCGGCGAACTCATGAAAGGGCCGCTCACATTTTCCGATGCTGTCGCCGCGGGGCGGCGCGGCGGTCAGACCGGCGCGCCGTCGCCCAAGTCGGCGTGAGGCGCGACAAGCAGCTTGCGCGGTCCGCTCACGAACGCGCTGCCGGGCTCGAAAAAGCGCAACGGTCGATGCATCTCGCGTGACAAGCCGATGCGCGTGGTAACGCCGATCGGCCCCTCGCCCTTCTCTATCACGCCGACCCACAGACCGCGGCCGGCGCACAGATCCCAGCCGTCGAACGAAGGACCGATGCCGAGCGCCGTAGTCAGGCGGCCAGGCCCCCGCGCCAGGTCGCGCAACGGCACGCCGGGGCGCCGCGCCTCCATGAGCGGCAACCCTTCGAGCGGCTCCACCGCGCGAATCAGCACGCCGGCGCCCACATCCTCTTCTTCCGCCGACATGTTGAGCATGTACGAAACTCCGTAGGTCAGCCTCACGTATGCATGGCCCGGCGCAAGGAACAGCGAGCCGTTGTAATGGCGGCGTCCGATGAACGCGTGGCTCGTCGAATCGCCGATCGGATAGGCCTCCGTCTCGACGATCCGGCCGCTCATGCGCCCCTCCGGTGCATCGTGAATGAGGTATTTGCCGATCATGAACCGCGCGAGCTCCGTCGCGCCGACGGGCAAATCGTCACGCGACAGCGGGATGATGGGAAGCAGCGGTTTGCGCATGCGTTGAGCCTTTGTCGATGTGTCGGTTTGTGCTTCGGTTTGTGCTTCGGTTTGTGCTTCGGTTTGAGTCCAGTCCGTGTCCGCTGTGTCCGGATTGATGCCTCGGTGCATGCATTATCAGCAAACGCCACGCCCCTTCCGCGATTTCAGGGGCGCCGCGCGCTGCGCCAGGACATCGAGCGCGATGGGCGACCGTTGTACCGACGCCTCATTTCCTGACACCGGCGACCTCATTCTGGAACCAACAGGAGTATCGTGTCCTTCCGGCCCGCAGGAAGCCCTGGCCGGGCGCGTGGGCTTCGGTCCGCGCCAGCAGCCTCGCTGAGCCTGTCAGTCTGAAGCATTCGCAAGATCCGCAGCACAGTCCTTCGCATTCCTTTCCGCTGTACCCGCAGTGCAAGCAGACGGTCCCCGCCAGGGGACAAGCCTATTCACGACAAGGAGAAACAAGCATGAAAGCATCCACGGCAATGAAGATGATCGGCGGCGCGCTGATCGTCCTGGCTTCGCTCAACGCATCCGCGCAAAGCAGCGACGCGGCGGCCGCACCGGCAGCGGCGGCATCGTCCGCGGCAACCGGCAAGCAGGCCAAGGCGGCCAACCGTGCGCTGGGCCGCAAGGTCCGCAGCGCGCTCGCCAAGACCAAGGGCGTCTCCGTCGCCAACATCAGCGTGCGCGCACGCGGCGGCGCGGTAACGCTGGCAGGCACGGTGCCCGATCAGTCGCAAATCGACCTGGCGACGCAAGCGGCACAAGGCGTGGCAGGCGTGACGTCGGTCAAGAATGCGTTGACGGTTCGTCCGGTCGGGCAATAACGGGCAGTGACGAGCGGCGCCGGCGCGCTCGTCGCGCCGGCCCGACGGGAAGCGGACGGGCGGCGTTCGGTCGGCGGGGCGCCGGCATCCGCGGGGCGTAAAGAGCGTTGGATAAGACGGTTGTTGTTTTTCGAGCGGTGAGCGTGAGCCGCGAGCCGCGAGCCGCGAGTCACGAGTCACGAGTCACGAGTCACGAGTCACGAGTCACGAGCCGGGAGTCACGAGCCGCGAGCCTCAGCGCAAACGGCAACCGCAAGCCCCCAAGCCCCCAACCCCCAACCGCCCCTCTTCGCCCCCTCGAGAACAAGCAAAAGCCAAGGAAGCCGATGACCACGCCCGCGACCATCTTGCCCCGCTGGACTCTGGCCGTGCCGTTTATCGCGTGGATCGTGCTCGGCGCAGCCTACGCGTTGCCAGGCAACGGCCTGCTGCTCGCCCTGGTGGGCGTCGCGCTCTGCTCGGCGGTGTTCGCGGCCGTGCATCACGCGGAAGTCGTCGCGCACCGCGTCGGCGAACCGTTCGGCACGCTGGTGCTCGCGATCGCGGTCACCGTCATCGAAGTGGCGTTGATCGTTTCGGTCATGCTGACTTCCGGTCCTGAGAAAGCCGGCCTCGCGCGCGACACGGTGTTCGCCGCCGTCATGATCGTGTGCAACGGGATTGTGGGACTGTGCCTGCTGGTGGGCGGCATCCGCCATCGCGAGCAGGATTTTCAGATCCGCGGCGCAGCGGCGGCGCTCGCCGTGCTGGCGTCCCTCTCGGTGCTGACGCTCGTCATGCCGAACTACACGACGACGAGCGCCGGTCCCATGCTCGCGCCGTCGCAACTCGCGTTCGCGGGTGTGTCGTCGCTGGTGCTGTACGGCGTGTTCGTGTTCGTGCAGACGGTCAGACATCGCGACTACTTTCTCGCCGGCGTGCCCGACGAAGACGTGCATGCCGCGCCGCCTGGCGCCGGGCTCGCGCTCGCGAGCGGCGGCCTCCTGCTGATGTGTCTCGTCGCCGTGGTGCTGCTCGCCAAGCTGTTGTCGCCGGTCGTCGAGACGGCGGTTGAAAACGCGGGCGCGCCGCCCGCGGTGGTCGGCATCGTGATCGCCGCGCTGGTGCTGCTGCCGGAAGGCCTCGCCGCGGTCCGCGCAGCGCGCGCGGACCGCTTGCAGAACAGCCTGAACCTCGCGCTCGGCTCGGCGCTCGCCAGCATCGGCCTGACCATTCCGACCGTCGCCGCCGTGTTTCTGTCGACGGGCCAGCC
This sequence comes from Paraburkholderia phenoliruptrix, assembly GCF_902859825.1. GTDB lineage: Bacteria > Pseudomonadota > Gammaproteobacteria > Burkholderiales > Burkholderiaceae > Paraburkholderia > Paraburkholderia phenoliruptrix. Next base: position 99,093 of record NZ_CADIKB010000010.1, on the reverse strand, counting down.
GCTCGTGCTCGGCATCGACGGCAAGGAAACGGTGCTCCTGTTGCTCACGCTGCTGGTCGGCACGCTGACGCTCAGCACCGGACGCACGACCATCCTCCAGGGCGCCGTGCACCTGTCGCTGTTGGCCGCCTATCTGTTCCTGTCGTTCGCGCCCTGACGGATCGCACGCGTCGCGCGCTTTGCGCGCCTACTCTTCCCAATGCGCGGCGATCCAGTCGCGAAACAGGTTGAGTTTCTGCTGATGGGCCACCGAGTCCGGATAGACGAAATAGTAGCGCCAGCCGGTCTTCAGCACCGTATCGAAAGGCCGCACCAGACGCCGCGCGGCCACGTCTTCGTCGATCAAGGCGAGATCGCTGATGGCCACGCCGAAGCCCTGCAGCGCCGCGTTGGTCGCCATGTCGAGCGTGTCGAAGCTCGGGCCGTGTTCGGCGTCGATCGCGCGCGCATGGGCCGGGTCTGATTCGGCCACCTTCGCGAGCCACATTTTCCAGTCGCGATGATCGCGCGTCGGATGCAGCAGCGTATGACGCGCGAGATCGCCAAGCCCGGCGAGCGGCTTGTCCTTCAACAGATCGGGCGCGCACACCGGCGTGAGACGCTCCTCGAAGAGCGGCACCGACCGCACGTCCGCGCCCGGCGACGAGCCGTAAATGATGGCCGCGTCGAACGGTTCGAGCTGGAAATCGACGTCGTGCTGCCATGTCGTGGTGATCTGCACATGCAGCTCCGGATACTCGGTCTGAAAGCGCATGATCTTTGGCAGCATCCACCGCATCACGCAGGTCGGCACCTTCAACGCGAGGTCCGTGCGCTGCCGCGTGAGCCGTAGCGAAATTTCCTCGATGCGCGCGAAGCTTTCCTTCACCGCGGGCAGCAGCATCTCGCCCTCAGCGGTCAGCGTGAGCCCTTTCGCGTGCCGCTTGAAAAGCGGGAACTTGTAGTAATCCTCAAGCGCGATGATCTGCCGGCTCACCGCGCCTTGCGTGAGGCACAGATGGTCGGCGGCGCGCGTGAAGCTGCGATGGCGCGCGACCGTTTCGAAAATCTGCAAAGCGTTGAGCGGCGGAAGACGTCGCATTGAAGTGTCCATATAAGAAAAATTCATGGAGCGGCTGACCAGCGCCTTTCGCCAGCAGCGCCAGTCTGCCTACAGGATACGCGATCCGCACACGGCCGAGCCAGTCGCGGCGAACCCTCGCCGCATGCGCGCGGCTCATGCAATCCACGCCACCATTCGCCGCGGGCGCCCAAAACGCACCAGCTCGGGGCACAGTCTTCGCAAGGTGCACCGGAACCGAGCTTTACTCATACCTCCGGCGCGAAGCCGCCGCCGCCCAGAATATGGACGTTAACCCGAATGCGCCAGCAGAGCGGCCTTCTCGGCGCTTGCACGCGCGGCCGGACAGCATCGCCCGGCGGCCCACGCATGAGCTTACGTCATGCCGCCCATGCGCATATTTCGTTTGTTGAGGGATTTTGGCAAACCTAGAGTGCATCACACGCGACGCATGACCCGCATCGTCCGCATTCCCTCAGCGTCTCACTGGAATGCGCCGGGGCCGTCGCGCGCTCATCAACCGGCAACAGGCGTTCAACACGGGAGACCGCCATGCAAGCAATCAAACGGGGCAGAAGGCAAGCCATCAAGACGATCGGCGCCGCGCTCGCCGCTTCCACGTTGCCCATGCCGTTCGTCAATCTACGCGCGCAGCAGCAGAATTTCAGCGGCAAGACCTTGCGTCTTCTGACATGGTCCGACGACACCGGCGCCGCGGCCTTGCGCAACATCGCCGTCACCTTTACCGCGAAGACCGGCGCCAAAGTGATCGCGGATCGCGCCGACGGCACGTCCGGCATGGTCGCGAAAGTCAAGGCCGCGGGCGATCGTCCTACCTACGATGTCATCACGCTCGCGGGCGTCGGCGCAGCCGGCCTCGGCGACGCCGGCCTGCTGCTGAAACCGGACCTCGACAAGCTGCCGAACCTGAAGGAAGTCGCGCCGCAGTACCGCACGGGCGCGAACGGCTTCGGCATCGGCTATCTGCTGTGGTCGGACGGCCTCGTCTACAACACGTCGACGGTCAAGAGCGCGCCCGCCTCCTACGAAGCGCTGTGGGATCCGAAATATTCCGGCCGCGTGTTCCTGCCGCCGCCCGAATGGGCCGAAGCCGTCGATCTCGCGATCATCGCCGCAAAGATGAACGGCGGCTCGCAGCAGAACATCGAGCCGGGCTTCAAAAAGTTGATGCAGCTGAAAGAGCACGTCATGACGCTCGGCGAAAATCCGAACCAGGTGGCCGACCTCTTCCGTACTGGCTCGCTCGACATCGGCGGCATCTACTCGCCGGCATTTTTCCCCGCGCAGATCCGCAAGCCCGAGTACAAGATGGCCGTGACCTACGGCATGAAAGAAGGCTTCGCCACCCAGCTGATGTTCACGGTGATTCCGAAGTCGCATCCCGGCGACCTCGATCTGATTCACGCGTTCATCAACCATTCCCTCGATGCCGGCGTGCAGGGCCGCATGGCCGCCGACGTGCTCAACGGCCCGGTCAACTCGAAAGCAATGATCCCGGCCGAAAGCCGTGCATTCGTGCCGAGCCCGCAGCAGATCGCGGAAAAAGCCGTGCTGCATGACGACAAGGCGCTCGCCGCAGTGCAGCCGGCGTGGATCAAGCGCTACACCGAAATCTTCTCGGCATGACCACGATGCTCGCGCGCTTTTCGCGGCGGGCCTCGGCGGGCCCGGCCGCGGACCGGGCCACGGACCCCGCGCCGCACCCGCGCTCCGAGGCTGCCGCCGACGTCCCCGCTGCGAGCCTTGCGCAGACGCTGCGTCCCTGGCTGCTGCTGGCGCCGATCCTGCTGTTTCTCGCGGTGCTCGGCGCGGCGGCGCTGGTCGTGCTGCGCATGAGCTTCGGCACGCAAGGCAGCGAATGGCACGGCTTCACGCTGCACAACTACGCCGACCTGCTCGACGGCTACTTCATGAAGTCGCTCTGGCTCACGCTGAAGCTCGCCTTCCAGAGCATGCTCTGCGCGCTGGTGCTGGCCATTCCGGTCGCGCTCGCCATGGCGCGCACGCGCTCGCGTCTTGCGCGGCGGCTCCTGCTCGCGGGCGTGTTGCTGCCGCTCCTCGTCAATCTGCTGCTGCAAGGCTATGGCTGGCTGATCATCCTTGGACCGGCTGGCCTGCTCAATCACGCGCTCTTCGCGAGCGGCCTGCTGCATCGTCCGTTGATGTGGCTGTATCGCGAAAACGGCGTGCTGCTTGGGCTGATCCAGACCGCATTTCCGCTCGCGGTGCTGCCGCTCGCAAGCGCGATGCGCGCCGTCTCGACGTCGTATGAAGAAGCCGCCGCGACGCTCGGCGCGACGCGCTGGCAGACGTTGCGTCATATCCTGCTGCCGCTCGCGCTGCCGGGTCTCGTGTCCGGCGCGCTGCTCGTGTTCGCCTACAACGCGAGCGCGTTCGCCGTCCCGCTGCTGCTCGGCGGACGCCGCGTGCCGATGCTCGCCGTGCTGGTCCACGATCAGGTCGCGCCTTTGCTGAACTGGCCGGCGGCGTCGGCCTCCGGCGTCGTGCTGATGATCGCGACGCTCACCGTGATGGCGCTTTCGCAACGACTCGTGCGCCGCACCCAGCGTCTTGCCGAGGAGCCCCACGCATGAGCACGCCGCTTCACACCGCGCGCCTCGAGCCCGCGCCGCGCTCCCCCGGCTCGCCGCGCCCCGCGCGTCTGCCGCACGTCATGCCCGGGCAGCTCGGCAAGCTCACCGCGCTCGTCGCCGGGATCGTGCTGTTGCTCGCCGCGCTGCCGATTCTCACGACGATCGTGATGTCGTTCAGCGCGGCCGACACACTGGAATTTCCGCCGCACGCGTACAGCCTGCACTGGTATCGCGCGGCATGGCAAAGCTTCGTCTCGCCGGATGCCACGCAGTCGCTTTCGATGGGCGCCGCACTCTCCACGAGCGTCGTCGTCGCGCTTTCGACCATGCTGATCGCGACGCTCGTCTCCGTGCCCGCGGCCTACGCGCTCAGCCGCTACCGTTTTCGCGGCAAGCCCGCGGTCGAGCAACTGGTCGCCTTGCCGCTCGTCTATCCGCTCGTGATGCTCGGCCTGTCGCTGCTGCTCGTGTTCAACGTGCTGCCCGTCGATCTGGGCGTGTTCCGCCTCGTCATCGCGCATGTGATCCTGGCGCTGCCCTTCACAGTAAAGAACTGCGCGGCGTCGGTCGCGTCGATCGGCCCGGAGTTCGAGGAGGCGGCCTGCGTGATGGGCGCGAGTCCCAGCCGCGCGCTCGTCGACGTGATTCTGCCGCTCATGCGGCCGGGCATTCTCGCCGGCATGCTGTTCGCGTTCATCGTGTCGTTCAACGAATTCACGGTGACGTTCTTCCTCTACAGCATCGACACGATGACGTTGCCGGTCTGGCTCTACAGCCGCACGGTGTCGTCGCTCGATCCGACCGTGTTCTGCTTTGCGGTGTTTATCGTCGCGATCGATTTCGCGCTGATCTGGCTGCTCGAAAAGCTGATCGGCGACGAAGGTGTCGCCCTTTGACCGCCGCGCCAACCGAAGCTTTCCGCAGGAGCCTCTCATGACCCATTTGACCTTGCACGCCGTGACGCGGCGCTTCGGCGCGGCGCATGCCGTCGACAGCGTCGATCTGAGCGTGCCCGACGGCAAACTCGTGTGCTTTCTCGGCCCGTCCGGCTGCGGCAAGACCACCTTGCTGCGGATGATCGCCGGCCTCGAGACGCCCACGTCCGGGCGCATCGAGTTCGCGGGCCGCGACATCACGCGCGTGCCGGCCAATCGGCGCGACTTCGGCATGGTGTTCCAGTCGCTCGCGCTGTTTCCGCATATGACAGTCGCGCAAAACGTCGCGTATCCGCTGAAGTTGCGCAAGACGCCGCAGCGGGAACAGGCGCGCCGCATCGCCGAACTGCTTGAGATGATCCAGTTGCCGCATATGGCGAGCCGCCCGGTCACGCAGCTTTCCGGCGGCCAGCGGCAACGCGTGGCGATTGCGCGCGCGATTGCGTCGCAACCCAGATTGCTGCTGCTCGACGAACCGCTCTCGGCGCTCGACGCCAAGCTGCGCGAGGCGATGCAGGTGGAAATCCGCCTGCTGCAACAGCGGCTCGGCATCACGACGATCATGGTCACGCACGACCAGCGCGAGGCGATGACAATGGCCGATGAAATCGTCGTGATGGAAAAAGGCCGCATCGCGCAAGTCGGCAGGCCGCTCGACATCTATCGCGATCCGGTGAGCGAGTTCGTCGCCGACTTCATCGGGCTCGGCAATATCCTGCCGGTCACTTACGACGGCGCGGGCGCCGTGAGCCTGCCGGGCGGAGCGCGCATTGCAGTCTCGCAGGCGGCGCGCGTGCCACCATCGCCGGGCGACATCCGTCTGCTGATCCGCCCGGAGGACGTCTGCGTCAAAGCGGCCTCCGACGCGGCCGGTCCGAACCGCGTGGCCGGCATGGTGACATTCATCCGCGACGTGGGCGCCTCGCTGGAAGCGACGATCGACTGCGAGGGCTTTACGCTGACGGCCGCGACCACGCCGCGCGAAACGCCGGGCCTCACGCTCGGCATGCCGGTTTTCGCGGAATTGCCGCCGCACGCGTGCAAGCTGATCGCCGCGCGCACACTGCAATGACGCCCACTCATTCCAACGCCAACACCACACGTTTCAACACTTTCGACAGAGGACCCACCATGAACAAGAAGCCCGTTCAATCGACCGCTCGCCGCGCGTTCGCCACACTGGCCGCGGCGCTAGCCTTCACCGCCGCCGGCGCGCTTACCGCGTTCTCGCCCGCCGCCCATGCCGACGCGCTGGATAACATCGCCAAAACCGGCACGGTGCGCATCGGCGTGTTCATGGACTATCCGCCGTTCGGCTCCATCGGTCCGGACATGAAGCCGATGGGCTATGACATCGATGTCGCCAACCTGATCGGCAAGGCGCTCAACGCGAAGGTCGAACTCGTGCAGGTGACGGGCGACAATCGCATGGCCTACCTCGCTGATCACAAGGCGGACATGCTGTTGTCGGTCGGCCAGACGCCGGAACGGGAGAAGGTGATCGACTTCTCGCAGCCCTACGCGCCCTACTACCTCGCCGTATTCGGCCCGAAAGCGCTCACCGTGAAAAACGCCGCCGACCTCGCCGGCAAGTCGATTTCGGTCGCGCGCGGCACGCTGGAAGACCTGAGCGTGAGCAAAATCGCGCCGCCCACCGCCAACATCAAACGTTTCGACGATCCGAACGGCGCAATTTCGGCATTTATTTCTGGTCAGGTACAGTTGATGGTAGTCGGCAACGACGTCGGCGCCACGATTCTCGCGCGTCATCCCGCAAACGATCCCGAGCAGAAGTTTTCGCTCTTCAGCTCGCCGGATCACGTCGGTTTGAACAAGAACGAGCCGCGTCTGAAGCAGAAAATCGACGAAACCATCGCCCGCGCACGCAGCGACGGCACCATGAACGCGATCTCGCAGAAATGGCTGCGCGCGCCGCTGCCGGCCGATCTCTGAATTTTCAGTACGGAGTTTGAACTCACGATGAGCGCCACGTCATGACCTATGCGTTCGATTTCAGCGGCTTCGGCCTCTATGCGGGCATGCTCGCGCGCGGTGTCGCCGTCACACTGGCGCTCACTGCCGTCTCGACCCTGCTCGGCGGTCTCGTCGGTATTGCCGGCGCGAGCGTCGCGGTGGCCGGCCCTAAGTGGGCGCGCTGGGTCGTGGCGAGCTATGTGGAACTGATCCGCAATACGCCGTTCATCGTGCAGCTCTTTTTCGTGTTCTTCGGCCTGCCGAGCCTCGGCATTCATATCGACGAAATACAGGCCGCGATTCTGGCGATGACGGTCAATCTCGGCGCCTACGCGATCGAAATCGTGCGCGCCGGCATCGACTCGATTTCGCGCGGCCAGGTTCAGGCTGCGCAGGCGCTCGGCCTGCACGGGCGGCAGGTGTTTCGCTACATCGTGCTGCCGCAGGCGCTTGCCAACGTGTTTCCCGCGCTTCTGAGCCAGGTGCTGATCGTGATGCTCGGCTCGGCGGTCGTGTCGCAAATCTCCGTGCCGGATCTCACGTATGCGGCCAACTTTATCCAGTCGCGCAACTTCCGCTCGTTCGAGAGTTACGTCATCATCACCGCGACGTATCTGCTGCTCTCCATCGCGCTGCGGCAAATCCTCAACCGCTTCGGACGCGGCCTGTTCGCGGGCCGCGCCGCACGCGGCAGCGACAGCGCGCCGCGCGGCTGGCGCACCCGCCTCATGTGGCGCGGCCCCCGCGCCCTGCCGACGGAGCGTTGATCATGGTCGAATTCACCCTGTGGGACATCGCTCGCAATCTGCTGCTGGCCGCGCGCTGGACGGTGCTGCTGTCGCTGATCGCCTTCGTCGGCGGCGGCGTGGTGGGCCTGCTCCTGCTCGCCATGCGCGTATCGCCCGTCGCGTGGCTGCGCCGCATTGTCGTGCTGTATGTGGAAGTGTTTCAGGGCACGCCGCTTCTGATGCAACTCTTTCTGGCGTTTTTCGGTTTGCCGCTGGTGGGCGTGGACGTGTCGCCGTGGGTCGCCGCAACGGTCACGCTGACGCTCTACACGAGCGCCTATCTGGTCGACATCTGGCGCGGCTGCGTGGAAGCGGTGCCGCGCGGTCAATGGGCGGCGGGCGCGAGTCTCGGCATGACGTTCAGTCAGCAGTTGCGCTATATCGTCTGGCCGCAGGCGCTGAAAATCGCCGTCGCGCCGACAGTCGGCTTCCTCGTGCAGGTGGTCAAGAGCACGGCGCTCGCGTCGATCATCGGCTTCACGGAGTTGACCAAGACCGGCACCATGATCACCAACGCGGCGTTCCGCCCGTTTCCGATCTACGGCATGGTCGCGATGATCTACTTCGCGATGTGCTTCCCGCTGACCTGGTATGCGCGCGTGCTCGAAAAGCGCAACAAGGTGGACCAGTATCGTTAGCGACACCGACGTCGGCATGAACCTGCGCTCGCGCCGCACGGAATGAAAAAGCGTCAACCGCCTAAGGACGGTTGACGCTTTTTTACGGCGTGGCGGCGCGGTCAGCGACTGCTAGCGGGCCGCCTCGGTCGACTTGCGCAGCTTCGTGACCTCGGCTGCGGTGACCGCCGGCGCACCGTTGTTCCAGCCGGCGCGCACGAAGGTCAGCACATCGGCGATCTGCTGGTCGTTCAATACCGGCGCGTACTTCGGCATCGGATACGGCGCGGGAATGCCGCCGATCACGAGGTCCTCGGTGCCGTTCAGCGTCACGTTGATGAGCGACGACGCGTCCTTCTCCAGCACGTTCGGATTGCCGGCCAACGGCGCGAGCATCGGCGCGAAGCCGCGTCCGTCGACGCCATGGCAATGCATGCAATACGCCGTGTAGACGCGCGCGCCCGCATCGTTCGCGGGACGGTTGAGCGACACCTTCGTCGCCTGCGGATCGTAGCTGTACGGTGGCGTGCCATTGCCGCCCGCCGGCGGCAGCGATTTCAGATACGTCGTCATGGCCGCGATGTCGGCATCGGTGAGCGCCTGCGTGCTGTTGTTGATCACGCTCGTCATCGAGCCGAACGCGGACGCGTGACGATTTGCGCCCGTCTTCAGGAACGCCTGCACGTCCTGATCGTTCCAGCGTCCCAAGCCGACGTTATGCTCGCCGGTCAGGTTCGTCGCGAACCAGCCGTCGAGCAGGCTGCCGGTGAGAAACGCACTGCCGCTTTCGTCGAGTGCCTTCTCCTCAAACGCAATGCCGCGCGGCGTATGACATGAGCCGCAGTGGCCGAGCCCCTGGATGAGATAGGCGCCGCGGTTCCACGCGACGTCTTTGCCCGGCTTGTTCTGATACACGCCCTTCTCGAGGAACACCATGTTCCAGAACTTCAACGGCCAGCGCATATTGAGCGGCCATTTGATGTCGGACCCCCGGTTGGCCTGCTGGACAGGCGCCACGCCGCTCATGAAGAATGCGTAGAGCGCTTTCATGTCGTCGTCGTTGACCTTCGCATACGACGGATAGGGCATGGCCGGATACAGGTTGTGCCCGTCTTTCGCGACGCCTTCGCGCATGGCGCGCACAAAGTCCGCCTCCGTGTAGCTGCCGATGCCGGTCTGCGCGTCCGGCGTGATGTTGGTCGTGTAGATCCGACCCATCGGCGTGGTCATCGGCAGGCCGCCCGCAAACGGCTTTCCTTGAGGCGCCGTGTGACACGCCGCGCAGTCGCCCGCTTTCGCGAGGTAGGCGCCGCGCTGCACGAGCGCCGGATCGGCCGCAGCGGCCGCCGCGACCGCCGCCGTTGCCTGCAGCAGCAAAGGCAGCGCGATGCCCAGCGCCGCGCCGAGACCCTTCAGTGTGCTTTTCATGGCGGGCTCCCGTTAAGCGGTTTGCAACTGGCTGCCGACCGGCAAGTGCCGCAGCCGCTTGCCGGTGGCCGCGAAGATCGCGTTGGTCAGCGCCGGCGCGAGCGCCGCCGTGCCCGGTTCGCCGATGCCGCCCGGCGCCTCGCTGCTCTTCACGATATGCACGTCGATAAGCGGCGTCTGGTCGATGCGCAGCATCCGGTAGTCGGTGAAATTGTTCTGCTGCACGCGGCCGTCCTTGATCGTGATCTCGCTGTAGAGCGCGCCGGTGATGCCGAAGATGATGCCGCCCTGCACCTGCGCCTCGACCGTGTTCGGATTCACGACCATCCCGCAGTCGACCGCGCACACCACGCGCTTGACCGCCACCTCGCCCTGATCCACCGCCACGTCGACGATGATCGCAAAGTAGCTGCCGAACGCATGCATGACCGACACGCCGCGCCCCTGCCCCTTCGGCACGGCGCTGCCCCAATTGGCGGCCTGCGCCGCCGTGTTGAGCACGTTCAGCGCGCGCGGCGTCTTGCCGAGCAGATCGCGCCGGTACTTGACCGGGTCGACCTTGGCCTCGGCCGCGAGTTCGTCGATAAAACTCTCCACCACAAAGGTGCTGCGCGTGGGGCCGACACCGCGCCAGAACGCGGTGGGAATCGCATGCGGTTCCTGGCGCACGTAGTCGACCAACTGGTTCGGCAGGTCGTATGGCAGGTCGGAGGCGACCTCGACCGCGTCGGGATCGAGCCCGTTCTTGAATGCGGGCGGCGCGAAACGCGCGAGGATCGACGAGCCCACAATGCGATGCTGCCACGCGAGCGGCTTGCCGTTCGCGTCGAGCCCGGCGGAGATCTTGTCGTAATAGTAAGGGCGGTACATGTCGTGCTGGATGTCTTCTTCGCGCGTCCACAGCACTTTGACGGGCGTCGACACCTGCTTGCCGATCTTGACTGCCTGCGTGACCATGTCGAATTCGAGCCGCCGCCCGAAGCCGCCGCCGATCAGATGGTTATGCACGACGATCTTGTCGGCGGGCAAGCCGGTCGCGGCCATTGCGGCGTCGCGCACGCGCGTGGGCACCTGCGTGCCGAGCCAGACTTCGCAGCTGTCCGCGCGCACGTGCACCGTGCAGTTGATCGGCTCCATCGTGGCGTGGGCGAGAAACGGCTGCTGATAAATCGCATCGACGCGCGTTTTGGCGTTGGCAAAGCCTTGCACCACGTTGCCGCCCTTGCGCGCGACCGCGCCGTTGCGCTCGGACGCGTGGGCGAGGTCGTCGACGATCTGCTTCATCGACAGCTTCGCGCCGGCCCCTTCGTTCCACTTGATCTCGAGCGCCTGCAGCCCGCGTTTGGCCGCCCACGTGTGGTCGCCGATCACCGCGACGGCGTTGTCGATCTTCACGACCTGACGCACGCCGGGAATCGTCTTCGCGTGCGTATCGTCGACGCTCGCGAGCGTGCCGCCGAAAACCGGACAGTTCGCGATGGCCGCATAGACCATGTCGGGCACGCGCACGTCGAGCCCGAACTGGGCCGTGCCGTCCACTTTCTCCGGCGAATCGAGGCGCTTGACTGCCGTGCCGACGATCCTGAAGTCTTTCGGGTCCTTGAGCGGCACGTTCTGCGGCGCGGGCAGCTTCGCGGCCGCCTCCACGAGTTGGCCATAGCCGATGCTGCGATTGCTCGCCGCATGAATGACCTGGCCGTTTTGCGCATGGCAACTCGCGGCATCTACCTGCCATTGCTGCGCGGCTGCGGCCACGAGCAGCGTGCGTGCTGTCGCGCCGGCGCGGCGCATCGGCTCCCATGCATAGCGGATCGACGTCGAACCGCCGGTGAGCTGGCCGCCGAGCAGCGGGTCGGTGAAGAGCTTTTCATCCGGCGGCGCGTGGTCGAGCGTGACGGTGTCGAGCGGTACTTCGAGTTCTTCTGCAATCAGCATCGGAATCGATGTATAGACGCCCTGCCCCATTTCGACCTTCGGAACGACGAGCGTGACCTTGCCCGCCGTGTCGATCTGGATGAATGCGTTCGGCGCGAAGACGCCATTCTGAGGCACCTCGTTCGCGTCGCCGCCGATCACCGACTTACCGGTCTTCTGATCCTGGCTGATCGCGGGCAAGCTGAAGCCGAGCAGCAGGCCGCCGCCCGCCGCGGCGCCCACGCTCACGCCGAACTTGAGAAACGTGCGACGCGACAGGCCGCGCGTTTCGTTTGCATCGGCTTGCGGGCGCTTCGCGCCCTTGTGTGCATCGAGCAATCCTTGCGACATGTCAGACTCCCTTTGCCGCGTGTTTGATCGCCGCGCGGATGCGGTTGTAGGTGCCGCAGCGGCAGATGTTGCCGGCCATGGCGGCGTCGATGTCCGCATCGCTGGGATTGGGGTTGCTTGCAATCAGCGAGGCCGCCGACATCACCTGGCCCGACTGGCAGTAGCCGCATTGCACGACGTCCAGTTGACGCCATGCCTGCTGCACTTTCTGGCCGGCCGGCGTGTTGCCGACTGCTTCGATTGTGGTGATCTTCTTGTCGCCGACAGCGGCCGCCGGCAGCACGCACGAACGCACCGCGACGCCGTCCAGATGCACCGTGCATGCGCCGCATTGCGCAATACCGCAACCGAACTTCGTTCCCGTCAAGCCGACGAGATCGCGCAAGACCCACAACAGAGGCATGTCAGGCGGTGCGTCGACAGTGTGGTTCTCGCCGTTGATGTTGAACGTTGTCATGAGCGGTTCCTTGTGGGGTTATCTTTATCAGCCTGTTTAGACCGGCTCACCGAGCAAAACGCAAGGACGTGCCGCGTTTATTCAAGTGTCCGGACTAATACGCGATGCCGATGCGCGGCTCGGCAAAAATGCCGCTGCCTTCGTGCGCCTCAGGCATGGCGCAACTGTGCTGTGGGGTCCGGCGATTGTAGCCGTGCATCGAAAAATTCGCCTGCAGCGTGCACACCCTGTTGCGAGAGGCACCCGGGGCGGCTCACGGCGCGCATTTTTGCTAGCATGGACCCGACCGCACTGACATCCCGCACCGACATCCGAAGGAGACGCATCATGAACGACCCGCAATGCACCCAGTTCCTCTCGGACATCCGCAAGCCGCTGCTCGCGCTGCATAAGGCGATACTCGACCACGAGCGCGCGGCGTATGAAAAAGAATTCGGCCCGGTTACGCCCGCGGCGTTTCTGCAGGTGCTGATCAACGGTTCGGGGTTTCGCTGGCTCACGCCGCTGTCGACGGTCATCGCAAATGTCGACGAAATACTCGACGACAAGGAAGCCGATGCCGCCGACCGGCTTGCCGCAGCGGAAGCCGTCACCGGCCTCTTTTCCGCCGATCAGCCGAACAACAGCTTTCTGCCGCGTTATTTGCCGCTGTTGCAGGCCGATCCGGGCATTCTGCATCTGCATGGACAGGTCTCGCAGGTGCTGCGCAGCGTACAGACCAGGTAAGCCGACGCAGGCCGCGGCGGCTCCCGGATTTCCTCACCGTTAAGGAGCACGCTGATTAAGTCGCGGTCTGTGTCGATTTACAGAGGATTACCAGGCTTTCCCGACCATGCTGTTCCAAAATCGCCGTGTTTGACGGCGATTCATGCTGGATTTGTAAAAATGATCGGTGCGGAAGGTGCGCGAGCGCAGCGCACTGCGCGCGCCGAATCGTCCGATCGCGCGAATTGCCTGGTTTTGCTGAGCAAATCAAAGGTGAGCTTTTGCGGGACGCGCGCTGTCGCATGCCGCCATCGCCTTTCAATGCGCGCGCGGCGCCCCCGACGCACCACGCGAAACCGTCATGCAGGCGCGCGCAAGCCCTGCTAAGGTAAAGGGACCTCGTCACCGCCGCTCATTGCCATGACCGACTGGCCGCTTCCCGAAACCTACACGTTCCGCGATCAAACCGTGCGCTTCAATGTGACGGGAACCGGACCGCCGCTCGTCCTCGTCCATGGCACGCCGTTCTCGTCCTATGTGTGGCATCGCATTGCGCCGCATCTCGCGCAGATTCGCACGGTGCATTACTACGATCTGCTCGGCTATGGCCAGTCGCAGATGGGCGACGGCCAGGACGTGTCGCTCGGCGTGCAGAACGTCCTGCTTGCCGAGCTGCTTGAGCATTGGCAATTGAAGAGCCCGGATGTCATCGCGCATGACTTCGGCGGCGCGACATCGTTGCGCGCGCATCTTATCGAGGGCTGCGACTATCGCAGTCTCACGCTGATCGACCCGGTCGCGCTGGCGCCTTGGGGCTCGCCGTTCGTGCAGCATGTGCGCCGCCACGGCGATGCATTTGCGGGCTTGCCGCCTTACATCCACGAGGCCGTGGTGAAGGCCTATGTGCGGGGTGCCATTGCGCGCGACATCACCCCCGGGGAACTCGCGCCCTACGTCACGCCATGGCTCGGCGCAACGGGACAGGCCGCGTTTTACCGGCAGATCGCGCAAATGGACCAACGTTATACCGACGAGGTCGAACCGCGCTATGCGCAGCTGCGCTGTCCCACGCAGATTCTGTGGGGCGAAGAGGATCAGTGGATTCCGCTCGAGCGCGGCACGCGTCTCGCCCGGCTGATTCCGGAGGCGCGTTTTCAGGCTGTGCCGCGCGCGGGTCATCTGATGCAGGAAGACGCGCCCGAGGCGATTGTCGCGGCGGCGCTGAGGTGGCTCGACTGAAGCCGTCCCGGCCGCAGGCTGTTAGCCGCGTCCTTGCGGCAGATACGGCATCGGGTCCACCGGTTTGCCGTCGCGGCGCAATTCGAAGCCGACCGACACGCGCGAGTTGTTTTCGTCGCCCATCTCCGCTATCTGCTGGCCTTGCCGGACGATTTCGCCGGTTTTGACGAGCAGCTTGCGGTTATGCGAATACGCGGTCAGAAAGTCCTTGTTGTGCTGCACGATGATGAGACTGCCGTAGCTGTTCAAGCCCGTGCCGGCGTACATGACCTTGCCGTCGGCGGCCGCACGCACCGGGTCGCCCGGCTTGCCGCCGATCTCGATGCCGCGCGTCTCGCCCGGCTGGAATGCCTCGACGACCCGGCCGCCCGCGGGCCAGGCGAGCGACAGACCGTTTGCATGGCGCAGCGTTTGTTGCGCGACCTCGCGCGCTTCGGCGGAACTGGGCGCGGCCAAAGCCGGGGCTGCCGATCCTGTTGCCGCCACTCCCTGCGAGCCCGGCGCGCCCGACGCCGCAGCGGCCGCTTTGGCGGCAGCCGCTGCCGCGTTGACCGCCCGCACGGTTTCCGGCGATGCGACGCGCAACACCTGGCCGTTCTTCAGGCGCGAGGACGCCTTCAGGCCGTTCCACGCCTGCAACTGCTTGACGCTGCAATGATGATGCTGCGCGATGCGCGCGAGCGTGTCGCCGCGCTTCACGCGATAGACGAGCGGCGGGGCTTTCCTGAGCGGCACAGCCTCGGCCGCGCCGCCGGGGTTCGGCTGATTCGCCGACGCCGACATTGCGCCTGTGGCTTGCAGGCCGCCGGCGCCCGCCACTGTTGCGCCCGACGCTGCAGCCGCGCCGGTCTGCTCACCTTGTTGCGCGACGCTGGCGCAACCGCTCATCGCAAGCGCGAGCCAGGCGCCGGCGACGCTCATCGCCATTGCCCTGTCGAAACGCTTTCCCATCATGTTCGACTCCTGCTTGTCCTATAGGCGGCCCGGACGCCGCCATGCTGCCTGCTGCCTGCCCACCTCGCCATGCGAATTCGCCGACGCGCTCGCCTTCCTCGCGTGAGCGGAGCGGCGAGCGCGGTTCGCGTGGCGGCGGATTCAGGCGCTTGAGGCAGCCGTTTTTTCCGCCGACGCGGCCCGATTGCGCTTAAATTTCCAGCCGGATTGTAAAGTGGGTTTCACAAAAAACGCGGCGCGCCACACAGTCTGATACAAACTTTACGCACAGCCTTGCTCGCCGGTTGCGCGCACAACCCTGTGCCAAAGCACCGGCCCCACGGGCCGGGCCATCGACGCCATCTGCTTAACGGCACGCCGACGCAAAAACTTGAACCGGCGCTTGAACCGGCGCTTGAACCGGCGCTTGAACCAACGCTTGAACCAGCGATTCGAAAAACGCGATGCGGCGCGCCGGGCTAGCGAGCGCTAGCTGTAGTACTGCCCGGCATATCGCACATAGCCCACGGGATGATGGGTAAAGTGCAGCACCGGCAGAACGGGGTTGGAGTTATCGCTGGTGGGATAGGCGCTCGCTTCGGGAATGTATTCGCCCTGCACCTCGATCGGCTGGCCGGCTTGCAGGCCCGGAATCTCCTCGGCGAGGCCTTCGTTGTCGCCGAATCGCACGGCAACGAATACGTCCGTGCCGACGAGGTTTTGCGTGCCGCCTTCCAGCTTCAAAACCTTGTCGATCCGGACGATCAGGTGCTGATGGTTTGCGCCGTGGTGGTTGTCCGGGCTCGCGAACACCTTGGTGATCGTGCCTTGCACGCACGCAAGCGGCGCACCGAGCGAATGGACATAGCGATGATGAGGAAGGATCTGCGTCGCGCGATTACTCATGAAATCTCCGTGAAAGAAGCCAGGCTCATGTACGGCGAGGGGAACGCCCAGCATGGAAAGTGCTGAGCGACCGGTTTGAGCCGCTGCTTCCTCGGGAGTTCAGCGCCGGCGCGCCGCGCCGCCGTCACGCTTTAGGATTTTTCCGAAGCCTCTTTAGGAAACGGACGATAGGTCGAAGCACGCAAAGAAAATATTCTTAGGCCTCTGCCGAGATTGACCGGCCGCGCGCCACGCCCGACCCGGCGCGGCCCCGCCGGGCAGCTCAACGGAACACCTTCTCTTCAGCATGTTTTGCTTCATCAACCCGCATCCGGGTGATGAAGAAGTCGAGGCTCACGTGGATTCTCTTACATCAGCCAACCGCTTCATGGGCGGTTTTTTCTTTGGCGCCGTGGTCGCCACCGCGATCATGGTGCTGTTTTGCATCAGCGGCGAATTCTTGCCCGTCATGGCGAAGCTGCACGCGCCCCAACAGGTTATTGCGACGGTGGTCATTTCGCTCTTTATCGCCGACGCGAGGCCGCTTCTATATAAAACGGTCTGGCGCGAGCGCCGCAGCAGCTTCGTTCTGGACGAAGACCTGAGCGCCACGCTGCGCGGCAGGACGTTCGGCATTCCCGCCGGCGTGATGGTCGGTATTCTGGTTCAAAACCTTCTGACGGCTTGACCTTCAGCCTGGCTTTATTCATGCAGCCAACGGCGCGGCGCGTCAGAACTTATGCCGGATCGCGGCGCGCACCACCACCTGCTTCGATGTCGATGACGGCGACTGCGCGCCGGGTATAAACGCTTCATCGAGTATCGAATACGTCGAGTCGCCTGTCACCTGCTGATATTCGCCCTGGATGTAGACGTCGGTCCGTTTGGACAGGTTGTAATCCGCCATCAATCCGAACGAGTGAATCTTCGGTTTGACGCCGCCGCCCGACGCATCGTAATTTTCGATGGTGTACACATATTGCGCGCCGACGAACAGCATCGGCGAAATCTGATACTTGCCGTTCAGCTCGAAGTTCTGATATTTCAACGAGTTCAACAACACGCCGGGCGGCACGAGCGGCGTGGTGCCGAGATAACCGTTGCCGGTCGGATTCAGATAGTTCGAGTTGCTGTACACAAAGCCCGCCGTGGCCGGCCCGAAACTATAGGTAATGCCGCCGCCGAATACGCGCATGCGGGCCGCGACAAAGCTCGCGTCGCTAGCCGTAATCGCGCCGTTTGCGCCATTACCCGGATTATTCGCCTGCAAATAGGCGGCACTGACGAGCAGGCCGCCATACGCATACTGCCCGCCTACGCTATAGGCGCGGTTATTGCCAAAATTCGTGTCGTTGCTGAAGCTGTATGTGCCGCCGAATTGAAATCCGCTAATCGAGGGGCTCGTGTATTTAACGGTGTTATCGAGCCGAAACGAATTATCCGTATTGTCGTTGTCATACGGATGGGAGAACAGCGCACCGGCCCAATTCCCATTCGCCGTGCTTTGCGCGAGATAATCGACCACTGAATCGTATTGCCGCCCAAAGGTCAATACGCCATAGCGCTCCGCGCTCAAGCCGACAAACGCCTGACGCCCGAACATCCGGCCGCCCTGATTGAGACGCCCTGAACTCACATCGAAACCGTTTTCGAGCTGGAAAATCGCCTTCAGGCCGCCGCCCAGTTCCTCGGCGCCCTTGAGTCCCCAGCGGCTGCCTTGCGCGTCACCGCTCGCCAGCTCGTAGACATGTCCGCGGCCCGCGTTATTGGTGTAGTTGATGCCTTCGTCGAGCACGCCGTACAGCGTGACGCTCGTCTGCGCCGAGGCCGGGGCGCCGGAGACGGCGAACACAGCGACAGAAACAGCCAGCGCGAACACTTGCTTGTTCATGACGATCCCCCTGCACTCGAGCAATGGGCCTAACTCGATCTGACGCCTTCTTCTTGACTCTACGACAGCGCGCTTCTGAAAACCCGGCGCGCTTGACGGAAATCCTCACACGCCGCAACGCGTCCGTCCATTGGGGACCGCGTGGATATGTCAAAACGTTGCGAAATCTCCACTGTCTTTAAACGCCTATTCCGCTTGTGTTCCCACGGGGCGGCGTCTGCGAGTGTGCGACTGAAAACAGACTTGTCACAGAAAGAAATATAATCGCTGACTTTCGCGGCGCGAGAAGCGGAACTCCGCCGTGCCGCCGGAGTCATTTTTACTGCATCGGGCGAGCCTTCCTGCCCGAGCCGGTGAAAGCGGCATGCCAGCGCCCAATGCGGGCCGCAGCCGCAGCATCCATCCACTATTCCAAAGCCTTGTGAGACGCCCGACGCGCTGAAAGAGCGCGCCGTCGCACGGGGCCTGCTTTTGGCATAAAAACAATGCAACCGTCGCAATCGCGTTTAATCGAGCTCGACTTTTTTCGTGGCATCGTTCTGCTGATCATCGTGGTGGACCACATCGGCGGAAGCATCCTGTCGCGCGTCACGCTGCACGCGTACGCGCTGTGCGACGCGGCGGAGGTGTTCGTGTTCCTCGGCGGCTTCGCCACCGCCACGGCCTACGCGGCGCTCGCGGAGCGGCGTAGCGAAACCATCGCGCGCAACCGCTTCCTGCGGCGCTCGTTGGAAATCTATCGCGCATTCCTCGTGACCGCCGGTTTGATGCTGCTCGTGAGCGCGGTCCTCAATGCATTCAGCATCGAAGCGCCGAATCTCGCCATCACCGACCTCGACGACCTGATGGACGCGCCGGTCGCCGCACTGCGCGACATCCTGCTGCTGCGCCGCCAGCCTTATCTCGCCTCCGTGCTGCCGATGTATGCATTCTTCGCGCTGCTGGTGCCGATGATCCTGCCGCTCGCGCGCAGCAAACCCTGGCTGCTGCTCGCGGGCAGCGTCGCGCTGTGGGCCGGCGCGCCGGCCATCAACGCGTATCTGCCGGCCGCGCCCGACATGCACTGGGACTTCAACCCGTTCGCGTGGCAACTGCTATTCGTGCTCGGCGCGCTCGCGCGCTGCCAGCCTGTGTATCAGCGCGTGAGCGAACACCGCTTCGGCTGGCTCGCGACGCTTGCGGCATGCTCCGTGGTGGCCGTGGCGGCTTACTACAAGCTCTTTATCGAACGCGAGCCGCTCGATCCGAGCTTCAAACAGAATCTGTCCTACTTGCGAGCGGTCAATTTCCTCGCCATTGCATGGCTCGTCGCCAATCTGATCGAGCTCGGCTGGGCACGCAAGCTCGCGCAGTCTCTGCCGCTCATCGGTCTGATCGGGCGCAAGGGCTTGCTGTGCTTTATTGCAGGCGCGGTGATCTCGCTCGTCGTGGACTCGCTGCTGTATGCTGCCACCGACGGCTACCTGAACTATCCGCTCGGTTTGCTCGCCGACGCCTGCGCAGTCACGGCGCTCCTCGCCGTCGCGCGTGCGCAGGAGCCGGCAAAGCGCCTCGTGACGCGCATGGTGGGCGCGCGGCTTCGGACGTGGCCGTGAGCCTTTGCGCTCCGCCGTGGGTCAAACCCACATTGGATGCTGATAGCATGACGGCCGCGCGTCCTCCGGCGTGGCTGCTCCTTACCTCACATGCGTCTATTCCTACACTTCACGCTGGCTGTTCTGTCGGCGGCTTGCGGCGCTTCGTCGTTCGCCAGCACGGTGACGAGTCGCAGCTTCCATTCGCCCGCGCTTGGGCGCGATTGGTCCTACACGGTCTATCTGCCGACGGGCTATCGTCCTGACGCCGCGCGCATTCCCGTGCTCTATCTCTTGCACGGCAACAACGGCGACGCAAACGACTGGATCAGCCACGGCCATCTGCAAAGCACGGTCGACGCGCTGATCGAACATCGCGACATTCCGCCGCTCGCGGTCGTGATGCCCCAAGGCGGCACCGACTGGTACGTCGACCGCAAGGAAAAGATGGAAACGGCGTTTTTCGACGACCTGCTGCCCGAGATCGAAACCCACTACGCGGTGTCGACGCAGCGCGCCGGGCGCATGATCGGCGGCGTGTCGATGGGCGGCTTCGGCGCATTGCGTTATGTAATGACGCAGCCGGAGCGCTTTTGCGGCGCGCTGCTGCTGAGCCCGGCCATCTACGTGAACGAGCCGCCGCGCGGTTCGGCCGCGCGCCGCGTGGGCGTGTTCGGCGAGCGTCAGTTCGATCCGCGCATCTGGCACGAGCTGAACTACCCGGCACAGTGGGAGCGCTATATGAGCCGGCCGTATCGCGTGCCCATCTTCATCGCGGCCGGCGACGACGACCTCGCGATCCAGGCCGACGCGTCACTGCTTTACACGCAATTGCGGATGGCGGGCAATCCCGCGGCGCTGCGCATTATCGACGGCGGCCACACGTGGGATGTCTGGAGCGCGCTGCTGCCGGGCGCGCTGAAATACACGCTCGGCTGCGCGCGGCTGCCGGCGCAGGACCATCCGTCGAATCAGCGGCCTTAAGCGGCGCGCGAGCTCACCACTGCGCGCATGCAGCTATTGGACGAGGTCGGTCCACAGCACCATCAAGACCGTCATCAGCGCGGGGCCGATAAAAAGGCCGAGCAGCCCGAAGGTCTCCGCGCCGCCCAGAATGCCGAACAGCACCAGCAGGAAAGGCAGCCGCGTCGAACTGCCGATCAGCACGGGCCGCACGAAATGCTCGGCGACGAACACCACGACCGAACCGAACACCAGCAGGCCGATCGCCCCGGCCACCGAGCCTTGCGAAAACAGCCAGAGCGCGGCAAGGCCAAAGGTAATCGGCGCGCAAAACGGCAGCATGGCGGCAATAGCGGTGATGAGCGCGAGCAGCGCGACGTGCGGCAAGCCAGTGACGAAATAGGCGACGCCGAGCAGCGCGCCCTCGCCGAGTCCGACCACCACGAGTCCCGACACCGTGCCGCGCACGGCGATCGCCATCCGCTCGACGAGTTGCGCGCCGTCTTCTCCGAAGCCGCGCTGCAAACCTCGGGCCAGCGCGCCCGACAGCCGCGGCCCGGCCTGAAAGACCACGAACAACGTGACGAGCATGAACGCGAACACCGTCACCGCATGCACGGCGCGCGCGCCGAAGTGCCGGCCCAGCGTGACGACCGTGGTGCTGTGCAAGCCCTTCATCGCCGCCGAATCGCCCAAGGGCGCAGCGAGATACGCCTGCCACCACGCCTCGGCCTCGCGCGCGCCGAACGGCAACCGGTGAATGAAGTCCGGCATCGCAATGCCGGTCTCCTCCGCGGCTTTGAACCAGTCCGAGAGGTCATGGGCTTCGCGCAACGCCTGGGCAATGCCGATCCCCACCGGCAGCACCACCAGCAACGCGATGGCAAGGGTCAGCACGACGGCAATCAGCGTGGTGCGCCCGCTCAGCCAGCGGCTGCCTTCCACTCTGCGCAGGAGCGGCCAGAGCGCAATCGCCAGCACGCCGGCCCAGCCGACCACCGGCAGAAAGTCGCGCACGACCCACAGCGCGAGCAGCACGAGCCCGATGTAAAGCGCCAGCGAAGCGGCCTTCTGCTTCTTGACGCGCTCGGGCGTCAGGAGGGACTGCGTAGGATGCGAGGAATGCGGCTGACGCGTCGATTCGGGCTGGGCAACGGGCGGACGGGAATTCATGTGTACTCGTGTAGGGATGCCGGTATGTGCGTGAGCCGGCTCGCAAAAAGCAAACCCGCTAAACTGGCGGGACGCGCTCGCATCATCACCATCACATCTTAAAGGAAGCGCGGCTAGGGCCCTGTCAGCGGCTTTTGGCTGTCTCACCCGCCACAACACTGCGTTGCAAAAAGCGCTCTTATCTCATTTCCGCGCGGCGCGCCCGTCGGCGAGGCCCGCCAGTTCAAGCGCAGTCGAAAGTCAAGTTTGATTGTTGCTAATCGGGGAACAGTGTTTCAACGTGCGCACAATGGCTCTCCAGCGCGCGCGGGACTAAATTCGGCACACCCACAAATACGGAGCCGACGATGATGACCCTGGAGTCCATCCCCCTTGACGGTACCAACGGCGTACGCATCGAGATTCTCGAGCGCTCCGACACGACGCTGGTGATCCGCTGGGTCGAGCCCGGACGATGTCATTACGGCGAACAGCGGTGGCGGCGCAGATCGGCGCACACGTCGGGAACCTGCGCGGTGTCGCGGCGCAAGATCCGCCGCGGCGACGCCGTCTTCAAGCCGGCCGAGCGCCCGGCGCCCGCCAATGCATCGGCGATGATCTGCGCGGAAATCCTCGGCGCGCTGCCTGCGGAAGTCTGAGGTCAGCGCCACTGTCGCACGCTCACACCTGCTTGTGCTTGCCCTGATGACACCGTTCCCAGGGCCGCAGCCGCACCAACCTGCCCCGATTGCAGCCCTTCGCCACGTGCGCTAAGGTGGACCTGCTTGCGTCACATCATCGTGCCGGCCCGACACCGGGCCGTAAAGTGACGCGCATCTCCACCCATCGCGTCGTGCACGGCACGGCGCCGTTTGAGGGCACACCATGGCAGAAGACACGCCGCATCCGTCGGCCCGGCCGGACACTCGCGCGGCCAGCGCGCCCCCCGCTCCGCTAGTCGCTCCCCAACAGTTTTCCACCGACGTCCTGCTCGAGAAATACGCGAAAGGAGACGAGCAATCCGCCGACGACGTCTTCCGGCGCGTCGCGCGCGGCGTAGCCGAGGCGGAACCGGCGGCGCTGCGCGAGTCGGTGGAAGCGCTGTTCGTCGACAATCTGCGGCACGGCGCGCTCGGCGCGGGCCGCATCATGAGCGCTGCGGGCACCGGCATCGCGGCCACGCTCATCAACTGTTTCGTACAGCCGGTCGGCGACGCTATTCAGGGCGTCGACGAACAAGGCCTCCCCGGCATCTACGTGGCGCTGCTGCAAGCGGCGGAAACCATGCGGCGCGGCGGCGGCGTCGGCTACAACTTTTCGGCGATCCGGCCGAAGGGCGCGCGCGTTCGCACCACCAGTTCGTCGGCGTCCGGGCCGTGCAGCTATATGGATGTGTTCGATGCGTCCTGCCGCACGGTGGAAAGCGCCGGCTCGCGGCGCGGCGCGCAGATGGCCGTGCTCGACTGCAATCATCCGGATCTGCTCGAGTTCATCGAGGCCAAGCATTCGAAGGGACGCTGGAATAACTTCAACGTGTCGGTGGGCGTGACCGACGAGTTCATGCGCGCCGTCGAGGAAGACGAGCCGTGGCAACTCGTGCACCGCGCCGAGCCGTCGCCGGCGCTGCGCGCGGCCGGCGACGTGAGGCAGCGCGAGGACGGCATGTGGGTCTACAGCGAGCGGCCCGCGCGCGAGATCTGGGAGCGCATCATGCGCTCGACTTACGACGTGGCCGAGCCGGGCATCGTCTTCATCTCGCGGATGAACGAGGACAACAACCTGCGCGCCGTCGAAACCATTCGCGCAACCAATCCCTGCGGCGAACAGCCGTTGCCCGCCTACGGCTGCTGCAATCTCGGGCCGCTCAATCTGACGCGTTTCGTGCTCGACCCGTTCGCGCAAATGAAAGGCGGCAAGCCGTCATTCGATTGGGACGGCCTCGCTCAGCGCACGCGCACGCAGGTGCGTTTTCTCGACAACGTGCTCGACGTCACGCTGTGGCCGCTGCCGCAGCAATACGACGAATCGCGCGCCAAGCGCCGCATCGGCGTGGGCTTTACGGGTCTTGGCGACACGCTCGTCATGCTCGGCCTGCGCTACAACTCGCAGGAAGGCCGCGACTTCGCCGTGCGGATTGCGCGGCTGATGCGCGACGAGGCGTATCGCGCGTCGGTGGAACTGGCGAAGGAACGCGGCGCGTTTCCGTTATTCGATGCCGCGCGCTACCTCGAAACCGGCACGTTCGCGTCGCGCCTGCCCGAGGACATCAAGGAGGCGATTCGCCGCGACGGCATCCGCAACAGCCATCTGCTGTCTATCGCGCCGACCGGCACCGTGAGCCTCGCGTTTGCGGACAATGCGTCGAACGGCATCGAGCCGGCCTTCTCGTGGACCTACACGCGCATGAAGGTGATGGCCGACGGCGGCCGCGAATCGTTCGACGTGGAAGACTACGCGTACCGGCTGTATCGCGAGCTGGGCGGCGACGTGAACCGGCTGCCGGACTATTTCGTCAGCGCGCTCGAGATGTCCGCGCGCGATCATCTGGACATGATGGCCGCGGTGCAGCCTTACGTGGACACGTCGATCTCGAAGACCGTCAACGTGCCCGCCGACTATCCGTTCGAAGCCTTCGAAAGCCTCTATTTGGATGCGTGGAAAAGCGGCCTCAAGGGTCTCGCCACCTATCGCCCGAACGAAACCCTCGGCGCGGTGCTGAGCGTGAGCCCGGCGCAAGCCGACGACACGCTCGCCGAAAGCGACCTCGATCCGCTGCGAATCGCAATCGACCATCGGCCCAAAGGCGAGTTGCCGGCGATCATCGAAAAGGTCGAGTACCTGACGCAGGCCGGCAAGAAGTCGCTCTATGTGGCGGTGTCGTTCATCGAGGTGACCGGACGCCTCGGCGGTGAGGACGTGACAATCGAGCGGCCTATCGAGTTCTTCATTCCGACCGGTCAGCGCGACGAATCGCAGCAATGGATCACGGCGACCATGCGCTCGCTGTCGCTCGCCGCGCGCGGCGGTTTTGTCGCGCGTAATCTGCAGGACATGCGCAAGGTGTCGTGGGACCGCGGGCAGGTGCGGCTCGGCGAAGTGCAGCGTCTGGACGGTCACCGCACGCCGCGCTGGCACGACTCCGAAGTGGCCGCGCTCGCCTTTGCCATCCAGCAGATCTTGCACCGCCGCGGCTTTCTCGACGCCGAGGGCAATCAGGTTCCGTCGCGTCTGCTCGCCCGCCTGCCGCGCGGCCAGATGAAAGGCGAAACGGCGCTGTCCGCAGACTTCGGCATGCGCCCGCATCCCGCCGGCGCCGATACGCCCGAATTGACCCAGCCCGGCATGATGCCGGGGCTGCATACGATGCTCGGTCGCAAATGCGGGTCGTGCGGCGCCAACGCCGTGATTCGCAAGGACGGCTGCGACTTCTGCACCGCGTGCGGCGAAGTCGGCGCCTGCGGCTGAACTAGCCGACCGGCGCCTGCACGTCGTCCGGTAACGGAATCCGCAATGCGACCACCGTGCCGGTGCTTGCACCGCTCGTAATGGTGAGCGCTCCGCCGATCAGGCGGGCGCGCTCGGCCATGCCGAGCAGTCCGTACGAGCCGCGTTGCCGCGCGGACACCGCGTCCCGGTCGAAGCCGCAGCCGTCGTCGCGGATCTCCAGATCAATGAAGCCTTCGCCCGAACGCAGCGTCAACACGACATGCGACGCCCGCGCGTGCCGCGCCACATTGGTGAGCGACTCCTGCGCGATACGGAAAATGGCGGTGGCGCGCGCATCCTCGAGCACCGGCTCGTCGCCGTGCGTCACGACCGTGCACTGAATGTAGTAGCGCGCGTTGAAGTCCTGCGCGAGCCATTCGAGCGCGGAAACAAGGCCGAAATTCAACGCAGCCGGGCGCAGATGATTCGCGACGTTGCGCACCATCCACATGGTCCTTTCGATGAGCTCGCGCATCGCGTCGGTCTTGCCCTGGGCCTCCGGATTGCCGGCGAGCCTCATCTGCAGCAAGGAGATGTCGATCTTGAGCGCGGTCAGAAGCTGGCCGAGTTCATCATGAACCTCGAGTGCAATGCGCTTTCTCTCCTCTTCGCGAATCACTTCGAGGTGCCACGACAGTTCCCGTAGTTCCTCGCGCGACGCGCGCAGTTCCTGCTCGGTGCGTTTGCGTTCGGCCACTTCCGCCTGCAGTTCGTCGCGATGACGGCGCAGATGGTCGAGCGCCTGCCTGCGCGCCGTGACGTCGGCGAAGAAGCCGTCGAGCCGAACGATCGCGCCACTCGAATCCGCGACGCCGCGCGCGCTCAACTGCACCCAGATCACCGTGCCGTCGGCGCGCGCGAGCGGCAGCTCGAGTTCGGCGATTTCGCCGCTGCCGTCCAGACGCTCGAAGAGCCCCTCTACCTGCTGCGGCGTAAACGGCCGCTTGTCGGGTTCGCGCGTTCCCGCGGCCACCAGCGCCCGCGCGCTGTCGTAGCCGAGCAGGCGCGCCATCGCCGGATTGGCCTCCTCGAGCCAGCCGTTGCGATGCAGCCGGAAGATACCTTCCAAGGCGTTTTCGACGATGCTGCGATACTTCTGCTCGCTTTCATAAAGGCGCGCCGTCGATTCGCGCAGGCGGTCCGCCATTGCGTTCACGCGCGCGGCGAGCCGGCCGAGCTCGTCGTCGGATTCGACGGCGCAGCGCACGTCCAGATTGCCGGCCGCGATGCGGTCGACCATTTCCTCCAGCCGGTTGATCGGGCTGCGCACCATGCCGTTCAGCAGCACCAGCGTCGCGGCATAGAGCGTGGCGACCACGGCGGCGATCGTCGCGAGGATCGCGCCGCGTGCGTCGCGCATGGCCTGTGTGGCCAATGCCGTTGAAAGCTCGACGCGCACCTCGCCGAGCTTTTCGCGCGGCGCATCGCCGGGCGGCTGATACTCGATGGCGCGCACGCGCACCACGTCGTGGGCCGGATCGGCGCGACGCGCGCCCTTGATCTCGGCCACGACCCCATAGCCGACTGCAGTGACCGTGAACCGCACCACCTCGGGATTCGGCGCCAGCGCGGCAAGCTGGGCACTGATCGCGCTGCGGTCCACATTCCACAGCGGCAAGGCAAGCGAGCGGCTGAACAGATCGGAGATGCGCGCGGCGCGCTCTTCGAGCTCGGAGAATTTCTGCGTGCGTTGATGCTCGATCAGAAAGTAGGCGGACGTGCCGGCGACCACCGCGACGAGAACCGCGAGCGCAAGCATGAGCTTCGCGTGCAGATTCAGCGAGCGCACACCCGGAAGTGCAAATGGACGCATCACACGGCTCCGGCGAATGGGCCGACAAGCCGCGCGAGACTGAAGTCGTAGCGGCCCGGCTCGGGATGCAACGCCTTCGAGAAGACCGTGAAATCGAGCGTGTCGCCGTGATCGAACACGGCCTGGCTAAAGCGCTCGACGTTGCCCTGATGAACCACGCTCAGAAAGTCCAGCGTCTGGCGGGTGCCTCCCGACGCGGCGAAATCCATGCCGCGATGGTAGTCGTAGAGCAGCACCATTGCCCAGGCGCCGATGAAGTAGTCGCCGCCGACCATGGCGGCAAGGCCGCCCTCGGCGACGCTGCGCAGCGCACCGCGCAACGCGCCCATGCCGCCGACCAGCACCGGCGCGCCACGCGCCTTGACGGCGTTCAGCGCACCGAGCGCCATCGAGTCGTTCGCCGCCCACACGAGATTGGTGTCCGGGTAGCGAGCCAGCAGCACGCGCGCCTTCTGCTCGCTGTCCGCGTAACTCCAGTCGCTGAAAACCAACTGATAGGTGCGCGCACCGCGCGCGCCCGCCAGGTAGGCCTCGACGCCCGAGGCGCGCTCCTGCGAAACCGGCGTGTTCGGATCGCCGGTAATGCCGATGACGCGCGGCGGCGCACCGGCAAGCCGCCGGCACAAATAGCTCATCAACCGATAGCCGCCGCGCGTGGCGTTGGCGGTGACGGTGCCGATCCAGTTCGGGATGCGCTGGCGCTCGTCGCCGATCTCGCGGCGCTGCCGCGCCGTCACGTCATTATGAATCACCATGATCTTCGCCGACGAGCGCGCGAGCGCGAGGAGCATCGGCTGCGCGGCCATTTTTTCGTTGACGATGACGACGTAATCCGGCGCGTCGGCGCGGCGCGCGACCTCCTCCGCCTGGCGCTGCATCAGCAGATGATCGCGCTCCGCATACAGCACCTCCAGTTGCATGTCGAAAGACCGCGCGGCAATGCCCATGAACTGCGACACCAGTTGCCAATGCTGGCCGGTGCCGTGCTCGACGGCCTCGCCCGGATTGAGGAAAACCACGCGAGGGCTGCGTGCCGCTGCGCGAGCGAGGCGAGTCGGGCCCAGCAAAGCGCCTAGCGAGTATGCAATGAGCGCATCTCTCCGTTTCATCTTACTATTTGGTCTGGCTGTGGCGCGGGGCAATCATTATCGATCTATCGCCATGCTATTGCACTTCTCGCAAGTGCTGACGAAGCGGCCGAGCCAGAGACCTGGCGGAGAACGGGAACGGACGGCTCGCGTCGGTCAGACCGGCGTGAGCAGGGGTTCACCGGCGAAATGGCACCTTGCGTTGCGCAAGAAGTTCTCGACCGATGCCGCGATCGCTTCCGGCGATCTGCCGCCGACGTGCGGCGTCAACACGACATTCGTCAGGTCCAGCAGCGCCGCGGGCGGCTGCGGCTCGCCTTCGTAGACGTCGAGTGCAGCGCCCGCAATCGTGCCCGCCATGAGCGCCGCGGCAAGCGCGGCGGTATCGACCACGCTGCCGCGGGAAACATTGACGACGAAACCGGCCGGGCCGAGCGCCTGCAGCACCTGCGCATCGATCAGGTGATAGGTGCCCGCACCGCCCGGCGTTGCGATCACGAGGAAATCGCTCCACTGCGCGAGCGCGAGCGCGCTGTCGAAATAGCGCGGCGTCGCGCCCGCTCGCGGCTGACGGTTGTGGTAGCCGATCTCCATGTCGAAGCCCGCGCCGCGTCGCGCGATCTTCTCGCCGATGTTGCCGAGTCCCACAATGCCAAGCCGCTTGCCGCAGACGCCCGGGCGCATCGGCAACGCGTCGCGCCATACGCCCGCGCGCGTCGCGAGGTCGAGCTGCGGGACGTCGCGCACGATGGACAGCAACAGCGCAAATGCGTGATCGGCGACGCAGTGGTCGTTGGTGCCCGCTCCGTTGGCGAGGGCGATGCCGCGCGAGCGCGCGTGGCCGACGGCGAGGTTTTCATAGCCCGCGCCCAGCGCACTGACCAATTCGAGCTGCGGCAGGCCGTCGATCTCCGCCGCCGCGAGCCCTCGTGTACCGTTCGTCAGCACCGCGCGGATCGCCTGACCGTGCGTGGCGATGGCCGCGGCCTGCTGCGCCGGATCCGGTGCGTAGACGACATCGAACTCGGCCTCGATGCGAGCGCGGCTCATGTCGTCGAGGGGAATCAAAATCAGTAACGAAGGCTTCATGTCGGTCTTTTGTCAGTAACGCACAGGGCAGCTCTGGAGCGCGACGAGCGAAACCGAGTGTAGCAAGCCAGAATAACGCGCGCCCGGCGAGATCCGGCGCGAGCATTGCACAATCAACGCCTGTTTTTAGATCGACGCGAAGCGGTCGTAGAATAGCCGGACCTTTCGCGACGAGAACCTCATGCTGGATATTCTGCCTGGCGCATCGAAACCCGCCACCGACGATTCGAAAATGTTCGATCTCGCGCCCGTCTCGCTGTGGGTGGAAGATTTCAGCGGCGTGCGCGATCTGTTCGATGCATGGCGAACCGAGGGCGTGACCGACCTGCGCGCGTATTTCAAGCAGGCGCCCGAACGGGTCGCGCAATGCGCGCATAGCATTCGCGTCGTCAAGGTCAATCAGAAGACGCTGACGCAATTCGAGGCCGCCGATTTCGACACGCTCAACGGCAACCTCGCGGCCGTGTTCCGCGACGATATGCTGAAGACTCATCTCGAGGAACTCTGTCAGCTGTGGGCCGGGCAATTGCACTTCACGAGCCAGACAGTGAACTACACCCTCGGCGGACGGCGACTCGACGTGCTGCTGAAGGGCTCGGTGCTGCCCGGTCATGAAGAACGCTGGGACCGTGTGCTCGTGTCGGTGGAGGACATCACCGAACTGGAGGGCGCGCGGCATCGCGTGACGCTCGCGGAGCAATACGCGCGCGGTCTCTTCGAACATTCCCCGGTCTCGCTGTGGGTGGAAGATTTCAGCGCCGTCAAGCAACTGCTGGATCAGGCGCGCGCGGCGGGCATCAGCGATTTTCGCGTGTTCACCGACGTGCATCCGGAGTTCGTCGAGCGCTGCATGCAGGAGATTCATGTGCTCGACGTGAACCAGCACACGATCGAGATGTTCGCCGCGCCGGACAAAAAGACCTTGCTCGCGCGTCTGCCCGACGTGTTCCGCGACGACATGCGTCCGCACTTTCGCGAGCAGTTGCTCGATCTATGGGACGGCAAGCTGTTCCAGCAACGCGAAGTACTGAACTATTCGCTCGACGGAGACGAGGTGCACGTGCATCTGCAGTTTTCCGTGCTGCCGGGGCATGAAGCGAACTGGGACCTGGTGCTGGTCGCGCTCACCGACATCACCGCGCGCAAGAAGGCCGAGGCATACCTCGAATTCCTCGGCAAGCATGACGTGCTGACGAAATTGCGCAACCGCTCGTTCTATGTCGACGAACTCAACCGGCTCGAGCGCAAAGGACCGTGGCCCGTCACGATCATCATGGCCGATCTGAACGGCCTGAAACGCGTGAACGATCAACTCGGCCATGCCGCCGGCGACGCACTGCTGCGCCGCGCCGGCGAAGTGCTCGCGAAAGCCATGGAGCCGCCGTTTCAGGCCGCGCGCATCGGCGGCGACGAATTCGCGATTCTCATGCCGAACACCGACGAGCGCGGCGGCGCAGCGATGATCGATGCGATCTGCCAACTCGTCGACATGAACAATCAGTTCTATCCCGGCTCGCCGCTCAGCTTTTCGATGGGCATGGCGACCTGTCAGCGCGGCGACCGTCTCGAAGCGGGCGTGCAGCGCGCCGATCTGCTGATGTACGAGGAAAAGCGCTCGCATTACGCCGATCAGGCGGACGCGAAAGCGAGCGGCAGTTAGCGAGCGAGCTCAGGGCGCGGCGCGAACTTGCGCGCCGCGCCTTGTGCTACACCGCCGTCACGTAGCGCGCGGCGGGCTTCACGATGCGCGGCGGCGGCGAGTCGTAGATGGCGCGCATGCGCTTGACTTCATCCACGGGACTCAGGCCGAAAAGACGCTTGAATTCGCGGCTGAATTGCGACGCGCTTTCATACCCCACTCGCGCCGCTGCCGCGCCCGCGTTCAAGCCGTCCTGCACCATCAGCAAACGCGCGTGATGCAAACGCGTGGTCTTCACGTATTGCATCGGCGAAGTCGCGGTCACGGCCTTGAACTGCGCGTGAAAAACCGCGAGGCTCATGCCGGCTTCCGCGGCAAGCGTATCGACGTCGAGCGCGCCGTGATAATCGGCATGAATGCGGCGCAGCGCCTTCGCAATGCGCCCGAAATGATTCTGATGCGTGAGCGCCGCGCGGATCGCATCGCCCTGCTCGCCCGTCAGCACGCGATAGCAGATTTCACGCACGATGCCGGGCGCGAGAATGCGCGCGTCGAGCGGCGACATGAGGGCTTCCAGCAGGCGCTGCACGGCGCTGCTCAACGCGGGATCGAGCGGCGTGGAGTAAATGCCGAGCGGTTCGTTGCGCGCGGTGCCCTGTGTTTCGTTGAGCGCCATGAGCAGTTCGGCGACCATGGTCAGATCCACTCGAATGGAGATGCCGAGAAACGGCTCTCCCGGACTCGCCTCGGTCTCGCACTCGAACGGCAGCGGCACGGACAACACCAGGTACTGCTGAGCGTCGTACTGGAAGACCTGGTCGCCGAGATAGCCGCGCTTGCGCCCCTGACACACGATCACAATGCTCGGTTCGTACATGACCGGCATGCGCGGCATCGGCGTGTTCGCGCGCATCAGATTGACACCTTCCAGGCTCGAACGCGTCATGCCCTGTTTGGGCGCGAGCATGTCGAACACTTCGGTCAGGCGCTGCTGCGCGGCGTGTGCATCCGCACTCGGAGCAGAAGACAAGGAAGATTGAGGCGAATGCGGCGGCATGACGATATAGTGACGGCTAAGAGAATAATGCTCGAAATTTAGCACCAAACTGCCTGCCGCGCTGCGTCCCAGGAGTTTTAGGCAAATCTTCAAGACATTCAGGTATTCACGGGTTCGCCGCGGGCTTCTACCATGGGAACCCTGCCGCATGACCTTCGCCGCGCTTCGCGGCTGCGGGTCGGCAGTTCATCTTCGATGAGTTCGCCGTTGTGGCCGGCGTTGCGCCGTGCACCTTGCGCTTTGATCCGGCGCGGCGGCCCGGCGCTGCGATCCCTTGCAACGGCAATCTGGCCGCACGCGCGACAAGCGTTGCCCGTCGCCGGCCTCTTTCAACATCACCTTCTTTGCTGGAGCCCCCCATGAGCACGACGTATGCCTATGCTGCGACCGACGCGAGCGCGCCGCTCGCCCCGTTCGAAATCCAGCGCCGCGAATTGCGCGCGCATGATGTGCAGATGGAAGTGCTGTTTTGCGGCGTCTGCCACTCGGACCTGCATCAGGCCCGCAACGAATGGAAGAACACGGTCTATCCGGTGGTGCCGGGTCACGAGATTGTCGGCCGCGTGACCGCGGTCGGTCCGCAAGTATCGAAGTACAAGGTCGGCGACCTCGTCGGCGTGGGCTGCCTCGTCGATTCGTGCCGCACCTGTGCGAGCTGCGCGGAAGGCCTCGAACAGTACTGCGAGAACGGCTTTGTCGGCACCTATAACGGCGTGGACCGCGTGGACGGCCGCATCACCTACGGCGGTTATTCGACGCAGCTCGTGGTCGACGAGGAATTCACGCTGCGCGTGCCGCAGAACCTCAATCCGGCCGGCGTCGCGCCGTTGCTGTGCGCCGGCATCACGACGTATTCGCCGCTGCGCACGTGGGGCGCGGGTCCCGGCAAGAAGGTCGGCATTGTCGGTCTCGGCGGCCTCGGCCACATGGGCGTGAAGCTGGCGCGCGCAATGGGCGCGCATGTGGTGCTGTTCACGACGTCGGCGTCGAAGTTCGAGGATGCGAAGCGCCTCGGCGCACACGAAGTGGTCATTTCGAAGCATCCCGAAGAGATGGAAGCCCACGCGAACAGCTTCGATCTGATCTTGAATACGGTGGCTGCGCAGCACGACCTGAACCCGTTCATAAACCTGCTGAAGCGCGATGGAACGATGACGCTGGTGGGCGCGCCGGAGCACGATCATCCGTCGCCGCAAGTGTTCAGCCTGATTTTCAAGCGCCGCCGGCTGGCCGGTTCGCTGATCGGGGGTATTGCCGAGACGCAGGAGATGCTGGATTTCTGCGGCGAGCATGGCATTACTTCGGACATCGAAATCATTCCGATGCAGAAGATCAATGAGGCGTACGAGCGGATGTTGAAGAGCGATGTGAAGTATCGGTTTGTGGTTGATATGGATTCCTTGCGGAAGTGAATCAGGTTTTTTTCGGCTTTGGCTAGGGATTCTTTTTGAACCCCTTGGCCTTTCCTTGTGTTCGTGTCGGTCTATTAGTGTTGCCCCTGTGCGGGGCGGCACTTACTTTCTTTGCCGCCGCAAAGGGGCCGTCGGCTTCGCCTCGGCGAGGTGCTGATGGGTTACGGCGGGTGCAGCATCGGATTGATGCGCTCCGCGCGCGGAATGGTCGGTAAACCCAATGGAAGAGAGACGGTTTCACCGGAGGGCGGCGTTAAGAACGACCGCCACGGCGCGCGCAGCGCCGCCGGAGGAATGACTGCCTTGTCATGAGCGCGCAATGTGCGAGGGAACAGATTCCAGATGCACCACTGCCCCCTCCAAGCCAGGGGACCCACTTATGAGCTGGCGGTGTGAGCCGCTTTCTTTGCCTACTTTCTTTGCGGCATGCAAAGAAAGTAGGTGCCGCCCCGCACAGGGGCAACACCAATAAACCGACACGAATACAAGGAAAGGCCAAGGGGTTTAAAAAACCCAAACCACAGACAAAAAAAACCACAACAGAAAAGAGAAGCCCAAATGCTAGACCGAATAACAGCAATGCGCATCTTTCTCCGAATAGTGGACACCAACAGCTTCACCCGTGCAGCGGAATCCCTGAATATTCCGCGTGCGACGGCGACCACTATCGTCCAGAACCTGGAAGCCCTGCTCGGCACGCAGCTCCTCGCCCGCACCACCCGGCGTATCAGCGTCACGCCCGAAGGCGCGGCCTACTATGAACGGTGCGCGCAGATCCTCGCCGACATCGACGAGATGGAAGCGAGCATCCGTCACGCCACCGACAACCTCACGGGCCGCCTGCGCATCGAAATGCCCGGCGCGGTGGCAAGCGCAATCGTGCTGCCCGCCCTCGACGATTTTCATACGCGCTACCCGAACCTCGATCTCGCCATCGGCGTCAGCAATCGCACCGTCGATCTGATTTCAGAAGCCATCGACTGCAGCATTCAGCTCGGGGAACTGCCCGACTCGAATCTGGTGGCGCGGCACCTCGGCACGCTCGAACACGTGACCTGCGCGAGCCCCGGTTACCTCGCGCGCTACGGCACGCCCACGAGTCTCGACGATTTGCGCGGACATGTCGCCGTCAATTGCATGTCGCCGCACAACGGCCGCGAGGTCGCTTTCGATTTCGAAGTGGACGGTGAGGCGCGAAGCGTCAAGGTGAATGGGTTCATCAAGGTCAGCGACGAGCAGGCTTATCTCACCTGCGGTCTGCGGGGCCACGGGCTGATTCAACCGGCGCGAATCGCCGCGCAGCCGTACCTGGACTCGGGAGAATTGCGCGAAGTATTGCCGCAATGGAAGCCGGTGCCGATGCCGGTCTCCGTCGCGTATCTGAAGAATCGTCACGTGTCACCGCGCGTGCGTGCCTTTGTCGACTGGCTCGCGGAGCTGTTCGAAAAGGCCGAGCACGTCGATCAGGACCTGTCGCGCGTGCGCCAATTGTTGCGAGGCCTGCATCCCGCGTGAAGCGCGTGCAATGCAGGCTCGCAGCAGTATCGACGCGTCAGCCTGGCAGCGGCACCGGTCGCGTCAGCAAGTCCACGTAGAAATTGAAGAAGCTCTGGTTGTCGAAGCGCTTGATGATCGTCATCTTCTGCAAACCGGCCGGCGGAGAACTCGGATAGCCGGTAGCTTTCCCATCATTGGCGCCGAAGCTCGTGTCCACGTCCACCCACTCGTCCACTGTCTGTGTCGCAAATGAAGGGTGCATCAGATAGCCGAGCGTCAATGTGTCCCAGATGTTCGTCGTGTAGTTCGGGTTCGTCTCGAAGCCGTTCTTGCCGTCGAAGCCATAACCGTTCAGCGTCTTGAACAACTGGGTAATGATGGTCTGTTTGCTCGGGTCGTGCGCGACACGATCGTAAAGCGCCTTATCCATCTTCACGGTGTCGGTGACATCGAGCGGAACGACCACCTGTTTGATCGGCAGGCGCAACACCTCTTTGGCCGCTTCAGGATCGAACCACCAGTTGAATTCCGCCGTCGGCGTGGTATTGCCCGGCACGTCGATCGCGCCGCCCATATAAATGATCTGCTTGATCAACGGCACGATCTCGGGATGCTGGCGTGTGGCGAGCGCGATGTTGGTCAATGGTCCGATAGCAAGAATCGTGACTTCGCCGGGATTCTGCTTGACTGAATCGACGATGAAATCCACCGCGCTTTTGCTCTGCACTTTGGTGTGAGTCGCGAAGCCGTCGGGCGGCGCGACGAGGTCGCTATCCGACTTCGGCTCGGGCCTTCCCCACGCGCCGAGATAACCGTCGCCGCCGGGGAATTGCGCCATTTCCGCCTGGATGGTGGCGAAATCGTGCGACAGTGCATAGTTGGCGCCTGCATAGATGCCGATCTGCTTGTCGACGCCGAGCCGCTCCACGGATTTCAATGCGTCCGCCACGCCCTGTTTCAACCACTGATTGCCGGATACCACGGTAATGCCGAGCACCTTCAACGATCCTTGCGCCTGCAATTGCGCCGCCATGACGCCGAGCTGACCGTCGTCGCTCAGCGTGTTGTAGTCGCTGTCGATAATGACTTTCGGGGGATTGGGAGGATTCAGATTGCTGCCGCCGCACGCCGCAATCGCGAGAGCAGTCACGACGCTTGCTACATACTTCAATGCCACGAGAAACCGCTTCATTGATGTCTCCTGTTCTATCGCATCGGTGTGCGACTCGGGAGGTTCATCATAGACGGAAAGGCAGCGAAATCAAACCGAAGGGTCAATGAAGCTCGCAAACGACACGAGCTTCGCAGTCCTTCAGTCCGGTACGCCGCCTGTGCGGCGAATCAATCAGGGTTGACGCGCTTGCGGCGTGGAGCCCGGGCAAGCCGGGTCTTTGCCCCAATGGCCGTCGCACACGCGCCAGCGGCACAACTGGTCTTCGAAAAAGCCTCGCTGGCCGCACTCTTTCACGCGCTCGGCGAGCTTCGCGTTGCCGGGCGCGGCGCTCGCCACCTTAGTCGCGGCATTGCTGCCGCCCGTTTTCGTATCGGCCGGTTTGGTGCGTGCAACCAGCGCGGCCAATAGATCGGCGTCCGAATCATCTTTCGACGACGTGTCCGGCTTCGACTTCTTCGATTGAGCAGCGGCAGTCGTCGTGGTGGACCGATGAGCGCCTGCACTGGCCGTGGCGCTTTCCTTCTTGCCGCGCGTCGTAGCTTCGTGTCTGCTCGTGCTCGCGACCGCCGAACGCTTGTCGTGCTTCGGCGTGGACGCGACCGGCTGCGCCGCTGAACCCGACGCGCCGGCTGAAGCGGCTGCAGCAATCGAAGCAACCGGCGTCGACGCACTCGTCGTCTCCGCACCGGCAGCAAGCGCGCGAGACAAGCGGCTTTCCATCGCGCCCGCCGCTGCCGACGCGGAGGTGGCAGCAGCTTTGCTGTCGCTGTCGTCGGCGATGATGGTCGCGGCTTGTGACGAGGCAGGCGCTGCTGCCCGCGCATTCGCGGCAACCGGCACTGCGTCGCTCGCGGCCGATGCCGGCGCAGCCGCCTTCGCGATGTTCACGGCGCTCGCCGGTGCCGCCGCAGCCAGCGTTTCGTTCTGCTCGCGCTGCTGCATATGCCATGCGCCCCACCCGCCCGCCGCAATCACGAGCAAAGCGGCAAGCGCAAGCGGCGTTCTGGACCGGCGCGGCTTTTCGGCAGGCGGCGCGACGCGGCCTTCCAGATTCGCAAGAATTCGCGAACCATTGCCGTCGGCGCCTTTAGCCTTATCGGATAACAGGCTTGGCGGGGCTTTGGAATTTGAATTTTCCGGCGCACTCATTCACTGTCTCATTGAATCCTGGATTATTTCGCCGCGATAATACCGCTCCGGCTCCTCTCCGAGCAGGCCTGATTCTAAGAGCAAGCATTACAAAATACAATTGTTTCCAATTTCCGGGGTCGCCATTGATTGCCGTAGTACTTCTTGCCTATTTCACCGTCGCGGTCCTCATCGCGGCAATGCTGCTTTTGCCGGCAGTGCGTGCTTCCTTATTAGGCGCCGCGCAGACGATTCACGGGCGTGTTATGCGCCGCGCATCGAGGAGTGCATCTCGCGCGCGCAGTCAATTGGCCCGCTCGGCAAGAATTTCGCAATCCACCGTCATTGATGTGAAAAAATTACTGGCACGTCGGCGCTTGCTGATTTTTACCACCACAGGTATTCTTGCGACGCCGCCATTGGTGGCATTGGGATTACGCGGCCGTCAGTTATTTCAATTTGACGACACCGCGCGGGTACCGGACGAAAAAATCGCTGCTTTATTGAACGGCGAACAGCTCGTGCCCCCGCCGCCGCTGCCGCCGGAGGTGTTCGCCACGCGGGAGGTGGAGCAGATCCGGCCGGCGCTGAAGGACGCAAGCCGCGACTGGAATTTGCTCGACGCCGATTTCCGAACGCGTTTATTGCTCGTCTACAAAATCATGCACGAGCAGTACGGCTACGAAATGGCCCTGCTGGAAGGTTATCGCAGTCCGGAGCGGCAAAACCGGCTCGCGCAAATTGGGAGCAATGTGACCAATGCCGCTGCGTTTCAAAGCTATCACCAATACGGTCTTGCGGCGGACAATGCGTTTCTGCGCGACGGCAAGCTCGTCATTTCAGAAAAAGATCCCTGGGCCATGCGAGGCTATCAGTTATATGGACAAACAGCCGAGCAAGTCGGTCTGACATGGGGCGGCCGCTGGAAAATGATGGATCTCGGGCACGTTGAATATCACAAACCCGGCTTCGTCCTCGGGCGGGGTCATTAAGACGAAGCGGCACAAGAGGTTGGAAAATGGGGCGTTCAATCAATATTTCTGGCAAAAAGCGGCAATATGAACCGCAATCCGGCATACGCAGTCGCATACGCCCCGCCGCTATTCATGATGCCGTCGATTGCGAATTTAACAATTCAGCCGCTTTCGTCCTCCGCATGAATCGGCTTTCGTTTTCTTTCAAGCCATTTTCAAACGCCGCCCCTCTCGTGATGCCGTTTGCCACAGCACGCGCCACAACACATATCACCAAGACCTGAACGGCTTATGCGACGCTTTCTCAACGTGTTGACCCATCCACGCACGCTCTCGATCATCGGCCTGCTCGCGCTCGCTGCGGTCCTCTTCGTCGGCGCCGATACACTGCAGATCGACCTGATGTGGCCGGCCATCGCGCTCGCTGCGCTCGTCGCGCTATGGCTGCTCGTATGGGTGGTGCGCCGCCTGCGCGCGCGTCGCGCGAACGATAAGCTCGGCGAAATGCTCGAGCAGCAGGCGGAAAAGCAGAGCGCCGACGCGGGACCGGCGCCCACGCCGGCGCGCCAGGCGGAACTCGACGTGCTGCGCACGCGCCTCGTCGACGCGGTCAAAACCATCAAGACTTCGAAGATCGGCCAGCTGTCGGGCGGCTCGGCCCTGTATGAACTGCCGTGGTACATCGTGATCGGCAATCCCGCCGCGGGCAAAAGCAGCGCCGTGCTGAACTCGGGCTTGCAGTTCCCGTTCGCCGACAAGAACAACGCGGTGATCCACGGCATTGGCGGCACGCGCAATTGCGACTGGTTCTTCACGACAGAGGGCATTCTGCTCGACACGGCAGGACGCTACTCCGTGCATGAGGAAGACCGTACCGAATGGCTCGGGTTTCTCGGCCTGCTCAAGAAGTTCAGGCCCAAAGCGCCGATCAACGGCATCATCGTGACCGCGAGCATTGCGGAACTCACCAGCAGCAAGCCTGAATTCGCCATCAATCTTGCGAAGAACCTGCGCCAGCGCGTGCAGGAATTGACCGAAAAGCTGGAGGTGTTCGCGCCGGTCTACGTGATGTTCACCAAGGCCGACCTGATCACAGGCTTCACCGAATTCTTCAGCGGCAGCGACCGTCACGAATACGACCGCGTGTGGGGTGCCACCCTGCCCTAGGCAACAAGCTCTCGCCAGGCCAACTGAGCTTCCCGCTCGAATTCTCCACGATCAAGCCCGCGCTTCGCGCCTTTCTCGCCACGCTGTTTGAAACAAACCCGTTCCAGTACAAGCCGATCTTCCGCGGCTTCTATTTCACGAGCGCCTTGCAGGAAGGCGAAACCAGCAGCGCCGCGGCCACGCGCATCGCGAACCGCTTCGGCCTGAGCGCCGAAAGCATGCCGAAGCCGCAGAGCGCGTTCTCAAAGAACGGGTTCTTCCTGCGCGACCTCTTTTCCAAGGTCATCTTCGCGGACCGGCAAACGGTCAGGCAATTCGCCAGCCCCGCGAAGACGCGCATGCGCTATGCAACGTTTTTCGGCTTCGTCGCCGTGCTCGCGCTGGCGCTCGGCGGCTGGACATGGTCGACCGTCAACAATCAGCAACTCGCGGAGAACGTCAAGGCCGATCTCGACAACGTCGTGCGTTTGCAGCAGAACCGCAACGACCTGCAATCGCGACTGCAGGCAATGGACGTGCTCGAAGACCGTATCGATCAGCTCGAACAGTTCCGCCGCGACAAGCCGCTCGCTGTTTCGCTCGGCCTGTATCAGGGCGATCGTCTCGAACAGCGTCTTCTGACCGAGTACTACAACGGCGTGCGCCAGATTCTGCTGGATCCGGTTTCGCAGAACCTCGCGTCGTTCCTCAAGGACGTCAACGCGCATCCGGATCAGCTCGCGCCGCTCAATCGCACACCGGACGCCGCCGCGATTCCCGTCTCGACGCATAGCGCCATGACGGCGAGCGGCCAGGGCGGCCTTTACAGCGACGCGTCGCCTACCAATGTGGAAGACGCATACAACGCGCTCAAGACGTACCTGATGCTCGGCGACAAGCGTCACGTGGAAACGGCTCACCTGACCGACCAGGTGGCGCGTTTCTGGCGCGGCTGGCTCGAAACGAATCGCGGCAACATGCCTCGCGACGAAATGATCCGCAGCGCCGAGCGCATGATCACCTTCTACCTGTCCCGCGTGTCCGACGACGACTGGCCGATGATCGACCAGAACCTCGGCCTCGTCGATCAGACTCGCGAGAACCTGCGTCGCGTGGTGCGCGGCATGCCGGCGCGTCAGCGCGTCTATGAGGAGATCAAGGCGCGCGCCTCCACCCGCTTTGCGCCGATGACCATCGCGCGCATCGTCGGTGAGAACAATACGGCGCTCGTGGCGGGCAGCTACGCGATTCCCGGCACATTTACGCGGGAAGCGTGGTTCCAGTATGTGCAGCCCGCGATTCGCGAGGCGGCGACGAAGGAATTGCAGGCGAAAGACTGGGTGCTCAACACCTCCGCGCATGACGACCTGACGCTCGAAGGCAGCCCCGAGCAGATCCAGAAAGCACTGGTCACGATGTACAAGACCGAGTATGCAATGCACTGGCAGAAGTTCATGCAAGGCATCGCGGTGCAGAGCTTCGGCAGCTTCGGGCAGGCTGTGGACGCGATGAACCGTCTTGGCGACCCGCAGGATTCGCCGATCCGCAAAGTACTCGAAACCGCGTATGACCAGACTTCGTGGGACAACCCGTCGCTCTTCAACGCGAGCCTGAAACGCGCGCAAAGCGGCGTGACGAGCTGGTTCAAGCAATGGTTCTCGCGCGCGCCGACCGGCCAGCTGAACGCGAACATCGACATCAACGGCAATCCGGTGGAAATGCCGATGGGTCCCATCGGACAGGAATTCTCCGCGCTGGGGCGTATTGTCCAGACGGGCGACAACGGCTCGATGCTCAAGGGCTATATGGACACGTTGTCCAAGGTCCGCACGCGCTTTAACGTCATCAAGAACCAGGGCGATCCGGGACCGGGCGCGCGTCAGCTCATGCAGCAGACGCTCGACGGCAGCGGCTCCGAACTCGCGGATTCGCTCAAGTATGTCGACGAGCAGATGTTGACGGGCCTCACCGATTCGCAGCGTAAAGCCCTGCGTCCGCTGCTCGTACGCCCTTTGATGGCCGCGTACGCCGTGGTGATCCAGCCTGCCAGCGTCGAAGTCAACAAGGTGTGGAATGCACAGGTGTACCAAACATTCCAGAACTCGCTCGCCAGCAAATATCCGTTTGCCGGCGACGCGAAGGTGGAAGCCGGTGCAGGTGAAATCGCGCAGGTGTTCGGACCGGACGGCTCGATTGCGAAGTTCGTCGGGACCACGCTCGGGCCGCTCGCGGTGCGCCGCGGCGACACGCTGACAGCGCGCACATGGGGCGACATGGGCCTCGCGCTCACGCCGGACTTCACGAATGGGTTCGCGCGCTGGGTCGCGCCGCTTGCGGGCGGTGCAGCGGGCGCGTCGGCAGGCCAGAGCTCGGCGGAACCGCAGACCGTGTTCCAGATCCTGCCGCAGCCGAGCAGCGGCACGACCGAGTACACGCTCGCCATCGACGGCCAGCAGATGCGTTACCGCAACACGCCGCCGCAATGGACCAACTTCGTGTGGCCGAATCCGTCGGGGTCGCCCGGCGCCACGCTGTCGGCCACGACCTTCGACGGACGCACCTTGCAACTCGTCAACGAACCGGGCCGCTACGGTCTCGAGAAGCTGATCAATTCGGCGCAGCGCAAGCGTCGCCCGGACGGCACCTTCGATCTGTCGTGGACGCAAGGCAACGTGACGGTGGCGGTCAGCATGCGCATCATCAGCACGTCGCAAGCCTCGGGCGGCAGCAGCGACGCGCCGCAGCAGCAAAGCCTGCGCGGGCTGCGTCTGCCTTCTTCGGTGGCGGACGTAAGCGCGGCGGCCAATTCCGTCGCTGCCACGAACACAGCCAGTAGTGCGGCGCCCGTCGCGTCGGCGGTGCCGGCGGCGCGGCCGGCCACGGCCGCGGTTTCGAATACAGGAGGTGCGCAATGACGCAGACCGTGCAGGCGCAGATCGCGTACTTCGGCAAGATTCCCTCGCGCGGCGACTTTGTAAAGAGCCCGCATAACCCGCAGCTGCTCGCCACGCTCGACCGCTGGATCGCCGAAGCAATGGAGCTGCTCACCGACGATCCACGCTGGAAGATCGTCTACGAAAACGCGAAGCCCATGCACTTCGCGTTTCTCGGCTCGCGCAGCAAGCTAGCGATTGCTGGCCATATGGTTGCAAGTCACGACCAGTCGTCGCGACGCTTTCCGTTTCTTGCCGCCACCGCGCTCGAGGTCGAGAAGCCGCTCACGTTTCTCGCGCACAGTCCCCTCGCATTCGCGCGTTTGTGGTCGCGTGTGTCGGCGCAAATGAAGCCCCTGCTCGGCGCAAGCGAGCCGGCCGGCGCATTGCAGGCGCTCGGCGAAACGCAGGTGCCCATTGAAATCGGCGGCGGCCCGGGCAATCCGCATGACGGCACCTTCAACGATTTCGTCGAACACCAGACGCTCGCCGGGCTCGAACAGATGCTGCTTGCAAGCGGGCATCCAGTGCGCCTGCGCGGCGCGATGCTCGCGCTGGGTTCGCTGCTGCGTCCGGTCATGCAAAGCGGCTCGTCGCATCTCGAACGCGGGCTCACGCTCCCCCTGCCCAACGACCCGTTCTATCGCAGCCTCGTCGCGGCTTTCTGGCTCGAACTGATTGCGCCGTTCGTCGCGCAGGCGGATTTCGAACTGGCCATTTTCATCGGCACGATCGCGGAGCGCGAGCGGCTCATCATCGGCTTTAACGGTGCGTCGGCGAAAACGCTGCACAGCGTGGTCGATCCGCAAGCCTATGCAGCACACAACATCGACATCGACGACCCCGAGTGGATCGACGAACACGCACAGAACGACCATGGCATCAGCAAGCTCGTCAGCTATCTCGACCAACCGCAACTGTCCTTGCGCGTCAGCATCGACACGTTCCGCGAAGCCTTCACGGGAGCGTAACGCGATGATCACATCACGCACTCGTTCAGGCGCGCTGCTCGTGAGTCTGCTCGTGGGCCCGCTCGTTATGGGCCTGGTCAGCCCGCTCGCTCGC
Source organism: Paraburkholderia phenoliruptrix (assembly GCF_902859825.1). Taxonomy (GTDB): domain Bacteria; phylum Pseudomonadota; class Gammaproteobacteria; order Burkholderiales; family Burkholderiaceae; genus Paraburkholderia; species Paraburkholderia phenoliruptrix. The sequence goes on along the minus strand of NZ_CADIKB010000010.1, from coordinate 56,111 downwards.
GCCGACAACGACGGTCCGGCTCGCGTCACGCCGGTCGACAACAGCAGCATGTCGATTCGCACGACGGCGCTGCCCTCCGCTTCGTCCAGTGCGCCTCCGCTCAACACCGCGGGCCTCGCGAGCGGCACGACCGGCGCCGGCACCGGCGCGGTGACGGCGTCGCCGCCGCCCGCCAATGCGACGCCGGGCCAGGTCGTGGTCGGCGGCAAGGTGCCCGACGAAGCCACCAAAGCCGCTGTGCTCGCGCGTTTGCGCGACACGTATGGCGCGGCTAACGTCGTCGATCAGATCGAGGTCGCCGACGTCGCGACGCCGCCGAACTGGTCCGCGAATGTGCAAAAGCTGATCGGCCCGCAACTCAAGCAGATCAGCAAGGGGCAGTTGAAAATAGACGGCACGCAGATCGACGTGAAGGGCGAAGTGCGCAACGAGTCGCAACGCCAGCAACTCGCGAGCGACATGGCGAATGCGCTGAATCCCACTTATACGATCAAGAACGGCTTGCGCGTGAGTGCCTCCGAGCAGGGCCTGCTCGACCAGACGCTCGCCAATCGCACGATTGAATTCGAAACCGGCAGCGCGACGCTCACGCCGCAAGGCCGCGCGATTCTCGACCAGATGGCGGCGGCCATGCAGAAGATGACGACAAAGACCGTCGCGATCATCGGTCACACGGACAACTCGGGCAACCGCGCGTCGAATATCGCGCTGAGCCAGGCACGCGCCGATGCCGTGAAGGGTTACCTCGTCGCCAAGGGCATTCCACCGCAGCAGATGAGCACGACGGGCGTCGGGCCCGACCAGCCGATCGCGTCGAACGATACGGCGGACGGACGCGCGCGCAACCGGCGTATCGAGTTTCGCGCGGGGTCCTAACTATATTGGCGGCCTGCTTGCGGGCACGGCACACATGAAAAAAGCCCGACTCGGTCAATCGACCGCAGCCAGGCTTTTTTCCATTTCAACGCGGGCATCTAGCTGTTTTCTTCGGGCTTCACACCCAGCAGCTCGCGTATATGCGCGAGCGACCCGTCGTCTTTCACCACCGTGGAGAGCCACTGGTGCAGCGGCATGTCGGCGGCCTCCGCAGCTTTGTCGGCGAAGTATGCAGCCGGATTGTGGGGCTCCGTGCTGCGAAAGAACCGCGCCACGGCACGCAACTGGGCGACCGCGTGCGCGCGGCTCTGGATTCCTGCAATGGCGGTGGTCGGCGTAGAGGTCAACACAGGCTCCTCGCGTTGCAGTGAGGTTTTGAACGTGGGCTCCGCACGTTCGTGTTCATGGGACGTCGCCGCGCTCGCGCCACTGGCGGGCGCCTGCTGCGCCTGGATATTCGCGCCCAGCTCGCGCGCAAAGCGTTCGGCAAGACGGAACACGCTTTCACACGCGTCCCTGGCTTGACGGAAGCTCGGCGCGGAGTCGGCAGCGCGGCGGTCCAACTCCTGCTCCAGCGCGAGCATCGCCGCTTCGAAAGCCTTCAGCTCGGCCAGCAACGTCGAGTAAAACGCGGGGGGCGTGGCACGCTTTGACGCGTCGATCTGCTCAATGGAAGGCTTGCCGCGAGCGATGTCGTCGGCATGATCGGGATCGCGCTTCACGGCTTGCGCAACGTGCGCGGCGACGTCCCAGTCAATTGTGCTGTACACGTTTCCTTGCGACGACGTCAGCGGCATCGCACGCAGCAGATCGCCGGTTCGTCCCACGAGCCACGCCACATTGCCGAGGCGGTACTCGGTATCGTCGCCCTCCGGCAGCGGATGGACTGCATCCCAATACTTTTCGCACAACCCGGTCAGCAGCGCGTATCCCTGTGTGAGGCCGGTTATGCCCTCCTCGATGGCGAGTGCTTCCGTGAGCCAGACCGCGAGGCGCAAGTCTTTGGTCTGCGTCTGCAGCAACGCACTGGAGCGCTCCACCACGAAAGGCCAGTCGGCTTCCTTGATGTCGGTGACCCATTCGCCTTGATCCAGCGACGGGTCTTCAAAACGCCGCGCGTGCTGGATCGCATCGAAATCGGCGGAAAAGAGCAGATCTTCACCGCAGGGCGCAGCCTCTGTAATGGGAGCAAGCAGCGTGTTCAGGTTGATCGGCATGGCATAGAGCTATCAATTTGCATTCATGAGACCGCTTATACAACGGCATAGTCGAAGTCGCCGGCTTCGGTCGCGCGCACCGAAATGCGCTCGATTGTCGCCCCGTTCGCGATTCGTCCCAGCACGTGCTGCGCGACTTCAGGCAACAGCGTGCCGTTCAGAATATGGTCGACGTTGCGCGCGCCGGAGTCCACTTCAGTGCAGCGCGCCAGCACCGCATCGACGAGCGACTCGTCCCACTCGAACACGGCTTTGTGATTCGATTCGATACGGCGGCGAATTCTCTGCAGCTTCAATTCGATGATCTCGGCGAGCACGTCGTCGGAAATCGGGTAGTACGGCACCACTTTCATGCGGCCTAGAAATGCCGGTTTAAACGCTTTGTACAGTTGCGGACGCAACGTTTCGGCAAGTGCGTCGGCATCGGGCAACTCCTCGGCGCTCTTGTTCAGACAAGCCTGCATGACCGCTTGCGAACCGACATTCGACGTGAGAATGATGAGCGTATTGCGAAAGTCGATTTCACGGCCTTCGGCATCGTCCATCGTGCCTTTGTCGAACACCTGGAAAAACATTTCGAGTACATCGGGATGCGCTTTTTCCACTTCGTCGAGCAGCACCACCGAATACGGGTTGCGGCGCACTGCCTCGGTCAAGACTCCGCCCTCGCCATAGCCGACGTAGCCGGGCGGCGAGCCTTTGAGACCCGAGACGCTGTGCGCTTCCTGGTACTCGCTCATGTTGATGGTGACCATCTTGCGCTCGCCGCCGTACAGCACGTCGGCGAGTGCGAGGGCCGTTTCGGTCTTGCCGACGCCCGAGGGTCCGACGAACATGAACACGCCGCGCGGTTTGTTCGGATCTTCCAGATTGGCACTGGCCGTACGCACCCGCTGCGCGACCGCTTCGAGCGCATGGTCCTGGCCGATCACCCGGGAGGCAAGCAGCGGCTGCAGGTTTAACACGGTCTGAATTTCGTCCTTGACCATGCGGCCGAGCGGAATACCCGTCCACGACGCAACGATTTCAGCCACCACGTGCCCATCCACCTGCAGCGGGACCATGGGCTCTGCGTCCTGCAGCGCATGCAATTCGGCCACGCGCAGCGCGAGGGTTTCGTGCGCCTGCTGTGCTTTGTGCGCCTCGTCGGCGTCGGCGCTGCTCACGCGCGCCGCGTCGATGTCCGCGCGCAGCGCCACGATCTCCGTAACGAGCGCACGTTCCTTGTCGTAGCGTGCCTCGTCTTCGGCAAGATGCTTCAGGTCTTCTTCGCGCAGATCGCGCAATTGCGCGAGCCGTTCCTCGTGTTGAGCGCCGCTCGCCGCTTCTCGCTCGAGCGCGGCAATTTCCGCGTCGATGCGCTCGAGGCGCTTTTTCGTATCGTCGATTGCCGCCGGTGTCGAACTATGCGCGAGCGCCACTTTTGCACACGCGGTGTCGAGCACGCTGATCGCCTTGTCCGGCAGTTGCCGGCCGCTAATGTAGCGATGCGACAGCCGCACAGCTTCTGTGATGGCGTCGTCGAGCACGCGCACATTGAAGTGCTTTTCCATGAGCGACGCCATACCGCGCAGCATGGCCGCCGCGAGCGTCTCGCTCGGCTCTTCGATCTTCACGACCTGGAAACGGCGCGCGAGTGCGGCGTCTTTTTCGAAGTACTTCTTGTACTCGCTCCACGTCGTTGCCGCAATCGTTCGCAGTTCGCCGCGTGCGAGCGCGGGCTTCAGTAGATTTGCCGCATCGTTTTGCCCTGCCTGACCGCCGGCACCGATGATCGTATGCGCTTCGTCGATAAACAGAATGATCGGATGCGGGCTCTTCTTCACCTCGTCGATCACATTTTTCAGGCGATTCTCGAACTCGCCCTTCACACTCGCGCCAGCTTGCAAGAGGCCCATGTCGAGCACGTGCAGTGCCACACCTTTGAGCGGAGCGGGCACGTCGTCTGCCGCAATGCGCAGCGCGAGACCTTCGACCACCGCCGTCTTGCCGACACCGGCCTCGCCCGTCATGATCGGATTGTTCTGGCGGCGCCGCATCAGGATGTCGATAGTCTGCCGAATCTCGCCTTCGCGACCGATCACCGGATCGATCTTGCCTTCGCGCGCGCGCTGCGTGAGGTTGCTGGTGTAGGTATCGAGCGCGGGGGTTCGCGACGGCGCGCCCGGCGCCGAAGCCAAAACTTCCGGATTGTCCGCGCCTTCTTCTGCGCGTTGGACGTCATGACTGCGCTCGGCTTCTCGCGAGCCCGCCGTCACCTCGTCGATTTTGTGCTTCAGATCGGTCACGCGTACATCCCGCAAAAGCGGCGACATGCGCTCGGCGAACTGCGCGAGATCCGGCGCGCTCAGCAATGCGAGCAGCAAATGGCCGGAACGGATGCGCCCGATCTGTGAATCGAGCGATGCAATCAGCCACGCCTGTTCGAGCAGATCGATCAGATGTTTCGAGAACACCGGCGTGCGCGTATTGCCGCTTTTGAAGCGCTGCAATTCACGTTCTATATCTGCGCGCAACGCATGGGAATCGATTCTGCTTGCACGTAGCGCGAGCGCAACATCGCTTGCCGGTTCGTCGAGCAACGCCACGAGCAGATGCTCGAGGTCCACCTCGTAGTGACCGCGCGCGAGACAGTTGTTCGCCGCCAGCAACGCTGCCTGACGGCAGGTCGGATTGAGTTTGGCGATGAGGGTGTTGAGGGACGTGCTCATGTCGTGCGATCCGGTCAGGTTCTATCGTTATGGTCAGTGAATCACATGCAGTTCGTAGCGGGCATCGGTGCGGTCGCGCTCGGCGTCGCGCGTCGAGAGGAAAGTGTCCCAGCCAAGGCGCGCGCCTTGACTCAGCAGCGTCGGCCCCACCGCCTCGCGTCGCAGCACTAGCGACACTTCGTATTCGAGCGTGACGCCGGCGAGCAGCGTCAGCATGCGTTCGAGTGCCACCGCGCGATCGGCGCCCGGCAGAAAGGCCTCGTAATCCGCCTTGTCGAGCGGGCCGATGACGAGCCGTGCCCGCATGTCGCGCTGCCACACGCGCTCGCCCGCCAGCGCCGTTGCGCCGAGTGTCGCGTTGACACTGCCGAGTACGGTCAATTGATCGCGCGGTACGTCATACCATTTGCCAACGAACTGCTCAACGCGCACCGGTACCTTGAAGTAGTCCGACAGCGTGCGTTGCAAGTAGGCCGCCGAAACGGGCCGGTGTCTCGCGGGCAGTGCATAGCCTGCAATCGCTTCGTCGAACAGCGCACCGTCTCCGCTTTGCAGGCTGCTGCGGGTGTCGTTGTCGGATACGCCGGCAAGCGCAAGCAGCAATGGCAAATAGCGTTCGTCGCGATCCAGTTCGTAGTGGAACGGCAAGCGGTACTTTTTCCACGCCGCATAGAAGAGCGCAGTGGCCCGATTCGAAAAGACATCGAAGAACTCGCGCGCGGCGCGGTCGCGCTTGATCTGTTCACGCGCGATGATCTGCTCGGTGTAATGCAGCGGCAACGCGCCCTGCCCGCCGAGCAAACCGAAAAACGCCGGCGTAATGTCCACTTTGTCGAGCAAGCCGTTTTCGAGCGCCTCCGTGCGCTGCGGCTTTTCCTTTAGCGCGGCGCCGTTGTCGTCGTAGGATTGCGCGCCGTGAATTTCGCTCGGCGGAAATGACATGGACAGCGAATTGCGAAAGGCAATGCGCTGCGCGACGATGTCGCCGGATCTGCCGGTGGCCGACGGCGCTTGCTGTGCGAACCACTTCTCGAGCACGCGCACCGCCTGAAAAAACTCAAAGCGGTGCGGCTCATCGAGAAGCTGCTCGACTACGCCAGGATCGATTCGCCGCTGCGCGGTTTGCATCGCAAGATCTCCTCGCCCGTGCGTTTCGACACGACGACCAGTTGCACAAAGCTGTTCAGATGCACGTACAGCCCGAAGAATGTATCGATCACTCGCACGAACGACGCGAGACTCGTACCCACAAAATGTTCTTCGTCGATAGTCAGGCGAATTTCTATGCCGCGCACGAAAGTCGCGAACGGTTTGCCGCTAAGCCATTGCACGGCCGCACGCTGCTCGATTTCGACAAGCCCGTCGATATGCCGCGCCGATACCGCCGTGCGCCGCAGATCGTAGAGCACCAGCATTTCCTTCAACGCGGAAAGACCGCTGTTCGTCAGAGACACGTGATTCAGCGCAAGATGTGAAATCAGCCGCCAGTGCGCCGCGCGTCCCCGTTCGAAACGCACGCTCGGCGTCGGCCGGCGCAGCATCGCGATGCTGCCGGTCAGCGATCCGCCTTCCAGAAACAGATCGCCGCCCTCCAGACCCACCGCGAGCCCCGCGGGCAAATCGCGATTGGTGCAGGTGAGATCGAGGCTCAACGTATCGGTTTGCGGTGCGGCCGGTTCGAAGTCGATGTCGACAATCGAAATCTCCGTCTCGTAGCCGGGGCTTTTTTGCGCAACCCAATCGTTGCGCCGCGCGAACCAGTAGTGTCCGGCGCGCGCGGCTTCTCCATGATGCAGCGAATAGAACGGCCGGAACTCAGTCACGGATTCCTGATGCGCCTGTTGCCTGACGAGCTTCACCGAATCGATGGAATAAACCTCGTATGCGAAGGCGCGGCGCGCTTCGGCCACCACCGGGTAAGAGACCGCCTGATGGTTCACGCGAATCGGCTCGCCGTGCTGCTCGAACAGGTTGACGACCGGCGTGCAGAAGAGCCGGAAGTGGTGCGCGGACAACGCGTCGAGAAGGCGCGCCACATGCGAATCGCTGCGCACTTCTTTCAGCACCACATGCAGCGTGAGGCGCTGGCAGCGGCCCGCGGTTCGCGTCATGGCCGCGAGGTCGAAGTCGGCGAAATTGAATTTGTCCGGGAAGGCAAAGTACTCGGTGAGAAGCCGGTAAGCCGGGTGCGATTTCGCCGGATAGTCGATCAGTGCGTCATGTTCATCAAAACCCGCTTGCGCGAGAGGCGGCGTGCGCAATGGCGTCCACACGCCGCGCCGGTCCGCCTCCACATAGGTCGCCATTGCATTGACGAACAGGCAGTCCGCCAGCGCTGCGATAAACGACTGCTCGCCATGCAGATACGCGCGCAATGTGCTGACTTTCAATGCAGACAGGTCGAGTTGCGCAGCGGTCGATTCAAAGGTGATGGACAGGATTGCGGTGGCATTGCCCGGCAATACCGTCGCGCTCGGCGCCATGGCCACCGACGTGTACTTCGCCTCGGAAATGCGCAGCGGTGCGAGCGTGACGTCGTACGCGGTGCGGAAACGGCACTGCACACCGCGAATGGGCCGCGACTTCAGTTCGGTGCCGCGCTCGATGACAACCGGTTCGGTCAGATGGCTCAGCGCCGCGGAAGTGCCCAACTGCGCGATAGAACAGGAGGGAAAGGGCCGCAGATAGTGCGGGTACAGCACTTCCAGCAGCGCTTCTGTGAATTCGGGGTAGTCGTCGTCGAGCTTCTTGTTGATGCGCGCGCCGAGCAATGCGAACGACTCGATCATCCGCTCGACGTGCGGATCTTCGCAGTGCTCGCCGGACATGGCAAGACGCGCCGCGATCTTCGGGTAGCGCTCGGCGAAATCGCGCGAATAGCGCCGTAGAAACGACAGTTCGCGCTCGTAATACGGCAGCAATTCTTCCATCTATCTATCCCCGCACCCGAACCTTCAGCGCTCGACTTCTTCGCGCCGTTGCGCGTCACGGCAGCAGTCAGGCGGTATTGAAGCCGGGCGTATTAAACAAAAAACAGTACTTACAGTTTCGCGCGTGCGCGCGTCACCGAGTATTGCAATGTGGAAGGCTGCAACATTGCGTCGAAACTCACCGGTTCTTCTGCCGGATGAACGACCAGCAGCGCCTGAATGGCGAAGTAAAGCGCATTGGTCGATTGTTCGTTCAGTTCGAGTGTGACCGATACCTGCTGCAAGCGCGGCTCATGCCGTGCAATGGCCTGCTGAATCGATTTACAGATGAACGTGCGGTCATAGTGACTCGCGAGACTCAGACCTGCGAAGTCGTTCAGACCATAAGTAAGCACGGAGCGCTGACACTCGGGCAAAGCGGCCAGCTCGTGCTCGGTCAGCGCAATGCGCGTATTCAATATTGCCTCGACGTCGCGCGCGACCGTGCTTTTCAATTCGTCCAACGACAATTGCCGCATCGCCGGGGAAGCCGGCAAATGCGGTTCGTCGTCGAACAGCTTGTCGAGAAAGCTGGGTTCGAAGCGTTTCATCAGCGTCCGAAGAAGCGGTTCATGCTACGCGCGCCGCGCGCTGTGGCCCTTTCAGGCATGGCGCCACGGCGCACGCACCTGCGTTACACCGCGTAAGTCTTGTCGTTCTTCGTCAGGCTCCACGCGCCCTGCGCATTGCCGCCCTGATTGCCGCCGATCTTCTGCTGCGTGTACTTCCACTGCACGGCAGCGTACTTCAGCGAGAATTGCTCGCTCGGCAAACCTTCGCCCACGACGCTCGGCGTGACGCTCGAGATGATCACGTATTTGAGCTTCACTTCGAGGTACTTGATGCGATTGCCTTCACCGTCCGAACGCATGAAATCGATCGTGACTTCGTCGAACGTCGTGCCGCCCGATGCGTGCTGATAAATCAGCGGGCTCACCACGTCGATGTCTTTCGTGAACACCATGTCGGCGTGTTCGCAACGCTCGGACGTGTGGCCGCCTGCGGTGGATGCCGTCGCCGAACGCGGTTGCGTGATTGCGTGGCTCCACGAATCGATTTCGATCCAGCCAGCGTGATCCTTATCGGCGGACTCGCCTTTGATCGCCGGATTGCCGAATTTTAAATAGATGTCCTTCATAACTCATCGACTCCCCAAAGAGGTGGTTTTAGCAGCTAGCCCGGGCGGCCGGCCCGGGCTTTCTGAATCTGGTTTATGAATTGGCCGGTTTCGGCAGATCGGCGACGAGCCGCAACGAAATGGACAGTTCGTCGAGCTGGAAATGCGGGCGCAAAAACGCGACGGAACGATAGGCGCCGGGCTTACCAGGAATCTCCGACACCTGAATCGATGCTTCGCGCAGCGGGAACTGCGCTTTCTGTTCCTGTGTGGCGTTGTCGTCCAGCAGCACGTACTGCGAGATCCAGCGATTCAGGAACACTTCCACGTTTTGCGCCGACGCGAAGCTGCCGATCTTGTCGCGCATCATCGCCTTCAGGTAATGCGCAACGCGCGATACGGAGAAGATGTACTGCAATTGCGCGGACAGAACGGCGTTGGCATTGGCGCTGTCGGTGCTGTATTTCTTGGGCTTTTGCACCGATTGCGCGGCGAAGAATGCGGCGTAGTCGGAGTTCTTGCAATGCACGAGCGGAATGAATCCGAGGTCGCTCAATTCTTTTTCGCGGCGGTCCGTAATCGCGATTTCGGTCGGGCATTTCAGCGCGATTTCGCCGTCGTCGGTCTTGAACGTGTGGGTGGGCAGATCTTCGACCAGACCGCCGCCTTCCACGCCGCGAATCGCGGCGCACCAGCCGAAGTCGTCGAATGCGGCCGTGAGACGCGCGGCGAACGCCCATGCCGCGTTACACCACAGGTACTTGCTGTGGTCGGTGCCGTCCACGTCCTCGACGAAGTTGAAGCCTTCCGCCGTGGCGCCGTCTTTCGGATTGAACGGCAGGCGGCCGAGAAAACGCGGCAACGTGAGGCCGACGTAGCGCGAGTCTTCCGAGTCGCGAAACGACTTCCACTTGGCGTATTCAACCGTATCGAATACTTTGCCGAGGTCGCGCGGCTTGCCGAGATCGGCAAACGTTTCAAGGCCCAGCAATTCGGGCGACGCCGACGCGATAAACGGCGCATGCGCGGCCGCTGCGACGTGCGACATCTGTTCGATGAAGTACACGTCTTCGGGCTGGCGCGTGACCTCGAAGTCGCCGATGATCGCGCCGAACGGCGAGCCGCCGAACGTGCCGAACTCTTCTTCGTAGATCTTCTTGAAGAGCGCGCTCTGGTCGAATTCAATCGCGGTCTTGAAGTCGCGCACCAGATCGCGCTTGGGTGCATGCAGCGCCTTGATCTTGACCGTGGCGCCGGTGTTGCTCTCCTTGCACAGATAATCGAGCCCGCGCCACGTGCTTTCCATGCGCTGGAACTCGGGCGCGTGCATCACCGCGCTCAACTGCGCCGAAATGAGGCGGTCGAGTTCGGCAACGCGCGCGTCGATGGTGGCCGACAGATTGTCGGAAACGACCACCGTGCCGTCGAGCACCTCGCGCACGAGTTCGCCGATCAGATCTTTCGCGCGCGCGTGTTCGGAATCCGACTTCGCCACGCGGCTTTTCTCGACGATCTCGTCGAGCAGCGTGGATTCGGCGCCGCTTTGCGCAGTGGCGAGTTGAGCTGCTGCCGTTTGCTGATTCATCTCACACCCCGTACTTATTCGCCTTGCTTGTCGTGATCCGGCGCGCCGCCGTGGTCTTTCGCCAGCGTCTGCAGCTGCTGCGTGTTGTTGAGCACTTCGGAGAGCAGGTCTTCCAGCTTGTCGTTGCCGGCCAGCTTGTTGCGCAGGTCGGCAAGCTTCGAGCGCGCTTCGAGCAGACGCCGCAGCGGCTCGATTTGCGCGACCACTTCGTCCGGATTGAAATCGGCCATCGACTTGAAACGCAGATCGACTGCGAATTTGCCGCCGGCTTCGCTCAGACGGTTGTCCACCTGAAAAGCAGCGCGCGGCTCGATCGCCTTCATGACGTCGTCGAAATTGTCGCGGTCGATGTTGACGAACTTGCGATCGCGCAGCTTCGGCTGTTCGACTTCCGACTGCCCCGCCAGATCGGCAACCACGCCGACGACGAACGGCAGCTCCTTGACTTCGATCGCATCGCCGCGCTCCACCTCATAGGTGAGCTGCACGCGGGGCGGCCGCACTTTCTGCAAGCGTTTTTGTATGCTTTCTTTCTTCGCCATCGTCGGCTCCCGAATGCGGATGTGAGGCGTGAAGATCAGCGCAGCGCGCTGAACGGATCGGACGCGCCGCCGCTTTGCGCGGCCTTGGCGGGCGCTGCCGGCGCAGCGGGCGCGGGCGCCGCCGGAGCAACCGGCGTGGCGGCCGGCGCCGCGGCGCTGGTGCTCGCCTCCGGCGTTTCCCCGGCCTTGCTCTTCGTGACGCGGCGAATCACGCGCTTCTTCTTCTGAGCCGGCTTGTCGTTGGGATCGGGCGGAAACAGCGTGGCCTCGCCAAGCGTGTCGCGCAACTGCTTCGCGAGCGCCTGCGCGTCCGATTTAGCGTCGCCCGCGAGCGACGCGTCCTGGCGCAACTCGCCGAGCGATTGCGTGGCGACGCGCAGACCGGCAACAGCCAGCACGCTCTTTGCCTGACGGTCGGTCTGGTCGCGCTGCAGCGCTTCTTGCGCCGCGACGATGGCCTGGCCGTAGTGGCCCTGCGCGAACTGGATCTGCGCAATGCGCGACCACGGCTCTTCGCGCGTCGGATCCGATTTTGAAAGCTGCTGATAAAGCGCGATGGCGCGGTCCTGATCTCCGCCTTTAGCGACCGTATCGGCGTCCGCGAGTTGCTTATTAAAAGCCTCCGGTGTGGTTGCCGCATTGTTGCCCTGTGTCGCGCAACCGGCGATCACGCCGCAAGCCAACACTACCCCAGATAGTTTTACTAACAGACGGTCATTCATCGTTTTTCACCGACGTGCGATTTTTTAATTCGAGGGAGAAACCGGAGTTTTGCTTTGCTTCAAGTGCGCGGGTATAGTACAGGCCAATTTTCGATATTTCAACTTTCATGTGAAGAAGCATTGCACGAAAAAAATCCGCATGGTTCTTTAAAACGGGACATGCAGAAATTGTTTCCTGGCGCAATAGTCCGGGCTGAGACGCCGGAAAAAATTTCCACTCGTGGCGCAGAAAGTCTGCTCACACCAGCATTACATGCGTGTTGCATAAAGCGCCAGCGAATGGCAGAAAGCGGCAGAACGCGGCATTCGTTGCCAAAATCTGTCCGGAAGCATTTGTTAATGGATGTTTAGACGGGGGACGGCGGCCAGCCGGTCGAGGTATATGAATTCGCGTCTTGTTCGCCATGCATCGTTATTGATTATAGAGGCCGCCGCATGCGCCCTTCTCGGCGGTTGCGCCGCGGGCGTGACCGTGCTCGGAGCCGCGGCCAACGCGGCTTTGCAGGCAAGCGGCCTCGGCAAGCCCGATGTGCCGGACGCGCAGAAACCGCCACGCAATGTCCCACTTACGTTATATGCGGCGCCGAATCTGAATGCCGCGAATGACAAACGGCCATTGGCACTGGTCGTGCGGCTTTACGTGCTGAAAGACCCCACCTCCTTCCAGCAGGCGCCATTCGACGCATTTACCGACGCCACAAAGGAAAAGACCACGCTGGGCGGCGATTTGCTCGGCGTGCGCGAAGTGACGCTAATCCCGGGCCAGCGTTACATTGTTACCGAAAAGGTGTCGCGAGAAGCGCAGGCATTCGGTATCGTCGCGCTATTCCGCGATCCGGCCATGCAGCGTTGGAAATTCGCCTTCGATCCGGCGAAGTCGGAGAAATCCGGCATAATGGTCGGCCTGCATAACTGTGCAATGACCGTGACCAACGGCACGGTGATCCCGCCGGAACAGGGATTGCCCGCGCAGCCGCTCAATATGCTTTCTTCGGTGAGCTGCGGTTAAAAAGTACGGTGACAAGGCGATTTAACATTTTCAGAGAATTAACCATGCGACGCCCGAATCGGGTTATTGCGGGCGCGCCGCACGCTGAACCCATATAACAGGTTTGAGATGAGTTATTCCGCAAAAGTGCTCTGGGGAGAAGGCCTGTTTCTGCGGCCGCAGCATTTTCAGCGTCAGGACGCCTACCATGAGGCGCGCCTCTTCGAGTCGATTCAGGCCATCCAGCCGTACAACTGGGGCGTGCGCTCTGCGCGCTTCGACCGCGACGCGCTCGGCAGCAACGTGCTGCGCGTGAGCGAACTGTCGCTGGTGTTTCCCGACGGCGCGCTCTACTCCGCGCCGCAGGCGGACGATCTGCCGCCGCCCATCGCGCTCGACACGCTGCCGGACGGCATCAACGAATTCACGTTTTATCTTGCGCTGCATCCGCTGCGCGAGACGGGCGCCAACTATTCGCAGGACAGCAACGCGGGCTTCGTCGCGCGTTACGTGAGCGAAGAGACGCCGGTAGCAGACCATTTCACGGACGCCGCCGAAGCCGACATCACCTTTCTCAAGACGAGCGTCAAGCTGATCGCGCACAGCGAGCCGCGCGATCAACTGCTCTCGGTGCCGCTCGTGCGTGTGCGCCGCACGGCCACCTCGGGCTTTGAAATCGACGACAGCTTCGTGCCGCCCTGTCTCGCGATCGAGGCATCGCCGGTGCTGCATCAGCGGCTGCGCCAGTTGATCGACGCATTGCAGGCGAAAGTCAATGCGCTGTACGGCTTTCACCGCGAGCCGACCAAGAACATTATCGAATTCCGTTCCGGCGACATCGCGTCGTTCTGGCTGCTGCACACGGCAAGCGCGGCGTTCGCGTCGCTTGCGCATCTGTATCAGCATTCGGCGCTGCATCCGGAGCGCCTCTTTCAGGAATTGTTGCGCCTTGCCGGCCAACTGATGACGTTCTCGAAGGGCTATGCGCTCTCCGATCTGCCGGCTTATCGCCACGACGATCCGGGGCCCGGCTTCGCGCGCCTCGACACGATCCTGCGCGATCTGCTCGAAACGGTGATCTCCACGCGGTACTTTGCCATCGCGCTGGAAGAAGTGCGCCCGTCGTTTCATGCGGGCCGGCTCGATTCGGGCAAGATCGACGACAAGACCCTGTTCTACATTGCCGTGTCTGCGGACATGCCCACTGCCGAGCTCGTGGAAGCGGTGCCCGCGCGCTTCAAGGTGGGTGCGCCCGACGATGTCGACAAGCTCGTGCTCTCGGCCATGCCGGGCGTGCGGCTCGTGTACACGCCGCAGGTGCCGCCCGCGATTCCGGTGCGGCCTGGCGCCTGCTATTTCTCCTGCGAGCCGCGCGGCGGGCTGTACGAGCGCATGCTGCAAGCGCAGTCCGCCATGATCTACGCGCCCTCGGGCATCAACGATCTTCAACTTGAACTGATCGCGGTCACCTCATGAGCTACGCGCCTTCACTTTTCGGCGGCAGCACGCCTGCCGCGACACCCGCGCCGGCGGCCGAGCCGAGTTATCAGGTTCGCTCGCTGCTCGACCTGCTGTACGACGGCTTCTTCATGCTCTTTTTGCTGAAGAACGGCCGCGAACCGGGCGATGCGCATGAATTCAGTCAGCGCATCCAGCAGTTTCTCGGCGACTTCGAACGCGGCGCGAAGAAGCTCAACGCATCCGCGGAAGACGTGTATGCGTCCAAGTTTGCGTTTTGCGCGGCGATCGACGAATCGGTGTTGTCCTCCAGCTTCAGGATTCGCACCGAGTGGGAGCGCCGCCCGCTGCAACTGGTGCTGTTCGGCGAGCAGCTCGCGGGCGAGAAGTTCTTCCAGTATCTCGAGGAATGCCGCGCGCAAGGCGCCGCGCGCCTGCAATCGCTCGAGGTGTTTCATATGTGCCTGCTGCTCGGCTTCCAGGGCAAGTATCTGCTGGAAGGGCCGGAGAAGCTCGCGTATCTGACCGCGCGCATCGGCGATGAAATCGCGCATATGAAGGGCAAGCGCGCACCGTTCGCGCCGCATTGGCCGCTGCCCGATCAGGTCGCGCACCGTCTGAAGCGCGAAGTGCCGTTGTGGTCGATCGGCGCGGTGTTCGCGCTCGTCGGCCTGCTCGCCTATCTCGGCTTGAACACGTATCTGCGCGATCAGACGCTGCGCACGCTGGCGCCCTATTCGCAAGTCGTCAAGCTCGGGCCGCAATCGGCCACGCTGACGATCTCGCTGCCTTAGCGCGAGACGCCGCCCGCAAAAAAACGGCCCGCGTTCAGTACGCGGGCCGTTTTTCATTGGACGGCGGACACCACCGGCAAGCGCCGCTTATTGCGACTCCTCTGCCCATACGGCATTTTCCCGCGCCATCAACGCAGTCGACGCCGCCGGCCCGAAGGTACCTGCCGTATAGTTGCGCGGCCGCTCGCCCGACTTCGCCCAGCCGTCGAGGATCGGCTCGGCCCAGGCCCACGCGGCCTCGAGTTCGTCGCGGCGCATGAAGTGCGTGAGGCGTCCGCGAATCACGTCGATCAGCAAACGCTCATACGCTTCCGCGCGCCGCTCGGTGAACGCCTGCTGCAAGTCGAGGTTCAGATTCACCGGCAGCATGTGCATGCCGCTGCCAGGCTCCTTCGCCAGCATCTGAAGCTGGATCGATTCTTCCGGCTGCAACTGGATCACGAGACGGTTGCCGTAGTTGCGCCCGCCGCTCGGAATGATGGAGAACGGCAAATCGGAGAATTCGATGACGATCTCCGACACCTTCTTCTGCATACGCTTGCCGGTGCGCAGGAAAAACGGCACGTTGGCCCAGCGCCAGTTGTTGATATGCGCGCGCAACGCGACGAAAGTCTCCGCACGGCTGCCGGCCGGCACATTCTCTTCCTCCAGATAGCCCTTCACCGCCTCGCCGTCCACCGCGCCTGCCGTGTACTGGCCGCGCACCGTGTCGCGCGCGATGTCCTCGGGCGTCATGGGCCGCAACGAGCGCAGCACTTTGAGCTTTTCATCGCGGACCGCGTCGGGATCGAGCGAGACCGGCGGCTCCATCGCGACGATGCACAGCAGTTGCAGCAGGTGGTTCTGCACCATGTCGCGCAGCGCGCCGGTCTTGTCGTAGAAGCCTGCACGGCTGCCCACACCGACCGTTTCGGCGACCGTGATCTGCACGCGCTTGATATACGGCGCCTGCCACAGCGGCCCGAAAATCGGATTGCCGAAGCGCAGCACCATCAGGTTCTGCACGGTCTCTTTGCCGAGATAGTGGTCGATCCGGTAGATCTGCGCCTCGCTGAAATGCTTGCCGACCGCCGTGTTGATCTCCTTGGCGGACGCGAGGTCATGGCCGAGCGGCTTTTCGAGCACGACGCGCGACAGCTCGTCCACGAGCCCCGCCGCCGAGAGGTTGTCGCAGATGTTCGTGAACAGATCCGGCGACGTCGCCAGATAGAACGCGCGGCGCACGCCGTCCCGCGAGGCTTCCTTCAGCCGCTGATAGTCTTCGGCCGAATCGACGTCCATGCGCACGTATTCGAACAGCGCGAGAAATTTGTCCCACGCGGCCGCGTCGAACGCCTTCTTTTCGATGAAGGGCTTGGCCTTCTGCTCCATGAATTCGGCGATGTATTCCTCGCGCGACCAGGGCTTCCGCCCGATAGTGAGAATGCGTGTTTCGGGCGGCAGGTTGCAATGCAAATGCGCCATATACAGCGCGGGGAGCAGCTTGCGAAACGACAGGTCGCCGGTGCCGCCGAAGATGATCATGTCGAGCGGAAGCTCGGGAGTCGCAGAAGCGTGTTGAGTCGTCATAGCGCAGTCGCAGCGTCGTGAGAAGGAAGGTGTCGTCAGGCGCCGAAGGCCCCTGCGGCCAGGGACCCGCCCGTGGGCCCCGGTCCAATGCGGAAAAAGCGCAGGCGCCGCGTTCACGGCGGGCATCGGCGGTTTTTCCGGCAAACGCCTATGGTGCAACGTTTTGCGATTGTTTGCACGGCAACATGCGCCGCAGCTTGGCGCAATATGCCAAACCTTCCGGCAAGCCGCTGTTTTAAAGGCGTTTTTCCGTCGCGGGGGCACAAGAAGCGGGCTGCCAGTGCGCTGTTCCTCAACCGCGCGCAAGCGCCTCGCGCGCGACGCGGCAGGCCGCCAGATCCCACGCCGCACAGCCGACGCTCTTGAATACCACCGGCGTGTGCGGCGCAGGCGCCGCCATGTCGAGCACCGAGGCGATGCCGCGCACGCCGGTCCAATCGACGCCTGCCTGAATGAAATCGCCGGCTTCGTGCCGGGCACCGGCCTCGTCGTCGACGAAAAGCGCGCTGCCCGCGAGCGTCCGCGCGCCGATCTCCACCATATCCGGCGTGAACGCACCGACGCCGATCACGAGGCGCCCCGCGCGCGCCGCTTCGTCGTAGACAGGCTGGCGGCTCGTGGTGAGCGCAATGACAACCTCGATCGATTCCGGCAGCGCTGCGTGCGGCTCGGCAAGCGGCCGCAGCTCGAACGCCTTGCCCTGATGCGCGGCGCAAAACGCCTTGGCACGCGCCGGCGCACTGCCCTTCACCCACACGCGCGCTTGCGGATAGAGTTCGCCGATCGCTTCGAGATGATTGAGCGCCTGCGTGCCGGTGCCGATCAGCAGAAACTCGTGCGGCGCCGCGGCGGCAAACGTGCTTACGCCGAGCATCGACATGGCTGCGGTTCGACGCCCCGTCACCGTCGGGCCGTCGAGGATGAAGAGCGTCTCGCCCGTGTCGGCGTCGAGCGCCATGACCTGACCGTGGATGGTCGGCAGGCCGCGCGCGCCGTTGCCCGGGCACACGTTGACGAGCTTGTGGATTGCGAGGTCGGGCGCGGCCGCCGGCATCGACAGCAGAATGCCGCCGGCGTTCAGCGGCACGCCGAGCCGCTCCGGACTCGCGATGCGCCGCTGGGCGTAATCAAGGCTCGTGCGCTTGAGCGCGTCGACGAGCGCCGCGTAGGGTGTGAGCCGCGCGGTCGCGTCGGCGTCGAAAATCTGCGTGATCGGACGGGTCATGGACAAATCGGTGTGGTCGCAGTCGAAACCGCCGATTCT
Source organism: Paraburkholderia phenoliruptrix (assembly GCF_902859825.1). Classification (GTDB taxonomy): domain Bacteria; phylum Pseudomonadota; class Gammaproteobacteria; order Burkholderiales; family Burkholderiaceae; genus Paraburkholderia; species Paraburkholderia phenoliruptrix. The sequence goes on along the minus strand of NZ_CADIKB010000010.1, from coordinate 38,299 downwards.
ACGACGCTTCTACGACGCCCCACCGCCGCGCATGCGTCTCGCCAGCCCGCCGATGCTCGCGCCGATGCCCGGTGCGCCGCCCATCCACCCGCTCACTGCGCGGCGTCCTGCTTCGCGCCGCTGTCCCCGGATGTTTTGCCGCCCTTGAACATCGCGCGGCATGGCGGACTGAGTTCGTCGACGTGCTGCTTCATGCAGGCGGTGATCTTCGCCTTGTTGGGAATCTCGGCAGCGCAAAAATGCATGGCGTCGCCGCGGCAGGCCTTGGCCTGCTGGTCGCGGGTCACCCCATGAGCCGCGGTGACAGCGGTAAGCGCGAGGAGGCTCGCGGCGAGCAGGGCGTGCGTTTTATTCATGTCCGGTCCTGTATCGCTGATGTCGGTACGAACCACCCAGCAGAAAACGGGCCCGATCAGACGCCGCCCGCACTCGCCGCGTTGCCGGCTTGCCGGCTTGCCGGCTTGCCGCGCCGCCGCCTTCACGCGCGGCGGTAAAGCGCGGCACGAAGCACGCTCAGCCCTCCCCGCGGCTGAGCGTCATGCCGCGGCCGGCGTAGAAACGCGTCATCGTCGCGAAAGGCAGATAGACGTCGGCCTGGTGCGGCTCGATGCCGGACGGATTGTGAAACCACACGCCGCCGGCATCGCGCCCGTGCAGCAGGACGAGATGTCCGCCCTGCCGCTGGTTCGGCTCGTCGGGATAGCGGATCTCCGGGCTGACGGAGATGATGGCAAGCGTGTGCGCATCGAGACGCCCGGCCATTTCTTCCAGCGACGCCTGCGGCAGCACGTCGACGCGCACGCCGAACGCCTCCCGCACCCATTCTCCAAACGGCCGATAGATCAGGCCGTCGACGCCGCCGTCGTCCCTCAGCCGATACACGCCGTGCCGCAACGCTTCGTCCAGCAGCGCGGCGCGCGGAGGGTGTTCGATACGCCAGTAGTCGAGCGCCGACTCGAGGCAGGTCAGCCCGCACAGGCGTTTGGCCCAGAAACGGTAGCGCTCGCGGTCGGAGAAGCCGCTCCTTTGCCAGCCGGGATCGTCGCAGGGGTCGGCGTCCCGCTCTACAATCGGGCGAACCCATTCGGGACTGCCCCACTGCGTGTAGTACGGAACGCCGGCGTGGCGCAAGGTCGGTTCATTCATGCAAAGGCGATCCAGGAAGAAGCGGAAAGTGAAACTGAGCGGTCGCGCTCACAGCATGCTGCGAGGCCGCTGCATCGTGCCGTCGAAAAAACGCTGCAAGCGGAACGCGGACAGATCGAGCGAGGGCTTGCCGCCGTCGTTGATCTCCGCCAGCAGCTTGCCGACGATCGGTCCCATCGCGAAACCATGGCCGCAAAAGCCCGTCGCGATAGTGAGACCGCCGACCTGCGGCGGTGCGTCGATGACGGGAATGCCGTCGGGCAGCACGTCGATCAGACCTGCCCAGGATTCGACCACCTGCGCGTCCTTCAACGCGGGAAAGAGCGCGCGCAGTTTCGCGAGGGCGCGCGGCGCGTGGCGCGGATTCGGTTGCGGATGCGGGTCGCGCGGATGCAGCAGCCGCTCGGCCGCCGGCACGACGCCCGGCAGACGGTCCCGCACATCGCGCAGACAGGCGCCGTTCAGATGAAAGCTGAACTTCTCGCGCTGACTCCACAGCTCGGGCAGGAACCATTTGAGCGCACGAAAATGCCCGAGCGTCATGTCGACGTCGACCTGCATGTCGTCGGCGAGATTGATCGCGCCGTTCGCGCGTTGCCGCACGCCGAGCCCATGCCCCCAGAAGGTCGACGCGGTCACCGGCGGCAGCGGATTCGTGCGCATGCATGTGCCGCGCACCGCCTGCTGCGGCAATTCGAGGCCCAATGTCTTCAGGAGGCGCCAGCTGCTCGCGCCCGCCGCGCAAATAAAACGCGACGTGCGCACCGTGCCGCGCTCGGTCACCACTCCGGCGACGGCGCCCGCCGCCCGCTCCACGCCGAGCACCCCGCAGCCTTCGAAAAAGAGCGCGCCGGCTTGCGCCGCCCGCGCAGCAAAAGCGGCAGCCGCGCGGCGCGGCTCGGCCTGACCGTCGCTCGGCGTGTAGAGGCCGCCGAGCGCCGGGCCTTGCATGCCCATCACCACCGAATCGATCTGCTTGCGGTCGAGCGTGCGGGTGTCGAGCCCTTGCTGGCGCGCCACATCCATCCATTGCTGGAACGACGCCCAATCCTCCTCGCCGGTAGCCACGTAAAGGCAACCGCCCTGGCGCCACTCCAGATCGAAGTCCAGTTCGCGCTCAAGCGTTGCCCACAGCGGAATGCTCGCCATCATGAGCGGCACTTCCGCCGACTCGCGGCCCTGCTGGCGCACGAAGCCCCACGCGCGCGACGACTGCTGGCCCGCAATCCGCGATTTGTCGAGCACGACCACCGTGAGCCCGCGCCGCGCCAGATAGTAGGCCGCCGCGCAACCCATGATGCCGGCGCCGGCGATCACCACGTCGGCGTATCGCGGAAACGGTTGGTCGGGCGAAGTGAAGCCGGCGTGCAGCGGATAAGTCGTCGTCATCGGGCGAAGAGGTTTTAAGTGTGTGCATCATCTTCGCAGGCGAGACCGCTGTCCGCAATGCCCGCCCGGCATGACACCGCGGTCGGGCGGCGCCGCGCAGGCATGCCGTGTGGATGTGGCCCGTTTTCGCCGGTAAAATGGGGCTATGCCAAATGCATCACAGTGCGTGGACTTGAGCGCGTGCAGCGGCACCTGCACAAAAAGCCTGATGGCGACGTTTTTACGGTACATTTGCTGTCCCCCGCGTAGCTGCGTCGCGCTGTGTCCATGATGCATGGCCGCGTTACGCCTGCCGTATCGCCCCCACAGCCCTTTAAGAACGGCGGATTCTCACGCAGTATGAGCAACGAAACACACTCACCGGACTCCATCGCCGTCGCCGAACGCGTGCGCGAGTTGATGAGCCGGCATGGAATCGGCAAGCGACAGCAAACCACAGAACTTTGCCGCATCCTCGACCTCAGTTTTTCGCAGGGGCACCGCAAGCTCCGGGGCAACAGCCCCTGGACCCTGTCGCAAATCAAGAAGGTCGCGGAGGTGTACGGCGAGCCCGCCGCACAGCTCTTCGGCGCGCAGTCGCTGGATCCCGGCATGGTCGGCGCCATCGCGCAGGAGGCCGTGTTCTGCATCGGCGCAATCGAGCTGCCGTGCACCGCCTGGGTCGGCGCGGCGCTCGAACCGGGTAGCCGCCCGGAATTCGTCGCCTACTCGAAGCTCGGCCAATGGCGCGTCGCGCGTCACGACGGCGCGCTCTACCAGAGCGCCTACGAAGTCCACAAGATCGAGATCTATCCGCGCCGCGCGGAAACGGACAAGCCGACCATCGCCGTGGTCGACGACGATCAGGCGAGCGCCGACAATCTGCGCGACTATCTGGAGCACAGCGGCTTTGCCGCCGTCGCCATCTACGGACTCGCGGCCTTTGCCGAGCAACTGCAAACACAGGTGTTCGACGGCATCGTGATCGACTGGCTGTTCGGCGCGCAAACCTCGGCGGCTGCGATTCGCGCGGTGCGCGCGTCTGAAAATCCAGACGCGCCGATTTTCGTTCTGACCGGCGAATTGCTGACCGGCAAGGCGAGCGAGTCGGAGATCAGCCAGGTGATCCGCAATTACGACGTCGCCTGCTATGAAAAGCCCGCGCGGATGGCGATTCTGGTGGCCGATCTGTCGAAGCGGCTGAATCGGCCCTGAATCCATGCTGGTCTTGCCGGCGCCGTCTCAGACGACGCGCCGCGAAGCCAGCGCACGCTGCAACGCGTTGCGCAGGTCACCGTAATGCACCGGCTTTAATAACGCATCGAAAAACGGCTGCGCGGCCGCCCCGTCGTGGCTCTCTCCTTCCTTCTTCGCGCCGGCTTCCGGGGCGTACGCGCTGACCACGATCACCGGCACGCCCGCGACCGGCTCGCCGCGCGCGGCAAGGTCGGCGAGAAACGCGTAGCCGTCGCGCTCCGGCATGTGCAGATCCAGCAGCACCACATCGCAGCGGCGTGCGTCGAGCCACGAGAGCGCGTCGTCGGCGTTGGCGGCGGCGTGCGCGTCGTAGCCCATGTGCGCGACCATTTCGCTGAGCGACTCGCGAATCAGCCGGTTATCGTCGACGATCAGCACGCTCGGCCGCTCGCCGCCCAGCTCGGCCTGCGCCTCTGCGTCGCGCGAAGGCGCGGACGCGACCGGCGTGACGGGAATCGTGACCGTGAAAGTCGTGCCCTCGCCCACCACGCTCGCCACTTCCACCGTGCCGCCGAAGAGCCGCACGAGCCCCTGCACGATGGTAAGGCCCATGCCCGCGCCCTCGAAGCGGCGCGTCCGCGAGCCGTCCAGCTGGGTGAACTCCTGGAAGATCAGCGGAATCTGCGCTTGCGGCACGCCGGGCCCGGTGTCGCTCACCACGAAGCTCAGGAGCGCCGGCCGCTGCATCAGCTTCACGCGAATCGTGCCGGTCTCCGTATAGCGGATCGCGTTGGTGACGAGGTTATTCACGATCTGGCGAATGCGATGCGGATCGGAGTCGACGAGTCCGCTCACGCCGCTCGCCTCGCTCTCCAGCTTCAGACCGCGCGCGCCGGCGGACATCGCATGTTCGTCGACGATCGACGCCAGCAGCTCGCGCGGCTCGAAGTGCTCGTGACGCAGTTCGAGCTTGCCGGCGCCGAGCCGCGCGTAATCGGTCAGATCCTTCATTTGGGCTTCCAGATGGCGCGCCGCGGTTTCGAGCCGCTGAATTACCTTGCGGTCGGCTTCCGAGTGATAGTTGAAGCCCAGCAGTTCGATCGACGAGACGATTGCATGCAACGGCGTGCGCAGCTCGTGACTGATCATGCCGAGGAACGCATCCTTCGCAAGACTCGCCTCGCGCGCCGCGCGGCTCGCCTGATGCTCGGCTTCGAGCGCCGCGTGCTGCTGGTGCATGAGACGCGTGCGGCGCCGGCCGTTGACCACCAGCAGCAGCGTCGCCGCCGCGGACAGCAGCAGCAGGATCAGGCCGCCGGCAAACAGCATGCGGCGCTTGTCGATGAAATCGCGGTTCATCGCCTCGCGGTCGGCGACATCGGCGAAACGGCGGCTAAGCGCGAGGTCATTGACTTCGTTCCAATGCTGGCGCAATTGCGCGACGATCCGGTTCACACCGGCCCGGTCTTGCGGCAGCGCCGCGACGTCCGGTGCGAGGGCGGTCAGCATCCGGTCGAGCGCGTGAATTTCATCCAGTTGCCGTTGCACGAGCGCCACTTGCGTGGTGAGCCGGCGTGTCGAGCCTTCCATGACGTGCAGCTTCGACTGCAGCAACTGGTAGCGCAACGTAAGCCGCTGGTAATCGTCGTCGACACCCGCCTGATAGAGCAGCAACTGGTTCTCGAACCGCGCGTAGGCGATCTGCAGCTGTGCCGCGTCCCAGTAGAAGCCGTCGTACGAGCCCGTCAGCGACTCGGTCGTCTGCGGATTGAGCAGGTTCGCGTAGAGCAGATAACCGATCGCGCCGGCGGGCGCAGCGAGCGCCGTGAGCCAGATCAGCACATAAAAAAACCGGCGCCACGGGCGGCGCGCTATTTGACGATGAGTGCCTTGATCTGCCATACGAATTTCGAATCGCCCGAGGCGCCCGCGAGTTCATCAGGGAACGCATCGCGCGGATAGATAAGAAACAGAGGGCCGAAGTCGCTGATCTTCAGACGCCGGCCGTTCATGCTGTAGGCCACCACGACGCCATAGCGGTCGCAGTCCGATACGGGGATGGTGTATGTGTAGTCGTCGAGCGTATGGATCTCGAGCTGGGTGCCATACGCGCCGACCGTCTTCAGAATATCCGCGAGCAGCGGTCCTGTGAAGGTCGAGCGCGGTGTCCAGGTGGTCGCGGTGGTGATCGAATGAGCGGGCAGCGCCAGCAGTTGCGCCTCGTCGAAGCGATAGGCACGGTGCGCCGCGTCGTTGGTCTTGCCGATCTTGCCCATCAGGTCGAGCGACAGCGCGGTCGAATCCGTCTGCGCGTGCACGCTCCAGGCGGCGAGCGCAAAGATGAGCCCGATTAACCAGCGCGCGCTCGCAGGCGCGCCAGGTCCGCGTTGCACTGTTGCCGTCATTTTGTTCATTGCGTCTTTTTCCGTGGTCTGTTTTTTTGCGGCGCCGCTGTCGTTTCGAGCCAGCGCCTCGGCTTGCCGTCACGCGCATCACCCCGACGCGCGATTGCCGAACGGCATGCATAATATCGTCAAAACTCTTTGCAGGAAAAAACGACAGTCTGCCGCCGCGGCGCGCGCAGGCGCGTCTTGCCGCCGAACGGCGGCCTTCCCCACGCGTTACGCGACTCAACAAGCGTTATGAACAAGCCGGTTTTGCCCCTTACCTATGAGCAGCTCGATCACTGGATCGAATCGCTGCAACCCGCCTTGCTTGCCGAAGATTTTGCAATGGCGATCGGCATTCTGCGCGGCGGTGCGCCGCTCGCGCTGATGGTTTCCCATTCGGCCGGTGCGCCGGTCGCCTTTTTGCGCTACGACCGCGCGGCCCGCAAGGTGGCCTGGGACTCGACGCTGCCAATTCCGCCCGCCGGCTCCAAAGTGCTGCTCTGCGAGGACATTGCGGGGCGCGGTTTCACGCTCGTCGATTGCATGGCGTTTCTTCAGCAGCACGGCCTTGTCGTGAAGACGCTGACCGGCGCTGTCGACGATCTGAGCCGCACGCAGCCCGATTACGCCATCGACGCGCGCGGCTACTTCGCGCTTTTTCCGTGGGAGCGCCAGGCGTACACACAGCGTTACCGCGACGACTGGGCGCGCGTGGAAGCCGGCGAAGCACCGGCGATGGCGGACGATCACCACTACGCGACGTATGCGATCGATCTCGACGGCATTCTGCTGCCCGACGTGCCGCTCGCGCGCTACGACGAAGATCTCGCCGCCGCGCTGGCCGAACGCGACGCGCTGCTGCCCTTCGAGGTGCTGCCGGGCATCGATCTGCAGCGGGTTCGCACGATCATCACCGGGCGACCGGAACTGGACCGCGCGCGCACCGAGACGTGGCTCGAACGGCATGGCTTCGGCCATATGCAACTGGTCATGCGCGCGCCCGGCACGCACGACGAAAGTCCGGCCGGCGCCGCCGCGCACAAGGCGTCCGCGGCGCTGGCGGGCGGCGTCACGCACTTCGTGGAAAGCGATCCGGTGCAGGCTTTGCTGATCGCGCAGCAAGCCCCGCTCTTGCGCGTGATCTGGTGGGATGCCCGCACGCGCACGGGGCTGCTGGTCGGCGCGCGCGCGTGGGCGTGACGGTAGGTGCGCGCCTGCCGCGCGCGTCAGGCTTCGCGCGCCTCGGCGGTTTCCCTGCTGTCCTTCGCGTCGCGCAGATGCAGATGACGCGCGGCGCGTTGCGAGGCGACGATGATCAGCTTCATCGTCGCACGCGTCGCGCCGACGAACAGCTTGCGCGCGCTACGCTCGTCGAAGGCGTCGAAATCGACCTCGGTCAGAATCACGCACGGCGCCGCCTGGCCCTTGAAACGGTAGATAGATTCGAACAGCACGTCGCCTTCGCGATATTCCGGATTGCCAAATAAATCGTACTTGCCGGTGAAGCTGCGCAGCCGGTGCGGACCAAGATGATCCTGCGCGGTCATCGCGGAGCCCTCGCGGCCGCGAAACGACAGCACCGCGATGTCCTGCTTGCGAAACCCGAGCGAAAGCGCCTGCGTGATGGCGCGTTTGGTTGCCTCCGTGGCGGTCTCGGCGGCGTTTGCTTCGTTGTAGACGGAAAGCGATATGTCCGAGCCGTCGAACGGACTGCCGGAGGCGAGCGCCGCCGCGCTCGGCACCGAAGCGCCGACCACCTCGCGCACGTAATCGAGAATGTCGCGCGGGCTGCGGTAGTTGGTGGTTTCTTTCAGCGTCGTCCAGCCGGGCAGCGCGACCGGCTCGCGCATATATAGATTCTGCAGCGGATCCTCGAGCCACCACCACGCGCCGCCGGGACGCAGCAGGCGTTCGAGCGCCGCGACCCACGGCTCCTGGAAGTCCTGCCCTTCGTCGACGATCAGCACGTCGAATTGCCAGCGCGCGTCGATCGGCGTTTGCGCGAACATTGCCTCCAGCTGATCGAACACCTGGCCCGACTGAAAATCGGGCTGACGGCCCGCATCGCGCGCAATCCAGTCGCACAGCTGATGATAGTTTGCGACCTTCGCCTCGGGCGCAACCCGCGCGATGTGATCGGCGAGCGGCCGGTTGAAGCACACATACAACGGACGCTCGCCGCGCGCGACCGCGTCTTTCATGACCTGCACGGCGAGCTGCGTCTTACCCGAGCCGGCCGTGCCGGTCACGCGCAGGCGGAACGGCGAAAATTCGAGCCGCCGCGCCCATGTTGCAAGGCCCCCCGCGAGCCGCGTGACGAGCGTGCCGGCCTGGCCGACGAGCGCGCTCGCATCGGGCGTGAGCGCGAGCTCATCGGCCAGAAAGTGATGGATTTTCGACGCGCAGGCAAGACGCGGCTCGTCGGCGGGCAACGCTTCGCGAATCACCGCGGCGAGCCGGTCGCGCCGGGTCGCGTCGACGATGCGCGCGGGGTCCACACCGGCAATTGCCGCGTCCTTCACGATGTGGTCCGGGCAGTACAGCAATTCTTCGATGAAATACGTACCCGCGCCGAACGCCGCGGTAAACCGCCGGTGAAAACCCTCGATGGTGTGCGCGAGCGCGATCGCCACGTTGCGCTCGGTCTGCAGATAGACCTTCACGAGGCCCTTTGGCGTTTCGCGCAGAAAGCCTGTTTTCTGTTCGACGATCATGACCCGCCCGGCCGGGCTGACAATCACGAAGTCCGCTTCGCCGAATACGGAGAAGTTCTGATTCAGCCGCGTCCAGTGCACGCCGTGATAGACGGTGTAGCTATCAGGAAGCGCCTTCTCGAGCAGCGCAAGGGTCTCGCGTTCGCGCGCCGCCGCGCCGGTCGCGGCAAGGCTCTTCCAGTCGTCGGGGACAATGCGGGCCATGCGGTGCCTCGTCGTATTTCGGTGCGCTCATTGTACGCAACGCGGGTCGCCGCGGGCAGGCAAACGCAGGCGCATCGTGTATCGTTACTGGTTGAACGCCGCGCGGGGCGCGGCTTGCCAATTGTCGACAAAAAGGATTGACCGGATGATTACGATCTGGGGACGCACGAACTCAGTCAACGTGCAAAAAGTCTTGTGGTGCTGCGACGAACTGGTGCTGCCTTACGAACGCATCGACGCGGGCCTGCAGTTCGGCCGCAACGACGAACCCGCCTATCTCGCGATGAACCCAACCGGCAAGATTCCGACGCTGGTCGACGACGACTTCGTGCTGTGGGAATCGAACTCGATCCTGCGCTATCTGGCGCTGCAGTACGGCGCGGGCAGCCCGCTCTATCCCGCCGAGCCGAAACTGCGCGCGAGCGTCGACCGCTGGCTCGACTGGTCGCTCTCCACGCTGCAGCCCGCGGAACGGCCGGTGTTCTGGACGCTCGTGCGCACGCCGCCGCAACAGCGCGACGCGGCCAGACTCGCCGAAGACGTGCGCACGGTCACCGCGCTGTGGCGCCTGCTCGACACGCATTTGCAAGGGCGCTTTTTTCTCGAGAGCGACAAGTTCACGCTGGCCGACATCGTGATCGGCGCGTACGCGAAACGCTGGTTCGGCGTAGACGGCATCGAGCGTCCGCCGTTGCCGAGTCTGGAGCGTTGGTATTCGCGCATCGCGACGCGTTCGGGTTTCAAGAAGTACGTCGACTTTCCGTTGACGTGATGATGGACTGCCCCGTCCACGCGGTGATAAACGGCGCCGGAACCCGCCGCCCCGCGCACACCGTCTGCGCGCGAGCGGTGCCCGGGCGTGCGCGGCTGCCGTCCGGGCCGCCGATGGCCGCGGGCAGCAACCGAGCGTTGGCCTTTATAATCGCTCCATGAAGAACGCCAAGCCCGCCGCGAACGCCGCACATTCCGCCATTCCCGCGAAAGCGGACCGAGCCGCCGCTTCGGTGGACGCCCACGCGCATGCCCACGCCCACGCGCCGGGGCACGCGCATGGCGAGTCGCCGGAAGCCGCGCTCGCCCTCGCGGAAGAATATTGCCGCGAACGCGGCGAGAAACTCACGCCGATCCGCCGCAAGGTGTTGGAATTGCTGCTGAATTCAGGGCGCGCCACCAAAGCGTATTCGCTGCTCGACGAAATGCGCCAGATTCACCCGGGCTCCGCGCCGCCCACGGTTTATCGCGCGCTGGACTTTCTGCTCTCGGCGGGACTCGTGCATCGGATCGAGTCGATCAACGCGTTCACGGTCTGCCACGACCTGACGCAGTGCCAGCACGGCATCCTCGTGGTCTGCCAGCAATGCGGCAACGTGACTGAACTGCATCAGCCGAAATTGCGCCAGGCGCTGATCGCGCAGATCGAAGACGCCGGCTACCGCGTCGCCAGCGACGAAATCGAACTGAAGGGATTGTGTTCCGCGTGTCAGGCCGCAGAAGCAGTGCCGGTCGCGGCGAAAGCGGGTGCAACGGCGCCCGTCGCCGCTAAATAACGGCGGTTTGCTGCAACCGCGTGGCGGTGGCGCCCTTAACCCTCGCGGCCGCGCCCTCAACGCCGGCGCACTTATCGCGCCGCGCGTGCGCCGATAGCGTCGTGCAGCAAATTCACCAGATCTTCAGGCAGGGCCGGTTTCGTCATGAAATGCTGGAAACCCTCGCCGATACTTCGTAGACGGTAAGCGTCGTCGGTATGACCCGTCAGGGCGACCGCCACCGAAGGTGCGTGATCGCCGCGAATCTCGTGATCGCGCAGCCGCTGGATCAGGTAAAAGCCGTCCATGGCGGGCAGCTCGAGGTCGCATACCACCGCGTCGGGCAGCAGCCGGACGGCCGCTTCGACGCCCTCTTCGGCGTCCGCCACCGCAACGACGTTTGCCCCTTCCGCTTCCAGCAACAGGGTCAGCGATTCCCGGCTGTCCGGGTCGTCTTCTACGAGCACGATCGTGGCCCGATCGAGCCTCAATGCTCCGTTCATCTTCTGTTGTTGCTCTAAAAATCCGGTTAGGCCGTCAGGTTCGGCCAACGTATCGCCCTGCTGCTTGTGTTGATTTTGCTGCGGGTGCTGCTTGCCGCCGGTTTGCGCGGCCGCGATGTTGCTGTTCATGGTTCCGACTCGATTTCATGTGCCGAGTTGCAGGCGCACGATTGTAAACAACCGCGCCCGCAACGCGCGCACCATAACGCGCCAAAATTGCACGCCAATGAAAAAACGGCTCCGGTGGCCATCTTCCACGGCAACCGGTGCCGACACCCGGTTGGCCACAGCGACGCGCGCGATGCCTTGCACGTGGCTCGTCGCCGCAGCTTCTTTGCGTCTTGTCCGCACAGATTTTTTCCGCGACGCCCGCAGCCCCGTTGCGCGGCGTTCGCATTCACCCCATGCGTAGCACGTTATGTGCCGCGCATCGACGTGGCGCAGTGGGGGAACGCAGACAGATGCCGGCTGTGCTTTCCTAGGACTAATGCTCTGAGTGAGCAGCGCAATCCGCCAGTTGCCCGACGCCTTGCGCGCCGCTTACCGGCTAGCTTTCGCGTGCGCATTGCAGACGGTGTATCTGTGCGCGGCTTGCGTCGTGCTGCTCGCGTTGGCAATCGCGTGGTGTCTCAAGGATCATCCATTGAGCCAGCGTTGATTGCGTTGTGCCGCGTCTTCGGATGCTCCATGCAAACACCGATTGCACGCGCCTCAAATCCACCTTCGCGCGGCGCGCCTTAGCATAAAAAAACCGGCGCGCGTTCGTCTTCCTCACATGCAAGATGATTCGTCCTACCTGGTAATGTGCGGTAGCGCACATTACATAGGGTCGATCGTCCATTGACGCGCGTCTCGAAACGCCACATATTGAAAACGACGGCTTGCAAGGTTCGCTTGCCTGCCCGGACTCTCTGGCGCATGTAGATCGTGCTTTCCGCGGACGCCCACACCGCTTCAAACGCGATCGGGAGCATGCCGTAACGGCATTGTTTTCCACAGGTGGAGCCATAGCATGTCCACTCAGACCCTGGCTGGTCATCATTTTCCGACACCGTGCAAACGATGTGGCGGCGCGTTGTACCGGCAACTCGAACACTGCCCGTATTGCGGCGCCTATCATCCGCTCGACGACGAAGCGCCCGCGCGCACCGCGTTACACGAGAGTCGCGCGAGCACGCTCAACATGTCGACGTTGCACGACAGCTTTACCGCGCCGGCTTTCAGCGAGCCCGACTTTCCCGGCGGCGCGCTGCATGCAGGATTGAATCTCGCTCCCGCAGGCGCGCTGCAGACGTCGCCTTCGCCGCTCGTCGCGCAGGACACGTCGCTGCTGCCTCTCACCGACACCGACGAACTCGCTCATCGCGTCGGTCTGCGCGTGCGGCACGTGCTGATCGCGAGCGCGGCCGTTGTCGCCGCGGGCCTGGCCTATGTCGGTTATGCGCTACTCAACGAGAGTCGCGACGTGCGCTACGGCAACGGCGAGCAGGCCGCCGCAACCGCGCAGGATGCAAGAACGGCGACGGGCACCATCGCTCGATATTCGCCGGATCAGGCAGCCGACTCGCAGCTAGCGGGCGTGCCCGGTAAATCCGTCGGCGCCGGCAGTGTGCGAAACCCGACGCAGGCCATATCGGCGACCGTGCCGATAGCGGTCGCGCCCGCCAGACCCGCCACGCCGCAGTTCCGCGATGCCGCGCAAGCCTTGCAGGCGGCGCGCGCCGCCTTCGGCGTGAACGACCTCAGTGCGGCGCAGGCCGCTCTTGCCGCCGCGCAAGCGCTGCAACCGGACAGCAATGAAGCGCAGATGCTCGCAGCCAGACTGAAGCCGCTGGCCGCGCGCCGCGACGCCGCGTTGCTGGCTGCACAAATGTGCGCCGATCAGCAATCGTGGCCATGCGCGCGCGAGCACGCGGACGAAGCGCTCGCGCTGGACACCGGCAGCGATCCGGCGAAAACGATCCTCGAACGCGTGATTCGCGAGACCGGCTGGGCACCGCTCAACCCGCAGTCAACGACGAGCACAAAAGCCACCCGGCAGGTTGCCAATCAATAGTTTGGATACCGAATCGATAAAATCAATCCGGACCGCGCCACCCTGACTAAACAGGTGCAAACCATGCTGAAGAAATTTTTGACGGGATGGCTTGGAGCCACGCTGCTTCTGGCGTCTTCGCTGCTCAGTGCCGAACCCGCGCATTACAAGATCGTGACCGGCCCCGAACGGGGCACATATATCCAGATCGGCCAGGATCTGTCGAAATGGGTGGCGCAGCCGGCGGGCATCGATCTGGCCGTGGTGGCGTCCAAGGGCTCCGCCGAAAACGTGCAGCGCATGCGCTACGAGCCGGGTGTGAAGCTCGCGCTCGTGCAGTCCGACGTTTATCAGGCGTACATCGACATGGCCAACTCCGGCAACCCTGATGCGGGCACCGCGATTCGTCCGCTGCGCCTCATCATGCCGCTCTACGACGAGGAGATAAACGTCGTGGTGCGCGCGGATTCGCCGCTGAAAACGCTGGGCGACATCAAGGACAAAACGATTAGCGTGGGCCTGCTCGGCAGCGGCACCGCGCAGTCGGCAACCACGCTTTATCGACTGATGTTCGGCCAGCCGATTCCCGAGCAGAACGTCCAGCATCTGAGCAATGAGGACGCGCTAGCCGCGTTGATCGTGAAGAAGGTGGATGTGGCGATCATCGTCGTGGGCCAACCGGCAAAACTCTTTAACGACATGAACCCGGAACTGCTGCAGCAGCTCCGCCTGCTGAGAGCCGATGCGAGCGCGCCGGAAACCGTGCGCGCGAAGCAAACCTATTTTCCGGCGACCATCCGCGCGACGAGCTACCCAAACTGGCTGAAAGAAGACGTGCCCACGTTGACGGTGAAAGCCTTCCTGGTCACGTACGATTACGGTCTGCGCGATACCGTCGGCAACCTGAATCATTTCGCCGACTCGCTGTGCGCGAATTTCGACAATCTGCAGGAACACGGGCATCCGAAGTGGAAGCAGGTGAAGCTGGAACTGCCGACACTCGTGCGCGGCTGGAAATATTACCCACCGGTCGAGAAGCATTTACGCGCGTGCCTCGCGAATCGGAGCGCGAGCGCCAACGGCGCGGCGCAGGTCGCGCAAAAACCGCGCGCGAGTTGCACGAATCAGGAGCGCCTGCTTCTGCTGTGCAAGTGAATGGGTACAGCAGCGCCTCTTGTGAATGCACACGCAGACGCGGGGACGCAGGCGAAGGCGCGTTCGCGTTTGCGCAGGCCCGGCGCCATGCAAGTCCGGTTCACCTGGTCACGCCTGATAGTGCCAATTCACACCCGCTCACGCCCGCTCGCGCTCCGCGCGCGCGGCGGCGCTTTCCATGGCTCGCTGCAAGGCCTCATATACTTTCGGCCGATTGCATTGCGACACGTTGAAGCGCAAATAGCCCGTGGCGGACTGCGACACGCTGAACACGTTGCCCGGCGCAAACACCACATTCGCACCTAACGCATGGCGAGCGATGTCGGCGGCATCGAGCGAATCGGGCAGGCGCGCCCACACGAACATGCCGGCACGCGGCCTCGTCCAGACGTCGAGGCCCGCATAGCCCAGGCGGCGCATGGTTTCGCCCATCGCATCCGCGAGCTTGGCGCGCATGGACTCCAGATGGCGCCGGTAAGTACCGTCCACCAGCAACCGATGCACGACGCTCGCCGCGAGTTGCCCGTTGCCGAACGAGGTCGCGAGCTTGAGGTCGATCAGCGGCTCGATCCACTCGGCGCGCGCGGCGATATAGCCGCAACGCGCGGCCGCCGACAGCGTTTTGGAAAAACTGCCGATCGACACGACGCGGGCGAGGCCGTCGAAGGCGGCAAGACGCGGCGCGGCTTCGTCTTCGAAATCGGCGAAGATGTCGTCCTCCACGACCATCAGGTCGTGTTCGCCCGCCAGCTTGAGCAGCCGATGCGCGACCGCGGGGGCAAGCGTCGCGCCCGTCGGGTTGTGGATCGCGGAATTGGTCACATAAAGCCGCGGCCGGTGCGTGACGAGCGCTCGCTCGAAGGCCGCCAGATCAGGACCCGATGGCGTATAAGGCACGCCGACGATGCGCGCGCGATGCGCCCGCAGCAGCGCCTGGAAGTTGAAATAGCACGGGTCGTCGATCAGCACGGTGTCGCCCGGCTCGAGCAGAAAACGGCAGACGAGGTCGAGCGCGTGCGTGCCGCCGTCGGTCAGCACGATCTGCTCGGGCGGCGCGTCCACGCCGTGCTGCGCGAGCCGCCAGGCCAACTGTTGACGCAGCGCGGGCAAACCGTACGGATTCGCGTAATCGGCGAGCGGCGACTGCGGATCGCGCGCGACCGCTCGCAGCGCGCGGCGCACGCCGTCCTCGGGCAACCAGGACGCGGGCATCCAGCCGCAGCCCGGCTTCAGCACCTTGGCGCCGGACTGCAACGACTGGCGGGTGAGCCACAGCGGATCCACCTCGCGATCGAGGCGCGGCCCGAGGTCGGCAAGCGCGAGCGGCGGTGCATGGCCCGACACGAAAAACCCCGAGCCGCGCCGCGCGACGATCACGCCTTCGGCAGCCAGCCGGTCATACGCTTCCACCACTGTCGACTTGGATACGCCGAGCGCGTCGGTCATCACGCGGATCGACGGTACGCGTGCGCCGGGCATCAGCGAGCGGCCGGCAATGCGCTCGCGCAGATTGTCCATGACGATGCCGACGCGCGTGCCCTGTGGTTTTTCCATCGCCGGATTCTGTGCAGTCTCGGCCATCTGTACTGCTCCTTCGTCGGTACAGTTTGCATGAATTGTACTGATCCGTAGCTTAACCTTTCTTGAGCGGCAGCGGATGCTACAGGCTTCGTTTCAATGCGCATGAACCTTCGCCATGGACAAGACGACAAACGGCTGGCTGAGCGGCCTCATCGGGGTGCTGATTTTCAGCGGATCGCTGCCGGCCACGCGCCTTGCCGTGCAAGGGCTCGATCCCGTGTTCCTGACCGTCGCGCGCGCGACCATCGCGGGCACGCTCGGTCTCGCGCTGCTACTCGTGTTCCGCGAGGCGCGGCCCGCGCGCCGCGACGTCGTTCCGCTCGTCGTCGTGGCGCTCGGCGTGGTGGTGGGTTTTCCGCTGCTGACCGCGCTTGCGCTGCGCCACGTCAGCTCGGCGCACGCGATCGTCTTCGTCGGGCTGCTGCCGCTTGCGACCGCCATCTTCGGCGTGCTGCGCGGCGGCGAGCGGCCGCAAGCGGCGTTCTGGCTGTTCTCGGCGCTCGGCAGCGCCGCGGTGGTCGCCTTTGCGATGCGGCACGGCATCGCCGCGTCCCCCGTAGGCGACGCGCTGATGCTCGCGGCGATTGTCGCGTGCGGGCTCGGTTATGCGGAAGGCGCGCGGCTGTCGCGGCATCTCGGCGGCTGGCAGGTGATTTCGTGGGCGCTCGTGCTGTCGCTCCCGGTCATGCTCCCGCTCGCCTGGTGGACCCGGCCCGCCTCGTTCGATGGCATCAGCCATGCGGCGCTCTGGGGCCTCGCGTACGTCTCGCTGTTCAGCATGCTGATCGGCTTCGTGTTCTGGTATCGCGGACTCGCGCTTGGCGGCATCGCAGGGGTCGGCCAGCTGCAATTGCTGCAGCCGTTTTTTGGACTGCTGCTCGCGGGGCTGTTGCTGCACGAAGAAGTGCCGCCTTCGATGATTGCGGTCACCGTCGCGGTAGTGGCGTGCGTCGCGGGCGCGCGGCGCTTCTCGAAAGCGGCACCCCCGCGGCGCGCTGCCTGAGAGGCGCAGCGGCTTCGTCACGAGGTTTTTGACCGGCTTCAAATTCGCGCGCGGCGCGGGCATAGTAAAACGTATCGTCAGAAGAACCGACATCACGGCGGCAAGACGCCGCTCCCGGACTACGTTATGAGCACAACCCGCACCGCCTCTGCCGCGCCCGCCGCCCCAACGGGCGCCCCACTGATCCGCGACGCCACCGAAGCCGATCTGCCCGCCATCCAGGCCATTTACGCGCACCATGTGCTGACGGGCGTCGCGTCATTCGAAGAAGTGCCGCCTTCCGTCGACGATCTGCGCACGCGGCTCGCGTCGGTGCGCAGCCACGGACTGCCGTACATGGTCGCCGAGATCGACGGCGAAGTCGCGGGCTATTGCTACGCGACGCCCTACCGCCCGCGTGCCGCGTACCGCCATACCATCGAAGATTCGATCTACGTGAGCGACGCCTACCGGGGACGAGGGCTCGGCCGCGTGCTGCTGCAGGCGCTGATCGAACGATGCGAAGCCGGGCCGTGGCGCCAGATGGTCGCCGTCATCGCGGACGGCGGCAGCGGCGGCTCGCTGTCGCTGCATACGCAGCTGGGTTTCGAGCTTACCGGCACGCTGAAGGCGGTCGGTTTCAAACACGGCCGCTGGCTGGACACGACCCTCATGCAAAGGACGCTGGGCGTGGGCGCTGCGACGGCGCCGGACCAGGAACACCAGGAACCATAACGGAGCGCATGAACGGCGCCCTGCTGGTTGTCTGCGCTGGCCGCGCGCCGAAGTCGCGCGGTAAAATCGCGGGCATGCCTAACACGCCGCCTCCCGACTCGCCCACTCCCTCGCCCGGCGCCGCGCGTCTATCCGCAGACATGCCCACGGGCGTCGCGCCGCGCAACGAATACACCGTCGACGAACTCGCGCGCGTGAGCGACACGACCGTGCGCAACGTGCGCGCGTATCAGGACCGCGGCCTTCTCGCGCCGCCCGAAAAACGCGGCCGTGTCGGCGTGTACGACGACACGCACGTGTCGCGTCTGAAACTGATCAATCATCTGCTCGCGCGCGGCTACACGCTCGCGAACATTCAGGACCTGATCAAGGCGGTCGACGAAGGACACGATCTTCGCTCGATTCTCGGCCTTGAAACCGCGATCGGCGGACGCTGGTCGCGCGAGCACCCGCGGAAATATTCGCTCATCGAGCTGCTGCAGATGTTCGGCGACAAGGCAACGCCGGCTGCGCTCGCCAAGGCGGTCGACCTCGGCTTGCTGGAGCGCGACGGTCTGTCGTTCGTATCGGGCAGTCCCACCGCGCTCGCTGCGGGCGCCACGCTTGCCCGCGAGGGCATTGCGCTCGCCGATCTGCTCGACGCCGTCGGCACCGCGCGGCCGCATTTCAGCGCGGTCGCCAAGGCGCTCGTGGATCTGGTGGTGCGTCAGTTGGACCGCTACGACCCCGACGCACTTCCGCCGCCCGCCGACGTGCCCGCCCTCGTCGACGCAATCTGGCGCGTGCGTCCGCTCGCGATGGTGCTCGTCGAAAGCGAAATGAACCGGGCGCTGGAGGAAGCCTCCGGCGATTACCTCGGCGATCGCGTCGCGGCAATCATGGCGAAAAAACTCGGCGAATCCGCCGGAAACCCGCCGGGCACCCCCACTGCCGGCCAAAAAAAACCGCCGAAGCAGTGAACCCATGCGCCCGTCGGCGCGCTGTTTCGCGATTCCACGCCCATCCAGCCTGACTGCAACCTAGAGTCGGACGTCGAGACGCCCGCTTGCGTCGCTCGTTTGCAGCTCCTATCGTTACATCGAACAATGTAACAGTTAAGAGAGTAACAAAGGAGACGCCGGATGAACGCACGCATCCCCGACGACGCCGCGGCGGACCACGCGCCCGTAACCTTCGCGACCGACATCGCCATTATCGGGACGGGTTTCGCCGGGCTTGGCATGGCGATTCGCTTGCGGCAAGCCGGTCTGACCGACTTCGTCGTGGCGGAAAAAGCGCACTCAGTCGGCGGTACGTGGCGCGACAACCACTATCCGGGCTGCGCCTGCGACGTGCAATCGCACGTCTACTCGTTTTCGTTTGCGCCGAATCCACGCTGGACGCGCATGTTCGCGCGCCAACCGGAAATTCGGGCCTACCTCGAGCACTGCGCGCGGCGCTTCGGCGTGGAGCGCCATCTGCGGTTCGGTCATGAACTCACGAGCGCCGTCTACGACGACACGCGCCACCGCTGGCACTTGAGTTTCGCCAATGGGCAACAGTGGTCGGCGCGCGTGCTCATTTCGGCGATGGGCGGCCTCTCGCGCGCGGCGCTTCCGGACATTCCCGGCATCGACACGTTCAAGGGCCAGGCGTTTCATTCGCAGTACTGGGACCACGCGTATCCGCTCGAAGGCAAGCGTGTGGCCGTGATCGGCACCGGCGCGAGCGCGATCCAGTTCGTGCCGCAAATTGCGCCGCGGGTTGCACATCTCGATCTGTTCCAGCGCACGCCGCCATGGATCATGCCGAAGGCCGACCGCGCCGTGCGGCCCGTCGAACAATGGCTCTTCAGACACCTGCCGTTCACGCAGAAAGTCATGCGCTCGGCGCTCTATTGCATGCTCGAATCGCGCGCCTTCGGCTTTGCGATTCACCCCTCGCTGATGAAGACCGCGCAGAAGGTCGCACAGCGGCACTTGCGCCGCCAGGTGCGCGACCCGCAGTTGCGGGCGAAGCTGACGCCGGACTACACGATGGGCTGCAAGCGCGTTCTGATCTCGAACGACTATTTTCCGGCGTTGTCGCGCGCCAATGTGTCGGTGACGACGAGCGCAATCGAACGTATCGAAGAAGACGCGGTCATCACGAGCGACGGCGTACGTCATCCCGCTGACTGCCTGATCTTCGGCACAGGTTTTCAGGTTGCGGATCCGTTTGCGCGAGGCGTGGTGCGCGGGCGCGGCGGCGTCGACATTGTCGATACCTGGCGCGACGGCGCGCACGCGTACCTCGGCACCACCTTGCCTGGTTATCCGAACTTTTTCATGATCGTTGGCCCGAACACGGGACTTGGCCACAACTCGATGGTCTTCATGATCGAGTCGCAGGTCGAATACATTCTGCGCGCGCTCAAGACGATGCAAAGCGAACGCGCCGAGGCAATCGAAGTTCGCCCGCACGTGGAGCGTGCGTACAACGAACAGATCCAGCAGAAACTCGCCCGCGCCATCTGGTCCACAGGCGGCTGCAAGAGCTGGTATCTCGATCCGCGAACCGGCAAGAACACCACCCTATGGCCCGGCTTCGCCTACAGGTTTCGCCAGGCCACCCGCACGTTCAGCATGGACGATTACTTCGCCTATTCGCCTGCGCCCCAGACAGTGAACGGGCATGCCGCTGCGCCGTCCCGCGTGCACGCGCATGCGAACACGGCGTCGGCGGAAGCGGAAGCCCGCTAAAACCGAACATAACGACAAGGCACCTTCAGAGAGGACAGGAGATCAAGCCAATGAAGCATTTCACCGACAAGGTAGCCGCAATCACGGGCGCAGGCTCGGGCATGGGGCGCGCGCTCGCGATCCGGCTTGCGCGCGAAGGTTGCCACCTCGCACTCGCAGACCGCCATGCAACGAGCCTCGAGGAGACCGCCCGGCTCGCCGAGGCCGCCGCGCCGCATATCGTGGGCGCGCCGCTTCTCATCACCACCGCCGTGTTCGACGTGTCGGACCGTGACGCGATGTTCGCGTGGGCGGCCGAAACGGCCAGGCAGCATCGGCGCGTCAACCTTGTGTTCAATAACGCGGGCGTGGCGCTGTCGAGCACCATCGAAGGCATGGACTACGCAGATCTCGAATGGATTGTCGGCATCAACTTCTGGGGCGTCGTGCACGGCACCAAGGCATTTTTGCCTTATTTGAAGGCGTCGGGCGAAGGTCACATCGTCAATACGTCGAGCGTCTTCGGTCTGTTTGCGCAGCCCGGCATGAGCGGCTACAACGCGACGAAGTTCGCGGTGCGCGGCTTCACCGAGGCGTTGCGTCAGGAGCTCGACCTGATGCGGTGCGGCGTGTCGGCAACCTGCGTGCACCCCGGCGGCATCCGCACGAGCATTGCGCAGTCGAGCCGGATTGCGCCGAACATGGTCGGTTTCATGCTGGAAAACGAACAGCAAGGCAAGGACGACTTCGAAAAGTTCTTCATCACCACCGCCGACGAAGCGGCGCGGGTGATTCTCGACGGCGTGCGCCGCAACAGGCGGCGCGTGCTGATCGGCCGCGATGCGCGGGCTGCGGATTGGCTCGCGCGTACGCTGCCCGCCGCCTATCAGGCGCTCGTCGTGCTGCAAACGCGGCGCATGAAGCGCATGGCGGAAAAACGCGCGCAGCGCGCAGCGCCATTGGCGGACAGACGCGCATGATGAAAAGCAACACTCGGAAACCGGCAGGTGCCATAACGGGCCGCCGCAATTCACACGAACCGGAGGGAATCAGGCCATGATGCCCGTTCGCCGCGATTTACGCTTCAATCTTCCACAGCAGCGTGCCTGCGACTGGCACGCGCAAGGCTCGCATGTGACACACTTCTTCAACGCGCTTTCGCTGCTGTTTCCGGCCGGCGAGCGCTTTTTCATGGACAGTGTGCGCAACTATCGCGACCGGATCGACGACCCCGTGCTGAAGAATCAGGTGCTCGGCTTTATCGGCCAGGAAGCCATGCATACGCGCGAGCACGTCGAGTACAACGACCTCCTGCAACAGGCCGGCTTGCCCGCGCATAAACTCGACAAGCGGCTGTGGGCGATCCTCAATTTCGGCCGCAAGGTGCTGCCGCATTCCTGGCAGTTGGCCGTCACCGTGTGTCTCGAACACTACACGGCGATGCTGGCCGGCCTGTTGCTCGAAGACGCCACGCGTATCGAAGGATCCGTTGAAGGCTATGCGCAAATGTGGACATGGCACGCGCTCGAAGAGACCGAGCACAAGGCCGTGTCCTACGATGTCTGGAACACCGTGCTCCAGCCCGGCCTCGGGCGCTATCTGCTGCGCACGGGCATCATGCTCGCCACGACCCTCACCTTCTGGCTCATCGTGTTCGATTACCACGTGCGTCTGATGATCGCGGATCGCAAACGCGGCGGTCATCTGCGCGGCATGTGGCGCGTGATCAAGTATCTTTATGGACCCCGTCATGGCGTATTTCCGCGCATCGCCGGTGAATGGCTGAGCTTTTTCCGGCCGGGCTTTCATCCGTGGGACCACGACAATCGCGCGCAACTCGCGCGCATCGACGGTCTCGTCGCGGCAGTCGACGCAGCCAACGCCCGGGCGCCGGAGATACGCCGGGCCGCACGGCGCGGCGTGCGGGCGGCGGCGTGATACGCGAGACGTTATCGGTCGATGCCGGCGAGGTGCGGCTCGCGGTCTACGTGAGCGGTCCGCGCGACGCGCCGCCGATCGTGCTGGTGCACGGCTATCCCGACTCGGCCGCCGTATGGGAACCGCTACGCGCGCAACTCGACGGCGGCCACCGTGTTATCAGCTACGACGTGCGCGGCGCCGGTGCCTCGGATGCGCCCGCGGCGCGCAGCAGCTACCGTCTTCAACGACTTGCCGCCGATCTTTCAGCCGTTGTGGACGCAACCTGCGGCGGCAAGCCTTTTCATCTGGTCGGTCACGACTGGGGCTCGATTCAAAGCTGGCAGGCCGTCACCGACCCGCAGCTCAAAGGCCGGATTGCGTCGTATACGTCCATTTCCGGGCCCTGTCTCGATCACGCCTTCGATCATGCCCTCGATCGCGCGTCGCGGGGCTCACGCCACGCGGACAGCGCCGCCAACAAATATAGGATGACGAAACAACCGCGCGGAACGCGGATCCGTCAAACGCTCAGGTCCTGGTACATTTTCTTTTTCCATCTGCCGTGGCTCCCGGAGCTCGCGTGGCGTGTTGGCGGTGCGCGACTGTGGCCGCACTGGCTGCGCGTGACGGAGCACGTACAGGCGCCGCGCGACCCCGCGCAACTGCGCAATGCGCTCAACGGCCTGAATCTTTACCGCGCCAATTTTCTCGACAAGCTATTGCATCCACAGGCGCGCCGCGCCCACGCGCCGGTGCAATTTATCGTGCCGCTGCGCGACCGCTACGTCGGCCCCGAGTTGTCGCTAGGACAGGAAATCTGGCTCGGCGCCTATGAACGCATCGAAATCGACGCCGGTCATTGGGCCGTGCTGCGCGAACCGGAACTTATCGCCGCGTATATCGCGCGCTTTGTGGCCCGGCACCTGGACGGACCGGGCGGCTCGACCGGCTCGACCGGCTCTACTGGCTCGGCCACCCCGCCGCTCAACGCTCGCGCGGCAGGCGGGTAAACAAGGTTGGATAGTCGATCACGAGCCCGTCTTCATCCACTTTCATATTCGCCGTGAAGTTGCGGAAAATGCCTTCGTAGCGATATTCGCGGCCAAGCTCGATGCACGAATAGGCCTGCTCGACGCGCGTGACCTGCAGATCCGGCGTTGAAATATAGGCAACCTGCAAAGATCGGCGCTCGCCTTGCGCAAGCTGCAGCCGGCGAATCGGCAGCGTGTTGGTGAACGGCGTGGCCGCAATATCGATGTCGACGCATCCCTCGATCGCGCTCAACATGAGGCCGTGACCATCGCGCCAATGACCGTCGCCGTCGCCGTGCAGCTCCAGCTCGCCTGCGCCGACGATCTTCAGCCGCGCGTAGCGTGTGCGCCATTGCGTGTCGCAGCGCACTTCATAGTGCAGTCCGTAGGACTTGCCGTAGCGCTGGCCGACCACGACGCTCTCCACCTGAAAGCCATCCTCGCGCGCTTCGAACGCCAGATGTTCGATACCGTCGCCTTCTTGCGATGCCCACCGTAGTTCACGCATCGGATCGTCTCCTTAGGATGAAAGCCGCGGCACGCGCCGCGTTCACATCGTAGCGCGAAGCCGCAGCGTTCGTAGATGCTCGGATATCCGCATTGGAGGCCGGCGTTCGCGCGCCGTCATCACAAATAGCCACTATCAAAGCGCAGCATGCACACAGCGGCCGCATTGGCCTATGCTCGCGTTTCAAGTCTGTGCGTCCCCGCACGCTCCCCTCTCTCGAACTCATGCACGCCGCCGCGACCGAAGCACACTCTGCCGCTTTGCGCACGCTGCTGCGCAGCGTCGGTCAAATCGTGCTGCAAGCGAACGCGTTCACGGGCGCATGCCTCGTCGCCGGCTGGCTGCTATGGGATCCACGTCTCGCGTGCGCGGCGCTGACCGGCGCGGTGGCGGCCAACGTGAGCGCCGTGCTGGCCGGCTATCCCGACAACGATCTGCGCGCGGGCCTGCATGGCTTTAACGGCGCGCTGGCCGGACTCGCCGCGTTCAGCTTCATCGCCGATACCGCGACGGCCACCGCCATCGCCATTCTCGCCGCAACAGGCACGGCGTGGCTTCTCGCACCGTGGACGCAGTGGTTGCGCGCACGCGGCTTGGGCTTTTTCTCGAGCCCCTGTCTATTCGTCACCTGGCTGTGGCTGCCGCTCATTGCAAACGCGCCTATTGCAAACGCGCCTCCATGCGCGCCAGCGGCACCTACATTCGGCGTTGCAGAACTCCTCGGCGGCATGCTTGCGGGTCTCGCGCAAACCGGCTTTGCGTCGGCCCCCCCGGCGGGCGCGCTCGTATTGATCGGCATTGCGGCGGCGTCGCCCCGTCACGCGCTTTACGCGCTGACGGGCGCCGCCCTCGCGAGCGGCGAGCATCTGCTGCTGGGCGCGCGGGCAAGCTGGTTTGACGCAGGCCTGCTAGGATTCAACGGCGCGCTGACCGCGCTGGCGCTCGCCGAATACGGCGCGACGTGGATGCTCGGCGGCGTGACGCTGTCGGCGATAGTGCAGGCGGGCGCGGCCTACCTCGGCTTGCCCGCGCTGAGCGCACCGTTTGTCGCCGCCACGTGGGGCGCGCAATGGCTGAGGCAGCGCATGACGAGCTAACGCACCGCTCATCGCGCATCATCAGGAGAACCGTATGTCGTTCACTCATATCCCCAAGGGCCACGTTGCGCAGTCCGGCCCGCGCTCGGAGGCGGAACAGCAGACCCGCGTCGATCTCGCCGCTGCCTACCGCCTCGTCGCGCTCAACGGCTGGGACGATCTCATCTACACGCATATCTCCGCGAGTGTGCCCGACGAGCCGGGCCACTTTCTGATCAATCCGTTCGGCCTCGCGTTCGATGAAGTCAGCGCGTCAAATCTGGTGAAGATCGACATCGACGGCAACAGGGTCGGCGCAAACGAACATGCGGTCAACGTGACCGGTTTTGCGATCCACGCGGCCGTGCATGCGGCACGCGCCGACGCTTTCTGCGTGATGCATCTGCACAATTCGGCGGGCGTGGCCGTGTCCGCGCAGCCTGAGGGCTTGCTGCCCGCGTCGCAACACGCGCTGCGTTTTTATCGCCAGCTCGCCTACCACGACTATGAAGGCCTCGCTTTTACGCCGGCCGAGAGCGCGCGCCTCGTCGAGCATCTCGCGGACAAGCCGGCCATGCTGCTGCGCAATCACGGCACGCTGACGGTCGGCCGCACGGTTGCCGAAGCCTATGTGCTGATGGCGACATTGCTGAAAGCATGCGAGATCCAGTTGCAGGCGCAGGCCTGCGGCGCGCCGCTCGTCGTGCCCGACGACGCGGTCGCCGCGCGCACGGCCGAGCAGCTCTACGATGGCGGCGCAATCGAAGGAGCCCTGGAATGGCCGGCACTGCTGCGCAAGCTCGATCGGCTCGATCCCAGCTACCGGAACTGACAGTCGACCTGACGATCGCGGCAAGCCGCGCCGCTCACTTTCTCAAACGGAGCCCAACCATGCCCACGTTTCATATCGAACTGTTTGAGGGCCGCTCGCTGGAGCAGAAACGCCAATTTGTGGAAGCCATCACGAAAGCGACCTGCGAGTCGCTCGGCGTGGAGCCGAATTCGGTGGACATCATTCTCACCGACGTGAAGCGCGAAAATTGGGCAACGGGAGGACGCTTGTGGTCCGACAGCGGGAAGTGAATTAAACGCTGCGCGCATTGCGCGCGCAGCCTGGGTCATGCCCAGCGGCACGTTAAAAAACGCGTCACTGTGGCGGCGCAACAACACGCCGCCCCTACTCTGACCGATCAGAAGCGGTGGATGATGCCCACGCCTGCAGCAAACTGGCTACGCGACGAGGACGGTGCGCTATTCTGACCGTCGCCGATATCGGCCGTTGCGTTGATGATGCTCACGCCGTTGTTGCCGATCGTCTGGCCGCTTGCACGCTGATACGCTTCCAGCGCGTACAGACCGGTGCGCTTGGACAGGCTGTAGTACTGCGACAGGTTGAACTGATGATAACGAGCCGCACTCGAAATGCCGTTCGATTCCGTGGCACGCGTGTAGCTATAGCCAGCCGCCAGATCCAGCGCGCTGATCGGCTTGAAGTGCACCACTGCGCCCGCGGTGTTGAAGATCGCTTCGTGGCGGAACGCCGAGCCTACGCCCGGAATGTATTGCACGTTCGAGTACGAGAACGACACATCCAGTTGCGAGCTGAACGCATAGCCGCCCGTAACCGCCACGCGCTGCTGCGCCTGCGCCGTGCGGTAGCCGTTGTTGATACCCGAGACGCCCGGCTCCGAACCGTTGTTCGATGCCGTGGAATCCGCGCCCCAGGCGCCGCCGCCCAGCGTGGAGTTGTTGATGCGCTGGAAGCCGGCCGCGATACCGAACGGGCCGTTCAGGTACTGGACTGCCGCGCTCCAGGTCGAGCCCGCGTTGAGCCGGCCGGCCACGCCGCCCAGCGCATACGAACCGCTCACCGTCAGGCCGTGCATGTTCGGCGACGTGTACACCAGCGAATTGTTGACGCGATACAGCGTGTCCAGCGAGTCGATATCGCCCGGATGCGCGCCGTAAGCGCCCGTCAGCCACGTGGTCGGGCTGTACGGGGACAGCAGCGTGTAGTACGACGTGTACTGGCGGCCGGCCGTCAGCGTACCGTACGTGGGGTTCGTCACGCCCACCCATGCCTGGCGGTTGAATGCGAGGCCGCTCACGCCCTGAGCACCCGTGGCGCTGTTAAAGCCCTGTTCCAGCTGGAAAATGGCCTTGGTACCGCCGCCAAGATCGTCGCCGCCCTTCAGGCCGAAGCGGCTGCCCGCCCAGATGCCGTTGTTCATCTTCACCACCGAGCGGCCGCCCGAATTGGAACCGAGCGCGGCCGAGCTGCTTTGGTAGCCGATACCCGTATCGACGATACCGTACAGCGTGACGTTGCTCTGAGCGTGCGCGCTCAGGGCGACGAGGCCGAGAGCCGAGGTTGCTAGTGCCTTTTTCATTGATGCTCCTCTTCAAAAAAATTGTTCTTGACTACCGGCTTTATTTGCGCTTCCTAACCGGTTAATCGCGGGGTTCAGGTCAGAAGACCGGGTGTCCGTTTATCAGGCTCGGCAACCACGTGGAGAACATCGGGACGTACGTCACAATGTTGATGGCGCTGAAGATAGCGAGGTAGTACGGCCACGCCACCTTGGTAGTTTCCCCAATCGACACATTGCCAATTGCGCATCCGATGAATTGCACCGAGCCGATCGGCGGATGCACGAGCCCCAACGCGCAATTCAGCAGGATCATGATGCCGAACTGCACGGGGCCGACGCCGCTATGCATCGCCATCGGCAGGAACAGCGGCGTGGTGATCAGGATGTGCGCCGCCATGTCGACGAAGGTGCCGAGGAAAATCTGGATCACGTTGATGTACAGCAGCATCAGCCAGGGGATGCTGGTCGCGCCGTCGAGCATGTGCTCGATCGCATCCGGAATCTCCAGATACGCCATCTGGAAGCGCAGCATGTTCGACACGCCGATCAGCAGCAGCACCACGCCCGTGGTCTTCGCGGCCTTCGACAAGGCGAAGGAGAGCTTCTTGAGCGTCATCGAGCGATACACAACGACCGTGAGCACGAGCGAATAAGCCACGGCGATAGCGGCCGCTTCCGTCGCCGTCGCAATACCCTTTGCCACGCAGACCAGAATGATTGCAATGACCATCAGGCCCGGCAACGCGCCGAGGAACGTGCGGACAACCGCCATCCAGCCCGGGAACCGTTGCAGTCCGGTCGAACCGTCGGGACGGCGCGGATAGCCGTAGCGCACCGCTTGCCAGTAAGCCGCGATCAGCACGAAGCCCATCACCCACAACACCGGCAACAGCCCCGAAAACAGCAGATCGCCGATCGACACGCCGCTCATCGGCACACCGTTCAGCGTGCCCGTGATGCCTTGCGCGGCGAACGCGTAGATGATCATGTTGGTCGACGTGGGCATCAGTGCGCCCGCGAGCGACGAGTGCGTGGTCACGTTGACCGCGTAGGCGGCGCTGTAGCCCTCGCGCTTCATCAGCGGAATGACGACGCCGCCCATGGCCGACGTGTCCGCCGTGGGCGAACCCGAGACGCCGCCGAACAACGTGCACGCGACCACGTTGGCCATGCCGAGCCCGCCGCGGAAATGGCCGACCGTGGCTTGCGCGAAACGCAGAATCCGGTCGGCAATGCCGCCGTGAAGCATGAGTTCGCCGGAGAAGATGAAGAACGGTACCGCCAGGAACGAGAACGCGTTCATCCCCGAGACCATCGACTGCATCGCCGTGGCAGCGGGCAGCCCTTCATACAGGTACGTGAGCACGCACGAGAGGCCCAGCGCGAACGAAACCGGAACGCCGAGCACCAGAAAAACGAGGAAGCTAATAGAAAGGAGGGCAAGTTCCATGATTGTTCTACTTGTGTTTCTTTGCGAAAAGCGCCAGCAGGTTCTCGATTGAGAACGACGCAATGCAGACGCTGGCAATGACCGGGATCAGATAGCGAAGCGCCTCGGGCAAGCCGAGAATCGGAATCCGGTCATGCTGGGTGGTCTCCGCCATCTGCAAAGAGCCGAAGAAAATCGCCACGGCGAGCGCGATCAGGCACAAATGTTGGAAAGTGTGCGCGACCAGTTGCCCCTTTTCCGGCAGGTTCTTCACGAGCGAATCGAGGCCAATATGGCCGCCTTCGCGAACCTTGAGCGCGGCGCCGAACATCGCGATCACGATGACGAGCAAAAGCGCGATCGGCTCGACGAAATCGGGGGCGTCGCTAAACACATAGCGCATCACGACGCCGTAGATCACCAGCGCGCTCAGCGCGGCAAGGCTGATCGACGCGATCACGGCCAGCGCGCGAAAGAGAAAATCGTTTGGGCGTTTCATGAATCTCTTGACCCCATTCTTGCCCGCGACGGACTGCTGCAATAAGTTAGTCGTGCTACCGTCCGCCGCCAGCGACTGATGTGACGCAAACGCTGCGATGACGAGCGGCGCGCAGCGGGACCATCCGCAGCGCTGCTGCACGACGTCCCGCTGCGCGAACCACCCGATGAGCGTTACTTGATTGCCTGGATTTCGTCGACGAGCTGCTTCATTTGCGGCGTCTTTTCATACTTGGCCCACACCGGCTGCATCGCCTTCACGAACGCTGCGCGATCGATCTGCCCCGCTGCGACGATCTGCGCGCCGCCCTTCGTCACGGTCTTGCCGGCGTCGTTTTCGCGCGCGGTCCACAGCTTCTGGTAGTAAGGCACGGAGTCGGCCGCCGCCTTCTTGATGATCTCCTGCTCCTGCGGCGAGAGCGTGTCCCAGATCTTCTTCGAGAAGACGAGCACTTCCGGCGTCATAGAATGTTGGGTCTCCGAATAAACCGGCGCTACTTCGAAGTGCTTGGTTTCTTCGTACGACGGCAGATTGTTTTCGGCCGCGTCGACGAGACCCGTCTTCAGGCCCGTATAGACTTCCGCGAACGGCATCGGCGTGGGCGTGCCGCCCATCGCCTTGATTTCGTCGACCATCAGGTCCGACGGCTGCACGCGCACTTTCAGGCCCTTCATGTCGGCCGGCGTGCGGATCGGCTTTTTCGTGTAGATGGAACGCGCACCGCTTTCGTAGAAAGTCAGCGCGATCATGCCCTTCGCCTTGAACGCGTCCAGAATTTTCTGGCCTTCGGGACCGTACATGACCTTGCGGAAATGGTCGACGTCACGGAACAGGAAGGGCAGCGACGGGATCATCGATTCGGGAACGATCTCGTTGAAGGCGGCGCCGTTAGCGCGCGCCATGTCCAATGCGCCGATGCGCACCTGATCGATCGTGTCGTTCTCCGAACCGAGTGCGCTGTTGCCGAACACCTTCACCGAATCCTTGCCGCCGGTTGCCTTGCTGATCTGCTCGCCCATGTACTTGACGGCCATGTTGGTCGGGTACGTGTCGCCGTGCACGTCGGACACGCGGAACACGCGCGCTTGCGCCGACATGGCGCCGAACGCCAGCACGGAGGCGGCGACGATCAACGAAACACGGGAAGAGGCAAACTTCTTGTTCATCGTGACATTCCTTAAAAATAGACATCCCATCAATGCAAAGCCGCTGGCAACAGCCGCTCATAGGCAGCCGCCGGCGAGCTGCCGTGACGGACGGCCGCTGGCGGACGACTGGCTTCAGATGTGACATGGTTTTGCTGCGTCTCCCGGCGCGGCGCTCGCGGTCTCCTGAGGCTGGGCGAACGCTTTGCCGTGCTGTCCGTGCAACGTCCCCGGCACAAAGATCAGCACTCCTGTCAGACAACTCGACTTCTTTTACTTCTACTGCGTCGGCAAGCTCGGACGCGCACGGGTGCATTCGCCAAGCGGCCTCGTACGACACAATGCGCTGCCATCCCGACTTGCCTTGCGCTCTCGACAATGAGCAGAAAGCAATCTGTTTGCGCTTATACGTTGTACGACGACATATGAAGCATATAAAACGCAGTTTGAGTTGTACAGACGGTATTTACCCGAGGAAAGAAACGCTCGGCGCGCATAACCGGAATAGCGCGCCCGCTTTGAAGCGTGGGGCTGGCGCGGCGGTAGCGCAGAGTTGTGAAGTGCCGGTGCAGCAACGCCAATTTTTCGTCAACGGATGCCAAACCGTGGTAAGTCCGCCACATTGTTGTATGACGAGTGACGAATTATTGAACTTGAGAAGTGAGCGAGAAAACAAACAGCGCCGGTCGCGTTTTCACGCGCCGGCGCTCTACTCCCGAGCCGTCAGCTGCTCACAGCTGGCCGGCAAACTCCGGTTCCGGCAAGCCGGTGACGCCCGGACGCACCGCGAAGACATGCCCGTCATGTTCGCTTGCGCCGGCCGCCGGCCGGATCGACGTGACGAAGAGCGTATCCAGATCACGTCCGCCGAAAGCACACATGGCCGGCTTGATGGCCGGCACGGCAATCTGCCGGTCGAGCTTGCCTCGCGGCGTGAAGCGCAACAGCGCGCCTGCGTCGTTCGCGCAGATCCAGTAGCAACCGTCCGCATCCACCGCCGCGCCGTCGGGCCGGCCCACATAGTGGTTCAAATCGGCGAACACACGCCGGTTGCGCGGCTCGCCGGTTTCGACGTCGTAGTCGAACGCCCAGATCTGCCTGCGCAGCGGGTGCGAGTCGGACAGATACATCGTCGTGCCGTCCGGCGACCAGCCGAGGCCATTCTGCGTGATGAGTCCGTCGACGACCGGCGCCGACAGCACACCGTCCCCGTCGAACCGGTAGAGCGCGCCGGCCGGGTTGGCGGCGGCCATGTCCTGCACCATCGTGCCGGCCCAGAAGCGTCCTTGCCGGTCGCAGCGGCCGTCGTTGAAACGCATGTCGGGAAAGGGAAAGACCGGCGCCGCGAGCTTGCGTCCGGTGACTTTGACAGGCTCGCCGGGCTGCGCGGCCCGAGGCGACAGGCGGGCAGAATCTTCGCCGAGCGTCACTGCAAAGAGACCGCTTTCGCAGCCGGCAAGCACGGTGCCGCGACGATCGAACGCGATGCACGCAACTTTCTCGGGCAACAGCCATTCGGAGCGCTCGCCCGTCTCGAGCCGTAGCCGCACGATCTTGTGCGCCGGAATATCGACCCAGTAAAGCGCCTGTTCCGCCACGCGCCAGACCGGACTCTCGCCGACGCCAGCCGGCGCCTCGCCCGCCGCCAGCACGCGCTCAACACGCTCAACACGCTCCACGCGCGGATTGCCCGCGGCGCTCACCGCTTCGGCTCCATCGGACCAGCCAGCACGAACGGGCCACCCTGGAAGCGCTGGGTCGGATCGTCGAGATCCGCGGTCGGCGCGCTCACGGGAAAGAGATGCTCGAACTGGACGGAACTGTCCTGCGGGCGAAAGCCGAGGAACGCCGCCTTCGTATTGTCGACCCACTTCGTGCGGTTATCCGACACGCCGTACACGATTGCATGGCCCACCCGATTGGTGAACAGCGAACAGCGCACGAGTTCGATGAAGTCGCGATAGCTGAGATACGTGACCAGCATGCGCGGGTTCTTCGGCTGCTCGAACGACGAGCCGATCCGCAGACACACCGTCTCGAGCCCGAAGCGGTCGAAGTAATAGCGCGACAGCGATTCGCCGAAACACTTCGTCACGCCGTAGAGACTGTCGGGGCGCAGCGGCGCGTCGGTATCGAGCACTTCCGTCACCGGATGAAAACCCACCGCGTGATTCGAGCTCGCGTACACGACGCGCTTCACACCCTGCTTCTGCGCGGCCGAATACAGGTTGTACAGGCCGCGAATGTTCGCTTCGAGCAGGTCGGCGAAAGGCGCTTCGACGGAAATGCCGCCCAGGTGGATCACCGCGTCCACGCCTTCGAGCAGCGCGAGCACGGCGGCTTCGTCTGCGAGATC
Organism: Paraburkholderia phenoliruptrix; assembly: GCF_902859825.1. GTDB lineage: Bacteria > Pseudomonadota > Gammaproteobacteria > Burkholderiales > Burkholderiaceae > Paraburkholderia > Paraburkholderia phenoliruptrix. The sequence goes on along the minus strand of NZ_CADIKB010000010.1, from coordinate 5,728 downwards.
GACGATCGACGCTTCTTCGTGCGCGGCCACCTCGCCGAGCGGCGCGATGTCCGTCACACGCACGACGTCGGCCCACGCGGCAAGGGGGCCGCGCAGTTGCCTGCCCAGATTGCCGGCGGCTCCGGTGAGCAGCAGGCGTCGAAAGGGTTTGGGGGTGGAGGTACGGTGCAGATTGGAATCTGTCATGTGTGTCTGTTTATGAATGGCCAGCTCTATGAAGCAGTATTGGGCGATACACCCGTGAAGGCATCACGTCAAACGAGCCGCGACATGCGCGGCTCGCAGGTGCGGCAATCAGGTCACCGGCGCCGGGTTGAAGAGCGCCAGCGCATTATGCAGCTTGAGCTTCTCCGCGCAGGTCTTCTTGCGGCCGCTCGCGACGTCGAGCATATAGCGGAACAGTTCCCAGCCCACGTCCTCGATCGTCGCGTTGCCCGTGGCGATGGTGCCGGCGTTAATATCCATCAGGTCGTGCCAGCGGCGCGCCAGATCCGAGCGCGTGGCCACCTTGATGACCGGCACTTCGGCGAGGCTGTATGGGGTGCCGCGGCCGGTCGTGAAGACGTGCAGATTGATACCCGCCGCAAGCTGCAGCGTGCCGCAGATAAAGTCGCTCGCCGGCGTCGCCGCGTAGATCAAACCTTTTTGCCGCGCTTTCTCGCCCGGCGACAGCACGCCCGAAATCGGCGAGTTGCCGGACTTGATGATCGAGCCCATCGCCTTTTCGACGATGTTCGACAAGCCGCCCTTCTTGTTGCCTGGCGTGGTGTTCGCGCTGCGGTCCGCGCCGCCGCGCTTCAGATAATCGTCGTACCACTGCATCTCGCGGATGATCGCCTGCGCGACGTCCGCATTCGCCGCACGCGCGGTCAGTTGATCGACGCCGTCGCGCACTTCGGTGACTTCAGAGAACATCACCGTGGCGCCCGCGCGCACGAGCAGATCGGTCGCGAAGCCAACCGCCGGATTTGCGGTGAGACCCGAGAACGCGTCGCTGCCGCCGCACTGCACGCCGACCACGAGGTCCGCCGCTGAACACGTCTCGCGGCGCCGGTTGTTGAGCCGCTTCAGGTGACCTTCAGCCGTCCTCATGATCGACTCGATCATAGACTGGAAGCCGACGTGCGACTCGTCCTGAAGGACGACCACGTCGCCGTTCTCGTCGGCGCCGAGATCGCCGATGTCGGCGATTTCGCTCGGGTTCTGCGCCGCCGCGATCGGAATCGTGCCAGGCGGCATCAAACGCTCCGGCTGCAGCTTCTCGCAACCGAGGCTCACCATCATCACCTCGCCGCCGAAGTTCGGATTCAGCGCGATGTTGCGCACCGTGCGAATCGGCACCATCGCGTCGGGCGCGTCGATCGCGACGCCGCAGCCGTAGGTGTGGCCGAGGCTCACCACGTCGTCGACGTTCGGGTACTTCGGCAGCAGCTCGGACTTGATGCGCGCGACCGCGTGCTGAACCACGTCCGCCACGCACTGCACCGTGGTGGTGATCGCCAGAATGTTGCGCGAGCCGACCGAGCCGTCCGCGTTGCGGTAGCCCTCGAACGTGTAGCCTTCGAGCGGCGGCATCTCCGGCGCCTTGATGGTCGCGATGGGCAGGTCCTCGAGCCCCGGCGGGCTCGGCATGCGGATCACGTGCTCGTTGATCCAGCTTCCTTTGGGCAGCGCCTTCAGCGCATAGCCGATCACCACGTTATAGCGGATGACCTCGCCGCCCTCGGCCAGATCGGCAAGCGCGACCTTGTGCCCCTGCGGCACGCGCTCGCGCAACACGAGTCCGTCGGGGAAAACCGCGCCCTCCCCCAGCCCGCCGTCGTTCACGACGATCGCGACATTGTCATTGGGGTGCACGCGAATGTAGAGCGGTGAAAGTTCCATTGCATCGATCCTTATGGCGATTAACGCCTTCTGCGGCAGCTATTCATACGTCATCCTACAACATGCGCGCTGGCCGAGATGTTCCGTATTTACCCTAATTGCTCCATTATGCCGCGAAATCTTCGTTGAGTTAGCCAAAGTGTTGTTGTACGATGACGTATAAGAAATCTTCATTTCTATTGATACAACCCTACCGACGCCCGGATACATACACCATGACGACACCGCAGGAACTCAAGCAGATCGTTTCGGAAGGCCTTCTCTCCTTCCCCGTGACCGATTTCGACGCACAAGGCGAATTCCGCGCCGACACTTACGCCGAGCGCCTCGAATGGCTCGCGCCGTACGGCGCCTCGGCGCTGTTCGTGGCCGGCGGCACGGGCGAATTCTTCTCGCTCACCCACAACGACTATTCGAACGTCGTGCGCACTGCCACCGAAGTCTGCAAGGGTAAGGTGCCGATTCTGGCCGGCGCGGGCGGCCCCACGCGCGTCGCCATCGAGTATGCGAAAGAAGCCGAGCGCCACGGCGCGAACGGCATTTTGCTGATGCCGCACTATCTGACGGAAGCCTGCCAGGAAGGCATCGCCGCGCACGCCGAAGAAGTCTGCAAGGCCGTGCCGAACATGGGCGTGATCATCTACAACCGCGCGAATTCGAAGTTGAACGCCGACATGCTGGAAGGCCTCGCCGAGCGCTGCCCGAACCTGATCGGCTTCAAGGACGGCGTGGGCGAGATCGAAAACATGGTGACGATCCGCCGCCGTCTGGGCGACCGCTTCTCGTACCTCGGCGGCCTGCCGACCGCGGAAGTCTACGCCGCGGCCTACAAGGCGCTGGGCGTGCCGGTGTACTCGTCGGCGGTATTCAACTTCATTCCGAAAACCGCGATGGACTTCTACCGCGCGATCGCGGCGGACGACCACGCGACCGTCGGCAAGCTGATCGACGAATTTTTCCTGCCGTACCTGAAAATCCGCAACCGCCGCGCCGGCTACGCGGTCAGCATCGTCAAGGCGGGTGCGAAGCTGGTCGGCCACAGCGCCGGCCCGGTGCGCGCGCCGCTGACCGATCTGACCGACGACGAAATGGCGCAGCTCGACGCGCTCATCAAGACGCTCGGGCCGCAGTAACGCAGCGCGCCTCGCCGGCGGCGCGACTGCCGGCCGGCGAGGCAAACCACCGCCGCCCGTGAACGCCGGATGAGCGCCGGATGAACGCCGGTGGACGGCAGCGCAAGGAGCGCCCGGAGACGACTACGTCGCCGGGCGTTTTTCGCACCTGCGACCGAGGCCGACCCATAAGGCCGGGAGCCCGCTCCCCTGGATAAGCATTGAGGAGATAACCATGGAAATGAGCCGCACGGCGAGTTCCGCCAATGTCGCGAAGCGCACTAAAGTCCGCTACGCGATCCTGCTACTGATCTTTGTGATCACCACCTTCAATTACGCGGACCGCGCGACGCTGTCGGTCACCGGCTCGGCGATGCGCACGGAGTTCGGCTTCGACGCGATCCGCATGGGCTACATCTTCTCCGCGTTCAGTTGGGCTTACGTGCTCTCGCAATTGCCGGCCGGCTGGCTGCTCGACCGTTTCGGCGCGCGGCGCGTGTACGCGGCGAGCATCTTCTTCTGGTCGCTTTTCACATTGCTGCAAAGCTCCATTGGCCTGTTGGGCAGCGCGGCCGCCGCGGTGACGGGTCTGTTCGTGTTGCGTTTCGCGATGGGCGCGGCGGAATCGCCGGCGTTTCCCGCGAACGCGAAGGTCGTAGCGAGCTGGTTCCCGACCAAGGAGCGCGGCACCGCGTCCGCGATCTTCAACTCCGCTCAGTATTTCGCGGCTGTCGTCTTCACGCCGCTGATGGCCTGGCTCACCCACGCGTTCGGCTGGCACATGGTCTATGTCGTGATGGGCGTGGCCGGCCTGCTGCTCGCCCTCACCTGGCTCAAGGTAATGAAGCACCCCGCGGACCATCCGGGCGTGTCGGCGGCCGAACTCGAATACATCGAACAGGGCGGCGGCGTCGTCAACGGCCACCAGAAGGCCGATTCCAAAGCCGCTGCCGTCGGCGTCGAAAAGGCCGGCGGCTGGTCGCTCGTGCGTCAGTTGCTCACCAACCGGATGCTGGTCGGCGTCTATCTGGCGCAGTACTGCATCAACGTGCTCACCTACTTCTTCCTGACGTGGTTTCCGATCTACCTCGTGCAGGCGCGCCACATGACGATCCTGCAGGCGGGCCTCGTCGCGTCCTTGCCCGCCATCTGCGGATTTTCGGGCGGCGTGCTCGGCGGCATTCTGTCGGATGCGCTGATCCGGCGCGGCCATTCGCTGACCGTCGCGCGCAAGGTGCCGATTGTCGGCGGCATGCTGCTGTCGGTGTCGATCATCGGCTGCAACTATGTGTCCACCGACTGGATCGTCGTCGCGCTGATGTCGCTCGCGTTCTTCGGCAAGGGCATCGGCGCGCTCGGCTGGGCGGTGGTCGCCGACACGTCGCCGAAGGAAGCCTTGGGTCTGTCCGGCGGCATCTTCAACATGTTCGGCAACGTGGCCGGCATCGTCACGCCGATCGTGATCGGTTATCTCGTTGCGCAGAGCGGCTCGTTCAACGGCGCGCTGGTGTTCGTCGGCGCCAATGCGCTGCTTACGGTGTTCAGCTATCTCGTGATCGTGAAGGACATCAGGCGCGTGGAGCTGCGCCCGCGGTGATGGCGGCGGCGCTCGCGGCTTGCCCCGCGGCGTACGACGAGCGGGGCCGGGCCCGGGCCCGGCGCTCCGCCGCCGCCCGCCTCTGCCCCGCGCTCAAAATGATCCAGCCTTTCTATAATCAGTCGTCAGACGACGGTATAATGGACCGCAGGAAGCATCTGCAACTATCTGATTCAGGGGCGTTTTCGATGGCTACACCACTGGCATCCGCGGCACCGCCACGACGCGCTCGTAATCTTGCCGAGCTCGTCGTCAACTACGTCACCGAGCAGATCGCGTCGAACGCGCTGAAGCCAGGCGACAAGCTGCCAACCGAATCGCAACTCATGGTCACGCTGAGCGTGAGCCGCACGGTCATTCGCGAGGCCATTTCGCGCCTGCAGGCAGGCAAGATCATCGAGACGCGGCACGGCATCGGCAGCTTCGTGCTCGAACCGCAGCGCGAAAAACTCGGCATCGACATGGTGCCCGCCACCACGCTGCGCGACGTGCTGTCCATCCTCGAACTGCGCATTAGCCTTGAAACCGAATGCGCGGGTCTCGCCGCGCAGCGCGCCAAGCCGGAAGACCTCGCGCGCATGCGCGCCGCGCTCGACGGAATTGAAGCCACGCGTCACAACGGGCTCGACAGCGTCGAGGCGGACCTGCAGTTCCATATCTCGGTGGCGCGCGCCACGGGCAACCGCTATTTCGTCGACATTCTCACGCAAATGGGCAGCGCGCTGATTCCGCGCAACCGTCTGGATTCCGCCGGCATTGCGCGTGCCGAGCCGGACGCGTATCTGTCGCTCGTCAACCTCGAACACGAGAGCATTCTCGAAGCGATCAGCCGGCACGACGCCGACGGCGCACGCGCGGCCATGCGCATGCATCTGTCGAACAGCCGCGAGCGGCTGCGTCGCGCGAACGAAACGTCCGAGGCGAATAGCTGAGCAACCCGCCGGTTTTTAGCGGCGCGCTCGCAGGCGCACCGGCAACAGAACCAGGCAAAAGAAAATGGCCGGGGAGTTCACCTCCCCGGCCATTTTTCATTTCACCATGACTCCAGCACCGAACTTTGCTGGACTACGCCGAAGCCCGATACAGCAGGTTTATCAATAACTTAGGCGAGTCCAACATATGCCGGTGCTTTCCG
>NZ_CADIKB010000009.1 GCF_902859825.1 Paraburkholderia phenoliruptrix | reverse complement strand
CAACATCAGTGGTAACTCGACCAACGGTACGGGCGTGATCGTCGATCCGAATGGCTCGATCAATACCTCGGGTAACGGCTCGACCAATATCAGCGGCGATTCGACCAATGGTACGGGCACCGATATCAATGGTTCGATCAACACCACGGACAACGGCACGACCAATATCAGTGGTAACTCGACCAACGGTACGGGCGTGATCGTCGATCCGAATGGTTCGATCAACACCTCGGGTAACGGCTCGACCAATATCAGCGGTGATTCGACCAATGGCACCGGCACGGATATCAATGGTTCGATCAACACCACGGATAACGGCACGACGAACCTCAGTGGTAACTCGACCAACGGTACGGGCGTGATCGTCGATCCGAATGGCTCGATCAATACCTCGGGTAACGGCTCGACCAATATCAGCGGTGATTCGACCAATGGCACCGGCACCGATATCAATGGCTCGATCAACACCACGGACAACGGCACGACCAATATCAGTGGTAACTCGACCAACGGCACGGGCGTGATCGTCGATCCGAATGGTTCGATCAATACGTCTGGGAATGGCTCGACCAATATCTCGGGCGATTCGACCAATGGTACCGGCACCGATATCAATGGCTCGATCAACACGACGGACAACGGCACGACCAACATCAGTGGTAACTCGACCAACGGTACGGGCGTGATCGTCGATCCGAATGGTTCGATCAACACCTCGGGTAATGGCTCGACCAATATCAGCGGTGATTCGACCAATGGCACCGGCACCGATATCAATGGTTCGATCAACACCACGGACAACGGCACGACCAATATCAGTGGTAACTCGACCAACGGCACGGGCGTGATCGTCGATCCGAACGGTTCGATCAACATCTCCGGCAACGGCTCGACGAACATCTCGGGTGATTCGACCAACGGCACGGGCACGGAGATCAACGGCTCGGTGAACGTGACTGACAACGGCACGATCAACATCAGCGGCGATTCGACCAACGGCACAGGCCTGATCGTCGATCCCAATGGTTCGATCAACATGTCCGGCAACGCCAGCGGCGAGATCTCGGGCAATTCGACGAACGGCAATGGCACGATCATCGACGGTGACGTGAACACCACGGACAACGCGACGATCGTCATCATCGACAACGGCAACATCGTGACGCCGGGCGGTAACGGCGGTACCAACGGTACCGACAACGGTGGTACGAACGGCGCCGACAACGGTGGTACGAACGGCGCCGACAACGGAGGCACCAACGGCGGCGACAACAGCCCGATCGACAACGGCGGCAATACGCCTCCGGACAACGGCGGCAATGGTGGCAACGGCGGCAACGGTGCCAATGGCGGCACCAACACCGACGTCACGCCTTCGCTTGACGGCTCCGGTGGCGGCAGCGGCGGCGTGGCGGCCGGCCTCATCGGCGCGATCGGTGTGGGCGGCGCAGCAGCCTACTTCATGGGCGATATGGCGTCGGCGCATTGGTACCTGGAGGCCGAGCAGGCGCTGACGCTCGAAGCTGGCGACCCGGTGTTCTGGACCGATGCCGAGCTCGAGCACGTCACGGTCGACATGACGACGAACTCCGCCGATGCGCAGTTGCTCACGCATGCCGGCGCGCTGAACCGCCATCTGACGTATCGCGACGGAGCCGAAGGCGTGAAGCACTTCACGTACGAAGATCCGCAGCAGAAGACGAAGGCGGATCTCTCCGTGAACATGCGCACGCATGAGTACTTCTACACGGAAAGCGGTGTGAAGGACGGTGAGGCGTACGTGGTCAAGTCGCACGGCTGGCTGAAGATGGGCGTTGCACCCGTCGGCGGTATGGCTGGCGCCACGGTGGGCGGACCCGCCTGACACCGGGCCGCACCTCGCGCGACAGCATGAGGTGTGGCGAGGCATCGGCAGGCCGGTCGTCGCAGGTCGGGACGGCCGGCTGAAGTGGTCAATGTTTCGCTAATACAGGGCGGTGCCATGGGCATCGCCCTTTTTCATTTTCTCTTGAGAGATTGATTGAACATCGAATTGGAACGAATGCGGCTCTCAAAAGCAACCCATCGTAAAAGAACTAAGAGGCATATTCAATGAATTAAGACTATTCCTATTTACTAACCGGAAAGAATAGGCCGGTTTCCAAAAAAGTGCAAACACATGACCGCCCAAGACCATCGCGCACCGCGACCCCACGCCAAAATCTAAGAGCATTTTTGGAATAGTCCTATTCGTTTCCGAATTCCGGACTCGTAATCTCTTATATGTGGGGCGCGCAGTTTCGGCAGAAAAATCCGCAATCGTGGCGCCATGGTATTTAATCTGGGTGCAAGGTTAATTCGATGTTGTGGCGTAAAAACGAAGTAAATCGGCAGATCGCTCACGCCCTGTGGGTGTTGCCGGTATTGATGGCGGGAGCTGCTCACGCGGAGCCTGTCGCAACTGTCAGTTCCAGTCTCCCGGCCGCCCAGGCCGCCGTTTCATTCAAGGTCGTTCCCGCGGGCAGCCGCGACGAGGCAGTCATGCTCAAGCTGTTGCGTGACGCGGCGGCAACGCTCGGCAGCGCGCCGGCGAACCTCGACGACGTCAACCGCTGGTCCGACCGTCTGACTGTCGCGCTGCGTCAAGGCGGTTTTCCCGTCGCTCACGTGCTGATGACCGACGACAACTGGCGCGCCGCGCAGAAGGGCGCCGAACCGGTGTTCTCGGTCTTTCCGGGTCGGATCGGCAAAATCGCCGTGCAGAACAAGTCGCGCGTCGACGACGCCCGCCTGCAGCGTCTCGTCTCTCACGCGATGTGCGGCAACGATTCGGCCACGGGCGCTTGCGTGCTCAATATGCGGCGCCTCGAACGCGCCACGCAATTGCTTCAGGATCTGCCGGGCGTCGCCATCGAGAAGGCGCCGCAATTTGCTCCCGGCGCCGCCGTGGGTGACATCGACGTGGTGTTCAGCATCGCCGAGAAAGGCAAGCCGATGCAGGCGGACCTCATTCTCGACAACCAGGGTATCGAGTCGACGGGCGCCTATCGCTTCGGTGTGACCGCGTCGGGCAACAACTACTTCGGCGCCGGCGAGAGCTACGCGTTCACGCTGCTCGGCACCGACAAGAAGATGTGGACGGGCTCGCTCACCGGCAGCGTGCCGATCTTCGACGACGGTCTGCGCATGACGGGCGGCATCACGCGCCAGCAGTACTCGATCAACGCGGGGACGCCGGTTGCCGGCGTCGCTACCACGGGTCAGGCCGGCGTCGCGTACCCGTTCCTGCGAGGCCTCGACGCCAATGTCTGGGGCGGCGCATCGCTCCTGCACAGTCAGGCGGCCACGACCTACAAAGACTACGGCTTCGCGACGCACAGCACGCTCGACTCCGTGCGCCTCTCAGTGCAGGCCGACAACGGCGATCGTCCTCAGCAACTGCGCACGAATATTCTGAGCGGACAGGCCGCGTTGACGCTCGGTCACCAGCGCAACGACGACGCCGCGCTCGACGCCGGTCCGCAACGCGCCGGCAACTACGCCAAGCTCACCGGCTTCGGCTTCGGCACGTACGCGCTCACACGCAGCGGCAATCTCTTTTTGACGGGCCGCGTCAATTCGCAACTGGCTAGCCGCAACCTCGACGCGAGCGCGAAGCTCGCCGCGGGCGGCCCCGACGCGGTGCGCGCCTACCGCGCCGACGAAGTGTCGTTCGACGAGGGCGTCGTCATCAACGCCGGCCTGTACCAGCGCTTTCCCATTGCGACGGGCCACCAGCTTCAACTGGGCCTGTTCTCCGACTTCGCTATCGGCCGCGTGAATCACTCGCCCTGGAAGGACTGGGAAAAGAGCTACGTTGGTGTGCCCGGGGTCACGAACACGCGCACGCTCGCCGGCTACGGCGCGAGCGTGGACTGGCTCACGCCGGTCGGCGCGACCGTCTCGGCGTCGGTCTCCAAACCCTATGGATTTTCATCGGCTTCCTGGGTCGAGCCCGGCAAGAAGCCGCTGCAGTACTGGATGTCGGTCACCTGGAAGCACTAAGCATTTTCTTGGCGCGCACCGCGCCGATCAACCAGTCGTCAGCACTACGTTATTTCTCCCGGAGAGAGTCATGAAATTCAGCATCAACAAGTTCGAATACCTTTGTTATCGCCGCGAACACGAAAAAGCGAGCCGCGAGCTGCTGCAACTGCTCAACAAGATCGACCAGCACTATGGTGTCCTGATGGATGTGGACGTGTGGGCGCAGTCCAACGAAGCGCAGGACATCATGGACGATCATCTGCTTGCGCGTCTCACCTCGGCGATCACGAGTCTCGTCACGGATCCGAAGTTCACCTTCTCGGACGCCGGCATTGCCCGCACGGCGTTGTTCCAGCGCTGGCTGGCCGCCATGTTCGCGGCGAGCCCGTTCCGCAACGCCGATCACATTCTGCGGTCGCTCGGCGTCGACGAGCTCGCGCGCAATGCGATCGAGTTGCGCAACAGCGAAATCCGCAAGTTCCAGCTCTTCTATTTGCCGGAGTCGGAAGTTCGTCTCGATTGGGACGCGCTGTGGAACTTCGACAAGACCAAGGCGGCGTCGCTTGCCATGACCATCATGTCGTCGCGCTTTCTCGGCACGCCGTCGGCGCATCAGAAACGCGAACTGCTGTTGCGCTGGCTGCCGGAGCGACTCGAGCAGATCGAGAGCATCGATTCGCTGCCGATGGGCGTGCTGCACGACGTCTACATGCATTGCAGCTATGCGGACATGGCCGCCAAGCACGACATCAAGAAGCCGATCAACGCGCTCATCCGCCGCAAGCTCGGAGAGCTCGGCATTCATGACGTCACGCGGCCGGCCGTAAAAGTCGAGGGCGAGAAGCCCGTGCTGCTGGTCGTGCTCGAATGGTTCTCGAAGAACCACTCGATCTACCGCACGCACTCGCAAACGCTCGTCGCGATGCGCGACAAGTTCCATCTGGTGGGTATGGGCTACGACGGCCGCGTCGACGACGCCGGCAAGGCCGTCTTCCACGAGTTCATTGCCCTGCAAGGCGGCAACGTGTGGGAGGCCGCACGGCACGTGCGCGACACGAGCGAAGCCCGCAACGCGCAGATGATGTACATGCCCAGCGTCGGCATGTTCCCGATCACGATGGTGCTCGCGTGTTTGCGCGTCGCGCCGCTGCAACTCATGGCGCTGGGGCATCCGGCCACGACGCACGGCCACGCGATGGATTACGTCGTCGTCGAAGAAGACTACGTGGGCGACGAAGCCTGCTTTAGCGAGAAGCTGCTGAAGCTGCCTTCCGACGGCATGCCGTATCGCGCGCCGGCTGCCATGCTCGAACTGGATCTGCCGAAGGAAAAGGCGCCGTCGAACGTGCTGAAGATCGCGGTGGCCGGCACGACGATCAAGCTAAACCCCGGTTTTCTCAACACCTGTGCCGCGATTGCTCCGGAGGCGAGCGTGCCGGTCGAATTCCACTTCCTCGTCGGCCAGGCGACGGGTCTCGTGTTCCCGCAGGTGCGCAATCTGATTCGCCGCCTGATCGGCAAGAACGCGGTCGTGCACAAGCATCAGGGCTACGCCGGTTACATGAACGTGATTGCGGGCTGCGACATGTTCCTGAATCCGTTCCCGTTCGGTAATACGAACGGCATTGTCGATACGGTATGGGCGGGGCTCGTCGGCATCTGCAAGACCGGCCGCGAAGTGCATGAACATATCGACGAAGGCATGTTCCGCCGCCTTGGTTTCCCCGAGTGGACCATCACGAAAACCAACGACGAATACAAGGCCGCAGCACTGCGCCTGATCGAAAACGCGCAGGAGCGCCGCAAACTCAGCGCGTCGCTGGCAGGCCCGAAGGCCATCGAAAAGCTGATCTTCCAGGGACGTCCGGAAATTCTCGGCGAGCGCATGCAGGCGTTGCTCGAGGACAAACTGAAGGCGCAGTGAGGACAGCATGAACGAAACCAGCAAATCCGCCATGCGCCGCGCGCGCGATCCCGCTTTCCAGCAGCATTATTTCGTGGGCAAGGGCATCGACATCGGCGCCGGAGACGATCCGCTCAGCGCGCACGCGCATGTTTTCCCGCGCGTCACCGACATCCTGTCGTGGGACAAGCCGCAGGGCGACGCGCTGCGCATGGCGGGCGCGCCAGACGCGTCGTTCGACTTCGTGCATTCGAGCCATTGCCTCGAGCACCTCGCGAATCCCTACCAGGCGCTCGCGCGGTGGCTCGAGCTGCTGAAGCCCGGCGGCTACGCTATCCTCACCGTGCCGGACGAGGATCTGTACGAGAAGGGCAGATGGCCGAGCCCGTTCAATCGCGAGCACAAGGTCAGCTTCACGATCTGCAAGCCGCAAAAAGCGCTGCCCGGCTCGGTCAACGTGCTGGACATGGTGTGCGCGTTTTCGTCGATTGCTTCGTGCGAGCGCGTCGCGCTGGTGCGCGACAACTACGACGAGCGGCGCGCGAACGTCGACCAGACGGCGCGCGGCCTTGCCGAATGCGCAATCGAGATCGTGCTGCGCAAGCGCGCGGTGCCGGGCGCGCGCGAAATGATGGACGCCGCGTCCAAGGCGCGCGACGCAGACGAAAGCCTGCGCGCGTGGCAGGCCGTGCTCAAGTCGTACCCGTATCGCTTCGACGTGTACCACGGCGCGATGCTCGCGTGGCTGCGCTGGGACTTGCTCGAACCCATCGACGGCCTGTGGGCGCAATGCGTCGAACGTCTGCCGGACCAGCATCTGCCGAGGCTGTATCACGCGCTGCACACCATTGCGCGCGGCAAGCTGCAGGAGGGCTTCCGCATCCGCGAATCATGGATGGGCAAGTTCGGCTGGCAGCGTCGCACGACCGCGCAGCCGCCCGCCGCGATTCCGGCCTGGACGGGTGAGCCGCTCGAAGGCAAGTCGATTGTGATCTGGAGCGAGTTCGGTCTCGGCGATGAAATTTTCTTCCTGCGTTTCGCGCGGATGCTTCGCGAGCGCTGCGGCGCCGCGCGCGTCTCGGTGGTTTGCCAGGCGCCGCTCGTCACGCTGTTCGAGCGCTCCGGCGAGGCGGACGCGGTGTTCAGCGTCGCGCAGGCTGCGGCGTTGCCGCCGCACGACTATTGGGTGTTTCCGCACGCGATTCCCGCTTACCTGGCGCTCGATCTCGAAGCGCTGCCGCCGTCGGTGCCTTTCCTGCATGCGCCCGGAACGACCGCGTTTCCGGCGCTCGTCGAAAGCAAAGGCAAGCTCAAGGTCGGGCTCGCCTTCAAGGGCGCGCCGACGCATGAGAACGACAAGCAGCGCTCGTTGCCGTCGCTCTCGGTGCTGGACGACCTTTTCAACGTGGAGGGCGTCGAGTTCTTCAGTCTGCAAAAAGGCGCGGGCGCCGACGAAGCCGCGGACTACGCGAAGCGTCTGCCGAACTTCCACGACGTGGGCGCGTCGCTGAACAGCATGGACGAGACCGCCAACGCGATTGCCGCGCTGGACGTCGTGTTGACCGTCGACACGTCCGTCGCGCACGTGGCAGCCGCCATGGGCAAACCGACGTGGCTGATGCTGCCGTTCTTCGGCGACTGGCGCTGGCACTACACGCGCGACGACAGTCCGTGGTATCCGACTATGCGCCTGTTCCGCAGACCGCCAGGCGCGGATTGGTCACCGGTGGTGGCGCGCATTCGCGGGCACTTGCTGACGGCGGTGAATGCCGACGGCATGGATCTCTAAGAGCCGTACCGGTCTCACAATCCGCAGCACACATGAAACGGGCTCCGCAAGGAGCCCGTTTCGTTGTTGCCGTTTCGCTTTCCGCTTCCCTTTTTGATATTTCAAAGCGGCGCGGCGCAATGGGCCGCGTGAGACTCACCGGGCGCTTACCCTTCCGGCCCGATCCGGCGCCGCGCGATCAGGTCCTTTGCGCCGGCCAGTTTTTCAGCGAGATCCGGCCCGCGTTGCAGCGCGACGCCGACAGCCAGAATGTCGGCGATCGCGAGGTGCGACGTGCGTGAGGTCATCGGCGAAAAAATGTCCGTGTCTTCGTCGACATTCGCAAACAGTCCAACCGAGGCGACCCGTGCGAGCGGCGAATTGCCGTGCGTGATCGCGATCACCTTGGCGCCGCCCGCCACCGCGGATTTCGCCGCATCGACAATATCGCGCGTGCGCCCCGTATTCGAAATCGCGACCACGACGTCGCCTTCGCCCAACATCGCCGCCGACATCAGAAACGTGTGCGGATCGGAATAGGCGACGCTCGGCATGCCGAGCCGGAAAAACTTGTGCTGCATGTCCAGCGCGGCGATGCCGGAGCCGCCCGCGCCGTAAAACTCGATCCGCTTCGCTTGCGCGAGCACGTCGATGGCGGCCGCCACGCTGTCCGAGGAGAGCGTGTTGCGCACCTGGATCAGCGCGCCGATGGTCCGGTCGAACACCTTCGCGGCCACGCCGGGCGCGGGTTCGTCGGGGCGCACGTCGCGATAGACGGCCGGCACTTCGGTGGCGATGCCCTGCGCAAGCCGGATCTTGAACTCGCGAAACCCCGAAAAGCCGAGCGCATGACAAAACCGCGCGATGGTCGGCTGGCTCACGCCCGCGCGCGCCGCGACTTCGGTCATCGAGAGGTCGAGCACCTCGCGCGGCGCCTCGATCACATAGTCGGCCAGCTTGCGCTCCGACGGGCGCAATTGTTCGCGCATCTCTTCGACTTGGGACAGCATCATTGGAAAACTCGCACTATGCTGAAGAATCCGTGGACTATAGCTGATTGCCAGTAAGGTACAAAAACTACATATCCGCAGTAGGTGTTATCCCTAAGTTCGGGCGTATTAGCCTTGACGTGCCGCCAGTAAAGCGTTTCGCCGGCCAATGCGATGCGGCGCCGCAGCAGGAAATCCGATTGCGATGATGTAGTTTTTCTACTAACATGGCCGTCGTCGGTTTCACCCGACGACCCCGCGATACCACCTGGCATAGCGCGACCCGACCTGCCGCCAGCGACGAAGGAGCTCCGATGGTTTCCCCGCATTCGCAATTGTTGAAAGTCACGCAGCGCGTGATCGAACGCAGTAAGCCGACTCGTGAGGCGTATCTGTCCCGCATCCATCAGGCGCAGGGCCGCTTTCCGGCGCGCGGCGCGCTTTCATGCGCCAACCTGGCCCACGGTTTCGCGGGTCTGGAGGGCAACGACAAGCTCGTCATCAAGCAGATTCGCGAGCCGAACATCGGCATCGTGTCCTCCTATAACGAGATGCTGTCGGCCCACGCGCCGTACAAAAGCTACCCGGACATCATCAAACAGGCCGCGCGCGAAAACGGCGGGGTCGCGCAATTTGCGGGCGGCGTGCCGGCCATGTGCGACGGCATCACGCAAGGCAACGCGGGCATGGAACTGTCGCTCTTCTCGCGCGAAGTGATCGCGATGAGCACGGCGGTCGCGCTCACCCACAACATGTTCGATGCGGCGCTGTGCCTCGGCATTTGCGACAAGATCGTGCCGGGCCTCCTGATCGGCGCGCTGCAATTCGGCCATCTGCCGACCATCTTCGTGCCGGCCGGCCCGATGACGAGCGGCCTTTCCAACGACGACAAAGCCAAGACCCGCCAGCAGTTCGCCACCGGCCAATGCGGCCGCGACGCGCTGCTCGAAGCCGAAGCTGCCGCGTACCACGGCCACGGCACGTGCACGTTCTACGGCACGGCGAACAGCAATCAGATGCTGATGGAAATCATGGGCCTGCATCTGCCGGGCTCGGCGTTCGTGCATCCGCATACGCCCTTGCGCGACGCGCTGACCGCGCAGGCCGCGCGCCGCGTGCTCGATCTGACGGTCGAGCGCGGCAACTACATGCCGATCGGCCATGTGATCGACGAGAAGGCGATCGTCAACGGTATCGTCGCCTTGCTCGCGACGGGCGGCTCGACCAATCACACGCTGCACCTGGTGGCGATTGCGCGCGCGGCGGGCATCGTGATCGACTGGGACGACTTCGACACGCTCTCGCAAGCCGTGCCGCTCCTTGCGAAGATCTATCCGAACGGTAAAGCCGACGTGAACCATTTCCACGCAGCAGGCGGCGTCGCGTTCCTGGTCCGCAATCTGCTGGAAGGCGGCTTGCTGCACGAAGACGTCAACACGGTCGTCGGCAAGGGACTGAGCCGCTACACGGAAGAGCCGAAGCTGATCGACGGCAAGCTGCAATGGGTAGCGGGCGCCGAAGCGAGCGGCGACACGGCGGTGCTGCGCGGCATCGGCGAGCCGTTTCAGCCGGACGGCGGTTTGCGTCTGATGCAGGGCAAGCTGGGGCGCGGCGTGATCAAGATTTCGGCGGTTGCGCAACAGCATCGCAAGGTGAAGGCGCCGGCCATCGTGTTCGACTCGCAGGAAGCCGTGCAGGAAGCGTTTGACAACGGCGAACTCAAGCGCGACTTCATTGCGGTCGTGCGTTTTCAGGGCGCGCGCGCAAACGGCATGCCCGAGCTGCATCGTTTGACGCCGCTGCTCGGCGTGTTGCAGGATCAGGGTTTCCATGTTGCGCTCGTCACGGACGGCCGCATGTCGGGCGCGTCGGGTAAGGTGCCGGCGGTGATTCATCTGTCGCCGGAAGCGCTGCTGCACGGGCCGATCGGCAAGGTGCGCACCGGCGACATGCTCGTGATTGATGCCGAAGCCGGCGTGCTCGACATCGAGATCGACGCAGCCGAGTGGGCCGCGCGGCCGAACGCCGTGCCGTTCAATCAGGCGGAAAACGAAGTCGGTTTCGGGCGCGAGCTGTTCGGCGTGTTCCGCGCGGCGGCCGCGCCGGCGGAGCAGGGCGCGTCGGTGTTCGGGCCGATGGTCGGCGAGCGTCCGGCCTCTCACGGCGAGCACGGCGCGCACGCGGCGGCCGCTGCAAGGGCCGCGGTTCAACATGGCGAAGCACGTAGTACGAGCACGACTCAGGCCGGCTAATCGCGCGCCGTAAGCAGTCCAACGGAGCAGCCCGACTGGGCAGCCAGATCAACCCGCCCTTGCGACCGAAAATCCAACGGCAACTGGCAGAAACAAGGAGTGTCACTATGACGTCGAAAACAGTAAGCGAGATCGTCCGCCTCGGTCCGGTGATTCCGGTGCTCGCGTTCGATTCGGTCGAACAGGGCGAACATGTGTCGCGCGCATTGCATGCCGGCGGCGTGAAGGTGCTGGAAATTACGCTGCGCACGGCGGCCGGGCTCGAGGCCATCGAACGCGCGAGTCAGTTGGCCGAAGACATCGTGGTCGGCGTCGGCACGATCACGAAACCGGAGCACTGCGCTCAGGCGAAGAAAGCGGGCGCGCAGTTCGGCGTCTCGCCGGGCCTCACGAAAGACATGCACAAGGCCGCACAGGACGCCGGCCTGCCGCTGTTGCCGGGCGTGATGACGCCGACCGACATCATCACCGCGCTCGAACTGGGCTATGAGATCGTGAAATTCTTCCCGGCCCAGCAAGCGGGCGGCGTGCCGATGCTGCAAGCTTTCCACGGTCCGTTCCCGACGCTGAAATTCTGCCCGACGGGTGGCATCACCGCGGAAACCGCCACGCATTTCCTGTCGCTGCCGAACGTGGTGTGCGTGGGCGGCTCGTGGCTTACGCCGAAAGCGGCGCTGGCCGCGCAGAACTGGGACGAAGTCACGCGACTTGCGCGCGCGGCGAGTCAGTTGGCGGCGCCCGCTCATTAGTCGATAACCGCCTGATCTTAGCCGCTCAGCGAGCCGGCAACCATGAAGCCTCGTCGATACAGCCGTTCGGGCTGTCGCGGCGAGGCTTCGTTGCAGATGGACATGCTGGTTTCGCGGGCTTTTCGAGACAACAGACAGTAAAATTCAGCGACCGCGTGGTTCGCAGCTTTTGAGGCGCGCCGGTCGCCATAAAACAGGTGGCTGCCGTCGTCCGCACCCACAATCAATAACGCAAAGGAGGAGCTTCATGGAAGCTGTTCACGGCAGCATGCTGCTGGTTTACGGGGTGATCGCCATCGCCCTGCTGATCTTGATGATCACCCGCTTCAAGGTCTATCCGTTCCTCGTCCTGATTATCGTGTCGCTGCTGCTCGGGCTCGTGTCCGGCATGCCGATGGCGACCATCGTCAAGTCGTTCGAAACGGGCAACGGCAATACGCTTGGCCACATCGCGGTGGTGGTGGGTCTCGGCACGATGCTCGGCAAGATGATGGCCGAATCCGGCGGCGCCGAGCGCATCGCCACCACGCTCATCAGCTGGTTCGGCGAGAAGAACATTCACTGGGCGATGATGGTCGTCGCGATCATCGTTGGTTTGCCGGTGTTCTTCGAAGTCGGCTTCGTGCTGCTGATTCCGATTGCGTTTAACGTCGCCAAGCGCACCAATAAGTCGCTGCTGCTCGTCGGCTTGCCGATGGTCGCGGGCCTGTCCGTCGTGCACGGACTGATTCCGCCGCACCCGGCCGCGATGCTCGCCGTGCAGCAGTATCACGCGGATATCGGCAAGACGATCGCGTATGGCCTGATTGTCGGTGTGCCCACGGCTATCGTCGCCGGTCCGCTTTTTGCGCTGCTGATTCATCGCACGGTGAAGCTGCCGAAGGACAACGCGCTGGCCTCGCAATTCCTCAACAAGGAAGAAGTGGCAATGTCGGGCACCCCCGGCGGCGCGAGCGCGGCGCCCAGGCGCGATCTGCCGAGCTTCGGCGTGACGCTCTTCACGGTGCTGTTGCCGGTGATCCTGATGCTGGTCGGCAGCTGGGCGGATCTTGTCTTCACGCCGAAGACGCTGCCGAACGACCTGCTGCACTTCGTCGGCAATTCCGACGTAGCGCTTCTGATCGCCGTGCTCGTCAGCTTCTGGACCTTCGGCGCGAGCCGCGGTTTCAATCGTGATCAGATCCAGAAGTTCTGCGGCGAATGTCTTGCGCCGATCGCGGGCATCACGCTGATCGTCGGCGCGGGCGGCGGTTTCGGACGCGTGCTGATGGATAGCGGCATTTCGAAGGAAATCGTCGCCGCGGCAACCTCGGCGCATCTGTCGCCGCTGCTGTTCGGCTGGCTCGTTGCCGCGCTGATCCGTCTCGCTACGGGTTCGGCGACGGTCGCCATGACGACCGCCTGCGGCATCGTCGCGCCGATCGCGGCGGCGAGCGCCATTCAGGTGAAGCCGGAACTGCTCGTGCTGGCAACGGGCTCAGGCTCGCTGATCTTCTCGCACGTGAACGACGGCGGTTTCTGGCTGATCAAGGAATACTTCGGTATGACGGTGGGGCAGACCTTCAAGACATGGTCGCTCCTCGAGACCATCATTTCGTTGATGGGTTTGGGCTTGACCTTCGCGCTGGCGGCGGTCCTGTAAGGAGTTTTTGATGATTTTGATCGCAATGGGCGTGTCGGGCGCCGGCAAGACGAGAATCGGCGAGATGCTGGCGGAACGCCTGCACTGCGCGTTCACCGACGGCGACGCGTTTCACAGCGCCGCCAACAAGGAGAAGATGCACCACGGCATTCCGCTCACCGACGAAGACCGGTGGCCGTGGCTCAAAACTATCCGCGCCGCGATCGAAGAAAAGCAGAAGGCGGGCGAGACGGCGGTGTTCACGTGTTCGTCGCTGAAGCGCTCATACCGCGACATCCTGCGCGACGGCGACAAGGACGTGTGCTTCGTGTACCGGAAGGGCTCGCGCGAGGTGCTGCAGGAGCGTCTCACCACGCGCACCGGCCATTTCTTCGACCCGTCGCTGCTGCAAAGCCAGCTCGACACGCTCGAGGAGCCGAGCGCGGATGAGGCGGTGACGGTGAGCATCGAGCTGTCGCCGGAGCAGATTGTCGACGACGTATTGAAACAGATCGATAAGCGCTAGGTTTCTCGCCTTTTGTCGTTCACATGTGAAAAAGCCGCTCCTTGGAGCGGCTTTTCTTTTGCTGCGGCGCTTACATCCGGCCGGGGTCGGGCAAGGCGTAACGCGTCAAGCTTCGGGCGTCATGCGTCAGGCTTTAGCCGATGCGCTTCGCCAGTTCTACCGCCTTGCCGATATACGATGCCGGCGTCATGGCGAGCAAGCGGTCTTTCGCGTCCTGCGGAATTGCCAGGCCGCCGACAAACGCCTGCAGCGCCTCACGCGTGATGCCCTTGCCGCGCGTCAGTTCCTTCAGCTGCTCGTACGGATTTTCGATGCCATAGCGGCGCATCACCGTTTGCACCGGCTCCGCCAGCACTTCCCAGCAGTTGTCCAGGTCTTCGTTCAGACGCTGCGCGTTCACTTCCAGCTTGTCCAGACCGCGGATCAGGGAGTCGTACGCGAGCAGCGAATAGCCGAACGCTACCCCCATGTTGCGCAGCACCGTCGAGTCCGTCAGGTCGCGCTGCCAGCGCGAAACCGGCAGCTTGTCGGCCAGGTGGCGCAGCGTGGCGTTCGCGAGGCCCAGGTTGCCTTCGGAGTTTTCGAAGTCGATCGGGTTGACCTTGTGCGGCATCGTCGACGAACCGATCTCGCCGGCCTTGGTGCGCTGCTTGAAATAGCCGACCGAAATATAGCCCCAGACGTCGCGGTCGAGGTCCAGCAGGATCGTGTTCGCGCGCGCGACGGCGTCGAACAGTTCGGCCATGTAGTCGTGCGGCTCGATCTGGATCGTGTACGGATTGAACGTGAGCTTCAGGCGCTGTTCGACCACTTCGCGCGAGAACGCTTCCCAGTCGAATTCCGGATACGCCGACAGGTGCGCGTTGAAGTTGCCGACCGCGCCGTTCATCTTGCCGAGCAGCTCGACCTTCGCAATCCGCTCGATGGCGCGGGCGAGGCGCGCGGCCACGTTGGCGATTTCCTTGCCGAGCGTGGTCGGGCTGGCCGGCTGGCCGTGCGTGCGCGACAGCATGGGCTGCGCGGCATGCGCGTGCGCGAGCGCGACGAGCTTCTGGTGCACGGTGCGCAGCGCCGGCAGAATGACGTGCTCGCGGGCGCCCGCGAGCATCAGGCCATGCGACGTGTTGTTGATGTCTTCCGACGTGCATGCGAAGTGGATGAACTCGCTCGCGCGTTCCAGTTCCTCCTGACCCTTGACCGACTCCTTCAGCCAGTATTCGACGGCCTTCACGTCGTGGTTGGTCACGCGCTCGATTTCCTTGATGCGCGCGGCGTCGTGCGCGGTGAAGCGCTCGGCCAGTTGCAGCAGGAACTGCTCGGACGCTTCGGAGAAGCGCGGCACTTCGGCGAAGCCGGCGCGCGACAGCGCGATCAGCCAATGAATTTCGACCGTCACGCGATTGCGCATGAACGCGGCTTCCGAGAGCCAGTCGCGCAGGGCTTCGGTTTTCGACGCGTAGCGGCCGTCGAGCGGAGAGAGCGCATTCAGCGCGAACAGGGTGTCGGGGCGGGTGTCGGACATGATGGCGGCTGGTCTAAGCGTTGAGCGCCTGCTGAAGTGACAGCGGGCGGATCGGAACGGAGGGAACCGCGAATTTTACCACTACAGGCGGATTCGCCCGGAATCCGGCGGACGGCGCCCGAACCGAACCCGGCTGCACTGAGCCGCGCTGAGCCTCGCACGGCTGACGCGACCGCCGACCCGATGGAGTGGACCCGCGGACCCACTAGAATGCTGACTTCTTCTTTCTCGCCGGCAGCAGGCTTCGCATGGAACTCAAATGGCTCGAAGACTTCGTTTCGCTCGCGGAAACGCGCAGTTTCAGCCGCTCGGCTGAACTGCGCCATGTCACGCAGCCGGCGTTCTCGCGGCGCATCCAGGCGCTCGAGGCGTGGCTCGGCACGGAACTGATCGACCGCTCGGTGTATCCGACGCGGCTGACGCCGGCGGGCCAGGTGTTCAACGAGCAGGCGCTCGCCATGCTGTCGCAGTTCCACGAGGCCCGCGCACTGCTGCGCGGCCACACCGCGACGCCGCAGGCGACCATCGAATTCGCCGTGCCGCACACGCTGTCGCTCACCTACTTTCCGCGCTGGCTGCAACGCATCGAGGCGCAAATGGGCCCGATTCACACACGGCTGCGCGCGCTCAACGTGCACGACGCGGCGCTCTCGCTGGTGGAAGGCGGCTGCGATCTGATGATGGGCTATCACCATCCCAGCCATCCCGTCGCGCTCGATCCGGGCCGCTACGACATGCTGACGCTCGGCAACGAGCCGATCAGCCCGTTTTCCGCGCCGGGCCGCGCGGGCCGTCCCCGTCACACGTTGCCGGGTACCGCCGAGGCGCCCACGCCTTACCTGTCGTATACGCCCAATGCTTATCTCGGGCGCATGACCGAGGTCATTCTGGCCAACGCGCCGGAGCGCCTCTATCTGGACCGGCTTTACGAGACCGACATGGCCGAAGGCCTGAAGGCGATGGCGCTCGCCGGCCACGGCATTGCCTTCCTGCCGCACAGCGCGGTGGAAGACGCCGTCGCGGACGGCAAGCTCATCCGGCTCGACCGCGCCACGCGCGGCACGCCCGAGGGGCAACTCACGCTCACCATGGAAATACGCCTTTACCGCGACAAGCTGGCCGCCAAAAGCGACGACGCACGGCAGATCCTGGTGCGGCAGCTGTGGGACGTGGTGTCGGAAGAACTGGCGCACGGCGGCATATGAACACCGACGCGAGCTGCGCTTGAAAGCGGGTCGAGGGTTGCCTGGAACCTGCATGAAGCCCGGCCGCAAACGTGCGCGCCCGCGACACGAACTTGCAGCTTCCGAGCGGTTATGCAAAAAAAACATAACCGGATAAGGAAACGGCATTGGATTTCAAATTGGCGTTTTTCGACAATGCTGCTATTCGAACAACGCCGGAGCGTTCATGTCTTCCCAGCAGCAAGTCGCCCAATCCGCCTCAACGTTGCAGTCCGTTCCCTCCTACCTGAATAGCGATGACCTCGGCCCGTGGGGTAACTACCTCCGCCAGGTCGACCGCGTCGCGCCGTACCTCGGCTCGCTGTCCCGCTGGCTCGAAACCCTGAAGCGCCCGAAGCGCATCCTGATCGTCGACGTGCCTATCGAACTCGATAACGGCACGGTCGCGCACTTCGAGGGCTACCGCGTGCAGCACAACGTGTCGCGCGGTCCGGGCAAGGGCGGCGTGCGTTATCACCAGGACGTGACGCTGTCGGAAGTCATGGCGCTGTCCGCGTGGATGTCGGTCAAGAACGCCGCGGTGAACGTTCCTTACGGCGGCGCGAAGGGCGGCATTCGCCTCGATCCGCGCAAGCTTTCGCGTGGCGAACTGGAGCGCGTGACGCGCCGCTATACGAGCGAAATCGGCATCATCATCGGACCGAATACCGACATTCCCGCGCCGGACGTGAACACGAACGAGCAGATCATGGCGTGGATGATGGACACGTACTCGATGAACCAGGGCCAAACGGCAACCGGCGTCGTGACCGGCAAGCCGATCACGCTCGGCGGTTCGCTTGGCCGACGGGAAGCAACGGGCCGCGGCGTGTTCGTGGTGGGTTGTGAAGCGGCACGCCGCATCGGTTTCGACATCGAAGGCGCACGCATCGCCGTGCAGGGCTTCGGCAACGTGGGCGGGATTGCCGCGCGTCTCTTCCAGGAAGCGGGCGCGAAAGTCGTCGCGGTGCAGGACCACACGGGCTCGCTGTACAAGTCGACGGGTATCGACGCGGTCGCGCTGCTCGAGCACGTCGCGAAGACGGGCGGCGTGGGCGGTTTCCCGGAAGCCGACGCGGTGACGAACGAAGAGTTCTGGACCGTGGAGTCGGACATCCTGATTCCGGCGGCGCTCGAAAACCAGATCACCGAAAAGAATGCCGGCAAGATCAAGACGCGGATCGTCGTGGAAGGCGCGAACGGCCCGACCACCACGGCGGCCGACGACATCCTGCACGACCGCGGCATCCTCGTGATTCCGGACGTGGTGGCCAACGCCGGCGGCGTGACGGTGTCGTACTTCGAATGGGTGCAGGACTTTTCCAGCTTCTTCTGGACCGAAGACGAAATCAACCAGCGCCTCGAGCGCGTCATGCGCGAAGCCTTCGCCGCCGTGTGGCAGGTGTCGAGCGAGCAGAGCGTCTCCGTGCGCACCGCGGCGTTTATCGTCGCGTGTAAGCGGATTCTGCAAGCGCGCGAAATGCGCGGCCTGTACCCCTGATCGCAAGCTGCTAAAACGGCCGGCGGAAGCAAAAACGGCGGGTCCGCTACCTCGCGGATGCGCCGTGCATTTCACGTGAATGCGCATGGCTGAACGTGCTCCACAAGAGCGCGCGTTGGACCTGGCGGGCGGCATCGTAAAGATGCCGCCCGCCTTTGCATATCCGGAAACCTTGACCGACTGCGCGAAGCCGCCGCCCGCCGATAGCGGCGTACACGCAACAACCATGGTTTACTGCCGTACTTTCAGAATAATTACTTTGCTAAACTGGCGCCGGTTCTTGCCAAGGAGATCAAACATGAAGGTTAAAAAGGCTGCGCTGCTGCTCGCGACTCTCGGACTGTTTACGGTTGGCGCGCACGCGCAGGACGCCGGCACGCTGAAAAAAATCAAGGACACGGGCGTCATTTCGCTGGGTCACCGCGAATCGTCGATTCCGTTTTCCTACTATGACGACAAGCAGAATGTGATCGGCTATTCGCAGGAGTTCGCGCTGAAGGTGGTCGACGCGGTCAAGCAGAAGCTGAATGCGCCGAACCTGAAAGTGAAGCTGATTCCGGTCACGTCGCAAAACCGTATTCCGCTGGTGCAGAACGGCACCGTCGACATGGAATGCGGCTCCACCACGAATAACGCGGAACGCCAGCAACAGGTGGCGTTCTCGAACACGATCTTCGTGATCGGCACGCGTCTGATGACCAAGAAGGACTCGGGCATCAAGGACTGGGCCGACCTGAAGGGCAAGACGGTCGTCACGACCGCCGGCACCACGTCCGAGCGCCTGCTTCGCAAGATGAATCAGGACAAGAACATGGGCATGAACATCATCAGCGCGAAGGACCACGGCGAGTCGTTCCTCACACTGTCCACCGGCCGTGCCGCCGCGTTCATGATGGACGACGCGCTGCTCGCAGGCGAGCGCGCCAAGTCGAACAATCCGGGCGATTTCGTGATCGTCGGCGCGCCGCAGTCGCATGAAGCGTACGGCTGCATGCTGCGCAAGAACGATCCGGAGTTCAAGAAGGTGGTGGACGAGGCCATTGCGAAGGTCGAAACCTCGGGCGAAGCCGACAAGATCTACAAGAAGTGGTTCGAATCGCCGATTCCGCCGAAGGGACTGAACCTGAACTTCCCGGAAAGCGACGACATCAAGGCGCTCTTCAAGAGCCCGAATGACAAGGCAATCGATTAAACCTTAGCTGTTTTTTTGAAATGCTGAATGAAACGGAAGGGGCCGCGCGCTTCTTCCGTTTCTTTTTGCTGGAGTCTTGGTCATGTCATATCACTGGAACTGGGGCATTCTGCTAAGTCCGGTCTCCACCGGCGAGCCGACCACTTATCTGGGCTGGCTGCTGTCGGGCTTCTGGGTGACGATTACCGTGTCGCTGTCGGCATGGGTGATCGCGCTGATCGTCGGTTCGTTTTTCGGTGTGCTGCGCACGGTGCCGAATAAATGGGCGTCGGGCATCGGCACCGTCTACGTTGCGATTTTCCGTAACATTCCGCTGATCGTGCAGTTTTTCACCTGGTATCTCGTGATACCGGAACTGCTGCCGGTCTCCATCGGCAACTGGTTCAAGCAACTGCCGCCGGGCGCGCAGTTCTTCTCCGCGTCGATCATTTGCCTCGGGCTCTTTACCGCCGCGCGCGTGTGCGAACAGGTGCGCTCGGGCATCAACGCGCTGCCGCGCGGCCAGCGCGCCGCGGGCCTCGCCATGGGTTTCACGCAATGGCAGACGTATCGCTATGTGCTGCTGCCGGTCGCGTACCGCATCATCGTGCCGCCGCTCACGTCCGAGTTCCTGAATATCTTCAAGAACTCGGCGGTCGCGTCGACCATCGGTCTGCTAGACCTGTCGGCGCAGGCGCGTCAGCTCGTCGATTACACGTCCCAGACCTATGAGTCGTTCATCGCGGTCACGCTCGCGTACGTGCTGATCAACCTGGTCGTGATGCAACTGATGCGCTGGGTCGAAGCAAGAACCCGGTTGCCCGGCTATATCGGAGGCAAGTGATGCACCATTTCGACTGGAGCGGTATTCCGGGCGCACTGCCTACGCTGTGGACCGGCGCCATCGTCACCTTCAAGATCACGCTGATCGCGATCGTGGTCGGCATTGTCTGGGGCACGGTCCTCGCGATGCTGCGGCTGTCGTCGTTCAAGCCTTTCGAGTGGTTCGCGAAGGGCTACGTGACGATTTTCCGTTCGATCCCGCTCGTGATGGTCCTGCTGTGGTTCTTCCTGATCGTGCCGCAGGTGCTGCAGAACGTGCTCGGGCTGTCGGCGGATATCGACATTCGTCTCGCGTCGGCCATGGTCGCGTTTTCGCTCTTCGAGGCGGCGTATTACTCGGAGATCATTCGCGCGGGCATTCAGGCGGTGCCGCGCGGGCAGGTCAACGCGGCGTTCGCGCTCGGCATGGGCTACGGGCAGGCCATGCGCCTCATCATCCTGCCGCAGGCATTTCGCGCGATGGTGCCCTTGCTGCTCACGCAGGGCATCGTGCTGTTTCAGGATACGTCGCTCGTCTATGTGATCAGCCTCGCCGACTTCTTCCGCACCGCCACGAATATTGGCGACCGTGACGGCACGAATGTCGAAATGGTACTGTTCGCGGGCGCGTGTTATTTCGTGATCTGCGTGATCGCGTCGAGCCTCGTCAAAGGTCTTCAGAAAAAGGTCGCAAGATGATCTCTATCAAGAATGTTTCGAAGTGGTACGGCCAGTTTCAGGTGCTGACCGACTGCACCACGGAAGTCAAAAAGGGCGAAGTCGTCGTGGTGTGCGGCCCGTCGGGTTCGGGCAAGTCCACACTGATCAAGACCGTGAACGGTCTGGAGCCGTTCCAGAAGGGCGAGATCGTCATCAACGGGCAGTCGCTGACGGATAAGAAAACCAATCTGTCGAAGCTGCGCTCGAAGGTCGGCATGGTGTTCCAGCACTTCGAGCTGTTCCCGCATCTGTCGATCGTGCAAAACCTCACGCTCGCGCAGATCAAGGTGCTCGGCCGCTCGAAGGACGAAGCGTCGGCGAAGGGTCTGAAGCTGCTGGAGCGCGTCGGCCTGCGCGCGCACGCGGACAAATTTCCGGGGCAGTTGTCGGGCGGTCAGCAACAGCGTGTGGCGATTGCGCGCGCGCTGTCCATGGACCCGATCGCGATGCTGTTCGACGAGCCCACGTCCGCGCTCGACCCGGAAATGATCAACGAAGTGCTCGACGTGATGGTCGAACTCGCGCAGGAAGGCATGACCATGATGTGCGTGACGCACGAAATGGGCTTCGCGAAGAAGGTCGCGCACCGCGTGATTTTCATGGACAAGGGTTTGATCGTCGAAGACGACCGCAAGGAAGACTTCTTCGCCAATCCGAAGTCGGATCGCGCGAAGGATTTTCTGGCGAAGATCCTGCACTGAGGCTGGAACACCCGAGGCCGCAGCGCTTTTTGCGCGGCGCTCGGCCAACGAAAAGCCGCTCGAACGAGCGGCTTTTTTTATCGACGCGCGGCGGGTTCGCCGGCGCGCGTCACGACTCGAATGCCGCGGCGTCGTCCGCCGCTTCGAGATCGACTTCCACTTCCGCGAGAGCAGGCGAAGCGGCGACCGAAGCCGCAATCGTGCTTGCCGAAGCCGACGCGTCCAGACACGGATTGCGCAGCTTTTCCAGCACCGACGCCGGCACCGGTACATTGACGCGGCCAATCACGTCGCCGTGCTGGAACATCAGCAGATCGCCTGGAGCAAATGCGGTCCACACTTCGTTGTCCGTGAGCGGCTGGGTCGCGATCACGGCGACGCGGTCTTCGGGCGTGGTGTACTTGGCGAAGTCGATGGACACGTCGGCATCTACGAGATGCGCGGTGGAAAACGGCCAGCGCCGCACGATGTAATGCAGGTGCGTCGAGCAATGCGCGAACAGCGCCTGGCCGTTCGACATCAGGAAATTGAACACGCCGAACTGGGTGATCTCGCGCGTGAGCGTTTCGAGCGCGGCGAACAGCTCGTTGAGCGGCGGCTGCTGCGCGCCTGGGAACGCCTTGCGCAACCCTTCGAGCAGCGCGCAGAAGGCGAGTTCGCTGTCGGTGGTGCCGACCGCCTGATAGACGCCGGAGAGCACCGGCGAATAGTCCTTCAGATCGCCGTTGTGCGCGAAGATCCAATGGCGCCCCCACAATTCGCGCATGAACGGGTGGCAGTTTTCGAGCAGGATGTGGCCTTGCGTCGCCTTGCGGATATGCGCGATCGTGTTTTTCGACTTGATCGGATAGCGCTTGACCATTTCGGCGATCGGCGAAGTGGCCGACGACTGATGGTCGATGAACAGGCGACACGCTTTGTCTTCGAAGAAGGCGATGCCCCAGCCGTCGGCATGGTGATCGGTGACGCCGCCGCGCGCCGCAAAGCCGGTGAAAGAGAACGTGACGTCCGTCGGCGCGGCGCAATTCATTCCGAGAAGTTGGCACATGTTGCGGGTGAGCCTGTGAACGGGGCAAGCCGTTACAATGATGATTTTCCAAGCATATCACCGAGCCAGAAGCGCCAAATAGCAAAATTGACGTGTATTCAGGCCGCAACACAACGGTTTGACCTCATCGTCGGTGCATTGGTCCGGGCATTATTCCGTATCGTGCGCATTCGGCGCTGCCATCCGTTCCGCTCCCGTTCTCCTCTCGCCATGACCGCTTCCAACGCTTCCCCCGATTTCCGCGACTCCATCACGCTCGCCCGCCCGGACGACTGGCACCTGCACGTGCGCGACGGCGCCATGCTGGCGGCGGTGTTGCCGGACACCGCGCGCCAGTTCGGCCGCGCGATCATCATGCCGAACCTGAAGCCGCCGGTCACGACCACGGCGATGGCGGCGGCATACCGCGAGCGGATCGTCGCCGCGATCCCGGCCGGCGCGAACTTCGAGCCGCTCATGACGCTGTATCTGACCGACAACACGCCGCCCGACGAAATTCGCCGCGCGCGCGAAAGCGGCTTCGTGCACGGCGTGAAGCTGTATCCGGCCGGCGCGACGACCAACTCCGACGCGGGCGTGACCGACATCATGAAGTGCGCGAAGACACTCGAGGCGATGCAGGAAACCGGCATGCCGCTTCTCGTGCACGGCGAGGTGACGGATTCGTCGATCGATCTGTTCGACCGCGAAAAGGTGTTCATCGACCGGGTCATGACGCCGCTGCGCCGCGATTTTCCGGCGCTGAAGGTGGTGTTCGAGCACATTACGACGAAAGACGCGGTGGACTACATTCGCGAAGCGGGCGTCGGCCCCGATCTGCTGGGCGCGACCATCACCGCGCACCATCTGCTCTATAACCGCAATGCGATCTTCCAGGGCGGCATTCGCCCGCATTACTACTGCCTGCCGGTGCTCAAGCGCGAGACGCATCGCGTGGCGCTCGTGGAGGCGGCTACGTCGGGCAATCCGCGTTTCTTCCTCGGCACGGACAGCGCGCCGCATCCGAAGGGCCTGAAGGAGCACGCGTGCGGCTGCGCGGGTTGCTACACCGCGCTGCACGCGCTGGAGCTGTACACCGAGGCGTTCGACAAAGCCGGCGCGCTCGACAAGCTGGAAGGCTTCGCGAGCTTCTTCGGCGCGGATTTTTACGGTCTGCCGCACAACAGCGAGCAGGTCACGCTGCGCCGCGAGGAATGGACGCTGCCCGCGGAGCTGCCCGTCGGCGATACGCCGGTTGTGCCGCTGCGCGGCGGTGAACCGATCGGCTGGCGTTTGGTGTGAGGCGAGGATGAGGATGGCGCAGCGCGAAGACGTGCGTGATCTGCCGCACGGGCGCGATGCGAGCGCACGCTCTTGCCCGGGCCGGCGAGCCGGAAATGAAGCGCTGGCGCCCGACGCGTCAGCCTTCGCCGCCATCGACTGGTCAAGGCCGTGGTTCGCCCAGTTCGCCGCGCGCGGCCAGCGCTGGCAGCGTGCGGCGCTCGAAAGCTACGCCGCCTTGCTCGCCGAAATGAATGCCGACGCCGGGCAGACGCGCCAGCTCACCGGCCGCGGCCAGCGCCTTGCGTTTATCGCGCAGGACGACCTGCCGCCCGGCGCCGCCTACGAGGCGCATATCGCGTCCACCGGCTGCGTGCCGACGCGCCACAATCTGCACGACTTCTTCAATGCGTCGATGTGGTTTGCGTTTCCGCGCATCAAGGCGGCGCTGAACGCGCGGCAGTCGGCGGCGATCGACCAACTGGGCGTTGGGCCGACGCGCGGCGGCGTGCGTGACGCGCTGACGCTCTTCGACGAAAATGCGCTGCTCTTCGCGTCGGCTGATCCGGCCCTGAGCGCGGCGCTCCGCGGCTTCGACTGGCGCACGTTGTTCGTTGAACGGCGCGATGCGTGGGGCGCGAGCTGCGAGGTGCGCTGTTTCGGCCATGCGTTGCTCGAGAAGCTGATCGCACCGTTCAAGGCCTGCACCGGCCACGCATGGATCGTCGAGGTGCCGCCCGCCTATTTCGAATGGGATGCAGCGTTGCGCGACGCGTGGCTCGACGAGGCGGTCAGCACGGCTTTGCTGAGCACAGAGGCGCTCACGAGCCGGCTGTTCGCGCCGCTTCCGGTGCTGGGCATCCCCGGCTGGTGGCGGCAGAACGACGAGCCGGGCTTTTACGACGACAAGTCGGTGTTCCGCGCGGGCCGGCGCACAGATGCTAAAATCGGCGCCAGCAAAGCAGGCCAGGCAGTCGCGGCCTCGGCGGTTTCACACGTTGGAAGCGGCGGGGGCGAGGAAAGTCCGGACTCCACAGGGCAGGGTGATGGCTAACGGCCATCCGTGGCGACACGCGGAACAGGGCAACAGAAAGCAAACCGCCGATGGCCCGGCGCAAGCCGGGATCAGGTAAGGGTGAAACGGTGCGGTAAGAGCGCACCGCGGCTGCTGCAAGGCAGACCGGCACGGTAACCTCCACCCGGAGCAATTCCAAGTAGGCAGGCGCGCATCTTCGAGATGCAGGGCGGGGCCCCCGTCTCGTCTGCGGGTAGGAAGCTTGAGCGCGTCAGTAATGGCGCGCCTAGAGGAATGGCTGCCACGCGCGTCGCGTCTTCGGACGTTGCGCGTGCACAGAATCCGGCTTATCGGCCTGCTTTGCCACCTCACAACACAATGCCGGCGTCTTTTCAGGACGCCGGCATTTTTATTTCAGCGGTACGTAGGGTTTGCGCGGCACGTTTGCGCGGCACATCACGCGCCGCGCGCGTGGGTGCCTGGGCCGAACCGCGCCGGGCGCGCCGACCGCGATGCTCAGCTCGCCACGATGTCGAACGAGTGCGTCAGTTCGGCCGTTTTGGCGATCATGATCGACGCCGAGCAATATTTGTCGTGCGACAGGTTGATCGCGCGCTCCACGGTCGCCGGGTTCAGGTTCTTGCCGGTCACGGTGAAGTGAAAGTGAATTTTCGTGAACACTTTCGGATCTTCGCTGGCGCGCTCGGCCTTCAGCGTGACCGAGCAACCGGCAATTTCCTGACGGCTTTTCTTCAGAATCATCACGACGTCGTAGGCGGTGCAGCCGCCCGTGCCGAGCAAGACCATTTCCATGGGGCGCGGCGCGAGGTTGCGGCCGCCGCCTTCCGGCGCGCCGTCCATCGCGACCAGGTGGCCGCTGCCTGTCTCGGCCGCGAACGCCATGCCGTCTTGCCCCATCCAGCTCACTTTGCATTCCATGCTGTGCTCCACCGCGCTGCGCAATATCGAGACGGCATTGTAGCCCGGCCTTTGAGTGTCCGTCCGAGGGGGCTTCGACGGAAAATTTATGCGCGATAGCGGCTTGCGTGTTGCGGCGCGGCATGTTGCGTCGTCGCTCGAATAGTGCGGGATATTTAGGGGTTTTACTCTAAGGGTTGACCTTAGCCGACGCATGTGCGGCGTCGCGACACCTTGATCTGCCGGTGTAGCGGGGAGCTCGGCAGATGTGTGTGCAAATCCCACAATATAAAATGTGATTTCGCATTGCAAATGTTCTTGCAACGCACAAGGATGCTTCATATAATTGGTCCATCGGTTGCAGCAGTGCGCAACCTCCGCTGTCTCCTCCACCTCCTCCTTTGGTGGATTAAACCCGAACCACTTGTTCGGGTTTTTTTTTCGCCTGCGATTTTGCCGCGCTCGAGGGTGCGTTTCGTAAGAACGCCGGCCCGTTGCGGGGCGCTTTGAAGCAGCTTTGAAGTCTGTTGGCGGCGCCTTGCGGCACCAAGTCCCGTACATTTTGACTTGGCGTCGCAAATTCCTTTATAATTCAGGGCTTTTCCGCATCCGCGCCCGCGGAGGAAGAACAGGGAGAGCCTGCACGCGCCTCGATGCGCACACTACAAGCAGGAAAAAACACATTGGGCGCAGCAATTTTTTTGGATCGATCATGAAGACGTTTTCCGCAAAAGCCCATGAGGTGGCGCGCGAATGGTACGTGATTGACGCGACGGATAAGGTTCTCGGGCGTGTCGCCAGCGAAGTGGCACACCGTCTTCGCGGCAAGCACAAGCCTGAATTCACTCCCCACGTCGACACCGGTGATTTCATCATCGTTATCAACGCCGGCAAGCTGAAGGTCACGGGCAACAAGACCACGGACAAGAAGTACTACCGTCACTCGGGCTACCCGGGCGGTATCTATGAAACGACGTTCGGCAAGATGCAGGAACGCTTCCCGGGCCGCGCGCTCGAGAAGGCGGTCAAGGGCATGCTGCCGAAGGGCCCGCTCGGCTACGCGATGATCAAGAAGCTGAAGGTCTACGCTGACGCAACGCATCCGCATTCGGCACAACAGCCGAAGGCGCTCGAGATCTAAGGGGAGCCCACATGATCGGTAACTGGAATTACGGCACGGGCCGCCGCAAGAGCGCCGTCGCACGCGTGTTCATCAAGGCAGGCAAGGGCGACATCGTTGTGAACGGCAAGCCTATCGCCGACTACTTCTCGCGCGAAACGTCGCTGATGATCGTGCGTCAGCCGCTGGAACTCACGAACCACGCTGCCACGTTCGACATCAAGGTCAACGTGACGGGCGGCGGTGAAACGGGTCAAGCCGGTGCGGTTCGCCACGGCATCACCCGCGCGCTGATGGACTACGATGCAACGCTGAAGCCGGAACTGTCGAAGGCCGGCTTCGTGACGCGTGACGCTCGTGAAGTGGAACGTAAGAAGGTCGGTTTCCACAAGGCACGTCGCCGCAAGCAATTCTCGAAGCGTTAATCGTTTCGGGCGCGAACCGGTTTTTCGCCGGAACGCTGCAAAAGCCGCCAACGCTGTCGCGAAGGCGGCTTTTTTTATACCTTCGCCGCGACCGGTGGATGTGGGCGCAGCTCATTCAACGCCTGCACGCCGGTGCGCCTCGATGCCTCGACCCCGCGCCACCGCCGCCGTGCCTCGCCGTGGCGGCCGCCCAGCGCCAATTCGTCGCCCGCTGCCGCTGCTGCGGGCGAATCCTGTAAGAACCCATTGATTTTGTGGGCATCAGCACGATATTGAGATCGGCCCTACAATAGCGGTTAGAGATTTCTGGAGAGTTCGAATGAACGCAGTCACCGACACACCCGTGACCGAGATGCCCGCCCCCTTCGTTTTTACCGACGCAGCGGCTGACAAGGTCAAGCAACTGATCGAAGAAGAAGGCAATGCGGACCTGAAGCTGCGCGTTTTCGTGCAGGGCGGCGGCTGCTCGGGCTTTCAATATGGCTTTACGTTCGACGAAGCCGTCAACGAAGACGACACCGTCATGAACAAGAGCGGCGTGCAATTGTTGATCGACTCGATGAGCTACCAGTACCTGGTGGGCGCCGAGATCGACTACAAGGACGACATCAACGGCGCGCAGTTCGTCATCAAAAATCCGAACGCCACCACGACTTGTGGCTGCGGTTCGTCGTTCTCAGTCTGAACGCCAGCCGGGCAACAGCACATCCGCATCAAGGAACGGGGCTTCGGCCCCGTTTTTCGTTGCCGGCAGGGCGCAACGACCGGGTGCGGAAGCCCACCCGGCTTGCCAGGTGGGCCCGGCATTAACGCGGATAAATCGCCCCCAGCACCCGCTCGGCGCTCGCCCCTGTCACGGCCGGCAAACTGCCCGGCAGTCTCGCGATGCAGCGCATCGCCAGCCACGCAAACGCCAGCGGCTCCACCTGGCTTGGCGGCACACCGAGCGCGTCCGTCGTCATGACCGGCACGCCGCTCACGCCGCTGTCTTCCAGCGCCCGTTGCAATGCCTTAAGAATCTCCGGATTGCGCGCGCCC
Source organism: Paraburkholderia phenoliruptrix (assembly GCF_902859825.1). Classification (GTDB taxonomy): domain Bacteria; phylum Pseudomonadota; class Gammaproteobacteria; order Burkholderiales; family Burkholderiaceae; genus Paraburkholderia; species Paraburkholderia phenoliruptrix. Next base: position 166,982 of record NZ_CADIKB010000009.1, on the reverse strand, counting down.
CCGCCGCAGACATAGACCGCTCTCGCGTCGGATGCATGCCGTTCGATTTCTCGCGCGACCGTCACCGAGGTCAGCGCGACGAGCGTCGCCTGCACGTCGGCGGGCGCGAGCGCTGCGAACGGCTGCAGTTTCGCGTCCAGCCACTCGGCGTTGAAGAGATCGCGGCCGGTGCTCTTGGGCGGCTGTTGGACGAAATACGGCTCGTCGAGCAACGCATTCAGCAGAGAGCGGTCCACCTGGCCGCTCGCCGCGAACTGGCCGTTCTCGTCGAATGGCTTGTCGAGATGACGTTGCGCCCACTCGTCGAGCAGCGCGTTCGCCGGACCGCAATCGAAGCCGCGCACGCCGCCGGTCGCGTTCAGAATGGTGATATTGCTGATGCCGCCTAGGTTGCACACCACGCGCGTCTCGTTTTTGGCGCCGAACACCGTCGCGTGAAAAGCCGGTACCAGTGGCGCGCCCTGGCCGCCCGCGGCGACATCGCGGCTGCGGAAATCGGCGACCACGTCGATATGCATCATCTCGGCGAGCAGCGCCGGATTGTTGATCTGCCGCGTATAACCCTTTTCCGGCCGATGCCGCACCGTTTGCCCATGCACGCCGATGGCGCGGACTTCAGCCGCGGACACGTGGCAGCCGCGCAGCAGTTCATGGCAGCACACGGTATAGCGCGTGGCGAGCGCGTTGGCCGCGAGCGCCTCGCGCTCGATTTCGTTGGCGCCCGGCTGTTGCAGCGCGAACAGCGCCTCGCGCAAGCCGGCGGCGAAACCCACGAACGCCTCTGCCAGCACGACGGGCGGCTTGCCTTCGGCGAAGCGGACGGCCACGCCGTCCACGCCGTCCATGCTCGTGCCGGACATGAGACCAAAATAGACGCCGTCTGCGGAGTCTTGGGTCACGTTACTGCTTCTGTCGATGATTCGTTGCGGATTCACGGCTCGTTCCTGATCGCTCGTTTGCGAAGGTTGTAGCAGATTATCGACGCAAGCGCGCTCGAATATGAAGCGGCCGCGTGGCCTCGAACCCGGACGCGGCGTGCCAATCGCCGCGTAGAGGCGCGGCCGCCACGGCTTTGGTGGGCGCGGCGGCGCGCATCTATGGGACAATCTGTTTTTTTCGCGACTTCACGTTTCCAGCATGAGCACCGAGTCCAACAAGCCGAACCCCGCCCCTGCCTTCCCGATCACCGACGAAGTCCGTCACGCGCTCGCCGTTACGAAGCGCGGCGTCGACGAATTGCTGATCGAAGACGAATTCGCGCAAAAACTCGCGAAAAGCCAGGCGACCGGCACGCCGCTGCGCATCAAGCTTGGGCTCGATCCGACCGCGCCCGACATCCACATCGGCCACACGGTCGTGCTGAACAAGATGCGCCAGTTGCAGGACCTCGGTCACACGGTCATTTTTCTGATCGGCGATTTCACCTCGCTAATCGGCGATCCGTCGGGCCGCAACGCCACGCGCCCGCCGCTCACGCGCGAACAGATCGAGTCGAACGCAAAGACTTACTTCGAGCAGGCCGCGCTCGTGCTCGATCGCGAAAAGACCGAGATTCGCTACAACAGCGAATGGTCGATGCCGCTCGGCGCCGACGGCATGATCAAGCTCGCGTCGCGCTACACGGTCGCGCGAATTCTCGAGCGTGAGGATTTCACCAAGCGTTTTCAGAGCGGCGTGCCGATTTCGATTCACGAATTCCTGTATCCGCTCATGCAGGGCTACGACTCGGTGGCCCTGAACGCCGACCTCGAACTCGGCGGCACGGATCAGAAGTTCAACCTGCTGGTCGGTCGCGAATTGCAGAAGCAGTACGGCCAGGAGCAGCAATGCATTCTGACGATGCCGCTGCTCGAAGGGCTCGACGGCGTCGAAAAAATGTCGAAGTCGAAGAACAATTACATCGGCATCAGCGAAAAACCGACAGATATGTTCGGCAAGCTGATGAGTATTTCCGACACGCTGATGTGGCGTTACTTCGAACTGCTGTCGTTCCGTCCGATGGACGAGATTGCCGCGTTCAGGAAAGAAGCCGAGGCCGGCCGCAATCCGCGCGACTTCAAGGTGATGCTCGGGCAGGAAATCGTCGCGCGGTTTCATTCGCAAGCCGACGCGGAGCGTGCGCTCGAAGACTTCAATCACCGCGCGAAGGGCGGCGTGCCGGACGACATTCCGGCGGTCGCGCTCGCCGGGGCGCCGCTTGCCATCGGCCAGTTGCTCAAGCAGGCGAACCTCGTGCCGTCGACAAGCGAAGCGCTGCGTAATATCGAGCAGGGCGGCGTGAAGATCGACGGCGCGACGGTGTCTGACAAGGGCCTGAAAGTCGAGGCCGGCGAATACGTGGTCCAGGTCGGCAAGCGCCGCTTCGCGCGCGTCACGCTGACGGCGTGAGCCTGCAGGCCATGATCACGATCCGAACGTCGAAGCCGGAAGCAGTCCGATGATCGCGTTAATCCAGCGCGTGCGGCGCGCCGAAGTGCGCGTCGCAGACGGTGAAAACGAGCGCGTGACAGGTGCGATCGACGCCGGCCTGCTCGCGCTCGTCTGCGCCGAGCGTGGCGACACCGAGGCGGCGGCCGACCGGCTGCTGGCGAAGGTGCTCGGCTACCGCGTGTTCAGCGACGCGGCGGGCAAGATGAACCTGTCGGTACAGAATCTTGACGGCGCGGGCCGCGCGGGCGGCTTGCTGCTGGTTTCGCAATTCACGCTGGCGGCGGACACCAACAGCGGCCTGCGTCCGAGCTTCACGCCGGCCGCGCCACCGGACGAAGGCAAGCGCCTCTTTGACTATTTTGTTGCGGCGGCGCGCGCGAAGCATCCCATCGTCGAGACGGGGGAGTTCGGCGCGGACATGCAAGTTTCGCTCGTCAACGACGGGCCCGTCACATTCTGGCTGCAGACCAACGCCTGAGTTCCGCGCGGTTCTTGCGACCGTAGCGGCTCGGCACAACCGGCGAAGAGCGCCCACCCACGATCTCATGACCACGCAGATTCTGTTTATCCGGCACGGCGAGACCGACTGGAACCGCATCAAGCGTATTCAAGGGCATATCGACATTCCGCTTGCCGCGGCGGGTCTTGCCCAGGCGCAACACCTCGGGCGCCGCATCGCCGCTGAAGTGCGGAACGGCGCGCGGCTCGATGCGATCTATTCGAGCGACCTGCAGCGCGCGCGGCAAACCGCTCAGCCGATCGCCGACGCGCTCGGCTTGCCGGTGCAGCTGCGCGAAGGCTTGCGCGAGCGCTCCTATGGCGCGTTTCAGGGCCACGACAGCGATGAAATCGCCGAGCGGTTCCCCGACCAATATGCCCATTGGCAAACTCGCGACCCCGGCTTCGCACCGCCGGAGGGCGAGTCGCAGCGCGCGTTCTACCATCGCGTACTGCATGCCGTCGAGCTGCTCGTCGCTGCGCATCCCGGCGGCCGGATCGCCTGCGTTGCGCACGGGGGCGTGCTGGATTGCGTGCGGCGCTTCGCGTGCAGTTTGGCGCTCGATGCCCCGCGTGACTACCCGCTGCTGAACACGAGCGTGAACGTGGTGGACTTCGCCGACGGCCGCGCGACGATCATGTCGTGGGGCGATGTATCGCATCTCGACGCGCCCAGTGCCGACGACAGTTTCAAGAAGGTTCCGGAGCCGGGGCGCTAATCACGCAACGCCAGCGACGGACGCCAGCGCTACGCACGCGCCCCACGGCGCAGCGCAAGTTCAGCTCAACGTGAGCCGCCCTCAGGCTTAACCGCAACGCGGCGGCGCGCCCGCTTCGACACGCCGTTCACCAGCGCCCATCTGATAACAGGCGCGACGGCGCGTACGCCAGGTCGCGCCACCGCGCGGCGCATCAGCGCATGGCGCTCTAATCCCAGCATCGCCTGAGCCCAATCGGGCAGAAGGTCGACGCCCGCATTGAACATCAACACGCCGGCGGGACGCATCGCGGCGCTCGGGGCCGGCGCATGCTTCAGCATCCGGACGACCTCGCGCGTGCGTTCACTTGCGAGCAGTTCGGATCGCATGGCCAGCAGATAAGCGTCGATCGCGGCGCGCGAGCGCGGAACGTCCGACGCGCCGAGCATCTGCGCGATGCGCGCGGTTTCCGCGAAATACTGGTCCTGCGCGGCAACGGGAAGTGCGGCGTTCACATAGCGAAGGTGCGCGGTCATGAAGCTCGACACTTCGGCGACGTGAACCCACGTCAGCAGCGCAGGCTCGCTTGCGCGATAAGGCCGGCCGTCGGGCGCAATACCGCTCACAGCGAGGTGGATGCGCTTCACGCGTTCTATCAGCGCAAGCGCATCGTTCCGGCTTCCGTACGTCGTGCCGGCAATAAACGTCGCCGTGCGGCGCAGACGGCCCAGAATGTCAATGCGAAAGGTGGAGTGGTCCCAGACGCCCGCCAGCGCGAGCGGATGCAGGGCTTGCAACAGCAACGCGCTGATGCCGCCCGTCATCATCGAGGTGAAGTCGGCGTGCACTTTCCAGCACACGGAGTCCGGGCCGAAGAGGCCAGGGTCGCCGGGCGGCGATGAATAGTCGAGCGTTGGGCCGCTGCCGGTAGTCAGATGCGTGACGCCCGCCGCGAGTCTTGCGCGAAGGCGCCCGGTCAGCAACTGCGCGAGCATACCGGGAGATCGGGGTTGTCTCGTCTCGTCGGACATGCTTGTTCCGCCTCCCTGCGCCGTGCCGCTCGTGCTTATGCCGCGGCTAGGTTGCAGCCGAGTCCCACAGACCGGGCAGCGCGCTCGACGCGTCGGGCGCCGCGAGTCCGAAGTGCCGGTAAGTGAGCAGCGTGGCGACGCGGCCGCGCGGCGTGCGCTGCAGGAAGCCTTGCTGGATCAGATACGGCTCGAGCACGTCTTCAATCGTGTCGCGCTCTTCGCCGATGGCGGCCGCCAGATTGTCGACGCCGACCGGGCCGCCGTCGAACTTGTGCAGGATCGCTTCCAGCAGCTTGCGGTCCATCAGGTCGAAGCCGACCGCGTCGACGTCGAGCATACGGAGCGCCGCGTCCGCTACTTGCGCGGTGATGTTGCCGTCAGCCTTGACCTCCGCGTAGTCGCGCACGCGCCGCAGCAGGCGGTTGGCGATACGCGGCGTGCCGCGCGCGCGCCTGGCGATTTCGAACGCGCCGTCCGGATGAATCTGCGCGTTCAGCAGCGAAGCCGAACGCGTGACGATACGCGCGAGTTCCTCGGCGTTGTAAAACTCGAGCCGCGCGACAATGCCGAAGCGGTCGCGCAGCGGATTGGTCAGCATGCCGGCGCGCGTGGTCGCACCGACCAGCGTGAACGGCTGCAAGTCCAGCTTCACACTGCGCGCGGCGGGGCCTTCGCCGATCATGATGTCGATCTGATAATCCTCGAGCGCGGGGTACAGAATTTCCTCGACGACTGGCGAAAGCCGGTGAATCTCGTCGATGAACAACACGTCGTTTGCTTCGAGATTGGTGAGGAGCGCGGCGAGGTCGCCCGCGCGCTCAAGCACCGGCCCGGACGTTTGCCGCAGATTCACACCCATTTCGCGCGCGATGATGTGCGCAAGCGTGGTTTTGCCGAGACCCGGCGGCCCGAACAGCAACACGTGGTCGAGCGATTCCGAGCGGCGCTTGGCGGCCTCGATAAAAATTTCGAGCTGGCCGCGCACCTTTTCCTGCCCGACATATTCTTCCAGCTGGCGCGGGCGCAACGCGCGTTCGAACGCTTCCTCGTTCGGCGAGACGGGCGTGGCCGCGATGATGCGCTCGGCGGCGAGTTTGTCGGTTTCGATCATCCGGTCATTGTACCGCGCGAGGCGCGTTGCGAAACCCGGCCGAACGGCCAGGGTGCGCCGCTCGCCGGGCTGTGCGAAGCTTGTTTTATCGCGCGTGCCGCCGGCGCCCGGCATCAGCCTTCGGCTGCAAGCCTCAGGCCTTGGACAAGGCCTTCAGCGCGAGCTTGATGCCCTCGGACACGCCCGTGCCGGCCGGCACGTTCTTGATCGCCGCCAACGCTTCCTTCTCCGAATAGCCGAGCGCGAGCAGCGCGTTGAGAATGTCGGAAGCGTGGTCGGATGCCGACACCGCGCCGGCCATGGCGCCCAGGTCCGCGCCGAGCTTGCCCTTGAGTTCGAGCAGCAGCCGCTCGGCGGTTTTCTTGCCAATGCCCGGCACCCGCGTGAGGCGTGCGGCGTCCTGCAGCGTGACCGTCTGCGAAAGTTCGTGGACGCTCATGCCCGACAGCACGGCGAGCGCCATGCGCGCGCCGATGCCGGAAATTTTGAGCAGCTCGCGGAAGGTGGAGCGTTCCTCGGCGGTGCCGAAGCCGTACAGCAGATGCGCGTCTTCGCGCACGATCATCTGCGTGAGCAGCACGACCCGCTCGCCGGTGGAAGGCAGGTTGTAGAAAGTGCTCATCGGCACATCGACTTCGTAACCGACGCCGTTGCAGTCGACGAGCAGATGCGGCGGGTTTTTTTCCAGCAGAACGCCGGCAATGCGACCGATCATGGCGAGTTCAGACGTGTGAGAAAGGGCGAGTGTAGCGCAGCGACGATGCGCCGCCGACGGCGGGCGGCGGCGGCGCGCGAAAAAAGCCTGTTGGCTGTGCGGCGCCTAGCCGACGAGACGCCCGCGCCGCACTCGCAAGCCCTTTTTGGCGAGCGAGGGCGCGATGCCGCCGAGCGTGCTGAGCGTCGTGCCGCCATGCGCGTGACAGATCGCCATGCCGAGCGCGTCGGCGGCATCGGTGCTCGGCACGCCGGACAGGCTGAGCAGGCGGACCACCATCTGCTGCATCTGCTCCTTGGTCGCGCGGCCATAGCCGACCACCGCCTGCTTCAACTGCAGCGCAGTGTATTCGGCGACCGGCACGCCGCCCGCGACCAGGCCGCAGATCGCCGCGCCGCGCGCCTGGCCGAGCAGCAAGGTGGACTGCGGATTGACGTTGACGAACACCTTTTCGATCGCCGATTGGTCCGGCGCATGCTGGCGGATCAGCGTGGAAATACCGTCGAAAATGGTGCCGAGGCGCGACGGCAGGTCGGCGTCGGCGGTCTTGATCACGCCGCTCGCCACGTAGCTGAGCGCGTGTCCGCTTTGATCGATCACGCCGAAGCCGGTGACGCGCAAGCCGGGGTCGATGCCAAGAATTCTCATGAAGTGCCGCACATGCGGTTAAGGCCAGGTGCCTGCGATACTACAACAGACACGCGGCGCGGCGGCCCGCAAAGGGTCGCGCGAGAGGAATAAAAGCTGCTGCGTCCGTCGGAAGGAGGCGATCAGCTATGCAGCGCTATGGAAACAGGAGTGGGATATCCGGCGTCGTCGCGTATGAAATCGGCGAGGATTTTGTTCGCGCGCAGTTCGATGGCGGCGAAACGTACCGGTACTCGAAAAAGGGCGTGGGCGCGCGACATCTCGCCGAGTTGAAGCGGCTCGCCAAGCTGGGCGAGGGCCTGAGCACTTATATCAGCCAGCATCCGGAAGTGAGGCACGGCTACGACCGCGACGATCCGCCCGGCTGACGACCGACACAGTGTCAGGTGCCGGGCACCGGGCGCCGGCCAAAGCAAAAAAAACGGCCCGGCAGAAATTTCCACCAGGCCGCTAAATCCTCACCTACAGCGGCGGCGACAACATCTCTCCGCCGCGCGAGCCGAACTCAATGCCGGAAGTGACGCACGCCGGTCAGCACCATCGCGATATTGTGCTCGTCGGCGGCGCTTACCACTTCGTCGTCGCGCATCGAGCCGCCGGGCTGGATGACGCAGGTCGCGCCCGCGGCCACGACCACGTCGAGGCCGTCGCGGAACGGGAAGAACGCGTCCGACGCCACCGCCGAGCCGGCCAGCGTCAAGCCGGCGTTCTGCGCCTTGATGCTCGCGATGCGCGCCGAGTCCACGCGGCTCATCTGGCCCGCGCCGACGCCGAGCGTCATGCCGTTGCCGCAGAACACGATCGCGTTCGACTTCACGTACTTCGCCACGCGCCAGGCGAAGAGCAGGTCGTCCATTTCCTTCGGCGTGGGATGACGCTTTGTGACCACGCGCAATTCGCGCGGCTGGACGTTCTTCGAATCGAGCGATTGGACCAGCAGGCCGCCGCCCACGCGCTTCAGGTCGAATGCGTTATGGCCTTCGCCCAACGCGATTTCCAGAAGACGCACGTTCTGCTTCGCCGCGAACACCTGGCGCGCCGCCTCGCTGAACGACGGGGCGATCAGCACTTCGACGAACTGCTTGGCCACCGCTTGCGCCGCGGCTTCGTCCACTTCGCGGTTGAAGGCGATGATGCCGCCGAACGCCGAGGTCGGATCGGTCTGGAATGCCTTCGAATAGGCTTCGTTCGCGTCCGCGCCCACCGCCACGCCGCACGGATTAGCGTGCTTGACGATCACGCAGGCCGGCACGTCGAAGGTCTTCACGCATTCCCACGCAGCGTCGGAATCGGCGATGTTGTTGTACGACAGTTCCTTACCCTGCAACTGGTTGTAGTTCGCCAGCGCGCCGGCCGGGACCGACAGATCGCGGTAGAACGCGGCGCTCTGATGCGGGTTTTCGCCGTAGCGCAGATCCTGCACCTTGTTGAACGCGAGGTTGAAGGTGGCCGGATAAACGTTGCGCGACGCGTGTTGCAGCTCGTCGGTCAGGCTCGTCAGGTAGTTCGTGATCGCGCCGTCGTACTGCGCGGTATGCGCGAAAACCTTGGTTGCAAGGCGGAAGTTCGTTTTATACGAGACCGCGTTGCTGTTCGCGCGCATTTCCTCGAGCACGACCGCGTAGTCGGCCGGGTCGACCACCACTGTCACGTCGCGATGATTTTTCGCGGCCGAGCGCAGCATGGTCGGCCCGCCAATGTCGATGTTCTCGATCGCGTCTTCCAGCGAGCACTCTTCTTTCGACACCGTCTGCACGAACGGGTAGAGGTTCACGACGAGCAGGTCGATGGTCGGAATGTCGTGCTTTTCGAGCGCAGCCATGTGTTCCGGCAGGTCGCGGCGCGCGAGGATGCCGCCGTGCACCTTCGGATGCAGCGTTTTCACGCGCCCGTCCAGCATTTCCGGGAAGCCCGTGTAGTCGGCGACCTCGGTGACGGAGAGGCCTGCGTCCGCGAGCAGTTTCGCGGTGCCGCCGGTCGACAGGATCTTGACGCCGAGGTCCGACAGCGACTTGGCGAAGTCGACAATGCCGGACTTGTCGGAAACGGAGATGAGCGCTTGCTTGATCATGATGAAGACGAAAAGCCGAAGGGAAACGTGGCAGGGCGCGTGAAGGCTACAACAAGCCGTGCTGTTGCAGTTTCTTGCGCAGCGTATTGCGGTTGATGCCGAGATACTCGGCGGCCAGCGACTGATTGCCGCCGGCCTGCTCGAGCACCACTTCGAGCAGGGGTTTTTCCACGCACGAAATCACCATGTCATAGACGTCGTGCGGATTGGAGCCGTCGAGGTCCTGGAAATACATGCCCAGGCTGTCGCGGACAGATTGTTCGATATTGTTCTTGCTCATGCTGCTAGTTTGTCGGTGTGGTCCTCGCCCTTGTGCCCGGGCGTCTCGTCGACGTTTTCGTCGACGTAGACGAGGCGGTCGGAGAGCGCCTTCTGTGCGTCGAAAAATTCGTTGACGGCGAGGAGTTGTTCGCGCGTGGTGTCGAGCGTATTCATGCGATGCCGGAACACGTTGGCGCCAGAAAGGCCGCGAGTGTACCAGCCGATGTGCTTGCGCGCAGTGCGAACGCCCGTAAATTCCCCGTAGAACGCGTAGTGATCTTCCAGGTGCTCGTTCATGACCTGCTGGATTTCGTCGATGCGCGGCGGCGGCAGTAATTCGCCCGTCTGCAGGAAATGCTCGATCTCGCGAAAGAGCCACGGGCGACCCTGCGCCGCGCGGCCGATCATGACGGCGTCCGCGCCGGTCACGGCGAGCACGTGGCGCGCTTTTTCCGGCGACGTAATGTCGCCGTTGGCGACGACCGGAATGCGCACGACGGCCTTCACGGCGGCGATGGTGTCGTATTCGGCCTCGCCGTGATACAGGTCGGCGCGGGTGCGGCCATGCACCGTCAGCATGGCAATGCCGGCGGCTTCGGCAAGCCGCGCGACGTTCAACGCGTTCTTGTTCTCGCGATTCCAGCCGGTGCGGATTTTCAACGTGACCGGCACGGCGTCCGGACCGACGCCGACCGCGCCCACCACCGCCTCGACGATGCGCTGCACGAGCGGCTCGTTCTGCAGCAACGCCGAGCCCGCGGCCACGTTGCACACCTTCTTGGCCGGGCAACCCATGTTGATGTCGATGATCTGCGCGCCGTTCGCCACGTTGTAGCGGGCGGCTTCGGCCATCATGGCGGGATCGGCGCCGGCGATCTGCACGGCGATCGGCTCGACTTCGCCCGTGTGGTTCGCGCGGCGCATGGTCTTCTCGCTCTTCCACAACTGGGCATTCGACGCGACCATTTCCGACACGGCATAGCCTGCACCCAGCCGTTTGCACAATTGCCGGAACGGACGGTCGGTGACGCCGGCCATGGGCGCGACGAACAGGTTATTGCGCAGATTGTGCGAGCCGATGGTGGGCATGACGTGGACGCGCGCGCGGCCCCGATTGTCGATTGGTCGATTAGTCGATTGCTCGATGCACTCAATCGGAGCGTTCGCGAAATGCGAGGGAAAACCGCTATTTTAGCGTTAACAGATAGCCCGCACTTCAGTTGCGGGCGTCGTAACTCATTAAATCTTCTATGAAAGTGGCCCGCGCCATAGAGTTCGGTCCGCCCGCGCGACGGCTGCCGGTCCGGCTTGGAATGCTGCGCCGACCACGCCGTGCAGCATCGCAGCGGCGCGGGGCACGCTCAGCGGCGCTGCCCGAACATCATCTGCCGCGCGAGCGCGGTCTTCACCGGCGGCGCGAATTCGAGCGCGGTGAGCGCGAGGCCGCGCAGCACCGCGAGCGGCGCGAAGTCGACGGTGAAAAGGCGCGCGAGCGTGTCCGTGGCGCCGATCGTCATGCGCCGGTCGAGGGCGCGGCGTTGCGCGAAGGCGGCCAGCGCGAGCGGCGTAGGGCCTTGCGCGCACAACGCGTCGACGAGCGCGTGCGCGTCGCGCAGGCCGAGGTTCAGGCCCTGTCCTGCGACCGGATGCAGCGTCTGCGCCGCATTGCCGATAGCGACGATGCGGCCCCGCACGAGCGTGTCCACCGCGTTGAGCCCGAGCGGGAAAGACGCGCGCCCCTTGATCTGCGTAAAGCGCCCCATGCGGCCGCCGAATGCCTCGCCGAGTTCGCGCAGGAATGCGTCGTCGGAGAGTTGAGCGCGGCGCGCGGCTTCTTCCGGCGCGCAGCACCAGACGAGCGCGTAGTCGGCGCCGCGCACACCGCCCATCGGCAGCAGGGCGATGGGGCCTTCCGGCGTGAAGCGTTCCCACGCGACGTGCGGCTGCGGCGCCGACACACTGACGGTACCGACCAGCGCGGTCTGGCCGTAGTCGCGCGAGCTGGCCTTGTCGCGGCGCGCGGTGCTCTGCTGGTGCGCGTGGTTGGCGTGGTTGGCATGGTGGGCGGCCCCGCTGGGTGCCTCGCTGCGTCCATCGTTCGCATCGTGCCCGTCGTGCCCATCGCGTGCGGCGAGGTGCGCGTGCGCTGTCTCGTCGTCCGCCGGTTCGACGCGGGCGACGGGTTCCGCAGCGTGCAGCGCGCTTTCGCCGCCAGGCACACGCTCGCCGCCGTGCCTTTCTGCATGCCGCTCGCGGTGCTTTGCCGCCTTCTGATCGCCGAACAGGCCGCCTTCGGCGCTCACCAGAATGCGCGTGCGCAGCCGGCGCGTCACGCCCGCGGTTTCGATCGGCAGCGTGACGCCGTCTTCTTCCTCTACGGGCGCCGCGGCGGACGTCGAGCGGAACCAGTGGACCGGCGTGGCGTGCACGGCTTCGGCGAGGCCATGCACGATGGAGCCGTAGCGCAGCACGTAGCCGAGCGCCGGTAATCCGTGCTCGCCATGGTCGATCAGCGTGCGGCCGAAATGTCCGCGCTGCGAGACGTGGATGCGCTGGATCGCGGTGGCATCGGCGGGCCAGCGCAGCGGTTCGAGGATCATGCGGCTGCCGTGCGAGACCGCAATCGCGCGCGGATCGGCAATCGAATCTTCCGGCTCGCGCGCGTCGATCAACGCGATCTTCAGCTCGCGCGTGACGCTGCGGCGCGCGAGCCAGCCGGCCAGCGCGAGCCCGACCGGCCCGGCGCCGACGATCGTCACGTCGAAGTCGAATGCCTGCTGCGGCGCGCCGGGCTTCAGAATGACCGTCGACGGGGAAACATCGTTCATTGCGGGCTACTTCCTTGTTTCGTGGGCCGCGCGGGCTTCCTGCATCAGCGCCTCGATTTCCTCGGCGGCGACCGGCACGTCGCGCGTGATCAGCTCGCAGCCGTCCGGCGTGACGATTGCGTCGTCCTCGATGCGGATGCCGATGTTCCAGTAGCGTTCGGGCACGCCTTCAGCCGGCCGCACGTAGAGACCCGGCTCGATGGTCAGTGTCATGGAAGCCTGCAGCGTGCGCCACGGCAGCACGCCCGCTTCGTCACGCGGCGCGCCGCGTTCGCGGTAGTCGCCGACGTCGTGCACGTCCATGCCGAGCCAGTGGCCGGTGCGATGCATATAGAAGGGCGCGTAGGCGCGCTCGGCGATCACGTCGTCAACGGACGCGAACTTCGCGCGGTCGACGATGCCCGTGTCGAGCAGGCCTTGCGACAGCACGCGCACGGCGGCCTGATGCGGCTCGTCGAAAGTGACGCCGGCGCGCGTCGCGGCAATCGCGGCTTGCTGCGCGGCCAGCACGATCTCGTAGAGTTCGCGCTGCGGCGCCGTGAAGCGGCCGCTCGCGGGAAACGTGCGCGTGATGTCCGACGCGTAGCCGTCCAGCTCGCACGCCGCGTCGATCAGGATCAGGTCGCCTTCCTGCGCGATCGCATTGCCGGCCGGGTAGTGCAGCACGCACGCGTTTGCGCCCGCCGCGACGATCGACGTGTAAGCGGGCGCCTGCGCGCCAAACTTGCGGAACGTGTAAAGCAATTCCGCTTCGAGCTCGTACTCGCGCACGCCCGGGCGGCAGGCCGCCATTGCCCGGCGGTGCGCCTGCGCGGAAATCTGGCCGGCGCGGCGCATGATGGCGAGTTCGTGGTCGTCCTTGACGAGCCGCATTTCGTCGAGCAAGGGCAGCAGATCGCGCGCGGCCGTGGGCGCAGCCACGCCGCTGCGGCCCTGCATGCGCACGGCCTCGAGCCAGCCGCGTACCTGGCCGTCGAGCTTTTCCGACGTGCCCAGCGCGTAGTGCAGCGACGGCTTGTCGGCGAGAATGTGAGGCAGTTTCGCGTCGACTTCGCCGAATGCGAACGCGGCGTCGAAGCCGAACGCGACGCGCGCGCCGTCGGGCCCGAAACGAAAGCCTTCCCAGATCTCGCGTTCGACGTTTTTCTCGCGGCAGAACAGGATCGACGCGGGCTCGCCAGCCGCGGCGCTGGCGTCGAGCACGAGCAGCGCCTCGGGCTCCGTGAAGCCCGTCAGGTAATAGAAGTAGCTGTCGTGCCGGTACGGATAATCGGCGTCGCGGTTGCGCAGCGCTTCGGGCGCGGTCGGGACGATAGCGACGCCGCCGCCCGCTGCGCGCAGCGCGGCGAGTACGCGCTCGCGGCGCGCGCGGTAGACGTCGATGGCGATGATGGGTTCGGTCGGCTGGTTCATCGTGCGATTGTAGCGCCCAATGCGCAGACGGATTTTGCGCGGTCGCGCGCGCTTAAGGCCGCCGCTGACCGCACGTGCCGGTCGGAGCGCGACGCTCGCACCGGTTTATTTAACCGCCGCCGCGTCCCTTGGCCATTCGGCTGGCTAGACGCGGCGCGCGCGGCAGGGCAATGTTGCAATCCATCCACAGCGATCGCGCGGGCGGCTCGCCAGGCGCGCGCGGGGCGCTCGCGCACGCCGCCAAGCACTTATACTTGCGCCGGATTCAGAAAAAGGCAGATGGCAATGATGAAACTCATCGGTTCGCTCGCCAGCCCGTTCGTGCGCAAGGCGCGCATCGTGCTGGCCGACAAGAAGATCGACTACGAGCTGGTGCCCGAGAACGTCTGGGCGCCCGATACGCGCATTCACACGTTCAATCCGCTCGGCAAGGTGCCGTGTCTCGTGATGGAAGACGGCGAAGCGGTGTTCGACTCACGCGTGATCTGCGAGTACGTGGATACGCTGTCGCCGGTCGGCAAGCTGATCCCGCAATCGGGGCGCGAGCGCATCGAGGTGCGGTGCTGGGAAGCGCTCGCCGACGGTCTGCTCGACGCCGCCGTGCTGATTCGTCTGGAGAGCACGCAGCGCACGCCGGAGCAGCGCGTCGACGCGTGGGTGGCGCGCCAGCAGCGCAAGATCGACGAGGCGCTCGTCGCCATGTCGCAGGGGCTCGGCGGCAAGGCGTGGTGCGCGGGCAATCACTACTCGCTCGCCGATATCGCCGTGGGCTGCGCGCTCGGTTACCTCGACTTCCGCATGCCCGACCTGAACTGGCGCGATTCGTATCCGAACCTCGACAAGCATTTTCAGAAGCTTTCGCTGCGCCAGTCATTTATCGATACGGTGCCGGCAGGCTGAACGGCTAAAAGCGAATCTGCTGACATTTACAGCGAGTTTGCAAAATTGCGTTAATCGTACTTTCAAAGTCATGAATTAACGCTTTCAGATGTGGTAAAAAAGCGCCTCCCGCCAGGCGCTTTTTTTCGTCTGCCATGTGGGGCAATGGTGATGCAGTTCACTTATCCGGCGAGATTTTGTGCTGAATGCGGCCATTGCAAACGGACGGCGAGTTGATCGCGCCGTCAAACGAATAACACCACAAAGAGACTTTCACGATGAAACCGTATCGCCTCGTTATTGCCGCTTCCGTGTGCGCGCTGTTTGCCGCGTGCTCCAATGTCAACAGCCTCGATCCGTCCGCGCTGATCCAGTCCGGCCAGCTCGCCACGCAGGCGGCCACGCTGTCGGACGCCGACGTGCGCGCGCTCACCGACAAGTCCTGCGCGCAGCTCGACAGCGAAAACACCATCGCGCCCGCCAACAGCAAGTATCAGAAGCGCCTCGCCAAGATCGCCGCGCAACTGGGCGACAACATCAACGGCACGCCGGTGAATTACAAAGTGTATGTGACGAAGGACGTCAATGCGTGGGCCATGGCGAACGGCTGCGTGCGCGTCTACAGCGGCCTGATGGACATGATGAACGACAACGAAGTGCGCGGCGTGGTCGGCCATGAAATGGGCCACGTGGCGCTCGGCCATACCAGGAAGGCGATGCAGGTGGCGTATGCGACGTCGGCGGTGCGCTCGGTGGCGTCGTCGGCGGGTGGCATTGCGGGCGCGCTGTCCGGTTCGCAATTGGGCGAATTCTCGGAGAAGCTGATTAACGCGCAGTTCTCCCAAACTCAGGAAACCGCCGCGGACGATTATTCGTTCGATTTGCAGAAAAAGAAGAATCTCGACCCGTCGGGTCTCGTCACGGCTTTCAATAAACTCGCGCAAATGGATGGCGGCAAATCGAGTATGTTGAGTTCGCATCCGGCGTCGCCGGCACGGGCGCAGCATATTCAGCAGCGCATCGCGTCGAATCAATAACTTTGTCGGGCGAATAAAAAACGCGCGCTGCCGGTCATGCCGCAGCGCGCGTTTTCTATTGCCGTCTCAATTGTTTATTGCGCGCCGTTTCCGGCCTGACCGTTTTTGCGTCGCGCCATGCCCGGACCGAATGCAAAGCCGAATGCGAGCAGCAGGAGCGACACGGCGAGCACCGTATTATTGCCGCTCGTCACATACGGCGTGCGGCCGGTCGTGCCTTGCACCGTGACGTCGAGTGAGCCGATGGTGTAGGGCGTGAGCTTGCCGAGCACCTTGCCGTTTGCGTCGATTGCCGCCGTCATGCCGGTGTTGGTCGCGCGCAGCATCGGGCGGCCGGTTTCGAGCGAGCGCATGCGCGCAATCTGCAGATGCTGGTCGAGCGCGATCGTGTCGCCGAACCACGCGAGGTTGGTCGAGTTGACCAGCACGCCGGCCGGCGTCTCGCTCTCGCGGATGGTTCGCGCAATCTCCTCGCCGAAAATGTCTTCGTAGCAGATATCGACCGCGACCGGCTGGTTGTGCACGACGAACGGCTTTTGCACGGGGCCGCCGCGCGCGAAATCGCCGAGCGGAATATTCATCAGATTGACGAACCAGCGGAAGCCCCACGGCACGAACTCGCCAAACGGCACGAGGTGGTGCTTGTCGTACCGGTAGATGTCGCGTGTGCCCGGGGTGACGCCGAAGAGGCTGTTCGTGTAGTCGACCACGCGCCCTTCGGGCGTGACCGAGCCGCCGATCGCGCCGAACAGCACGGCGCTGCCCGTGGAGTCCGCGAAGCTGCGCACCGCCGACGCAAACGGCACCGGCAACTGTTGGGCGAGAACCGGAATGGCGGTTTCGGGCGTGACGATCAGGTCGGCGGGCTTCGACGTGATCATCTGCTGATACTGGTCGATGGCGGCGCGCACGCCTGCTTCCTCGAACTTCATGTCCTGCTTGACGTCGCCTTGCAAGAGACGCACGCTCAGCGGCGCGTTCGCCGGCACGGTCCAGCTCGCGAGGGGCAGCAGCAGACCCGCCGCGATCAATACGAGCGCGATGCCGCCCGGCAGCGCAAAGCTCGCTGCGCGGCCGCGCACGCTTGGGCGATCCGCAGCGGCGTCCGAGGAGGCGTCGCCCGGACCGCGCGAGCGGCGCAGCGCCGGCAGCGCGGCCATGAGCGCCTGCGCGATCAGCGCGGCCGCCAACGCGAGCACCCAGCCGGCGCCATACGCGCCGACGAGCGGCGCGAATCCGCCGAACGGCCCGTCCACTTGCGCATAGCCGCTTGCGAGCCACGGAAAGCCCGTGAACACCGTGCCGCGCAACCATTCGCCGATGGCCCACGCGCTCGCAAAAGCCAATGCGCCGTGCCATGTGGGGGCGAACGGTGCGTCCATGCTCGATGCGCCGTTGCGCGCGTGTCCGGCGCAAAACGACCAGACGCCCGCAGCCAGAGCGGGATACAGCGCGAGATACAGCGAAAACAGCACGAGCGCCGTGCCGGCGAGCGGCGCGGGCATGCCGCCGTAAAAATGCATGCTGACGTAGAGCCACCAGACGCCGGTCACGAAGTTGCCGAAGCCGAAGGCGCCGCCCGTCAGTGCGGCGCTTTTCCAGCCGGTGCTGCGCGTGAGCCACGCGAACAGGAACACGAAGAGCGCGACTTCGAGCCAGCCGCCGTGCGGCGTGGGCGCGAACGACAACGTATTGACGGCGCCTGCCGCCAGCGCGACGAGATAATGCCAGCGGGGAAGCGTGCGCGCGCGCGCGGAGTGCGCGGCGGACGCGCTCCCGCCGCGGCGCGAGGAGGAAGTGATCGGGTCGGCCATTGTTGCGCGGTCGGCGTGGGAAGTGGCGGGTTGAAAGACTCCGGCGAGGGCGGAGGCGAAAAGCGTGCCAGAAGCGTGCCAGAAGCGTGCGAGGAGCGGACGAGAGCGGGGGCGACAGCGAAAGCCGCACGCTCAGGTCTGCACGTGCTGCGCTTCGCGCTCGCGCTGACCGGCCAGCGGATCGCGCCGCACGAGCAGCATGTGAATCTGGCGCGCGTCGCCGCGCAGAATCTCGAAGATCAGATCGTCGAGCCGAACCTTCTCGCCCCGGTGCGGCACGCGCCCGAAATGATGCGTGACGAGTCCGCCGATGGTATCCACTTCTTCGTCTGAATAATGCGTGCCGAAGGTTTCGTTGAACTGCTCGATCTCGGTCAGCGCGCGCACGCGGAAGCGCCCGTCCGGCGAGGCGATGATGTTGCCGCTCTCCTCGTCGAAATCGTACTCGTCTTCGATATCGCCGACGATCTGCTCCAGCACGTCCTCGATCGTGATCAGACCGGCCACGCCGCCGTATTCGTCGACGACCACCGCGAGGTGGTTGCGGTTCACGCGAAAGTCGTGCAGCAGCACATTCAGCCGCTTCGACTCAGGGATGAACACCGCGGGCCGCAGCATGCCGCGCACGTCGAACTCTTCCTCGGCGTAGTAGCGCAGCAGGTCTTTCGCGAGCAGCACGCCGATCACGTTGTCGCGGTTGCCTTCGTAGACCGGATAGCGCGAATGCGCTTTTTCCAGCACATAAGGGATGAATTCGGCGGGATTGTCCGCGATGTTGATCGCGTCCATCTGCGCGCGCGGCACCATGATGTCGCGTGCGCTGAGTTCCGAGACCTGGAACACGCCTTCGATCATCGACAGCGAGTCCGCGTCGATCAGGTTGCGCTCGTGCGCGTCCTGCAGAATTTCCAGAAGTTCGGCGCGCGAGTCGGGCTCGGGCGAGATGAAATCGGTCAGACGCTCGAGCAGCGAGCGCTTTTCGTGAGGTTTGTCGGTGTGGCGTCGACTGGGATACGTGTCGTTCATGTTAGTGCGCCCGGCAAGACTGGGCGCGCTGTTGCAGAGCATTAAGGATACACCAGGCACATGGCAGGACCGTGTCCCGCCGGGCCGGGCGATGAATGAAACCGGCTGACACCGGAGCGCCGCAAGGCGCGGGCCATGGGTCAATCCTAACTGATTCCACCGTGACACGCGCTTTGGAGAAAAAAGCGGCGGCGCTCGGGCGGCGGCACGTTGTTACCTGGCGCAGCGCATACGCCAGGCTCGTTGTCGCGCGGGTTCGCGCGCCGCACCGTTTCCGGCACGCTTTTGCCCATGCACCCGGCGACCGGGTTCGCCGCGCGCGAAACCTTCTATGGCTCGGATCTGGGCGCGGCGCGCAAGTCTTCCCGAGCGGGGCCCGGTTGGCCGTGCCCCTCGCGGCAGCGTTCCAGCAGCGCTTCCAGCGCGCGGTCGGGCATGCCGCTTTCGCGCAGCGCGTGAACCGTGCGGCTAACGTAATCGAGCGTGGTGCCGTAGCGACCGCGCGCGCAGCCGAACACCGTTCTTACGACGTCGTCGTCGAGCTTGCCGGTGTAGCTCGGCACGTCGCGGCGCATCACGAATGCCAGCGCGTCGACGCGCCGGCCGTCGGCGAGCACGCACGGCAGCCACGCGGGCCGGTACGACCCCATCGCCATTTCGCGGCGCCAAAGCGCTTCCAGATGCAGCATGGCGCCTTCTGCCGCGAGACGAAACGCGATGCCCGTGCACGAGCCGCCGCGGTCGAGCGCGAGCACGAGGCCCGGCTGCTCGGGCGTGCCGCGGTTCACGCGCGACCACAAATACAGACCGCGGTGATAGCCGTGCACCTTCGAGCGCGTGGCTTCGACGGTAGGCAGCCCCGGATTCCAGATCAGCGAGCCATAGCCGAAGAGCCACAAGTCGCGCCGGCGGTCCCAGTCGCGCAGCGTGCATTCGAGCGATGCGCGCAGTTCCTCGTCCGTCAGAAGCCGCGACTCGCCGAGCGCGGGCGGATAGTCCGGGCAGGGCGGCCGGGCGGCGGCGTCATCGGAAGGAAAGGAGCTCACGGTCGGTGCGGACGGCGGTTAGCGGTACGGGTCGGGAAAGCCCAGCTTGCTGAGAATTTCGGTTTCGAGCGCTTCCATTTCCTCGGCTTCTTCCTCGACCTCGTGGTCGTAGCCCTGCGCGTGCAGCGTGCCGTGCACGAGCAGATGCGCGTAATGCGCGACGAGCGGCTTGCCCTGCTCGGCGGCTTCTTTCTCCACCACTGGGCAGCACAGAATCAGGTCGCCCGTCACCGGATCGTCTTCCGATTCCGCGTACGCGAAGGTCAGCACGTTGGTCGAATAATCCTTGCCGCGATAGGTGCGGTTCAGCGTCCGCCCTTCTTCGGCGTCGACAAAACGCACGGTCAGTTCGCCGTCGGCGAAAAGCGCGGCCTTGATCCAGCCGGCTACCGTGGCGCGCGGCAGCAGCGCCTTGTGTTCGGGCCACGCCTTGGCGGCCGGGAATTGCAGATTCAGCGTCAGTTTCGGGGCGCGGCTCATGCTGGTTCGAGGTGGGTGACGAGATTGCGCGCCGTGGCGTGTACTCCTGCGCGAAGGGTGGCCGGCCGCATCAACGCGAGTCCGCCGGACTGGCGGTTTTCTGCGAATGCGCGTCGTAGGCCTCGACGATGCGCGCGACGAGCGGATGCCGCACCACGTCGGCGCTGGTAAAGCGCGTGAGCGCAATGCCGCGCACGTCCGAGAGCACCTGCTGCGCTTCGATCAGACCGCTCTTGTGGCCGCGCGGCAGGTCGACCTGAGTCGTGTCGCCGGTCACCACGGCTTTCGAGCCGAAGCCGATGCGCGTGAGGAACATTTTCATCTGCTCGGGCGTGGTGTTCTGCGCCTCGTCCAGAATGATGAACGCGTGATTCAGCGTGCGGCCGCGCATGTACGCGAGCGGCGCGATTTCGATCATCTGCCGCTCGAACATCTTCGCCGTCTTGTCGAAGCCGAGCAGGTCGTACAGCGCGTCGTACAGCGGACGCAGGTACGGGTCGACCTTCTGCGCGAGATCGCCCGGCAGGAAGCCTAAGCGCTCGCCGGCTTCGACGGCCGGCCGCGTCAGCACGATGCGCTTCACCTGGTCGCGCTCCAGCGCGTCCACCGCGCAGGCGACCGCGAGATAGGTCTTGCCCGTGCCGGCCGGGCCGACGCCGAAAGTGACGTCGTGCGAGACGATCTGCTTCAGATACTCGCGCTGCGCCGGCGTCCGGCCGCGCAGATCGGCGCGCCGCGTGTACAGCTTCGGGCCGAGTTCTTCGAGGTCGTCGTCGCCGCTGTCGGCCGGCTGGTCGAACGGATGGTCGGGATTGCCCGGAAAGCGCGGGTCGCCCGCTTCGTCGCCATTGCCGTTGCCGTTCGCGCGATGCCGCGCCGGGTGGCGCACTTCGACGAGCGCGAGCTGGATGTCGTCGACCGACAGCGGATCGCGCGCGTTGTTGTAGAAGTTTTCGAGCGCGGTGAGCGCGAGCTTCGCGCCGCGCCCGCGGATCGTGATGCGGTGGCCGCGGCGTTGCAGCGTCACGTCGAGCGCCTGCTCGATTTGCCGCAGATTTTCGTCAAGCGGTCCGCAGAGGTTGGCAAGCCGCGCGTTGTCGTCGCGCGGAGCGGTGAATTCCAGATGCGGCTGAGTGGTTTTCAAGGCGATGGGTCGATCCTGTCGGTTTCAGTACGCAGGCGGCGCGGGCGCAGTGACGGTGGCGGCGCGCCGCGCGTCGGCGTCAATGGTCGGTCAGTGAGTGGCGGCGCTCGCCTCGTCCGCTGCAGGGTCGTGCAGCAGCACGAGCTCGCCACGCAACGAATGTGGGTACGCCTTGACGATTTTCACGTCGACCATCTGACCGATCAGCCGGGCATGCGACGCCACCGGCGCCGGGAAATTCACCACGCGGTTGTTCTCCGTGCGGCCCGCGAGCTCGTTCGGGTCCTTGCGCGCGGGGCGCTCGACCAGAATGCGCTCGACCTTGCCGACCATGGAATCGCTGATGCGCTGCACGTTTTCTTCGATGGTGGCCTGCAGGTGCTGCAGGCGCTTCAGCTTCACTTCGCGCGGGGTGTCGTCGTGCAGATTCGCAGCCGGCGTGCCCGGGCGCGGGCTGTAGATAAACGAGAAGCTCGTGTCGTATTTCATCTCGTGCACGAGCGCCATCATCTTGTCGAAATCTTCTTCCGTCTCGCCGGGAAATCCGACAATCATGTCAGTGGAAAGCGACAGTTCGGGGCGGATCGCCCGCAGCTTGCGGATGACCGACTTGTATTCGAGCACGGTGTAGCCGCGCTTCATCGCCATCAGAATGCGGTCGGAACCGTGCTGCACCGGCAGATGCAGGTGGCTGACGAGCTTCGGCACCTTGGCATAGGTGTCGATCAGACGCTGCGTGAATTCCTTCGGATGCGACGTGGTGTAGCGAATGCGTTCGATACCGGGAATGTCGGCAACGTATTCGATCAGCGTCGCGAAGTCGGCAATTTCCGACGAGCCGAGCGTCAGCGCGCCGCGATAGGCATTGACGTTCTGGCCCAGCAGCGTCACTTCGCGCACACCCTGATCGGCGAGACCGGCGATTTCCGTCAGCACGTCGTCAAGAGGACGTGAGACTTCTTCGCCGCGCGTGTAGGGCACGACGCAATAGCTGCAGTACTTGCTGCAACCTTCCATGATCGATACGAACGCGCTCGGGCCTTCCACGCGCGCGGGCGGCAGATGGTCGAACTTTTCGATTTCCGGAAACGTGATGTCGACCTGGGCGCGGCCGCTTTCGCGGCGCTTGTCGATCATTTGCGGCAGACGGTGCAGCGTTTGCGGGCCGAACACGAGGTCGACGTACGGCGCGCGTGCGACGATCGACGCGCCTTCCTGGCTTGCCACGCAGCCGCCCACGCCGATGATCAGATCGGGGTTCGCTTCCTTCAGCTCGCGCACGCGGCCGAGGTCGGAGAACACTTTTTCCTGCGCTTTCTCGCGCACCGAGCAGGTGTTGAAGAGAATCACGTCCGCATCTTCGGGCGTGTCGGTCTTGACGAGGCCTTCAGCCGCGCCGAGTACGTCGACCATCTTGTCGGAGTCGTACTCGTTCATCTGGCAGCCAAAGGTCTTTACATAAACTTTCTTGGTCATCGAATTTCGCCGGTCGCAGTGGTTAACCTGGGGGCGCTGTATAAAAGGTCAAGGAGAGCCGAAAACGTGCGGACCGTCCGTGGGAGGGCGCTTGGGGTCGCTTTCGGTTGCGGTTTTCGGCTGCGCTTTCAGCCGCGCTGTCAGCCGCGTTTTCAGGTGCGCTTTCATGGCGCACTGCCGGCCGGTCTGCGCGGTCGGAGGGGGCCATGCATGGCTGCTTGGCGCAACTGCCGCCGCTGTCTGCCACTTAGGCCGCCGAGGCCGCCGAGGCCGCCGCCGTTTGCCGCTTAGCGCACTATTATAGCCCTTCGGCGAATAGGGGCTCGTGGCCCGGTCCCGCGTGGGGGCGCAGCGGTGCAGCGCGCGCAGCCCGCCGCCTTACATGCCGTCCGGTGCAGCGCGCGGCGCCCCGTCCTGTCCCGCCGGCGGCAAGCCCAGCAGGCTTTCCAGTTCGTCCGACACCTGCGCGAAGCGCTCGCTCAGAAAATCCAGCAGCACCCGCACGCGCGGCGCCATGAAGCGGTTGCGGTGGTAAAGCGCGTGCAGCGGCGCATCCGGATAGCGCCATTCGGGCAGCAGGATTTTCAGGCCGTCCGCGCGCAGATCCGCTTCGACGTCCCACATCGACTTGATCGCGATGCCGTAGCCGCGCAGCGCCCATTCGCGGGCGACGGCGCCGTCGTTGGTTTCGCGCGCGCTGTCGAGCGGCACCGTGTAATGCTGCACTTCGTCGCCGCGCGTGAAGCGCCATTCGTTGACCGGTCCGGAGCCGGTGCTGAGCACGATGCAGTCGAAGTTCGCAAGGTCGTGCGGATCTTTCGGCTCGCCTTTACGCGCAATATATTCCGGCGACGCGCACAGCACGCGGCGGTTGCGCGCCAGCTTGCGCGCGACGAGCGAGCTGTCCTGCGGCACGCCGAAGCGAATCGCGAGGTCGATGTCCTCCTGCACGAGGTTCGACAGCGAGTCCGACAGCGTCAGCGCGAACGTCACGTCGGGGTAGAGCGCGTTGAATTCGTCAAGCCAGTGCATCAGCAGATTGCGCCCGAAGTCCGAGGTCGCGGACACGCGCACCTTGCCGCGCACCACGCCTTGCCCGGCCTGCAGCGCGGCTTTCGCGTCGTCGAGCGATTGCAGCGCCTGCCGGCAGCAGTTCAGATAGAGGCGGCCTTCGTCGGTGAGCCGCAGCTGGCGCGTGGTGCGCTCGAAAAGCCGCGCCTTCAGGCCGGCCTCGAGCTTTGCGAGGCGCGCGCTCGCGGCGGCAGGCGTGAGCCCCATCTTGCGGCCGGCCGCGGACAGGCTGCCGTGCTGCGCGGCCTCCACGAAGAGGCGAATGTCGCCGAGGTTATCCATGACTGGTTTCAAATGGCATTTGAAAATGCTTCAAATGCTACGCCAATTATCAAATCGGCGCCGCGCGCCCACAATTCACCTTTCCGACAACCCCTGCGCGCTTGCCGCCGCCGGACATCATGCAGCTCGATCACGCGACCATTGTGACAGCCGATCTCGCCGCCGCACGCCGTTTCTTCGTCGAGGTCGCCGGTCTGACGGAGGGCGCGCGTCCGCCGTTTTCCGTCGACGGCTACTGGCTTTACGCCGACGGCAGCCAGGTCGTGCATCTCGTTCAGGCGAGCGCGCCGGACCCGTCGGTTCGCGCCGCGCCGCGCATCGACCATATCGCCTTTCGTCTGGAAAGCGCTCGCGAATGGCAGGCGCTGCTCGCGCGTCTGCACGCATCGGGCGTCGGTTATCAGATCGCTCAAGTCCCGCCGATGGGTCCGCAGCAAGCCGCCATGCAGATCTTCGTGGCGCTGGCGCCTTGCGTCGTCGTCGAATTCGTGACGGCGCTCGAGCACGCTCAACCGTAAAACCTGGAGAAAAACAATGCCGATTCCCTTACTCGCGCTCGCTATCAGCGCGTTCGCGATCGGAACGACCGAGTTCGTCATCATGGGATTGCTGCCCGAGGTCGCGCGCGATCTCGCGGTGTCGATTCCGTCGGCGGGATTGCTGGTGAGCGGCTACGCGCTCGGCGTCGCCGTGGGCGCGCCGCTGCTCGCAGTCGTGACGAGCAGGATGCCGCGCAAGCTCGCGCTGCAGCTGCTGATGGGCGTGTTTATCGTCGGCAATACGCTGTGTGCAATGGCGTCGAGCTATGCGGTGCTGATGGTCGCGCGCGTGGTGACGTCGTTCGCGCACGGCTCCTTTTTCGGCATCGGTGCGGTGGTGGCGGCGTCGCTCGTGCCCGCCGAAAAGCGCGCGAGCGCGATTGCGCTCATGTTCACCGGCCTCACGCTCGCCAATGTGCTCGGCGTGCCGTTCGGCACGTTTGTCGGCCAGGAGTTCGGCTGGCGCGTCGCGTTCTGGATTGTGAGCGCGTTCGGCGTGCTCTCGCTGGCCGGGGTGACGGCGCTC
The DNA here is from genome assembly GCF_902859825.1 of Paraburkholderia phenoliruptrix. Lineage (GTDB taxonomy): Bacteria > Pseudomonadota > Gammaproteobacteria > Burkholderiales > Burkholderiaceae > Paraburkholderia > Paraburkholderia phenoliruptrix. The sequence continues at coordinate 141,958 of NZ_CADIKB010000009.1, read as the reverse complement.
GTGCCGAACCGCCACGACAGTGGTCCCGCCGGTCTTGGCCATGAAGTGCGGGTGCTGAAGGACCCGCAGGTCTGGACCGCGCTCGCGATGACCGTGCTCGGCTTCGGCGGCGTGTTCGTCGTGTTCACCTATATCGCGCCGATTCTCGAGCAGGTAAGCGGCTTCTCGCCGCGCGCGGTCACGCTGATTCTCGTCTTGTTCGGCGTCGGGCTGACCATCGGCAACACGGTCGGCGGCAAGCTCGCGGACCGCGCGCTGATGCCTTCGCTGATGGGCATTCTCGCGGCGCTCGCCGTCGTCATGGCGCTGTTCGCACGCACCAGCCATTCGCAGGTGGCCGCGGCAATCACCGTGTTCGTGTGGGGCATTGCCGCGTTCGCCACGGTGCCGCCTTTGCAGATGCGCGTCGTCGAGAAGGCCGCCAAGGCCCCGAACCTCGCGTCGACGCTCAACATCGGCGCGTTCAATGTCGGCAATGCGGGCGGCGCGTGGCTCGGCGGTCTCGTGATCGATCACGGCCATTCGCTCGATACCTTGCCGTGGGTCGCCGCGGCGGTGAGCGTGGCCGCTTTGCTGCTGACCTGGTTCGCGTCGCGTCGGGACGCGCCGGCAGCGGCGCATGCCGGGCAGCGCGGCGTGGAGGTCCGCGAGCGGGCCTAGACGCGCGTCCTCCGCAATGCTGATAACAGTGTGAAGATAACTTCGTTGGGCGCGGCGGGGCGCGATGCTATCTTGCTTCCACTCACTGCTTGCCCGCCGCCCGGCGGCGCTCCTGGAGGCAATCATGCATTCCCCGCTAGCTCTGGTCCGCGATCCCGCTGCCGATGCCGCCGCGCCGCGTGCCGCCGAACCCTTCGACGCGCTCGAACACCTCGTCGGCGTGAATCTCGCGCGGTTGCGCGCCGAGCGCCAGTTGTCGCTCGACGCGCTCGCCCGCGCGTCCGGCGTCTCGCGCGCGATGCTCGCGCAGATCGAATCGGCGCGCAGCGTGCCGTCCATCAAGGTGCTGTGCAAGGTGGCGGCGGCGCTCAAGGTGTCCGTCGCCGCGTTCTTGCGACGCCACGCGACCAATGGTTTCGAGCACTTGCCGGCGGAGCGCTCGTCGCGCATCGTCAGTTCGAACGGACGCTACTCGGCTCGCCCGCTGTATCCGGAGAATGAGCCGACGGCCGCCGAATTCCACGAGCTGCGCATCGCGCCCTTGCATACGGAAGCCGGCGTGCGCCGCGCGCCCGGCACGACGGTCAATCTGGTGGTCAGCGAGGGCGCGCTCGAAGTCAGCGTGCACGACCAGCGCCAGTTGCTCGCCACGGGCGACGCGATCGTGTTCGACGCGGACCAGCCGCATAGTCTGCGCAATCCCGGCGACAGGGAGGCCCGCGCGTTCCGTGTGACGCTGAACGCGGAGACGCCGCCGCGCTGGGACGTGCCCGCGCACCACGACACGGCGCACGAAGCCGCGCCGGTGTGATCGAATGTGCCGGACACGTCTGCTCGCGCGAATCCCGTCCGGCCAGTAGGGGTTGCGCTGCGCTTGGCGCGCGGCTGTTGTATGCTTGGCCCGCCGGCTCGTCCGGCAATCAGTGCGTCTTCAGGGCGGGGCGAAATTCCCCACCGGCGGTATGCCGGCAGCGCGAAAGCGCAAGCCGGCGAGCCCGCGAGCGCCCGCAGCAGCGCGGTTTTCTGCGAATCGAAAGCCGCCGCGGGGTCAGCAGATCTGGTGCGAAGCCAGAGCCGACGGTCACAGTCCGGATGGAAGAAGATGTGTAGATAGTCATGTTCGTTTCCGTGGCGCCGCTTGCAGGTCCGAGCGGTGCGCGAACGCCGCCTGAGTCGTCAGCGGCGCCGCACGGCGCGTCTTTGCCTGTTTGCAATGCCCTGAAACGTTTCTCGCCCAACTTTTGCGATGAGCGTTTCAACCATGTCCTTTGCTACTTTTCCTGCTCCCTCGACGCTTGCGGACGACGCATTCGCCGATCTCCCCTTGCTCGCTACCGAACCTGTTCCGCCACGTATCGCCGCCGCCTTGCAAGCCATGCGCGAGGGCCGCGCCGTGGTCCTGCAAGACGATGATGACCGCGAGAACGAGGCCGATCTGGTCGTGTCCGCCGAGCGTCTTTCCGTCGAAACCATGGCGCTCCTGATTCGCGAATGCAGCGGCATTGTGTGTCTGTGTCTGCCCGACGCGAAAATCCGCGCGCTCGAACTCCCGCCGATGGCCGTCAACAACGAAAGCCGCCACGGCACGGCGTTCACCGTGTCGATCGAGGCGCGCGAGGGCGTGACGACCGGCGTCTCCGCGCTCGACCGCGTCACCACGATCCGCGCCGCAATTGCCGATACGGCCAAACCGGCCGACATCGTCCGGCCCGGCCATGTGTTCCCGTTGCGCGCCATGCCAGGCGGCGTGCTCGCGCGCCGCGGACACACGGAAGGCACGGTGGATCTCGCGATTCTGGCGGGGCTCAAGCCCGCCGGCGTGCTGTGCGAATTGATGAACGCCGACGGCACCATGACGCGCGGCGCCGACGTCGCGCGCTTTGCCGGGCAACACGGTCTGCCGATGCTGACCATTGCCGAGCTGGTCGAGTTTCGTCAGGCGTTGGCTCAGGTGCGGGAGTGCGTCGAGGAAGCTTGAGTCTGTGATGTAAGCGGCGCACGCCCCACAAGGCAAAAGGCCGACTGCAGGCAGTCGGCCTTTTTCTCGAACGCCGTTGTGCGGCGGCGGCTAGGACTGCACGTCGCCGAACTCGCCGCGCACGCCCGCGTCGATCAACGCAGGCAGCTCGTCCATATGCTTCATGATGCGCGTGATGCCCATCTTGCGCAGCGCGTCCGCGTAGCCGTCGGGAATATGGCTCGCGCCGACGAACGCGATCGTCTTCATGCCCGCCGCGCGCGCGGCGTTCAATCCGGCGACGCTGTCTTCCACGACGATGCAGCGCGACGGTTCGACGCCGAGCGTCTGTGCGGCGAACAGGTACACATCTGGAAATGGCTTGGGCCGCGCGACCTGTTCGGCGCTGAAAACGCGCTCGCCGAAAACGTGCTGCAAGCCGGCGCGCCGCACCGACGCGCTCACCCGCGACATACGGCTGTTCGACACCACGGCGGCCGGCAGCGTCACGCGCTGCAGCGCGTCGCGCACGCCGTTGATCGGACTGAGCGAAGCGGCAAGCGCCAGCTCGACCTGATGCTCGATCGTGTTCAGAAAATCGGCCGGCAATGCGATGTCGAACGCCTTTTCGATGCCTTCGAGAAAGCGCGACGTTTGCTGGCCGAACGCTGTTTTGACGACGGGCTCGAAGTCGAGGCCGGGAAAGGTGGCCGAGAGCGTCTCGAACATGACGCGGTCGGCGATGACTTCACTGTCGACGAGCACGCCGTCGCAGTCGCAGATAAGGTGGTCGATCATGCCTGAAGGAACGGAAAGCGGGGCGCGTGGTGGAGCTCAGTCGCCGGGAAGAACCGGCTCACGCGCCCGTGTGAAAGCGCCATGATACGTGCTTTGGCGCGGCCCGCGCCGCGCCGCCGCTTTCCTTCGATTCCATCGCATGCAGTTCGGGACCGCACCGCGCGATCAACGTGCGTGCAGATAAAGATAAAGACCCGCCGCCACCGCGCCGCCCAGAAGCGGGCCGCACACTGGAATCCACGCGTAGCGCCAGTCGCTGTCGCGCTTGCCGGGAATCGGCAGTAGCGCGTGCATCAGACGCGGCGACAGGTCGCGTGCGGGGCTCATGGCGTAGCCGGTCGGTCCGCCGAGCGAAATGCCGATGCCGAGCACGAGCAGGCCCACCGGCAGCGCGTCCAGCGCGCCGAGGCCGACTTGCGGCGACGCCAGATACAGCACGCCGAGAATCAGCACGAAGGTGGCGATCATTTCGGTCAACAGATTGTGCGGCACGCTGCGGATGGCGGGCGCGGTGCAGAACACGCCGAGTTTCACGTCGGCGTCGCCTTCCTTCGCGAAGTGCTGCCGGTACGCGACCCACACGAGCAGCGCGCCCGCCATTCCGCCGAGCATCTGCGCCGCGATATAGCCGGGGACTTTCGCCCACGCGAATTTGCCCGCGAGCGCGAGGCTGACCGTCACGACGGGATTGAGGTGCGCGCCGCTGAACGACGCGGTCACGTAGACGGCGATGAACACGGCCATCGCCCAGCCCATCACAATGACGATCAGATCCGCGCCTTTGCCCTTGGTGCGCGCGAGCAGCACGTTGGCGACAGCGCCGTCGCCGAGCAGCACGACGAGCGCCGTGCCGATGAATTCCGCAATGTATGGAGACATGGTTGGTATCCAAAGTATTGTTGTTAGGGAAGCCGCGCCACGCGGCGGCTTCCTGCGGTTTTGTCTCAGGTCTTCGCAAGCCCTCCGCGATGTTCGTGCGTGAACATCGCAGCGCGCGAGCTCAGGGCGTGTCGGCCCATGCCTTGGCGGCGCGAATCGCGCGCTTCCAGCCGTCCAGACATTCCTGCACGTCCACCTGCTCGCGCGCGGGCGTGAAGCGCCGGTCGAGCTTCCACTGGCTTTGCAGTTCGTCGACGTCTTTCCAGTAGCCGACCGCGAGGCCCGCCAGATACGCCGCGCCGAGGGCGGTGGTTTCCGACACCTTCGGGCGGACCGCGTCCACGCCGAGAATGTCCGCCTGGAACTGCATCAGCAGATTGTTCGCGCACGCGCCGCCGTCCACCCGCAATTCGCCGATGCGAATGCCCGAGTCGGCCTCCATGGCCTTCAGCACGTCGAGCGACTGATAGGCGATCGAGTCGAGCGCGGCGCGCGCGATATGCGCGGACGTCGTGCCGCGCGTCACGCCGAACAGCGTGCCGCGAGCGCGTGCATTCCAATGCGGGGCGCCGAGGCCGGCGAATGCGGGCACGAGGTAGACGCCGTCGCAATGCGGCACGCTCGCCGCGAGCGCCTCGACTTCAGCGGCGTTCTTGATGATGCCGAGACCGTCGCGCAGCCATTGCACGACCGCGCCGCCGATGAAGATGCTGCCTTCGAGCGCGTAGTTGATCTGGTCGCCGATTTGCCAGGCAATCGTCGTGACGAGATTGTTCTTCGATTCGATCGGCTTGTCGCCGGTGTTCATCACGAGGAAGCAGCCGGTGCCGTAGGTGTTCTTCACCATGCCGGATTGCGTGCACATCTGGCCGAAAAGCGCGGCATGCTGGTCGCCGGCGATGCCCGCGAGCGGAATCTTCGACGCGAACACCGTCGTTTTGGTCGGCCCATACACGTCCGACGACGCCCGCACTTCCGGCAACACGCTGCGCGGAATGTCGAGCGCCTCGAGCAGTTCGTCGTCCCACTTCAGCGTGTGGATGTTGAAGAGCATCGTGCGCGAGGCATTGGTGACGTCGGTGACGTGCAGGCCGCCCTTGGTGAAATTCCACACGAGCCAGCTGTCCACCGTGCCGAACGCGAGTCGGCCTTGCTTTGCCTTCTCGCGCGCGCCTTCGACGTTATCGAGAATCCAGCGGATCTTGGTCGCCGAGAAATACGAGTCGATCGGCAAGCCGGTTTTTGCGCGCACCTTCGCCTCCAGGCCCTGTTCCTTGAGCTGGTCGCAGAAGTCGGCGGTGCGGCGGTCTTGCCACACGATGGCGTTGTAGATGGGGTGCCCGGTTTCGCGGTCCCACACGATGGTGGTTTCGCGCTGATTCGTAATGCCGATCGCGGCGATCGACGTGCCGTTCATGCCGGCGCGCGTCACGGCCTCGGCGGCGACGCCGGCCTGCGTCGACCAGATTTCCTGCGGATCGTGCTCGACCCAGCCCGGACGCGGATAGATCTGCTCGAATTCCTTTTGCGCCGTCGACACGACATTGCCGAGGCGGTCGAACAGCATCGCACGTGAGCTGGTGGTGCCCTGGTCAAGCGCGAGGATGTACTGATCCTGCATTGTCTCTTCTCCATGCATTTTATGAATCGCCGCGACAGCCTGAAACAGCCTACCGGCGACGGGAACGGCTCGTCATGTCGGGCGGCCGCGCGCTTGTCCGTGCAGGCGGCCGGCCGAACGGGCCGAGGGTGAAGCTCTTTTTTGTTACGCGCTCTGTCGCTCGGGCTCGCGGGCGAACCATGCGTCGATGTCGCGCGTGACCGACTCGAGCGTGCCCGGCTCGACATGAAGCCCGAGCTTCGAGCGGCGCCACAGCACGTCCTCGGCGCTGCGCGCCCATTCGACGTCGCGCAGATACGCCAGTTCGGCTTCGAAAAGGCCCGGCGCGAATGCGCGGCCGAGATCGGCGAGCGAATGCGCGTGGCCGAGCACGTCCTTCACACGCGTGCCGTAGGCGCGCGCGAGGCGATGGGCCAGATCCGCCGGCAGCCACGCATGGCGTTGCTTCAACTCGGCGAGAAAGCGCTCGAAGTTCGCGTGTGCAATGTCGCCGCCGGGCAAGGGCGCACCCGAGGTCCATGACGGCGCGCTCTTGCCGAGCGCTGCCGTGAGCTTGACGACGGCTTCCTCGGCGAGCTTGCGGAACGTCGTGATCTTGCCGCCGAACACCGAGAGCAGCGGCGCTTCGCCAGCCGGCGCGTCGAGTTCGAGCGAATAGTCGCGCGTCACCGCGGAAGGGTCGTCCGCGCCTTCTTCCTCGAGCAGCGGCCGCACGCCGGAATAGGTCCAGCGCACGTCGGCGGGCGTGATCTTTTGCCTGAAGTAGCGGTTGATGGAGTCGCACAGATACTGCGTCTCGTCGCCGGTGATGGCCACCTGCGCGGGGTCGCCGCGATATTCGATGTCGGTCGTGCCGATCAGCGTGTAGTCGTGCTCGTAGGGGATCGCGAAAATGATCCGCTTGTCCGGGTTCTGGAAAATGTACGCGTGGTCGTGTTCAAAGAGGCGCCGCGTGACGATGTGGCTGCCCTTGACGAGCCGCACGCTGTGCGACGCCGCACGGCCCAGCGCGCCTTGCAGCAGTTCGCCGACCCACGGCCCCGCCGCATTTGCAATGGATGCCGCGCGCACGTCGAGGATCGTGCCGTCTGCGCGCCGCAGTTGCGCGCGCCATTCACCGCCGGCCCGCACGGCGCTCAGCAGTTTGGTGCGCGTGAGGATGGTCGCGCCGTGTTCGGCGGCGTCGAGCGCGTTGAGCACGACGAGGCGGGCGTCGTTGACCCAGCCGTCCGAGTACACGAAGCCGCGCTTGATCGATTCGACGAGCGGCGCGCCGGCCGGATGGTCGCGCATGACGATGCCGCGCGAGCCGGGCAGCAGCTCGCGCCGGGCGAGGTGATCGTAAAGGAACAGGCCCGCGCGAATGAGCCACGCCGGGCGCAGATCGGGCATGTGAGGCATCACGAAGCGCAGCGGCCACATGATGTGCGGCGCGGCGCGCAACAAGGTCTCGCGCTCCTGCAAGGCCTTGCGCACGAGCCCGAACTCGCGGTATTCGAGGTAGCGCAAACCGCCATGAATCAGCTTGGTGCTCGCCGACGAGGTATGCGCCGCCAGATCGTCCTGTTCGCACAGCAGCGCGGAGAGCCCGCGGCCGGCCGCGTCGCGCGCGATGCCCGCGCCGTTGATGCCGCCGCCCACGACGAGCAAATCGTATTTCGTGCCTTGGGTCACCTGCTGCGTCTCCTGCGTCGTTAAGGGCTGCGGACAGCTGTCTGAAAATCTATCGAATCGATAGTGTTCGTTTTCGAACTTTAATGAACATATTCGAAAAAGTAAAGTTCGCGGTGGGCCGAGGGAGACTCTGTCGAATGGCTAGGGGAGTGGCGCGGCGTGCGGCCACGGACGATACTCTTGGCACTGGCCATTTCGGGGATGAAATTCATGCGTGGACTTTTGATGCTGGGCGCGGCTGCGCTTCTTGCCGGCTGTGTCGCTTCGCCAAGCCTCACAGGAACGATGGGCGCGCCGTCGTTCGTCGCATTGCAACAGATGTGCAGCGCGCAGACGGTGGACTACGGGAACGACGCGCAAGGCGTCTATGCGACGCTCTTCGACGCGTATGTGGCGAACCGGCGCGGGCGCCTGTCGAAGGACGATTACTGCGCGTTCCAGACGTCGATTGCCGAGCGTTACAGGAGCCAGGGCGCGAGTGCTGACCCGCAGGTCCGCAATCAGTGGGTCGCGTTCCTGACCGAGCAGCGCGCGCGGGCGATCAGCTGGCGCGCGGCAGTGGATCCGACGTTGCGCAGCGGATAAGCGCGCGGCAGAAAAAGCGACGGCATCAGGCTAGTGGCGCGCGTGGGCGCGCTGGGTCGATGGAGGCGCGCACAACGAAAGCGGGCGCCGCAATGGGCGCCCGGGGTGACGCAAGCAGGTCAGGCGGAAGCGGGCGCGGCGGTTGGCCGCGCGCACGGCATCGCGTTGCCGCCAGCCGCCGCGCCTGGGCGGAAGCGGCGGTTCGGCCCCACGACGCGTGGGTCGTTATTCAGGAAAGACGTTTGATGGCTCGGAGTGCGCTATCGCCGGATTCCGTTACACGCCATTGTTCATTGCCCGAGGCGAGCCGCTCCAGTTGGACGAGCTGACGTTCGAGGAGGGCGTCGAGTTCTTCTCGCTCCATGTCGACTTGATTCGGAGCGTCCTTGACGAGCAACAACGTGGCGAATTCGTGCGGACTCAGCATCGTTTCTCTCCATGTCAAGCAAACGCGGACGGCCTCGACGGCGACTGGCATCAGGTGGCAGGGCCATGGCCAGGTGGTCCGCAAAAAGATCGGGCGGGAGGTACGGCTTACGACAGGTTGATTTCGCTCCGGCGGTACGCGAGCGCGCAACGAACGCCGGGGAACTGGAGTGTAGTCAAGCGAACGTTAAACACCAAACCGGCCCCTGTAAATTTTCCCTTTGACAATTGTCGGCCGCAGAGGCGGTTCGAAGCGGCGGGAAAATCCTTGATTTCACTTGAAGTTCCGCTTGCGCTGCAACATGGCCGGGAACGCCTGGTCAGGCGGCCACGTAGACCTGGCAATTGGCGGCACTGAGCGTTTCGGCCATATCGGCGGGCGGCGCGGCGTCGGTGAAAAGCGCGTCGATCTGATCGAGATGGCCCTGGCGAACGAGCGCCGGGCGGCCGAATTTGGAGCTGTCGGCGGCGAGAAAAACGGTGCGCGCATGCTGGATGATGGCTTCGGCCACGCGCACCTCACGGGTATCGAAATCGCGCAGCGTGCCGTCGGTCTCGATGCTGGAGGTGCCGATAATCGCAAAGTCCACCTTGAACTGGCGGATGAAGTCGATCGCGAGTTCGCCGACAATGCCTTTGTCCCACGGCCGCACGATTCCGCCGGTGACGAGCACTTCGCAGTCGGGATAGCCGCTCATCATGCTGGCGACGTTCAGATTGTTGGTGATGACACGCAAGCCGCGGTGCCGGTTGAGTGCGCGCGCGACTTCTTCAGTGGTGGTGCCCAGATTGATGAAGAGCGAAGCCTGATCGGGAATGTGAGTGGCCACTAGCGCTGCGATGCGCCGCTTTTCGTCGTGGAACATGCGCTGGCGCGCGGTGTATGAGACGTTTTCGGAACTGGTCGGCAGGCTCGCCCCGCCGTGGTAGCGGCGCAGCAGGTTCATGTCGGCGAGCCAGTTGACGTCGCGGCGAATCGTCTGCGGCGTCACGTCGAAGTGCGCGGCGAGATCGTCCACGGTCACGAAGCCGTCGCGTTGCACCCACTCCAGCAATTCCTGTTGCCGGGCGTTCAGCGTGAGGCGGGGGTCTCGGGTCATGGTCTCGGGTCGTGGGGTTGTTATCGGCGCCTGCCCGCGAGCGGGCGGCCAGGAGCGGGAACGAGTGCGTGTATTGTAAGACCATCGCGAGAGCCGTCCGGCAACTCATGCGACATCCATAAGACTGCGGGGGCCGGTTCACCTGCATTCAGGCTACGAGCGCATTGATCCATGCGATAAATGAATTTGTTTTTTGGACCGGATCGCGATGCAATCGACGATTTTCGGTTCCGTCCGTGCTTCATCTTTCTATTGTGTCCGGCGGCGTGCGTCGCCCGACCCGTGCTTGCGAGAGTGTTCGACATGACTGGCTTTAACTGGCAGAACCCTTACCCGACGCCGCGCCTGCCTGTATTCGCGCGCAACATCGTCTCAACGTCCCATCCGCTTGCCGCTCAGGCGGGGCTGCGCATGTTGTGGAAAGGCGGTAACGCCGTCGACGCGGCCATCGCCGCGGCGGCCGCAATCTCGGTTGTCGAGCCGGTTTCGTGCGGCCTCGGCGGCGACGCGTTTGCACTGGTGTGGGACGGCCGCAAGCTGCATGGCCTCAACGCGTCGGGCGTGGCGCCGCAGGCGTGGAGCGTCGACTACTTCAGGCGCAAGTACGGCGAGGAGGCGGGCCTCGCGATTCAGCCCAAGCGCGGTTGGGATGCGGTGACGGTGCCCGGCGTCATCGCCGGTTGGGAAGCGCTGCATCAGAAGTTCGGCGCGCTGCCGTTTGCCGATCTGATGGAGCCCGCCATCGAGATCGCGGAGCGCGGCCATGCGGTGGCCAGCATCGTCGCGCACAAATGGGCGGCGGCGGTGCCGGAACTGAAGGACCAGCCGGGCTTCGCGCCGACCTTCATGCCGCGCGGACGGGCGCCGCAAGTGAGCGAACTCGTGCGCTTTCCCGGCCACGCGAAGACGTTGCGCAAGCTCGCCGAGCAAGGCCCGCGCGCCTACTACGAAGGCGAGATCGCCGAGCGAATCGCGGCCTTTTCGCGCGAATGCGGCGGCGCGCTGACGGCGGACGACCTGCGCAACTATCGCGCGGACTGGGTCGAGCCGATCGGCAAGGACTATCGCGGCTACACCGTGCATGAGATTCCGCCGAACGGGCAGGGCATTGCCGCGTTGATTGCGCTCGGCATCCTCGAACAATTCGACGTGAAGGAGCTGACGGTCGACAACGTCGAGTCGCAGCACCTGCAGATCGAGGCGATGAAGCTCGCGTTCGCCGACGTCTACCGCTACGTGGCCGATCCGCGTTCCATGGAAGTCACGCCCGAGCAGATGCTCGACCCCGCCTACCTCGCGTCGCGCGCGAGGCTGATCGACCCCAAGCGCGCCACACAATTCGATTTCGGCATGCCGAAGGCGGGCGGCACGATCTATATGTCGGTCGCGGACGAGCGCGGCATGATGGTCAGTTTTATTCAGTCCAACTATATGGGCTTTGGCTCGGGCATCGTGGTGCCGGACACGGGCATCTCGATGCAGAACCGCGGCTGCGGTTTTTCGATGGATCCGGCATCGCCGAATGTGGTGGAAGGCGGCAAGCGGCCGTTCCATACCATCATCCCCGCGTTCCTCACGCAGCAGGTGGACGGCCAGCAGGAGGCGGTGATGAGCTTCGGCGTGATGGGCGGCGACATGCAGCCGCAGGGGCATCTGCAATCTATCGTGCGCATGCTCGACTACGGGCAGCAGCCGCAGGCCGCGTGCGACGCGCCGCGCTGGAAGGTCAATCGCGACTTTACGATCGACATCGAATCGACGCTCGACGCACGGACGGCAGAAGCGCTGCAGAAGCTCGGCCACACGATCAAGTCCGTCGACGATCCTTACATGGATTTCGGTTCGGGCCAGTACATCTGGAAGCTTGATCGCAACGATCCGGACCGCGGTTATGTGGCCGCGAGCGACAGCCGCCGCGATGGTCTGGCGGCCGGCTTCTGAACGTCTTACGCGGCTAAGCGTGCTTCGCGGCGATTCAGCGCGGTGTGTGCTGGAGCGTCTCCGGTGCTCCGCGCGCCCCTCATGCGTGAAGCGCGCCTCGTCGCATTTCGCGAAGCACAGCCGGCTCGTCGAACTGGCTTTTTGTTGCGCGTCGCACTCGCGCTTGCGTCACCGAAACTTTCGTCTATCGTGGAATTGGAACTGCGGCCAATCGGCATGGTCTGTGCTGGGTTGTCTGCAGAGTTGCGAAACAGAGGCTAAGATGCAGACACAAGGGGTTAACTCTAATTCACGGCGCTGTATCCGACACGGCGAACCGCAACGCAAGGCAGCGCGATAGCAGCGGTTGCGAGCATGCTCCACGAGTCGATACAGCTTTCGGAGCAAGACACGATGCACACAGAGCTGAACCATGTCATGCCCTGGCGAATCGAGGACATCGACCTCACGCGCATTGACCGCCAGAAGGCCGTCGCAAACGAAGACCTGTTGTTGCTGCTGTGCGCCGCTTCGTTTATTGAAAGCGGCACCGACCTTTACACCAGTAATCTCAGTCAGTTCTTCGACGACGATCCGGAAGTTTCCGCGTGGCTCAACCACGAGTGGGAGCCCGAGGAAATGCAGCACGGCCGCGCGCTCAAGACGTATATCGCGTACGTCTGGCCCGAGTACGATTGGGACACGGCGTTTCGCAATTTCATGGACGAGTATTCGCTGACCTGTTCCGTGGAAGATTTCGAAAAGACGCGTGCGCTGGAAATGGTCGCGCGCTGCGTTGTCGAAACCGGCACGGCCACGTTGTATCGTGCGATTGGCGAGTGTTCGGACGAACCCGTGCTCAAAGAGATTACGGACAACATTCGGACCGACGAAGTCCGCCATTACAAGCACTTTTTCAAGTACTTCAAAAAGTACAACAAGATCGAGGGAAATGGCCGGCTTGCGGTGCTTGGCGCGCTCATGCGCCGCGTAATGGAAATCAAGAACGAAGATTCAGAAATCGCGTTGCGGCATGTCTTCGCCATTCGCTATCCGGAGCGCGTGCGCGATCAGGCGTATAACCGCGAGCGCGCCGCGCGCATCAATGCGCTGGTGAGGCGCAACCTGTCGGCGGACATGTGCGTGAAGATGCTGCTCAAGCCGCTCGATCTGCCCGCGAAGATTCAACCGGGCGTGCATTATCCGCTCGCGAAAATCACGCAGCACGTGTTTTTCCGGTGAAGCGGTAGAGCGCCGGCGTGCAGCGATGGCCCGCGCGATGCGGGCCATCTGCTTTTCGAGGCATGATGAAGGCCTTACCCTTTCACCGGACATCTGCGATGAGCGACTCCTCACTGCCGCAACGCCCGCTCGATCAGACGGTATTCGACGAATGGCCCGATGCGGTTCGCGCGCTGTTCGACGGCTCGTCGCTCGCGACCAAGACGGGCTTCACGGCCTCGTTGCTGACCGTCGACGCCAATCAGCACATTCGCACGTCGCTGCTTGGCATCGGCGAGTTATATGCGCCCGATTCGCGCACGCTGTGCATCGCGCTGTGGCCGCAGGCGCGGGCGGCGCGCGCGATCGCACAGAGCGGGCGCGCGGCGCTCACCTTCGTGTTCGAAGAGAAGTTCTATCAGGTGCAGTTGCTCGCCGCGCCGCTGCCGGCCGCCGAGGGCGACGACAGCGGTCTCGTCTATATGAACTGTTCGATCGAATCGGCGGAATCGCAAAGCGTCCGTTATGCGCGCCTGACGAGCGGCATTACGTTCGAGCTTGAGGGCGGGAAAGCGCAGGCGCTCGACCGGTGGGAACGGCAGATCGAGCAGGTGAAGCGCGCGGCGGCGCGTGCGTGAGATGGGGCTCGCAGCGGGAGCCGCGAGCCGCCAGCGTCAACTCACGTCTTAGCGCCCGCGCTGCCCGCTGCGCGCCGGATGAGCGCCGCGCGGCGCGTCCGTACGCGGCTTGGCGGCGCCACCCAGCAGCGCGCCCGGATTGCTGCCTTGCGGCTTGCGCGGTGCATGCGCCACGCCGCCTTCGTGCGCGATGGCGCGCGGACGGTCGTCGTGACGCTGGCCGTCACGGCGCGGTTGTCCGCCGTTGCCGCCGGGCTTCGCGCCTTGCGGTTTTGCGGCTTGCGGCTTGGGCTGTTGCTGGCCGTTCGTGGGACGCTGCCCCGAGCGCTGCGCCGTGCCTTGATTCGCGCCTTGGCTCGACCCTCTGGCCCCTCTTGCCGCACCGCCGTTGCCGCCCTTCGGTGCTGCTTGGCCCTGGCCCTGACGCGGCGAACGTCCGCCGCCGCCCTGACCGCGGCGCAGGATCGGCTCCGGCTTTGCCGTCGGGTCCGGCTCGAAGCCGGCGATCACTTCCTGCGGCACCGGGCGCTTGATGAGCTTCTCGATGTCCTTCAGCAACTGCAATTCGTCGACACACACGAGTGACACCGCTTCGCCCGTCGCGCCGGCGCGACCCGTACGGCCGATGCGGTGCACGTAGTCCTCAGGCACGTTCGGCAGATCGAAGTTGACGACGTGCGGCAACTGGTCGATGTCGATGCCGCGCGCGGCGATGTCGGTGGCGACCAGCACCTGCAGCGTGCCGTCCTTGAACTCGGCCAATGCGCGGGTACGCGCCGACTGGCTCTTGTTGCCGTGAATGGCGAGCGCGCTGATGCCGTCCTTCGTCAGCTGTTCGGCAAGGCGATTCGCGCCGTGCTTGGTGCGCGTGAACACCAGCACCTGAAACCAGTTGTGCTGCTTGATGAGATGCGTGAGCAGCTCGCGCTTCTTGTCGCGATCCACCGGGTGGATTTTTTGCGCGACGGTTTCGGCGGTCGTATTGCGGCGCGCGACTTCGATGAGCGCGGGCGAGTCGAGCAGGTTGTCGGCGAGCGCCTTGATCTCGTCGGAGAAGGTGGCCGAGAACAGCAGGTTCTGCCGCTTCGGCGGCAGCTTGGCCAGCACGCGCTTGATATCGTGGATGAAGCCCATGTCGAGCATGCGGTCCGCCTCGTCGAGCACGAGGATCTCGAGATGCGACAGGTCGATGGTCTTCTGCTGCATGTGGTCGAGCAAACGGCCAGGCGTTGCCACGACGATATCCACACCGCTCTTCAATGCGCCGATTTGCGGATTGATGCCGACGCCGCCGAACATCACCGTCGACTTCAGCTTCAGATATTTGCCGTAGGCGCGCACGCTTTCTTCGACCTGCGCGGCCAGTTCGCGTGTAGGCGTGAGAATCAGCGCGCGCACGGCGCGCTTGCCCGAGGCCGCGGCGAGCGGCGGCATCGAATGAAGACGCTGCAGGATGGGCAGCGTGAAGCCAGCCGTCTTGCCGGTGCCCGTCTGTGCGCCGGCCAGCAGGTCGCCGCCGTTGAGCACGGCCGGAATGGCCTGTGTCTGGATGGGAGTCGGAGTGGTATAGCCGAGTTCGTGTACAGCGCGGACCAACGGTTCGGACAAGCCGAGGGAATCAAAAGACATAAATACTCTTTGCAATGCAGTTTCGCGAACGGCACATGAAGGCCCGCCGGGCACATGCGGCATGCATGCCGCACAAATGCGCCGCTTGGCGTAAGCCAGAGCGAGGCCGAAGCCCAGTTCCGTTCGCAGGGAAATCGGCGGCACGCTCGAGGTGCGTGCCGAATGCTTCAACGCGCTATGCAGACACGTTGACTGGCCTTAAGTTGCATTTCGCCGCCGTGGACGTCACGCGACATAGCGCGCGACGCTGACGAATTGACACAGACTGCCCGCCAGTACGAACAGGTGCCAGATACCATGCCCGTGCCGGATGCGCTCGTCGTTGATGAAGAAGTAGATACCGGCGCTGTAGATGACCCCGCCGGCCACGAGCCAGGCAGTGCCCGCGGCCGGCAATGCCTCCAGCAGCGGACGGACGGCTACGAGCGCGAGCCATCCCATCAGGACATACAGCACCATCGAAACGCTGCGGGTGCGCCGCCCGAGCGTGAGTTCCTGCACGATGCCGAGAGCGGCAAGCCCCCAGCTCACGCCGAAGAGCGACCAGCCCCACGGCCCGCGCAGCGTGACAAGCGTGAACGGAGTATAGCTGCCGGCAATCAGCAGATAGATGGCCGAATGGTCGCATTTCTGCAGCACTGCTTTCACGCGTGGGTCGCGCACGCTGTGGTAGAGCGTTGAAATAGCATACAGCACGAACAGCATCGCACCGTACACGCTGAAGCTGACTACCTTGTACGCGTCGCCCTCGACCGCACCCATCGTCACGAGCGTAGCCAGCCCCGCCACCGACAGCACGGCGCCGACGAGGTGGGTAATGCTGTTCAAACGCTCACCGACATGCACGGTCTTTCCTCCTACACCGCTTTATCAAGCAATTGCTGCGCCACGCGTGGCGCCGTCAGTTGCTGCATGATACCGGGACTTCAGACGCGGTACCGAAAAGCGCGATTGTCAAATGCGGTCCTTAAAAACGAAGGGCGCGGCCGCGAAAGTCGCAGGCCGCGCCCCGGGTGCAACGAACGCTGCTTAGTCGAGCGGCGCCGAGCGCAGATCGGACACTTGCTGCGGCGACACAGCCGTGCCGTGGTTGCCCCACGACATACGGATGTACGTCACGACGGCGGCCACTTCCTGGTTGGACAGCGACTGCGCGAACGGGGGCATGCCGTACGGGTGCGGATTCGCGTCCGTGCTCGGCGGGTAACCGCCGTTCAGCACCATGCGGATCGGGTTGACCGCCGACGGCATCTGGATCGACTGGTTGTTCGCGAGCGGCGGGAAGGCCGGCGGCATGCCGAGGCCGTTGTCCGCGTGGCACTTCGCGCAGTTGTCAGCGTAAATCTTCTGACCTTGCTTCAACAGTTCGCCGCCGAACTTTTCGGACGTTTCGAGCTGCATGGGCTCCGGTGCCTCGCTCTTCTGCGGAATCGTCTTCAGGTACGTGGCCATGGCGTTGATGTCCGCATCGCTCATGTACTGCAGGCTGTTGTGGACCACTTCCGCCATCGGGCCGAACACCGCGCCGCGGTTCGACACGCCGGTCTTCAGCAGATCGGCGATGTCCTTCGTTTCCCAGTCGCCGAGACCCGCTTCCTTATTCGACGTGAGCGACGGCGCGTACCAGTTCTGCAGCGGAATCAGGCCGCCCGCGAAGGCCGCCGAGCTGACCGGACCGCCCATTGCGTTGATCGACGTATGGCACATGCCGCAATGGCCGAGGCCTTCGATCAGATACGCGCCGCGGTTCCACTCGACCGACTTGGTCGGGTCCGGCTTGTATTCGCCTTCACGGAAGAAGAGCGTACGCCAGCCGATCAGCATGTTGCGCTGGTTGAACGGGAACTTGAGTTCGTGCGGACGGCTCGGCACGGCAACCGGCGGGATGGAGCGCAGGTACGCGTAGATCGCGTCCGAGTCGGCGCGCGTGACCTTCGTGTAGCTCGTGAACGGGAAGCCCGGGTAGAGCAGGCTGCCGTCCTTCGAACGGCCGGTGTGCATGGCGCGGTAGAAGTCGTCCTGCGTCCACTTGCCGATACCGTACTGGTCGTCTGGCGTGATGTTCGGCGTGAACATCGTGCCGAACGGCGTGGCCATGGGCAGGCCGCCAGCGAACTGTTTGCCGCCGCGGACCGTGTGGCAGGCGATACAGTCGCCGGCGCGGGCGAGGTACTCGCCCTTCTTCACGAGCGCAGCCTGGTCGGCGGGCGTGGCGGCCACGGCCGTACCGTTGTGCAGATTGTCGCCGCCCGACCACAGGACGGGGACGAGTGCAGCAGCCGCGACGACGACCACTGCCGAGAGGGCGAACAAAGACTTGCGTTTCATTTGAGTGTCTCTCCCGGTGCCTTATTGCGGTTCGCTGCCGCAGGCAAGCGGAGTCTTCATCGAGCGGGCCGGAGCCGGCACGGGGTTTTGTGGAGCCTGTTGCGTGGAAAGCCAGGCAGCAACTGCGTTCACGTCTTCGTCCGTGAGGCGCGTGGCGATGGTGTGCATGCAATCAGGTGCGATGGCGTGGCGCGTGCCCGAACGCCATGCGCCGAGCTGCGCGCTGATGTAGTCGGAGTGCAGGCCCACGAGACCGGGGATGGCCGGTTCCATACCCGTCAGGCTCTTGCCGTGGCAGGCCGCGCAAGCCGGAATCTGCTTCGACGCGTCGCCGTTCAGCACGATCTGCTGGCCGCGCGCGAGCGTGGCAGAGGAAACCGTCGGCTTGGCGGGCGGTGGATAAGGCGGACGCTGCTTGGAGAAATACGTGGCGATCTGATGCAGATAGTCGTCGGAGAGATACGTGACGAGGTAGTTCATGGGCGGATACTTCCGGCGCCCTTCGCGGAAATTCTGCAACTGGTTGTACAGATAGTCGGCCGGCTTGCCCGCGAGGCGCGGAAAGTAGTCGTTGTCGGTACCTTGCCCGTGCGTGCCGTGGCAGGCCGTGCAGCCTTGCACACGCGCTTCCATCGTATCGGGGGCCTTCGGTTGAGTCTGCGCTTTCGCAGCGCTATAGACACCCGCGGAGCCGATCAGCAGAAGGGCAAGCAACGGGCGGAAAATGCGTCTTGAAGACACGCGTAACTCCATCAAAATCGGGGACCTGACCGAACTTCGAGCGGCTCGGTGTGAAGGGCAGCCGGCGCTGCGGCGACGCAGCATTCTATCATCGAAGGGTGATGATGACTATTTGCCGCATCGGGGACGCTTGCGGCTGTCACAGGCGTGCGACAGTTTGCCGCGCGTCGCGGTGCGGAACTCACGGCGCGGTCTCGGGCTCGTGGCCGCTAGTCGGCAAATGCAAGCGCTGCACCCGGCGAACTTATCCGCGCGATGTTGAACCGAACCGCGCCCGAACCATCGAAGCGTACACTTCGGGGCCCGCCGGGCCGCACGTCCGATGTGCCGGGGCGCCAGGTCCGTTCCCTCGGACCGGCCGGCCATCGCCGTTTTCCCGCCGTTTTACTGTTCACCCGCTATCGGCCTTACATGAAGCTAATCAACCTTTCTCGTCCGGCGCGGCTTTCGTCCGCGCTCGGCGCCGCCGCGCTGCTGCTGAGTTCCGCCGCCTTCGCGCATGCTCATCTCGTTTCGAGCGAGCCCGCTGCCAATGCCGAAGTCGCCGCTCCCGCCGACATTACGATCCACTTCAGCGAGCCGCTCGAGCCGGCCTTCAGCAAGATCGCACTCGCCGATGCCGGCGGCAAGCCGGCCGCGCCCGCGGCGTCGCAGGTGGACAAGCATGACGCGCGCGTCATGCATCTGCCGCTGCCGACGCTCGGCGCCGGCCGTTACGCGGTGCATTGGACGGCGGTCGCCACGGATGGGCATCGCACGCAGGGCGATTTTGCGTTCACCGTCAAATGAGCGTCGACGGACTGTGGATCGGGCAGGTCGCCATGGCCGCGCTCATGAATGTCGCGTTTGCGTTTGCCGTCGGATCGGCGTTGCTCGGCGCGTGGCTCGCGAATGACGCGAAGGCCAAGATCGCGCCCGCACAGCCTGCCTGGTTGCGCGCGCAACGTTCGCTGCTGACGGCGAGCGCGGTGCTGGTGCTCGCGGACCTCGGCTGGCTGCTGTATCAGGCGGCGTCGATGAGCGGCGTGGCCTTGGCCGCCGCCTTCGGCATCGTGCCGACGGTGCTCTCGCAAACCCATGTCGGCTACGGCTGGAGCATCGCCTTTGCCGGCGCGCTGGTCCTGCTCGGCACAGCGCTGACGAGCCATGGCGGCGTGCTGCGCAATGCGCTGCTGTGGCTTGCGGTGATCGCGATCGCGGCCGGCAAGGCCTCGCTCGGACACGCGGCGGACGCGGGCCTCGCGTCCGCGGCGATCGCGATGCAAACACTGCACGTGCTCGTGACGAGCGTCTGGGGCGGCCTCGCGATCGCGGCCGGGCTTGTCGTGCTGCCGGCGCTCGGCGCGTCGACCGCGCGTGGCGTGCTGATCCGCACGGCCACGCAGGTGTCGAACGTGTCGCTGGTGGCGGTCGGGTTCGTGCTGCTGTCCGGCATCTTCAATGCCGTGCGGGGCTCGGGCGGTTCGTTCGAGGCGATTGCGTCGAGCACGTGGGGCCATGTCCTGATCCTCAAGCTCACGCTCGTCGGACTCGCGCTGGTGCTCGGCGGCCTGAACCGCTTTCTCGCGCTGCCGCGCCTGCGCCGCACGGCGTCGACAATGGACGCGCATACCTTCGTCAACGTGCTTTATCTCGAGGCGCTTGCGATGATCGGTGTCTTCATTGCGGCGGCCGTGCTGGCGCATAGCGTGCCGGCCTTCGCTGCGCTCGGCTGAGCCTCGCGAGAGAGACGTTCGAAACGCCCGGCGCGCCGGCGCTTCGCGATGCGCGTCGTTGCGTTTGTCAGGTGGGGCGAGTGGCGCGGTCTGCGCGCGTCACACAAGAAGCGCCGCACAGCGTCAATGTGCGGCGCAAGACACGCGGTCTTGCGGGCCGGCCCGGCCTCGAGAGGCGCGTGGACAGTCTGCTGAGCATCCCGCCGCCGGCTGCAATCATTCCAGCCCCAGCCGGTGGCCGACGATCGGCGCGCAAAAGAGCGCGATTGCGCAGCCCGCGGCTTTGCCTTCGAGTTCGGCTGCCGCTGCGTGCGCGTTATAGACGTGTGTGAGCAGATCGAACAGTTGCGGGACGCAATAGACGAAAGCGGCGAGGACAAACCACTTCTCGATGGCCGTAATGCGCCAGCCGCGCTCGTACGCCAGCATCGCGCCGATGATGCGCAGCACGCCGAACAGCGCGAGCGCGCCGACGGCAGCCTGCTCGCGCAGCAAATAGTCCGGAATGAATTCGCCCATGAAGCCCCCTGATGCATTCGTTGTTTGAATGCATTTCAGCAAGGTCCAGGCCATGTCTCCGTCTGATGCCGAACAGAACGAGTGGGGGCCTTTGCCGACGGGGCCTGGCAGGGCTTTGTGGGGTTGAACGCGCGACGCGGGAGGTGTCGCCCGAGCGCCGCTCGGGTTGCATTCGGTCCGGGATGTTACGTTACTGAGACGGGCGCGCGCGTCACGTCACCGTAACGCGCGGCTGCATGGCCCGAGAGAGGTTCCCGCGAGCACGCGCAAAACGAAGCGCAAAACGAAGCGCCGCCCGCGGGCGGCGCCTGTCGGCGACTGCGCCGGCAAACCAGCTCAGCCGATGAGCGAGCCGCTCACCACTCCGCGACGCTGCCGTCCGCGTGACGCCACACCGGGTTGCGCCAGCGGTGCCCGACCTTTGCCATCTCGCGTACCTTCTCCTCGTTCACTTCGATGCCGAGGCCCGGCCCTTGCGGAATCGACACGAAGCCGTCTTCGTATTCGAAGACTTCCGGGTTCCTGATGTAGTCGAGCAGGTCGTTGCCCTGGTTGTAGTGGATGCCGAGGCTCTGTTCCTGGATGAAGGCGTTGTAGCTCACCGCGTCGATCTGCAGGCAGGTGGCGAGCGCGATGGGACCGAGCGGGCAGTGCAGCGCGAGCGCGACGTCGTAGGCTTCCGCCATCGACGCGATCTTGCGGCACTCGGTGATCCCGCCCGCGTGCGACGCGTCCGGCTGAATGATGTCGACATAGCCGCCCGACAGGATGTGCTTGAAGTCCCAGCGCGAATAGAGACGCTCGCCGAGCGCAATCGGCGTGTTGGTCTGGTTGACGATGTCGCGTAGCGCTTCCGCGTTTTCCGACAGCACGGGCTCCTCGATGAAAAGCAGCTTGTAGGGATCGAGTTCTTTCGCGAGCACCTTCGCCATCGGCTTATGCACGCGGCCGTGGAAGTCCACGCCGATGCCGATATCCGGCCCGACCGCCTCGCGCACCGCCGCGACATTGTTGATGACGCCTTGCACCTTGTCGAAGGTGTCGATGATCTGCAACTCCTCGGAGCCGTTCATCTTCACGGCCTTGAAGCCGCGCTCGACCACGGCGCGCGCGTTGTTCGCGACGTCGCTCGGACGGTCGCCGCCGATCCACGAATACACCTTGATCCTGTCGCGCACCTGGCCGCCAAGCAGCGCATGAACCGGCACGCCGTGATGCTTGCCCTTGATGTCCCACAGCGCCTGGTCGACGCCGGCAATCGCGCTCATGGTGATCGGACCGCCGCGGTAGAAGCCCGCGCGGTACATCACCTGCCAATGGTCTTCGATCAGCAGCGGGTCTTTGCCGATCAGGTAGTCGGACAGTTCTTCGACGGCCGCGGCCACCGTGTGTGCGCGGCCCTCGACCACCGGCTCGCCCCATCCGACGATGCCTTCGTCCGTTTCGATCTTCAGGAAGCACCAGCGCGGCGGAACGATGAAGGTTTCAAGCTTGGTGATTTTCATGACGTGCGTCTCCGGTGGTCGCATGCGGATAGTCGAGGGTTTCCATGCTACAACAAACGTGGATTAAAGTACTATTAATAGTACTATTTGCCACATATTGAGCGGCACGGCCGCCGGGAGAAGGCTATTCAGCACGATCTGCACGGGCGTGTCGCCCATTTGCTGGGCACGGCGATTCTGCGCGGCGACTACGCGCCCGAGTCGATCCTGCCGCGCGAAGCCGAACTGATGGACACGTTCGGCGTCAGCCGCACGGTGTTGCGCGAGGCGCTGCGCACGTTGACGTCCAAGGGGCTGATCGAATCGCGGCCGCGCGTGGGCACGCGCGTGCGGCCGCGGCACGCGTGGAATCTGCTCGATGCCGACGTGCTCGACTGGTACTCGCGCGTGGCTGCGCCCATGCAGTTCGCGCTGAAGTTGCAGGAAATGCGCGAGATGATCGAGCCGTATGCCGCGGGTCTTGCCGCCGCTTCGCATTCTGACGAGACCTTCGGCGCGCTCTCTGCCGCTCACGCCGCCATGGCCGCCGCGCGCAACGTCGACGAATGGGTGCGCGCCGATCTGCAATTCCATTTGAGCGTGCTGATTGCCTGCAGCAACGAACTACTGATTCCACTCGGGACGCTGATCGAGCGCACGCTGGAGGCGCAGCTTCGGTTGAACGCGAAGCGCGCCGACGTGTTCAACGCGTCGCTCGCCGAGCATACGGCCGTGTTCGAGGCCATCCGCGCGCGCGACGCCGCCGCCGCGCGCGACGCCATGGCGCGTCTGCTCGGCGTCACGCGCGGGCGCATCGAGGCGTGATCAATCCATGGCGGCGTGGGCCGCGGAGGCGTCGTGGCTCTTGCTGCCCGGGCGGATCAGCACGAGCAGCGGAATGACGAGCAGCGTCGCGACGAACATCAGCTTGAAGTCGTTGAGGTAGGCGATCATCGAGGCCTGCTGTGTGATCGACGCGTTCAGCGCCGCGATGTCGTAATGCGAGCTGCTTGCGAGCATCGGCTGAATGGCGGGGTTGAAGGGCGTGACATGGGCCGCGAGGTCCGCGTGCGAAATCTGCGTATTGCGCGTCATCAGCGTTTGCACGATCGAAATGCCGATACTGCTGCCGATGTTGCGCATCAGGCTGTAGGTGGCCGTGCCGTCGGCGCGCAGTTCCGGCGCAAGCGTCGAGAATGTCAGCGCGCTCAGCGGCACGAACACGAGACCGAGCCCGAAGCCCTGGATCACGCCGGGCCACACGATGTCCGACGCCGATAGCACGATCGTGTAGTGCATCATCTGCCATAGCGCGAAAGCCGAAATCAGGAAGCCGGCGAGCAGCATGAGCCGCGCGTCGATCCGCTTCAGCAAGCGGCCGGCGAACAGCATCGCCACCATGGTGCCCGCGCCGCTCGGCGCGGTGACGAGACCGGTGGTCGCGACCGGATAGTTCAACAGGTTTTGCAACATCGGCGGAAGCAGCGCGCGCGTGGCATACATCACCGCGCCGATCACGAAGATGAAGAACGTACCCGTCGTAAAGTTCGGATCCTTCAGCAATTCGTATTTGAAAAACGACGTCTTGCCGACGGTTGCCGTATGCACCAGAAAGAATGCGAAGCTGATAGCGGCAATCAGCGCCTCCAGCACGATCTCGTGCGAGCCGAACCAGTCGAGTTGCTCGCCGCGATCCAGCATCGCCTGAAGCGCGCCAATCGCGAGGCCGAGCGTCGCGAAGCCGAACGCGTCGAACTTCGCGTCGGGTTTCGGCGCGCGCGAGGGCAGAAAGGTCGCCACGCCGAACAGCGCAAAGGCGCCGATCGGCACATTGATGAAGAACACCCAGCGCCAGTTATAGCTGTCGGTGAGCCAGCCGCCGAGCGTCGGGCCGAGAATCGGGCCGACCATCACGCCCATGCCCCACACGGCCATGGCCTGGCCCTGCTTTTCGCGCGGATTGATGTCGAGCAGGATGGACTGCGACAGCGGCACCAGCGACGCGCCGAACACGCCCTGCAGCAAACGCGACGCGACGATTTGCGTGAGCGTCTCCGAAAGACCGCATAACGCCGACGACACCGTGAAGCCGCCGATCGCGACGATGAGCAGGCGCTTCACGCTCAGGCGGTCGGACAGCCAGCCGGTCAGCGGCGTCGCGATCGCGGCGGCGACGATGTAGGAGGTCAGCACCCACGTGATCTCGTCCTGCGAGGCCGATAGCGTGCCCTGCATATGCGGCAGCGCGACGTTGGCGATCGTGCTGTCGAGTGTCTGGATCAGCGTGGCCAGCATGATCGAGACGGTGATCATCGGCCGGTTGAGCGGCGCGGCGGCGACGCTCGACGGCGAGGAGGCGGCGGGCATGACTGTGGGAGATCGTCGATATAGTAAGCATGCTTAATATATCGGCGCGTGGACCGGCTCACATCGGGAATTATGCGGAGGCTGAATAACCTCGCCACGGGGTGTCGGGAGGAAGCTCTTTCGTATAATCCGCGCATGGAGACCCAACCCGCCCGACCCGCCCAGCTTGCTCAGCTTGAAGAGCGCTTCGGCTTTCTTGTTTCGGACATCGGCCGCTTGAGCGGCAAGCGTTTCGACGACCTCGCGAAATCGTCGGTCGATCTGACGCGCGCCCAATGCCGCGTGCTGGCTTATCTCGCGCATTACGGCGACGTCAACCAGGCGCGGCTGGCCGATCTACTGGAAGTTGCGCCGATTTCGGCCGGCCGCTTGCTCGACCGGATGGAGGAGGGCGGCTGGATCGAGCGCGCGGCCAATCCGCAGGACCGGCGCGAGCGTCAGGTGCGCATGACACCGAAGGCGGAGCGCGCGCTCGGCAAGGCGCGCGAAGTGGGCGACGCGGTCGCGCTGGAAGCGTTGAACGGCTTCAGCAAGGAAGAAGCCGCGCAATTGATCACGCTGTTGCAGCGCGTGCGCGGCAATTTGAGCCGGCTGGTCGACCGGTGATCCGTTTTGCCGCCGTCGACCTCACGGCGGCAGCGGCTACTTGGTTTCCGAGCCGGGGGTGGCGCCCGACGGCGGCGCCAGCTCAAAGCAGGCCGGCACCTTTTTCCCGGGCTCGGGTCCCTGCGGGTCGATGCATTTGAACGCGCTCTGGTCGCGCTGCACGAAGATGGTGTCGGCCGGACCGGCCTCGCCCCGAGGCGTGTTGACGACGGCCACGATCTTGTAGCCGTTCTGCAAAAGCGTGGACAGCGTGCTCTGGCTTGCGCGCCACTGGTTGTCGGTGGTGGTCTGCGCTTGTGCCGCGGTGACGGAAGCGGCGCCGACAAGCGCGATGGATGCGATGGCCACGGTGTGCGCAGCGGTGCGGAACGTCATCAACAATCCTCCTTAAGTTGCGGGTGTCGCTGCCCGGATGAAACGTGGACAGCCAGAAACGAAAAAGCCGCTGAACCTTGCGGATCAGCGGCTTTTTCTTGCAACTGGTGGCGAATCAGGGACTCGAACCCCGGACCTGCGGATTATGATTCCGTCGCTCTAACCAACTGAGCTAATTCGCCGAAAGAAGCGAGATTATGAGGACAGCGCCGGAGGCTGTCAACCCCCGGCACGCAACTTTTTAAATCGCCGCCTCACGAACCCGCGCGGGCCTCAGTCTTTCGCGTAAATATCCGAGTCTTTGGTCTCGCGCACGAACAGCATGCCGATCACGAAGGTGATCACCGCGATCACGATCGGATACCACAACCCGGAGTAAATGTTGCCCTTCGCCGCGACGATCGCAAACGCGGTAGCCGGCAGGAAGCCGCCAAACCAGCCATTGCCGATGTGATAAGGCAGCGACATCGACGTATAACGGATCCGCGTCGGGAACATCTCCACCAGCATCGCCGCAATCGGCCCGTAGACCATGGTCACGTAGATCACGAGGATGGTGAGAATCACCACGCTCATCGGCCAGTTGATCTGCGACGAATCGGCCTTCGGCGGATAGCCGGCGGACTTCAGCGTCGTTGCCAGCGTTTTGTCGAACGTCTTGCCCTGGTCCTTCGCGTCGGGGGCCTTGCCGTCATAAGTGTTGATCACCGTGTCGCCGACCTTGATCTGCGCGAGCGTGCCCGCAGGGGCCGCCACGTTGTCGTAGTTCAAGCCGGACTTCGACAGCGCGCTCTTCGCGATGTCGCACGAACTCGTAAACTTCGACGTGCCGACCGGATTGAACTGGAACGAGCATTCATCCGGATTCGCGATCACGACAATAGGCGCCTTGGCCGTCGCCGCTTCCAGCGCCGGGTTGACGTAGTGCGTAAGCGCCTTGAAGAGCGGGAAGTAGGTGAGCGCTGCGATCAGAAGGCCTGCCATGATGATCGGCTTGCGGCCGATGCGGTCCGACAGCGAGCCGAAGAACAGGAAGAACGGCGTGCCGATCAGAAGCGCGAGCGCGATCATGATGTTGGCGGTGGCGCCGTCGACCTTGAGCGTCTGGGTCAGGAAGAAGAGGCTGTAGAACTGGCCCGTGTACCACACCACGGCCTGGCCGGCCGTCAGGCCGATCAGCGCGAGAATCACGACTTTCAGGTTCTTCCACTGGCCGAACGCCTCGGAAAGCGGCGCCTTCGACGTCTTGCCTTCGGCCTTGATGCGCTCGAATACCGGCGATTCATGCAGTTGCAGGCGAATCCACACCGACACGGCCAGGAGCAGAATCGACGCGATGAACGGAATGCGCCAGCCCCATGCGCCGAACGCGTCTTCGCCCATGGCCGTGCGCACGCCGAGAATCACCAGCAGCGAAAGGAACAGGCCGAGCGTGGCCGTCGTCTGAATCCAGGCGGTGTAGAAGCCGCGGCGCCCCGGCGGCGCGTGTTCGGCCACATAAGTGGCGGCACCGCCGTACTCGCCGCCGAGCGCGAGGCCCTGCAGCATGCGCATTGCGATGAAGATCACCGGCGAAGCAATGCCGATCGCCGCGTAACCCGGCAAAAAGCCGACGAGGAAGGTCGACAGACCCATGATCACGATGGTGACGAGGAAGGTGTACTTCCGGCCGACCAGGTCGCCAAGCCGCCCGAACACCACTGCGCCGAACGGCCGGACCGCAAAACCCGCGGCAAAGCTGAGCAGCGTGAAGATGAAGCCGGCCGTGGGATTCACGCCGGAGAAGAAGCTCTTGCTGATGAAGGCCGCCAGCGAGCCGGCGAGATAGAAGTCGTACCACTCGAAAACCGTACCTAGCGACGATGCGAAGATCACCCGCTTCTCATCGCGCGTCATGGGTACGGGCGCAATGTGTCCGCCAACGGTAGCCATTTGTCGTCTCCAATATTTGATGTGCATGCGGCGCACCGGCCCGCTGTGCACCGTGCAACCGATTATTGGAGTGAAAACTTACGGCGTACTGACGCGGACGGCCACGCGCGCGGCCTCGAAATGAGCCTCGAATTTTTCGGAAAATCTGTCAAGTTGTGTGCAAGCGCGCACAGTCTGGTCTCAACGTCGTTGAATCTGTCATGTGGCGTCGGGGGTGGTCAGGTCGCGTTAGGGTAAGTCCTGCCCCGTTCCAGCACGTGCAAACTGACACGCACGAGTGTTCCCGCAAGCCTCGGCGAGGTCTGATAGACGTTGTCTTCGATAGTCAGCTCGCCGCCGTGCATGGTCGCAATTTCGCGGACGATGGCCAGCCCGAGGCCGCTGCCGTCGCCTTCGCGGCCGAGAATCCGGTAAAAGCGCTCCAGCACGCGCGCGCGCTCGGCCACCGGAATGCCTAGCCCCGTGTCTTCCACTTCCAGATGCACGAGCCGCGCGGCCGCATCGTGCCTCACTCTCACCGTGATGCGGCCGCCCGCCGGCGTGTAGCGGATCGCGTTGTCGATCAGGTTCGACAGCATCTCGCGCAACATGACCGGATTGCCTTCCACTTCGACTGGCTCGTCGGGCGCCTCGTAGCCGAGATCCATCTGCTTGGCGAGCGCGGCCTGCACCCAGTCCCGCACGGCGTTGCGCGCCACCTCCGTCACTTCCACCGGCGTGAAAATCTGCCCCGACATACGGTTTTCCGCGCGTGCGAGCGCGAGCAGCTGGGTGACGAGGCGGGCCGCGTGCTCGGAACTCGTCGCGATCTGTTCGAGCGAGCGGTGCACTTCCTCCGACGCGTCCTGCCGCAGCGCCAGTTCGGCCTGGGTGCGCAGACCTGCGAGCGGCGTCTTCATCTGATGCGCGGCGTCGGCGATAAAGCGCTTTTGCAGCTCCATATTCTGTTCGAGGCGCGTCAGCAGGTCGTTGAACGACGTGACGAGCGGCTCGATTTCCGGCGGCGCGCGGCGCGCCTCGAGCGGCGAGAGGTCGTCCGGACGCCGCGCGCGGATGTGCGCCTGCAGCGCGTGCAGCGGCGCAAGCCCGCGCGACAGGCCGAACCACACGAGCAGGATCGCGAGCGGCAGGATCACGAACTGCGGCAGGATCACGCCCTTGATGATGTCGTTGGCAAGCTGGCTGCGTTTGTCGAGCGTCTCCGCCACCTGCACGAGCACCGGCTCCGCGCCCGGCGTCTGCGGGAACTCGACCGTCGTATAGGCGACGCGGATGTCGTTGCCGCGCAGCATGTCGTCGCGGAACGCCACGAGGCCGGGCTGCGGCCGGTCGTCCTCGTGCGGCAGCGGCATGTCGCGCTCGCCCGCCACCAGCTCGCCGCGCGTGCCGAGCACCTGATAGAACACACTGTCGACGTTATCGGTGCGCAGAAAGTCGCGCGTGGAATCGGGCAGCGTCAGTTCGGCGACGCCGTTGACCGGATGGATCTGGCGCGCGAGCACGTAGGCGTCGGTTTCGAGCGCGCGGTCGAACGGCCCGTTGGCAATCGACTTGGCGACGAGGTAAGTCACCGCGAGGCTCATCGGCCAGAGCAGCAGCAGCGGCGCCAGCATCCAGTCGAGGATTTCGCCGAACAACGAGCGCGGACGCGCCTCGGCGGCGGCTTCGGTTTCGTCGGGCGGGGCGAACGGATTGGCGTAGCGCTCGTCGCGCGCCTCGTCGAGGTCCGCCGCGCGAGCCGCCGCGCGATCTGCGCGTGCGGACATGAAAGTGCTCTACTTATAGTGATGGCTTGCCGGCATTCCGCCGGACGGTGCCGGCGACGAGGGCGACGGCGCCGGCTCAGGGGCGGCGGCCGTGTCAGGGGTGCCTGCATGGCCCGCATTGCCGCCCGGATTGGCGTTCGCGGCTGCGACCGCCTTTTCGAGGCAGTAGCCAAGTCCACGCACGGTGATGATACGCACGCCGCTCGGCTCGATTTTCTTGCGCAGCCGGTGCACATACACCTCGATTGCGTTGTTGCTGACTTCCTCGCCCCATTCGCACAGATGGTCGACCAGCTGTTCTTTCGACACCAGCCGGCCGATCCGCTGCAGCAGCACTTCGAGCAGGCCGAGCTCGCGCGCCGACAGGTCGATCACCTGATCGTTGATATAGGCGATCCGGCCCACCTGATCGAACGACAGCGAACCGTGCCGCACGACGGTCGGGCCGCCGCCAGCGCCGCGCCGCGTCAGCGCGCGCACGCGCGCTTCCAGTTCGTTCAGGGCGAACGGCTTGGCCATGTAGTCGTCGGCGCCGAGATCGAGGCCCTTGACGCGCTCGTCGACGCTGTCGGCGGCCGTCAGGATCAGCACGGGCAGATTGGAATTGCGGGCGCGCAGGCGGCGCAGCACCTCGAGCCCGGACATGCGCGGCAGGCCGAGATCGAGAATCAGCAGATCGAAACTTTGCATCGACAGCGCGGTGTCGGCCTCGACGCCGTTCTTCACGTGATCCACGGCATAGGCCGATTGGCGGAGTGATCGAACCAGACCGTCCGCGAGTATGCTGTCGTCTTCGGCAATCAGAATTCGCATGATGCGCCAGCTCAGGGCCTGTGGCCGGCACCTCGGGTGTCCCCGCGGCGCACAGCGGTCTCCGAAAATTATTGTGGGTGGTTTAGGCAGCGCGACGGTAAAAATGCGCGTTCGCATGAGAATCGCGCTTGCCAAAACTACTGTTTTTTTATACAGTGTCTGGGTTTCGTGTGCTGTCCTTTAAAAATGGACGACACATCTGCCTCAGACGCCGTTCATCATAGCAAAGGACGATTCATGGAAGAAAGCAAGAAAGGCTCGGCTGGACTGACTGCTGAAAAGAGCAAGGCACTCGCTGCCGCCCTCGCGCAGATCGAAAAGCAGTTCGGCAAAGGGTCGGTCATGCGGCTCGGCGCAGGTGAGGCAGTCGAAGACATCCAGGTCGTTTCCACTGGATCGCTTGGCCTGGATATCGCACTGGGCGTCGGCGGTCTGCCGCGTGGCCGCGTGGTCGAAATCTACGGTCCGGAGTCGTCGGGTAAAACCACGCTCACGCTGCAGGTCATTGCCGAAATGCAGAAGCTCGGCGGCACGGCAGCGTTTATCGACGCGGAACACGCGCTGGACATTCAATACGCCGGCAAGCTCGGCGTGAACGTGAGCGACCTGCTGGTTTCGCAGCCGGACACGGGTGAGCAGGCGCTGGAAATCGCCGACGCACTCGTGCGCTCGGGCTCGATCGACATGATCGTGATCGACTCGGTCGCGGCACTGGTGCCGAAGGCTGAAATCGAAGGCGAAATGGGCGACTCGCTGCCGGGTCTGCAAGCACGTCTCATGTCGCAGGCGCTGCGCAAGCTCACCGGCACGATCAAGCGCACCAACTGCCTCGTCATCTTCATCAACCAGATCCGCATGAAGATCGGCGTGATGTTCGGCAATCCGGAAACCACCACGGGCGGCAACGCGCTGAAGTTCTATGCGTCGGTGCGTCTGGACATTCGCCGCATCGGTTCGATCAAGAAGAACGACGAAGTGATCGGCAACGAAACCCGCGTCAAGGTGGTCAAGAACAAGGTGTCGCCGCCGTTCCGCGAGGCAATTTTCGACATTCTTTACGGCGAAGGTATTTCGCGACAGGGCGAAATCATCGACCTGGGCGTGCAGGCCAAGATCGTCGACAAGGCCGGTGCGTGGTACAGCTATAACGGCGAGCGTATTGGCCAGGGCAAGGACAACGCGCGTGAATTCCTGCGCGAAAATCCGGACATCGCGCGTGAGATCGAAAACCGTATCCGCGAATCGCTGGGCGTGAATGCAATGGCCGAAGCAGTGACCGGCGCAGGCGCAGAAGTCGCGGACGAAGAAGAGTAACCACTACGTGATACGCAAGGGCCGCCCATTGTCCGATACCGGACGCAATGCGGCTGGCCCGCGCGATGAAGCTAGCGGTTCGCGCGAACGTTCGGGTCCGGCGAACCTGCTGGATTCATCGCATCCGTCGCAGTCGCCCGATCCCTTCGAATCATTCGACGCGCATGATCGCGCCTCAGGCCGTGGCCCGCGGCGCGCGCAGTTCCAGTCAACCCAACCCGACCCATCGGCCGAGCCCACTTACACGCGCTCGCGTGGTTCATCACGATCGTCCGGCTCTCGCCACAGCCCCGGCTCGCCGAGCCCAGACACCGGGCACGCTCAAGGCGAAGTAAAGAAATCCCAACGTCCCGCGCGTTCGCTCAAAGGGCGCGCGCTAGGCTATCTGTCGCGTCGCGAGTACAGCCGTAGCGAACTCGCACGCAAGCTGAAGCCGTTCGTCGAAGAAAACGACTCGCTCGATACGCTGCTCGACACGCTGGAGGCCGAAAACTGGCTGTCGGACTCCCGATTCGCAGAAAGCCTGATTCATCGCCGGTCGTCGCGGCTCGGCGCTAGCCGGATCGTCGGCGAATTGAAGCAGCACGCGGTGGATCAGGCACTCGTCGAGGAAGCCAGCGCCCAGTTGCGCGAAACCGAGCTGGCGCGCGCGCAGGCCGTATGGCGCAAGAAGTTCGGCCAGCTTCCGCAAACCCCGGCCGAGCGTGCCAAGCAGGCGCGTTTTCTCGCGTCGCGGGGTTTCTCGGGCGCGACCATCGGCAAGATTCTCAAGGGCATCGACGAAGACTGGAGCGGCGAATAACCGGGCGGCCAACCCCGCCATAATCCCGCCCATAACCGGCGCGCAGCCGGCCGCTGCCGCACTCCCGCCTGTCTCAAATACCCAGTATGGTAAAATTCGCGGGTTTTCCAATTCGGCCTTTCCTTTTCGCATGCCGCTTTCCTCGTCAGTGCCCCGTCAGTTGCGCCATCGCCGCGCAATCCGGGCGGAAGCTTATGAACGAGCGGACGGCTTGTGGGATGTGGAAGCGTGCTTGACCGACGAAAAGCCACGCGACGTCGTGCTTGCGTCGGGCGTCCGGCCCAATGGTCAACCGATCCATGAACTCTGGCTTCGCATCACCATCGATCGCAAGCTCAATGTCGTCGACGCCGAGGCGTCGTCCGACTGGGCGCCCTATCCTGGGCTCTGCCAAGCCAGCAATCCCGCCTATCGTGCCCTCATCGGGCTCAATCTGTTCCACAACTTCCGTCGCGATGCTGCCCGTTTGCTGGCCGGCACGGCTGGTTGCACGCATCTCACCGAGTTGTGCGCGGTCCTGCCGACCGCCGCGATTCAGGCGTTCGCCGGCGACGTATGGAACACCGGTGACGACACGCGAGGCGGGAGTGCCAGTTCAGAAAACGGGTCGACTGACGGCGACGCCGAACGTTTAAACGAAAAACCGCCGTTCCAGTTGGGACGCTGCCATGCGCTGCGTTTCGACGGGGAGGCAGTGCAGCAGTTTTACCCGCGCTGGTATGGCCATGCGCCACGCCCAGCAGACCGCCCGGCATCGCCAGACAACGGGGCGGCCCGCCACGAAGGCAGGGGCAATGCGCCCGGCATGTTGGACGGTAGCGGAAGCGATGTTTAATCCAACTCTCAGACTGAAGGGAATCACGCATGAAGATTCACGAGTACCAGGGTAAGGAAATCCTGCGGAAATTCGGCGTCGCGGTACCGCGCGGCAAGCCGGTCTTCTCGGTGGATGATGCGGTCAAGGCCGCGGAAGAGCTCGGCGGCCCGGTGTGGGTCGTGAAGGCTCAGATCCATGCGGGTGGCCGTGGTAAGGGCGGCGGTGTGAAGGTTGCCAAGTCGCTGGAGCAGGTCCGCGAATACGCGAACCAGATCCTCGGCATGCAGCTCGTCACGCACCAGACCGGTCCGGAAGGCCAGAAGGTCAATCGTCTGCTGATCGAAGAAGGCGCCGACATCAAGAAGGAACTGTATGTCGGCCTCGTGATCGATCGCGTTTCGCAGAAGATCGTCGTGATGGCATCGAGCGAAGGCGGCATGGACGTCGAAGAAGTCGCGGAAAAGACGCCCGAGCTGATCCATAAGGTTGCCGTCGACCCGTCGACCGGCCTGAAGGACGCCGAAGCAGACGACCTCGCGAAGAAGATCGGCGTGCCCGACGCGTCGATCCCTCAAGCGCGCGCGATCCTGCAAGGCCTCTACAAGGCGTTCTGGGAAACCGACGCATCGCTCGCCGAAATCAACCCGCTGATCCTGACGGGCGACGGCAAGGTCATCGCGCTCGACGCCAAGTTCAACTTCGACTCGAACGCGCTGTTCCGTCATCCGGAAATCGTCGCGTATCGCGATCTGGACGAAGAAGATCCGGCTGAAGTGGAAGCGTCGAAGTTCGACCTCGCGTACATCTCGCTCGACGGCAACATCGGCTGTCTGGTGAACGGCGCGGGCCTCGCCATGGCGACCATGGACACCATCAAGCTGTTCGGCGGCGAACCGGCAAACTTCCTCGACGTGGGCGGCGGCGCCACGACGGAGAAGGTCACGGAAGCCTTCAAGATCATGCTGAAAAACCCGAACCTGACCGCGATTCTGGTCAACATCTTCGGCGGCATCATGCGTTGCGACGTGATCGCGGAAGGCGTGATCGCGGCGTCGAAGGCCGTGTCGCTGAAGGTGCCGCTCGTGGTCCGCATGAAGGGCACCAACGAAGACCTGGGCAAGAAGATGCTTGCTGAATCCGGCCTGCCGATCATCTCGGCGGACAGCATGGAAGAAGCGGCTCAGAAGGTCGTCGCGGCTGCTGCGGGCAAGGCGTAAGCCGGGTCCGCGTCAGGCTTTCACAAGCGGACTCATCGAGCGGCTTTACAGGATTAACCAGGATTACGAATGGCGGCGCGCGTGTGAGGCATGAGCGGCGCGGGCGAAGAACATCTCGCCGCGTCGCGCCACCGGGCGGCGCCAAACGAACAGAGGTCAATACATGTCGATTCTGATTAACAAAGACACCAAGGTCATCACGCAGGGCATCACCGGCAAGACCGGTCAGTTCCACACGCGTGCTTGCCGTGAATACGCAAACGGCCGCGAAGCGTACGTTGCAGGCGTGAACCCGAAGCGTGCCGGCGAAGACTTCGAAGGCATTCCTATTTACGCAAGCGTCGCGGAAGCCAAGGCTGAAACGGGCGCGACCGTGTCGGTGATTTACGTGCCGCCGGCGGGCGCTGCGGCTGCCATCTGGGAAGCAGTCGAAGCCGACTTGGATCTCGCCATCTGCATCACGGAGGGCATCCCCGTCCGTGACATGATCGAGATCAAGGACCGCATGCGTCGCGAAAACCGCAAGACGCTGCTGCTCGGACCGAACTGCCCGGGCACGATCACGCCGGACGAGCTGAAGATCGGCATCATGCCGGGCCACATCCACCGCAAAGGTCGCATCGGCGTCGTGTCGCGTTCGGGCACGCTGACGTATGAAGCAGTCGGCCAGTTGACGGCAATCGGCCTCGGCCAGTCGTCGGCAGTCGGTATCGGCGGCGACCCGATCAACGGTCTGAAGCACATCGACGTGATGAAGATGTTCAACGACGATCCGGACACGGACGCCGTCATCATGATCGGCGAGATCGGTGGTCCGGACGAAGCGAACGCCGCTTACTGGATCAAGGACAACATGAAGAAGCCGGTGGTCGGCTTTATCGCCGGCGTCACGGCGCCTCCGGGCAAGCGCATGGGCCACGCCGGCGCGCTGATCTCGGGCGGTGCGGACACGGCCGAAGCGAAGCTGGAAATCATGGACGCCTGCGGCATCAAGGTCACGAAGAACCCGTCGGAAATGGCGCGTCTTCTGAAGGCGATGTTGTAAATCGAAATGGGCGCCCAGTTGCGGCGCCTTTTTTGATACGCTTACGAGATCCTTTCGTTAGCGTGCGGTTCAAAAGCGGGGGAGTTCAACACTCCTCCGCTTTTTTATTGGTCGCGCCTTCCGTTCCTCTTTATTCTTTTGCTCATGCTCGAGTTTCTCGCCACGCTCCATTGGGGCGCAGTCATTCAGATCATCGTTATCGACATTCTGCTCGGCGGCGACAATGCCGTCGTGATCGCGCTGGCGTGCCGCAATCTGCCGGCGGATCAGCGCACGAAGGGCGTGTTGTGGGGCACGGCGGGCGCGATTCTGCTACGCGTGATTCTGATTGCGTTCGCGGTCGCGCTGCTCGACGTGCCCTTGCTCAAATTCGCGGGCGGGCTGCTTTTGCTGTGGATCGGCGTTCGTCTGATGGCGCCGGCGCACGACGCGCACGAGAACGTGAAGCCGGCCGACAAGCTGATCTCGGCGATCAAGACGATCATCGTCGCCGATGCCGTCATGAGTCTCGACAACGTGATCGCCATCGCGGGCGCGGCCGAGGCCGCCGACCCGCAGCATCGCCTCGCGCTCGTGATCTTCGGGCTCGTGGTGAGCATTCCGCTCATCGTGTGGGGCAGCCAGCTGGTGCTGAAACTGCTGGACCGTTTCCCGATCGTGATCACGCTCGGCGCGGCACTGCTCGGCTGGATCGCGGGCGGGCTCATCATCAACGATCCGGCCGGCGACCGTTGGCCGGTCCTCGACACGCCGCTTGCCGAATACGGAATGAGCGTCGCTTGCGCGCTCTTCGTCGTGATTCTTGGCTATGTGATCAAGCGCCGCAACGCGAAATCCGCGGCGGCCTGAAGCGGCGCGTTGCGCCGAACGCGCGCCTGCGCACACTCAACGTTAGCCATTCGGCTGACTGTCTGACACGAGCGTCGCTCGCTACGATGAAAGCGCCTGTTCCCGATCCGCGGAGCAGGCGTTTTTCGTTTCAGGAGCCTGCCGATGATCGTCACCTTGCCTTATTCCCCCTATTCCCAGTCCTCGCGGGCGCACTCGCGGCGCTCGCGAGCGCGTTGGTCCGCGAGACTCGCGCGAGCGTGCCGCCGCGTCGGCTCGCGCCTCGGCTTCGGCTTCACGCTGATCGAGCTGATGATCGTGCTTGCGATTGTCGGCGTGATCGCCGCCTATGCGATTCCCGCGTATCAGGACTATCTCGCGCGCAGCCGCGTGGGCGAGGGCCTGTCGCTTGCGGCCTCCGCGCGGCTCGCCGTATCGGAAAACGCGGCGAGCGGCAACACGTTCGGCGGCGGCTACGCGTCGCCGCCCGCCACACGTAACGTCGAGTCGGTGCATGTCGACGACGACACCGGCCAGATCACTGTCGCCTTCACGACGCGGGTGGCGCCGGCCGGTTCGAACACGATCACGCTGGTGCCGTCGGTGCCGGACAACATCGACGCGCCGACCGCGCGCGTTGCGTTGACGAAGGGCTCGGTGCAGGCGGGCGCGCTCGCGTGGGAATGCTTCGCGGGCGGCAAGACGGCGTCGTCGTTGCCGGCGCCGGGCGCAGGACCGATGCCCGCGCAAGCGCCCACGTTGCCCTCGAACCTCGCGCCGCCGGAATGCCGTGCTTGATAGAAGATTCAGCAGCGTCAACACGCGACGCGCGCACGGAAATCTAACGGTTCAAGCGTAAATCGCTGATTTTTGGGATATTTCGGCCCAGCCGGCGCACAGCGCAAGGATTTTTTTGTATAGTGCGCCGGTTGCTGACGCCCACCCGCTTACCCGATGCCCACCCCTTTCGCGCGTTTCCTTTCTCTCGTTCTGTTGGCTCTCGCGTTGGTGCTGCCTTATGCAGTCGTCAACCATACGTACCCGATTCCAACGTTCTACGCTGAATTCACGGCGCTCGCGTTGTACCTGTTGATGGGCGCCGGCGTGGTTCTGCTGGTGGCGACCTCGCAGCCGCGCATCGGCTTTGCCTCGCCTGTCGTAGCCCTTGTGCCGTTGCTGTTCGGCTTGCTGCTCGTCGCACAATCGGTGCTTCTGCCCGTCTCTCAGCCGTCGATGAACTGGCTCGGCGGCGGTTTCCTGCTGGCCGCTTTCATGGCGGCGCACGCGGGCTATGGCTTCGCACGCGCGAAGCTCAATGAGACGGCGTTGCGCTGGGCGGCCGGCGCGCTGGTTGTCGGCGGATTGTTTGCGGTGTTCTGCCAGGTCATCCAGCTCTTTCATCTCGAGGCGCGCGTGTCGCCGCTCGTCGTCGCGTATAACGTGACGGTGGAGCGCAGGCCGTTCGGCAATATGGCGCAGGCGAACCACCTCGCCACCTATATTGCGTTTGCCATGGCGGGCGCGCTCTTCCTCGTGCAGACGCGCCGGATCGCCGTCGCGATCTGGGCGCTGGTGTCGACCATTTTCGCGGTGGGGCTCGCGCTGACTGTGTCGCGCGGCCCGTGGCTGCAAATGGGTGTGATCGTCGTGGCCGGTCTGTGGATGGCGCTCGTGCAGACGCGCACCGAACCGCAGTTGCGCCGCAGCCATCGGCAGTGGCTGATTCCGGTTGTGCTGGCTGTGCTGTTCTTCGTCGTCAATGCGCTGATTCGCTGGGCCAATGTGCGGTATCACCTCGAATTGGGGCAGTCCGCCGCGGATCGCTTCAAGGACGCCGGCCAGATCGCGCCGCGGCTCGCGCTATGGAAATACGGCTGGACGATGTTCCGGACGCATCCGTTGCTGGGCGTCGGCTGGGGCGAGTTCCCGAGCTATCAATATCAGTTCGCCAAGACGCTCGGCGGCGTGGAGATCGCCAACAACTCGCACGACATTTTTATCGACCTGCTCGCGAAGACCGGTTTGATCGGCCTCGCGATCGTGCTGTTCGGCCTCGTCGCGTGGCTCGTGCGAGTGGTGCGCGCGCCGCAAAGCGCGGCGCGCGTATTCGGCATTGCGCTGATCGGCGTGCTCGTCATGCACGCACTCGTCGAATATCCGCAGCAGTACATGTTCTTCCTGCTGCCGGCCATGTTCGTGTTTGGCCTGCTCGAGACGCGGCCGCTTCGGCTCGTGCCCGCGCGCGTGTCGTTCGGCGCGTTCGCCGTCATCGTGTTCGGCGGCATCGCGGCACTTTATCCGGTGTATCGCGATTACGCTCGCGCGGAAGTGCTGTATTACGGCTCGCGTCCGGCTGAACAATATCGCGCGGATCCGTCGTTCCTGTTCCGCGCCTGGGGCGAGTACGGCATGGCGACGCTTTTGCCGATGAACGCCATGGACCTTCAACGCAAGCTTGCCATGCACCGCCAGGCGATGGCGCTCCTGCCCGGCGAAACCGTGCTGCGCCGTTACGCCGTGCTGCAGGCGTTGAGCGGAGACACGGCCGCGGCGTTCGACACGGTCGAGCGACTGAAAATTTTCGCCGAAGAGCTGAAGGACTGGCCGGCGCAGTTGAGCTATCTGTATCAGCTGTGCGATGAGCAGAAGACGCTCGCCGGTTTCAAGGCGGAACTAGTGAAGCGCTACGGCGTGCCTTCGAGCGATGTGGAGCAGGAAGACGATGGCGACGAGGAGTGAGGGGCGGGGCGGCGGCTGAAGGTATGGGCCCGCGAGCGGCGAACAGGAGCGCTGCGCGCGGTCACTCCGCCACCCAATCCCCCGACTTCCCGCCATGCTTCTCCATCACCTTCACATCGGTAATGGTCATGCCGCGATCCACAGCCTTGCACATGTCGTAAACCGTCAGCAGCCCGACCTGCACGGCGGTGAGCGCTTCCATCTCCACGCCGGTGCGGCCTAGCGTTTCGACCTGCGCGGTGCAATGCACGGCCGGCAACGTGTCGTCCAGTTCGAAGTCCACTTTGACGCGCGTGAGCGCGAGCGGATGGCACAGCGGGATCAGGTCGGCCGTGTGCTTGGCGCCCTGAATCGCGGCAATGCGCGCGATGCCGATCACGTCGCCTTTTTTTGCGTTGCCGTCGCGGATCAGCGCGAAGGTTTCCGGCAGCATGCGGATCGAGCCGCGCGCAACCGCGATGCGCTTGGTCTCCTGCTTGCCGCCGACGTCCACCATATGCGCCTTGCCGGCAGCGTCGAAGTGAGTGAGTTCAGGCATGGTTGGCTCCTTCAGAGGGCGCCTATCATAGCAGTGCGGCGCGGCCGCCCGGCGCGCCCGGGCAAGCCGGCTTCGCGCGTCGACTGATTACAATGGCGCCATGCCCGCTATCTTAGTCGTGCGTTGGTCCGAGCAGCGGGCGTCGCTTTTCGACTCCGTCATACGAACTCGCAATGCGTCCGAAACGGTTTCTTGCTGCGTTGCTATGTGTTGCGCTGACGGCGCCGCCTGGCGCGTTCGCGCAGGCACGCGCCGCGTCCGGCGCCGCGCCTGCGCGACCCGTCACCCAACAGGCCGTTGAGCAGTCCGTTGAGCAGTCCGTTGAGCAGTCCTTGGAGCCGCCGCTCGTCAGCGGTCCGGTGGAATCCTATGCTGCCCCGGCCGGCGCGGCCGTGCCGCCCGACATCGCGCAAGGCGTGTTCGGCGTGTACGGCGGCGCGCAAAGCCGTTTTTCCGGCAATTCAGGCGTGAACCGCGGCGCGAATAGCGGCGTCGGCGTCGGCGCCGGCTGGCGCGCGCCGATTGTCGCGCAGCAACTGCCCGACCTGGGCAGCGGCGGCGCCGGTTCGCTCACGCCGCAAGCCGAGCGCAAGCTGGGCGAACGCGTGATGCGCGAACTGCGCCGCGACCCCGACTATCTCGACGACTGGCTCGTGCGCGACTATCTGAACTCGGTCGCTGCGAAACTGGCTGCGGCGGCCAACACGCTGTATATCGGCGGCTACCGGCCGGACTTCGACCTCTTCGCGGTGCGCGACGCGCAGATCAACGCGTTCTCGCTGCCGGGCGGCTTCATCGGCGTGAACACCGGCTTGATTGTCGCGACGCAAACCGAGTCCGAGCTTGCGTCCGTGCTCGGCCACGAAATGGGCCACGTCCTGCAACGCCATATTTCGCGGATGATGATCGCCGGCGAGCGCAGCGGCTATGCGGCGCTCGCCGGCATGCTGTTCGGCGTCCTCGCGGGCGTGCTCGCGCACAGCGGCGACCTGGGCAGCGCGATCGCGGTCGGCGGCCAGGCCTATGCCGTCGACAACCAGTTGCGTTTTTCGCGTTCGGCCGAGCAGGAAGCGGACCGCGTCGGTTTCCTGCTGCTTGCCGGCGCGGGCTACGATCCGTACGCGATGACCACGTTCTTCGGCCGCCTCGACCGCGCGGCGATGAGCGACACCGGCGTTCCGGCCTATGCGCGCACCCATCCGCTGACCGGCGAACGGATCGCCGACATGGAAGACCGCGCGCGCCGCGCGCCTTACCGGCAACCGCATCAGGCGGCCGAGTACGGTTTCGTGCGCGCTCGGGTCCGGCTGTTGCAGGATCACTCGCGCAGCGAATACGCCGACGAAGTGTCGCGGCTGCGCTCGGAAATCGAAGACCGCACGGCGCTGAACGTGGCCGCGAACTGGTACGGCATCGCGTACGGCCAGATGCTGCTCGAACGTTACGACGACGCGGCGAGATCGCTGGCTGCCTCGCGTGCGGTTTTCGCGGCGGGAGCTCAGGCGGACGGCGACGCCGCGCGCAGTTCGCCGAGTCTCGACGTGCTCGCGGCCGACATCGCGCGGCGTGCGGGGCGTGACGACGACGCGGTGCGTCTCGCCGATCTCGCGCATAAGCGCTGGCCGCAATCGAACGCCGCGATCGACATGCACATTCGCACCTTGCTGAGCTTGCGGCGCTTCGCCGAGGCGCAGGCCCTGGCGCGCAAAGAGACAGAGGCGCAGCCGGATCAGCCCGCGTGGTGGCTGTACCTGGCGCAGGCAAGCGCGGGCACGGGCGACGTGCTCACGCGTCATCGCGCGCTCGCCGAGAAGTTCGCGCTGGAGGGCGCGTGGCCGTCCGCGATCCGTCAATTGAAGGACGCGCGCGATATGAAGACGATCGGCTACTACGACCTCGCCACTGTCGACGCGAGGCTCCACGAGATGGAGAACCGCTACAAGGAAGAGCGGCTGGATGAAAAGGGCTAGGCGGGAAGTGCGCGGGCGCGACAGCCAGGCAGATCCGGCCGGGCGCTCACGAATGCTCGCAAACGCACCGAGACACGTTGCTTGCCAGAGCTTGGCGCCTCAAACGTTCGCTGCCGGACTCTGCACGAAGCCGAAGCGCGACGCGACTTCCTCGCGCCGTATCGGCTGAAGCGGCAAGCTCGCGCCGCTGTTCCAGTGGAAGTTGCCGCTGACCGGATCGTCGGCGAGCGTCGTGTGGTCGGCGAAAACGTCTAGGTCGTGATCGTGCAGAACGGCGATGCGCAGCGGCGCCGAGGTGTGCAAAAGACCGGACGCGCCGGCGAACAGAATGCCGCCCTCGTCGTCGGCATAGACGGCCGAGGGTTCGAAGGGGCTGCCCGCCTGGTCTCTCAAGGCGAGCGCGCCATCGGCCTCCACCGACAACCGCACGACCCACGGCGTATAACCCAACTCCACGTACACGCGCTGCGGCCCGTTCTGGAAGAACCATTGCCCGCGTTCGTCGCACTCATAGTTGCGGTTGATGAAGCCGAGCAGCGCTTCATGGCGAATCGGCACGCCGGACGAGCCGCTCGCCTGCGCGGCTTCGTCGCGCATGCGCCACTGGCCGCGCCGGTCGAGCATCAGCCAGCCCGTGCAGCTCGGGACGTTCGGCCATTTGGCCAAGGCCTGTTTGACGATGTCATCCATGATCGACGTGCTGCTCCAGGTAGCCGAACACGCGCCGCGACAGCCAGTCGATGCGGCCTGGAAACGGTCCGGTCATGAAGCCGGCGTGGCCGCCGTGCCTCGGTTGATCGAGTTCGACCGCCGCCGACACCTCATGCCGCGACGGCAGCGCCTCGGCCGGCAGAAACGGATCGTTGCGCGCATTCAGCACGAGCGTGGGCACCTGAATATGCGGCAGCAAGGGCCGTGTGGTGGCGACGCTCCAGTACTCGTCGGTATCGCGAAAGCCGTGCAGCGGCGCCGTCACGACATTGTCGAACTCGTACATCGTACGGCTTGCCAGCATGGCCTCGCGGTCGAACAGGCCGGGAAACTGCACGAGTTTCTGGTCGGCCTTCTGCTTGAGCGTCTTGAGGAAGCTGCGCGTATAGATCATGCCGAAGCCTTGCGACAACGCCCGGCCGCCCGCGTGCACGTCGATGGGCGTGGAAATCGCGGCCGCGGCAGCGACCACCGACGCCGCCTCGTCGCGCCGCTCGCCGAGCCAGCGCAATAGCACATTACCGCCGAGCGACACGCCCGCCGCGACGAGCGGCCCGCGATGCGCGGCGCGCAGGCGTCGCAGAATCCAGTCGACTTCGTTGCTGTCGGCCAGATGGTAGAAGCGCGGCAAGCGGTTGAGCGCGCCGCTGCAACTGCGAAAGTGCGGCACGACGCCGTGCCAGCCGTATTCGCGTGCACCGGCCATCAGCGTGGAGGCATAGTGCGAAGCGGAGCTGCCTTCCAGGCCGTGAAAGAGCACGAGCAACGGCGCGTCGGCGGCAGGAGTCTGACGTGCGGCGTCGCTTGTTATGACAGAGGCCGGCAAGTCGTCGTGCCGGACCCAGTCGACGTCGATGAAATCGCCGTCAGGCGTGTCCCAGCGCTCGCGGCGAAACGAGACCGCAGGACGACGCGCGAACAGCGACGGCACGATGGTCTGCACATGCTTGTTGGGCAGCCACAGCGGCGCCCGGTAGAGCAGCTCTTTGGCGGCCTCGAGGGTGGCTTCCACAGCGGCATCCGCGCCAACTGCACGGGAGCTGGCGGCATGCTGGGGTGTCGTCGGCAAAGACGACTTGCTGCGGGGCGTGCTCATGCCGGTAGAGAAGCCAAATTTGGTGCGAAGGCCGGGGCGAAGCGCCGCGGCGCCTCGCGCGCGTTAGTGGAGCGGCCCTTGGCCGTGCCGCATCTTGGTGGCGAACTGGCTGGCCGCTTCGTTCGGCATCGGGCTCGCGTGAATGTGCGCGATGCGCCATTCGCCGCGTTCGTGGACCATCACATACGTGGTGAAAACCATGGCGGGCGTGGCTTTCGGATCGACGGGGCGATGCGCTTCCGCAATCGCGTAGACGACGGTGCCGAGGCTGTCGTAGACGCGAATGTCGAGTGGTTCGATCGAGACCGGCGCTGCCTCGAACTGGATCTGCAAGCCCGCCCGAATGCTGTCGAGGCCGTGCAGATGCGACCCGTCGGCGCAAATGCAGCTCACGAACTCTTCATCGATCCACAAGCCCATCAGGCTGTCGATATTGACCTCGGCGACGGCCTGGTAATAGGCATTGAGGGTATCGGCGGCGGCTTCGAAGATGTGGGCAAAACGTGGCATGGCTCGTCAGTCTCTTGTGCGCGGCGCGCGGTTGCGGGTCAGCGGTGAGCGGGGCAGTCCGGGGCACCGGACAATCGCACCCGAGCGCCAGAATGCCCGCGCCGCAAGGCGCGAACATGACGCGACGCGCTCAGGGGCGTGCGGTGTTGCGTGCAAGTGTCAGCCGGCTCAGCGTTGCGCGAGCAACATGCCGCGCAAATCGCCGAAAACCTGCTCGGCGCTCAACTGCTTCAGGCAGTTCAGATGACCGAGCGGACACTCGCGCTGAAAACAGGGGCTGCATTCGAGATGAAGCCATTGTACCTTCGCAAGCTCCGACAGGGGCGGCGTGTGGCGCGGATCCGTGGAACCGTAGACGGCCACGAGCGGCCGGCGCAGCGCCGCGGCGACGTGCATCAGCCCCGAATCGTTCGTGACCACCGCATTGGCTCGCGAGATCAGCGCGCACGCTTCGCCGAGGGCCGTCTGGCCGCACAGATTGCGTACGTTCGGCGCTTTCTCGGCAATGGCCTGGGCGAGCGGCGCGTCTTTAGGCGAACCCAGCGCGACGATCTGCGTGTACGGAAACGACTGGCCGACCATTTGCGCGAGCGCCGCGAAGTGCTCGGGCGGCCAGCGCTTGGCCGGACCGTATTCGGCTCCGGGGCAGAACACGAGCAAGGGCACGCGCGTGTCGAGATTGAAGCGCACCGATACGCGCGACGCTTCGTTCAGGTCCGTGTCGAGCCGCGGCATCGGCAGGTCGTCGGGAAGCTTGGCGCCCGGTGCGTAGGCGAGGGCGGCGTAATGGCCGACCATCGGCGGGCGCTCGTCTTTGCGCGGATTAGCGTGGCGCACGTTCAGGAAGCCATAGCGGCTTTCGCCGGTATAGCCGACACGCAGCCGGATGCCGGCCATCCACGGAATCAGCGCCGATTTCAGCGAGTTCGGCAGGACGTAGGCCGCGTCGTAGCCGACGTCGCGCAAGTCGCTCGCGAGCTGCCAGCGGCGCAGCATCTGCAGCTTGCCGTGCGCGAGGTCGGTGGCGTAGACGTCGCGGATTTCCGGCATGCGTTCGAGCACGGGCGCGACCCAGCTGGGCGCGACCGCGTCGATCGCGATGCGCGGATGCAGTTTCACGAGGCGCGCAAAGAGCGGCTGCGCCATCAATGCGTCACCGATCCAGTTCGGTGCGATAACCAACGCGCGACGCATCAGAATGAGTGTCCGGTGTCGAAACGAAGCGCCGCGCGAGGCGGGGCACTTCGGAAGG
This sequence comes from Paraburkholderia phenoliruptrix, assembly GCF_902859825.1. Lineage (GTDB taxonomy): Bacteria > Pseudomonadota > Gammaproteobacteria > Burkholderiales > Burkholderiaceae > Paraburkholderia > Paraburkholderia phenoliruptrix. The sequence goes on along the minus strand of NZ_CADIKB010000009.1, from coordinate 97,365 downwards.
GTCAAAGTAAAGGGGAAAACGGCGCCGGCCGGGAGGCGCAATGCCCATGCAGCCGAGGCGCCGCGCTCGCGACGCAACATCGCCGTGCTGCCGCCTGCCTGACTTGTGGGAACCCCTCGATACGCAGCCGGCTAGCGAAGCCGGCTCATGCAACCGACAGCTCCGCGCGATCCGCCAGCACAACGACTGGCGAAAGCACGCAAACAGAGGGGACAACAACCAGTCAGACAGCGGATGCCGCACGCGAGCGAGCAGCGTGCACGTTGAGCGCCTGGGGCTTAGTGACCCTTGATCACTTCGCCGTCGCGCAGCTTGTAACGCGTGCTGCAGTACGGGCAGCGCGCTTCGCCGTGCGAAACGTCGATAAAGACGCGCGGATGCGTGCTCCAACGCGGCATGGCCGGGTTCGGGCAGTACGCCGGGAGGTCCTTTGCCGTGAGTTCGACCAGCGGCATTTCCTTGATATCGCTCATAAGACTTTCTCGTTGTATGCAGGGTGCGTGCGGTGCGCGCCGCGGGCAGGCCCGCTGCCCTGGGAGCCCCGGCAGCCCGGCGTGCGGCGCGATGCGCGTTAGATCTTGGTCAGCCAGTGCGCGTATTTTTCGCTCTTGCCGTTCACGATGTCGAAGAACGCCGATTGCAGCTTCTCCGTGATCGGGCCGCGGGCGCCCGAGCCGATCGTGCGGTTGTCCAGCTCGCGGATCGGCGTGACTTCGGCGGCGGTGCCGGTGAAGAACGCCTCGTCGCCGGTGTAGACCTCGTCGCGGGTAATGCGCTTTTCGATCACCGGGATGCCCATGTCGCGTGCGAGCGTGATGACCGTGTCGCGCGTGATGCCGTCGAGGCAGGACGACAGGTCGGGCGTGTACAGCTTGCCGTTGTTCACGAGGAAGAAGTTCTCGCCCGAGCCTTCCGACACGTAGCCGTCCACGTCGAGCAGCAGCGCTTCGTCGTAGCCGTCCGCGACGGCTTCCTGGTTGGCGAGAATCGAGTTCACATACCAGCCGGACGCCTTCGCGCGGACCATGGACACGTTCACGTGATGCCGCGTGAACGACGACGTTTTCACGCGGATGCCCCGGGCGATGCCGTCTTCGCCGAGGTAAGCGCCCCACGGCCACGCCGCGATGGCCACGTGGATGGTGTTGCCCTTGGCCGACACGCCGAGCTTTTCGGAACCCACCCAGATGATGGGCCGCAGATAGCACGATTCGAGCTTGTTTTCGCGGACCACTTCGCGCTGCGCGGCGGCGAGCGTTTCGTGGTCGAACGGCACGTCCATCTGGAAAATCTTGGCCGAGTTCAGTAGACGCTTGGTGTGTTCCTGCAAACGGAAAATCGCGGTGCCGCCGTCGGCCGTCTTGTAGGCGCGCACGCCTTCGAAAACACCCATGCCGTAGTGCAGCGTGTGGGTCAGCACGTGGATCTTGGCATCGCGCCAGTCGATCAGCTTGCCATCCATCCAGATCTTGCCGTCGCGGTCGGCCATTGACATACGGTTCTCCAGCAGGTGCGTGTTGGTGTGAGCCCCCAAGCCCGGCGGCGCGCGCGGGGCGCCCGACGGCCCGGAAAGCCGGGACGCGCCCGAAATTTCCGATGGGGTGCAGCGAAGAGCGTTATTTTAGCGTCTTTTGCACATCAAACGGGCATTTGGACGCATGCCGGGCGCTATAATTCGGCACACGCATAATTCGCATCCGGCTGCGCCAGCGGCTCCTTGACGCGCCGGCGCCGATTTCCCCCAATTTCCGTCATCGCGGCCGTCCGCGCCCGCGCTTTTCGCCTCATGCTCGCTCGTCTGTCCGATATCGATCGCCGCGCCTTCCGTGAGGGCGCGCGCGACTATTCGCCCACGCTCATGGCGATCTGCTCGTGGGGCCTCGTCACCGGCATCGCGATGAGCAAGTCGGTGCTCACGCTGCCGCAGGCGCTCGCCATGTCGCTCCTGTGCTACGCCGGTTCGTCGCAACTGGCGGTGCTGCCGCTTCTCGCCGCCAAGCTGCCCATCTGGACGGTGCTGCTGACGGCCGCCATGGTCAATACGCGTTTCGTGATCTTCAGCGTCGGCCTCGCGCCTCATTTTTCCTATCTGTCGATGTGGCGGCGCGTGCTGCTCGGCTATTTCAACGGCGACGTGATCTACCTGCTGTTCCTGAAGAAGAACTTCGCGAACGGCTATGTGCCGGGCAAGGAGGCGTATTTCTGGGGCATGGCGGTGGCAAGCTGGCTGTCGTGGCAGGTGGCGTCGATTGCGGGCATCCTGCTCGCGAGCCTGATTCCGGATAACTGGGGGCTCGCGCTCGCCGGCACGCTGGCGCTGCTGCCTATCATGGTCACGGCGATCGCGACGCGCTCCACGCTGGTGGCGGTGTGCATCGCGGGCATCGTCGCGCTGCTCGCGTTCGACCTGCCGTACCGGCTCGGGCTGCCGCTCGCGGTGATCGCCGCGATCATCGCCGGCAGCGCGGCCGATCTGATGGCCGAGCGCGCCGATTTGCGCCGCATCCGCAACAGCGCGGGAGATTCGCAATGACATCCGTGGAAGTCTGGCTCACCATTCTCGGCATGACCTTGGTCACTGCCGTGACCCGCGCGATGTTTCTGATCGGCGGCGAGCGCACGGTTTTGCCGGCTCGCGTGCAGCGCATGCTGCGTTACGCCCCGGCCGCGGCGCTGGCCGCCGTGGTGTTGCCGGACGTGCTCGGCACGCCCGAGGGCCTGTCGTTCGCGCCGTCCAACCACGAGTTCTATGCCGCGCTCGCCGGCCTCGGGTGGTTTTTGTGGCGCCGCACCATGCTCGGCACCATCATCGTCGGAATGGTCGTGTTCACGTTCTTGCGCCTCGTCATGTAATTCGCGGGCTGGGCGTGCTGCATTGCGTCATGGCGGCCGGTACTCGAATACGCGAGATTCCGCCCGCGCGGGTCAGAAGGCAGTGGGGATCAGTTAAAATGCCGCTTTCCGGGATGACCGCGCCGATGCCTGGCGCCTGCGCCGCGGGCTTGTCGCCGCGCTCCCGCATCGTGGAGCCGCCGTGCCGACGCGCTTGGGTTCGCTGGGCGCAAAGCCGTGTGCGCCGTCCGCCACCGCCTTCCTATCAACTCGCACACAAACGCCCATGAACAAGGTATTGCGTCTCTCCGATCTGATCGCCGAAGGCAAGCTGTCCGGCAAACGGGTGTTCATCCGCGCCGACCTGAATGTGCCGCAGGACGATCAAGGCAACATCACCGAAGACACCCGCATCCGCGCCTCCGTGCCGGCCGTGAAGGCCGCGCTCGACGCAGGCGCCGCCGTGATGGTCACCTCGCACCTGGGCCGCCCGACCGAAGGCGATTTCAAGCCGGAAGACTCGCTCGCGCCGGTCGCGAAGCGGTTCGCCGAACTGCTCGGCCGCGACGTGCCGCTCGTCGCGAACTGGGTGGAAAACGGCGTGAACGTCGCACCGGGCCAGGTCGTGCTGCTGGAAAACTGTCGCGTGAACAAGGGCGAAAAGAAGGATTCCGACAAGCTCGCGCAGAAAATGGCCAAGCTCTGCGACATCTATGTGAACGACGCATTCGGCACCGCGCATCGCGCTGAAGCGACCACGCACGGCATCGCGAAATATGCGCCTGTGGCATGCGCGGGCCCGCTGCTCGCCGCCGAGCTCGAAGCGCTCGGCAAGGCGCTCGGCGCGCCGAAGCGCCCGCTCGTGGCGATCGTCGCCGGTTCGAAGGTGTCGACCAAGCTGACTATTCTGAAGTCGCTCGCCGAGAAGGTGGATCAGCTGATCGTCGGCGGCGGCATTGCCAATACGTTCATGCTGGCCGCGGGTCTGAAGATCGGCAGGTCGCTCGCCGAAGCCGACCTCGTGAGCGAGGCGAAAGCCATTATCGACGCAGCGAAGGCGCGCGGCGCCTCCGTGCCGATCCCGACGGACGTGGTCACGGCCAAGGAGTTTTCGCCGACCGCCAAGGCCGAAATCAAGGCCGTCGCCGATGTGGAGGACGACGACATGATTCTCGACATCGGGCCGGAAACCGCGAAGACGCTCGCCGCGCAGTTGGAAAAAGCCGGCACTATCGTGTGGAACGGCCCGGTCGGCGTGTTCGAATTCGACCAGTTCGGCAACGGCACGAAGACGCTGGCCGACGCGATTGCGAGGTCGTCGGCGTTTTCGATTGCAGGCGGCGGCGACACCCTCGCGGCGATTGCCAAGTACGGCATCCACGACAAGGTCAGCTATATCTCGACGGGCGGCGGCGCCTTCCTCGAGTTCCTCGAGGGCAAGAAGCTGCCGGCCGTCGAAGTTCTGGAATCGCGGGCTTAACGTGGCGGCGCGCTCCCCATCGGCGAAGTCTGCAAAAGCGAACGCTCAGCGCGGCAAGCCGCGTGACACCGCGGCAGCCACGGCAGGGGAGCGCAGCGCGCGCTCCGACGCCGCGACGGCGGCACGAGAGTCCGAACTGGCCAGCACGGTTGCCGCCGCGCTGGCCACCACGCTTGCCGCTGCCGGCGAAGCCCGGCCGGCGGCCAGCCAGTCAGAAGAATCCGGGCCGACTGAAGCGCCCGTGGAGTCGACCACCGCGACCAGCGCAGCGAAATTGTCCAGCCTTGCAGCTGACGAATCCGCCGCGCCGGGCACGGAACTCCCGGACGCCGAAGTCGTGTCCGCACCCCCGCCCGCGCTCCGCGCGCCGGTGTCGAACACCGCATCACCCCATAAAGCGACGCTGGTTTCAACCGGCGCGCAGCCCCAGGCACCTTCTTTCGGTGCGCAGCCTCCGCATCCGACTCGCAGCGCTTTTCCCAGCGATCCCATCCAGACGAGGAGACTCATGCATCGCGCCACCAAGATTGTCGCCACCATCGGACCGGCTTCCAGCACGCCGGAAATCCTGCTCCAAATGATTCAGGCAGGCGCCGACGTGGTGCGGCTCAATTTCTCCCACGGCACGGCGGACGACCACCGCCAGCGCGCCGAATTCGTGCGCGAGGCGGCGCGCCAGGCGGGCCGCGAGGTCGCCATCATGGCGGACCTGCAGGGCCCGAAGATCCGGGTCGGCAAATTCGAAAACGGCAAGGTCACGCTCACCTCGGGTGAGCCGTTCATCCTCGACGCCGACTGCGAGCTCGGCAACCAGGAGCGCGCCGGCCTCGACTACAAGGACCTGCCGCGCGACCTGAAGCCGGGCGACGTGCTGCTGCTCAACGACGGCCTCATCGTGCTGAATGTGCAGCGCGTGATCGGCAACGAAATCCATACGATCGTGAAGATCGGCGGCGACCTGTCGAACAACAAGGGTATCAACCGCCAGGGCGGCGGCCTGTCTGCGCCTGCGCTGACCGCGAAGGACATGGAAGACATCCGCACGGCGATGGCGCTCGGTGTGGATTTCGTCGCGGTATCGTTCCCGAAGAACGCGACCGACATGGAAATGGCGCGCCAGCTGGCGAACATCGCCGGCGCGCCGTACGGCATCAAGCCGAAGATGATCGCCAAGATCGAGCGCGCGGAAGCCATTCCGGCGCTGCAAGGCATTCTGGACGCGTCGGACGGCATCATGGTCGCGCGCGGCGATCTTGCCGTGGAAGTGGGCAATGCCGCAGTCCCGGCGCTGCAAAAGCGCATGATTCGTATGGCGCGCGAGTCGAACAAGTTCGTGATCACCGCGACCCAGATGATGGAGTCGATGATCTACGCGCCGGTGCCGACGCGCGCCGAAGTGTCGGACGTCGCCAACGCGGTGCTCGACGGCACGGTCGCGGTCATGCTGTCCGCTGAATCGGCGGCGGGCAAGTACCCGGTGCAGACCATCGAGACGATGGCCGCGATCTGCGTGGAAGCCGAGAAGTCGGAGCAGTCGGAGCTGGACAAGGATTTCCTCGACCGCACGTTTACGCGCATCGACCAGTCCATCGCGATGGGCGCGCTGTTCACCGCCTATCACCTGGGCGCGAAGGCGATCGTGGCGTTGACGGAATCTGGCTCGACCGCGCTGTGGATGTCGCGTCACTGGACGCACGTGCCGATTTTCGCGCTCACGCCGCGCGTCGGCAGCGAGCGGGCCATGGCGCTGTACCGCAACGTGACCTCGCTGCATCTGGACACCAACACCGACCGCGACACGGCGTTGCAACAGGCGTTGGAGACAGTGGTCAGCAAGGGTTATGCATCGCGCGGCGATATGGTCGTGCTGACCGTCGGCGAGCCGATGGGGCAGGCCGGCGGCACGAATACGCTGAAGATCGTACGGGTCGGCGAGCCGTATTGATCGGCGGTATTGCTCGACCGGCACAGGCTGATTGAGCGAAGCAGACTGCCGTGCCGCGCGACGCCTCGCTTTGGCGTGACGCAGCGGCGGTCGGCGCGCGGGGCACGAAGCCGTTTCCCCGCGTGGGCGACGGTGCCCGTAGGTACGCGGTTTGCTTCGCGATAAAATCGCCCAAAAGATGCCGGCGGCACAAGAATTCGTTTCAATCTAAGGAGTTACAGCATGCCTCTCGTATCAATGCGTCAACTGCTGGACCACGCCGCTGAAAACGGCTATGGCCTCCCGGCATTCAACGTGAACAACCTGGAGCAGGTGCAGGCCATCATGGCCGCGGCCGACAAGGTCAACGCGCCGGTCATCATGCAGGCGTCGGCCGGCGCGCGTAAGTACGCGGGCGAAGCGTTCCTGCGTCACCTGATCGAAGCCGCGGTCGAGTCGTATCCGCATATTCCGGTCGTGATGCACCAGGATCACGGGCAGTCGCCGGCGGTTTGCATGGCGGCGATCCGCAGCGGTTTCACCAGCGTGATGATGGACGGCTCGCTCGAAGCCGACGGCAAGACGGTCGCATCGTACGAGTACAACGTCGAGGTGTCGCGCAAGGTGGTGGAAGCCGCGCACTCGATCGGCGTCACGGTGGAAGCGGAACTGGGCGTGCTCGGCTCGCTGGAAACCATGAAGGGCGACAAGGAAGACGGCCACGGCGCGGAGGGCACCATGACCCGCGAGCAACTGCTGACCGACCCGGAACAGGCCGCCGACTTCGTCAAGCTCACGCAATGCGACGCGCTCGCCATCGCGATCGGCACGTCTCACGGCGCGTACAAGTTCAGCAAGAAGCCGACGGGCGACATTCTGTCGATTCAGCGCATCAAGGAAATTCACCAGCGCATTCCGAACACGCACCTGGTGATGCACGGCTCGTCGTCGGTGCCGCAAGAATTGCTCGCGGAAATCCGCGAATTCGGCGGCGACATGAAGGAAACCTACGGCGTGCCGGTCGAGGAAATCCAGGAAGGCATCAAGCACGGCGTGCGCAAGGTCAATATCGACACCGACCTGCGTCTTGCGATCACCGGCGCCATCCGCCGCTATATGGCGACGAATCCGTCGAAGTTCGACCCGCGCGACTATCTGAAGCCGGCGCGCGAAGCGGCGATGAAGATCTGTATCGAGCGCTACACGCAATTCGGCTGCGAAGGCCAGGCAGGCAAGATCAAGCCGGTTTCGCTTGATAAAATCGCGGAGAAGTACAAGTCGGGCGAGCTCGCGCAGGTCGTCCGCTGAGCGTCCGCGTCGGACGTTTGATAAGCGGTATGTGAGTCACCGCGTGGCTCCGCACCTGGCCGTCCGGCCAGGTTGTCGTTAGATCGCCGTTCCCGCATCATCCGGGGAACGGCGTTTCCCTTTTGTTCCGGTCACACTTTTTTGCCTCACTTTTTGCGAACCACGACGATGTCTACCCTCTACGAATCCACGCTCCGCTCGCTGCCGCTGCTCGGCCGCGGTAAAGTCCGCGACAACTATGCGGTGGGCAACGACCAGTTGCTGATCGTCACGACCGACCGTCTGTCGGCGTTCGACGTCATCATGGGCGAGCCGATTCCGAATAAGGGACGCGTGCTCAACGAAATGGCGAACTTCTGGTTCGAGAAGCTTCAGCACGTGGTGCCGAACCACTTGACGGGCGTCGCGCCGGAATCGGTGGTGGCCGCCGACGAAGTCGAGCAGGTCAAAGGCCGTGCGGTCGTGGTCAAGCGCCTCGAGCCGATTCTGGTCGAAGCCGTGGTGCGCGGCTATCTGGCCGGCAGCGGCTGGAAGGACTATCAGGCCACGGGTTCCGTGTGCGGCGTGCAGTTGCCGCCGGGTCTGCAGAATGCGCAGAAGCTGCCCGAGCCGATTTTCACGCCGGCCGCCAAGGCCGAAATGGGCCATCACGACGAAAACATCACCTACGACGAAATGGAGCGCCGCATCGGTACCGAACTGTCGGCCACGATCCGCGACATCTCGATTCGCCTGTATAAGGAAGCCGCGGACTACGCGGCCACGCGCGGCATCATCATCGCGGATACGAAGTTCGAGTTCGGTCTCGATAACCACGGCAAGCTGTACCTGATGGACGAGGCGCTCACCGCCGACTCGTCGCGTTTCTGGCCGGCCGACCAGTATCAGGTGGGCACCAATCCGCCGTCGTTCGACAAGCAGTTCGTGCGCGACTGGCTGGAAACGCAGGACTGGGCGAAAGAGCCGCCCGCGCCGAAGCTGCCCGACGAGGTCGTGCAGAAGACGGGCGAAAAGTATCAGGAAGCGCTCGAACGTCTGACCGGGCACAAGCTCGCCTGACCGGGTCCGCGAACGGAAGCGCAAGCAGCAAGCCGCAACAGAAGCCGCAACAGAAGCCGCAAACAGGAAGCCGCAAGATGAGTGAAGCACACACCGCCCATACGCATGGCGCGCCGGTTGTCGGCGTGCTGATGGGCTCCAGCTCCGACTGGGAAGTCATGAAAAACGCCGTGGCGATTCTGCAGGAATTCGGCGTGCCGTACGAAGCCAGGGTTGTCTCCGCCCACCGCATGCCGGACGAAATGTTCGCCTATGCTGAAAGCGCGCGCGAGCGCGGCATCCGCGCAATCATCGCCGGCGCGGGCGGCGCGGCGCATCTGCCGGGCATGCTGGCTGCCAAGACCACGGTGCCGGTGCTCGGCGTGCCGGTCGCGAGCAAGTATCTAAAGGGCGTCGACTCGCTGCATTCCATCGTGCAGATGCCGAAGGGCGTGCCCGTCGCCACGTTTGCGATCGGCGAGGCAGGCGCGGCGAATGCGGCGCTCTTCGCGGTGTCGGTCCTGAGCGGCACGAGCGCGGAATACGCGGACAAGCTCGCCGCCTTCCGCGTGCGTCAGAACGAAGCGGCTCACGCAATGGTGTTGCCGGCGCTGTGAGCGCCAGATTGATTTTTTGCAGGACGTTCCCTGTCTGACCTACCGGCCAGGCGCTTGCCTCTGCGCAACTGCAGGCACGCCCGGCCGCGACCGACCACCAAGATGAACCCAGACAACACACCGGTTTCACCGATTCTGCCCGGCGCATGGCTTGGCATGGTCGGTGGCGGCCAGCTCGGCCGCATGTTCTGCTTTGCCGCACAGGCTATGGGCTACCGCGTCGCCGTGCTCGACCCGGACGAAAGCAGTCCGGCGGGCGCCGTCGCGGACCGCCATCTGCGCGCCGCCTACGACGACGAAGCGTCGCTGACCGAACTCGCGCGGCTGTGCGCGGCCGTGTCGACGGAATTCGAGAATGTCCCGGCCGCGAGCCTCGACTTTCTCGCGAAGACGACCTTCGTGAGCCCGGCGGGCCGCTGCGTCGCCGTGGCTCAGGACCGCATTGCCGAAAAGCGTTTTATCGCGTCGTCGGGCGTGACGGTCGCGCCGCATGTCGTGATCGAATCGTCGGACGCGCTCGCCGCGCTCGACGATGCCGCGCTCGAAGCGGTGCTGCCCGGCATTCTGAAAACGGCTCGCATGGGTTACGACGGCAAGGGCCAGATCCGCGTGCGCAATGCCGAGGAAGTGCGCGAGGCGCACGCGTCGCTCGGCGGCGTGCCGTGCGTGCTCGAAAAGCGCCTGCCGCTCAAGTTCGAAGTGTCCGCGCTGATCGCGCGCGCGTCGAGCGGCGCGTCGGTTGTCTATCCGCTCGCGCAGAACACGCACCGCGACGGCGTGCTTGCGCACACCATCGTGCCGGCGCCCGACGCGAGCGCGACGCTCGTCGAGCAGGCGCAGCAGGCCGCGCTGCAAATCGCCGACAAGCTCGGCTATGTGGGCGTGCTGTGCGTCGAGTTCTTCATTCTCGAAGACGGCTCGCTGGTGGCGAATGAAATGGCGCCGCGTCCGCATAACTCGGGCCACTACACGGTCGACGCGTGCGCGACCAGCCAGTTCGAACAGCAGGTCCGCGCGATGACCGGTATGCCGCTCGGCGACACGCGTCAGCATTCGCCGGCTGTCATGCTGAACATTCTCGGCGACGTGTGGTTCCCCGACGGCCCGAAGGGCGCGTCGGTCACGCCGCCGTGGCACGAGGTGGCGGCGATGCCGGCTGCGCGCCTGCATCTGTACGGCAAGGAAGAGGCGCGTTGCGGCCGCAAGATGGGCCACGTGAACTTCACGGCCGCGACGCTCGAAGAAGCCCGCACGGCGGCGCGAGACTGCGCGCGGCTTCTGCATATCGCCACGAGCTGACGCGCGCGCCATGCCCGATCAACAGAAACCCGTTCAGGCCGGCGCGGCTGGCGTGCCTCCGCAAGCCGGCGTGACTGCGCTGCCGGTGAGCGCCGAGCAGATCGCGCATGCCGCGGCGCTGCTCGACGCGGGCGGTCTTGTCGCGTTTCCCACCGAGACGGTCTATGGCCTCGGCGGCGACGCCGAAAACCCCGACGCCGTCGCGCGCATCTACGCGGCGAAAGGGCGGCCGGCGAACCATCCGGTGATCGTGCATCTGGCGCCGCAGGGCGATCCGAACTATTGGGTCGAGCATTTGCCGCAAGAGGCACAGCGTCTGATCGACGCCTTCTGGCCCGGACCGCTGACGCTCATTCTCAAGCGCGCCGCGCGCATTCCCGCGGCGGTCAGCGGCGGTCAGGATTCCGTCGGCTTGCGCTGTCCGGCCCACCCGGTGGCGCAAGCGCTGCTCGAGGCGTTCAGCGCGTTGCGCAGCGGGCATGGCGGCGTGGCGGCGCCGTCGGCGAATCGTTTTGGGCACGTGAGCCCGACCACCGCGCAGCACGTGCGCGACGAGTTCGGCAGCGCGATTCATGTGCTCGACGGCGGCGCGTCGGACGTCGGGATCGAGTCGACTATTCTGGATTTGTCGCGCGGCTTTCCCGCGTTACTGAGGCCGGGTCGCGTCACGCCGCAAGAGATCGCCGACGTGCTCGGCGAAGCGCCGCGCCTGCCCGACGGCTCCGACGCGACCGCGCCGCGCGCTTCTGGCACGCTAAAGGCGCATTACGCGCCGCGCACACCGCTCGCGCTGCTGCCGTTCCCTGCACTCGAGCCGTTGCTCGCCGCGCGCGCAGCCGGCGAGCGCGTCGCGCTCGTCGCGCGGGCATCGCGGGCAGGGCAGTGGGCGGACGCCGAGGGCGTGCATTTCATCGCCGCGCCGGAAGATCCGCATGTCTATGCACGCGAGCTATACGGCTTGCTGCGAGCGCTGGATCGCGCCAACGTCGCGCGTATTCTGATCGAAAAATTGCCCGATACCATCGAATGGATCGCCGTGAACGACCGGCTCGGCCGCGCCGCGGCGGCGTTCGAGGCGCAAAACCACGTGTGAGTTAAGACTTCTTTCTTTCGCTGCGAGCGTCTGAGAACCTCGCCCAATAAAAAACGCCCGGCTGTGGTTAAGCCAGGCGTTTTTCACTTCTCCCAGACAAGCGACCATGCGGCCGCTTCAGCTTATTTGCCGAGACCCGTCGCCGCGATCTGCTGTTGCACGAACTGTGCAAACAGCGCGTGCATGTGCGTGCTCGGGTGGACGGTGTCCGCGAACATGTAGGTCTGGTCGGCGCCGGCCACCGTGTAAGTCTGCGGCGAGCAGAACAGTGACGAGCCGAACTGGGCGCCGTACTGCTCCGGCGTCAGGCCATTGGTTGCGCTCGGATTGGCGCGGGCGTAAGCGGTGGCGTTGCTCTGCATCGCGGCCAGGTTGCAGGCCGTGCCGGTGTTCGACACCGTGAAGCCGAGCGCCTTGTAGTTCGGCAACTGCTGATCCTGCCAGGTGAACGCGTCGACCACGATCACCTTGCCCGTGCCCAGCACGCCGAGCGCCGTGAGGTTCTGCACGAACATGTAGTTGTACGCAGCGGCGATCCCCGTCAGCAGCGCGGCCGAGCCGGGCGTGCTCGCGTTGGCCGCGACGCCGAGCGGCGTATTGCCGATGTCGGGCACCGTCGACACCACCACGTGCGTCGCCCCCGAGTTGACGATGGTCTTCACTTGCGCGGCGAGCTGGCTCGCGGCCTGCGCGACCTGCGGATTGGGCAGTTGCGACAGATAACCGACGATAAACGCAACCTGCCCGGCCTGCGAGTTCGGCAGCGTGCCCGCCTGCACGAGCAGCGGATATTGCGTCTGCAGCGCGGTCGCGAGTGCCGTCAGATTCGCGGTGTTTTCCGCGAACTGGAAGATGTCGTTCGCGCCGCCGTTCACCAGCACGAGCTGGTTCGAATTGAAGCTCGTGTGCGCGCTCAGGTAGTTGGCCACCTGCGTCACGATCGGCACGGTCGTGGCCGCCATGTTGTTCGGCGCCCAGCCTTTGCCTTGCGCATTGACGACGTCCGAGCCGCCCTGCGCATAACCGAGGCCGCCTGCCGCGACGAGCGGCTGACCGAAGCCGCCGAGGTAGGCCGGCTTCAGCGTGTCGCCGTAATACTCGGCGACCTTCTGCGTCCACACTTCGCCGGGGTTGGTCGTGAAGCGGCCGCCGCCGAAACTCGACTGGATGACCGGCGCATAGGTCCCGACGTCCGACAGACTGTCGCCGAACGACACCACCTGCAACTTGACGCCGCCTGCGGGCGTGCTGCTGGAGGTGTTGTCACTGCCGCCGCCACCGCCGCAAGCGGCGACGAGCGCAAACGCGGCGCTTGCTACGGCGATTTGCGTGACGCGCAACCAATGCTGTTTCCTCGATGCTGTTTGATTCATGTTGGCTACATCTCCTCGTATGTTTGGCCCTTGCGCCATGTATTGCAGGCCGCGTCCGCCGAGTCGGCGGCGTGACGACAGCTTACAGAATCTTCTAGGGTCTGCGTCTTGCTGAAAACGCAGCCATGTCGTTGTTGTTGCTGTTGTTATTGGTTGTCCGTGCAAGCGCGGCGCTTGTCGCACCGGCCATGCGCCGCGCATGATAATCGGCGGCCCACGCGGGCGGCGCAAACAGCGCGCGCAGTTTGTCGCGCATGCCGTGCGCGCTCGCGACGTCGTGCGCCATCGACGCCCATTCGTGAAACGTCGCCTTCAGCGGGTTAAACGTGTGAAGCGGCTCGACGATGCCGTAGACGGGCGGCTCGCGCGGGTCTTCGTCGACGTAGCTGCCGAACAGGCGATCCCAGATCACGAGCACGCCGGCATAGTTACGGTCGATGTAGCGGTCGTTGCGCGCGTGATGCACGCGGTGAATGGACGGCGTGTTGAACACATATTTGATCCAGCCGAACTTGCCGTTGAATCGGCCGATAGCCTGCGTGTGCACGAAAAACTGGAAGCCGAGGTTGATCAGCACAATCGCGACAATCTGCTTCGGCGGAAAGCCGAGCACGGCCAGCGGAATCCAGAAGACCCACATGCCGGCAACCGGATACATCAGGCTCTGCCTGAAGGCGGTGGAGAAGTTCATACGCTCCGACGAGTGATGCACGACATGCGCGGCCCACAGCCAGCGCACCCGATGACTGCATCGGTGAAACACGTAGTAGAGCAGGTCTTGGGCGACGAACAGCACGGCAAACGAGAGCCAACCCGGGTGCCAGGTATGCACGCGGTAGCGGTCGTAGAAAAACGCATAAACGGGAATGACCGCGAGCCACGCGAGCTTGTCGGCGGCTTGCTGCATCAGCGCGAGCGCCGCGTTGCAGAGCGTGTCGCGCCAGCTGTAGAGCGCCGCGCCGGGGTGCGTTCGCCGCAGGTGCCACGCCTCCCAGCCGATACATGCGAGAAAGACTGGCGCCATGGCGAGCAGCAGCAATTCGGCGTCGAATTGCATGGTGTCTTCCTCCGTGGTCCCTTGCCGCCGCGTGACATGCCGCGGTGTTCTGTCGTGTTGTTGTTATGGCTCGGGCGCGCCGCGCGTCCCGAACACTGCCCGACAGCGTACACGGTTAAGCGCCTGCCGCGCGCGGCCTTCGCTAGAAGGAATCCTCAATGGGCGTCGTGCCTGCGCGGGTTTTTCCTCGGTTTGCCGCGCGGCGTCGCGCTTGCCGGTTCGGCCGCGGGCGCGGATACCCGGCTGAAGCCCGCGGTCGGTCCTTGATAGACCCATTCGAGCAGCGCGTCGTGCGCGGCGCGCGCGGCTTCCGAATGCGGATCGTTGATGAAGCTCACCACGACATAGCTGTTGCCGTCCGCGGATGCCACGTAGCCCGCGATGGCCCGCACGTCGCGCAGCGTGCCGGTCTTGATCTGCGCGTTGCCGCCCGCGCCCTGGTTGGTGAGCCGGTTGCGCATGGTGCCGTCGACGCCCGCGATCGGCAGCGACTGCACGAACACCTGGGCGACCGGGCTTGCGTTGGCCCGCTGCAGCAGATCGGCGAGCGAGAGCGCCGTGAGATGCTCGTCGCGCGAAAGCCCCGAGCCGTTGTCGAGCGACAGGTATTGCATCTCGATGCTGTCGCGGCGCAAGAACGCCTCGATCGCGCGGGCCGATTTGGCGGGCGTCGCGGGCGGCTTTTCTTCGGCCGCGCCGATCGACAGGAACAGGTTGCGCGCCATCGTGTTGTTGCTGAACTTGTTGATGTCGCGAACGATGTCCGCCAGCAGCGGCCCCTGATGCGTGGCCACCAGTTTCGCGCCGACCGGCACGGCGCCTTCGCGCGTCGTGCCGTTGAAGGTGCCGCCGGTCTGCTGCCACAGCGCGAGAAAGCCGCCCGCAAAAAATGCCGAGTGATCGAGCACCGCCACGTTGACCGTGCGCGGGCCGCAGCGCACCGAGTAGTCGCCCGCGAAGGAGGCGACCACCGTGCCGTTCGGCGTGGGCGTCACGGTGGGCGAGACGGACGCCGCTTCGCCGCGGCAAGGGCCGTTGACCGCGCGCATCTGATTGTCGATCTGCAGTTGCGCGAGGGCAGGCAGCACGTCGATTGCAACGGTGCCGTCGGGTGAAGGCGTCAGCGTGAATGACAGCGACTTGAACGCGTACAGCAGCGGATCGGGGCCGACGTTGTACGGCGCGGTGACGTCGTCGTCGAAGGCAGGCAGGTCGCGCGTCGACGGGTCGAAGTAGCGCTTGTCGAGCACCAGCGCGCCGTCCAGGCCGCGAATGCCCGCCTTGTGGATCTTCTCCACGAGGTCGATCAGTTCCTCGGGCACGAGCTTCGGGTCGCCGGTGCCCTGAATGTACAGATTGCCGTGCAGCACGCCGTTGGCGTCGAGCGTGCCGTCGGCATAGGCGCTCGTACGCCAGCGGTAGTCCGGACCGAGAATCGAGAGGCCCGCGTAGGTGGTGACGAGCTTCATCGTCGACGCGGGCATCATCGGCTTGGCGGCGTTCAACGCAATGATCGGCGTGCGGTCGCCGACTTTTTCGACGACTACGCTGATCGACGACAAGGGCACGTGCGCGCGTTGCAAGCCGGTCATGACCGACTGCGGCAGCACGGTGCTGACGTTGACGCTCGGATGCGCGGTCCGGCCGCGCGCCTCGGCGGCAAGCGGCAGCGACGCGGCGCCGGCGAGCGCGGCGCCCACGAGCAGCCATGCGTTCGCGCGCGGCGCGCGGCGGCGCGGCGACAGCGCCGGAATACCAGCGTCGGTTGAGGAAGCGATGACAGCGGAAATGAAGCGCGAACGCCGCGCCGCGTGACGGAGACGGCGTGCGACGGAAGACAGGAAAGCGTGCGTCATGAACGGGCGAGAAAGCGAAATGTCAGGGCGTGGGGCACGCGCGACGCAAAGCGCCCATTGTAGTGACATGCCGCCGGCCTGCGGTGAAAAAAGCGCCACACGGCGCGCATCGCGGGGCGGGCGCTAGAATGCGGCATCATCGAATGTTGAGGAAACGTGACCATGCGCATCTTGCTAGTCGAAGACGACCGGATGATCGCCGAAGGCGTGCGCAAGGCGCTGCGCGGCGAAGGCTTCGCGGTCGACTGGGTGGAAGACGGCGAAGCGGCGCTCAGCGCGGCCTCGAGCCAGCCATACGATCTCGTGCTGCTCGACCTGGGCTTGCCGAAGCGCGACGGCCTCGACGTGTTGCGCACCTTGCGCGCGCGCGGCCACGCGTTGCCGGTGCTGATCGTGACTGCGCGCGACGCGGTGGCCGACCGCGTGAAAGGCCTTGACGCCGGCGCGGACGATTACCTCGTCAAGCCTTTCGATCTCGACGAACTGGGCGCGCGCATGCGGGCACTGATCCGCCGCCAGGCGGGCCGCAGCGATTCGACGATCCGCCACGGCAATCTCACGCTCGATCCCGCGTCGCATCAGGTGACGCTCGACGGCGCGCCGGTCGCCCTGTCCGCGCGCGAGTTCGCGCTGCTCGAGGCGCTGCTCGCGCGGCCGGGCGCAGTGCTGTCGAAGAGTCAGCTCGAGGAGAAAATGTACGGCTGGGGCGAGGAGATCGGCAGCAATACCGTCGAGGTCTACATTCACGCGCTGCGCAAGAAGCTCGGCGCGGACCTGATCCGCAATGTGCGCGGCCTCGGCTACATGATCGCGAAGGAAGCCTGAGCCGATGCGATCCATCCGCCGTCAATTGCTGGTCTGGCTGCTGGCGCTCGTGCTGCTCGGCGTGGGTATCGCGGGCTGGCTGATCTATCGTCAGGCGCTCGCCGAAGCCAACGAACTGTTCGATTACCAGCTCGAGCAGATCGCCGCCGCGCTGCCCGCCGAACCGTTCTCGCAAGTGCTCGGTTCGCGCGATACGGGCGACGAGGGCATCGTGCTGCAGATCTGGAACCGCAACGGCGTGCTGATGTACTACTCGCGTCCGCGCGCGCCGCTCGCCCCGCGCGCCGAACTGGGCTTCTCGACCGAGCACACGGAACGCGGCGACTGGCGCGTGTATGGCGCGATTGTCGGCGATAACGTCGTGCAGCTCGCGCAGCCGCTGTCGGTGCGCAACCGCCTCGCCGCCGACGTCGCATTGCGCACGCTGTGGCCGCTGATCGTGCTGTTGCCGGTGCTGGGACTCGCGGTGTGGGTGATTATCGGACGCGGGTTGCGTCCTCTGCGGCGCGTGACGAGCGCACTCGACATGCGGCATCCGGAAGCGCTCGACCCGTTGCCGGATCAACGCCTGCCGCTCGAGGTGCAGCCGCTCGTGCGCGCGCTCAACGGACTGTTGCAGCGGCTCGCCACCGCGCTCGACATCCAGAAGGCGTTCGTCGCCGACGCGGCGCACGAGTTGCGCACGCCGCTGGCCGCCGTGCAGATTCAGGCGCAACTGGTCTCGCGTGCGAAAGACGACGCCGCGCGCAGCGAAGCGCTCGCCGATCTGCAAGCCGGCGTGACGCGCGCCACGCGGCTCGCCGAGCAGTTGCTCGCACTCGCGCGCTCCGAGCCGGACGGCCTTGCCGTGACCGATGCCATCGACCTGCGCGCGCTGTTGCAGGACTGCGTGCTCGCGTATGCGCCGCTCGCAGACAATCGCGGCGTCGATCTCGGCATCGAAGCGACGCAGGCGGCCACCGTGATCGGCGACCCCGAGTCGCTGCGCGTGATGTTCAACAATCTCGTGGACAACGCAACCAAATACACGCCGCGAGGCGGCCGCGTCGACGTGAGTCTGCAGGTGGAAGAGGGGCATCCGGTCGTGCGCATCGCGGACAGCGGACCGGGCATCGAGCCTGCCGAACGCGAGCGCGTCTTCAACCGCTTTTATCGCGCGGGCGCCGGGGAAAATCGCGTGCGCACCGACGTGGCGGGCAGCGGCCTGGGACTTGCCATCGTGCGGCGCATCGCGACCCAGCATCAAGCGCAAGTGTCGCTCGACGAATCGGCGGCGGGCGGGCTACAGGTCACCGTGCGTTTCTGAGTGCCAAGGTTTCAACTTGCTTTCTGCAGAGAAGTGCTTCGAATAAGGGCTAAACGGATTCATAAACGCATTCATAAACGCATCTAAGCGCAACCGGCTGCGAGGTGTCGCTGCTTAAGACTCTTTTAAGCGATGCCGCTTACGCTTCCTGACATCCGAGTTTCTTTCTCCAGTCAGGAGCACACAATGAACGCGAAAACCTTGTCCCGCAGCGCTGTGGCAGCCGCTGTCGCCGTGGCGCTTTCCGCCGGCTATGTGGCGGGCCATCGCGACGTGCCCGCGCCGCAGGTCATCACGCCGGCGCAAGCCGCGATGATGCCTGCCGAAGCCGCCGCCAAAACCGGCATTCCCGATTTCTCCGGCCTCGTCGAAACCTACGGGCCCGCCGTCGTCAATATCAGCGCGAAGCACGTGGTGAAGCGCACGGCGCTGCGCGGCAATGGCGGCGGCATGGGCGGCAACCAGTTGCCGATCGACCCGAGCGATCCGTTTTACCAGTTCTACAAGCACTTCTTCGGCGGCATGCCCGGCCTGCAGGGCGGCGACGGCGGCGACGCGCCGGATCAGCCGAGCGCGAGCCTCGGCTCCGGCTTTATCGTCAGCAGCGACGGCTATATCCTGACCAACGCGCATGTGGTGGACGGCGCGAACGTCGTCACGGTGAAGCTCACCGACAAGCGCGAATTCAAGGCCAAAGTGGTCGGCGCCGACAAGCAGTCGGACGTGGCCGTGCTGAAGATCGACGCGAGCAACCTGCCCACTGTGAAGATCGGCGATCCGAGCCGCAGTAAGGTCGGGCAGTGGGTGGTCGCCATCGGTTCGCCGTACGGCTTCGACAATACGGTGACCTCGGGCATCATCAGCGCGAAGTCGCGTTCGCTGCCGAACGAAAACTACACGCCGTTCATTCAGACGGACGTGCCGGTGAACCCGGGCAACTCGGGCGGACCGCTTTTCAATCTGCAAGGCGAGGTGATCGGCATCAACTCGATGATCTACTCGCAGACGGGCGGCTTCCAGGGACTTTCGTTCGCAATCCCGATCAATGAGGCAATCAAGGTCAAGGACGAGATCGTCAAAACCGGCCACGTGAGCCGGGGGCGCCTCGGCGTCGCGGTGCAGGGCATGAACCAGACGCTCGCGAACTCGTTCGGTATGCAGAAGCCGCAGGGCGCGCTCGTCAGTTCCGTCGATCCGGGCGGCCCCGCCGCAAAGGCCGGCCTGCAGCCGGGCGACGTGATTCTCTCGGTGAACGGCGAGCCCGTGGCGGATTCGTCGGCGCTGCCGTCGCAGATCGCGAGTCTCGCGCCTGGCAGCACGGCCACGGTGCAGGTGTGGCGCGACAAGGGCACCAAGGACCTGAAGGTGACGATCGGCTCGCTGTCGGACAGCAAGCTTGCCTCCGACAAGGCCGACCAGCCGACGCAACTGCAAGGACGTCTCGGCGTCGCCGTGCGTCCGCTGACGCCGGAAGAGAAGAGCAGCGCGTCGATCTCGCACGGCCTGCTCGTGCAGCAGTCGGGCGGCGCGGCGGAAAGCGCGGGCATCCAGCCGGGCGACGTGATTCTTGCGGTCAACGGCCGGCCCGTCACAAGCGTCGATCAGTTGAAGCAAATGATCGCGGGCGCGGGCAACAGCATCGCGTTGCTGATCCAGCGCGATAACGCGCAGATTTTCGTGCCGGTGGATCTCGGCTGATCGACCATGGCGGGTCAAATGCCGATTCGACATATCGGATGAAGTAAGCCTTGCCGGTCTGTTTGCACTTACTGCAGACAGACCGGCATTTTTGTTTCAGACCTGAAGCCGCGAGGCGGGCGCTTCGCGGCAGGTGGCGTGCCTCGCAGCGGTTTGCCCGGCTGGCGAGCGCGCGCGTGGCACGCCGGTTGCAACCATTCTGAATCCGGTCTCATCCGCGAGCGCCGGGCGAAGGATGTCAATAAGGAGCAAACCGATGAAAAACCAACGCACTCAGCGAAAGATCGTAGCCGCCGCGGCCAGCGTGGCGCTCACTCTCGGTCTGGTGGGCGGCGCGTACGCGCAGCAGGCGAGCGAAGTCACCGGCGGCACGACCACCGACCAGACGAGCGCAGGCAACGCCAATGGCGGAGGTCTGCCGCAAATCCAGCAGCAAGGCGACGTGTCGTTCGTCTCGGGCGGCGTCGGTCTTGACGAGTCTAAGGCGCTGCAACAGGCGCAAAGCCAGTGGCCGCTGTCGCTGCGCTTCACGGGGCCGGGCTCCGACTATCTCGCCGACGTCCACGTGCGAATCGTGGATGCCCATAACGGCGAGGTGCTGAGCACGACATCGCGCGGACCGTACATGCTCGTCAAGCTGCGGCCCGGCCGCTACACCGTGCACGCGTCGTACAAGGACCGCGATCAGTCGAAGTCGTTGACAGTCCCGGCCAAGGGCACGGCGAAAGCGGCGTTCTACTGGAACACCCAGTAAACCCGAGGTTGCCGCGCGGGCGGCAGGGCGGCCGCGCAATCGCGGGCACTTTGACAGATAATGAAGCCACGGGCCTGTCCCGTGGCTTTGCTGTTTGCACGACTGCCCACTTTCACGGAGCAAAGACATGAGCGATGCCTTGAGACCTCACGCAAGCCCGGAGAAATCCGCCGGCGGACACACCATCGCGATCACGGGCAACGATCACCGTGTGCGCGTGATTCACGGCGGCGTCACGATGGCCGACACGCACGCGGCGCTGACGCTCAGCGAAACCGGTCTGCCCGACGTGTTCTACTTTCCGCGCGAAGACGTGAACATGGCGCGGCTAGAACGCTCGACGCACAGCACGCATTGCCCGTTCAAGGGCGACGCGTCGTACTTCCATCTGCGCACCGAAGACGGCCTGATCGAAAACGCCGTGTGGAGTTATGAGACGCCGTTCGAGCAGGCGGCCAGGATCAAAGGGTATCTGGCGTTTTACTCATCGCGCGTCGACCGCATCGATCAGACGTCCTGATTGGGTGCCGCGTGTTCATCGGGAGGCGGGGATGGAACTGAACGACGCGTTACGGATTCCACTTGCGCCGTCCGATGTCTGGGACGCGTTGCAAGACCTCGCGCTGCTGCGCGCGAGCCTCGATAACTGCGAGTCGTTCACGCGCCTTTCGCACGGCGAATACGCGCTCACCCTGACTGTGCCGCTCGGGCCGCTGCGTGCGCATTACGAAGCGCGCGCGCATGTCGCCGGCCAGGATTCGGGTCCGGCCGACGCCGAACGCCGCACCATCAACTTCAAGGCGCGCGCCGAAGGGGTCGGCTCGCTGCGCGGACAGATCGAAGTACGCCTGCGCCCGGAAGAGGGCGCCGCCGGCGGCAGGGAGCGCAGCACGCGGATCGACTACACGATCTGGGCGACGTCTTCAGGACCGCTCGCGCAATTGCCTGCGCGTCAGCTCGAAAACGCGCTTCGCCAACTCGCCGACGATTTCTTCACCGAGTTCAACGCAGTGGTATGCGCGAAGCACGGGCAGGGCCCGAATCGCGCGAGCGGCGCGGCGGCGCGCCGTCAGCATGTGTTCCTGCGGCCCATCACGCTCGGTGGCATGGCGCGGCGCACGCGCGCCGAACACGGCAGCGGGCTCGGCGGGCGGGCCGCGAGCGTGTCGCACGGCGTCTCGCACCCGGAGCCGACTCCGCATGCGGTCCCGAACTGGGCGTGGGCGGCGATGATTTTTCTGGTCGCGCTGCTCCTGTATGTGGCGCGCTGGATCAGCGAGCGCTGAGCGCGGGCCGTACGACGATTGCGGCGGTGTGCGCCTGAAGTGTCGCGTCGGCGCGACTACGAAATAGCGGTGATGGACTACGAAAGCGCGTTGCCGCGCGCTTTCGCGCCACGCCGTCAGCCGCCGCGAAACTCCCTCCGCCAGGCCGACGGCGACGTGCGAAACGTATCTGCGAAATGCTGGCGCAACGACGCCGCCGACCCGAAGCCGGCCATGCCCGCAATCGCCTCCACCGACTCATCCGTGCTTTCAAGCAACTGCTGCGCACGCCCGAGCCGCTCTGCGAGCAGCCATGCGCCGACGGTCGTGCCGGTGGCGAGCCTGAAGCGCCGCGTGAAAGTGCGGCGGCTCATCAGCGCGCGCGCGGCGAGGCTGTCGAGCGTATGCGCAGCGTCCAGATTGCCGCGCACCCAGTCGAGCAGGCCCGAGAGCCGGTCTTCGCGGACGTTCGGCGGAACCGGCTGCTGGATGTACTGCGCCTGCCCGCCTTGCCGGTGCGGCGACACGACCAGCCGGCGCGCGACGAAGTTCGTCACCTCGGCGCCGCACATCTTGCGCAGCACGTGCAGGCAGCAGTCGAGGCCCGCCGCCGTGCCCGCCGATGTCAGCACGTTGCCGTCGTCGACATAGAGCACGTCGCGGTCGAGCCTCACGCGCGGGTAGCGGCGCGCGAAGTCGTCGGCCCATGCCCAGTGCGTCGAAGCCGGGCGGTCGTCGAGAATGCCGGCGGCGGCGAGTACGAAGGCGCCGAGGCAGAGGCCGACCAGCTGCGCGCCGCGTGCGTGGGCTGCGCGCAGCGCGTCGAGTAAGGCGGCCGGCGGCGGCTCGTCGGGGTCCCGCCAGCTCGGCACGATGATCGTCTGCGCCTCGGCGAGCGCTTCAAGGCCATGCGTGACGGCGATCGAGAAGCCGGCGGTCGTCGTGAGCGGCCCGCTTTCGGCCGCGCAGACGCGAAAGTCGAAATGCGGCACGCCGCCGCCGCGGCGGTCTTCGCCGAACACCACGCACGGCACCGAAAGGTGAAAAGGGCTGATGCGGTCGAACGCGACCACGGCGACGATGTGCGAATCAGGTTGCGCGGGCTTTGCGACGGATGCGGCGGATACGACAGATGCGGCCATGTCTCGGGCACCTCATGAAACCGACGATAGCGGTGGCGAACACCAATGGCCCGATTCTAGCGAATATTGTCAGACGGGCCGCTGTTGTCGAAGGCGCGGCTGGCGAACAATGCGTCATCGCCGCTGTCTGGGGCTCGCTCTGAGGCTGGCTTCGGAACCCGCAACCCGGCGGCGCGCGACATCACCCCCTTTCCTGAGGAGCTTTCGCCATGACCACACCGCGCCGTGCGCTCATCGTTATCGACGTGCAGAACGAATACGTGAGCGGCGACCTTCCGATCGAATATCCGGACATACGCAGCTCGCTCGCCAACATCGGCCGGGCGATGGATGCGGCGCGCGCCGCCGGCGTGCCGGTCGTCGTCGTGCAGAATTTCGCGCCCGCCGGCTCGCCGCTGTTTGCGCGCGGCAGCGAGGGCGCGCAACTGCACCCGGTGGTCGCTTCGCGCGAGCGCGATCATTATGTGGAGAAGTCGCTGCCGAGCGCGTTCACCGGCACCGACCTCGCGGACTGGCTGGCCGCGCGGCAAATCGACACGCTGACGGTCGCTGGCTACATGACGCACAACTGCGATGCGTCGACGATCAACCACGCGCTCCACGCCGGGCTTGCCGTCGAGTTCCTGCACGACGCGGCCGGCTCGGTGCCCTATGAAAACAGCGCGGGCTTCGCGAGCGCCGAGGACATCCACCGGGTCTTTTGCGTGGTGCTGCAATCGCGCTTCGCGGCGGTCGCCGGCACCGACGAATGGCTCGCCGCGCTCAGAAGCGGCGTGCCGCTGGAGCGCGGCAACATCTATGCGTCGAATCAGAAAGCGCGTAGCGGGAACCGCTGAACCTCGCAGTGACGCAGGCGGCTAACCAGCCGCCGTGGAAGGTGGCCCGCCCGGCGCGCGCTTGCGCAGCGCCGGGCTGAACCGAAGCGCGTCGAACATGCCTTCGACCATGCGCTCGCCGAGCGCGGCAAAGTCCGTTGCGTCCGGCAAAAACAGCATGTCGCGCAGCGAGCCGCCGACAAAAGCATGCACCATGGCCGCGGCCAGTCTGGTGTCGAGGTCATCCGGCAACTGTCCTTTCGAGATCGCGTTGCGCAAGCCGCCTTCGATCTTGGTCAGCCCTTCGCGCATGTTGGTCTGATAGCGGACCATGACCGGTCCCATTTCCTCGACGAGTTCGCACTTCAGAAACAGGATGTCGAACACGCGGCGGCGGCGCGGATCGTTCGCGGTGTCGCGCAGACAGACAATGCAGATTTCCATCAGACGCCCGAGCGGATCCGGCTCGTTCGGGTCGAGCGATGCGGCCTTGAGTTCGTCGAGCGGCAGCAGCACGCGGTCGAACATCTCCGTGAACAGGTCGCTCTTGTGCGAGAAGTGCCAATAGATGGCGCCGCGCGTGACGCCAGCCGCCTGCGCGATGTCCGCGAGGGACGTGCGCGATACGCCTTTTTCAAAAAACACTTTTTCTGCCGCGTCGAGAATGCTGTTGCGCGTCTCCAGCGCCTCTTCCTTGGTTCTTCGGACCATATTTGTATGACCTGCCGTGATTGTGGGGTTTTCCCGGTTCTTTTAAGTACGCCCGGTGACAATCCGTTTGCCGTGAAGTGTTTCGTGAAAGCTTTCTTGCCGGTCCCCCGCCTGCAAGAGAAGTAACCTACTTTTACATCCATTCGTGAATGTATATATAATAGCACCCCACGATCGGATCGCCCGAGCCGTGACGGCCGGTTAAAACCGGTTAATATCCGTCACTGTTGCCTTTCAAAAGCTTCTGGCGCCGCGCCCGAACGGGCGGTGCCGTGCCGCATTTTCCCGGTTTGGCGCAGTCGCCCCAGGTGCCTCGCAGCTCAGGCAGGTATCCGCGGGCTTCCGGTCGAGCGTCGCAAGACGCATGTGTGCGCCGCCGTCCCCGGGGTAGGGATGCGCGCACTTTTTCATTCTCAGTCATAGACAGAGGTCGCCATGCGCGTCGAACGGGTTCCATTCCGCTTAATCAGTGCCGCGACGGCTGCCGTATTGCTGGCAGCGTGCGGACCAAAACAATCTGCCCCGCCGCAACAGACGCCCGAAGTCGGCGTCGTCACCGTCCAGCCGACTACCGTACCTGTCGTCACCGAATTGCCGGGCCGCACCAGCGCCTTCCTCGTCGCGCAAGTGCGCGCGCGGGTCGACGGCATCGTGCTGCGCCGCGAATTCACCGAAGGCGGTCAGGTCAAGGCCGGTCAGCGTCTCTATAAGATCGACCCGGCGCCGTACATCGCCACGTTGAACAATGCGAAGGCGACGCTCGCCAAGGCGCAGGCGAACCTCGCGTCCACCACGGCGCAGGCGAATCGCTACAAGGTGCTGGTGGCCGCCAACGCGGTGAGCAAGCAGGACTACGACAACGCCGTGGCCGCAGAAGGCCAGGCCGCGGCCGACGTCGCCGCCGGTAAGGCAGCGGTCGAGACCGCGCAGATCAACCTCGGCTATACGGACGTGACTTCGCCCGTGACCGGCCAGGTCGGCGTGTCGCAAGTCACGCCGGGCGCCTATGTGCAGGCGAGCGCCGCGACCTTGCTCGCCACCGTGCAGCAACTCGATCCGGTCTATGTCGATCTGACGCAGTCGAGCCTCGACGGCCTGAAATTACGCCGCGAGATCCAGGAAGGGCGTCTGAAAACGAACGGTCCCGACGCCGCCAAGGTTTCGCTGATCCTCGAAGACGGCCGCACGTACTCCGAAAAAGGCAAGCTGCAGTTCACCGACGTGACGGTCGACCAGAGCACGGGCTCGGTCACCGTGCGCGCGATCTTCCAGAACAAGGACAAGGTGCTGCTGCCCGGCATGTTCGTGCGCGCGAAGATCGAGGAAGGCGTGAACGAGAACGCGCTCGTCGTGCCGCAAGTCGGCATCACGCACGACCAGAAGGGTCAGCCCACCGCGCTCGTCGTCGGCGACGACAACAAGGTTGCCTTGCGTCAGCTCGTCACGTCGGGCACGTATGGTTCCAACTGGGTGGTCGAAAGCGGCCTCAAACCCGGCGACCGCGTGATCGTGCAGGGCACCGACAAGGCGAAACCGGGCATGCAGGTCAAGGCCGTTCCCGCGCAACTTCCCGCCTCGCCTGCCTCCGGCGCAGCCGCTTCGGGCGCGCCGGCCGTCAGCGGCGGTGCGCAGACGGCTCAACCTGCCTCCGCTGCATCGGGCGCGTAATAACAGGGAGCCCGCCACATGGCAAAGTTCTTTATTGATCGCCCGATTTTTGCATGGGTGATCGCCATCATCCTGATGCTCGCGGGTATCGCGTCGGTGTTTACATTGCCGATCGCGCAATACCCGACCATCGCGCCGCCGGCCGTGCAGATCAGCGCGACTTATCCGGGCGCTTCGGCGAAAACGGTGGAAAACACCGTGACGCAGGTGATCGAGCAGTCGATGAGTGGTCTTGACCACCTGCTGTACCTGTCGTCCACGTCGGACGACTCGGGTACCGCCACCATCACGCTGACGTTCGCGGCCGGCACCAATCCTGACATCGCGCAGGTGCAGGTGCAGAACAAGCTGCAGCTTGCCACGCCGCTCCTGCCGCAAGCCGTGCAGCAACTGGGCACCAAGGTCACGAAGTCGAGCAGCAGCTTCCTGATGGTCATGGCGTTCGTGTCCGAAGACGGCAGCATGAACAAGTACGACCTCGCGAACTACGTCGCGTCGAACGTGCAGGACCCGGTCAGCCGTATCGACGGCGTGGGCACGGTCACGCTGTTCGGCTCGCAGTACGCGATGCGGATC
Source organism: Paraburkholderia phenoliruptrix (assembly GCF_902859825.1). Classification (GTDB taxonomy): domain Bacteria; phylum Pseudomonadota; class Gammaproteobacteria; order Burkholderiales; family Burkholderiaceae; genus Paraburkholderia; species Paraburkholderia phenoliruptrix. Next base: position 70,728 of record NZ_CADIKB010000009.1, on the reverse strand, counting down.
TGGCTCGACGCGAACAAGCTCACCAACTTCGGCCTCACCCCGGTGGACGTGCAAAGCGCGTTGCAGGCGCAGAACGTTCAGGTTGCGGGCGGCTCGCTCGGCGGCACGCCGTCGGTGCCGGGGCAGGTGTTGCAGGCGACCATCACGGAAGCCACGCTGCTCAATACGCCCGAACAGTTCGGCAACGTGCTGCTGAAGGTGAACCCGGACGGCTCGCAGGTCCGCATCAAGGACGTGGCGCGCGTCGAGCTGGGCGGCGAAAACTACAACTTCGACACCAAGTACAACGGTCAGCCGACGGCCGGCTTCGGTATTCAGCTCGCCACGGGCGCGAATGCGCTCGCCACCGCGAAGGCGGTGCGCGCGAAGATCGACGAGCTGTCGAAGTACTTCCCGCACGGCCTCGTCGTGAAGTATCCGTACGACACCACGCCGTTCGTGCGCCTGTCCATCGAGGAAGTGGTCAAGACGCTGCTCGAAGGCATCGTGCTCGTGTTCCTCGTGATGTATCTGTTCCTGCAGAACCTGCGGGCCACGCTGATCCCGACGATCGCCGTGCCGGTGGTGCTGCTCGGCACGTTCGCGATCATGAGCGTGGTGGGCTTCTCCATCAACACGCTGTCCATGTTCGGTCTCGTGCTCGCCATCGGCCTCCTGGTGGACGACGCGATCGTGGTGGTGGAAAACGTCGAGCGGGTGATGGCGGAGGAGGGCTTGTCGCCCCGCGAAGCAACCCGCAAGGCGATGGACCAGATTACCGGCGCGCTCGTCGGCGTGGCGCTCGTGCTGTCGGCGGTGTTCGTGCCGGTGGCGTTCTCGGGCGGCTCGGTCGGCGCGATTTACCGGCAGTTCTCGCTGACTATCGTGGCGGCGATGGTACTGTCCGTGCTGGTCGCTTTGATTCTCACGCCGGCCTTGTGCGCGACGATCCTCAAGCCGATTCCGCAAGGCCATCACGAAGAGAAGAAGGGCTTCTTCGGCTGGTTCAACCGCACCTTCAACAAGAGCCGCGACAGGTATCACTCGGGCGTGCACCACGTGATCAAGCGCTCGGGTCGCTGGCTCATCATCTATATGGTCGTGATCGTCGCGGTCGGCCTGCTGTTCGTGCGACTGCCGAAATCGTTCCTGCCGGACGAAGACCAGGGCACCATGTTCGTGCTCGTGCAGACGCCGTCGGGCTCGACGCAGGAAACCACTGCGCGCGCACTGAAGGACGTGTCCGACTATCTGCTTAACAGCGAAAAGGCGATTGTCGAATCCACCTTCACGGTGAACGGCTTCAGCTTCGCGGGCCGCGGTCAGAATGCCGGTCTCGTGTTCGTGCGGATGAAGGACTACGCGCAGCGCCAGCACGGCGATCAAAAGGTGCAGGCGCTGGTGGGCCGTCTCTTCATGCACTTCGGCAGCTACAAGAACGCGCTGGTGTATCCGGTGAATCCGCCGTCGATTCCTGAACTCGGCACGGCCGCGGGCTTCGACTTCGAGCTGCAGGACCGCGCGGGCGTCGGCCACGCCAAATTGATGGAAGCGCGCAACATGCTGCTCGGTATGGCCGCGAAAGATCCGACGTTGGCTCAGGTCCGTCCGAACGGCCTGAACGATACGCCGCAGTTCAAGGTGAATATCGACCACGAAAAGGCGGCGGCGCTCGGCGTGTCGTTGTCCGCGATCGACCAGACGTTCTCGATCGCGTGGGCGTCGCAATACGTGAACAACTTCCTCGATACGGACGGCCGGATCAAGAAGGTCTACATGCAGGGCGATGCGCCGTTCCGCATGAAACCCGAAGACCTGAGCGCCTGGTATGTGCGCAACACGGGCGGAAGCATGGTGCCGTTCTCGTCGTTCGCGAGCGGGGAGTGGGCTTACGGTTCGCCGAAGCTCGAGCGTTACAACGGTATTTCCGCGGTGGAAATCCAGGGTGCGGCGGCGCCCGGCAAGTCGACGGGTCAGGCCATGTCGGCCATGGAAGCGCTCGTGGCGAAATTGCCGGCGGGCATCGGCTACGAGTGGACGGGTCTGTCCCTGCAGGAGCGCCAGTCCGGTTCGCAGGCGCCGATTCTGTACGGCATCTCGATCCTCGTCGTGTTCCTGTGTCTCGCGGCGCTGTATGAAAGCTGGTCGATCCCGTTCTCGGTGATCATGGTGGTGCCGCTCGGCGTGATCGGCGCACTGCTCGCCGCCACGCTGCGCGGGCTCGAAAACGACGTGTTCTTCCAGGTCGGCCTGCTGACCACGGTGGGCTTGTCGGCGAAGAACGCGATTCTGATCGTGGAATTCGCGCGCGAGTTGCAACAGGGCGAAGGGATGGGGCCGATCGAGGCCGCGCTGGAAGCGGCGCGTCTGCGGCTGCGTCCGATTCTGATGACCTCGCTCGCGTTCATTCTCGGCGTGATGCCGCTTGCGATCAGCAACGGCGCCGGCTCGGCGAGCCAGCACGCCATCGGCACGGGCGTGATCGGCGGGATGTTGACGGCGACCTTCCTCGCGATCTTCATGATCCCGATGTTCTTCGTCGTGATTCGCGCGAAGTTCGGCGGCGAGAAGGAAGACCCGGATGTGGCGCTCGCACACTACAACCAGCACCATCCGCATGATCCGGACAGCAATGGCTCGGGCAAGGACGGACATTGAGATGCAAAAACACTCTTTGATTGCAGTAGCGGCCGCGCTGTTCGCCGCCGGTTGCACGATGGCGCCGAAGTACGAGCGCCCCGCCGCGCCGGTAACGAGCACTTTCCCGACCGGCGGCGTGTACGACGCGCAGCCGGGCGCCGCCCAGCCGGGCGCGCGCAGCGCCAACGGCATGGCCGCGGCCGACATCGGCTGGCGCGATTTCTTTGTCGATCCGCGCATGCAGCGGCTGATCGAGATCGCGCTGAAGAACAACCGCGATCTGCGCGTGTCGGTGCTGAACATGCAGGCGTCGCAGGCGCAGTTCCGCATTGTTCGCGCGGGTCTGTTCCCCACGCTCGACGCCGCGGCTTCGCAAACCAAGCAGCGCACGCCGAAAAATCTGTCGGTGTTCGGCAATACGATTTCGAATTCGTATTCGGTGGGTCTGAACGCCTCGTGGGAAATCGACTTCTTCGGGCGGGTTCAGAGCCTGAAAGATCAGGCGTTGGCGCAATACCTGGCCACCACACAGGCGCGCAAGGCAGCGGAAATTTCGCTGGTTTCGCAGGTCGCGAATCAGTATCTGACGGTGCTGGAACTCGACGATCTGCTGAAAGTCACGCAAGGCACGCTGAAAACGGCCGAGGAGTCGTATCGCATCACGAAGCTGCAGTTCGACAACGGCACGGGTTCGGAGCTCGATCTGCGCCAGGCGCAAACGGTAGTCGAGCAGGCGGGCGCGAACCTGCAGTCGCAGGAGCGCTTGCGGGCTCAGGCCGAGAATGCGCTGGTGCTGCTGCTCGGCGAGCCGCTGCCCGCCGATCTGCCGCCGGGACTCACGTTGAGCGATCAGAACCTGCTCACGGATATTCCGGCGGGTCTGCCGTCCGATCTGCTGACGCGTCGTCCGGACATCATGGAGGCCGAAGAGAACCTGCTCGCGGCCAATGCGAATATCGGCGCGGCGCGCGCGGCGTTCTTCCCGAAGGTCTCGCTGACGGGCAGCTTCGGCACGTTGAGCCCGACACTCGGCGGTTTGTTCAAGCCGGGCTCGGCCGCGTGGAGCTTTGCGCCGTCCATCACGTTGCCGATCTTCGAGGGCGGCCAGAACAAGGCCAACCTCGATCTCGCCAACATCCAGAAGAACGCCCAGATCGCCACGTATGAAAAGGCGATCCAGACGGCCTTCCGCGAAGTGGCGGACGCGCTGGCCGCGCGCGGCACGTACGATCAGCAGATCCAGTCGCTCGAGCGCAACACGTTCGCGCAACAGCGCCGGCTGGATCTGTCGAATCTGCGCTATACGAACGGCGTCGACAGCTACCTGTCGGTGCTGACGGCGCAGACCGATCTGTACTCGTCGCAGCAGTCGTTGATCACTGCGCGCATGGAGCGTCTGCAGAACCTGGTCACGCTGTACCAGGCGCTGGGCGGCGGCTGGATCGAGCATAACGGCGATCAGCCGCGTCCGGCCGATGCTCCCGTCGACTACGGCGCGGCGAGTGCGCCGGCGGCGGCTTCGGCGGCCACTGCGGGCTGAATGTCGCAGCGGTTCGACAGCACGTAACCAAAAACGCCACGGCATGCCGTGGCGTTTTTTTTTGCACCGGACCTTGCGACTGCAGCGACCGGCGCGCCGTTTATGGTTTGCGACAGTAAAGAAGCCCGACGCGCGACCGGCGCGGGCTCCCGGCCGTGAGCCTCAATGCAGATCGGCCGCGCGGAACATCTCATCGCGTTGCGGTTCCTGGCCGCCGCGTCCGTCGAAATCATGGCCAGCCCTGCGGATGTCGCACTGCGCCTTCTTCTCGCTTTTGACGCCGTTGAAAATCAGATTCAGCACGACCGCGGACACGGAAGCCAGCAGAATCCCGCTGTGCAAGAGCGGCGACAAGGCCGCCGGCAGCCGCGAGAAGAAGTGCGGCGACACCACCGGCACGAGTCCGAGCCCGATACTCACCGCGACGATGAACAGGTTGTGGTGATTCTTCACGAAGTCCACCTTCGACAGCACCTTGATGCCGTTCGCCGCGACCATGCCGAACATCACAATGCCCGCGCCGCCCAGCACGAACGCCGGCACGGAGGCGACGACCTGCGCCATCTTCGGAAAGAGGCCGAGCAGCACGAGAATCACGCCGCCCATCGCGCAGACAAAGCGGCTCTTTACGCCCGTCACGCCGATCAAGCCGACGTTCTGCGAAAACGACGTATGCGGAAACGAGTTGAAGATGCCGCCGATCAGCGTGCCGAGTCCGTCCACGCGCAGGCCGCGCACCAGCGTTTTCTGATCGACCGGCTGGTCGACCATGTCGCCGACCGCGAGGAACATACCCGTCGATTCGATGAAGGTGACGAACATCACGGTGACCATGGTCGCGATGGAAAGCGGATCGAAGTGCGGCAAGCCGAAGTGGAACGGCATCACGAAACCGACCCACGGCGCGTGCGTGACGCCGTCCATGTTGACGCGGCCAAGCACGAGCGCGATCACGAAGCCCGCCACAATGCCGAGCAGCACCGAGATGTTGGCGAGGAAACCTTTGGCAAACTTGTTGATGAGCAGAATCAGCATCAGCACGATCAGCGACAGGCCGAGGTACAGCGGATTGCCGTAATCCGGATTGCCGACGCCGCCGGCCGCCCAGTTGATGCCCACGCCCATCAGCGACAAGCCGATCACCGAAATCACCACGCCGATCACGACCGGCGGGAAAAAGCGCAATAGCTTGCCGACGGCGGGCGCCAGCAGAATGCCGATCACGCCGGCGGCGATGGTCGAGCCGAAGATATCCAGAATGCCGAGCGACGGATTCGTGCCGATCGCCACCATCGGGCCGACCGCGGCGAAGGTGCAGCCCATGATCACCGGCAGGCGGATGCCGAAGATCCACAGGCCGAGCGTCTGGATCAACGTGGCGATGCCGCAGGAGAACAGATCCGCGCTGATCAGGAAGGCGATCTGGTCTTTCGGCAGCTTGAGCGCTGCGCCGACGATCAGCGGCACGGCGACGGCGCCGGCGTACATCACCAGGACGTGCTGAATGCCGAGGGTCAGCAACTGGCCCGCGGGCAGCCGCTCGTCGCACGGGTGAACCGTGTTCGATTGCATAACGTCTCTCTCCACCGTCTAGTTTTGGGATGGACTCCAAGGTATCGGGGACGAAAAAGCGCAACAAGACCGCTGGCGCCTATTCCCGCATTCCCGGTCACGATATGGGTGGGTGCGCCCGGAAGCGCGAATTTGCGGCGAGCGGCGGTTTCACCGGCGGGCAGCCCCTTGCAGCCGCGCCGCGCGCGTCGCTGCGCCGCGTGCCCGGGTCGCGGCGATATATGTGAGAATCGATAAGGTGTATCCGGCCTCGCGCATAGTCGGATTTTCGCGCGGCGCGCCGCGGGGCGGGGTTAACCCGCGATTCGCCAGCGACGGCCGGTTTTTCCGGCTCGCCGCGGCGAGGCTTTGCGCAGCGCGCGCGACACGTAAAAATACGTGTTTCCGCATCTTCGGCACGCGGTTCTGCGTGCGTCAACCCATCCCACGTTATCGCTCATGAGCTTTCTCGGCATCGACCTCGGCACCGGTTCCCTCAAAGTTGCAATCGTCGATGAAGACGGCCACGAACAGGCGGCCGCCAGCGTCGCTTATGCGCTTGAGACGCCGCACGCGGGCTGGGCGGAAACATCGGTGCAAACGTGGTGGCGCGCGCTCACCGAAGCCGCGGCGCGCTTGCCGCAGGCGCTGCGCCGCGAGGTCAAAGCGATCGGCTTGTCGGGGCAGATGCACGGCGTGGTGTTGACCGACGCGTCGGGCAACGCGGTGCGGCCCGCCATGCTGTGGCCCGACACGCGCGCGCTCGATCTGCTCGACGCGTGGCCCGAGCCGCAGCCGAATCCGGTCGCGCCGGGCATGGCCGGTCCGTTGCTGCGCTGGATCGTGCTGCACGAGCCGGAGTCCGCGAGCCGCACCCGCTGGGCGCTGCAGCCGAAGGACTGGCTGCGCGTCGCGCTGGGCGGCGCAGTCGCCACTGATCCATCCGACGCCTGCGCGACCGCGCTCGCCGATCCCGACGGCGCGTGGGACGCGGCGCTGCTCGAGCGGCTCGGCATCGCGCGCGAATGGTTTGCGCCGCCGGGGCCGTCGTATGCCGCAGCCGGCGTGCTGTCGACAGACGCCGCGCAGGCCTTGGGTTTGCGCGCGGGCATCGTATTGGCCACCGGCGCCGCGGACACGCCGTGCGCCGCGCTCGGCAGCGGTCTTGCACGCGACGGCGACGCGCTCCTCACAACCGGCACCGGCGGCCAGATCGTCGTGCTCGCCGAGCACGAGCCCGCGGCCGCGCGAGGCTTGCATCGCTATCGGGCGGCGAGCGACCACTGGTATCGGATGGCCGCGATGCAAAACGTCGGCATCGCGCTCGAACGCGCGCGCGGGTGGCTGTCGTACGAGTGGGCAGAGGCCTATCGTGACGCGTTCGGCGACGGGCCTGGCGATTTGTCGGCCCACGCTTTGGGCACGAGCGGACAAGCCGGCGCAAGCGCACACACAAAGGCAAACCTGCGCGCGACCGCGCGCGCAGCGGCCACCGCAACACCAGCCGCACCGCTCACCTTCCTTCCGTATCTGACCGGCGAGCGCACGCCGTGGCTCAATCCGTCGGCGCGCGGCGGCTGGCTCGGGCTCGCGCTCGATCACACGCGCGGCGCGATGATGCGCGCCGCATTCGAAGGCGTCGCGTTTTCACTGCGCGCGGGTCTCGATGCGATCCGCACAAGCGGCGCGACGGTGACCACACTGAAACTTGCAGGAGGCGGTTCCGTCGATGCGCGCTGGCGCCAGTTGCTCGCCGATGCGTTGGGCGCGGAGCTTCACGCGGTGGATTGCCCGAACGCGGCGCCGCGCGGCGCGGCGATTCTCGGCGGCATCGCGAGCGGTCACTGGCATGTGCACGATCTCGCCGCGCTGGCGCCCGGCGCCGCACCTGTGGCGAGCCCACGAGGCGACCGCGCGCTCGCCGACCGCTATGCACGCTTTCTCGATCTGTACGGTCGCGTCGAAACATGGTTCGACGCTTCGACAGCAGCTCAGCCACCAGGCCACGATGTCACGCGCTGACAAGGCGGTGACGCACTTTGCAATACCATGACGCTTTTCGTGCGTTAGCCTGTAGCACGCGCAGCCCAGCTCGAATGCAGAATCCGCATGCCGCGACACAGCGCTTCGCGACGTGCAACGCTCGACACGCAACCTTCAAGATCCATCGCATTCACCGACTCACAGGAGTAGTCACGATGAAAACCAAAGCAGCCATCGCATGGAAAGCCGGCGCCCCGCTGACGATCGAGGAAGTCGACCTCGAAGGCCCGCGTGCCGGCGAAGTCCTGATCGAAGTGAAAGCAACGGGCATCTGTCACACCGACTACTACACGCTCTCGGGCGCGGACCCCGAAGGCATTTTCCCGGCAATTCTCGGCCACGAAGGCGCAGGCGTGATCGTCGACACGGGGCCGGGCGTCGGCACGCTCAAGAAGGGCGACCACGTGATTCCGCTCTACACGCCCGAATGCCGTCAATGCAAGTTCTGTCTGTCGCGCAAGACGAACCTCTGTCAGGCGATTCGCGCGACGCAAGGCAAGGGCCTCATGCCCGACGCGACCTCGCGCTTCTCGCTCGACGGCAAGCCGCTCTTTCATTACATGGGCACGTCCACGTTTTCGAACTACATCGTGGTGCCGGAAATCGCGGTTGCGAAAGTGCGTGAAGACGCGCCGTTCGACAAGATCTGCTACATCGGCTGCGGCGTCACGACGGGCGTGGGCGCGGTCGTCTATTCCGCGAAGGTCGAAGCGGGCGCGAATGTCGTCGTGTTCGGGCTCGGCGGCATCGGTCTGAATGTGATCCAAGGCGCCAAAATGGTCGGTGCCGACAGGATCATCGGCGTCGATATCAACCCGGGACGCGTCGAACTGGCGAAGAAGTTCGGCATGACGCACTTCATCAATCCGAATGAAGTCGAGAACGTGGTCGACCACATCGTGCAGCTGACCGATGGCGGTGCGGATTACTCGTTCGAATGCGTCGGCAATGTGAAGCTGATGCGCCAGGCGCTCGAATGCACGCACAAGGGTTGGGGGCAGTCGTTCATCATCGGCGTGGCGGCGGCCGGCGAAGAGATCAGCACGCGTCCGTTCCAGCTGGTCACGGGCCGCGAGTGGAAGGGCTCCGCGTTCGGCGGCGCGCGCGGCCGCACGGACGTGCCGAAGATCGTCGACTGGTATATGGAAGGCAAGATCAACATCGACGATCTGATCACGCACCGGCTGCCGCTCGAGCGCATCAACGAGGGCTTCGATCTGATGAAGAAGGGCGAGTCGATCCGCTCGGTCGTGCTGTACTAAGCGAGGAGCGTTGCGATGCTCGAACTATTGTCGTCGCACGCCTGCCATGGCGGCGTGCAGCGTTTCTACCGGCACGAGTCGCAGACCATCGGCCTGCCGATGCGCTTTTCGGTGTATCTGCCGCCGCGGGGCTTGGAGGCCAATGCGAGGGTGCCCGCGCTGTTTTACCTCGCGGGGCTGACCTGCACCGAAGAGACCTTCGCGATCAAGGCGGGCGCGCAGCGCTTTGCCGCGCAGCATGGCGTGGCGCTCGTCGCGCCCGACACGAGTCCGCGCGGCGCGGGCGTGCCGGGCGAGAGCGCGGCGTGGGACTTCGGCGTGGGTGCGGGCTTTTACGTCGACGCCACACAGGAGCCGTGGGCGCGGCACTATCGCATGTATTCGTATGTGCGCGACGAGCTGCGCGAGACCGTGCTGGCCGAACTGCCCGTGGATGCGGCGCGGCTCGGCATCTTCGGGCATTCCATGGGCGGGCACGGCGCGCTGATGCTGGCGCTGCGCAATCCGGACATCTATCGCTCGGTGTCGGCGTTCGCGCCGATTGCCGCGCCCACGCGCTGCCCGTGGGGCGAGAAGGCGTTCAGCGGCTATCTGGGCGAGAACCGCGAGGCGTGGAAAGCGTACGACGCGAGCGAGCTCGTGGCGCGCGCATCGCGCAGGTTCGAGGAAGGCATTCTGGTCGATCAGGGCCTCGCCGACGCGTTTCTCGCCGAGCAGCTGTATCCGGACGTGTTCGAAGCCGCGTGCAAGGCCGCGGGCCAGCCGCTGACGTTGCGCCGTCACGCGGGTTACGACCACGGGTATTACTTCATCTCGACGTTTATCGAGGATCACATCGCGCATCACGCGAAGGTGCTGCTCGGCTGAGGGTCGTCGTGTCGATGGCGGCGCCGTGCGGGCCGCCATCGAATGTGTGCTTCAGCGGCGCTTCAGCAGGCTCGCGCCGTACACCACCGCCGAGAGCGCCGTGATCCAGAAGCTCGTCGGCCAGTCGGTATAAAACGCGAGCGTCACGCCGAGCCATGCTTGCAGCAGCGCCAGACCGGCCGCGAGCACGAGGCCGGTCCCAAGCCGCGTGCTCATGTTTTGCGCGGCGGCGGCCGGGCCCACCATGAGCGTGAAGACAAGCAATACGCCGACGATCTGCGTGCACGCGGCCACCGCGAGCGCCGCAATCGCTAGAAACAGCACCGACACGAGCCTCAAGGACACGCCCTTGGCTTCGGCCAGTTCAGGCTGCAGCGATGCGAAGAGCAACGGCCGCATGATCGCCGCGAGCGCGAGCAGGCTGACCACGCCGAGTCCCGCCAGCACCGCCAGGGTCGATTCGTTCACGCCGAGCACGTTGCCGAACAGCAGCGCCGTGACCTGCGTCGCATAGGCCGTGAAGAAGTGCAGAAACAAAAGCCCGAAGCCAAGCGACAGCGAAAGAATCACGCCGATGGCGACATCGCGCCCGGCGAGCCGCTCGCCGAGCGCTCCCATGCCGACGCCTGCCGCGAGCGTGAAGCCGACCATGCCCCAGATCGGCGAAATGCCGATCAGCACCGCGCCGGTCGCACCGGTGAAGCCGACATGCGAAAGCGCGTGGCCCGCGAAGGTTTGTCCCCGCATCACGAGGAAATAGCCGACCACGCCCGCGAGCACGGCGACGATTCCCGACGCCGCAAACGCGTTCACCATGAAGTCGTATTCAAACATCGTGCTTGTGTCCGTCGCGTGGGTTATGCGGGTGCTCGCGCTCATTGGCGTGGCCATTCTCGTGGCCATTCGCGTCGCCATGAGCGTGCCCGTGGGAGTGGCCATGAGCATGACCGTGCGCGTGAGCATGGGAATGCGCGTGCCCGCCGTTTTCGTCGTGCTCGTGTTCGTGATCGTGCTTTTCCACTTCGACGCCGCCCGACATCACGAAGATGCGGCCGTTCACGCGCATCACGTCGATCGGCGAGCCGTAAAGGCGCGACAGCACCGGCCGCGTGATGACTTCGTCGACGGTGCCGAGCGCCGCGACGCCGCTGCCGAGATACAGCACGCGATCGATCGAGTTCAGAAGCGGATTGAGTTCGTGTGCGGAGAACAGCACGGCAATGCCAAGCTCCCGCTGCACGCGCCGTACGAGCTCCACCACGCTCTTCTGATGATGCGGGTCCAGGCTGATCAGCGGTTCATCCAGCAGCAGCAGTTTCGGATTGCCGAGCAGGCATTGCGCGAGCAGAAGGCGCTGGCGCTCGCCGCCGGACAGTTCGGACAGCGGCCGTTCGGCGAGTTGACGCCCGCCCACCAGTTCGAGCACGCGCTCGACATCCGCGCGGGTTGTTGCGTCCGCGTGAGGCAGGCCCCAGCGGTGGCCGTCCGCCGCCATCGCGACGAAATCGCGGCCGCGCACGCGCCGCCCCGCGAGCGCGCTGCGCGTTTGCGGCATATAGCCGATCGACGGGTTGCCGCGGGCCACCGCTTCTCCCAGCACGCGGATCGTGCCGCGTGCTGCCGGCACGAGGCCGAGCACCGCGCGCATCAGCGTGGTCTTGCCCGCGCCGTTCGGTCCGAGCACGCCGACGAATTCGCCCTGATTCACGACGAAGCCCGTATCGCGCAAGATCGTGCGCTCGCCGAGTTCGAGCGTGACGTGATCGAGTTCGAGCACGGGCGCGCGGTTTGCCGCGAGCGTCGCTTCGCTCAGGGGTGCATTGGCTGGCGTGCTGCGGCCAGTGTCGTTCATTGGCTCTTTCCTTTGACGCCGGCCGCCGCCGCGTTCGAGTCGCCACCTTTGCCGAGTGCCGCGCCGAGCGCGTCCAGTTGCGCGAGCATCCACGTCTGATAGGTGGTGTGAGCGGGCTCCGTCTCGGTGACGCTCACGGTCGGCACCTTCGATTGCTGCGCGAGATTCAACATGCGTTTGGTCAGAGCCTCGGTTGCCTGGCTGTTATAGATCAGTACGCGCACGCGCTTTTCGCGCAGATCGCGTTCGAACGCGGCGATGTCGGACGCGCTTGCCTCGGTGTCGTTCATGGCCGCCATCTGGAAGCGCATATTGCGCATGGTGAGCCCGATGGCGTCCGACATGTAGCCGAACACCGGCTCCGTTGCCGTGACCGGCGTGCCCGCATAGCGGCCGTGCAGTTCGGCGACCTTGCCTTCGACCGGCTTCAGCGAATCGAGAAACTTCGCGAGGTTCGCATCGTACGCCGACTTGTGCGCCGGGTCGGCCGCGACGAGCGCGGCGCTGACCGCGCGCGCTACCTTCGGCATGGTCGCGAGGTCGTACCAGAGATGCGGGTTGTCGCCGCTCTTCTTGCCGGTCAGCTCGGCCGCGACGATGATCGTGCGCTTGCCTCCCTCGGCGTTCTTCGATGCGGCCAGCAATTTTGCCATCCACGGATCGTAGTCGGCGCCGTTGTAGACCACAAGGCTCGCATGCTGCAGCGCGCGCGCCGTCTTAGCGCTCGCCTCGAACAGGTGCGGGTCCTGGTCCGGATTGCTGAGAATGCTCGTCACGTCGACACGGTCGCCGCCCAGTTGCTGGACCACGTCGCCGTAGAAGTTTTCCGCAGCCACGACGGGAATTTTCGCATCCCCGGCGAGCGCTGCCTGGCTTAACGCGAACGCGGCTGTGACCGCAGCGACATACTTCGGGAGCAACATGGTGACGATCTTCTTCATTGTGTGTCCTGCTGCAGGAGGTTGAACGAATCGCGAACCTGAGGACGGCTGCGGCGTTTCTGGCCGACGTCCATGCCGGTGCCGGGCGCGTCCGTCAGCATGTGGCGCGAGCGCCCGCATGACCTCGTGGGGACGCAACAGCGGGCAGGAACGCGAGTCCGCAATGATATAACGTATCTCATTTCATTGTCAGTAAACCGGCGGGGACCGCTGGGAGGCGCGGCGCGCTCGTTGCGCGCTGCACCATCGAAATCTGTCCGAGCGCCTTGACATGGCCCGGTGCGTATCCGATCATTCGATCACAAACAGAGCAATTGATCGCGCAATGAGCGAACGCTCACTACGCGTCGAAAGCGGAACGAACCGGAGACAAAGCGTGGCAGCACGACTGCAAGACAAGGTGGCCATTCTGACGGGCGCGGCAAGCGGCATAGGCGAAGCCGTGGCGAGGCGCTATCTGGACGAGGGCGCGCAATGTGTGCTGGTCGACGTCAAGCCGGCGGACAGTTTTGCCGACGCGCTGCGCGCCTCGCATGGCGAGCGCCTGCTGACTGTCAGCGCGGACGTCACGCGCCGGGAGGACATCGAGCGCATCGTCGCGAGCACGGTGGAGCGTTTCGGCCGGATCGACATTCTCTTCAATAACGCGGCGCTCTTCGACATGCGCCCGATTCTCGACGAATCATGGGACGTGTTCGACCGCCTCTTCGCGGTCAATGTGAAGGGCATGTTCTTCCTCATGCAAGCCGTGGCGCGACACATGGTCGAGCAAGGCCGCGGCGGCAAGATCATCAATATGTCGTCGCAGGCGGGGCGGCGCGGCGAAGCGCTCGTGTCGCATTACTGCGCGACGAAGGCCGCTGTGCTTAGCTACACGCAATCCGCGGCATTGGCGCTCGCGCCGCACAAGATCAATGTGAACGGCATCGCGCCGGGTGTCGTCGATACGCCGATGTGGAAAGAAGTCGACGCGCTCTTCGCCCGTTACGAAAACCGGCCGCTCGGCGAGAAGAAGCGCCTCGTCGGCGAAGCCGTGCCGCTCGGGCGCATGGGCGTGCCCGAAGATCTGACGGGCGCGGCGCTTTTCCTCGCATCGGCGGATGCCGACTACATCACCGCCCAAACGCTTAACGTCGACGGCGGCAACTGGATGAGCTGAGCGCTTCAATGCGCCCCAATGCATCGTCCAGCGCCATTTCGTACAACAAACGCAGCATCACATAACGCACGAGAAAGGAGACAACACACATGAAACCAGCCCTCAAATCCGCGCTCAGAGTGGTCAGCGCAGGCGCCGCTGCATGCTTTGCGCTGAGCGCGTCGGCGGCCACTGTCACGATCGCGACCCTGAACAATCCGGACATGATCGAGCTGAAGAAGCTCTCGCCCGAATTCGAAAAGGCCAATCCGGACATCAAGCTGAACTGGGTGATTCTCGAAGAAAACGTGCTGCGTCAGCGGGCCACGACGGACATCACGACGGGCAGCGGCCAGTTCGACGTGATGACGATCGGCGCCTATGAAACGCCGCAGTGGGGCAAGCGCGGCTGGCTCACGCCGCTCACGAACCTGCCCGCCGACTACGATCTGAACGACGTCGTGAAGACCGCGCGCGACGGCCTGTCCGCAGGCGGCCAGTTGTACGCGTTGCCGTTTTACGTCGAAAGCTCCATGACGTATTACCGCAAGGACCTGTTCGCGGCGAAGGGGCTGAAAATGCCCGATCAGCCGACCTACGACCAGATCGCGCAATTCGCCGACAAGCTCACCGACAAAGCCAACGGCGTCTACGGCATCTGCCTGCGCGGCAAGGCGGGCTGGGGCGAAAACATGGCTTACGGCACGACGGTGGTGAACACCTTCGGCGGGCGCTGGTTCGACGAAAAATGGCACGCGCAGCTCACGTCGCCGGAATGGAAGAAGGCCATCACGTTCTACGTCGATCTGCTGAAGAAAGACGGGCCGCCGGGAGCGAGCTCGAACGGTTTCAACGAAAACCTCACGCTGATGTCCTCGGGCAAGTGCGCGATGTGGATCGACGCGACCGTGGCAGCCGGCATGCTGTACAACAAGCAGCAGTCGCAGATCGCGGACAAGGTGGGTTTCGCGGCCGCGCCGGTGCAGGTCACGCCCAAGGGCTCGCATTGGCTGTGGGCGTGGGCGCTGGCGATTCCGAAGTCGTCGAAACAGACGGATGCGGCGAAGAAGTTCATTACGTGGGCCACGTCGAAGCAGTACATCGAACTGGTGGCGAAGGACGAAGGCTGGGCCTCGGTGCCGCCGGGCACGCGTCAGTCCACTTACGCGCGCGCCGAGTACAAGCAGGCCGCACCGTTCAGCGACTTCGTGCTGAAGGCGATCGAAACCGCCGACCCGGACCATCCGACCTTGAAGCCGGTGCCGTACACGGGCGTGCAGTTCGTCGGGATTCCTGAGTTTCAGTCGTTTGGTACGGTGGTCGGTCAGAGCATCTCCGGTGCGATTGCCGGTCAGATGAGCGTCGACCAGGCTCTCGCGGCAGGCCAGGCTACCGCGGACCGCGCGGTGAAGCAGGCCGGCTACCAGAAGTGATCCGGAAGTGATCCGGAAATAAGGCAGAACCTCGTCACTTGAAGCACGTGGCACGCGCCGGCTGACGCCCGTCAGCCGGCTCACGCAGCACAGCGGGCCGTTATCGCCGCGCCTATGCCGCAATGCCGTTTTGTCGCCGCATGCAAGCGGCACGGCAGTCCGCGCGGTTCGTGCGGCCCGCGCATTACCGAACAGGTGGTCAATCATGCGTCCTCTGCGCCTGCCTCTCATGCATGCCCATCCCCAGACTGAAAAAGAACGCGAAGTCCGCAAAGCCAATTCGGCGCGCTGGCTCGTGTCGCCGTCGGTCGCCGTCCTTTTGCTGTGGATGACAATCCCGCTCGCGATGACGATCTGGTTCTCGTTCTCGCGTTACAACCTGCTGAATCCGGACCTGAAGGGCTTCGCCGGTTTCGACAACTATCAGTTCCTGGCCGGCGACCCGTCGTTCGGTCCATCGATCGTTCATACGCTGCAGCTGATCGTCTCTGTGCTCGTCATTACGGTGGTAGGCGGCGTGCTGATGGCGATTCTGTTCGACCGCAAGTTCTACGGCCAGGGCGTCGCGCGGCTGCTTGCCATCGCGCCGTTCTTCGTGATGCCCACGGTGAGCGCGCTCATCTGGAAGAACATGATTCTGCATCCGGTCTACGGTCTGATCGCGCAAGGCATGCGCGCGCTGGGCATGCAGCCGATCGACTGGTTCGCCGAGTATCCGCTGACGGCGGTCATCATGATCGTCGCGTGGCAATGGCTGCCGTTCGCATTCCTGATTCTCTTCACGGCGATCCAGTCGCTCGACCAGGAGCAGAAGGAAGCCGCGCGCATTGACGGCGCGGGCCCGTTCGCGATGTTCTTCTACATCACGCTGCCGCACCTGAAACGCGCGATTGCCGTGGTGGTGATGATGGAAACAATCTTTCTGCTCTCCATCTTCGCCGAAATCTATACGACGACGGGCGGCGGCCCGGGCACCGCGACGACGAACCTGTCGTACCTCATCTATTCGCTCGGCCTGCAACAGTTCGACGTCGGTCTTGCGTCGGCGGGCGGCATTCTCGCTGTCGTGCTGGCCAATATCGTGTCGTTCTTCCTCGTGCGGATGCTCGCGAAGAACCTCAAAGGGGAGTACGAAAAATGAGCCACGTTGCTTCTACTGCCGCGTCGAGCGCGACGCTCGTTACAGTGCCGGCGAAATCGCCGTTCGACGCGGTTCGCCGCGCGGTTCCCGGCGTCATTGCGTGGCTCGTCGCGCTGCTGCTGTTTTTCCCGATCTTCTGGATGACGATCACCGCATTCAAGACCGAACAGCAGGCGTATTCGTCGTCGCTCTTCTTCACGCCGACGTTCGACAGCTTTCGCGAGGTATTTGCGCGCAGCAATTACTTCGCGTTCGCGTGGAATTCGATTCTGATCTCGGTGGGTGTCACGGTGCTGTGCCTGATTCTGGCCGTTCCAGCCGCCTACGCGATGGCGTTTTTTCCCACGCGCCGCACGCAGAAAGTGCTGCTCTGGATGCTGTCGACCAAGATGATGCCGTCCGTCGGCGTACTGGTGCCGATCTATCTGCTGTGGAAAAACAGCGGCCTGCTCGATACGGTGTCTGGTCTGGTGATCGTCTACACGCTGATCAATCTGCCGATCGCGGTATGGATGTCGTTCACCTATTTCGCTGAAATTCCGCGCGATATTCTGGAGGCGGGAAGAATCGACGGCGCGGCGACCTGGCAGGAAATCGTCTATCTGCTGATGCCGATGGCGCTGCCGGGGCTCGCTTCCACTGCGCTCCTGCTCGTCATTCTTTCGTGGAACGAAGCATTCTGGAGCATCAATCTGTCCAGTTCGAATGCGGCGCCGCTGACCGTGTTCATTGCTTCGTATTCGAGTCCTGAGGGCCTTTTCTGGGCCAAGCTGTCGGCCGCTTCGCTGCTTGCGGTGGCGCCTATCCTGATCGTCGGCTGGTTGTCGCAGAAGCAGCTCGTGCGCGGCCTCACGTTCGGGGCGGTCAAATGACGGCAGGCATGAGTGCAGGCAATCTCGCGCTGATCTGCGACTGCGACGGTGTGTTGATCGACAGCGAGGCGGTGGCGGCGCGCATGCTCGTGCAGGAATTGCAGGCGCGCTGGCCCGGCGCGGACGTCGAACCGGTGGTGTTGCCGCTTCTTGGCCTGCGTATAGAAAGCGTGCTGGAAGGCACGGCCATGCAGCTCGGCAAGAGCCTCGGGCTCGACGACATCCGTGCGATTCGCCGGTCGGTCGAAGCCGCCGCCGTGCAGGCATCGGCAGTGCAAGGCATCGAACATGCGCTGGCGCAGGTGCCGCTTCTGAAGGGTTGCGCGAGCAATAGTTTTCGGCCCTACGTAGAGACGGTTCTGGCGCGCACCGGACTCGTGAGGTTCTTCGGCGACCGGCTCTTTTGCGCCGACAGCGTGGCTAATCCCAAGCCCGCGCCCGACGTCTATCTGGCGGCCGCGCGGGGTTTGCGCCTCGCGCCGTCCGCGTGCCTCGTCGTCGAGGACAGCGTCACCGGCGTCACGGCGGCGAGCGCGGCGGGCATGACGGTGCTCGGTTTTATCGGCGGAGGTCATGCGAGCGACGCGCAGATCGACAAGCTGCATGCAGCCGGCGCGCGGCATGTCTTCGACGACATGCTTCAGTTGCCGGAGCTCGTCGCGCAGTGGACGCTGAGCGCGACCGCCGCGGCGCCCTGAGCACACAGCGATGCGCCGCGCCGGGCATCGGCAACACAATGGCAACAAACAGGCATCGGACAGGCAACAGCCAGGCAACAGACAAAGCAACACGCAGCATTACACGGAGACACATCATGGCAAGCGTCACTCTGCGCAACATCCGGAAGGCCTACGACGACACTGAGGTGATGCGCGACATCAACCTCGATATTGCCGACGGCGAATTCGTCGTGTTCGTGGGCCCGAGCGGCTGCGGCAAATCCACCCTGATGCGGATGATCGCCGGCCTCGAGGACATCAGCGGCGGCGATCTGACCATCGACGGCACGCGCATGAACGACGTGCCGCCCGCCAAGCGCGGCATTGCGATGGTGTTTCAGTCCTACGCGCTGTATCCGCACATGACGCTCTACGACAACATGGCTTTCGGCCTGAAACTCGCCGGCACGAAAAAGCCGGAGATCGACGCGGCGGTGCGCAACGCGGCAAAGATCCTGCATATCGATCATCTGCTCGATCGCAAGCCGAAGCAGCTTTCGGGCGGCCAGCGTCAGCGCGTCGCGATTGGTCGCGCGATCACGCGCAAGCCGAAGGTGTTTCTATTCGACGAACCGCTGTCGAACCTCGACGCCGCATTGCGCGTGAAAATGCGCCTCGAATTTGCGCGCCTGCACGACGAGCTGAAGACCACGATGATCTACGTGACGCACGATCAGGTCGAAGCGATGACGCTGGCGGACAAGATCGTCGTGCTGTCTGCGGGCAACCTCGAACAGGTGGGCAGTCCGACGATGCTGTATCACGCGCCGGCCAACCGGTTTGTGGCGGGCTTCATCGGTTCGCCGAAAATGAACTTCATGGAAGGCGTCGTGCAGTCGGTCACGCACGACGGCGTGACCGTGCGCTATGAAACCGGCGAGACGCAGCGTGTCGCGGTGGAGCCCGGCTCGGTCAAGCAGGGCGACAAGGTGACGGTGGGCATCCGGCCGGAGCATCTGCATGTGGGCATGACGGAGGACGGCGTGTCGGCGCGGACGATGGCCGTGGAATCGCTCGGCGACGCAGCCTACCTGTATGCCGAGTCGAGCGTTGCGCCCGATGGTTTGATCGCGCGCATTCCGCCGCTCGAACGTCACGCGAAAGGCGATACGCAGAAGCTCGGCGCGACGCCCGAGCATTGTCATCTGTTCGATAGCGACGGCAAGGCGTTCCAGCGCAAGATCGTCGAAGTGCTGGCGGCTTGAGCTTATGGCGCGAGGAAGGCGCGCTGCGCCTTCCTGCTTTTTCGGCCTGGATCGCAGGCGGCGAGCGCCATGCTTAAGCCTCTAACGCCGCGCGCGCGCACAGTTCGTCGGTCACGAGCCCCGACAGCCAGCCGCCCTTGAGCACGGCGATTAGCGCTTCGCGTTTGCGCTTGCCGCCTGCGAAACCAATGGTCGGCCGTCGCGGCGGCGAGTCGATCGAGATGCTGGTCACGCGCCGGCCCGTAGGCGATTCCACGCGCGCGCCGGCGGCATCGATTGGCAGTCCTAGCATTTCGGCCACTGCGCCGTTCTGCACCAGTTCCTTCACTTCCGCCGACGTGATGAAGCCATCCTCGTGCAGCGGACACTTCGGCCCGATATTGCCGATGCCGACAAACGCCACGTCCGCCTCTGCCGACAACGATTCGACAATGCGATACAGCCGGTGATTGCACCACTGCGCGCGTTCGGCCTCGCTGTCCGCGATCAGCGGTGCGGGGAGCAGAAAATGCTTGCCGCCGGTCTTCTCCGAAATGTGCAGCGCGACGTCATAGCGGTTCGATGAGCCGTCCTGAGCGATGGCGCCGACCATCGACACGAGCCGGTGCTGCGGACGGTCCAGCTGCGCGATTTGATCGACCGCGGCTTTGAGCGTCCGGCCGCTGCTGACGGCCACCACCATCGGCTTTTCTTCGGCGAGGTAGCGCTCCATGACCTGCGCGCCCGCCACCGCGAGCTTGCGGTCGACCTCCTCCGGCGTGTCGCTGTCGATCGGCACGACTTCGCACATCGAAAGGCCGTAGCGTTTGGACAACTGATCGGCGAGCGACAGACAGTCGGCGAGCTGATGATCGACGCGCACGCGAATCAGGTTCTTTTCCACCGCGAAAGCGACGAGCCGCTGCGCGACCGGCCGGGACACCTGCAGCTTCTCGGCGATCTCGTTCTGGGTGTTGCCCGCGACGTAGTAGAGCCACGCGGCGCGAGTAGCAAGGTCGAGTTTTTCTGTGGACTTGGGCACGGTGACGATCCGCTTGAAGGGCGCCGATGATAGCAGCCGGCGCAGCGGGGTCGACGCGCGACCCGGCCGGCTGCGGTTTGCGCGGTGCTCTCGCGCTCAGGCGAGCCGTTCGCGCGCGGGGTCGAAAAGCGGCCGCACGTGACGGTACAGCGCGCGGTAAGCCTCGAGCCGCGCGCGCAATTCGACGTGGCGGCGCGGATTCGGCGTGAACTCCTTCTCGATGGGCGGCTTGCTGAGTACGGTCGCCGGATCGCCGCCCGCCGCGAGCCAGCCGAGGCGCGCCGCGCCGAGTGCCGCGCCTGTTTCGCCGCCGCCGTGCTTGCGCGTCGCGGTGTCGAGCGCGTCGGCGAGCAGTTGCGCCCAGTAATCGCTGCGTGCGCCGCCGCCGAGCAGCGACAGTGCCTTCGCTTCGGTGCCGGCTGCGCGCAGTGCGTCGAGCCCGTCCGTGAGCGCGAGCGTGACGCCTTCCAGCACCGCATAGCCGAGCAGCGCGCGATCCGTCGCGTGATTCATGCCGAAGAACACGCCCTGTGCATACGGGTCGTTGTGCGGCGTGCGTTCACCGGACAGGTACGGCAAGAAGAGCGGCGCGGTGTTGAGCGCGTCCGCGGGCAGTGCTTCGATTTCGGCGAGCAGCGTGGGCTCGTCGGTGGACGTGAGCTTGCAGACCCAGCGCAAACAGCTCGCCGCCGAAAGCACCACGCTCATTTGATGCCAGCGGTCCGGAATCGCGTGACAGAACGCATGCACGGCGGAAGCCGGGTTCGGCCGGAAGCTGTCGCCGACCACGCACAGCACGCCGGACGTGCCGAGCGACACGAAGCCGTCGCCCGGCTGCGTCGCGCCGATGCCGATTGCGCTCGTCGCGTTGTCGCCCCCGCCGGCCGCGACGATCACGCCGTCGCTCAAACCCAGCTCACGCGCGACCTCCGGCAGCAACGTGCCGGAGGGCGCGCTGCCTTCGGCGAGGCTCGGCATCTGCGCGCGCGTCATGTTGCAGGCGGCGAGCAGCGAATCCGACCAGTCGCGTTTGGCGACGTCGAGCCATAGCGTGCCGGCCGCATCCGATGGATCGGACACCTTGCCGCCCGTCAGTTGCAGACGCAAGTAGTCTTTCGGCAGCAATACGCACGCCGTCCGCGCGAAGATGTCGGGTTCGTGACGCGCGACCCACAGCAGCTTAGGCGCGGTGAAACCCGGCATTGCCAGATTGCCGGCCACGCTGTGCAGGTCCGGTGCGCGCTCGGTGAGTTCGGCGCATTCCTTGTCGCTGCGCATGTCGTTCCACAGGATCGCGGGCCGCAGCACGCGGTCCTCGGCATCCAGCAGCACGGCGCCGTGCATCTGGCCGGACAGGCCGATGCCGCGAATCTGCGCAAACTCGTCGGGATGCTTCGCGCGCAATGCGGCGAGCGCGCTGCGCGTGCCGGTCCACCAATCTTCGGGATTCTGCTCGGCCCAGCGCTGATGCGGGCGCGAAACGGTGAACGGAGAGCCAGCGGTGCCGATCACGCGTCCGGTGGAGGCGAGCAGCAGGACTTTCACTTCGGACGTGCCGAGGTCGATGCCGAGATACATGGGCGCGAAACCTTCGTCGTTGGAGATGCGCTACTTTAGCCGCACACGGCGCGCGGTGCCATGCGCATTAAGCCTGGCACCGCGCGCCGTGTGCGCCGTGAACTGGCCATGAAGATGCCGTGCTGCGTTACACCTGCCCGCGTTTCGCAAGCCACACGTCGACGCGCGCCAACGCGCCGGCCAACGCGGACTCGAGCTCCTGCGTGCCTGCCATGCTGCCCCACAGCAGCCGGTCCGCCGCAAACGCCTGCAACGGATCGGGCGCCGCGAAGAAACCTCGCGCGACGCGCTCGTCCATCACGCCGTCCTGGTAGGTGTAGGGCAGCGTGCCCGCCTGCCAGCGTTCGAGGAAACGGAAGAACAGCGCGGGCAGCATCGCGGTCGCCGCCGGGGTGACGCCGCGCTCGAAGCATTCGGCGAGCGTCGGCGCAATGAAGCCGGGCAGTTTCGAAAAGCCGTCAGCCGCAACCCGCTGGTTCGTGTCCTGGATATAAGGATTGCCGAAGCGTTCCAGCACGACGTCGCGATAGCGTTCGAGGTCGAGCGGGCTCGGCGTGAGACACGGAATCACGTCTTCGGTCACGTAGTCGAAAGCGAACTGGCGGATGTCCGCGTCGTGCGTGCCTTCGTGAATGTAATTCAGACCGACGAGCGTGCCGGCCCACGCAATACAGCTGTGCGTCGCGTTCAGAATGCGGATCTTCGCTTCTTCGTAGGGCAGAACCGAATCGACCAGTTCCGCGCCGACCTTCTCCCACGCCGGCCGGCCCGCGATGAAGCGCTCCTCGATCACCCACTGGATAAACGCTTCGCCCATCACGGGGCAGGCGTCGTCGACCCCCGTCGCGGCCTTCACGCGCTCGCGCACGTCCGGCGTCGGGCGCGGCGTGATGCGGTCGACCATCGAACTCGGACACGCCGTGTTGTCGTCGAACCATCGTGCGAGTTCGCCCGCGCCGCGCAGTTCGAGAAACGCGCTCATGCCCGCATGAAAACGCTCGCCGTTGCGCCGGAGGTTGTCGCAGGTCTGCAGCGTGACGGGACCGGCGCCGGCTTTCATGCGCGCGTCGAGAATCGCCGCCAGCGCGCCGTAGATCGTGGTGTGTCCGCCCTGGAGGTCGGTCGAAAGATCGGGATTAGCGGTGTCCAGTCGATCGTGTTCGTCAAGGTAGTAGCCGCCTTCCGTCACCGTGAACGAAATGATCTTGCAAGCCGGATCGGCGCCGGCTTCGATCAGCGCATCGAGGCTTTCGGTCCAAGGTAGGACGCGTTCAATTGAGCGGATCGTCTCGTATGCGCGCTCGCCCTGTGGCGTAACCGTCTCGAGCGTATAGACGCCGTTTTGCGCAGCCAGTGCTTCGAGCACCGCGTTCATGTCGCTGCGAATATTGCCGACGGTGAGCGACCAGCGCGGCTCGTCCGGCCGCCTCGCTTCATTCAGCTTGTGGAGATACCACGCCTGATGCGCGCGATGAAACGATCCCGCGCCGATATGCAGAATCACCTGTGCGGCCGCGCCGCTGCCTTGCTCGCTGCTCATTGTGCGTCTCCATCTGTCTCAGCTGCTGCGCGGCTTGTCGCGCGCATTTATGGGTCGATAGAGCATTTGCTCTGTATGTGAGCGAATGATCGTACCCGCTGAAACGAAAGTCAAGGCGAGGACGCGCTGTTTTCGTGGCGCGGCGCGGCGGGCAGGGTCCGCCGCGCTTGGTTGAGCGCGTGAAGGGACGCGGTGGAGCGCGCTTTATCGGGCCTTTTGCATTGCATCATTCTTGACCTCCCACGCGCCAGGACTTACCCGAATGCAAAAAAGTATCGGTCCGCGGTCTCATTTTTAGTGGTGGCCGGCGCGTTTGAAGGCTACTTTTCGCTCTACAAGACGAAGACGAGCGGCCGCTCTCCCGCGCCGCATCATGGAGGCAGACAGTGCAACCCGATCTCGAGATTGTGGAAGTACGCCGCGACGAGTCGTTCAAGGTGTGGTCGCACGGCTATCCGTACCGCACGGTACGCTGGCATTTTCATCCGGAATACGAAATCCATCTGATCGTGGCGACGACGGGCAAGATGTTCGTCGGCGATCACATCAGCAGCTTCGCGCCGGGCAATCTCGTGTTGATGGGCCCAAACCTGCCGCATAACTGGGTGAGCGACGTGCCCGAAGGCGAGAGCATTGCGCAGCGCAATCTCGTCGTGCAGTTCGGCCAGGAATTCGTGTCGAGCTGTCTCGAGAGCTTTCCGGAATGGCGTCAGGTCGAGGCGCTGCTCGCCGATTCGCGCCGCGGCGTGTCGTTCGGCGCGCGCACGAGCGCTGCCATCCAGCCGCTCTTCCTCGAATTGCTCGCGGCGCGCGGGCTGCGTCGTCTGGTGCTGTTCATGTCGATGCTTGAAATCCTGATGAACGCCGACGACCGCGAGACGCTCGCGAGCCCCGCTTATCAGGCGGACCCGACGGGCTTCGCGTCGACGCGCATCAATCATGTGCTTTCGTATATCGGCAAAAACCTCGCGAACGAGCTGCGCGAATCGGATCTCGCGCAACTGGCTGGCCAGAGCGTGAGCGCGTTTTCGCGCTATTTCCGCCGCCATACGGGCTTGCCGTTTGTGCAGTACGTGAACCGCATGCGCATCAATCTCGCGTGTCAGTTGCTGACCGATAGTGAACTGAGCGTGACGGATATCTGTTTCAAGGCAGGCTTTAACAACCTGTCGAACTTCAACCGGCAGTTTCTCGCGGCGAAGGGCATGGCGCCTTCGAAGTTTCGCCGCTATCAGCAACTGAACGACGCGAGCCGCGATGCGTCGGAAGAAGCCGCCGCGCGCGGCAAGGGTATCGACGACGCGCCCCCGATCGTGGTCGCGCCCGGTTTGCCGCGTGCTGCTGCGGCGGCCGCCTATCCGCCAACGTAGCGCCCGCTTGATCCACCGCCGCGCCGTTTCCGGCAAGGCGCCTTGCATGACCCGCGTACCAACACGTATCGCGCTGTCCGACGACAGCGTGACGGACGTGCTCACTTCAAAAACGGAGACAACCATGACGCAAACCACCCTGAAACAGGCCTCGTCGACTCCATTCGCGCGCAGCCGCCTTCTCTTTGCGAGCCTCGCATTGAGTCTTTCATGCATCGCCGCACCCGCCGCACAGGCGGCGCCGCTGAAGATCGGCATGACCTTCCAGGAACTGAACAACCCGTATTTCGTGACCATGCAGAAGGCGTTGAACGAGGCCGCTGCATCGACGGGTGCAACGGTTGTCGTGACCGACGCCCATCACGACGTGAGCAAGCAGGTGAGCGACGTGGAGGACATGCTGCAGAAGAAGATCGACATTCTGCTCGTGAATCCGACCGACTCGACGGGCATTCAATCCGCGGTGACGTCGGCGAAAAAAGCGGGCGTCGTCGTGGTCGCGGTGGATGCGAACGCGAACGGTCCGGTCGACTCGTTCGTCGGCTCGAAGAACTTCGACGCGGGACAGATGGCCTGCGAGTACCTCGCGAAGTCGATTGGCGGCAGCGGCGAAGTGGCGATTCTCGACGGCATTCCGGTCGTGCCGATTCTGGAGCGCGTGCGCGGCTGCAAGGCGGCGCTCGCCAAGGCGCCGGGCGTGAAGCTCGTGGATACGCAAAACGGCAAGCAGGAGCGTGCGACCGCGCTCTCCGTCACCGAGAACATGATCCAGGCGCATCCGAACCTGAAGGGCATCTTCAGCGTGAACGACGGCGGGTCGATGGGCGCGCTGTCCGCGATCGAGTCTTCGGGCAAGGACATCAAGCTGACGAGCGTCGACGGCGCGCCGGAAGCGATTGCCGCGATCCAGAAGCCGAATTCGAAGTTCGTCGAAACGTCCGCGCAGTTTCCCGCCGACCAGGTGCGCATTGCGCTCGGCATCGCGTACGCGAAGAAATGGGGCGCCAATGTGCCGAAAGCCATTCCCGTCGATGTGAAGATGATCGACCGCAGCAACGCGAAGGGTTTCAGCTGGTAAGCCGAATGCCCGCCGTCGCCGCCGCGCGCGGAAGACATGGCTGCCCGACAGGGCGGCGGGCAGCAATGGAGCACCGATGGACACGATACTCAAGCTCGAGAACATCAGCAAAAGTTTTCCCGGCGTGAAGGCGCTGCAGGGCATTCACCTGGAGATTGCACGCGGCGAGATTCACGCGCTGCTTGGCGAAAACGGCGCGGGCAAGTCGACGCTGATGAAGATCCTGTGCGGCATCTATCAGCCCGACGAAGGCACGATCACGATAGAAGGCGAGCCGCGTCACTTCGCGAACTACCACGACGCGGTGGCGGCGGGCGTCGGCATTGTGTTTCAGGAGTTCAGTCTGATCCCGTATCTGAATGCGGTGGAGAACATCTTTCTCGGCCGCGAGATGAGGACCGGTCTGGGCCTCCTCGAACGCGGCAAGATGCGGCGCGCGGCGGCGGACATTTTCGCGCGGCTCGGCGTGTCGATCGATCTGTCCGTGCCGATTCGCGAACTGTCGGTTGCCCAGCAGCAGTTTGTGGAAATCGGTAAGGCGCTCTCGCTCGAAGCGCGCATTCTGATTCTCGATGAACCCACCGCGACGCTCACGCCCGCCGAAGCCGAGCACCTGTTTGCGATCATGCGCGACCTGAAAAAGCAGGGCGTCGCGATGATTTTCATCTCGCATCATCTGGAAGAAATCTTCGAGGTGTGCGACCGCATTACGGTGCTGCGCGATGGTCAGTATGTCGGCATGACGGAGGTCGCGCAGTCCGATGTGAACCGTCTTGTCGAGATGATGGTGGGGCGCCGCATCGAAAGCAGCTTTCCCCCGAAGCCGCCGCTCTCCGCCGACGCGAAAATCGTGCTCGACGTGCGGAAGCTGCAGTTGCTGAAAGACGGCCCCGTGCTGCAATTCACGCTGCGCGAAGGCGAGATTCTGGGCTTCGCGGGACTCGTCGGCTCGGGCCGCACCGAGACCGCGCTCGCCGTGATCGGCGCGGACCCGGCTCATGCGAAGGAGATTCGCATCAACGGCGAGGCCGCGAAATTGTCCGATCCCGCCGATGCATTGCGCGCGGGCGTGGGCATTCTTCCCGAAAGCCGCAAGACGGAAGGGCTCATTACGGACTTCTCGATCAAGCAGAACATTTCGATCAATAACCTCGGCAAGTATCGGTCGCTGCGCTTCTTCATCGATCAGCGCAGCGAAGCGCGCGCCACCGCCGACATCATGAAGCGCGTGGGCGTGAAGGCGCCGACCATGCACACAGAAGTGGCCACGCTGTCGGGCGGCAACCAGCAGAAGGTGGTGATCGCGCGCTGGCTGAACCATCACACCAACATTCTGATCTTCGACGAACCGACGCGCGGCATCGACGTCGGCGCGAAGGCGGAAATCTATCTGCTGATGCGCGAACTCACCGCACGCGGCTATTCGATCATCATGATTTCGTCGGAACTGCCGGAGATTGTCGGCATGTGCGATCGCGTCGCCGTATTCCGGCAAGGCCGTATCGAGGCGCTGCTCGAAGGCGATGAGATCGACTCGAACGCCGTCATGACTTATGCAACCGCCGGCACTCGTGGAGCCCTGCATGAACACGCCTAATTCCTCTTCGTCGCCGAAAACCTCGAGCGTGAGCAGCAATACGCCGGGCGCGCCGGTTCGCTTCACGTGGGCCGCGTTGAAGCGCTCGACATTGTTCTACCCGTTCATCGGCCTGGTCGTGGTGTGCATCGTGATGGTGTTCGCGAGCGACAGCTTTCTCTCAGCGGCGAACATCGAAAACGTGCTGCGTCAGGTATCGATCAACGCGATCATCGCGGTCGGCATGACCTGCGTGATTCTGACGGGCGGCATCGACCTCTCGGTCGGCTCGGTGATGGCGCTGTCGGGCACGCTCGCCGCCGGGCTGATGGTGGCCGGCATGAATGCGCTCGCTGCGTTGGCAATCGGCGTTGCAGTGGGCCTCGGTTTCGGCGCGGCCAATGGGTTCTTCGTCGCGTTCGCCGGCATGCCGCCGATCATCGTCACGCTCGCGACGATGGGCATCGCGCGCGGCCTCGCGCTTATCTATACCGGCGGCTATCCGATTGACGGCTTGCCCGACTGGGTCAGCTTTTTCGGCAGCGGCAAGATTCTCGGCATTCAGGCGCCCGTGGTGATCATGGCCGTGATCTATGTGATCGCATGGGTGCTGCTCGAACGCATGCCGTTTGGCCGCTACGTGTATGCGATCGGCGGCAACGAACAGGCGACGCGGCTATCGGGCGTGCGCGTCGCGCGCGTGAAGCTGATCGTCTACACGATAGCGGGGCTCACGTCTTCGTTTGCCGCGATCGTATTGACCGCGCGTTTGATGAGCGGCCAGCCGAACGCGGGCGTGGGCTTCGAACTCGACGCCATCGCCGCCGTGGTGATGGGCGGCACGTCGATCTCCGGCGGGCGCGGTTCGATTATCGGCACCTTGATCGGCGCGCTGCTGCTCGGCGTGCTGAACAACGGATTGAACATGGTCGGCGTGAATCCGTATGTGCAGAACGTGATCAAGGGCGGAATCATTCTGCTTGCGATCTATATCAGCCGCGACCGCAGAAAGTGACGCTCTCTTTTTCATCGATTTCCACCTGGCAGGATATGCAATGACGAATCCATTCACACCATCCGACAAGCAGAACATGACGGCGATTGTCTGCCACGCGCCGAAAGATTACCGCGTCGAACAGGTCACGCGGCCGCGCCCGCGAGCGCACGAACTGGTAATCCGCATTGCGGCTTGCGGAATCTGCGCGAGCGATTGCAAATGCCATTCGGGCGCAAAAATGTTTTGGGGCGGCCCGAGTCCGTGGGTCAAAGCGCCGGTGATTCCGGGGCACGAGTTCTTCGGCTACGTAGCGGAGCTGGGTGAAGGCGCAGCCGAGCATTTCGGCGTGAAGATGGGCGACCGCGTGATTGCGGAGCAGATCGTGCCGTGCGGCAAATGCCGCTATTGCAAGTCGGGCCAATACTGGATGTGCGAGGTGCACAACATCTTTGGCTTTCAACGGGAAGTCGCGGACGGCGGCATGGCCGAGTACATGCGCATTCCGCCGACCGCGATCGTCCACAAGATCCCGGATGGCATCTCTCTTGAAGACGCCGCTATCATTGAACCGCTCGCGTGCGCAATTCACACCGTGAATCGCGGCGATCTGCAGCTGGACGACGTCGTCGTGATTGCCGGCGCGGGTCCACTCGGCTTGATGATGACGCAGGTCGCGCACCTGAAAACGCCGAAGAAGCTGGTCGTGATCGATCTGGTGGAAGAGCGCCTTGGGCTCGCCCGCGAGTACGGCGCCGACGTGACGATCAACCCGAAGAAGGACGACGCGCTTGCGATCGTCCATTCGCTGACTGACGGCTACGGCTGCGATGTCTATATTGAAACGACCGGCGCGCCGATCGGCGTCAACCAGGGGATGGACCTGATTCGCAAGCTCGGGCGTTTCGTGGAATTTTCGGTGTTCGGCGCGGATACCACGCTCGACTGGTCCGTGATCGGCGACCGCAAGGAGCTCGATGTGCGCGGCGCGCATCTCGGGCCTTATTGCTATCCGATCGCCATCGATCTGCTCGCGCGCGGACTCGTGACATCGAAAGGCATTGTCACACACGGGTTTTCGCTGGAAGAATGGGACGAAGCGATCAAGGTCGCCAATTCGCTCGATTCGATCAAGGTGCTGATGAAGCCGCGCGCGTGAGTTTGCGTCTGATCTTGCGCTTCTACCGGATCGGCGTGACATAACAACGGAGACTGTATGGAATACGTCATCGGCGTGGATATCGGGACGCAGAGCACGAAGGCGCTGCTGGTCGACCGGCATGGCGCTATCGTGGCGCAGCATGCGTCGAGTTATCAGCCGGATACGCCGAGGCCGCTGTGGGCCGAGCAATGGCCGGCGGTATGGTTCAAAGCCGTCACCGAAAGCATTGCTGCTTGCGTGCGACAGGCGAAGGAGGCGGGCGTGGCGGCGGATTCCATCCAGGCCGTGTGCGTGAGCAGCCTGTACGGTGGTTCCGGCATTCCCGTCGATAGCGAGATGCGGCCGCTGTATCCGTGTCTGATATGGATGGACCGGCGCGCGACCGATCAGGTCGAGTGGGTGCGGGGCAACGTCGATCTCGATCGGCTTTACTCGATCACCGGCAACGGCGTGGACAGCTATTACGGCTACACGAAGATGCTGTGGCTGCGCGATCACGAGCCGGAGGTGTGGGCGCAAACGCGCTACTTCCTGCCGCCGAACGCATACGTGATCTATATGTTGACGGGCGAAATCGCCGTGGATCACAGCTCCGCGGGCAACATTGGCGGCATCTACGATATCGCGAAGCGCGACTGGTCCGACGAGGCGCTCGATATGCTCGGCATTCCTGCGACGATGATGCCCGAGCGTCTCGTGGAATCGTCGGAAGTGGTGGGCGGTCTGCTTTCGCAATGGACCGAGCAGCTCGGTCTCGCAGCAGGCACGGCGATTGTGGCAGGCGGCGTGGATGCCGCGGTCGCGACGTTCGCCGCCGGCGTGAGCCGCGCCGGCCAGCATGTGGCGATGATCGGCACGAGCATGTGTTGGGGCTACATCAATCAGACCGTGGATGCACGTCACGGGTTGATTAGCATGCCTCACGTTTTCAACGGCCAGCGCGACATCTATGTGTTCGGCGGGGCGATTACCGCGGGGGCTTCGGTAACCTGGTATCGCGATCAGTTCTGCCAGGCGGAGATTGAAGCCGCACGCGCCACGCCGCATGGCGATCCGCATCGCCTGCTTGAAGAAAGCGCGGCCAAAGTGCCGGCCGGGTCGGATGGCGTGATGTTTCTGCCGTATCTGATGGGCGAACGCAGCCCCGTGTGGGACGCGAAGGCGAGCGGCGCGTTCGTCGGGCTGAGTCTTTTTCATACCCGGGCGCATCTGTATCGCGCGGTGCTGGAGGGCGTGTCCTTCGCGTTGAAGCACAACATCGAGGCGGGGCGGCAGGGTGCTCAGTCGCTGGAGGACAAGCTGATTGTCGTGGGTGGCGCCGCGCATTCGGACCTGTGGATGCAGATCATTGCCGACGTCGCCGGCTATCCGGTCTATACGATCGAGCAGGAAGTGGAAGCGGCGATGGGCGCCGCGTTGCTCGCCGCGCTCGGCGTGGGACTGGTTTCGCGCGAGGCGGCGCAAGGCGGATGGATCACGCTGATCGAACGAGCGCAGCCCGACGCCGCGCGCATGGCGCGCTACGACGAGCGGTTCGGCATCTATAAGGACCTGTATCCGGCACTGAAGCCGGTCATGCATCGCTTGCAAACATCATGAATGCTACTTTTGATTTCTCGGGCCGCTCGATTCTCGTGACGGGCGCTTCGAGCGGAATAGGGCGGGCAACCGTGGAGATGCTGTGCGCTTGCGGTGCGGACGTCGTGGCCGCGGCGCGCAATGCGAACGACCTTGCGCGCCTTGCTGAAGAGACCGGCTGTGAGCCGTTGAAGCTCGACGTCAGCGACGAGGCCGCGATTGACGAGGCGCTTCTCTCGCTCGGTGCTTTCGACGGTCTGGTCAATTGCGCCGGCATTGCGTTGCTTGAGCGAGCGGTGGACACCACGGCCGCGAGTTTCGACCGCGTGATGGCGGTGAACGCGCGGGGCGCGGTGCTGGTCGCGAAGCATGTCGCGCGAGGAATGATCGAGGCGAAACGCGCCGGCAGTATCGTGAATGTTTCCAGCCAGGCGGCGCTTGTTGCGCTTGACGATCACTTGAGCTATTCGGCTTCGAAAGCCGCGCTCGATGCAGTGACGCGGGCGTTGTGCATCGAGCTCGGCCCGTTCGGAATCCGGGCGAACAGCGTGAATCCGACTGTAACGTTGACGCCCATGGCGGTTCAGGCGTGGAGCGACCCCGCGAAGCGGGAGCCTGCTTTGAAGGCCATTCCGCTGGGACGCTTTGCAGAGCCTGCGGAAGTGGCTTCGGTTGTGATGTTTTTGTTGAGCGATGCGGCTTCTATGGTGAGTGGGGTTTGTTTGGCGGTGGATGGGGGGTATGTGGTTAGGTGAGCGAAGCAAGAACGAACGTGGCAGCGAAGCGTTCGGGACCGACTTCGGCGTGCACTCGCCGGCCCGCTTGTCGACTGCTCGTGGACTTACAACATCGTCCTAACCTGCCAAAGCTCAGGAAACAAAACCACATCGAGCATCTTGCGCAAATAAGGCGCGCCGCTCGTCCCGCCGGTCCCCTGCTTGAACCCGATAATCCGCTCAACCGTCGTCACGTGTCTGAAGCGCCACTGCCGGAAAGCGTCCTCGAGATCGACCAGCTCTTCGGCCATCTCATACAACTCCCAATGCTGCGAGGGATTGCGATAGACCTCCAGCCAGGCGGCTTCGACGGAAGCATCATGAACCGTGGGCTGCGTCCAGTCGCGCGCGAGCCGCGCAGGTGAAATCGCAAAGCCGCGGCGCGCCAGCAGCTTGACCACTTCGTCGTAGAAAGACGGTGCTTCGAGAGAAGCCTTCACGTCGGCGAGCACATCGGAGCGATGGGCATGCGGCTTGAGCATCTGCTCATTCTTGTTGCCGAGCAGAAACTCGATCTGCCGGTATTGATAAGACTGGAATCCCGACGAGCTGCCGAGATAGGGGCGCATTGACGTGTATTCGGACGGCGTCATCGTCGCGAGGACGTTCCAGGCCTGCACGAGCTGCTCCATGATCCGCGAGACGCGCGCGAGCATTTTGAACGCCGGCGGCAGCTCGTCGCGATGCACCGCGGCGAGCGCGGCGCGCAATTCGTACAGCGCGAGCTTCATCCACAATTCGCTCGTTTGATGCTGAATGATGAACAGCATCTCGTTGTGATCGGGCGACAACGGATGCTGCGCGTTCAGCACTGTGCCGAGCGACAGATAATCGCCGTAGCTCATCGACTCGGAAAAATCGAGCTGCGCGTCGTGCCAGCCGTCGGCGGCGGTCGCCTTTGCGGCGGGCGCATTGGCGGACGCAGCGCGTCCATGACCGAACGGGCAACCCTGCGCGGGCACTTCTTCGGGCAAGTCCGGCGTTTGCATGTGATCGTTCATTCGTGCGCTCCTCAGGTCACGGCGCCGCGTGCGGCAAATTCGGGCGCGCGCCAGGTCTCGCGCGCGAGCACGTCGCGCAAGGTTTCGACGGCGTCCCAGACATCGACGAAGCGCGTATAGAGCGGCGTAAAGCCGAAGCGCAGCACATGCGGCTCGCGATAATCGCCGATCACGCCGCGCGCAATCAACGCCTGCATCACCTCATAGCCATGCGGATGTTCAAAGCTCGCATGCGAGCCGCGCTGCGAATGCGCGCGCGGCGTGACGAGCTTCAGCGGAAACTCGCTGCAACGCTTTTCCACCAGCTCGATAAAGAGATCGGTCAGCGCGAGCGACTTGCGGCGGATCGCCTGCATGTCGGTCTGCAGGAACACGTCGAGCCCGCATTCGACGAGCGCCATCGACACCATCGGCTGCGTGCCGCACAGATAGCGGCCTACGCCCGGGTCCGGACGATACGTCGGGTCCATCTCGAACGGCGCGGCATGTCCCCACCAGCCGGAAAGCGGCTGCGCAAAATCGTTCTGATGCCGCTTCGGCACCCACACGAACGCGGGCGAGCCGGGGCCGCCGTTCAGATATTTGTAGGTGCAACCGACGGCATAGTCCGCGCCGACGCCATTCAGGTCGACCGGCACCGCGCCGGCGGAATGCGCGAGGTCCCATAGCGCGAGCGCGCCGTTGTCGTGAATCAGCTTGGTCAGCGCGGCCATGTCGTGCATGTAGCCGGTGCGGTAGTTCACGTGCGTGATCATCGCGATGGCGGTGTCGTCGCCGATCGCCTCGGGAAGTTCTGACGGATCGTCGACGAGACGCAGTTCATAGCCGCGGTCCAGTTGCTCGATCAGCCCCTGCGCGATGTACAGATCCGACGGAAAATTCGAACGCTCGGAGACGATCACGCGGCGCCTCGGGTCGCGCGCATGGGCGAGCCGCAGCGCGGCGGACAGCACTTTGAACAGGTTGATCGAAATGGTATCGGTGACGACCACTTCGTTGTCCGCCGCGCCGATCAGCGGCGCGAGCTTGTTGCCGAGACGGCGGGGCAGCGCAAACCAGCCCGCGGCATTCCAGCTGCGGATCAGTCCTTCGCCCCACTCGGCGGCGATCACGGTCTGCGCGCGCTGCGCGGCGGCGGCCGGCGGCACGCCGAGCGAATTGCCGTCCAGATAGATGGTGGTCGGCGACAGCGCGAACTGGTCGCGCAATGTCGCGAGCGGGTCGGCGCCGTCCAGCGCCAGGGCTTCTTCGCGGTGATTCATGGTGGGTCTCGTTCGTTCGCGGATTACGGATTACGGATTGCCGATGGGGGCGGATGGAAAATCAGTGCGTGTCGGGCAGCGCGCGCAGGACCGCGCGCACCGGGCTCGCGTCGAGCGTGGTCAGCTTGAGCGGCAGCGCGATCAGTTCGTAGTCGCCGGGCGCGACCTCGTCGAGGACGATGCCTTCGAGAATTGCCATGCCGTGCGCGCGAATGCGATGGTGCGCGTCCATCGTCTTCGACTCCTGAGGATCGAGCGACGGCGTGTCGATGCCGATCAGCTTCACCCCGCGCGCCGCGAGCAGGTCGATGGTTTCCGGCGCGACCGCGCAAAAGCCGCTGTCCCACGTCGCGTTCGGTGCGTTTTTGTAAGTGCGTAGTAAGAGTCGCGGCGGCACATCGGCCAGCGCGTCCTGCAGGTGTTGTGGCGTCACAACAGGTGACGCGCCGATGCAATGAACGACGCGGCATCGTCCGAGATACGCGTCGAGCGGCACGTGGCCGATCGCGGCACCTGCGGCGTCGTAGTGCAACGGCGCGTCGGTATGCGCGCCGGTGTGCGGCGAGAGCGTGAGCCGCGCGACGTTGACGGGCGAGCCGGCCTCGATTCGCCAGACGCGCTCGATGCCCACCGGCGTGTCGCCCGGCCAGACGGGCGTCGCCGTATCGACGGCGGGCGTGATGTCCCAGAGTGTTTGCATGTCCGCACTGAAGTGGATGTCTATACGGAATGATAGGTGGCCGGCCGCGAAATGTGATTGCGAAAAAATCTCCTTCTTGCCCCGCTCTTGGAACATAATTTGAGTCAAATGGGAAAGGGAGACCGAATATGAACGCAATCTCGCTCGACGCCACCGATTGCCGTATCTTGACGGTGCTTCAGCAGGAAGGACGAATCAGCAATCTCGATCTCGCGGAACGCATTTCGCTGTCGCCGTCGGCGTGTCTGCGGCGCTTGCGTCTATTGGAGGAGCAGGGCGTGATCGAGCACTATCGCGCCTGTCTGAACCGCGAGGTGCTGGGCTTCGAACTGGAGGCGTTCGTGCAGGTCTCCATGCGCAACGAACAGCAGAACTGGCACGAGCGCTTTGCCGAGGCGCTGCGCGACTGGCCGGAAGTGGTGGGCGCTTTTGTGGTGACGGGCGAGACGCATTATCTGCTGCGCATTCTCGCGCACAACCTCAAGCATTATTCGGATTTTGTGCTGCAGCGTCTTTACAAGGCGCCGGGCGTTCTGGATATCCGCTCGAATATCGTGCTGCAGACCTTGAAGGAAGATTCCGGCGTGCCCGTTTCGCTGGTCACGCGCACGGGCACGCACGGCGCGCCGCACAACGATCGCTGAGGCGCCGCGGCGCTGGCCGGGCGGCCCTCCTGGCGCAGAGCGCCTTCCTGCGCTTTCCCGGCGGGCCGTGGCTGCGGCCGCCGAGACAGCGGCTCAGACCGGGCGGCGCGTGCCGCCTACAGCGGCTTTAATCCGTGAAACTGGCCGTTCTGGAAAACCAGCGGCGCAATCTGAGCGGCATTCTCGTGCACGCCGCAACGCTCCACCTCGCCGACAAAAATCACGTGATCGCCTTCTTCATA
The DNA here is from genome assembly GCF_902859825.1 of Paraburkholderia phenoliruptrix. GTDB lineage: Bacteria > Pseudomonadota > Gammaproteobacteria > Burkholderiales > Burkholderiaceae > Paraburkholderia > Paraburkholderia phenoliruptrix. Next base: position 35,023 of record NZ_CADIKB010000009.1, on the reverse strand, counting down.
ACGGCTACGGTTATGACATTCGAACCACGCGAGCGCGCCGTCGAGCACCGGCATGCCGCTGTCGCCCGCCGCGTGCGACACGCCTTCGAAGCGGTCGCCTTTCAACGTGGCAAAGCGCTTGCATAAATCGAGCTGCGACGCGGCCAGCACATTCACGACATAGTGGCTGTTCGCGCGAAACACCGACATGGACGCCGAGCGCGTCGCGAGACTCCACAGCACGAGCGGCGGGTCGAGCGAAACCGAGTTGAACGAGCTGGCGGTGATGCCGATCAATTGTCCCGACGGCGCTCGCGTTGTAATCACGGTGACGCCGGTGGCGAATTGGCTGAGCGCCTGCCGGAAGGCGGGCTGGTCGAAGTTGGGCGGACTGGCTTGCTTCATTACGCGCAAGCCGCCGGTGCGTGGTGGCCGAAAGCCGCGCTGGAGCGCTCGCGCGCACGGCGGAAAACAGATGATTCGAAAGTCATAGTGAAAATCGTCGATTTGTCCCAATTTTAACTGCAATTGCGGCGCACGGGCCGCGACGCAACCGGCGCATCGCAAAACCGGCTAAGCTGGAACGCTACGCCGATGGCACGGGCGTTGCGGCAAAGCGGAAGCGGCATCGGCCGATCACGAGTTTGAAGGAGCGAGCAGCATGAGTCAGACAGGCGAAATCGCCACTTTGGGTGGTGGGTGTTTCTGGTGCCTCGAAGCGGTCTATCTGGGCGTCGACGGTGTGAACTCGGTGGAATCGGGCTATGCGGGCGGTCACACGCAGCATCCGAGCTATGAACAGGTGTGCGACGGCGACACGGGCCATGCCGAAGTGGTCAAGGTCGACTTCGATCCGTCAAAAATCAGCTACCGCGAGATTCTGGAGATTTTTTTCGCCATCCACGATCCGACGCAGCTGAACCGGCAAGGTAACGACGTCGGCACGCAATATCGCTCGGTCATCTTCACGCACTCCGACGCGCAGCGGGAGGCGGCCTTGCAGGCGATCCGCGAAATCGGCGCGGAAGGCATCTACGACGGGCAGATTGTCACGCAGGTCTTGCCGCTCGACGGCAATTACTGGCCGGCCGAAGCCTATCATCAGAACTATTTCGCGCAGCACCCGAATCAGGGCTATTGCTCGTTCGTGGTCGCACCGAAGGTCGCGAAGTTCCGTCAGAAGTTCGCGCAGCGGATCAAGGCGGGCTGAGCGGCCTACGGCACTTTCATGCAGGCGCGTGCGCCTGCTCGTGCGCGAGCCGCGCGTACGCTTCTACGATCTCGCGCGCCAGTTCGATACAGCTGAGCGGCGCCGAGCCTTCCGCCTTGTTGTTGACCGCGATCACCACCGGCTGGCCGGCAAGCGCATAGCGCGCGGCCAGTTCGGCGAGCGACGCGCGGGTGGCCGGATCGCGGTCGACGAGCTTGTCGAACGGCTCATACTTCGCCTTGGCCTGCTCGTATTTGAAACCGCCGTGCAGACTCCAGCGCACGATGAGCGGACCCGCCGGCTCGCCGTCCAGCAGCGCGAGGGCGGCCGCCTGCCGCAGCGGATCCGGCATCCGCGCATGAATGCCCACGCAATAGCGCACGCCAGCCGCTTTCAGCGTACGAATGAAGCGCGGCGTCAGCAAACTCGCGTCACGGATTTCAACGGCGTAGCAGGTTCCGTCAGGCAGCTTCGGTAGCGCCGTCAGAAAATCGCCCAGCCGTTCGATGAACGCCGCGGGCCGCGCCAGCATCTGGTCGGCCAGCGGCGAAAGCTGGAACACCAGCGCGCCGGCCTTCGCACCGAGACCTTCGAGACACGGCGTGACGAACTCGTCGATCGCCATTTGCGCGTTCAGAAAGCACGGATTCAGCGATACCGGCTCGCCGCGTTCGGCACGCACGGTGGCGTCGGTGATGGTCATCGGCGCCTTGACGATGAAGCGAAAATGCTCCGGCACCTGCTGCGCGTAGCGCAGGTATTCGGTGACAGTCAGCGCCTGATAGAACGACCGGTCGATGCTCACCGTTTTGAGCAGCGGATGCGCGCCGTAGGCCGTGAGGCCGTCGCGCGAGAGCTTGCTGTTGCTGTAGTCGTCGCCGTAGACGATGCCGTTCCAGCCGGGAAACGACCAGGTGGAGGTCCCGAGGTGCACTTGCGACGGCAGTTGCGTGGCGAGCGTGAGCACGTCCGGCGAGGGTGGTGCGGGAAGAACGTCGCGCGTGCGGCGTTTTTGGGGCGCTTCCACGGCGACGGCGGCGGGCGCGCCGCTTTGCGCAGCGGACTGCGGCGGTTCGTCTTCCTGCCAGAGGGACGTGGCCCCAGCCGCTTTCGAGCGGGCAGCGCGCCGGCTTCCAGCTTGGGGCGGCTCCGCCGAAGACGGCGCGGTGCTTTTTTCTCGCGGCGGTGCATCGGCCCGGGGGGCGGTCCGGGTGTCGGCCCGGGTGTCGCTCCCAATGCCAGCCCGGGAAGGCTTCGCACGGGCCTCGGCTTGCGGCAGAGCGGCCGGCGGCGCTTGCACCGGCGTCCCGAAGAGATCGAACTGTATCGCTTCGCTCGAAGCTGCCGCTTGCACTTCTCGTGCCTCTTGCGCCTCTGCTCGACATGGCGCATCGGCCTTGCCGGGCGTCTCGGTAACTTCGCTTGTCCTGCTCTGGCCCATCGAGATTCGACCTGCTGTTCAGTGGTGCGCACCGCGGCGGCACGCTCGTGCACGACGCCGCGTCGCTTGCCTCACAGCGGCTTTTCGTACATGTAGCGGCGCGACCACGGCAAGGTTTTCGCGCTGCGGCCGGCCTTGCGGCAGACGACCTGATAGATGGAGACGTCGTCGTTTTCGAATGCGTACGCGCAGCCGGCGAGATACACGCGCCAGATGCGGAATTTTTCGTCGTCGACGAGCTTGCGGGCTTCTTCCGCGTGCGCCTCGAAATTTTCCGCCCAGATGTCGAGCGTGTGCGCATAGTGACGGCGCAGGCTTTCCACGTCAACCGCTTCGAGGCCGCCGCGCTGCATGGACTCGAGCGCGAGGCTGATATGCGGCAGTTCGCCGTCCGGGAACACATAACGGTCGATAAACTCGCCGCCGCCGAGCGCCGTCTCGCCGCTGTCGGCGTCACTCGACGTAATGCCGTGATTCATGGCGATGCCGTCGTCGGCGAGCAGATCGTGCATTTTCCTGAAGTAGCCGGGCAGATTCTTGCGGCCGACGTGCTCGAACATGCCCACGCTCGTGATGCGGTCGAACTGACCCTCGACGTCGCGATAATCCTGCAGACGAATCTCGATCTGATTCTCGAGACCGGCGGCTTTCACGCGCGCGGTGGCGAGATCGAACTGGTTTTGCGACAGCGTCACGCCCACGCATTGCGCGCCGAATTTCTGCGCCGCGCGCAGCACGAGCGCGCCCCACCCGCAGCCGATGTCGAGCAGGCGCTGCCCCGGCTGCAACTGGATCTTGGTGAGGATGTGGTCGATTTTCTTGAGCTGCGCGGTGGCGAGGTCTTCGTCGCCGTTCTCGAAGTAAGCGCACGAGTACACCATGTTATCGTCGAGCCAAAGCTTGTAGAACTCGTTCGAGACGTCGTAGTGGTACTGGATCGCTTTTCTATCGGACGCCTTGGAGTGCTGGAAATAGCGCCGCACCCGCGCGAGCTTGCTCGCACTGTTGACCGTGTTGCGCGCGAGCTGATAACCGACGTTGATGATGTCCGAGAGCTTGCCCTCGATGTCGATCTTGCCCTTGACGTACGCCTCGCCCAGATTGTCGAGGCTCGGTTCGAGCAGATAAGGCAGCGCCGTTGCGCTCTTGACGTGCAGCGTGACCTGAGGCGCGGCGAAGCGCCCGAAATCGTGCTGCTGGCCGTCCCACAGCACGAGACGTGCCGGTAAGTCAGCCTTGGTTTTGACTTCTTCCACCCACTGCGCCAGCTTTTTCTCCCAGAACATGCGATTTCTCCGTGTCCGTTGAATTAAAGCAAAGCTTGTGCAGACCGCAGCCCGGTGCGGCGCAACTCGGATGCCGCCAGATGCAATCCATGCCGCGCGCTGCTGCGTCGCCAACGCGCCGGCGATGCTGCTGTTTCTGATTCAGGGCGACAGACGGCAGATCTGCCAGTCGCTGGTTTCGCTCGCGCGCGTGTAGAGCAGGCGGTCATGGAGACGCGACGGCCGCCCTTGCCAGAATTCGATTGCTTCGGGCACCAAACGATAGCCGCCCCAATGCGGCGGACGCGGCGGTTCTTCGCCGTATTGCAGGCGCATTTCGCGTTCGCGGGTTTCGAGCTGCGAACGGCTTTCAATCACCTGACTCTGGTTGGACGCCCACGCGCCGATGCGCGAGCCGAGCGGACGCGACGCAAAATAGGCGTCGCTTTCCTCCGCGCTCGCTTTGACGACGCGCCCTTCGATGCGCACCTGGCGCTCCAGCTCGATCCAGTAGAACAGCAGGCTTGCGTACGGATTCGCTGCCAGCTCGCGGCCCTTGCGGCTTTCGTAGTTGGTGAAGAACACAAAGCCGCGCTCGTCCACACCCTTGATCAACACAATGCGCGCCGACGGACGGCCGCGCGAGTCGACGGTGGCGAGCGTCATGGTGTTCGGCTCGGGCAGTTTCGCCTCGACAGCCTGTTGAAACCAGACATCGAATTGTCGGAACGGATTGCGGTCCACATCGCCGATGTCCAGAGAACCCAGCGAATAGTTTTTTCGAAGTTCGGCGAGTGAGGTCATGTTCTTATGCGCACGCTACAGTCAGGCCAGTATAGCTAAGGCGCCAATTTTTTGCGCGCAGGCAGATCAAGCGCCAAGGCTTCTGCGCGCGCTTCGCGGTCAATGTCCCGGCCGGTTTCAGGGGAATTGTCCCTGCCATGCGAATCGATACGTTCAGGCAAAATACGGACTGCGCGCGCTCGACGCGCGCTCTGTTTTCCGCCCGTTCAACGAGTTCCATCATGTCGACCACCGCGCAATCCGATCTTACTACCAGCCTCCACGGCGGCGAAACCGCCGACCACGCGCGGCGCTTCGGCGGCATTGCACGTCTGTACGGCGCGCCGGCGCTCGCCGCTTTCGAAGGCGCGCATGTAGCGGTGATCGGCATCGGCGGAGTCGGCTCGTGGGTCGCGGAGGCGCTGGCGCGCAGCGCCGTCGGCACGCTGACGCTGATCGATCTCGACAACGTGGCGGAGAGCAACACGAACCGGCAGATTCAAGCGCTCGACGGCAACTACGGAAAACCGAAGGTCGAAGCGATGGCCGAGCGCATCGCCGCCATCAATCCGGCTTGCGACGTGCGGCTCATCGAAGACTTCGTCGAGCCCGATAATTTCGCGGCGACGCTCGGCGGCGGCTTCGACTATGTGATCGATGCGATCGACAGCGTGCGCACCAAGACTGCGCTGATTGCGTGGTGCGTCGAGCGCAAGCAGCCGTTGATCACGATTGGCGGCGCGGGCGGCCAGCTCGATCCGACGCGCATTCGCATCGACGATCTGGCGTTGACGATTCAGGACCCGTTACTCTCCAAGGTGCGCGGTCAGTTGCGCAAGCAGCACGGTTTCCCGCGCGGGCCGAAAGCAAAGTTCAAGGTGAGCGCGGTGTATTCGGACGAGCCGCTCATTTATCCGGAAGCCGCTGTCTGCGATATGGATGAGGAAGCGGAGCACGTCACGACGTCGCCCGGACATACCGGGCCGGTGGGCCTGAACTGCGCGGGCTTCGGTTCGAGCGTGTGCGTGACGGCGAGCTTCGGATTCGCCGCGGCCGCGCATGTACTGCGGGCCTTGGCGAAAGAGGCGCGGTAGCGCGCGTCTGGCGTGCGCCTCGCATGCGCGACCCGCGCGAGAGAGGCTAGGCGGCTCAGTACAGCGCGGCGCTCAGCTTACGCCGCCATTGCGAAACCAGCTCCGGCTGATGCGCGGCGAGATCGAACACTGAAAGCATCGTCTTACGGCCGATATCGTCGCGGAACGTGCGGTCGCGCTGCACGATCGCAAGCAGGTGCTCCAGCGCGCCTGCGTATTTGCGGTGAGCGATCAGCGCGCTCGCCAGATCGAAGCGCGCTTCCAGGTCGTCCGGATGACTGGCCACGCGGGCTTCCAGTGCGTCGGTCGGCGGGAGGTCGGCGGCGGCGTCCACCGCGTCGAGGCGCGTCTTGATCGCGTTGAAGCGCGCGTCGATGCCTTGCGTCGTCTTCGGCGACAGCAGATCCACTTCGTTGCGGGCTTCGTCGATGCGGTTGTCGTCGAGGAGCATTTCGATGCGGTCGAGGCGCGCTTCGTCGAAACCCGGGTCGAATGCAAGCGCGGCTTGCAACGCCTCGTACGCGTCTTGGCGCCGGCCCTCGGCAAGCGCGGCCTGCGCCTCGACGCGCGCCGCGTCCGCGCCTTGCGGCACGAGCCGTTCGATGAATTCGCGCAGTTGCCCTTCAGGCAGCACGCCGACGAACTGGTCGACGGGCCGGCCGTCCGCGAACGCCATGACGTGCGGAATGCTGCGCACCTGGAAGTGCGCGGCGAGTTCCTGATTCTCGTCGACGTTCACCTTGACGAGCTTCCATTTGCCGCCGGCTTCTGCTTCGAGTTTTTCCAGCATTGGGCCGAGCGTCTTGCAGGGGCCGCACCAGGGCGCCCAGAAATCGACCAGCACAGGGGCCAGTGTCGACGCCGCGATGACGTCCTTTTCGAATGTGGCCAGAGTGGTGTCCATTGCATCCTCGTCGATAAAACGGTTGGTCTGTTACATGGGGCCGAACGGCGCGGATTCAATGCGCGTCGCGCCGCCTGCCGCCACCGCCGTCATTTCCGCCGTCATTTCTTTTGCGGCAGCGGAATCCATTCGGTTTCGCCCGGCACCTGGCCCATTTCCTGATTCGTCCACGCCAGTTTCGCGGCTTCGATTTTCTCGCGGGAACTCGCGACAAAATTCCATTCGATAAAGCGCTCGCCGTCCAGCTTCTCGCCGCCGAGCACCATCACGCGCGCGCCGTGCGTGCTCGCCAGCGTGACGGTTTCGTCGAGCGCGAGCACGGCCATCTGGCCGACTTCGAGCGGCGTGCCGTCGATTTCCAGATCGCCTTCCACGAGGTAGACGCCGCGTTCCTCGTGCTCCGGTTCCAGCGCAAACGCGCTGCCCGGCGCGAACTCGCCTGCCACATAGAGCGTGCCGGAAAACGTGCTGACGGGCGAGCTTTCGCCGAAGGCCGTGCCCGCGATGACGCGCAGTGTGACGCCGTTGCGCTCGACGACCGGCAGCGTGCTCGCGGCGTGATGCGCGAACGAGGGCTCCACGTCTTCGTCTTCGAGCGGCAGCGCGACCCACGTCTGAATGCCGTGGATGGTCTGGCCGTTCGCGCGGTCTTCGGCGGGTGTGCGCTCCGAGTGGACGATGCCGCGTCCGGCCGTCATCCAGTTGACGTCGCCGGGGACGATTTTCTGCTCGGAGCCGAGACTGTCCCGATGCATGATCGCGCCTTCGAACAGGAAGGTCACCGTGGCAAGGCCGATATGCGGATGCGGACGCACGTCGAGGCCGACGCCGGGCGCGAGCGTCGCGGGGCCCATGTGGTCGAAGAAAATGAAAGGTCCGATCAGACGGGCGGCCATTGCCGGCAGCACACGGCGCACAGTCAGACTGCCGACATCGCGCAGATGCGGTTTGAGAACTGCCTTGATGGAAGAGGACATGGGCGGGCTCGGCTGAGAAGGGAAGAGGCTTTAGGGAAAGATTCTACTGCGGCAGGCGAAACGACGAGTTTTCACCGGCACCGTCGTCCGGAAACCCGTAGGGCGGGTGATCCCGTGCCGCGCCGCCCTCCGCTAAACTGACGGGTTCAATACTCAATTGGAGACGGGGATGTCGCCCAAAGATCTGCTGCTCGCGCTGGTCGTCGTGATCGCGTGGGGCGTCAATTTCGTCGTGATCAAGGTGGGCTTGCATGGCGTGCCGCCCATGCTGCTCGGGGCGCTGCGCTTCTCGCTCGCGGCAGTGCCGGCCGTATTTTTCGTCAAGCGCCCGCAATTGCCGTGGCGCTGGCTGCTTGCCTACGGCCTCACCATTTCATTCGGGCAGTTCGCGTTTCTGTTTTCCGCGATGTATGTGGGCATGCCGGCCGGGCTAGCGTCGCTCGTTCTGCAGGCGCAGGCTTTTTTCACGCTGATCTTCGCCGCGTTGTTCCTGCACGAGCGCTTTCGCTTGCCGAATGTCGTCGGCTTGCTGATCGCGGCCGCCGGGCTCGCCGTCATCGGCATGCAGGGCGGCCATGCCATGACGCTCGCCGGCTTTCTGCTCACGCTGTGCGCCGCGTGCTCGTGGGCGCTCGGCAACATCGTCACGAAAAAGGTCGGCAAGGTGGATCTGGTGGGGCTCGTGGTGTGGGGCAGCCTGATCCCGCCGCTGCCGTTCTTCGCGCTGTCTTATGCGTTCGAAGGTCCGCAGCGGATTGCCGCCGCGCTATCCGGCATCAGCGCGATGTCGATTTTCGCGATCGTTTATCTCGCGTTTATCGCCACGCTGCTCGGCTATGGCTTGTGGAGCCGCCTGCTGGCGCGCCACCCGGCGAGCCAGGTCGCGCCGTTTTCGCTGCTGGTGCCGATTGTGGGCCTCGCGTCCGCGTCCGTCTTTCTCGACGAACATCTGTCCGGAGCGCAGGTTGCCGGTGCGCTGCTGGTCATGGCGGGGCTGGCCGTGAATGTGTTCGGCGGCTGGGTCGTGCAGCGCCTGTCGCCCGCGCGCTGAATCGCTGCATGAAACGACAAACGGCCGCATTGCTGCGGCCGTTTGTCGTTGCATTGTCCGGCGGCGCATGCGCTTTGCGCGCCCCCTAGGTCATACGGTTTTTCGCAAGCGGCGGATTTGCCGCGAAATAGCGCTTGATGCCGTTCATGATCGCGTCCGCCATTTTGTCGCGATACGCGTCGTCGTTCAGGCGCCGCTCCTCGTCCGGATTACTGATGAACGCCGTTTCCACGAGGATGGACGGAATATCCGGCGCCTTCAGCACGGCAAAACCGGCCTGTTCGACGGAACCCTTGTGCAGCTTGTTGATGCCGCCAATTTCCTTCAGCACGAAGTTGCCGTAGCGCATCGAATCGCGAATCTGTGCAGTGGTGGACATGTCGAACAGCGCGCGGTTCACGGTGGCGTCGGCGGATTTGATGTTGATGCCGCCAATCTGGTCCGACGAGTTTTCCTTATTCGCCATCCAGCGCGCGGCCGCGCTCGAGGCGCCATGCTCCGACAACGCGAACACCGACGAACCGCGCGCCTCGGGCGTGGTGAACGCGTCCGCGTGAATGGACACGAACAGGTCCGCGCCGACGCGCTGCGCCTTCTGCACCCGCACGTTCAGCGGCACGAAGAAGTCGGCGTCGCGCGTCATCATGGCGCGCATGTTGGGCTGAGCGTCGATCTTGGCCCGCAGCTTCTTCGCGATGTCGAGCGCGACATGCTTTTCGTAAGTGCCCGAGCCGCCGATCGCGCCCGGGTCCTCGCCGCCATGTCCCGGGTCGATCGCGACGGTCAACAGGCGCACCGTGTTGCTCTTGCCGGACTTCGGCGTGGTGAACGCGTAGGTATCCTCGCCGCTGTCCTCGTTGCCGGGACTGCCGGAGCTGTTCGCGCTGCTGCCGCTGCCCTTGTTGCGGGCGAGCGCACTGGGCGGCGTGGCCGGCGCGCCGGGCGCCGACGGCTTGGCGATGATCGGCGGCAAGGAGGGCGACCCGGACGGCACTCCCCCGTGCGCCGGCGGATGCGGCACGGCCTGTGCGGAGCCGTTGCCGCCGTTCTGCGCATAGCGCTCGAAGAACACTTCGCTGTTGTCGGCGAGCGGCGGCGTCGTGCCCGGGCCGCTCAACGTGGCGGGCGGCGCACTGTTTTCTTCGTTCAGCGTTTGCTGCTTGCGCTCGCTTTGCGCGAGCAGTTCCATCAACGGATCGGGCGCGACGGCCGGATACAGGTCGAACACGAGCCGGTACTTGTACGCGCCGACGGGCGGCAACGTGAAGACCTGCGGCTTCACCGAGCCCTTCAGGTCGAACACCATGCGCACGACGTGCGGCTGGAACTGCCCGACCCGCACCGATTGAATCTGCGGATCGTTCGGGGTGATCTTCGAGACGAGGTCTTTCAGCGCCTGGTCCAGATCGAGACCGCTCAGGTCGACCACGAGCCGGTCCGGGCTCTGCAGCAACTGCTGCGCGTTCTGCAGAGGCTGATCGGATTCGATCGTCACGCGCGTGTAGTCGCGCGCGGGCCACACGCGCACGCCGAGCACCGAGCTGGCCCGCGCGAGACGCGGCGCGACGAGGCCCAGCACGAGGGTGGACGCGCCCGCGCGGAGAATCTGCCGGCGCCGCCAGTTATGCGTGGCGGTGGCCGCCGATTCGATCGAGCGGAACGGTTTGATCAACATCTTTCGAGACATGCCTTTCCTGTTTCGCTGTATGCCCGTGCGACGAGTACGCGGCCGTCGCCTTCGCTCGCCAGGTCGAGCGAGAAGACGAGATCCGGCACGCCGAGTAGCACGCCCGCGCGCTGCGGCCATTCGACGAGGCACACTGCGCCGCTGTCGAAATACTCGCGAAAGCCTGCGTCGGCCCATTCGGCCGGATCGGTGAATCTGTACAGATCGAAGTGGTAAAGCGCGAGTTCCCCGGCCGGCCGTTCCAGCACATAGGGCTCGACGAGCGTGTACGTCGGACTGCGCACGCGGCCGGTGTGACCGAGGCCGCGCAAGGTGGCGCGCACGAGTGTGGTTTTGCCGGCGCCGAGGTCGCCGACCAGTTGGACTTGTAGACCGTGGAATGCCTCAGCGTTGAGCTCCCCGCGCTCGCCTTCCTGAGCAAAGGCCACGCTTTCGATAGCCCGTGCGAAGCGCTCGCCGAATGCGAGTGTGGCGGCTTCGTCCGCGAACGCGAAAAAGCGTTCGAGCAGAACTTCGGCGGGCGGCGCGATCGCGCGATCGGGATGGTCAGGCATTCTCGTAAAATGGCGTGATGAACCGAAGTCCGGAATCCCCCGTGTGCCCTGTGTCCGACGCGTCTGCCTCTGGCGGCGAGGCGCGTGCCGAGCGTCAATTCGATGAGGCGGCGTTGCGCGCGCTCGCGCAGAACATCAAAACGTGGGGCCGCGAACTGGGGTTCGGGGCGATCGGCATTAGCGATACCGATCTCTCCGCTGCCGAAGCGCCGCTTGCAGCCTGGCTGGAAGCGGGTTGCCACGGCGAAATGGATTATATGGCCAAACACGGCATGAAACGCGCGCGGCCTGCTGAGCTTGTGGCCGGCACGCTACGTGTGATCACTGCCCGCATCGCCTATTTGCCCCAGCAGTCGATGAGCGGAAAGCCGGCCGAAAGCGAGCTGCACGAAGCCCCGCACAACCGCGACTGGCGGGCCGCCGAGCAGGCACGGCTCGCCGATCCGTCGGCGGCTGTCGTATCGGTTTATGCGCGCGGCCGCGACTATCACAAGGTGATGCGTAACCGTCTGCAACATCTGTCAGAGAAAATTCAGGCGGAGATCGGGGCGTTCGGTTATCGGGTGTTTACCGACTCCGCGCCGGTGCTCGAAGTGGAGCTTGCGCAGAAGGCCGGCATCGGCTGGCGCGGCAAGCATACGCTGCTGATGCAGCGCGATGCCGGCTCGCTGTTCTTTCTCGGCGAAATCTATGTGGATGTGCCTCTGCCGACGGACGCCGAGACGTCGCCGGAAGTCGCGCCCGAAACGCCGGGCTCGCATTGCGGTAGTTGCTCGCGCTGCATCGGCGCATGTCCGACAGGCGCGATCGTCGGTCCTTACAAAGTGGATGCGCGTCTGTGTATCTCGTATCTGACGATCGAACTCAAGGGCAGCATTCCCGTCGAGATGCGTCCGCTAATCGGCAACCGCGTGTATGGCTGCGACGATTGCCAGCTCGTCTGTCCATGGAACAAGTTCGCGCAGGCGGCGCCGGTCGCCGATTTCGACGTGCGGCATGGCCTTGACCGCGCGTCGCTGGTGGAACTCTTCAACTGGAGCGCGGACGAGTTCGACACGCGCATGCAGGGCAGCGCGATCCGGCGCATCGGCTACGAAAGCTGGTTGCGCAACCTCGCCGTGGGCATGGGCAATGCGCTGCGCGCCTCGCGCGACGCATTGAGCGACGAGGCGCGCGAGGCGATCGTCGAGGCGCTCACGCGCCGGGCCGACGACCCTTCGCCGCTCGTGCGCGAGCATGTGCAGTGGGCGCTGGAAGCGGCGTAAACTATCCGTCGGCCATTCATGGGTGCGGCGGCAGTAAGCAGAAAGGAGGCGGCATGTTCAACGCAGTGATCGATGCGCCGTTCGGCAAGGTCGGCATTCGTCTCGAAGGAGAGGCCGTGCGCGAGATCGTCTATCTGCCGGAGTCGACGCCAAACGTTGCGCCGGACACGCCGTTGGCACGGCGCGTGGCCGAGCAGATCGAGCGGTATTTCACAGAGCCTTCGGCGAAATTCGCATTGCCGCTTGCGCCCGTGGGCACAGCGTTCCGGCGGCGCGTGTGGCAGGCGCTCGCGGAGATTCCACCTGGCGCGGTCGTCACTTATGGCCAACTGGCGAAGCAGCTTGGCAGCGTGCCGCGCGCGGTCGGCCAGGCGTGCGGGGACAACTGCTTTCCGATCGTGATTCCGTGCCACCGTGTGGTGAGTTCGAGCGGCATCGGCGGATTCGCACATCATGCCGAAGAAGGCTTTTTTCGCAACGTCAAGCGCTGGCTGCTTGCGCACGAAGGCGTTCCCTACGCATGAGCGATACCCTGGTTGACGACGCAAGCGCGCAGTTATCGCACTCGCCCTTATTCACGGCGAGCTCCGCTTCAATCGACGCATTCTGCGACGCGCTGTGGCTCGAACATGGCCTGTCGCGCAACACGCTCGACGCGTATCGGCGCGACCTGCGCCTCTTCAGCGAATGGCTCGCGCAAACGCGCAGCGCGTCGCTCGACACGGCCAGCGAGGCCGATCTGAACGCCTACAGCGCGGCGCGTCAGAAAGATAAATCGACGTCGGCCAACCGGCGGCTCTCCGTGTTTCGCCGCTATTACGGCTGGGCCGTGCGCGAGCATCGCGCGAAAGTGGACCCGACGCTGCGCATCCGTTCGGCGAAGCAGCCGCCGCGCTTTCCGTCCACGCTCAGCGAGGCGCAGGTCGAGGCGCTGCTCGGCGCGCCCGACATCGAGACGCCCCTGGGTCTGCGCGATCGCACCATGCTCGAACTGATGTACGCGAGCGGTTTGCGCGTCACTGAACTCGTCACGCTGAAGACCGTGGAAGTGGGCCTGAACGAAGGCGTGGTCCGCGTGATGGGCAAGGGCTCGAAAGAGCGGCTCATCCCGTTCGGCGAAGAGGCGCACGGCTGGATCGAGCGTTACCTGCGCGACGCGCGGCCCGCGCTGCTCGGCGCGCGCGCAGCCGATGCGCTGTTCGTGACGAACCGCGCCGAGGGCATGACGCGCCAGCAGTTCTGGAACATCATCAAGCGACACGCGGCGGCCGCGGGCGTGCATGCGCCGCTGTCGCCGCATACATTGCGGCATGCGTTCGCGACGCATCTGCTCAATCATGGCGCCGATCTGCGCGTGGTCCAGCTGCTGCTCGGACATACCGACATTTCGACCACGCAAATCTACACACACGTGGCGCGCGAACGGCTGAAGTCGCTGCATGCCATGCATCATCCGCGGGGCTGATGCCCTACGCGTTCAAACCAGTTCGCGCAGCCGGTGCTTCAGGATCTTGCCCGTCGATGCCGCCGGCAGCGCCGCGAGCACCTTGACTTCCGCGGGACGCTTGTAAGGCGCGAGACGCTCGGCGCACCACGCAACCAGTTCGTTGGGTGTGACGGTCGCGTTCGCCGCCAGTTCGACGAATGCAATCACTTCCTCATTGCCCTCGACCGCACGACCGATCACCGCCGACTGCACGACTTGCGGATGCGCGTTCAGCACATGCTCGACTTCGGCGGGATAGACATTGAAGCCCGAGCGGATGATCAAATCCTTGCTGCGCCCGACGATATGCAGCGCGCCGTCGCCGTCCTGCCGCGCGAGGTCGCCGGTTTTGAGCCAGCCGTCCTGCGTCACGGCGGCGCGCGTCTGCTCCGGATTGCGGTAGTAGCCGAGCATCACGTTCGGGCCGCGCACCCATAGCTCGCCGATCTCGCCGGGCGCGGCATCCACGCCGTCCAGACCGACGAAACGCACTTCCACGCCCGGAATCACCTCGCCGACGGAGCAGTCGCTGCGCGGCGCGTCGAGCATGGTCTGCGAGACGGTGGGACTGCTTTCGGTCATGCCGTAGCCGTTGTGCAGCGGCAGACCGTAGACGCTCTCTACGTGCGCCTTGAGCGCGGCATCGAGCGGCGAGCCGCCCGAGTAGACAAAGCGCAGATGCGGCGCGCGCCACGCGTGCCCGTGCGTTTTCAGATGCTCCAGCAATTTCGCGTGCATGGCCGGCACGCCCTGGAAGATCGACACACGTTCGTCGGCGAGGGCGCGGCGCACCGCTTCCGGCGCAAAGCGCGGCGCGAGGCGCAAGGTCGCGCCGGCGTGCAGACTGCCGAGGCACACCGACGCGAAGCCGTACACATGCGAAATGGGCAGCACCGCATACACGACGTCGTCGGGACGCACCTGGCGCAGACGGCTCGACACCGCGGCGATAAAGAGCAGATTGCGATGCGACAGCATGACGCCCTTCGGCGTGCCCGTGGTGCCGGTGGTGTAGATCAGCGCCGCGCATTGGCGGTGGTTCGCGGCTTCGACCGGTTCCGCTTGCGCCGCAGCGTCCACCGTGCGGGACCATGCACCGATGTCCGGCGCGAGGGTCGGCGCAGGCGTTGCCCCGTGACGCTGCGCGTGCTGGCCGGCATCGACGGAGCTTTCCGTCACGTACGCCGTCACGCGCGGCTGCGCGTGCGCGCGAATCGCGTCCAGTTCCGCCGCCGACAGCCGCGCATTCGACACGAGCGCCCACGCGTCGAGCCGCGCGGTGGCGAACAGCAACACGATCTGAGCGATGCTGTTCTCCGCCACGATCATCACGCGATCGCCGCCGCGCACGCCCCATTGGCGCAACAGAGCGGCGGCGGCCTCGACGGCTTCCAGCAGCTGCGCATTGCTCACGCGGCGCGCGTCCTCGATGAGCGCGACATGCTGCGGATCGCGCGCGGCGGCCAGCGCGGGAAGATCGGAAATGCGCGCGGGCAACGCGGCCAGCAGCGCGGGAACGTCGAGGGCGGGACGAGAGGGCGAAGGGTTGCTCAAGGGCGTCTCCTGAATGCGGTTGCGTGCCCGGTGTGCATCGCGCCGGAACATTTTCGAACGATCGTGCCACAATGCCCGGGCCCGCACAATTGGCCATTCGGCAAATAGCCGTTGTGCAAAGTCGCCATTACAATGCGCCGATGAGCAAATCCAGACACGTTTCCGAGACGCCCGCCACGCAGTTGCTGCGCCGCCACGGCGTCGCCTTCGGCGAGCATCCCTACGACTATGTCGAACACGGCGGCACGGGCGAATCCGCGCGCCAGCTCGGCGTGGACGAGCATCATGTCGTGAAGACGCTTGTCATGGAGGACGAGCACGCCAAGCCGCTGATCGTGCTCATGCACGGCGACCGCACGGTCAGCACCAAGAACCTCGCGCGGCAGATCGGCGCAAAGCGCGTCGAGCCGTGCAAACCCGAAGTGGCGAACCGGCATTCCGGCTATCTGATCGGCGGCACGTCGCCGTTCGGCACTCGCAAGCAGATGCCGGTGTACGTGGAGTCGAGCATTCTTGATATGGACCGGATCTGGCTGAACGGCGGCCGGCGCGGCTTTCTGGTCAGTATCGAGCCGCATGCGCTTGTTGATTTGCTGGGCGCGAAGCCGGTGCAGTGCGCGAGCGTGGATTGACGTTTGCCTGAATGTTTCCGCGGCGCGCGCGTTGGGTAGAATGTGCGCCGCTTTGGCCCACCGCCTCGCGTTGCCGGCCGGTTTCCGTTCCCTCGTTGCGGTTGAGGTATCCAGCTCCAGACCGCCGATTCTTATAAGAGTCACAGATGCAAAACCTGATCGTTGCTGTCGTTGCCTACCTGATCGGTTCGGTGTCGTTCGCCGTGATCGTGAGCGCCGCCATGGGGCTCGACGACCCGCGCTCCTACGGCTCGGGCAACCCGGGCGCGACCAACGTGCTGCGCAGCGGCAGCAAGACGGCCGCAATTCTCACGCTGATCGGCGACGCCTTCAAGGGCTGGCTGCCGGTATGGTTCGTCGTGCATTTCGGCGCGCGCTATGGGCTCGACGATACCTCGGTGGCAATCGCCTCAGTCGCCGTGTTTCTGGGTCACCTGTACCCGGTGTTCTTCCGTTTCAAGGGCGGCAAGGGCGTGGCGACGGCCGCCGGCGTGCTGCTCGCGATCAACCCGATTCTCGGCGTGGCCACGCTGCTCACCTGGCTGATCGTGGCGTTCTTCACGCGCTATTCGTCGCTGGCGGCGCTGGCTGCGGCGGTGTTCGCGCCGATCTTCGACGGCTTTCTGTTCGGGCCGCACATCATCGCGCTCGCCATTGTCGTGATGAGCTCGCTGCTCGTGTGGCGACATCGCGGCAACATCGGCAAGCTGATGCGCGGCGAGGAAAGCAGGATCGGCGACAAGAAGAAGGCGGCGGCGGCCGCGGCCGGCGCGGGCAAGGAACGTTGAACGGTTGCTCTGTTGCTCGCTACTGGCGGGGGCGCGGTCGGTGCTACGCCCTCTGCGCTGTTGCCGGCGGCGCCTAATGCTACTGAAGTCAGGCAAGCTCTGTCATATCGACGGTTGCGCTTGCGGGTTCCTGCCTTCCACTCGCCGTTGCAGCGCCGGGTGCGGCTTGGGCGCGGCGCTGAGTCGATAAGCGCCTGTAGGCGTCGATCAGCCTCGACAAATGGACCTTAATCGCGGAAATTGTTGAAGTCGAGCGGCGTGTCGGTCACGTCCTTGCGCAGCAAGGCGATCACGCTTTGCAGATCGTCGCGCTTTGCGCCGGTGACGCGCACGGCGTCGCCCTGAATGCTCGCCTGGACCTTGATCTTGCTGTCCTTCACAAGGCGCACGATTTTCTTCGACAGATCGCCCGACACGCCTTTCTTGATCTTGATGACCTGCTTGACCTTGTCGCCGCCGATCTTCTCGATCTTGCCGTAGTCGAGAAAGCGCACGTCCACATTGCGCTTGGCCATTTTCGAGAGCAGCACGTCTTTCACCTGGCCGAGCTTGAAGTCGTCGTCGGCATAGGCGGTGATCTCGTTTTCCTTGTGTTCGACGCGCGCGTCGGACCCTTTGAAGTCGAAGCGGGTTGAGATTTCCTTGTTGGACTGCTCGATCGCGTTCTTGACTTCGATCATGTTCGCTTCGCAGACGACGTCAAACGATGGCATTGCATTCTCCCAATAGTGCGGCGGTGCGCGACGCGGCCGGCGGCTCGTCGCGAGGCACTCGCTATAATCACGGACCGACGTCATTTTACCGACGCCACCCTCATTTGCCCAACGCCGCCGCGCGGGCTCCGCAGCCCGCAGCAGTTCCGTCCGTCGTCAACGCTCTATTCCGATGTCCCAATCCGATTCCCCCGAGTTTATTGCCGGCTATCCGCTGAAGGCGCATAACACCTTTGGTTTCGATGTCCGTGCGCAATGGGCGTGCCGCATCGAACATGAAGCGCAGTTGCTCCCGGCGGTGAACGATCCGCGCGCGGCCGGTTTGCCGCGGCTCGTGCTGGGCGGCGGCAGCAACGTCGTGCTGACGCGCGACTTCGCGGGACTCGTGCTCATCGTTGCGCTGCGCGGTCGCCGCGTCGTCGGTGAGGACGCCGAGGCAATCTATGTCGAGGCGGCTGCCGGCGAGCCGTGGCACGAGTTCGTGGCATGGACGCTGTCGCAAGGCTTGCCGGGTCTCGAAAACCTCGCGTTGATTCCGGGCACGGTCGGCGCGGCGCCCATTCAGAACATCGGCGCGTACGGGCTGGAAATGTGCGAGCGCTTCGCATGGCTGCGCGCCGTCGAGCTGGCGTCAGGCAACACCGTCGAGCTGGACGCGCGGGCCTGCGCGTTCGGCTATCGCGACAGTTTTTTCAAGCGGGAAGGGCGCGACCGTTTCGTCATCACATCGGTCACCTTCCGTTTGCCGAAGGTGTGGCAGCCGCGAGCGAGCTATGCGGATCTCGCGCGCCAACTGGCGGCGAACGGCTATGAGGCGGGCGGCGAGGAACCCGACGCGCGGGCCATTTTCGACGCGGTGGTCGCCGTGCGGCGCGCCAAGCTGCCCGATCCGCTCGAACTGGGCAACGCGGGCAGCTTCTTCAAGAATCCGGTGATCGGCGCCGACCAGTTCGACGCGCTGAAGCGCCGCGAGCCGGACATTGTCTCCTACGCGCAACCGGACGGACGTGTGAAGCTCGCAGCCGGCTGGCTGATCGACCGATGCGGCTGGAAGGGCCGTTCAATCGGCGCGGCGACCGTCCACGAGCGTCAGGCGCTCGTGCTCGTCAATCGCGGCGGCGCGAGCGGGGCAGACATACTGACGCTTGCGCGTGCGATCCAGCATGACGTCATGGAGAAATTCGGCGTCGAGCTGGAAGCCGAGCCGGTTTGCTTGTGAGCGCGCGAGCTTGTGTGCTCGTGTGCTCGTGATCGCGTGAGGCGAGCCGCACGAATGGGCCGAGGTTTGAGTCGCACATAAAAAAGGCGCCGGAGTGTCCTCTCGGCGCCTTTCTTTTTGGCCTGTTTATTGCGCTGGCGTTCGATGCATGCGCGACAAACGCACCCGCGCCGGGGCGTCCTGGCCAAGCCTTGCCGGTGCTAGCGCCTAGCCGCGCTGACGACGCGCGTTCTCCGCGATCCGCATACGCAGCGCATTCAGCTTGATGAAGCCGCCGGCGTCGGCCTGGTTATAGGCGCCGCCGTCGTCGTCGAACGTGGCGATCGTCTTGTCGAACAGCGTTTCCTTCGAATCGCGAGCGACGACCGAGACGCTGCCCTTGTACAGCTTCACGCGCACCCAGCCGTTGACCTTTTCCTGCGTGTGGTCGATCAGCACTTGCAGCGCGCGCCGCTCCGGGCTCCACCAGTAGCCGTTATAAATCAGCGACGCGTAGCGGGCCATCAGGTCGTCCTTCAGGTGCGCGACTTCGCGGTCGAGCGTAATCGACTCGATGCCGCGGTGCGCCTTGAGCATGATCGTGCCGCCCGGCGTTTCATAGCAGCCGCGCGACTTCATGCCGACGTAGCGGTTTTCCACCAGGTCCAGACGGCCAATGCCGTGCTTGCCGCCCAGGCGGTTCAGTTCAGTCAGCATTTCCGCCGCCGACAGACGTTTGCCGTTCAGCGCGACCGGATCGCCGTGTTCGTATTCGATGTCGACGTATTCGGGCTGATCGGGTGCCGCTTCCGGCGACACCGTCCAGCGCCACATGTCGGCCTCGGCTTCCGCTTTCGGGTCTTCCAGGTGACGGCCTTCGAACGAGATGTGCAGCAGATTCGCGTCCATCGAGTACGGCGCGCCGCCCTGCTTGTGCTTCATTTCGATCGGAATGCCGGCTTTTTCGGCGTAAGCGAGCAGCTTTTCGCGCGACAGCAGGTCCCATTCGCGCCACGGCGCGATCACCTTGATGCCCGGCTCCAGCGCGTAGTAACCGAGTTCGAAGCGAACCTGGTCGTTGCCCTTGCCGGTTGCGCCGTGCGACACGGCCTGCGCGCCGGTGGCGCGGGCAATCTCGATCTGGCGCTTGGCGATCAACGGACGCGCGATCGACGTGCCCAGCAGGTACTCGCCTTCGTAAATGGTGTTGGCGCGGAACATCGGGAACACGAAATCGCGCACGAATTCTTCGCGCAAGTCTTCGATAAAGATGTTTTCCTGCTTGATGCCCAGTTGCAGGGCCTTCTTGCGCGCCGGTTCCAGCTCTTCGCCCTGGCCGATGTCGGCCGTGAACGTGACGACTTCGGCGTCGTAATTGTCCTGCAACCACTTCAGGATGACGGAGGTGTCGAGGCCGCCCGAATAGGCGAGCACGACTTTCTTGATATCGCTCATGGTGAACTCGTAGCTGGAGAAAGCGGGAACACAAGGCGCGCCGGCGGTTCCGGAGCGCGGAAAACAACTATTTTGACACTAAATCGGTGAGAGTCCGCGTTTTTGGCGTCTGGCGGCGCAGTTTGCCGGCTTGCTGCGAGGAGCGCTGCGGCTTCACCCGCGGCTGCGACCGCCAGGCGGCGCGCGTCACCTCGCGGTCGAGGCCCCGCCGCGCCCGTCGCCCCGTCGCGCCCGACGCCGCCGCCGCGGCAAGGCGCTCGAACTCAGTGATTGAGCTTGCCGAGCAGCAGATATTCCATCAACGCCTTTTGCACATGCAGACGGTTTTCCGCTTCGTCCCACACGACGCTTTGCGGACCGTCGATCACCTCCGCGCTCACCTCTTCGCCGCGATGGGCCGGCAGGCAGTGCATGAACAGCGCGTCTGGATGAGCGCGCGACATCATTTCCGCGTCGACGCACCAGTCGGCGAAGGCCTTCTTGCGCGCTTCGTTTTCCGCTTCGAAGCCCATGCTGGTCCACACGTCGGTGGTGACAAGATCGGCGCCTGCGCATGCTTCGTTCGGGTCGTCGAATTCCTCGAAAAACGGCGCGCTTTCCGCCGCGACGAGCGCGCGGTCGAGCTTGTAGCCGGGCGGCGTCGAGAGGCGCAGCCTGAAGCCGAGAATCTGCGCCGCTTCGATCCACGTGTAGAGCATGTTGTTGGCGTCGCCAACCCACGCGACCGTCTTGCCGCGAATCGGACCGCGATGCTCGAAGTACGTGAAGATGTCGGCCAGCACCTGGCACGGGTGATATTCGTTCGTCAGCCCGTTGATCACCGGCACGCGCGAATTTTCCGCGAAGCGCTGGATGATGTCCTGACCGAACGTGCGGATCATGATGATGTCGACCATGCGCGAGATAACCTGCGCCGCGTCTTCAATAGGTTCGCCGCGGCCTAGCTGGGTGTCGCGCGTGCTCATGAAGACGGCATGGCCGCCCAACTGGAAAATGCCGGCTTCGAACGACAGGCGCGTGCGCGTCGAATTCTTTTCGAAGATCATGGCGAGCGTGCGGTCGTGCAGCGGATGGTAAGTCTCGTAGTTCTTGAACTTGCGCTTGAGAATTCGCGCGCGCTCCAGCACGTACTCGTAGTCGTCTAGCGAGAAATCCTTGAACTGCAGATAGTGGCGAATTTTCTTGGCGGTCATGAAACAAATACGGCGGTCTCACCCGGCAGGAGTGCCGGACGGCGCCGCCGTCGTTTTGTGGTAACTCCATGCAGCATAAAGGATTTCGCCTCGTTTGACGAGTCGGCCAAAAGGCCGGGTAAGGGCCGGGAAAGCGGTTTGAAAGTCTTGCTGCGCTGTCGGAATAAGCTTGTGTGCAGTGCGGAAAAACACCCGCTGCGCTATAATCTGCGGGTTCTTCCAAGGCCCACCAGGCCGGTGCCTGGCTCGTCGGGGCACGGCATCGCTAGCGCCGTTCGCAAGGCCGGCTCGTGGTCCGCACGGGTCGCCGCTGCACGCGCGGCGCCGTGCGCGGCACGCGTCAAAGCGGCCACACCGCGGTCAGCGTAAAGCCGCCCGTCCTGCACGGTTGCGGTCTGCGCGGCGCGGGCGCTCACGATCGGCGCATGGAGGCCGGGCACACGGCGGGCACAAAGCGGGGCACAGCGCTTTACAGTCCGTCTATTGTTTGCTGTCGCCGTCTTCCGCTGGGCAGTCACACAGGTATTTCTACATGGCCGAAGCAGCTCCAACCGAATACT
Source organism: Paraburkholderia phenoliruptrix (assembly GCF_902859825.1). GTDB lineage: Bacteria > Pseudomonadota > Gammaproteobacteria > Burkholderiales > Burkholderiaceae > Paraburkholderia > Paraburkholderia phenoliruptrix. Next base: position 13,234 of record NZ_CADIKB010000009.1, on the reverse strand, counting down.
TCATTCAGGGCATCACGTCGACGGGAAAAAGATTCCGGCCGAGCGACTGGTCGGAGCGTCTCGCGGGTGTGATGTCGGCATTTGGACCGGGCGCGAAGAAAGGCCCGAACGCTTACATGCAGTACTCGCTGTATGTCCGGCCCACCATGATTGGTGACCTGAAATGCGTGATTCTCGATTCCCGTTTGCGTGACATCGAACCCATGGCGTTCGATTTCGTCATGAACTTCGCGAAAGACAACGACCTCGTGGTGACCGAGGCCTGCGAGCTCGAACTCGAGCATGCGCCCCCGCCGCAAGCGAAGCGGCACATCATCTGAGGCAAGGCGAGCAGGCTCGCCGCAAAGCAAACCCGCAATCGGCGGGTTTTTTTATGCGCGACGGTGGCGGTTCCGGCAGCGGCGAGCGACGACGCGCAAACGCAGCGCAAACAAAAAAGCCCGCCAAAGCGGGCTTTCATGCGCAGCGGAAACAGGAGGTAGCCCGCCGGAGCGGGCTGACCGGAATTACTGTGCTGCGGACGCCTGCAGACCCTTGATGGCTGCGGCGAGGCGGCTCTTATGGCGAGCTGCCTTGTTTTTGTGAATGATTTTCTTGTCGGCAATGATGTCGATGGTCTTCGACGATGCCTGGAAGATTTCAGCGGCCTTAGCCTTGTCGCCGGCGTCGATCGCCTTGCGCACTGCCTTGATAGCCGTGCGGAACTTCGAGCGCAGTGCCGAGTTGTGCGAGTTTGCCTTGGCGGCCTGGCGGGCGCGCTTGCGTGCTTGTGCGGAGTTAGCCATGACGGTTCCTTATCCTGTTCCTGTTTCCAGTACCTGACCTTCAAGTGGTGAGGCGCTGCTTTTAGATCCGAACTCTTGGAAGCGATTGCCCAAGAGCGCAAAAGTGTCGAAAAACGATCGAACTAAACACGATCGAACTACTACGCGAAGCCGGGCCCGCGTTTGCGGCGCCATGTTCCGGCATGTAAGGAGGCATGGGCGGGCAGCTGCAGGTAACTACTGCAGGTAACTTCGTGCCGACCTGGACCTCTTCCGGAAGCCGTCCGCGAACGTTCGACAACTGAGCGAGCTTCGAAACCGGCGATTATAGCAACAAAATCAGGGACGTGGCAACGGAAATGCACTAGAGCGCCAGCGCCTCTGAGCTGCGGGCGCTGCACGGTTCGGCCGTCGGAACCTTGGTCAGGGACGCGGCCGGCCGCGCGCCGCGTCCCCCGCGGACAACAAAATCCAGCGGATTTCGCCGCCGCCGCCGAACGTCTGCGAGCCAAATCGGTCCGAATCGCTTCCTGGCTCGTCGTCCGCCTTTGCAGCACCCGTATAATAAGCGCCCCATGAATCTATTCCGAGCCCTGCTGACGGTCAGCGGCTTCACGCTGTTGTCGCGCGTGACCGGACTGGCCCGCGAAACGCTGATCGCTCGCGCGTTCGGCGCCAGTCAATACACTGACGCGTTCTACGTCGCCTTCCGCATTCCCAATCTGCTGCGCCGCATTTCCGCCGAAGGCGCGTTTTCGCAGGCCTTCGTGCCGATCCTCGCCGAGTTCAAGAACCAGCAGGGACATGACGCGACCAAGGCGCTCGTCGACGCCACGTCGACGGTGCTCGCCTGGGCGCTCGCGGTGCTGTCGCTCCTTGGCGTGCTGGGCGCCTCGGGCGTGGTGTTCGTGGTCGCCTCCGGCCTTGCTCACGAAGGCCAGGCGTACGCGCTCGCGGTCGCCATGACGCGCATCATGTTCCCGTACATCATCTTCATATCGCTGACGTCGCTCGCGTCCGGCGTGCTGAATACGTACAAGAACTTCTCGCTGCCCGCGTTCGCGCCGGTGCTGCTGAACGTGTCGTTTATCGTCGCCGCGGTGTTCGTCGCGCCCCGCGTGCACACGCCGGTCTATGCGCTCGCGTGGGCGGTGATCGCCGGCGGCGTGCTGCAATTCGTCGTGCAATTGCCCGGCCTGAAGAAAATCGACATGGTGCCGCGCATCGGGCTCAATCCGCTGCGCGCGCTTGCGCATCGCGGCGTGAAGCGTGTGCTCTGGAAAATGGTGCCGGCGATGTTCGCGGTGTCCGTCGCGCAGATCAGTCTCATCATCAATACGAACATCGCGTCGCGCATTGGTCCGGGTGCCGTGTCCTGGATCAATTACGCCGACCGGCTGATGGAGTTCCCGACCGCGCTCCTCGGCGTCGCGCTTGGCACCATCCTGTTGCCGAGCCTTTCGAAAGCGCACGTCGACGCCGACCCGCACGAATATTCCTCGCTGCTCGACTGGGGCTTGCGCGTCACGTTTCTGCTGGCCGCACCGAGTGCCGTCGCGCTGTTTTTCTTCGCCGAGCCGCTGACGGCCACGCTGTTTCACTACGGCAAGTTCGACGGCAATGCGGTCGTGATGGTGGGGCGCGCGCTGGCGGCTTATGGCGTCGGGCTGATCGGCCTCATCCTGATCAAGATTCTCGCGCCCGGCTTCTACGCGAAGCAGGACATCAAGACGCCGGTGAAAATCGGTATCGTCGTGCTGCTTCTCACGCAGTTGAGCAACTACGTATTCGTGCCGATTTTCGCGCACGCGGGGCTCACGCTGAGCGTCGGGCTTGGTGCTTGCGGTAACGCGCTGCTGTTGTTCCTCGGCCTGCGCAAGCGCGGCATCTATATGCCGTCGAGCGGCTGGCTCAAGTTCTTCGTGCAGTTGTTCGGCGCGTGTCTCGTCCTCGCGGGTGCCATGCATTGGCTGTCGCGCAGCTTCGACTGGATCGGCATGCATGACCGGCCACTCGACCGTATCGCGCTGCTTGCGGCCTGCCTCGTGCTGTTTGCTGCGCTATATTTCGGTATGCTTTGGCTGATGGGCTTCAAATACGCGTATTTCAAAAGGCGAGTGAAGTGATCACGATGACGCGAGTTCTCGACTATTTCAGCACGCTCGTCGCCGAAGACGACAGTTTGCCGCTGACAGAGGCGGCGCTCTCGCTCGCGCAGGACGCTTACCCCGACCTCGATCTGCAAGGCACGCTGGCCGAGATCGACGAGCTGGTGGTGCGCCTGCAGCGCCGCATGCCGGACGACGCCGACATTCGCCAGAAAGTCGGCATTCTGAACCGGTTTTTCTTCCGCGAACTCGGTTTCGCGAGCAATCTGAACGACTATTACGATCCGGACAACAGCCACCTGAACGCGGTGCTCAAGCGTCGCCGCGGCATTCCGATTTCGCTCGCGGTGCTGTATCTGGAGATGGCCGAGCAGGTCGGCATTCCGGCGCGCGGCGTATCGTTTCCCGGCCATTTCCTGCTGCGCGTCACCACACCCGACGGCGACGTCATGCTCGACCCCACCAGCGGACATTCGCTGTCCGAGTCGGAAATGGTCGACATGCTGGAGCCCTATGTGGCCTCGGCCGGCGAATCGGTCAGCCGGGCGCTGCGCATGCTGCTGCAGCCGGCTACGCGGCGCGAGATCATCGCGCGCATGTTGCGCAATCTGAAGTCCACTTACTTGCAGACGGAACGCTGGCAGCGTCTGCTTGCCGTGCAGCAGCGTCTCGTGATTCTGCTGCCCGAGAGTATCGAAGAAGTCCGCGACCGCGGCTTCGCGTACGCGCGCCTCGATTATCTGCGCCCGGCGCTCGAAGACCTCGAGCGTTATCTCGGCGAATGTCCGGATGCGGAAGACGCAACGGTCGTCGAGTCGCAATTGCAGGAATTGCGTCAGCGCACGCAGCATAACGAAGGCGATTAGCAACCGGCACTTGCTGCTTTCGGGCGCGTTAATACCGAACGCCTGCACATGCTTCATGTGCAGGCGTTTTTCCTTGGCCCGGATTGCAGGGGAGTGCAATGCGCTGCGCCGCTTCGCTCCGCGCGGAAAAAGCGGCGTGCGGCGCAAATGGGCTTACTTCGGCTGCATCCGGATCGCGCCGTCGAGACGGATCACCTCGCCGTTCAGCATCGGATTGTCGAAAATCTGCTTCGCGAGCATCGCGTATTCCGCCGGTTTGCCGAGGCGCGGCGGGAACGGCACCATGGCGCCGAGGGCGTCCTGGACCTCTTGCGGCATGCCGAGCAGCATCGGCGTTTCGAAGATGCCGGGGGCAATCGTCATCACGCGGATGGCGTTGCGCGACAGGTCGCGTGCGATGGGCAGCGTCATGCCGACCACGCCGCCTTTCGACGCCGCGTAGGCCGCCTGGCCAATCTGGCCGTCATAGGCAGCAACCGAAGCCGTGTTGATGATCACGCCGCGCTCGCCGTTTGCATTGGGCTCGTTCTTCGACATCGCGGCGGCCGCAAGCCGAATCATGTTGAACGTGCCGATCAGATTGATCGAGATGGTGCGCGTGAACGAGTCGAGCGGATGCGGACCGTCCTTGCCGACGGTCTTGGCAGCGGGCGCGACGCCCGCGCAATTGACGAGGCCGCGCAGCGTGCCGAGCTTCGTCGCCGCTTCCACGGCTCGCGTCGCGTCGTCTTCGCGGCTCACGTCGCATTTGACGAAGACGCCGCCGAGTTCTCCCGCCAGCGCCTCGCCCGCGTCCTGGTTCAGATCGGCAAGCACGACCTTGCCGCCGTTCTCCGCGAGAAGACGCGCCGTGGCGGCTCCGAGGCCCGAGGCGCCGCCGGTGATCAGGAATGCGTTGTCACGAATCTCCATCTCTGCTCCTTTGCTTGATACGGTAAATAACGTCCACATCGAATCGCTTGTCGATCATGGATGATCCCACATCGTCATCGCCGACGAGCAAATTAAAACGATCGTGCAGAAGGGCATGAAGAACGCAATCGAGCGCAATAAAAAACCCGCCGGAAGAGGGCGGGTTTCGTTTGCCGGTGAAGGCCGAAGCGTTGGATTACTTCAGCGCCTCGAACACGCGGTCGCGGATTTCTTCGACCGTGCCGAGGCCGGAGATGCGGCGGTACTGCGGTGCCTTCAACGACGTAGTGGCGTCGCCGTTCTTCGCCCAGCCGTTGTAGTAGTCGATCAACGGCTTGGTTTGCGCTTCGTACACCTGCAAGCGCTTCTTGACCGTTTCTTCCTTGTCGTCTTCGCGCTGGATCAGCGGTTCGCCCGTCACGTCGTCGAGACCTTCGACCTTCGGCGGATTGAACTTCACGTGATACGTGCGGCCCGACGCGGCGTGCGAGCGGCGGCCGCTCATCCGCATGATGATCTCGTCGAACGGCACGTCGATTTCCAGCACGTAGTCGATCGCGACACCCGCCTGCTTCATCGCTTCGGCTTGCGGGATGGTGCGCGGAAAGCCGTCGAACAGATAGCCGTTGGCGCAGTCCGGCTGTTGCAGACGCTCTTTCACGAGGTTGATGATCAGCTCGTCCGTGACGAGTTCGCCCGCGTCCATGAAGCGCTTCGCCTCGAGACCGAGCGGCGTGCCGGCCTTGACGGCCGCGCGCAGCATGTCGCCGGTGGAAATCTGCGGAATGCCGAACTTTTCCTTGATGAAGTTTGCCTGAGTGCCCTTGCCCGCGCCGGGTGCACCCAAAAGGATCAAACGCATGTGTATCTCCAGATCTATGTGAATTCTTGGTGGCGCTGCAGCCATCCTACGAGGGGCGAGGGACCCGCGTCGGCTGCCGCTTCGCATTTCGCGCTGCACGTCGAGGACGGCGCTGCAGAAATACGTGCGGAGCGACCGGGCAAACCCTGGCTCTCGCTAACAACAGGAGGCGCGCACAAGCGTCCGATTATGCCACGGGTTTTTGCGCTCAAGACCCGAATAAAGCCCGCACACGCGCGAGATCCGCAGGCGTGTCGACGCCCGGAAGCGGCATCTCGGGCGTGACCAGAACCGCGATGCGCTCGCCATGCCACATCGCGCGCAATTGCTCGAGCGCTTCGACCTGTTCGATCGGCGAGATCGCGAGATCGGGATAGCTGCGCAGGAATTTGGCGCGATACGCATACAGTCCGATGTGCCGATGAACCACTGCGGGCGCGGGCGGCACGGGCATCGACGCGACGTCGGGCCAGTGCGGCTGGTAGGCGTCGCGCGCCCAGGGAATCGGCGCGCGCGAAAAGTAAAGCGCGACGCCGCGCGCGTCGAGCACGACCTTGACGACGTTCGGATTGAAGATTTCCGCGGCATCGGCAATGGGATGTGCCGCGGTCGCGATCGCGCAATCGCTGCGCGCCGCGAGGTGCGACGCGACGCCGCACACGAGAGACGGATCGATCAGCGGTTCGTCGCCTTGCACGTTGACCACGATCGTCTCGTCGCTCCAGCCGAAATGCGACGCGACTTCGGCGAGACGGTCGGTGCCCGACGGATGATCGGCGCGCGTCAGCACCGCGTCGAAACCATGTTCACGGGCGGCGTCGAGCACCGACTGCGCGTCCGACGCGATCAACACTTGCTGTGCGCCCGACTCGCGTGCGCGCTCGGCGACCCGTACCACCATCGGCTTGCCGCCGATATCGGCGAGCGGTTTGTTGGGCAGGCGGGTCGACGCGAGGCGCGCCGGCACGACGGCGATGAACGGAGGCGTGGCAGTGTCGATGTGGTTCATCGGAGAGGGCAAGGTTGGAATGCAGGAGGTGAGTCGGCGACGACGGCCGCGACGTCGGATCAGCAACGACGCCGCCGCCAGGAGCCGGCGGGCGACAGGCAGTCAAGGTTCAAACTACCACGCAGGCGCCCTCGGAACACTGCTGGCACGTGCCGCCTGCGCGGGGCGCAAGCCTGACGCCGTCGTGCCGTCCGTGGGTTCGCCGCCCGCTAGCCGGTCGCGCGTCAGGCCACGGAGCCCGGATTCAGATCGACGGGCGTGCCTTCGACCGTCTGCCTCGCCTCGTCGACCAGCATGACGGGGATGCCGTCGCGGATTGGATACGCCAGCTTGTCGGCGTTGCAGATCAGCTCCTGCGCGGAACGGTCGTAGCTGAGCGGGCCCTTGCAGATCGGGCAGACGAGGATTTCAAGCAGGCGAGCGTCCACGGACTTTCTCCACAACTAATGCAATGAGGCGATGATCGAGCGCGGCTTCGACGGGAACGACCCAGATGCGCGCGTCGCGCCAGGACCCTAATTTTACCGCATCCTTTTCTGTTATCAGGATGGCATCCGCGTGGGCGTCGGCAAAAGGATTGCGCTCGAACGCGTAGTGGTCGGGCAGCGCGCGGGTCTGCGGCGAGAGGCCGGCGGCGCGCAGCGTGGCGAAAAAACGCTCGGGCGCGCCGATGCCGGCGGCCGCGAGCACGCGCTCGCCGCTGAACTGCGCGAGCGGACGGCGCAACGCGGGGTTCTCGAGGTGCCACGCATCGGCGGGCGCCAATTGAAGTGCGAACGTGTTCGGCCAGGCGGGCAGCGTTTTGGCGTAAGGGTCGTTGATCAACGTGGCGTCGCGCGGGCGCGAGAGCGGTTCGCGCAACGGACCCGCCGGCAACAGAAAACCGTTGCCCTCAAGACGGTGATCGAACACGACGAGTTCGGCGTCGCGCGCGAGGCGGTAGTGCTGCAGGCCGTCGTCGCTGACGATGACATCCACATCGCGATGCGCGTCGCACAGCGCCTCGGCCGCCGCCACGCGGTCGGGGCATACCCAGACCGGTGCGCCGGTGCGCCGCGAAATCAGCAACGGTTCGTCGCCGCCCACGCTGGCCGCCGATGCAGGCGTCACCGGCGTCGGCGTCTTCACGCGGGCGCCGTAGCCGCGCGACACCACGCCCGGATTGAAGCCGGCGCCGCGCAACGCTTCCACGAGCGCAATCACAGTCGGCGTCTTGCCCGTGCCGCCGACGGTCACATTGCCCACCACGACGACTGGCACGCCCACGCGCACGGACTTCAACCAGCCGAGCGAGAAGGCGGCGCGGCGTAACGCGGCGACAGCGCCGAACAGACACGCGAGCGGCGTCAGCGACCAGGCGAGCGGTCCGCGGTGCTGCCACTCACGCGCGACGCGCGTTTCGAGACGATCGAAGATTCCGCTCATCGGCAAGCCGGGCGGGCAGGCGGCGCACTGCTCGCGGGTCGGCGCGAGGGCGGCATAAAGGCGCCAGGGGCGATACGCGGGACAGGCATCAGCGCGATTCTCCGGACGGTCGAAAATTGCGGCACAGAAGGAAAAGCGGCGGCAAGGCGGGCGGCATGCGTTGACGTCGTCCGTCGCAGGCCCGAGGCGGCCCCCCACGGCGCGGCTTTCCGTTACTGCCGAACCCGCCACTCTAGCGCGCACGCGTCCCCGGCTGCAAGTCGCGAGGGCTGCTTCTTATGCCGTCGCCGCGCCGCGCGGGCCTCGTTGTGCCTGTGGATAACTTTGTGGAGAACCGGCCTTCCGCTCACCCGCGAGGGCCGTTGCGGGCGCCTTGCATCGGCGAAACACCGGCAGGGCAATCGTTAAATTTCATAGAAATCAAGAGGATGCCCCTCTTTTCAGTAGTTTCGCCCGGCGCGTGGCGGAATCTGCCTTGGGAGTCCCGACATGTGGACACTTTTAACAATTTGCTCCGCGCGCTGGACGGGAATGGCCGGTCGGTCTATCGTCTGTCCGGCCAGTCACCACGATCCCTCGCATGAATTCCGACAGTCCCTTTACCTCGTCGACGATGCCCGGCGGCGAAGTCGTCGTTCCGGTTTCCGCTCTGAACCGCGCAATCGGCAGCATGCTCGAGCGCTCGTTTCCGCTCGTGTGGGTCGCGGGCGAAGTCTCGAACTTCACGCGCGCCGCCAGCGGCCACTGGTACTTCTCGATCAAGGACGCGCAGGCGCAGATGCGTTGCGTGATGTTCCGCGGCCGCGCGCAGTACGCCGAATTCACGCCGAAGGAAGGCGACCGTATCGAAGTGCGGGCGCTCGTCACGATGTACGAGCCGCGCGGCGAGTTGCAACTGAACGTCGAAGCGGTCAGGCGGACCGGTCAGGGCCGTCTTTACGAAGCGTTCCTGCGACTCAAGGCCCAGCTCGAAGCCGAGGGCCTTTTCGCCGCGGAACGCAAGCGTGCGCCGCCCTCGCACCCGCGCGCCATCGGCATCGTGACGTCATTGCAGGCAGCCGCGCTGCGGGACGTGCTCACCACGCTGTCGCGCCGTGCGCCGCATATTCCGGTGATCATCTATCCCGCCCCGGTGCAAGGGGCGGGCGTGAGCGCGAAGCTGGCGGCGATGGTCGACGCAGCCAGCGCGCGGCGCGAGGTGGACGTGCTGATCGTATGCCGCGGCGGCGGCTCGATTGAAGACCTGTGGGCCTTCAACGAAGAAGTGCTCGCGCGCGCCATTGCCGCGAGCGCGATTCCGGTCGTGAGCGGCGTCGGTCACGAAACCGATTTCACGATTGCCGATTTCGCCGCCGATGTCCGCGCGCCCACGCCCACGGGCGCCGCCGAACTGGTGAGCCCGCAGCGCGTGCTGCTGTTGCGCGAGCTCGATCATCGGCATGCGGCGCTGGCGCGCGGCTTCGGCCGGATGATGGAGCGGCGCGCCCAGCAGCTGGACTGGCTCGCGCGCCGGCTGGTGTCGCCCGCCGAGCGTCTCGCGCGGCAGCGCACGCATTTGCAGCAGCTGAGCGCGCGACTCGCGTCGGCGGGCGCAAGGCCCGTGCGCGATGCCCGAGCGCGTTTTTCGCTGCTGCAGATGCGCTGGCAGCGCTGGCGTCCCGATCTCGCCGCGCATCAGGCGCGGCTCGGCAGTCTCGCGCAACGGCTCGACGCCGCGTTGTTGCGCCAGCACGAACGTCAGGCCGTGCGGATTGCGACGCTGTCGGCGCGGCTCGAAGTGTTGAGTCCGCAGCGCACGCTCGAGCGCGGTTACGCGGCCGTGCTCGATGCACAGACCGGTCGCGCGGTGCGCGCGCCTTCGTCGCTCAAACCGGGGCGCCGCTTGACGATGCATCTCGCCGAGGGCACCGCCGACGTCGCATTGGCCGACGTGCAGCCGCGTCTTGCCGATGGTTTTTGACGTCGGGCTGACCGCAAAGGACTTTATTGCGTGTGTGTAGTTTTGACTGTCCGAGGCGGCGCCTCCTCAGCAAAACTCGGCAAAATGCAGCAAAACGCACGCAGCGATGACGCCGTTTTTGCGGACCATTCGCCGATGTCGGACATAAAGTCCGTTGGTTTGCGGGGTTATTCCAAGTCGCCTACAATCGAATGCTCTGAAGCGTTATCCGCAGACTCCCCACAACAGATACAGACTGAAGGAAAGCACCATGGAACATACGCTCCCGCCGTTGCCGTTCGCGAAAAACGCACTCGCTCCGCACATGTCGGAAGAGACGCTCGAATTTCACTACGGCAAGCATCACCAGACCTATGTGACCAACCTGAACAATCTGATCAAGGGCACGGAGTTCGAGAACCTGTCGCTCGAAGAAATCGTGAAGAAGTCGTCGGGCGGCGTGTTCAATAACGCAGCCCAGGTGTGGAACCACACGTTCTTCTGGAACAGCCTGTCGCCGCAAGGTGGCGGCGCACCGACCGGCGCGCTGGCGGACGCGATCAACGCGAAGTGGGGCTCGTTCGACAAATTCAAGGAAGAGTTCGCGAAGACCGCGATCGGCACGTTCGGCTCGGGCTGGGCATGGCTCGTGAAGAAGGCCGACGGTTCGCTGGATCTCGTGTCCACGAGCAACGCTGCCACGCCGCTGACCACGGACGCAAAAGCGCTGCTGACCATCGACGTGTGGGAACACGCGTACTACATCGACTATCGCAACGCACGTCCGAAGTTCGTCGAGGCGTATTGGAACATCGTCAACTGGGAATTTGCGTCGAAGAACTTTGCGTAATTTCTGACTGTAGCAGGCATCAACCAGGCATCAGGAAAAGCCCTCCGCGCGAGGGCTTTTTACTTTCTGCGCGCCGCCGTAGCTCGAGGTTTCGGGCTCGTGCAATCTTTGTCACCGTTCGTAACCGTGCGATGAGGCGAGGCGCGCGGCTCAGGCTCCCAGCGCGGCTTTGCGGTCCGCGCAAAACATACGGTAACCATCCGGTAAACATTGCGTGCGTGCATTGGCATAACGTGTGATTTCCAATCTCATGCTAATCGCACCATCATGATTCCGAGTCTCACACCCATACGCGTCGCGTTGCCTCTGTGCGCCGTCGCCCTTGCGTTGCTGGGCGGTTGCGCCGTGGTGCCGCCGAGTGGTCCTTCGGTGGTGGCTCTGCCGCGCAGCGGCGAGCCGCTCGGTCAATTCCAGCAAGACGACTACGCTTGCCGCGACTATGCGTTCCGCTCGTCAGATCCGGCCGGTGCTTCCCAGAGCGCAACCACGAACAGCGTCAACAGTGCTGCGGTGGGCACGTTGGGCGGGGCGGCTGTCGGCGCGCTCATTGGCGCGGCAGCCGGTAATGCAGGGGCGGGCGCGGCTATCGGCGCTGGCAGCGGTTTGCTGGTGGGCGGTGCCGCGGGCGCGAACGGCGCGCAGTATTCGGCAAATAGCCTGCAAGCACGATACGACGCGGCCTACTCGCAATGCATGACCTCGAAGGGCAATACGATCTCGCAGCCGCAAATGCCGGTGTATGTGCCGCAGCCGGTCTATGCGCCGGCACCCGTCTACGTTGCGCCGCCGCCGCGCTATTACGGACCGCCGCCGGTTATTTACGCGCCTTACCCGTACTACTGAGGCCCGCATGCCGCGGCCGAGAGGCGTGACGCAGGTGTGACCTATTCGGCGTCATTGCCTCCCGCTGTCTTGCGCGGCCCGCGGTTGCGCGACGAGGTGGTCTTTCGCGCCGCTTTTTTGCGGGCCTTGGGTGTTTCGTCTGCGATGGTCGAAGACGGTGCGGTCTCAGCGGTATCCGCGGTGTCTGCTTTGTCGCCCGACGCTGCGGCTGCCGGCTTGCGGGTTTTCTTCGCCGCCGCCTTACGTGGCTCGCGTGGCTCGCGTTGCTTGCCACGCTTGGACTGCGTCGCGTCGGCGGGCGGCAATTCGGCGCTTTCGGCGGTGGCGTCCTGGTCTAAAGCATGGCCCGGTTCTGCCGTCGGCGGTCGCTGCAATTCCGACGAGGCGTCGTTTCCCCGCGCCGGCGCATGCGTCGTTACTGTTGGCGGATTTCCCGGTTCGGCTTGACCGTGCCGGTGTTCTCCTTCTCCTTCTTCCTCGCTGTGTCCGGCGTTTGTGGATTTCGATGCTGTTTGTTGTGCTGCTTGCGGTCCCGTTTCGTGCGCGCTTTCCTGCGTGGTATCACGCGCGCTTTGGCGCGCCCGTTCATGTGCGACTTCGCGCGCGGCTGGCTGGCTCGCGGCTCGCTTTCGCTCACCGCGACCCCGACGACGAGAGTCCTGCTTTTTTCCCTGATCCGCTTGCGCCGCTCCAACGGTCTGGTGAACGTCGGGCTGTTCCGCTTCCTCCGTCATGTCGACAGGCGCGCCCGCAGGTGCCCCTGTCTGCTCGGCCACGGGCTCGCCCGCGCTTTCTCCGAGAACGCCTGAAACCGTACTCCTATACACATAGGCGCCCGATTTTTCGTCGCGGCCAAATTCAAGCAGGCCGCGCGCATGCGCTTCTTCGAGCAGGTTCCCAAACGCGCGAAAACCGTAATATGTTTCATTGAAATCGGGCTTGCGCCGCTTGATCGCGTTCTTGAGCACCGACGCCCAGATTTTCCCGCTGTCGCCTCGCTCCGAAGCAAGCGCGTCGAACGTCTGCACGGCGATCTCGACAGCCTTCGTGCGGCGCTTTTCGAGGTCTTCCTTGTTGCGGCTTTTCTCTTCGTCCTGCGACGGTTTGGCTGTCGGCTGAGCGCTTTTCTGTTGCCGCGACGACTCCCGTTTGGCGACAGCGCGTTGACTCTCGCGCACCAGGTCGTCGTAGAAAAAGAACTCGTCGCAGTTCGCGATCAACAGGTCTGACGTAGATTGCTGGACGCCGACGCCGATTACCTGTTTCGCGTTCTCACGCAATTTCGACACAAGGGGCGAAAAGTCCGAATCGCCGCTGATAATGACAAACGTATTGACGTGAGACTTCGTATAGCAAAGGTCGAGCGCGTCGACGACAAGCCGGATGTCCGCGGAATTCTTGCCCGATTGACGCACGTGCGGAATCTCGATCAACTCGAAATTGGCCTCGTGCATTGCACCTTTGAAACTCTTATAGCGGTCCCAGTCGCAATACGCCTTCTTGACGACAATGCTGCCCTTGAGCAACAGACGCTCGAGCACCAGCTGGCAATGTCCCACAGACAGTTGAAGGTTGGGACGGCGGGTGCGGCATAGATTATGCGACCTTGCGATCATGGTCAATGTTGGATTTCGAGGGCGAACGCTTCAGGGCGGC
>NZ_CADIKB010000008.1 GCF_902859825.1 Paraburkholderia phenoliruptrix | reverse complement strand
ACTCCACGCCGATGATAGTGCGGATTACCCGTGTGAAAGTAGGTAATCGTCAGGCTCCCCACCACCGTCAGATACCCCACCCCGCAAAGGTGGGGTTTCTGCGTTTACGGCAGCACCGCAATCACTACCTATAAATGAGAGCGTTTGGGTTTGGAACAGCCGAGTAACTCTTGACATTCAGCGGTTGTTCCCCCATAATCATCAGTTCTCTGCGGAGGGGTGCCCGAGTGGCTAAAGGGGGCAGACTGTAAATCTGTTGGCTTACGCCTACGTTGGTTCGAATCCAACCTCCTCCACCAGAATGCAAGTTGTAGCAGTTGTTGGGAATCCATGGGTCCTTGCGGGTGTAGCTCAATGGTAGAGCAGAAGCCTTCCAAGCTTACGACGAGGGTTCGATTCCCTTCACCCGCTCCAGCCAAATAGAAGTAGCGCCCATGTGGCTCAGTGGTAGAGCACTCCCTTGGTAAGGGAGAGGTCGGCAGTTCGATCCTGCCCATGGGCACCAGAAGTACTCGGTGATTGTTTGCGCCCGGCGCAACGTACGGAAAAATCCTCTTAGGAGTCGAAAATGGCCAAGGGTAAGTTTGAGCGGACCAAGCCGCACGTGAACGTCGGCACGATCGGTCACGTTGACCACGGCAAGACCACGCTGACGGCAGCGATCACGACGGTTCTGACGCAGAAGTTCGGCGGCGAAGCGAAGGCATACGACCAGATCGACGCGGCGCCGGAAGAGAAGGCACGTGGCATCACGATCAACACCGCGCACGTCGAGTACGAAACGGCTAACCGCCACTACGCACACGTCGACTGCCCGGGCCACGCTGACTATGTGAAGAACATGATCACGGGCGCCGCGCAGATGGACGGCGCAATCCTGGTGTGCTCGGCCGCTGACGGCCCGATGCCGCAAACGCGTGAGCACATCCTGCTGGCGCGTCAGGTCGGTGTGCCGTACATCATCGTGTTCCTGAACAAGTGCGACATGGTGGACGACGCCGAGCTGCTGGAACTGGTCGAGATGGAAGTGCGCGAACTTCTGTCGAAGTACGACTTCCCGGGCGACGACACGCCGATCATCAAGGGTTCGGCCAAGCTGGCGCTGGAAGGCGACAAGGGCGAGCTGGGCGAAGTGGCGATCATGAACCTGGCCGACGCGCTGGACACGTACATCCCGACGCCGGAGCGCGCTGTGGACGGCACGTTCCTGATGCCGGTGGAAGACGTGTTCTCGATCTCGGGTCGCGGCACGGTGGTGACGGGTCGCGTTGAGCGCGGCGTCATCAAGGTCGGCGAGGAAATCGAAATCGTCGGTATCAAGCCGACGGTGAAGACGACCTGCACGGGCGTGGAAATGTTCCGCAAGCTGCTGGACCAGGGTCAGGCGGGCGACAACGTGGGTATCCTGCTGCGCGGCACGAAGCGCGAAGACGTGGAGCGTGGTCAGGTGCTGGCCAAGCCGGGTTCGATCAACCCGCACACGCACTTCACGGCTGAAGTGTACGTGCTGAGCAAGGACGAAGGCGGCCGTCACACGCCGTTCTTCAACAACTACCGTCCGCAGTTCTACTTCCGTACGACGGACGTGACGGGCTCGATCGAGCTGCCGAAGGACAAGGAAATGGTCATGCCGGGCGACAACGTGTCGATCACGGTGAAGCTGATCAACCCGATCGCGATGGAAGAAGGTCTGCGCTTCGCTATCCGCGAAGGCGGCCGTACCGTCGGCGCAGGTGTCGTTGCCAAGATTCTCGAGTAACGCCAGATAGTTCTCGTTAATCTGTAGTTTCGGGGTTGGCGGTGTCGTCAACCCCAAATGGTTTAGGGGTATAGCTCAACTGGCAGAGCGTCGGTCTCCAAAACCGAAGGTTGGGGGTTCGATTCCCTCTGCCCCTGCCAACTCTCGCGTCGTATGTGACGCTTCGTTAAGGTGTTATGGCGAATCCTTCCGTCGAAACTGTAAATACATCCGGCGACAAGCTGATGCTCGTCGCGGGCGTATTGCTGGTCTTGGCCGGGTTCGTGGGGTTCTTCTGGCTCAACGGTCAGGAATGGTACGTCCGCGGAGCCGCCTTGGCTGTTGGTGCAATCGCGGGTGTTGCAGTCGGTCTTCTCTCCGCGCCTGGCAAGGGTTTCATCGCTTTCGCCAAAGATTCGCACAAGGAAGTCCGCAAGGTTGTCTGGCCGACTCGTAAAGAGGCCACCCAGACGACGTTGGTCGTGTTCGGCTTCGTGTTCGTTATGGCGATCTTTCTTTGGGTGAGTGATAAATCCATCGAATGGGCGATTTTCTCGGTGATTCTGGGTTGGAAATGATATGAGCGATACTCCGGCATCTCCGAGCGGCAAACGCTGGTACGTCGTGCACGCCTACTCCGGTATGGAGAAGAGCGTGCAACGTGCGCTTCAGGAGCGCATCGAACGCGCTGGCATGCAAGACCAGTTTGGTCAAATCCTCGTTCCGACTGAAGAAGTGGTCGAGGTGAAAGGTGGTCACAAGTCGGTGACCGAGCGTCGTTTCTTCCCTGGCTACGTGCTGGTGGAAATGGAAATGACCGACGAGACGTGGCACCTCGTGAAGAACACGGCGAAGGTCACTGGCTTCGTTGGTGGTGCACGTAACCGCCCGAGTCCGATTTCTCCGCGTGAAGTCGAGAAGATCATGTCGCAGATGCAGGAAGGCGTGGAAAAACCGCGCCCGAAGACCCTGTTCGAAGTAGGCGAGATGGTGCGGGTGAAGGACGGTCCGTTTACGGATTTCAACGGCAGCGTCGAAGAAGTCAACTACGAAAAGTCGCGTGTCCGTGTTTCCGTTACGATTTTCGGCCGCGCAACGCCGGTCGAGCTGGAATTCGGCCAAGTCGAGAAGTTGTAATTCAGAATTTTACGCGGCGCGCCATTTGGCGCGTTTCGTACTTCGCGCTTACGGTCCGCGTAATGGCCGTTGAGGAGCGTAACTAGTCGAATTTCGACGAACGCGCGCTACTACTCACTGAACGTCTGCTCGCAACGCGGCGTTCCAAAGAGGTTTTCAACATGGCAAAGAAAATCATTGGCTTTATCAAGCTGCAGATTCCTGCAGGTAAAGCCAACCCGTCGCCGCCGGTCGGTCCGGCACTGGGCCAGCGCGGCCTGAACATCATGGAGTTCTGCAAGGCGTTTAACGCGCAGACCCAAGCACTGGAACCGGGTCTGCCGATTCCCGTCGTGATCACCGCGTTCGCTGACAAGAGCTTCACGTTCGTCCTCAAGACGCCGCCGGCAACGGTCCTGATCAAGAAGGCAGCTAAGGTCGACAAGGGTTCGAGCAAGCCGCACACCGACAAGGTCGGCAAGATTACCCGCGCTCAAGCTGAAGACATCGCCAAGACCAAGATGCCCGATCTGACGGCAGCTGATCTGGACGCAGCGGTTCGTACGATCGCTGGTAGCGCCCGCTCGATGGGCATCACCGTGGAGGGCGTGTAAATGGCTAAGCTTTCTAAGCGTCTGCAAGCATTTGCAGCAAAGGTTGACCGTCAGAAGCTGTACCCGATCGACGACGCACTGTCGCTCGTGAAGGAATGCGCAAGCGCCAAGTTCGACGAGTCGATCGACGTGGCCGTGCAGCTCGGCATCGATGCAAAGAAGTCGGACCAGGTGGTCCGTGGTTCGGTCGTTCTGCCTGCAGGTACCGGTAAGTCGGTCCGCGTCGCTGTGTTCGCGCAAGGCGAAAAGGCTGAGCAGGCTCGTGCAGCCGGCGCTGAAGTCGTCGGTATGGAAGACCTGGCTGAACAGGTCAAAGCCGGCAATCTGGACTTCGATATCGTGATCGCTTCCCCGGACACGATGCGCGTTGTCGGTACGCTCGGTCAGATCCTTGGCCCGCGCGGCCTGATGCCGAACCCGAAGGTCGGCACGGTCACGCCGGACGTCGCGACTGCAGTCAAGAACGCCAAGGCAGGTCAGGTGCAATTCCGCGTCGACAAGGCCGGTATCATCCACGCCACCATCGGACGTGCTTCGTTCGAGCCGACGGCTCTGCGCAGCAACCTGAGCGCGCTCATCGACGCGCTGCAGAAGGCCAAGCCGGCGACCAGCAAGGGTGTCTACCTGCGCAAGGTCGCTCTGTCGAGCACGATGGGCGTCGGCGTTCGCGTCGACCAGGCATCGCTCTCGGCGCAGTAAGTAATTCATCGCCTCGGCGAAAGCCGAGGTGGTTTATGGGCTTTGGGCGGTTGTGCGGTGGCAGTTGCATCGCGCAGCCGGTTGTCAAAGACCGTTGGCGGGCACGCAGCAGGTAGGCGAGCCCTTAATGCAAAGCCAACGCAGATGGCGAACCCGAAAAAGTTTTGTAGTGATGAAGCCGGTTGACGCTCGCAGCAATGCGGGTGTCGGGCGGTCGAAATACTCCTGACTGGTCGGACGCCGTTATTGAACGCGGTACACAAGGCGCACGCCGCGTGTATCGAATCTGGAGGTTAACCGTGCCACTCAACAAAGAAAGCAAGCAGGCCGTCGTCGCTGAGGTTGCCGCGCAAGTCGCGAAAGCCCAGACCGTGGTTCTGGCTGAGTATCGTGGGATCACGGTTGGCGATCTGACCAAGCTGCGCGCGAAAGCGCGTGAGCAGCAGGTTTATCTTCGCGTGTTGAAGAACACGCTGGCGCGTCGCGCTGTCGAAGGTACCCCGTTTGCTCCGCTGGCAGAGCAGATGACTGGCCCCCTGATCTACGGCATCTCGGAAGATGCAATTGCTGCTGCCAAGGTCGTCAACGACTTCAGCAAGAGCAATGACAAGTTGGTCATCAAGGCTGGCGCCTACGAAGGCAACGTGATGGACAAGGCAGGCGTGCAAGCGCTGGCCAACATCCCGAGCCGCGAGGAACTGCTCTCCAAGCTGTTGTTCGTTATGCAAGCACCTGTTTCTGGCTTCGCGCGCGCTCTGGCCGCGCTGGCAGAGAAGAAACAAGGCGAAGAATCCGCTGCGTAATGCACTTCAGCCGAGCGTAATTGATCGCTAGCTGTATCCGAATTCAATTTAGGAGTATTTCAAATGGCAATCGCAAAAGAAGACATCCTCGAAGCCGTAGGCTCGATGTCGGTTCTGGAACTGAACGAGCTGGTTAAGGCGTTCGAAGAAAAGTTTGGCGTGTCGGCAGCTGCTGTTGCAGTGGCAGGCCCGGCAGGTGCAGGCGGCGGCGCTGCTGCAGCTGAAGAGCAAACCGAATTCACGGTCAACCTGGTTGACGTCGGCGCGAACAAGGTTTCCGTCATTAAGGCAGTTCGTGAACTGACGGGTCTCGGCCTGAAGGAAGCGAAGGACCTGGTCGACGGCGCACCGAAGCCCGTTAAGGAATCGGTGCCGAAGGCTGCTGCTGAAGAAGCCAAGAAGAAGCTGGAAGAAGCCGGCGCGAAGGCTGAAATCAAGTAAGTTTCAGCGCGCTGTGCGAAGGCTGGCGGTTTTTCACCGCCGGCCTTTTTGTGCTTTGTGGGGGACGCGTTTTTGCATTGCTGTCCGGCAGGAATGCGACTCCCAGAAGCCAAAGAAAATCGCCTATCGGCAACATTGACCGGCGCTTCTCTTTGTCTTCTGAAGCGACTGCAGAAGGCAAGTTTGGTCGGGTAGCGGCTCAAGTCCCAGATGCGACACGCATCCGCTACCGTCAGCCAGCGGTTGGTAGAGGCCAACCACCAAGCTTCTAGGCTCGTTCAAGCCATCGGACGGCCATCGGGTCTCAGTCGGTGAACACTCGGGTTGTCTCATCAAGGTATCCTGCCTCGACAACAATGCCCGCCGTGATTCGGAGATCGTATGCAATATTCCTTCACCGAGAAGAAGCGTATTCGCAAGAGTTTTGCGAAGCGCCCCATCGTTCACCAAGTACCTTTCCTGCTGGCTACCCAGCTTGAATCATTCAGCACGTTTCTGCAAGCAGATACGCCGTCTACGCAGCGCAAGCCGGAAGGCCTGCAGGCTGCGTTTACATCCGTTTTCCCGATCGTTTCGCACAACGGGTTCGCACGCCTCGAGTTCGTCAGCTACATGCTGTCGCCGCCGGCATTCAACATCAAGGAATGTCAGCAGCGCGGTTTGACCTACTGCTCGGCGCTGCGCGCCAAAGTGCGTCTGGTACTGCTCGATAAAGAATCGCCGAGCAAGCCGGTCGTCAAGGAAGTGAAGGAACAGGAAGTGTACATGGGCGAAATTCCGCTCATGACGCCGACGGGTTCGTTCGTCATTAACGGCACGGAGCGCGTGATCGTTTCGCAGCTGCACCGTTCGCCTGGCGTGTTCTTCGAGCACGACAAGGGCAAGACGCACAGCTCGGGCAAGCTCCTGTTCTCCGCACGTATCATTCCTTACCGCGGTTCGTGGCTCGACTTCGAGTTCGACCCGAAGGACGTGCTGTACTTCCGCGTCGACCGCCGCCGCAAGATGCCGGTCACGATCCTGCTGAAGGCAATCGGCCTCACGCCGGAACAGATCCTCGCAAACTTCTTCGTGTTCGATAACTTCACGCTGATGCCCGAAGGCGCGCAGATGGAGTTCGTGCCGGAGCGTCTGCGTGGCGAAGTCGCGCGTTTCGACATTACCGACCGCGACGGCAACGTGATCGTCCAGAAGGACAAGCGGATCAACGCGAAGCACATCCGCGACCTGGACAACGCGAAGACCAAGTTCATCTCGGTTCCGGAAGACTATCTGCTCGGCCGCGTGCTGGCGAAGAACGTCGTCGACGGCGACACCGGTGAAGTCATCGCGAATGCGAACGACGAAATCACGGAAACCGTCCTCGAAAAGCTGCGCGAAGCGAAGATCAAGGACATCCAGACGCTTTATACGAACGATCTGGACCAGGGTCCGTACATCTCCTCCACGCTGCGTATCGACGAAACCGCCGACAAGATGGCCGCGCGCATCGCGATCTACCGCATGATGCGCCCGGGCGAGCCGCCGACCGAAGAAGCGGTCGAGGCGCTGTTCAACCGCCTGTTCTACAGCGAAGACGCATACGACCTGTCCAAGGTGGGTCGTATGAAGTTCAATCGTCGCGTGGGTCGCGACGAGATCGTCGGCCCAATGACGCTGCAGGACGACGACATCCTCGCCACGATCAAGATTCTGGTCGAGCTGCGTAACGGCAAGGGCGAAGTCGACGACATCGACCACCTCGGCAATCGCCGTGTGCGTTGCGTCGGCGAACTGGCGGAGAATCAGTTCCGCGCCGGTCTGGTGCGCGTGGAACGGGCTGTGAAGGAACGCCTCGGCCAGGCCGAAAGCGAAAACCTGATGCCGCACGACCTGATCAACTCGAAGCCGATTTCGTCGGCGATTCGCGAGTTCTTCGGTTCGTCGCAGCTGTCGCAGTTCATGGACCAGACCAACCCGCTGTCGGAAATTACCCACAAGCGCCGTGTTTCGGCACTGGGCCCGGGTGGTTTGACGCGTGAGCGCGCAGGCTTCGAAGTGCGCGACGTGCATCCTACGCATTACGGCCGCGTCTGCCCGATTGAAACGCCTGAAGGTCCGAACATCGGCCTGATCAACTCGCTCGCGCTGTACGCGCACCTGAACGAATACGGCTTCCTCGAAACGCCGTATCGCAAGGTCGTGGACGGCAAGGTGACGGACCAGATCGACTATCTGTCGGCGATCGAAGAAGGCCGTTACGTGATCGCGCAGGCGAACGCGGCGGTGGCTGAAGACGGCACGCTGACCGACGAACTGGTGTCGTCGCGTGAAGCGGGCGAAACGCTGATGGTCACGCCGGACCGCATCCAGTACATGGACGTGGCGCCGTCGCAGATCGTCTCGGTGGCTGCATCGCTGATTCCGTTCCTCGAGCACGACGACGCGAACCGCGCATTGATGGGCTCGAACATGCAGCGTCAGGCAGTGCCGTGTCTGCGTCCCGAAAAGGCCGTGGTCGGTACCGGTATCGAGCGCACGGTGGCGGTCGACTCGGGCACGACGGTTCAGGCGTTCCGCGGCGGCGTGGTCGACTACGTCGACGCGGGCCGTATCGTGATTCGCGTGAACGACGAAGAAGCGGTGGCTGGCGACGTCGGCGTCGACATCTACAACCTGATCAAGTACACGCGTTCGAACCAGAACACGAACATCAACCAGCGTCCGATCGTGAAGGTCGGCGACAAGGTTTCGCGCGGCGACGTGCTGGCTGACGGCGCATCCACGGACCTCGGCGAACTGGCGCTCGGCCAGAACATGCTGGTCGCGTTCATGCCGTGGAACGGCTACAACTTCGAAGACTCGATCCTGATCTCGGAGAAGGTGGTGGCCGACGACCGTTACACGTCGATCCACATCGAAGAACTGAACGTCGTGGCTCGCGACACGAAGCTCGGACCGGAAGAAATCACGCGCGACATCTCGAACCTGGCTGAAGTGCAACTCGGCCGTCTCGACGAGTCGGGCATCGTCTACATCGGCGCGGAAGTCGAAGCAGGCGACGTGCTGGTCGGCAAGGTCACGCCCAAGGGCGAAACCCAGCTGACGCCGGAAGAGAAGCTGCTGCGCGCAATCTTCGGCGAGAAGGCTTCGGACGTGAAGGACACCTCGCTGCGCGTGCCGTCGGGCATGAGCGGCACGGTGATCGACGTCCAGGTGTTCACGCGCGAAGGCATTCAGCGCGACAAGCGCGCGCAACAGATTATCGACGACGAACTGAAGCGCTATCGTCTCGACCTGAACGACCAGCTGCGCATCGTGGAAGGCGACGCGTTCCAGCGTCTCGCGCGCATGCTGACGGGCAAGGTCGCGAACGGCGGTCCAAAGAAGCTCGCGAAGGGCACGAAGATCGAACAGGCTTACCTGGAAGATCTCGATCATTACCACTGGTTCGACATCCGCCTCGCGGACGAAGAAGCAGCGGCGCAGCTCGAAGCGATCAAGGATTCGATCGAACAGAAGCGTCACCAGTTCGACCTGGCGTTCGAAGAAAAGCGCAAGAAGCTCACGCAAGGCGACGAACTGCCGCCGGGCGTGCTGAAGATGGTCAAGGTGTATCTGGCAGTCAAGCGCCGTCTGCAGCCTGGCGACAAGATGGCAGGCCGTCACGGTAACAAGGGTGTCGTGTCGAAGATCGTGCCGATCGAAGACATGCCGTACATGGCCGACGGCCGTCCGGCTGACGTCGTTCTGAACCCGCTCGGCGTGCCGTCGCGGATGAACGTGGGTCAGGTTCTCGAAGTGCATCTGGGCTGGGCCGCGAAGGGTCTCGGCTGGCGTATCGGCGAAATGCTGCAGCGTCAGGCGAAGATCGAAGAACTGCGCGAGTTCCTGACCAAGATCTACAACGAGTCGGGCCGCGCCGAAGAGCTGGACAGCTTCACCGACGAGGAGATCGTCGAACTGGCGAAGAACCTGCGCGAAGGCGTGCCGTTCGCGACGCCGGTGTTCGACGGTGCGACGGAAGAGGAAATGTCGCGCGCGCTGGATCTGGCGTTCCCGGACGACATCGCGCAGAACCTCGGCATGACGCCGTCGAAGAATCAGGTGCGTCTGTACGACGGCCGCACGGGCGAAATGTTCGAACGTACGGTGACGGTCGGCTACATGCACTACCTGAAGCTGCACCACCTGGTCGACGACAAGATGCACGCGCGTTCCACGGGCCCGTACTCGCTCGTGACGCAGCAGCCGTTGGGCGGGAAGGCGCAGTTCGGTGGCCAGCGTTTCGGTGAAATGGAAGTGTGGGCGCTCGAAGCGTACGGCGCATCGTACGTGCTGCAAGAAATGCTGACGGTGAAGTCGGACGACGTGACGGGCCGGACCAAGGTGTACGAGAACCTGGTCAAGGGCGATCACGTGATCGATGCTGGCATGCCGGAGTCCTTCAACGTGTTGGTGAAGGAAATCCGCTCGCTCGGTATCGATATCGACCTCGACCGCAACTAATCGGACTACTGGAGAGAAGCGATGAAAGCTTTGCTCGATCTATTCAAGCAAGTCCAACAACCTGAAGTTTTTGACGCAATCAAGATCGGTCTGGCCTCGCCGGACAAGATCCGTTCGTGGTCGTTCGGTGAAGTGAAGAAGCCGGAAACCATCAACTACCGGACGTTCAAGCCGGAGCGCGATGGTCTGTTCTGCGCGAAGATTTTCGGCCCGATCAAAGACTACGAATGCCTTTGCGGCAAGTACAAGCGCCTGAAGCATCGCGGCGTGATCTGCGAGAAGTGCGGCGTGGAAGTGACGCTCGCCAAGGTGCGTCGCGAACGGATGGGCCACATCGAACTGGCCTCGCCGGTTGCGCACATCTGGTTCCTGAAGTCGCTGCCGTCGCGTCTGGGCATGGTGCTCGACATGACGCTGCGCGACATCGAGCGCGTGCTGTACTTCGAAGCCTATGTGGTGATCGACCCGGGCATGACGCCGCTGAAAGCGCGCCAGATCATGACCGAAGAGGATTACTACAACAAGGTCGAAGAGTACGGTGACGAATTCCGTGCCGAGATGGGCGCGGAAGGCGTTCGCGAGCTGCTGCGCGCAATCAACATCGACGAACAGGTCGAACTGCTGCGCACCGAACTCAAGAACACGGGCTCTGAAGCGAAGATCAAGAAGTACGCGAAGCGCCTGAAGGTGCTCGAGGCTTTCCAGCGTTCGGGCATCAAGCCTGACTGGATGGTGCTCGAAGTGCTGCCGGTGCTGCCGCCGGAACTGCGCCCGCTCGTGCCGCTCGACGGCGGCCGTTTCGCGACATCGGACCTGAACGACCTGTATCGCCGCGTGATCAACCGTAACAACCGGTTGAAGCGTCTGCTCGAGCTGAAGGCGCCTGAAATCATCGTCCGCAACGAAAAGCGGATGCTGCAGGAAGCCGTCGACTCGCTGCTCGACAACGGTCGCCGCGGTAAGGCCATGACCGGCGCGAACAAGCGTCCGCTGAAGTCGCTCGCTGACATGATCAAGGGTAAGGGCGGCCGTTTCCGTCAGAACCTGCTCGGTAAGCGTGTGGACTACTCGGGCCGTTCGGTCATCGTGGTCGGCCCGACGCTCAAGCTGCATCAGTGCGGTCTGCCGAAGCTCATGGCGCTCGAACTGTTCAAGCCGTTCATCTTCAACAAGCTCGAAGTGATGGGTGTTGCAACCACCATCAAGGCTGCGAAGAAGGAAGTGGAGAACCAGACGCCGGTGGTGTGGGACATCCTCGAAGAGGTGATCCGCGAGCATCCGGTCATGCTGAACCGTGCGCCGACGCTGCACCGTCTCGGCATTCAGGCTTTCGAGCCGGTGCTGATCGAAGGCAAGGCAATCCAGCTGCACCCGCTCGTTTGCGCGGCGTTCAACGCCGACTTCGACGGTGACCAGATGGCTGTTCACGTGCCGCTGTCGCTCGAAGCGCAGATGGAAGCGCGAACGCTGATGCTGGCGTCGAACAACGTGCTGTTCCCGGCGAACGGCGATCCGTCGATCGTGCCGTCGCAGGATATCGTGCTGGGTCTGTACTACGCGACCCGTGAAGCAGTGAACGGCAAGGGCGAAGGCCTGTCGTTCACCGGCGTCTCGGAAGTGCTGCGTGCCTACGAGAACAAGGAAGTCGAGCTCGCCTCGCGCGTCAACGTGCGGATCACCGAAATGGTCCACAACGAAGACAAGTCGGAAGGCGCGCCGGCGTTCGTGCCGAAGGTCACGCTGTACGCAACGACCGTCGGCCGCGCGATCCTGTCGGAGATTCTGCCGCCGGGCCTGCCGTTCTCGGTGCTGAACAAGCCGCTGAAGAAGAAGGAAATCTCGCGTCTCATCAACACGGCGTTCCGCAAGTGCGGTCTGCGCGAAACGGTGATTTTCGCCGACCAGTTGATGCAGTCCGGTTTCCGTCTGGCAACGCGCGCGGGTATTTCGATCTGCGTGGACGACATGCTCGTGCCGCCGCAGAAGGAAACCATCGTCGGCGACGCCGCGAAGAAGGTGAAGGAATACGACCGTCAGTACATGTCGGGTCTCGTCACGTCGCAAGAGCGCTACAACAACGTGGTCGACATCTGGTCGGCAACGTCGGAAGCGGTCGGCAAGGCGATGATGGAGCAGCTGTCCACGGAACCGGTCATCGACCGCGACGGCAACGAAACGCGTCAGGAGTCGTTCAACTCCATCTACATGATGGCGGACTCGGGCGCGCGTGGTTCGGCGGTGCAGATTCGTCAGCTGGCCGGTATGCGCGGCCTGATGGCGAAGCCGGACGGCTCCATTATCGAGACGCCGATTACCGCGAACTTCCGCGAAGGTCTGAACGTGTTGCAGTACTTCATCTCGACCCACGGCGCACGTAAGGGTCTGGCTGATACGGCACTGAAGACGGCGAACTCCGGTTACCTGACGCGTCGTCTCGTCGACGTGACGCAGGATCTGGTGGTGGTCGAGGACGATTGCGGCACGTCGCAAGGCGTGGCCATGAAGGCGCTGGTCGAAGGCGGTGAAGTCGTCGAAGCACTGCGTGACCGTATTCTCGGTCGCGTGGCGGTGGCCGACGTCGTCAATCCGGAATCGCAGGAAACGCTGTACGAAGCGGGCACGTTGCTCGACGAAGACGCGGTCGAGGAAATCGAACGCCTCGGTATCGACGAAGTGCGCGTGCGTACGCCGCTCACCTGCGAAACGCGCTACGGTCTGTGCGCAGCCTGCTACGGCCGCGACCTGGGCCGCGGCTCGCTCGTGAACGTCGGTGAGGCGGTCGGTGTGATCGCCGCTCAGTCGATCGGTGAGCCGGGCACGCAGCTGACCATGCGTACGTTCCACATCGGTGGCGCGGCATCGCGTGCGGCAGTCGCTTCGTCGGTTGAAGCGAAGTCGAACGGTACGGTGCGTTTCACGTCCACGATGCGTTACGTCACCAACGCGAAGGGCGAGCAGATCGTCATCTCGCGTTCGGGCGAAGCCATGATCACCGACGACCACGGTCGCGAGCGCGAACGTCACAAGGTGCCGTACGGCGCGACGCTGTTGCAACTGGACGGCGCGCAGATCAAGGCCGGCACGCAGCTGGCGACGTGGGACCCGATGACGCGTCCGATCATCACCGAATACGGTGGCACGGTGAAGTTCGAAAACGTCGAAGAAGGCGTGACCGTGGCGAAGCAGATCGACGACGTGACGGGTCTGTCCACGCTGGTCGTGATCGACGTGAAGCGCCGCGGTTCGCAGGCGTCCAAGACGGTGCGTCCGCAGGTCAAGCTGCTCGACGCGAACGGCGAGGAAGTCAAGATCCCGAACACCGAGCACTCGGTGCAGATCGGCTTCCAGGTCGGCGCGCTGATCACCGTGAAGGACGGTCAGCAGGTGCAGGTGGGTGAAGTGCTCGCACGTATCCCGACCGAATCGCAGAAGACGCGTGACATTACCGGCGGTCTGCCGCGTGTGGCGGAACTGTTCGAAGCACGTTCGCCGAAGGACGCAGGTATCCTGGCGGAAGTCACGGGTACGACGTCATTCGGTAAGGACACGAAGGGCAAGCAGCGTCTCGTTATCACGGACCTCGAGGGCAACCAGCACGAGTTCCTGATCGCGAAGGAAAAGCAGGTTCTGGTGCACGATGGTCAGGTCGTCAACAAGGGCGAAATGATCGTGGACGGGCCGGCCGATCCGCACGACATCCTGCGTCTGCAGGGCGTCGAGGCGCTGTCGCGCTACATCGTGGACGAAGTGCAGGACGTGTACCGTCTGCAAGGCGTGAAGATCAACGACAAGCACATTGAAGTGATTGTTCGTCAGATGCTGCGCCGCGTGCAGATCACGGACAACGGCGATACGCGCTTCATTCCGGGCGAACAGGTCGAGCGTTCGGATATGCTCGACGAAAACGACCGCATGATCGCGGAAGACAAGCGTCCGGCAACGTACGAAAACGTCTTGCTCGGTATCACGAAGGCGTCGCTGTCCACCGACTCGTTCATCTCCGCGGCGTCGTTCCAGGAAACGACCCGCGTGCTGACCGAAGCGGCGATCATGGGCAAGCGCGACGACCTGCGCGGTCTGAAGGAAAACGTGATCGTCGGCCGTCTGATTCCGGCCGGTACGGGTCTCGCGTTCCACAAGGCGCGCAAGAGCAAGGAGCTATCCGACCGCGAGCGTTTCGACCAGATCGCAGCGGAAGAGTCGTTCGAGTTCGGCACGCCGGAAACCCCGGCCGCCGAACAGCAACACTCCGGCGAGTAAGCTCAGCCGGTATGTCGGGGCGGCGCAAGCCGCCTCGGCTCACCCGCCAGCAAAGCCGCCCAGTTTCGACTGGGCGGCTTTTTTTGTGCGTCGCTTTTTACTGCCCATTGCCCGTTTTTGCCGATTCGTAGGCCGGATGGCTAACGTTGTTGCAAAGCGCGGGCGCAACCCGAATGGGTTGGTAAAATTCCTGTCACCCGCTTTACGCCGCATCTCTCAAATTCATGTCCCGTCCGCTCGAAATCCTCAACGAAGTCTTTGGCTACCCCGCGTTCAGAGGACAACAAGGCGAAATTGTCGAGCACGTCGCCGGGGGCGGCGACTGTCTTGTGCTGATGCCGACGGGCGGCGGCAAATCGCTGTGTTATCAGATACCGTCGCTCGTGCGCCGCGAGCGCGGCTTTGGCACGGGTATTGTGGTCTCCCCGCTGATCGCGCTCATGCAGGATCAGGTGGCGGCGCTGACCGAAGTCGGCGTGCGCGCTGCGTATCTGAACTCCACGCTGTCGAGCGCCGAGGCCATGGCGACCGAGCGTGCGTTGCGCGACGGCGACATCGATCTCCTGTATGTCGCGCCGGAACGGCTGATGACGCCGCGCTTCCAGGAATTGCTGGAGCGCACGCGCATTGGCCTGTTCGCCATCGACGAGGCGCATTGCGTGTCGCAATGGGGGCACGACTTCCGGCCCGAATATATTCAGTTGTCGGTGTTGCACGAGCGCTTTCCCAATGTGCCGCGCATTGCACTGACGGCCACCGCGGACGCGATCACGCGCGACGAGATCATCCACCGTCTCGCGCTGGACGACGCGCGCATCTTCGTCTCCAGTTTCGACCGGCCGAATATTCGCTACCGGATTGTCGAAAAGGACAACGCGCGCACGCAGCTGCTCGACTTCATTCGCGCGGAGCACACGCGCGCGGACGGCACGACCGACGCCGGCGTTGTCTATTGCCTGTCGCGGCGCAAGGTCGAGGAAACCGCCGAGTGGCTGAAGGAAAAAGGCATGCGCGCGCTGCCGTATCACGCGGGCATGGAATTCGAGACGCGCCAGAAACATCAGGAAATGTTTCAGCGCGAGGAAGGCATCGTCATGTGCGCGACGATTGCGTTCGGCATGGGCATCGACAAGCCGGACGTGCGCTTTGTCGCTCACCTCGATTTGCCGAAGAGCGTCGAAGGCTATTACCAGGAAACGGGCCGGGCGGGGCGCGACGGCATGCCGTCCAACGCGTGGATGGCCTACGGGCTCGGCGACGTCGTCCAGCAGCGCAAGATGATCGACGAGTCCGACGCCGACGACGCGCACAAGCGCGTCCAGACGGGCAAGCTCGACGCGTTGCTCGGGCTCTGCGAAGCGGCGACGTGCCGGCGCGTGCGGCTTCTCGCGTACTTCGGCGAAGCGAGCAAGCCGTGCGGCAACTGCGACAACTGCCTCGAGCCGCCCGCCACGTGGGACGCGACGCGTGAGGCGCAGATGGCGCTTTCCTGTGTGTTCCGCGCGCAGCGGGCGAGCGGTTTCAATTTCGGCGCGGGCCATCTGATCGACATTTTGCGCGGCAATCGCAGCGAGAAAATCCTGCAGCGCGGTCATGAAAAGCTGACCACCTTCGGCATCGGCGCCGCGCTCGGCGAGCCGGAGTGGCGCGCGGTGTTTCGGCAGCTCGTGGCATTCGGCTACCTGACGGTCGATCACGAAGGCTTCGGCTCGCTCGTTCTCACCGAGGCGAGCAAGCCCGTGTTGAAAGGCGAGCAAAGCGTGACCATGCGCCGCTACGTGAAGCCCACCCGGACCCGCCAGTCGTCCGGGCGGACCAGTGAACGCGCGGATCCGACGCTCGGCATGGGTCCCCGCGAACGGGCACGCTGGGAGCGGCTGCGCGCGTGGCGCACGGAAACCGCGAAAAGCGACGGCGTGCCGGCGTATGTCATTTTCCACGACGCCACACTGGCCGAGATCGCGCGCAACGGCCCCGATTCGATCGAGGATCTGCGCGGCATTCCGGGCATGGGCGCGCGCAAGCTCGACCGTTTCGGCGAGGAACTGCTGGAAGTCGTCGCCGCGGATTGAAGCGGCCGCCTTCGCCCGCGAGGTGCGCAGGTCTGCGAAACATTGCAACCTGTTGACTCGCTTAGTGTTTTCGGAATATTATGCTAGGTTCCGGTTCTTGGGATGCTTGCGCGCGGGTGCTGTCCGTGTGTTCGTAGTCCAGATTGGATTCAAGCCGGAAGTTCGATGCGCAGTCGTTTTCGCTTTGCCCGAAAACATATGCGTCGATTTTGTTCAATTTCAGGAATAAACAATGCCAACCATCAATCAACTGGTTCGCAAAGGCCGCACGTCGGAAACGACGAAGAGCAAGTCGCCGGCCCTGCAGGACTGCCCCCAGCGTCGCGGCGTGTGCACCCGTGTGTACACCACGACGCCGAAGAAGCCGAACTCGGCACTCCGTAAGGTTGCAAAGGTGCGCCTCACGAACGGCTTCGAAGTCATTTCGTACATCGGTGGTGAAGGCCACAACCTGCAGGAACACTCGGTCGTGCTGATTCGCGGCGGCCGTGTGAAGGACTTGCCGGGTGTGCGTTACCACATGGTTCGCGGCTCGCTGGATACCCAGGGCGTCAAGGATCGTAAGCAGGCTCGCTCGAAGTACGGTGCGAAGCGCGCCAAGGCCGGCAAGTAAGCAGTCGGTCAGCAGTTCAGGTCGCCTGCAAAGGCGGTATTAGCGGTGGTGCCGGAATCGCCGGTGCTGTCGAGTAAGTGGTCACCCGACCAGGCTGGTAAGTCGTCAGAGATGAATCGGGTTAGTTGGTGGCCGCGGGGCTAGATGGGTTCAACCCAGCTCCAACTGAAAAGTTAAAGGAAGAAACATGCCGCGTCGTCGCGAAGTCCCCAAGCGGGAAGTGTTGCCGGATCCGAAGTTCGGTAACGTTGATGTAGCTAAGTTCATGAACGTGCTGATGCTCTCCGGCAAGAAGTCGGTTGCCGAGCGCATCGTGTACGGCGCTTTCGAACAGATCCAGACCAAGGGTGGCAAGGACCCGCTGGAAGTGTTCACGGTAGCGCTCAACAACGTCAAGCCGGTGGTCGAAGTGAAGAGCCGCCGCGTTGGTGGTGCGAACTATCAGGTTCCGGTCGAAGTGCGCCCGTCGCGTCGTATGGCATTGGCGATGCGTTGGCTGCGTGAAGCCGCGAAGAAGCGCAGCGAGAAGTCGATGGCCCTGCGTCTGGCAGGTGAACTCTCCGAAGCGGCCGAAGGCCGTGGCGGCGCAATGAAGAAGCGCGACGAAGTTCACCGGATGGCAGAAGCCAACAAGGCGTTCTCGCACTTCCGTTTCTAAGCTTCCCGAACCCGGGTTAGCAGCAAAAACGGAAAGAAATTCCGGGCGGGTGCGCTTACAAAGCGCCTCGCCCGTTTGTGTTACAGCGCGATGGGTATTTCTCGCATCGCGTCATCCCCATAGAGGATCAAAGTGGCTCGCAAGACACCTATCGAGCGCTACCGTAACATCGGTATTAGCGCTCACATCGACGCCGGCAAAACGACGACGACCGAGCGCATCCTGTTCTACACCGGCGTGAACCACAAGATTGGTGAAGTGCACGACGGCGCCGCCACCATGGACTGGATGGAGCAGGAGCAGGAACGCGGCATCACGATTACGTCGGCTGCTACGACGGCGTTCTGGAAAGGCATGGCCGGCGACCGCGCCGAGCACCGCATCAACATCATCGACACCCCGGGCCACGTCGACTTCACGATTGAAGTCGAGCGCTCCATGCGCGTGCTCGACGGCGCCTGCATGGTCTACTGCGCAGTGGGCGGCGTGCAGCCGCAGTCGGAAACCGTGTGGCGTCAGGCTAACAAGTACAAGGTTCCCCGTCTCGCGTTCATCAACAAGATGGACCGTACCGGCGCGAACTTCTTCAAGGTTTACGACCAGCTGAAGCTGCGTCTGAAGGCCAACCCGGTTCCGGTCGTGGTGCCTATCGGCGCGGAAGAAAACTTCACGGGCGTTGTCGACCTGATGAAGATGAAGGCGATCATTTGGGACGACGCGTCCCAGGGCACCAAGTTCTCGTACGAAGACATCCCGGCTGAGCTGGTCGATTCGTGCAACGAATGGCGCGAAAAGATGATCGAAGCGGCCGCCGAGTCGAGCGAAGAGCTGATGAACAAGTACCTGGAAGAGGGCGAGCTCTCCGAAGCGGAAATCATCAAGGGCCTGCGCGACCGTACCATCGCTTGCGAAATCCAGCCGATGCTGTGCGGCACCGCGTTCAAGAACAAGGGCGTGCAGCGCATGCTCGACGCCGTTCTGGACTTCCTGCCGTCGCCGATCGACATTCCGCCGGTTACGGGCGAACTGGAAAGCGGTGAAAAGGCTGAGCGCCGCGCTGCCGACGACGAAAAGTTCTCGGCACTGGCGTTCAAGATCATGACCGACCCGTTCGTCGGCCAGCTGATCTTCTTCCGGGTGTACTCGGGCGTCGTCAATTCGGGCGACACGGTGCTGAACGCGACCAAGGACAAGAAGGAGCGTCTCGGCCGTATTCTGCAGATGCACGCGAACCAGCGCGAAGAAATCAAGGAAGTGCGCGCAGGCGACATCGCCGCAGCAGTCGGTCTGAAGGAAGCGACCACGGGCGACACGCTGTGCGATCCGCAAAACCCGATCGTGCTCGAGCGCATGATTTTCCCGGAGCCGGTGATTTCGCAGGCTGTCGAGCCGAAGACGAAGGCTGACCAGGAAAAGATGGGCCTGGCGCTGAATCGCCTGGCTCAGGAAGATCCGTCGTTCCGCGTTCAAACGGACGAAGAATCGGGTCAAACCATCATTTCGGGTATGGGCGAGCTCCACCTCGAAATTCTGGTCGACCGGATGAAGCGTGAATTCGGCGTGGAAGCCACGGTCGGCAAGCCGCAAGTGGCTTACCGCGAAACCATCCGCAGCACGGCGGCTGACGTCGACGGCAAGTTCGTCAAGCAGTCGGGCGGCCGCGGTCAGTATGGTCACGCAGTGATCACGCTGGAGCCGAACGAGCAGGGCAAGGGTTACGAGTTCCTCGACGAGATCAAGGGCGGCGTGATTCCGCGTGAATACATCCCGGCAGTCGACAAGGGTATCCAGGAAACGCTGAAGGCAGGCGTGCTGGCGGGCTTCCCGGTCGTTGACGTGAAGGTTCACCTGACGTTCGGTTCGTACCACGACGTCGACTCGAACGAAAATGCGTTCCGCATGGCCGGTTCGATGGCGTTCAAGGAAGCAATGCGCAAGGCAAACCCGGTCATCCTCGAACCGATGATGGCTGTGGAAGTCGAAACGCCGGAAGACTACATGGGCAACGTGATGGGCGACCTGTCGGGCCGTCGCGGTATCGTCCAGGGCATGGAAGACATGGTGGGCGGCGGCAAGATCGTTCGCGCCGAAGTGCCGCTGTCGGAAATGTTCGGCTACTCGACGTCGCTGCGTTCGCTGACCCAAGGTCGTGCAACGTACACGATGGAGTTCAAGCACTACGCTGAAGCACCGCGTAACGTGTCGGAAGCGATCATCAACGCCAAGTCGAAGTAATCGCGCGGCAAGTCATTAACGATTAACTTTTTGAAAGAAGAGAAACATGGCTAAAGGTAAATTCGAACGGACCAAGCCGCACGTGAACGTCGGCACGATCGGTCACGTTGACCACGGCAAGACCACGCTGACGGCAGCGATCACGACGGTTCTGACGCAGAAGTTCGGCGGCGAAGCGAAGGCATACGACCAGATCGACGCGGCGCCGGAAGAGAAGGCACGTGGCATCACGATCAACACCGCGCACGTCGAGTACGAAACGGCTAACCGCCACTACGCACACGTCGACTGCCCGGGCCACGCTGACTATGTGAAGAACATGATCACGGGCGCCGCGCAGATGGACGGCGCAATCCTGGTGTGCTCGGCCGCTGACGGCCCGATGCCGCAAACGCGTGAGCACATCCTGCTGGCGCGTCAGGTCGGTGTGCCGTACATCATCGTGTTCCTGAACAAGTGCGACATGGTGGACGACGCCGAGCTGCTGGAACTGGTCGAGATGGAAGTGCGCGAACTTCTGTCGAAGTACGACTTCCCGGGCGACGACACGCCGATCATCAAGGGTTCGGCCAAGCTGGCGCTGGAAGGCGACAAGGGCGAGCTGGGCGAAGTGGCGATCATGAACCTGGCCGACGCGCTGGACACGTACATCCCGACGCCGGAGCGCGCTGTGGACGGCACGTTCCTGATGCCGGTGGAAGACGTGTTCTCGATCTCGGGTCGCGGCACGGTGGTGACGGGTCGCGTTGAGCGCGGCGTCATCAAGGTCGGCGAGGAAATCGAAATCGTCGGTATCAAGCCGACGGTGAAGACGACCTGCACGGGCGTGGAAATGTTCCGCAAGCTGCTGGACCAGGGTCAGGCGGGCGACAACGTGGGTATCCTGCTGCGCGGCACGAAGCGCGAAGACGTGGAGCGTGGTCAGGTGCTGGCCAAGCCGGGTTCGATCAACCCGCACACGCACTTCACGGCTGAAGTGTACGTGCTGAGCAAGGACGAAGGCGGCCGTCACACGCCGTTCTTCAACAACTACCGTCCGCAGTTCTACTTCCGTACGACGGACGTGACGGGCTCGATCGAGCTGCCGAAGGACAAGGAAATGGTCATGCCGGGCGACAACGTGTCGATCACGGTGAAGCTGATCAACCCGATCGCGATGGAAGAAGGTCTGCGCTTCGCTATCCGCGAAGGCGGCCGTACCGTCGGCGCAGGTGTCGTTGCCAAGATTCTCGAGTAAAATCGCGGATTCACTTGCAGTAAGTGGTGCCCGGAGCCGGGCGCCCGCCCCAGATGGGCATCCGGCTCTACGTTCTTTTACTATCTGGCGGCGCAATACCGCCTCGCTCTTTCCAAGGAATTGTCATGCAGAACCAGAAAATCCGTATTCGCCTGAAGGCTTTCGACTATCGCCTGATCGACCAGTCGGCTGCTGAAATCGTCGACACGGCGAAGCGGACTGGCGCAATCGTTCGTGGCCCGGTACCCCTGCCCACCCGTATTCAACGCTTCGACATCCTGCGTTCGCCGCACGTCAACAAGACGTCGCGCGATCAGCTCGAAATCCGTACGCATCAGCGTCTGATGGACATCGTCGATCCGACGGACAAGACCGTCGACGCGCTGATGAAGCTCGACCTGCCGGCTGGCGTGGACGTCGAAATCAAGCTGCAATAAGGCTCCCAGCGGTTGCCGAGCTTGGCCGGCAACGCTAAGTCTTTGATTGCTTGCGGAAAACGAAAAGCCTCGCTATAATGCAAGGCTTTTCGCGCATTTGCGCAAAAAAGTCGGTGTGCTGCAGCGTGGTTTCACGCCCGAAACGGCACCGGCATTTTGTAAATTAGCCCCGACCAATCGCAGTCGGGAATGGAGAAAACGATGAGCCTTGGACTCGTAGGTCGCAAGGTTGGCATGACCCGTATCTTCACGGCTGAAGGGGATTCGATTCCCGTTACCGTGCTGGACGTGTCCGACAACCGCGTGACGCAGATCAAGACTGTTGAAACCGACGGCTACACCGCCGTGCAGGTTGCATTCGGTACGCGCCGTGCATCGCGCGTGACGAAGCCGTTGGCCGGTCATCTCGCCAAAGCCGGCGTTCAAGCCGGTGAAATCCTCAAAGAATTCCAGATCGACGCCGCTAAGGCAGCCGAGTTGTCGAACGGCGCCGTGGTCGGTCCCGACCTGTTCGAAGTGGGCCAGAAGGTCGACGTGCAAGGCGTGTCGATCGGTAAGGGCTACGCCGGTACCATCAAGCGTTACAACTTCGCATCCGGCCGTGCATCGCACGGTAACTCGCGCTCGCACAACGTGCCGGGTTCGATCGGTATGGCGCAAGATCCGGGTCGTGTTTTCCCGGGTAAGCGCATGACCGGTCACATGGGTGACGAAACGGTAACGGTGCAAAACCTCGAAATCGCTCGTATCGACGCTGACCGCAAGCTGTTGCTGGTCAAGGGCGCCGTTCCGGGTGCGAAGGGTGGCAAGGTATTCGTTACGCCGGCCGTGAAGACGCGTGCCGTGAAAGGAGCGAAATAATGGAACTTAAGCTCCTGAATGCCAATGGTCAGGAAGGTGCAGGCGTTAGCGCGTCGGACGTCGTGTTCGGCCGTGACTACAACGAAGCCCTGATTCACCAGGTCGTGGTGGCGTATCAAGCGAATGCCCGCAGCGGCAACCGCGCGCAGAAGGACCGTGAGCAAGTCAAGCACACGACCAAGAAGCCGTGGCGTCAGAAGGGTACGGGCCGCGCCCGTGCCGGTATGTCGTCGAGCCCGTTGTGGCGCGGCGGTGGCCGGATCTTCCCGAATTCGCCGGAAGAAAACTTTTCGCACAAGGTCAACAAGAAGATGCATCGCGCAGGTCTGTGCTCGATCTTCTCGCAGCTGGCCCGCGAAGGCCGCATCTCGGTGGTCGACGAGCTGACGCTCGAAGCACCGAAGACCAAGCTGCTGGCCGAAAAATTCAAGGCGATGGGTCTCGACTCTGTGCTGGTGATTACCGACACGGTTGACGAAAACCTGTACCTCGCGTCGCGCAACCTCGCCCACGTGGCGGTTGTCGAGCCGCGTTACGCCGACCCGCTGTCGCTGATCTACTTCAAGAAGGTCCTGATCACGAAGGCTGCGGTCGCCCAGATCGAGGAGTTGCTGTCATGAGCGAGATTCGCAAAAACGATCATCGTTTGATGCAGGTCCTGCTCGCGCCGGTGATCTCCGAAAAGGCGACGCTGGTGGCCGACAAGAACGAGCAAGTCGTGTTCGAAGTCGCGCCCGATGCCACGAAGCAGGAAGTGAAAGCTGCAGTCGAGCTGCTGTTCAAGGTGGAAGTCAATTCCGTCAACGTGCTGGTCTCGAAGGGCAAAGCCAAGCGCTTTGGCCGCTTCATGGGCAAGCGCAAGGACGTGAAGAAGGCGTACGTCTGCCTGAAGCCCGGCCAGGAAATCAACTTTGAAGCGGAGGCCAAGTAATCATGGCAATCGTTAAAGTTAAGCCGACTTCGCCGGGTCGCCGCGCGATGGTGAAGGTGGTCAACAAGGAACTGCACAAGGGCAAGCCGTTCGCTGCGCTGCTCGACACGCAATCCTCGACCGCCGGCCGTAACAACAACGGTCACATCACCACGCGTCATAAGGGCGGTGGTCATAAGCATCACTATCGCGTCGTCGACTTCCGTCGCACGAAAGATGGCATTCCGGCCAAGGTCGAACGTCTTGAGTACGATCCGAACCGTAGCGCGAACATCGCGCTGGTTCTGTACGCAGACGGCGAGCGCCGCTACATCATTGCTCCGAAGGGTGTCACCGTCGGCCAGCAACTGATGTCGGGTTCGGAAGCGCCGATCCGTGCAGGTAACACGCTGCCGATCCGCAACATTCCGGTCGGTACGACGATCCACTGCATCGAAATGCTGCCGGGCAAGGGCGCGCAAATGGCGCGTTCGGCTGGCACGTCGGCCATGCTGCTGGCTCGTGAAGGCATCTACGCACAGGTCCGCCTGCGCTCGGGTGAAATCCGCCGCGTCCACGTTGAGTGCCGCGCGACGATTGGTGAAGTTGGCAACGAAGAGCACAGCCTCCGTCAAATCGGTAAGGCTGGCGCGAACCGCTGGCGCGGTATCCGCCCGACGGTGCGCGGCGTTGCAATGAACCCGGTCGATCACCCGCACGGTGGTGGTGAAGGCAAGACGGCTGCAGGTCGCGATCCGGTGAGCCCGTGGGGCACGCCTGCTAAGGGTTATCGCACCCGCAGCAACAAGCGCACGACGAGCATGATCGTCCAGCGCCGTCACAAGCGTTAAGGAGTAGGCAATGGCACGTTCTGTAAAAAAAGGTCCGTTCTGCGACGCCCATTTGCTGAAGAAAGTTGAGGCGGCAGCAGCTTCGCGGGATAAGAAGCCGATCAAAACATGGTCGCGTCGCTCGACGATCCTCCCGGATTTCATCGGTCTGACGATCGCCGTTCACAACGGCCGTCAACACGTTCCGGTGTACATCTCGGAAAACATGGTCGGCCACAAGCTTGGCGAGTTCGCACTGACCCGTACGTTCAAGGGTCATGCAGCCGACAAGAAGGCTAAGAAATAAGGGGCTCAAGATGGAAGTGAAAGCAATTCATCGCGGTGCCCGCATCTCGGCGCAGAAAACGCGCCTTGTGGCTGACCAGATCCGCGGTTTGCCGGTCGACAAGGCGCTGAACGTTCTGACGTTCTCGCCGAAGAAGGCTGCGGGAATCGTGAAAAAGGTCGTGCTGTCGGCGATCGCGAATGCGGAGCACAACGAAGGCGCCGATATCGATGAGCTCAAGATTACGAGCATCTACATCGACAAGGCTGCGTCGCTCAAGCGTTTCACCGCGCGCGCTAAAGGCCGCGGTAACCGCATCGAGAAGCAATCCTGTCACATCACTGTGACGGTCGGGAATTAAGGGGTCATACGATGGGACAGAAAATTCATCCGACTGGCTTCCGTTTGGCCGTCAGCCGCAATTGGGCTTCGCGTTGGTACGCGAACAACAACAATTTCGCGGCGATGTTGCAGGAAGACATCGGTGTTCGTGAATACCTGAAGAAGAAGCTGAAGAACGCGTCCGTCGGCCGCGTGGTGATCGAGCGTCCTGCAAAGAACGCGCGTATCACGATTTTCAGCTCGCGTCCGGGTGTCGTGATCGGCAAGAAGGGTGAAGACATCGAACTGCTGAAGTCCGAGCTGCAAAAGCGCATGGGCGTTCCGGTTCACGTCAACATCGAAGAAATTCGCAAGCCGGAAACGGACGCGCAACTGATCGCCGATTCGATCACGCAACAGCTCGAGCGCCGGATCATGTTCCGCCGCGCGATGAAGCGTGCAATGCAAAACGCGATGCGTCTGGGTGCTCAAGGCATCAAGATCATGAGCGCTGGCCGTCTGAACGGTATCGAAATCGCTCGTACGGAATGGTATCGCGAAGGTCGCGTGCCGCTTCATACGCTGCGTGCGGATATCGACTACGCGACTTCGGAAGCGAAGACGACGTACGGCATCATCGGCGTGAAGGTGTGGGTCTACAAGGGCGACACGCTCGGCCGTAACGACGCACCGGTGGTGGAAGAAGTCGCCGAAGAAAAGCGTCCGCGCCGCAACGCACGTCCGGGTGGCGATCGCCGTCCGCGTCGCGATGGTGAAGGTGGTGGCCCGGCAGGTGCACGCCGTGGCGCTCCTCGTCGTGCTGGCGGTGCCGGCGGCGACGGGAAGACTGGAGAATAACGATGCTGCAACCGAAACGCAGAAAGTATCGCAAAGAGCAGAAAGGTCGTAACACCGGCGTCGCAACCCGCGGTAACGCGGTGTCGTTCGGTGAATTCGGCCTGAAGGCTATCGGTCGTGGTCGCCTGACCGCGCGCCAGATTGAAGCGGCACGTCGTGCAATGACGCGTCACATCAAGCGTGGTGGCCGCATCTGGATCCGCATCTTCCCGGACAAGCCGATCTCGCACAAGCCGGCGGAAGTGCGTATGGGTAACGGTAAGGGTAACCCTGAGTACTACGTCGCAGAGATTCAACCGGGCAAGATGCTGTACGAAATGGACGGCGTAACCGAAGAGCTGGCACGCGAAGCGTTCCGTCTGGCTGCAGCCAAGCTGCCGCTGAAGACGACCTTCATCGTGCGTCAGCTCGGCGCCTAAGGAGCAAATGATGAAGGCTTCCGAACTTCACCAGAAAGATCAGGCCGCGCTCAACAAGGAGCTGTCGGACCTGCTGAAGGCGCAATTCGGCCTGCGCATGCAACTCGCGACCCAGCAGCTCACGAACACGAGCCAGCTGAAGAAGGTTCGTCGCGACATCGCACGTGTGCGGACCGTCCTGACTGAGAAGGCGAACCAGAAATGAACGATAGCGTAAAAACCTCGCTCAAGCGGACGCTGGTCGGCAAGGTCGTCAGCAACAAGATGGACAAGACGGTCACCGTGCTGGTCGAGCACCGCGTGAAGCACCCGATCTACGGCAAGTACGTTGTGCGCTCGAAGAAGTACCACGCGCACGACGACGCGAACACGTACAACGAAGGCGACCTCGTTGAAATCCAGGAAACTCGTCCGATTTCGAAGACGAAGGCTTGGGTTGTGGCTCGCCTGGTCGAGGCTGCTCGCGTCATCTGACGCCGCAAAGCAGTAGAAGTTGTTGAAATCGCAGTAGATTTCGCTTGCAAGACCGAGATTATTTGTTATAATCTCGGTCTTCCCTCTTTATGGGAGCCCCGTCGCGGGCGAAGTTGGTGGGGGAAGCGGTTCAGGCGCCAGCCTGTCCCGAAGGATTCACCGGATTGCGATGGCGGGTTTCGTTTGCCGTCGCTGCTGTTCTAACCCAAGCAGCCGATTGGCTGACGGGACCAAGACTGACCGGGTACGCCATGGTGGTGTGACCGGATTAAGTTGGGAAAGATAAACCATGATCCAGACCGAAACTCGGCTTGAAGTGGCCGACAACACGGGTGCGCGTGAAGTCATGTGCATCAAGGTGCTCGGCGGCTCGAAGCGTCGTTATGCCAGCATTGGCGACATCATCAAGGTGACCGTCAAAGAAGCAACGCCGCGCGGGCGCGTGAAGAAAGGCGAAATTTATAACGCCGTGGTGGTTCGCACCGCCAAGGGCGTGCGCCGTCAGGACGGCTCGCTGATCAAGTTCGACGGCAACGCCGCAGTGTTGTTGAATGCCAAGCTCGAACCTATTGGCACCCGTATTTTCGGGCCTGTCACGCGCGAGTTGCGCAGCGAACGATTCATGAAGATCGTTTCGTTGGCACCTGAAGTGCTGTAAGGAGTCGCGATGAACAAGATTCGCAAAGGTGACGAAGTTATCGTCATCACCGGCAAAGATAAAGGCAAGCGCGGCGTCGTGCTGTCCGTTGGCGATGGCAAGGTCACTGTCGAGGGCATCAACCTCGTCAAGAAGCACGTCAAGCCGAACCCGATGAAGGGTACGACGGGTGGCGTGGAAGCCAAGACGATGCCGCTGCAAATTTCGAACGTCGCATTGGTCGACGCGAATGGCAAGGCGTCGCGTGTGGGCATCAAGGTTGAAGGAGACAAGAAGGTCCGTTTCCTGAAGACGACCGGTGCCGTGCTGAGCGCCTGACGCTGCGGAGTAAAAAAATGGCTCGTTTGCAAGAGTTTTACAAAGAAAAGGTTGTACCCGGCCTCATCGAGAAGTTCGGTTACAAGTCTGTGATGGAAGTGCCGCGCATCACCAAGATCACCCTGAACATGGGCCTTGGCGAAGCGGTTGCTGACAAGAAGATCATCGAAAACGCTGTGGGCGATCTGACCAAGATCGCAGGTCAGAAGCCGGTGATCACGAAGGCGCGCAAGGCAATTGCCGGCTTCAAGATCCGTCAGGGCTATCCGATCGGTGCGATGGTCACGTTGCGTGGTCAGGCTATGTACGAATTTCTCGACCGTTTCGTGACGGTGGCGCTCCCCCGTGTGCGCGACTTCCGTGGCGTGTCGGGCAAGGCGTTCGACGGTCGCGGCAACTACAACATCGGTGTGAAAGAGCAGATCATTTTCCCCGAAATCGATTACGACAAGATCGACGCACTGCGTGGGCTGAACATCAGCATCACGACGACTGCGAAGACCGACGACGAAGCAAAGGCTCTGCTCGCCAGCTTCAAGTTCCCGTTCAGAAACTGAGGTTACCGTGGCTAAACTGGCACTGATCGAACGTGAAAAGAAGCGTGCTCGCCTCGCTGCTAAGTACGCTCCCAAGCGTGCAGAGTTGAAGGCGATCATTAGCGATATGAGCAAGTCGGACGAAGAGCATTACGCAGCACGTCTGGAACTGCAACAACTGCCGCGCAACTCTAACCCGACCCGTAAGCGCAACCGTTGCGCAATTACCGGTCGTCCGCGCGGTACGTTCCGTAAATTCGGGCTGGCGCGTAACAAGATTCGCGAAATCGCGTTCCGCGGCGAGATCCCTGGCCTGACCAAGGCGAGCTGGTAATAGGAGAAACATAAATGAGCATGAGTGATCCTATCGCCGATATGCTGACTCGCATCCGCAACGCGCAGATGGTTGAGAAAGTCTCGGTGACTATGCCCTCGTCGAAAGTCAAGGTTGCGATTGCGCAGGTCCTGAAGGACGAAGGTTATATCGACGATTTCGCAGTGAAGTCCGAAGGTGCGAAGTCGGAATTGAACATCGTGTTGAAGTACTACGCTGGCCGTCCGGTCATCGAGCGCATTGAACGCGTCTCGAAGCCTGGTCTGCGTGTGTACCGCGGCCGTAACGACATCCCCGTGGTCATGAATGGCCTCGGCGTGGCAATCGTGTCGACGCCGAAGGGCGTGATGACGGACCGCAAGGCGCGCGCAACGGGCGTTGGCGGCGAAGTCATCTGCTACGTCGCTTAAGGCCGAAAGGAGAGAAACATGTCTCGAGTAGGTAAGAGCCCGATCGCGCTGCAAGGCGCAGAAGTGGCCCTGAGCGATGATCGCATCACCGTCAAGGGCCCGCTGGGTACGATTACGCAGGCGGCAAACCGCCTCGTGAAAGTGGTGAACGACAACGGCATTCTGAAGATCGAGCCGGTTGACGAAAGCCGCGAAGCGAATGCGATGTCGGGCACGATGCGTGCACTGGTTGCGAACATGGTGAACGGCGTGACGAAGGGTTTCGAGCGCAAGCTGACGCTGGTTGGCGTCGGTTATCGCGCACAGGCGCAAGGCGACAAGCTGAACCTGTCGCTGGGTTTCTCGCACCCTGTGGTGCACCAGATGCCGGAAGGCGTGAAGGCTGAAACCCCGTCGCAAACCGAAATCGTGATCAAGGGGATCGACAAGCAGAAAGTTGGCCAGGTCGCTGCAGAAGTGCGCGGCTACCGCCCGCCGGAGCCCTACAAGGGCAAGGGTGTGCGCTACGCTGACGAGGTCGTGATCCTCAAAGAAACGAAGAAGAAGTAAGGGTGCGCAATCATGGATAAGACTCAATCTCGCCTGCGCCGCGCTCGTCAGACGCGTATCAAGATCGCTGAGCTGCAGGTCGCGCGTCTCGCCGTGCATCGCACGAACACGCACATCTATGCGCAAGTGTTCTCGCCGTGCGGCACCAAGGTGCTCGCCAGCGCGTCGACGCTCGAGGCCGAAGTGCGTGCGCAACTGGCTGATCAAACGGGCAAGGGCGGCAACGTCGCTGCTGCCACGCTGATCGGCAAGCGCATCGCAGAAAAGGCTAAGGCTGCCGGCATCGAATCCGTCGCCTTCGACCGTTCGGGTTTCCGTTACCACGGCCGCGTGAAAGCGCTGGCTGATGCGGCGCGCGAAGCCGGACTCAAGTTCTAAGGGAAGAATTCGTCATGGCAAAGATGCAAGCGAAAGTTCAGGCTGACGAACGCGACGACGGCCTGCGCGAAAAGATGATTTCGGTCAACCGCGTGACCAAGGTCGTGAAGGGTGGCCGTATTCTCGGCTTCGCCGCACTGACCGTGGTTGGTGACGGTGATGGCCGCGTCGGTATGGGCAAGGGCAAGGCGAAGGAAGTGCCGGTCGCTGTCCAGAAGGCGATGGAACAAGCCCGCCGCAACATGTTCAAGGTGCCGCTGAAGAACGGTACCCTGCAACACGAAGTGCACGGCAAGCATGGCGCATCGATGGTCCTCCTCGCTCCGGCGAAGGACGGTACCGGTGTGATCGCCGGCGGCCCGATGCGCGCAGTGTTCGACGTGATGGGCGTGCAGAACGTTGTGGCCAAGAGCCACGGCTCGACGAACCCGTACAACCTCGTTCGTGCAACGCTCGACGGTCTGCGCAAGCAGTCCACGCCAAGCGATATCGCGGCGAAGCGCGGCAAGTCCGTCGAAGATATTCTGGGCTAAGGTGGACACCATGTCTGAAAAAACTGTCAAGGTCCAGCTCGTCAAGAGCCTGATCGGCACCCGTGATACGCACCGTGCAACGGTGCGTGGCCTGGGCCTGCGCCGACTCAACTCGGTCAGCGAGTTGCAGGACACGCCGGCCGTGCGCGGCATGATCAACAAGGTTTCGTACCTCGTTAAGGTCATCAGCTAAGCGGCTGACCAGGACTCAAGGAGTTGATAATGGAATTGAATAACCTGAAGCCGGCTGAAGGCGCGAAGCATGCAAAGCGTCGCGTGGGTCGCGGCATCGGCTCCGGCCTCGGCAAGACCGCTGGCCGTGGTCACAAGGGTCAGAAGTCGCGTTCGGGCGGCTTTCACAAGGTTGGCTTCGAAGGCGGTCAAATGCCGCTGCAACGTCGCCTGCCGAAGCGAGGCTTCACCTCGCTGACGAAGGAATTCGTCGGTGAAGTGCGTCTCGGCGATCTGGAAAAGCTTCCGGTCGACGAAATCGATCTGTTGGCTCTGAAGCAGGCTGGCTTGGTCGGCGAGCTGATCAAGAGCGCCAAGATCATCGCGACGGGCGAGCTGAAGCGCAAGATCG
Source organism: Paraburkholderia phenoliruptrix (assembly GCF_902859825.1). Classification (GTDB taxonomy): domain Bacteria; phylum Pseudomonadota; class Gammaproteobacteria; order Burkholderiales; family Burkholderiaceae; genus Paraburkholderia; species Paraburkholderia phenoliruptrix. Next base: position 166,757 of record NZ_CADIKB010000008.1, on the reverse strand, counting down.
TTGTGAAGGGTCTGAGTGCGACGAAGGGTGCGCGCGCTGCGATCGAAGCAGCCGGCGGCTCTTTCGCCGAGTAACGCGCAAGTTATTTGCCGTCACTAGCTTTTGCATCGGAGAAGGTACTTGGCTAACAGCCCGAGTCTCGCAAAACCCGGTCGCAGCGCGGCGAAGTTCGGCGATCTGCGTCGGCGGGCAGTGTTCCTGCTGCTGGCGCTGATCGTCTACCGTATCGGCGCGCACATTCCGGTGCCGGGTATCGACCCGGACCAGCTGGCGAAGTTGTTCCAAAGCCAGTCGGGCGGCATCCTTGGCATGTTCAACATGTTTTCGGGTGGCGCACTTTCGCGGTTCACGATTTTCGCGCTCGGGATCATGCCGTACATCTCGGCGTCGATCATTATGCAGTTGCTGGCAATTGTCTCGCCGCAGCTGGAAGCGCTGAAGAAGGAAGGGCAGGCGGGGCAGCGGAAGATCACGCAGTACACGCGAATCTTCACGGTTCTGCTGGCGACGTTCCAGGCATTCGGCATCGCCGTGGCTCTGGAGAATCAGCCGGCTCTGGTGATCGATCCGGGAATGGTGTTTCGGTTGACGACGGTCGTGACGCTGGTGACGGGCACGATGTTCCTGATGTGGCTGGGTGAGCAGATCACGGAGCGCGGACTTGGCAACGGTATTTCGATCATCATTTTCGGCGGTATTGCGGCGGGTTTTCCGAACGCAATCGGTGGTCTTTTCGAACTGGTGCGAACCGGCTCGATGAGCATCATCTCGGCGATTATCGTCGTCGCGCTGATCGCTGCCGTGACGTATCTGGTGGTGTTCATCGAACGCGGCCAGCGCAAGATTCTCGTGAATTATGCGAAGCGGCAAGTCGGTAACAAGATTTACGGCGGTCAATCCTCGCATTTGCCGCTGAAGTTGAACATGTCGGGTGTGATTCCGCCGATCTTCGCATCGTCGATCATTCTCTTCCCGGCAACCATCCTGAACTGGTTCAGTTCGGGGTCGCGCACCAGCTGGTTCGCAGACACGCTGCACAATGTGGCCGAAGCCCTCAAGCCCGGTCAACCGGTGTACGTGTTGCTGTACGCGTTGGCGATCGTGTTCTTCTGCTTCTTCTACACCGCACTGGTGTTCAACAGCAGAGAGACGGCCGACAACCTGAAAAAGAGTGGCGCTTTCGTTCCTGGCATCCGCCCGGGCGATCAAACGGCGCGATATATCGACCGCATCCTCACGCGTCTGACGCTGGCCGGTGCGATCTACATCGTGTTTGTTTGCCTGCTGCCCGAGTTTCTGGTGCTGCGCTGGAACGTGCCGTTTTATTTTGGTGGAACGTCGCTGCTGATCATTGTCGTCGTCACAATGGATTTCATGGCGCAGGTGCAGTCGTACGTTATGTCGCAACAGTATGAATCGCTGCTGAAGAAAGCTAATTTCAAAGGCGGCGGCGTCCCGATGCGTTGAAAGGACTTATGGCCAAAGACGATGTTATCCAGATGCAGGGTGAAGTCATCGAAAACCTGCCTAACGCTACCTTCAGGGTGAAGCTGGAAAACGGCCATGTCGTATTGGGACACATATCCGGCAAGATGCGGATGCATTACATCCGGATCCTGCCGGGCGACAAGGTGACGGTTGAATTGACGCCTTACGATCTGTCGCGTGCGCGGATCGTGTTCCGGGCGAAGTGATTTGAAAAAAGGGTAATATCATGAAAGTGATGGCATCGGTTAAGCGCATTTGCCGCAATTGCAAGATCATCAAGCGCAAAGGCGTTGTGCGCGTGATTTGCAGCTCTGATCCGCGCCACAAACAGCGTCAAGGCTGAACGCCGCGCTTTTGCTTGCGCTTTTTGTTTGAGGAAAAACAATGGCTCGTATCGCAGGGGTTAACATCCCGAACCACCAGCACACTGAAATCGGCCTGACGGCTATTTACGGTGTAGGCCGCACGCGCTCGCGCGACATTTGCGTCGCTGCTGGTGTGGCATTTTCGAAGAAGGTCAAAGACCTGACTGACGCAGACCTCGAAAAGCTGCGTGAAGAAGTCGGCAAGTTCATCGTTGAAGGCGATCTGCGCCGTGAAACGACGATGAACATCAAGCGCCTGATGGATCTCGGCTGCTACCGCGGTGTGCGGCATCGTAAGGGCTTGCCCCTGCGCGGCCAACGCACGCGTACGAATGCCCGTACGCGCAAGGGTCCGCGTCGTGCAGCGCAATCGCTGAAGAAGTAAGCGGAACTGACAGTTACAGGAAAACGTAATGGCTAAGGCTTCGAACAACTCCGCGGCGCAACGCGTTCGCAAGAAGGTCAAGAAGAACGTCGCCGAGGGCGTGGTTCACGTTCACGCGTCGTTCAACAACACCATCATCACGATCACCGATCGTCAAGGCAATGCACTTGCCTGGGCAACGTCGGGTGGTCAGGGCTTCAAGGGCTCGCGTAAATCGACCCCGTTTGCAGCTCAGGTGGCAGCCGAATCGGCTGGCCGCGTGGCGATGGAATACGGCGTGAAGAACCTCGAAGTGCGGATCAAGGGCCCCGGTCCTGGCCGTGAGTCGGCGGTGCGCGCGTTGCATGGTCTTGGCATCAAGATCACCGCGATCTCCGACGTGACCCCGGTTCCGCACAACGGCTGCCGTCCGCCGAAGCGTCGTCGTATCTAAGACGCTGTTTTCGCTTGCGCCTGTTGCCGCCGGATCGAGTAGCCGGCGAAACAGGCTGCTTGCGCTATTGAATTGACTAAGCCCACCGTTCGACCCAAAGGGTTCGGACTAGCGCGAGTGCACGCATTCGCGTGACTAATCAACGAAGGAATCAACGTGGCACGTTATATCGGCCCTAAGGCCAAGCTGTCCCGCCGTGAAGGCACCGACCTCTTCCTGAAGAGCGCCCGTCGTTCGCTCGCTGACAAGTGCAAGCTTGACAGCAAGCCCGGCCAGCATGGCCGCACTTCGGGCGCACGTACGTCCGACTACGGCACGCAGCTGCGCGAAAAGCAAAAAGTGAAGCGCATCTACGGCGTGCTGGAGCGTCAATTCCGCCGTTACTTCGCTGAAGCCGACCGTCTGAAGGGCAACACGGGTGAAAACCTGCTGCAATTGCTCGAGTCGCGTCTGGACAACGTCGTGTATCGCATGGGCTTCGGCTCGACGCGCGCTGAAGCACGTCAGTTGGTGAGCCACAAGGCGATCATGGTGAACGGCGTCGTCTCGAACATCCCGTCGATGCAAGTGAAGGCAGGCGACGTTGTCGCAGTGCGCGAACAATCGAAGAAGCAAGCGCGTATTCTCGAAGCGCTGTCGCTGGCTGAGCAAGGCGGCATGCCGAGCTGGGTCTCGGTCGATTCGAAGAAGTTCGAAGGCACGTTCAAGCAGAAGCCGGAACGCAGCGAGATCGCTGGCGACATCAACGAAAGCCTGATCGTCGAATTGTATTCGCGGTAATCGGATTAGCGGCCGGGGCACCCCGTTGCGTTGCGCAAGGGGGCGTCTCGGCTGTTCATTTTCAGGTTGTTACCGGTCAGCCTTATCGGTGTAACGAGCCGAGGGTATTGAAAAGGAAAACCTATGCAAACCAGTTTGTTGAAGCCCAAGATCATCGCAGTTGAATCGCTGGGCGAAAGCCACGCGAAAGTGGTCATGGAACCGTTTGAACGCGGTTACGGCCACACCTTGGGTAACGCGCTCCGGCGCGTGCTGCTGTCGTCCATGATCGGCTATGCGCCGACCGAAGTGACGATCGCAGGCGTCGTGCATGAGTATTCGACGCTCGACGGTGTGCAAGAGGACGTGGTCAACCTGTTGTTGAACCTGAAGGGCGTAGTGTTCAAGCTGCATAACCGTGACGAAGTGACGGTTACGCTGCGCAAGGAAGGCGAAGGCGTCGTGACGGCTGGCGATATCGAGCTGGCGCACGACTGCGAAGTGATCAACCCTGACCACGTGATCGCGCATCTGTCGAAGGGCGGCAAGCTCGACGTTCAGATCAAGGTTGAGAAGGGCCGCGGCTATGTGCCGGGCAATGTACGTCGTTACGGCGAAGAATCGGCCAAGATCATTGGCCGGATCGTGCTGGACGCGTCGTTCTCGCCGGTTCGCCGCGTGAGCTACGCCGTTGAAAGCGCTCGTGTCGAACAGCGTACCGACCTCGACAAGCTCGTGATGAACATCGAAACCAACGGTGTGATTTCGCCGGAAGAAGCGATCCGTCAATCGGCTCGCATTCTGGTGGATCAACTGTCGGTGTTCGCTGCACTGGAAGGCACCGAAGCAACGGCTGAAGCGCCGTCGCGCGCGCCGCAGATCGATCCGATCCTGCTGCGCCCGGTCGATGACCTCGAGCTGACGGTTCGTTCCGCGAACTGTCTGAAGGCCGAGAACATCTACTACATCGGCGATCTGATCCAGCGCACGGAAAACGAGCTGCTCAAGACGCCGAACCTGGGCCGCAAGTCGCTGAACGAAATCAAGGAAGTACTGGCGTCGCGTGGTTTGACGCTCGGCATGAAGCTGGAAAACTGGCCGCCCGCAGGGCTGGACAAGTAAGCCGGCTGCCGTCCGCGGCGGAACGCGCCGCTGCACTGGCAAAGACGCGGATTTTCCTTTAAAATCCGCGTCTTGTCTTTTTTTACTACCGGCCCGTGTGCTCTCTGCTCTGCAGTCATTTCAGAGCGAAGCAGCGCGATAGAAGAGCTGGACCAAAACTTTGAATCGAAGGAATCAACATGCGTCACCGTCATGGCCTGCGGAAACTGAACCGCACGAGCAGCCACCGTCTGGCAATGCTCCGTAATATGTCCAACTCGCTGATCGAGCACGAAGTCATCAAGACCACGCTGCCGAAGGCGAAAGAACTCCGTAAAGTTGTCGAGCCGCTGATCACGCTCGGCAAGAAGCCGTCGCTGGCCAATCGTCGTCTGGCATTCAACCGCCTGCGCGATCGTGACTCGGTCACGAAGCTGTTCGACGTCCTCGGCCCGCGTTACGCTAACCGTCCGGGCGGCTACCTGCGCGTGCTGAAGTTCGGCTTCCGCGTCGGCGACAACGCACCCATGGCGCTCGTCGAACTGCTCGACCGCCCGGAAGTTGAAGAAGTCGAAGTGCAAGAAGCTGAATAAGCGTTCAGGCGCTGTTCGGTCAGGAAAAAGCCAGGCTCGCAGCCTGGCTTTTTTGTTTGCGGCGGCGCAAACGCTGGGTCCCGCGCACGAAAGGGCCCGGCGGCCAAATGCCGCATACCGGGAGCCGAGCTGCGAGCGACACCGCAATGCCAGGTGATACGATAGGGGCACCCAGCTTGTGTGTTGCCGGAGCTATCTGTGAGTTTGAGCGTGAACGTGACTTTACTTCTGACGACGGTACCCGACGCGGCCGTGGCCCAGAAGCTTGCCGCCGACGCGCTGGCTGCGCGACTGTGCGCGTGCGTCACGCAGCTCGGTGCCGTGCAGTCCAGTTATCACTGGCATGGCCAAGTGGAGACGGCGCAAGAAATCCAGTTGCTGTTCAAGACGAGCGCGGCGCGCGCGGTCGAACTCGAGCAGTACCTACAGGCGCACCACCCGTACGACACGCCGGAAATCCTGTCCTGGCAAGCCACCGCGTCGGCCGCCTATGGCCAATGGATCATCGCTGAAACTCAACGCCCCCTCCATGTTTAACCGCCTCAGTCGTCACGCGCGCAATGCGTGGCGTGCCGCTTTCCTCGTCTTCGCCAGCCTGCTTCTTGCGCAGTTCGGCACGCTCGCCCATGCGGCGGACGACTTCCTCGATCCCGCCGTCGCTTTCAAGTTCAGCGCGGCAGAAAGGCCGGGCGAAGTCGACGTCACCTACAAGATCGCGGACGGCTACTACATGTACCGCGAGCGTTTCGCGTTTGCGACCCGTAATGGAAGCGCGACACTCGGCGAGCCGCAACTGCCGGCGGGTCACATCAAGTTCGACCAGACGTTTAACAAGAACGTCGAGACGTATCGTAACGAGCTGACGATCCGGATCCCGGTGAAAGAGGCTGCGGGAGGATTCGATCTCGCCGTGACATCTCAAGGCTGCGCGGATGCCGGCATCTGCTATCCGCCGATGGAGCGCGTCTACCACGTCAGCGGCGCCGCGCTGCTGCCGGCGGGCAGCACGGCCGCGCCGCGCTCCACCGCAAGCGACGCGCCGTGGTACGAGCGCGCAACCAGCGCCGACTACGCGCAATCGCTGCTGCAAGACGGTGGCTTCGTCGCGATCATCGGGCTTTACTTCGTCGCGGGCATCGTGCTGAGTCTGCTGCCGTGTTCTTATCCGATGATTCCGATTCTTTCGGCCATCATCATCGGCGAAGGCGCTCGTGTGACGCGCGGCCGCGGTTTCTCGCTCTCGCTCGCCTACGTTCTCGGGATGGCGCTCGTCTACACCGCGCTCGGCATTGCCGCCGCGCTGGTCGGCCAGAGCCTCGGCGCCTGGCTGCAAAACCCCTGGGTGCTGGGCGCGTTCGGCGTGCTGCTGACCATTTTTGCGCTCACGCTGATCGCCGGATTCGACATTGCTTTGCCGCAGCGCTGGCAGCAGGGCGTCTCGCATGCATCGGCCGGGCGCTCGGGCGGCCGGTACGCCGCCGTCGCCGCCATGGGAGCGCTGTCCGCGCTGGTGGTCGGTGCCTGCATGACGGCGCCGCTTTTTGCTGTGCTCGCGTTCATCGCGCATACGGGGAACGCCGTGCTGGGCGGCGCGGCGTTGTTCTCGATGGGCCTTGGGCTCGGCGTCCCACTTTTGATCGTCGGTCTCGGCGCCGGCACGTTGCTGCCGCGCGCAGGCGCATGGATGGACAGCGTCAAAGTGCTGTTCGGCGTCGTGCTGCTCGCCGCGGCGCTCTGGATCGTCTGGCCGGTGCTCGGAGCCACGGCCACCATGCTGCTGAGCGCGCTCTGGCTGCTGATCGCTGCTGCATCACTCGGCCTTTTTGCGGCGCCGGCGGCACCGACGCCGATATGGCGCCGGCTCGGGCGCGGCATCGGCGCTGCATGTGCCGTCTGGGCGGCGGTGATCCTGGTCGGACTTGCGGCGGGTTCGTCCGACCCTTTGCGCCCGCTTGCCGTGCTGGCCGCACGTGGCGCGGCGCCCGCGGGAGAAGCCGGGCCTGACAGGCCGGAAATCGCGTCGCAGGCCGATCTGGCGTTCCAGCCGGTGCGCTCGTCGGCTGAACTCGACCAGGCCGTCAAAGTGGCCCCACAGCCCGCCATGCTCGATTTTTATGCGGACTGGTGCGTGAGCTGCAAGGAAATGGAGAAATTCACGTTCAGCGACCCGCGCGTGCAGGCGAAGTTAAAGCAAATGAACCTGCTGCGCGCCGACGTCACCGCCAACAATGCCGACGATCAGGCGCTGCTCAAGCGTTTCGGCCTGTTCGGCCCGCCGGGGATCATCTTTTTCGACCGCGGCGGCAAGGAGGTGCTCAGAGTGGTCGGTTATGAATCGGCAGACAAATTCCTGCGATCGCTCGACCGGGCGAGTCTGCCGCAAACCTGACGGCATGCAAAAAAACGGAGGCGTGACCTCAAGAGGTCCGCCTCCGTTTTTCTATTCAACGAGCGAGTGAACTGCGATCAACTGCGCACAACGCCGCGCGAACACTCACTCACTGAAGAACGCACGCCCGCCAAGCCGCAGCAACCTCAACTCCCATCACTTCTGCGAGCGGAGAATCCGCGCCGCATCCAGCGCGAAATACGTCAGCACGCCGTCGGCGCCTGCGCGCTTGAACGCGAGCAGCGATTCCATCATCGCCTTGTCGTGGTCCAGCCAGCCGTTCTGCGCCGCCGCCTTGAGCATCGCGTACTCGCCGCTGACCTGATAAACGTAGGTCGGAAACTGGAATTCGTCCTTCACGCGACGCACGATGTCCAGATACGGCATGCCCGGCTTGACCATCACCATGTCTGCGCCTTCGTTGATGTCGGCTTGGACTTCGCGCAGCGCTTCGTTCGAATTCGCCGGGTCCATCTGGTACGTCATCTTGTTGCTTTTGCCGAGGTTCGTGGCCGAGCCGACGGCGTCGCGGAACGGCCCGTAGAACGCCGACGCGAACTTGGCCGCATAAGCCATGATGCGCGTGTGCACGTGGTCCTCGCTTTCCAGCATTTCGCGGATCGCACCGATGCGGCCGTCCATCATGTCCGAAGGCGCAACAATGTCGACGCCGGCCTCAGCCTGCGCGCGCGCCTGCTCGATCAGGATCTCGACGGTTTCGTCGTTGATGACATAGCCCGTTTCGTCGAGCACGCCGTCCTGGCCGTGGCTCGTGTACGGATCGAGCGCCACGTCGGTCAGCACGCCGAGTTCCGGGAAGTGCTTCTTCAGTGCACGCACCGCGCGCGGAATCAGACCGGCCGGGTTGGTCGCTTCACGGCCGTCGGGCGTTTTCAGCGAGGGCTCGATCGCCGGAAATAGCGACAGCACAGGCACGCCGAGTTCGACGCACTGCTCGGCGACTTTCATCAGCAGGTCGACGGAAACGCGTTCGACGCCGGGCATCGACGCCACGGCTTGCCGGACGTTGTTGCCTTCGACGACGAAGACGGGGTAGATCAGGTCGTTAGTGGTGAGAATGTTCTCGCGCATCAGACGGCGCGAAAAGTCGTCGCGGCGCATACGGCGCGGGCGAAAATGCGGGTAGAAGCTCATGTGGGATCGAAAACCGTGGATATCTTGAGTGGGGCGATGACACGGGGGGCGCCAGCCGGGGCGGCGCCCACTCGCGGAAACTTTTCAAGACAATGGTATATCATACCGATCGAGCAAGGCGCTTGGCGCTGACCTCCCCGCTTCTCCTCCCTGAGCGGGTGCCTGTCGTTTTTCGATTAGGCTGTTTGACCCGCCGTTCAAGCGGCGGGTTTTTTTATGCGCCGCCGAAATCGCGCCTTCAGGCCGTCAAAAGAGCGCGCGCGCCTTACTGCGCAGCGTCCGTTTCGCCCTTTGCGTCAGGGATTAGCCAGCTCTCGATCAGTTCGTGCGCTTCCTCGATGCCGACCCGCTTGAGCGCCGAAAAAAGCTGCGTCGTCAGTTCGCCCTGGTAGCCTGCGGCCCGATATTCCGCCAGCCCCTTCTGCGTGGTGCGCAACGCGTTCACGCTTTCCTGGCGCGTCAATTTGTCGCATTTCGTCAAGAGCGCGTGAATCGGCTTGCCCGTCGGCGCAAACCATTCGATCATCCGCCGGTCAAGGTCGGTCAACGGGCGGCGCGCGTCCATCATCAGGATCATGCCGCGCAGTTGTGAGCGCGATTGCAGATAGGTGGAAAGCAGCGCCTCCCAGTGGGCCTTGGCGGCGCCGGGCACTTCGGCATAGCCGTAGCCCGGCAGATCGACGAGATGCGCAGCGGGTTCGTCCGCCTTCCCCACGGAAAAGTAGTTGATGTGCTGCGTACGCCCCGGCGTCTTACTCGCAAAGGCAAGCCGCTTCTGATTGCACAGAATGTTGATGGCCGTCGATTTGCCCGCATTGGAGCGCCCGGCAAAAGCAATCTCGGGCTGAGCGGTGGCCGGCAGATCGCGCAGGTGATTGACGGTCGTAAAAAAGCGGGATTGGTGGAGCAGGAAGGACATGAGCAGGCCGGATTTCGAGACGCCGGGGAACCCGGATTGGGGACGGGTCAAGCCCGACTGGCGTCTTAGCGATTAGCGAGTTATTGTACAATACGATGGTTTACTGAAAACCTGAGGGGGCCAGCCCGCGTGCCTCGGCGGCTCCTGGGCGGTCACTTGGGTCGCCGTCGTATTGTGCAAAACCTCTAAAATCCCACAAGACGAGACAGGGTGTGCGAATGAATCGACTGTGCAAGGCTCTGATGGTGTTTCAGGTAGCGGCAGGTCTTTCAGGTTTGGGAATTCAGGCACGAGCAGCAGATCCGGCAAAGCCGGACATCAATCGGGGGCAGGCAATCGCGGTGCAGGTCTGCGCGTCGTGCCACGGCGCAGACGGCAACAGTGCCGGCGGTGCGTATCCGAAGCTGGCGGGTCAGCATCCCGACTATCTCGTCAAACAACTCAAGGATTTCAAGGCACAGCCCGGCGGCAAGCAACCCGCTCGCAACAATGCGATCATGACGGGCATGGCGTCGGCGTTATCCGATCAGGACATGGTCAACGTCGCTGCCTATTTCGCGGCGCAGGCTCAGAAACCCGGCTACGCGCACAACAAAGATACGGTGCCGCTCGGGCAGAAAATTTATCGGGGCGGGATTTCGGACAAGGGCGTGCCGGCCTGTGCAAGTTGTCACGGGCCTACGGGGCAAGGCATTCCGTCGCAGTATCCGCGTCTGTCCGGGCAATGGGCCGAGTACACGGTGGCGCAGCTGAGCGCGTTCACGCAGGGGCCCGGCGCACGCAATAACAATGAGGCGATGCATGCGGTCGCATCGCGTCTGTCGGACAGCGAGATCAAGGCTGTAGCCGATTACATCGCGGGCCTGCACTAAGAGGTTCGCGCGCAAGTGCAACCGGCCCGCCGAGGCCGGTGAAAAACAAGAAAAGGGTGGGGGCGTCGTCGCTACGGTCGCCCTTCACCCTTTTTTGCTGTTCAGTCGGAGTATGAATGAGCGTCACCACGTCGGGTTTGCAGTCGAAGTCGGGCCATCGCGTCTTGCGCAGCGTCGTCGAAGTATTGAGTTCGATGCGTTTTGCCATTGCGCTGCTGGTGATTCTGTCGATCGCCAGCATCATCGGCACCGTCCTCACGCAGGACGATCCCTATCCCAATTACGTCAATCAGTTCGGCCCGTTCTGGGCTGACATCTTCCGCGCGCTGAGCCTCTACACGGTGTACAGCTCGTGGTGGTTCATGCTGATTCTCGGCTTCCTGATGGTGTCGGTGTCGCTGTGCGTGATCCGCAACGCGCCGAAAATGATCGCCGACGCGAAGAGCTGGAAAGACAAGGTCCGCGAAGCGAGTCTGCGCGCGTTTCATCACAAGAGCGAATTCGCGGTGCACGGCACGCGCGCGCAGACGGCAGCGGCGCTCGGCAAACTTTCGGCGAAGCTCGGCTATAAGTTCGTCGCGCGCGAGTCCGACGGCGCCACGCTCATCGCGGCGAAGCGCGGCGCGCTCACCAAATTCGGCTACATCTCCGCGCATCTCGCGATTGTGGTGATTTGCCTCGGCGGCCTGCTCGACAGCAACCTGCCTATCAAGCTGCAAATGTGGCTGTTCGATAAATCGCCGATCCGCGCCAACACGGTGATCAACGACATCCCGCCGGAGCACCGCCTGTCGCAGTCCAATCCGACGTTCCGCGGCTACGCGTGGGTGCCGGAAGGGCAGCACGTGTCCACCGCGATCCTGAATCAGCCTGACGGCTCGCTCATTCAGGATCTGCCGTTTTCGATCGAGCTGCAGAAGTTCATCGTCGACTATTACTCGACCGGCATGCCGAAGCTGTTCGCAAGCGACATCGTCGTGGTCGATCACAAGACTGGCGCGCGCGTGCCGGCGCGCATCGAGGTGAACAAGCCGTTTGAGTACGACGGCGTGTCGATCTATCAGTCGAGCTTCCAGGACGGCGGCTCGCAAATGCAGATGACGGCCTACCCGATGACCGGCGCGAGCGCGAAAACCGCGCCGTTCGGCGGCACCATCGGCGGCAATGCGCCGTTGAGTTCGGCCACGCCGCTCGCCGACGGCCAGACGGTCGAGTTCACCGATTTCCGCGCGATCAACGTCGAAAACATCTCGAACGCCAACGGCCAAACGGACACCCGCGGCGTCGCGGCGCACCGCTCGCTGAAGGAAGCATTCGACGAGCGGCTCGGTTCCGGCGCGAAGACGTCCAAGCCGCTCGAGCTGCACAACGTCGGCCCTTCGGTGCAGTACAAGGTGCGCGACAAAGACGGCCAGGCGCGCGAGTACAACAACTACATGCTGCCGGTGGCGGTGAGCGGCGAGAAGTTCTTCCTCGCCGGCATGCGCCTGAATCCCGACGATCCGTTCCGCTACCTGCGCATTCCCGCGGACAGCGGCGGCACCGTCAACGAATGGATGAACCTGCGCGCCGTGCTGGAAAACCCGGCGGTGCGCGCACAAGCCGCGCACCGCTTTGCGCTGCGCTCGGTGCCGGAAGCGAACACCGAATTGCAGCAGCATCTCGAAGAAAGCGCGTTGCGCGTGCTGACCCTGTTTGCCGGCGCCGACAACAGCCTCAAGCTGCCGAACGGTCAGCCAATGGGCGGCTTCCAGGCTATTGCCGGTTTTATCGACCATTCAGTGCCGAAGGCCGAGCAGGAAAAGGCCGCTGGTTTGCTGCTGCGTATGCTGGAAGGCTCGATGTGGGACCTCTGGCAACTCTCGCGCCAGCAGCAGGGCGAGCCTGACGCGCAGGCGAATGCGGAGACGAGCCGCTTCGTCCAAAGCTCGATCAATGCCATATCGGACAGCTTTCTGTATGGATCGCCGGTCTACTTGCAGCTGGACTCCTTCAAGCAGGTGCAAGCCTCGGTATTTCAGCTGACGCGCGCGCCCGGCAAAAAAGTCGTGTATCTTGGCAGCCTGCTCCTCGTATTGGGCATCTTTTCGATGTTCTATGTCCGCGAACGGCGCCTCTGGTTCTGGCTCAAAGACTCTGAGCAGGGCACGCATGTCGTGATGGCCATGTCGAGCGCCCGCAAAACGCTCGACTTCGAAAAAGACTTTGCTCAGACGCGCGAGGCCGTCGGCGCCGCGCTAGGCGCGAAGCCCGTCGATGCAGCGTCCGGCAGCGCCGGCACTCAGTCGGCAAGCTCACAAGATTCGACCCGGTAATACCATGGACTTGACTCAGGTTTCCTCATCCTCTCCTGCCGCCGCCCGGCCTGCCAAGACGCCCGCGGACGAAGCGCTCAACGCGGTTCGGTACGACGAGCGGCCGTTCCTGAAACGGCTCGGCGTGGCCGACTGGCTGTTCGCCCTCGCGATGGTGGCGGGCGCCGGCTTCGCGCTGTCGCGCTATCACCCGTTCATGAATTACTACGACAAGCTGGTGCTGGTGTGCTCGGTGCCGGCGTTTGTCGTGCTCGGCTGGCGCTGGAAGCCCGCGCGCCCGCTCATGGCTGGAATCGCCGCGTTGTCGCTGCTGGCCATCCAGATCTATCACGGCGATCTCGCCCGCGCGGACAACGCGTTCTTCCTGAAGTACTTCCTGTCGAGCCAATCCGCCATTCTGTGGATGAGCGCGCTGTTCGTGTTCGCGACCGTTTTCTACTGGATCGGGCTGCTGTCGCGCTCGCCCACCGGCGCCGCGATCGGCTCGAGAATGACGTGGGCGGCGGTGGTGATGGGCTTCGTCGGCCTGATGGTGCGCTGGTACGAGTCGTATCTGATCGGCGCGGACGTCGGCCACATCCCCATCTCGAACCTGTACGAAGTGTTCGTGCTGTTCAGCCTGATCACCGCGCTCTTCTATTTGTATTACGAACAGCACTACAACACGCGCGCGCTCGGCGCATTCGTGCTGCTCGTCATCAGCGCGGCCGTCGGCTTCCTGATGTGGTATTCGGTTGCGCGCGACGCGCAGCAGATCCAGCCGCTCGTTCCCGCGCTGCAAAGCTGGTGGATGAAGATTCACGTGCCGGCGAACTTCATCGGCTACGGCAGCTTCGCGTTGTCGGCCATGGTCGCGGTCGCTTATCTCGCGAAAGAGCGCGGCGTGCTGGCCGATCGCCTGCCGGCGCTCGAAGTGCTCGACGGCGTGATGTACAAGTCCATCGCCGTGGGTTTCGCGTTCTTCACGATTGCGACGATTCTCGGCGCGCTGTGGGCCGCGGAGGCTTGGGGCGGGTACTGGAGCTGGGACCCGAAGGAAACGTGGGCGCTGATCGTCTGGCTGAACTACGCGGCCTGGCTGCATATGCGTCTGATGAAGGGGCTGCGCGGCGCGGTCGCGGCCTGGTGGGCGCTGACCGGCCTGCTCGTTACCACCTTCGCTTTCCTCGGCGTGAACATGTTCCTGTCCGGCCTGCATAGTTACGGCAAGCTGTAATATTCGCCGTTCTCGACCGACAAACAACCGCCGCGTGTTTCACACCGGCGGTTTTTTTACGGCTGGCGGAATATTGGCGCATTGAATGTGTTTGTGGTTGAGAGAGCGCGTGAAATGGCCCGACGAGCGATCATCACCATGGCCCCGCTGGATGTCTGACCCGGGGGCCGCAAGGAGCAGCACGATGTGGATCAAGCGAAGCGACAGGATTCAACTCACCGGCGACGATATCGCTCGCAGCGAAATCACGCCGCAGCACATTTTCCAGAACCGGCGGCGCGTGCTGCAGGCGGCCGGCGCATTGGCGCTCGGCAGTCTGATCGGCGTGAACGGCGAAGCGCTGGCGGCTTACACGTCGCCCGACCCCAAGGCGCAGAAGCTCGCGGCGAAGACCAACACGAAGTTCGTCGCACTCGACAAGATCACGCCGTTCAAGGACATCACCAGCTACAACAACTATTACGAATTCGGCACCGATAAGGCGGATCCTGCCGAGCACGCCGGGACGCTGCGTCCACGGCCGTGGAAGGTGAGTGTCGAGGGTGAGATCAAGAATCCGAAGGTGTATGACATCGACGAATTGCTCAGGCTCGCGCCGCTCGAGGAGCGCGTGTACCGGCTGCGGTGCGTCGAAGGTTGGTCGATGGTGGTTCCGTGGATCGGCGTGCCGCTCGCGGAGCTGATCAAGCGCGTACAGCCAACCGGCAACGCGAAATATGTGCAGTTCATCACGCTGGCGGATCCGTCGCAGATGCCTGGGCTGTCCACGCCGATTCTCGACTGGCCGTATTCGGAAGGCTTGCGCATGGACGAGGCGATGAACCCGCTCACGCTGCTCACGATGGGCGTGTACGGTCAGGTGCTGCCCAATCAGAACGGTGCGCCGGTGCGAGTCGTAGTGCCGTGGAAATACGGCTTCAAGAGCGCGAAGTCGCTCGTCAAAATCCGCTTTGTCGAGAAGCAGCCGCCGACGAGCTGGAACACCTATGCGTCCAATGAATACGGCTTCTATTCGAACGTGAATCCGAACGTCGACCACCCGCGCTGGAGTCAGGCGACGGAGCGGCGCATCGGCGAAGACGGCTTTTTCACGCCGAAGCGCAAGACCTTGATGTTCAACGGTTACGGTGATCAGGTGGCGTCGCTGTACCAGGGCATGGACCTGAAGAAGAACTTTTAAGCGACATGACGATGGCTTCCGATACTCAATCTGTCGCGCGCACCGAGCACAATGCGCCGCGGGCGCAGGCGCGCGCGGCCACGTCCGCGCCGGCGTCCGCAGCACCGAGACGGCCCGCGGCTGGCTCGCGTTGGGTCGTGCCGGCCAAAGTCGCCGTCTTCGTGGCGGCGTGGTATCCGCTCGCGCGCATCGTGTTGTTCGGCGCGACCGATCGGCTGGGCGCCAACCCAATCGAATTCATCACGCGTTCCACGGGGCTGTGGACGCTGGTTTTTCTATGCATCACGCTGGCCGTGACGCCGTTGCGCCGGCTCACCGGCGTGGCCGCCTTTCTGCGGTTTCGCCGCATGCTCGGGCTGTACGCGTTTTTCTACGCGACGCTGCACTTCATGACTTATTTCTGGTTCGACAAGTGGTTCGACGTCGCGGAAATCGTCAAGGACATCGGCAAGCGGCCTTTCATCACCGTGGGCTTTGCCGCTTTCGTGCTGCTGATTGCACTGGCCGTCACGTCGCCGCGCGCGATGGTGCGCAAGCTCGGGCGCCGCTGGCAGGCGTTGCACCGCGCCGTTTATGCGATCGGCGCGCTCGCGATTCTGCACTTCTGGTGGATGAAGGCCGGCAAGCACGACCTGATTCTGCCGAAGATCTACGGCGCGATCATGCTGGCGCTGCTGGGCTGGCGTCTGGTTGTGTGGTTGCGGGACCGCGGAACAAAACGACGATAAAGCAACGGTCGCGCTGAACTGGCGCTGCAAAAAAAGGCGATGCCACCACCGTGACATCGCCTTTTTTCATGCGGCCGCTGGTTGATTATGGTTACGCCGGCAGGATGCTTTCGCCCGCAAACAGCTGCTGGACTTCCTCGCGCGCACGGACCACATGCGCTTGTGTACCATCAACCATGACCTCCGCTGCGCGCGGGCGCGTGTTGTAGTTCGAGCTCATCACAAAGCCGTACGCGCCGGCCGAGCGGATGGCGAGCAGGTCGCCCGGCTCGACGGAGAGCAGGCGCTCGCGCCCGAGCCAGTCACCGCTTTCGCAGACCGGCCCGACGACGTCGTACACATGCGCCGGCACTTCGCGCTGAACGACGGCGTCGATGAGGTGATACGCCTCGTACATCGCCGGGCGGGCGAGATCGTTCATGGCTGCATCGACGATGGCGAAGTTCTTTTCAGCGCCCGGCTTCAAAAATTCGACGCGCGTGAGCAGCACGCCCGCATTGCCGACGAGCGAACGGCCGGGCTCGAAGTACACCTCGCGGTGGCCGTGGCCGCGCGCCTCGATGCGGTCGAGCACCGTGCTCACGAAGTCGCCGATGTCCGGCGGCGTTTCGTCGTCGTAGGTAATGCCGAGGCCGCCGCCCACGTCGATATGACGGATCGTGAGGCCGTCCTGCTCGATCTGCTCGACGAGCTCCAGGAGCTTGTCGACGGCGTCGAGGTAAGGCGCCACCTCGGTGATCTGCGAACCGATATGGCAGTCGATGCCGACCACTTCGAGGTTCGCCATGGCTGCGGCCGCCTGATAGGTGGCGCGCGCATCTTCGAATGCGACACCAAACTTGTTCGACTTGAGCCCGGTGGAAATATAGGGATGCGTTTTCGCGTCGACGTCGGGGTTCACGCGCAGCGAAACCGGCGCCTTCCTGTCCATTTGCGCCGCCACTGCGTTCAGGCGATCCAGTTCCGGAATCGACTCGACGTTGAAGCATTTGACGCCGGCCGCAAGCGCTTCGCGCATTTCGTCCGCGTGCTTGCCGACGCCCGAAAACACGGTGTTTTCCGCCTTGCCGCCCGCTGCCAGCACGCGCGCCAGTTCGCCGCCCGACACGATGTCGAAGCCCGCGTCGAGTCGCGCGAACACGTTCAGCACCGCGAGATTGCTGTTGGCCTTGACGGCGACGTGCACGCTCGCGCGGCGGCCGGCGCATGCGCCCGCGTAGGCGTTCCACGCGTCGGTGAGCGCGGCGCGCGAGTACACATAGAGCGGCGTGCCGAACTGTTCGGCGAGCGAAACGGCGGACACGCCTTCGGCGTGCAGCACGCCGTCGACATAGTCAAATGCAGGTCGAGTCATGCGGAGTTCTTATTGAGCGGGAGTGGCGGCGGGGGCTGGCTTCGAGGCAGTTCCGGCGGAAGCGGCAGAAGCCGCCGACGCCGACAGTTCGTCTGCCGGCGCGAGAGAAAGCGGCGTGCCGGACGTATCGGGAATGGAGTCCGCGTCGGATGCGGTTTCGGCGCCAGGCTTCACTTCGTCCGGCGACGGCGGCTGCGTGCGGTCGATCGGCTTGGCCGGCAAGGGCGGCACGGTGGGCAAATAGAGCGAACCGCGTTGCCCGCAGCCGGCGAGCGAACCGCCGAGCGCGCAACCTGCGAGAATGGCTAAACCCGCTACAATCGCGCGGCCGGGCGCCGCCGCGCGCATCCGAGATACGACTCGCATGACTGTCCCTGAATGAATAATCGATGGAGTTTAGCATGTCCGATAGTGATTACCTGACCCGCGCGGAGGCTGCGCTAGCCGCCATCGAACGCGCGCTGGACGACGCCGAAGCCGACATCGAACTCGAGCGCAGCGGCAACGTGCTGACCCTCGAATTCGCGAACCGCTCGAAGATCATCGTCAATCTGCAACCGCCCATGAGCGAGATCTGGATTGCTGCCAAAGCCGGCGGTTTTCACTACCGTTTCGTCGACGGCGAGTGGCGCGACACGCGCAGCGGCAAGGAATTTTTCGCGGCGCTTTCTGAATACGCGACGCAACAGGCCGGCGAGCCGGTGCACTTCGAGGCCTGAGCACGGCAACGCGCGCCTGCGCGCAAGCCTCAAAAAAAGCCGCCGCGCATGATCTGCGCGGCGGCTTTTTATTTGCTGCAGGCAACCTGCCCGCTCAGTGCCCGCGGAACAGGTTCATGATGTCCTGTTTCTCCTGCTCGCCGACCTGCCCGGGCGCGGCGGACGCTGCGCTAGCCTCGTCCAGTGCCGCCTGACTGACGCCGACCGTCGCGACAAAACCATGACCCGGCGTGAATTCGTCGAAATACAGTTCTGAGCCGAGTTCGACCACGCCGTCGGGCATCGGCGTCTTGTAGTCCGGCACGCCCTTGAGCGCGCGTGCCATGTACTCGATCCACACGGGCAGCGCGAGCCCGCCGCCGGTTTCCTTGTCGCCGAGACTGCGCGGGTTGTCGTAGCCGATCCAGGCAATGGCGGTCAGCGTGTGCTGGTAGCCGGCGAACCAGGCGTCGCGCGAATCGTTCGTCGTGCCGGTCTTGCCGCCCAGGTCCGTGCGCTTGAGCACGTTGGACTTGGCGCCCGTGCCGCGCTGTGCGACGCTCTGCAGCAGGCTGTTCATGACGTACGCGTTGCGCGGCTCGATGGCGTGCGGCGCGCTTTGCTCGGCGACGAGCGGCTGCGCGTGCGCGACGACGACGCCGCGCGGATCGGTGACTTCCGCGATCAGGTACGGATTGATCCGATAGCCGCCGTTCGCGAACACCGAAAATGCGCCCGCCATTTGCAGCGGCGTGACGAGACCGGCGCCGAGTGCCATCGGCAGATAGGCGGGATGCCGGTCCGCGTCAAAACCGAAGCGCGTGATGTACTGCTGCGCGTACTTGGTGCCGATGTGATTGAGGATGCGAATCGACACCAGATTCTTCGACTTCTGCAACGCAGTGCGCATGGTCATGGGGCCGTCGAAACCGCCGCCGTAATTCTTCGGCTCCCACGCCTGGCCGCCCGTCTCGGCGGCGCTGAAAAAGAGCGGCGCGTCGTTGATGACGGTGGCCGGCCCGAGACCTTTTTCGAGCGAAGCCGAATAGATAAACGGCTTGAAACTCGAGCCCGGCTGACGCCACGCCTGCGTCACGTGATTGAACTTGTTCTTGTTGAAATCGAATCCGCCGACGAGCGCGCGAATCGCGCCGTCCTGCGGCACGACGGAAACGAATGCGCCTTCCACTTGCGGCAATTGCGTGATGGCCCACTCGCCCTCGTCGTTCTTGACGAGACGAATGATCGCGCCCGGCCGCAGGCGCTGATTCGGCTGTGCGCGTGCGCTGAGCGCCGACTGCGCGAAACGCAGGCCGTCGCCCTGAATGGTCGCCACGTTGCCGTCGATAAACGTGGCCTGCACCTGCTTAGGGCTCGCGGCGGTTACGACCGCCGCGATGATCTCGCCGTTATCGGGGTGTTCGAGCAGCGCGTCGTCTATGGCCTGCTCGCGGTCGTCCGCGTCGGACGGCAAGTCGATGAACGCTTCGGGGCCGCGATAACCGTGGCGCCGCTCATAGTCCATCAAACCTTTGCGCAGCGCGCGATAGGCAACGTCCTGATCGGCGGAGTCGATCGTCGTCACGACATTCAGCCCGCGCGTGTAGGCTTCCTCGCGGTACTGCGCGTACATCATCTGCCGCACCATTTCCGCGACATATTCCGCATGCACGCTGAATTCCTTGCCGGCGCCCTTCACGACGAGCGGCTGACGGCTGGCTTCGTCGTATTGCTGCTGGTTGATGTAATGCAGCTCGTACATGCGCTGCAGGATGTACTCCTGACGCACCTTCGCGCGCTTCGGATTCACCACCGGGTTGTAGGCCGAAGGCGCCTTCGGCAAACCGGCCAGCATTGCGGACTCGGCGAGCGTCAGGTCCTTCATGTCCTTGCCGAAATACACGCGCGCCGCGCTCGCAAAACCATACGCGCGCTGGCCGAGATAGATCTGATTCATATAGACCTCGAGAATCTGATCTTTCGAGAGCTTCGACTCGATCTTGTAGGCGAGCAGCATCTCGTAGATTTTGCGCGTATAGGTTTTCTCGCTCGATAGAAAGAAGTTGCGCGCCACCTGCATCGTGATCGTGCTCGCGCCTTGCGTTGCATGGCCATTGGTCAGCGCGACGAACCCCGCACGCGCGATGCCCGTCAGGTCTACGCCGCCGTGGTCGTAAAAGCGCGCGTCCTCGATGGCGAGCACCGCTTTTTTGAGGCTGTCGGGCACGTCCTGAATGCGCACGATGTCGCGCCGCTCTTCACCGAATTCGCCGATCAGCACGTGGTCGGCCGTATAGATGCGCAGCGGCACTTTCGGCCGGTAGTCGGTGAGTGCATCGAGCGAGGGCAGGTTGGGTGTGGCGACCACGAGCGCATAACCGAGCACCAGCAGCACGCACACCACGCCCGCAACGATCAGCCCGAAAAAACCAAGAACGAGCTTGAGCCACAACGGGCGTTTGCGCTTCTGCGGCGCGGGCGGCGGAGAAGTGGGAGACGTGGATTGCATATAGGCACCAAAAAACAGTCCCGCGATTATAGCCGTCCCGCTTTTCAGCTTTCGGCGTGCTTACTGACAGTTCTTGACAAGTCTCTTCACTGCGTTGAACGAGGCTTCACTGTAGCCGCTTTGGTCGGTGCCGGCGCGTGGGTTCGGTCACGTTAGCCGTTTGGCTGAGTGTCGCTCAGACGCGTCCATCCGCACAATTCTTCCTCGCTGCTCGCGTTCGAATGGTTCGCCGCGCGAGTCTCAGGGAGGGTGTGATGACGATAAGAAGTTCATGGCTGCAAGCTGTGCAGGCAGGTATGCAGCGTTTCGCTGCCGGTATCGACGTGAGTGCGCAGGAGGTGCGGCTCGTCGTGGTGAGTCAGCGTGCGCGCGCATGCGCTTCGCTGCAGATCGAATATATGCGCACGGTGCCGTTGCCGGCGAATGCAATGGTCGGCGTTGAAATCGCCGACCGTCAGGCGGTCGCGCGCGCATTGCGCGATGCATTTGCGGATTTGCCTCATGCGTGCACGACCTCCGCGTTGCGATGCGCGATGGCGGTGCCCGCGTCCGCGACGCTGACGACCACCGTGCCGCTCGCGCGGCTCGCGGCGCAAAGCGGTTGCGCGGAAGACGGCGGCCATGAACTCGCCGAGCTCGAACCGGCGGTCATGAGCGAAGTGGAGCGCATTGCGGGGCTCGAGCGGCACGCGCTCGCCGTCGACTGGTTCGTGGATGAGCGGCCGTCGCCGGTTCGTTCGGTGACGATTGCCGCGACGGGGCGTCAGCACCTCGAGGCGCGCATCGAATGCGCGGCGGCAGCGGGCATTTCGCTTACCGCAATTGACGGCGAGCCGCATGCCGCGCTGCGCGCCATGCGCTACGCGGCGAGTCGCGAACTCGATCCGCACGAACCGTATGTCGCGTTGTGGATCGGCGCGGATGGCGTGCAAGGCTGGCGTCTCGTCGACGACAGCATCGCTGCCGAAATGCGGTACCCGGCGCCCGAGCATGCCGATCTCGCGGACGCACTGCGCGACCTCGTGCATGGCCCTGCGTTCGACTGCGCGTTCGTGAGCGGCGAGCTGGAGCTGCTGGAGGGCGTCGGCTTTTCCGTGGCGGATATCGCCGAGGTGCTTGGCTGCACTGCCTTGCCGTTCGAATGCGCCGCGCTTGGCGGCGTCGCGCGCCATGTGAGCGATCCGTTGCTGCATGAACCCGCCGGCGCGGTCGCCTTCGGACTGGCGTTGCGCGGGGTGCTCGAATGAGCGCGGCCGTTTTTGATTCAGCGCCGTTGAGCGCGGCGGCGCATTTGCATGTCGCGCGAGACATGCGGCGGCTCGGCGCCGTCCGCTCTTTCGTGCCGAAACTCGGCGGCTTCAACCTACTGCCGCACAGGCAACGCAAGGCCCGGCTCGGGCGCAGGCGCTGTCTGCTGACGTGGGCTGCCGCAGCGCTGACCGGCTGCGCAGCCGTGGGCGCACTGGCCGGCTACCAGGCGTTCGACAAGGCGCGGCTCGACGGGCAGCGCGAGTCGAACGAGCAGGCGCTCGCGCAACTCGCGGCGCCGCTGGCAGAGCACGCGAACCTGCTGCGGGCGCGCGACCGGCAACGCGATGAAGCCGCGCGCGCCAAACGTCTCGCCGAGCCGCTCACGTATTTGCGCGATCTGCTCGACGCGCTGAGTTTCGAACCAGGCGACGGCGTGCTGCTGCAACAGCTCCGCCAGCGCGAGCATGAGACCGAACTCGTGGCGACTTCGCGAGCGCATCTCGATTCCGCGCAATGGCTGAAGCGTCTCGGTGCGATTCACGGCGTGACGGGCGCGGAGATGAGCGAGTCGCATCACGCGTCGCCAAAGGCGAATTCCGCTGCGGGCAGCGCCGGCGCAATCGAGTTCGGCGCACGCCTGCACTGGGCGGGCGCGACAAAAAATCCGGCGACGAAGGCGGCCCTGGCGGCATCGCCGAAAGCGGGCGTGGATCACACAGGAGGTTTGAAATGAGTACGACGATTGCCGGGTTCGGCGGCGCGCTGCAGGCAGGCCCAGTGCTCGCGCATTGGATGAAACGTGTGCGCGCGCCGCTTCATACGTGGAGCGCGCGTCGCCGGTGGGCGGTTGCCTTGCTGATCGGGCTCGCGGTGTTTGTCCTTGGCGCGCACGGCTGGGTCGTGGCGGACCTCGGTCGCGTCGAGGCGAGCCGTGCGGCGCTGCTCGCGAGCACGCAACGTCTCGCGGATGCGAAGCGTGCGCTCGCGCAGTTGCCGTCGTTGCGCCGCGAAGCGGGTGCCGCGCGCGGCGGCGTGGCAGCGATTCCACCTGTGCCCGCGCAGTGGACGTCGGCGGACGACGTGCGCGTCGTCTCCGAACTGGCCGCGCAAAACGGCGTGCTGCTGCTCGCGGTCGAGCCGGGCGCTGAGACTGGGGCGGGCGCTCAAAGTGAGCGGCCGCTGCAGCTCACGGCGCGCACCGATTTCATTCACCTCATGTCGTTTCTGCGTGGACTCACGGAGTTGCCGGTGCTGATGGTTCCCGTTGACGTCACGATCAAGCGGGACAGCGCCTCGCTCTCGGTAAGCGCGGCACTGCGCGTGTACAGCGGCTTGCATCCGGCGCCTGTCAGCCTCTCCGCACAGCAGCTTGCCGACGCGAGTCTTGATTCGGACGACGAAGAAGATGTCGTGTTCTTCGATCCGTTCTCGCCCGCCCAGATGCAGGCCGCGGCGGATTCGCCCGGAGCCGCGCAGCTGCATCTGCTCGGCTTGCTGCATGATCGGGCGCGCGGCCTCGCGCTAGTCGATACACCGGACGGCGCGACTACCGTCGAGTCGGGTCAGCAGATCGGCGACGAGCGCTTCACGCACTTTGACGCGTCGGGCATCACGCTCGCCAAAGGCGACGCAACGCGTACGCTGGCGCTCGCGGAGGCGTCCTGATGAGCACAACGAAACTGTTGCACGTGCAAGCGCGCTCCGCTGATCGCGTCGTGGTATGTGGCAGCGTTCGCAGGTGCGTTGGCATTGGGCTGTCGGTGAGCCTGTACCTGAGCATCTCGGCGAGCGCGGCACTGAGTGTCGGCGCTGCGCAGGCTGCGATTCCATCGCTGCCGCCGTTGCCGGCCGCCATGCCGCTCGACGATGCGCTGGCGTCGTCCGAGGGGGCATACAATGCGCCGCCTTTGCCGCGCGATGCGGTCGCCGAGACGCCGAACCCGTTCCGCGACGATTCATCGGACGAGCCGAAAGCGTCGCGCGCGGCGGTGCCCACAAGCCGCAGCAGCCCGGACGACGCAATCGACCCGGCCGACGGTTCCACGCCTCTCTTTCGGCAAGCGGCGCCCGCGAGCCGCGACGCCGCTGCCGCCAGCTCCGCGCTGGAAGGCCCACCCGTGCCTTTGCCGCCGCTCACGCGTCTAAGCGGCGCACCGAAAACCGCCGCCGACGCCTCGCTCGCCGCCGATGACAAGCCGATCTCGCTCAACTTCCAGCGCGCGGAACTTGGCGCGGTGCTGAATGCGTTCGCTCAGTTCACCGGCCTGAACATCGTTGCCAGCGAAAGGGTACGCGGCTCGGTGTCGCTGCGCCTCGACAAGGTGCCGTGGCGCGTCGCATTCGACACGCTGCTCGACGTCCACGGTCTCGCGATGGAGCGCCATGGCAACGTCATATGGGTCGCGCCGATCGCGGATCTGGCGGCGCGCGAGCGGCAGCGCTACGAAGCCCACGCGCGGGCGGCCGATCTGGAGCCGCTCGCGAGCCGCACGTTCGAGCTGCACTATGCCCGCGCCGAGGACGTGCGCCGCCTGTTGACCGGCTCCGGCAACCGGCGCGTGCTGTCCAAACGCGGTGCGGTCACCGCAGACCCGCGCACCAATCTGCTGTTCGTCACCGACCTGGAAGGCCGTCTCGCGCAGATTGCCGCGCTGCTGGCTTCCGTCGACCGGCCGACGCGGCAGGTGCTGATCGAGGCGCGCATCGTCGAAGGCGAGCATGGTTTCTCGCGCAACCTGGGCGTGCGGCTTTCGATGGCGGGCACCGCCGCCGACGGCACCACGCGCGGCTTGAGCGGCGGCAAGGACGGCCTCGTCTATGATCTGTCCGCCCGGCCGATTGCCGGCTTCGACGCGGCCACCGCCGGCCTCACGCTGTTCGCGGCCGGCGCCACGCGGCTTCTGAACGTGGAACTGAGCGCGCTGGAGGCCGAGGGGCGCGGCGAAGTCGTCTCCAGTCCGCGCGTGGTCACCGCGGACCGGATGAAGGCCGTGGTCGAGCAGGGCACCGAACTGCCGTATCAGGCGAAAGTCGGGCAGGGTGTGTCGGGCGTGCAGTTCCGGCGCGCCACGCTGAAACTGGAGGTTGAGCCGCAGATCATGCCGGACGGACGCGTCGTGCTGGACCTGGATGTGGCGAAGGACAGCGTCGGCGAACAGACCGACGCCGGGCCCGCGATCAACACCAAGCACGTGCAGACGCGCGTCGAGGTGGAAGATGGTGGTACGGTGTCGATCGGCGGAATTTACGCGACGGACGGCCGCGACGATGTGACTCGCGTGCCGGTCCTGGGCAAAATACCGGTTTTAGGCGCGCTTTTCCGCCATCGGGCTCATCGCGACCAACGCAGCGAACTGGCCGTTTTCATCACGCCGCGCGTCGTTCAGACGAATTAGGGGCACGCTCGCGCCGCCGGAAAGCGGCGGCGCGCAGGCTCGACAAGGCAGCCGCTTTGCCAGTAAGCTGCGGCACGAACCACACCGGATTAGCCAGAGGACACCGTTGCAAGCGCGGGACGCACACGCCAATGTATTTTTTGTAGGGCTCATGGGGGCAGGAAAAACCACCGTGGGCCGGGCCATTGCGCGCCGTCTCGACCGCCCGTTCTTCGATTCGGACCATGAAATCGAAGCGCGCACGGGCGCGCGCATTCCTGTGATCTTCGAGCTGGAGGGCGAGGCGGGCTTTCGCGAGCGCGAGGCAAGCGTCATTTCGGAGCTCACCGGGCGCGACAATATCGTGCTTGCCACCGGCGGCGGCGCCGTGCTCCGGCCGGAAAACCGCGCGGCGCTGCAAAGCCGCGGCGTCGTGATCTACCTGCGAGCCAATCCGCACGATCTGTGGCTACGCACCCGGCGCGACAAGAATCGCCCGCTTCTGCAAACCGAAGACCCGAAAGCGCGCCTCGAAGCGCTTTATGAAGTACGCGATCCGCTTTACCGCGAGTGCGCGCATTTCGTCATCGAAACGGGGCGGCCTTCGGTCAACGGGCTTGTCAATATGGTGCTGATGCAGCTCGAGATGGCCGGCGTCGCCAAACATCCTGCTTCATAATGGGTCGTATGATTACCGTCAACGTCGAACTGGGCGAACGCGCCTACCCCATCCATATCGGTGCCGACCTGATCGGCCAGACGGCATTGTTTGCGCCGCACGTCGCCGGCAACTCGGTCACGATCGTCACCAACACCACCGTCGACCCGCTTTACGGCGACAAGCTGCGCGCGGCGCTGGCGCCGCTCGGCAAGCAGGTATCCACAGTCGTGTTGCCGGACGGAGAGGCGTACAAGAACCTCGAGACGCTGAATCTGATCTTCGATGCGCTGCTGGGTTCGCGCGCCGACCGCAAGACGACGCTGATCGCGTTGGGCGGCGGTGTGATTGGCGATATGACGGGGTTCGCCGCCGCCTGCTACATGCGCGGCGTGCCGTTTATCCAGGTGCCGACCACGCTGCTTTCGCAGGTGGATTCGTCAGTGGGCGGCAAGACGGGCATCAATCATCCGCTTGGCAAGAACATGATCGGCGCGTTTTACCAGCCGCAAGCCGTGATTGCCGACATCGGCGCGTTGCGCACGCTGCCCGCGCGCGAGCTGGCGGCGGGCATCGCCGAAGTCATCAAGACCGGTGCGATTGCGGACGCTAGTTTTTTCCGCTGGATCGAAGCCAACGTCGAGGCGCTGAATCGCTGCGAGCCCGCGGCGCTCGCCGAGGCCGTCAAGCGCTCGTGCGAGATCAAGGCGTCGGTGGTCGCGCAGGACGAGCGCGAAGGCGGCCTGCGCGCCATTCTCAACTTCGGCCACACGTTCGGCCATGCTATCGAAGCCGGCCTGGGTTACGGCGAGTGGCTGCATGGCGAAGCGGTGGGCTGCGGCATGGTAATGGCGGCGGATCTGTCGGTGCGCCTCGGCTATCTCGACGAAGCGTCGCGCAAGCGGCTCGTCGACGTGATCGTCGCCGCGCATTTGCCGACCCGCGCGCCCGCGCTGGGCGACTCGCGCTACGTCGAACTGATGCAGGTCGACAAGAAAGCGGAGGCAGGCGCGATCAAATTCATTCTGCTGAAGCGTTTCGGTGAGACGCTCATCACCCAGGCGCCCGACGCCGAGGTGCGCGCCACGCTGGCCGCCGCCGTCTGAGAGGACGGACGTTCCAGCAAGGCGCCGCGCACGGCGTCGAGCGGCGCCGCCCATGTTTCGGAGAACCCGGTGACAGACAGGCGCAGCGACGATGTAAAGCAGCAACCCGCGGCAGACACGGCAGCGCTCGGCGTTCCCAGCCAGGAAGCGCTCGAAGCGCATCTCGCGCCGTATGCCGCGCATTCCGCGCAATCGCGCGGGCGCCGCTATCCGGAAACGCCGCCGAGTGCGCGCACCGAGTTTCAGCGCGACCGCGACCGCATTGTTCATTCAACGGCGTTCCGCCGGCTCGAATACAAGACGCAGGTCTTCGTGAATCACGAAGGCGACCTGTTCCGCACGCGTCTCACGCATAGCCTGGAAGTGGCGCAGATCGCGCGGTCCGTGGCGCGCAATCTGCGCGTGAACGAAGACCTCGTGGAGGCCATCTCCCTCGCGCATGATCTCGGGCACACGCCGTTCGGCCACGCGGGACAGGACGCGTTGAACGAATGCATGCGCGAGCACGGCGGCTTCGAGCACAATCTGCAAAGCCTCGCCGTCGTGGACGATCTGGAGGAGCACTACGGCGCGTACAACGGCCTGAACCTGTGTTTCGAAACGCGCGAGGGCATTCTCAAGCATTGCTCGCGCGAGAATGCGCGGCGGCTCGGCGCGTTGGGCGAGCGCTTTCTGCAAGGGCGTCAGCCGTCTATCGAAGCGCAGATCGCGAACGTGGCCGACGAAATCGCGTACAACAATCACGATGTCGACGACGGCCTGCGCTCGGGACTGCTCACCGTCGAGCAACTCGCCGAAGTCGAGCTGTGGCAAACGCACTACGAGGCGGCGCGAAGCGATTTCCCGCAGATCGAAGGCCGCAGGCTGATTCATGAGACGGTGCGGCGCATCATCAACACGCTGATCGTCGATCTGATCGACACCACCAAGCTGAATCTCGTGCGCCATGCGCCGGATTCGCTCGAGGCCGTGCGCGCCGCGCCGGCGCTCGTCGCGCACAGCGAGCCCGTGGCGGCGCAGGCGGCCGCGCTCAAGCGCTTTCTGTTCAAGAACCTGTATCGCCATTACCGCGTGATGCGCATGGCGAACAAGGCGCGCCGCGTCGTCGTCGGTCTGTTCGACGCGTTCTCCGACGATCCGCGGCTCTTGCCGCCCAGCTATCAGTCGACCGATGCCGCGCTGCAACCGCGCCTCATCGCGCACTACATTGCGGGCATGACGGACCGCTATGCGCTGAAGGAGTATCAGCGCCTTTTCGTGATCGACGATAACTGAGGACGAAAACTGAGCGGCCGCGCAGCCCCACTTCGCCCGATTGGGCGACATGTGCAGCGCGACCGCGATGCGCGGCGCAATCTTCAGCAGATGGTCTAGCGCACCCGCGAGGCAAACAGCGCGCCTGCAATCAACGCGACGCCGCCGACGATCGCCAGCGTCTGCCACGGATTTTCATGCACGTAGTCGTCCGCGTCGGCAAGCGCGACGTTGGCGCGTTCGCGCACCGCCTCGCGGGTGTCGTTCAGACGGGCGCGCGCGCTGTCGAGCTGCTTGCGCAGCTTGCCGCGTAGCGCAACGGCGTCGGCCTGGGTGCCGTCCGCCAGGGTGGATTCCAGCTCCGACATGAGTGTGCGCAGTTCGCCTGCAATGTCTTCGGCCGCATGGCGGCTATGTCGGGCAATACGGCGTGCGCGGCGGCTCGTGCTGGTCCAGGATTCGCCGAGGGCGTCTCGCGTGTTGGGAAGTGCTGTCATGGTCGCTCCGTCGATGAGGGTGAAAAAGGCCCACGTTCACGGTTGCGTCAAACCACATCGCAACGCAGGAAGCACCAGCAGAACGCAACTTCGGTGCCAAACCCGAAGGCGCGGCAGACGGTGGTGTGCGCCGGTTTTCGTCAGCACATATTGCACGAAGCGCCTCGTCCGCGGGTCAAATTTACAAACGCACTGTGACGCGCGGCGATTATCGGTAAAGCCGGCGTGCCGCCTCGCCGCGCGCACAAAATAAAAAACGCCGCCATTGGATGAATGACGGCGTTGTAGGAGCCAAGGAAATTCGACTACCCTAATCGCACTGCATCGTTCTATCGCGCACCGGAAAAGGTGTTAGAAGCGGTAACCGATGTTGACGTAGGTCACGATCGGGTTCAGCTTGATCTTGGTTTGCGATTGCACGTTAAGCGTACCGACCGGCGTGCTCGCCTGCGTGTTCAGCTTGGCCGTGGTGCTGAGCGGCAGATACGACACCGAGACGCCCGCAAACCAGTGCTGGTTGAACGCGTAAGTGAAGCCCGCATTAAACACAGGCTCCCACGAACTATCCGTAGTCACGCTGGTCGGACCATGCAGAACGTTTGCTTCGAATGTGCCGTTCGTGATCTTCTCGTCGGTGAACCAGATGCGGCTCACGCCGATACCGAGGTACGGGCGGAAGGTGGCAGTCGGAGCGTTGAAGTAGTACTTGAACAGCAGAGTCGGGCTCCACTGTTTCGCCTGGCCGAGCTTGCCGAACCGTTCGAGGCTGCCGGTGCCGTTCAGGTCGAACGAAGGCGGGTAGCCGACTACAAATTCGGCGGCAATGTGATCGGTGACGAAGTAGCCCGCTGTGATGCCGATGGTGTCGGCGGAACTCAGCGTGGCTCCGGTATTGGCTTCTACGATATTGGTGGGGCTTCCGCCGATGCTCGTCACACGCAGCGGCTCGCTACTCGATTGAGGCGCAAGATGGAACCAGCCTGTTGAGACGAAAAAGCTACCGGCCGATTGTGCGTATGCTGCCGTTGTCATGCCGGCTAGCATCGCGGTCCCCACTACGGCCTGTTTTAATTTCATATGTGCTCCTCCAAAAAAGGCCCGCTCATTATGACCACAACGTTTGAAACTCACCATACGCGGCGATTAGAGCTTTCTCCCTAAGCCGCGCGCGCTTTCTGGCCTGGCCGCGCCGCGCCGAACCTGCGGCGCATGCGGCTTCTCGGACCTTCGGGTATGTACCAACGCGACTATCGGATACTTCAGCATGGCACGGCTTGCACGTCTTTATGTTCCTGACCAGCCGCAGCACGTCATCCTCCGCGGACTCGATCAGCAGCCTGCGTTCGTCGACGACCAGGACTATGAATTGTTCATCGACTGTCTGAAAGCAGCTTCGCGCGACCATCACTTGTCCATCCACGCGTATGCGTTGATGCCTGGCGCGGTCCAGCTGCTCGTCACTCCCACCGAGGAGTCGAGCCTGCCCAAGGCGATGCAGGCAGTCGGGCGCCGCTACGTGGCGCACTTCAACCGCCGCTACGCGCGGCGCGGCACGCTGTGGGAAGGGCGCTACCGCGCCACGGTGATCGAGGGCGAGCGGTATTTTCTGCTGGCGAGCCGCGTCGTCGAGATGTGCCCGGTGCGCATGCAGCTCGTGAGCGCGCCGGAAGACTACCGGTGGTCGAGCTACCGGCATCACATCGGTCTCACGCTCGACAGCCTCATTACCGACCATCCGCTTTACTGGTCGCTCGGCAACACGCCGTTCGAGCGCCAGCGCGCGTACCGCGAACTGTGCGAGCAGCCGCTCGACGAACGCGAGGCAAGTCAGCTTCAGCAGGCCACCTTAAAGGGTTGGGTACTCGGCAGCGACACCTATCGCGAATGGGCGGCGCGCGCCGCGAACCGGCGGGTGTCGCCGTTGCCCCGCGGGCGGCCGCGGAAGGTGCGCGAGACGCCGCAGGCGCAATAAGTGATTCGAATCAAGGGCTTGTGTTTCGAACGGCATCCCGATATGCCGTTTTATTTTGCCCCATTTTGATGTGGAACCAATTAATCGAGGTCGCAATGCACCAAATTGATAATTGGGGTCCTATCATCACGTTTTATTTGCTATTCCATTGATTCGTCGCGTATATTCCGAATTCCGGCGTTCTGGCAGGCTTAGCGGCCTGCGTATCCAGCGCCTCGCCGTTGCGGGTGTGCACGTGCGGCAATAGAAAAACGGTTTAACGGCCTGTCCGGCCCCTCACAGACGGTGTCCCCATGAACGATCACCAGCAACCGGCTCATCCGGTTCCCGCCGCGCAAGGGTTGTACGACCCGCAAAACGAACACGACGCCTGCGGTGTCGGCTTCGTCGCTCATATCAAGGGCAAGAAAAGCCACGAGATCATCGAGCAGGGCCTCAAGATTCTCGAGAATCTCGACCACCGGGGCGCAGTCGGCGCCGATCCGCTGATGGGCGACGGCGCCGGCATCCTGATCCAGATTCCGGACGGCTTCTATCGCGAGGAAATGGCGAAGCAGGGCGTCACCCTGCCGCCGTTCGGCGAATACGGCGTCGGCATGGTGTTTCTGCCGAAGGAACACGCGTCGCGTCTCGCCTGCGAACAGGAACTCGAGCGCACGGTGAAGGCCGAAGGCCAGGTCGTGCTCGGCTGGCGCGACGTGCCGGTCGACCACACCATGCCGATCTCGCCCACCGTCAAGGCGAGCGAGCCGCTGATCCGCCAGATCTTCATTGGCCGCGGCAAGGACATCATGGTGACCGACGCGCTCGAGCGGAAGCTGTACGTGATCCGCAAGACCGCGAGCCACCGCATCCAGGCGCTCAAGCTCAAGCACGGCAAGGAATACTTCGTGCCGTCCATGTCGGCGCGCACGGTCGTCTACAAGGGCCTGCTGCTGGCGGGTCAGGTCGGCGTGTACTACCGCGACCTGCAGGACGAGCGCACCGTCTCGGCGCTCGCGCTCGTGCACCAGCGCTTTTCGACGAACACGTTCCCGGCGTGGGAACTGGCTCACCCGTACCGCATGATCGCCCACAACGGCGAAATCAACACGGTGAAAGGCAACGTCAACTGGCTGAACGCGCGTACCGGCGCGATCGCGTCGCACGTGCTCGGCGACGACCTGCCGAAGCTGTGGCCGCTCATCTACCCGGGCCAATCGGACACCGCCTCGTTCGACAACTGTCTCGAACTGCTGGTGATGGCCGGCTACCCGCTCGTTCACGCGATGATGATGATGATCCCGGAAGCCTGGGAACAGCACACGCTGATGGACGACAACCGCCGCGCGTTCTACGAATACCACGCCGCAATGATGGAGCCGTGGGACGGCCCCGCTGCGATCGCCTTCACGGACGGCCGGCAGATCGGCGCGACGCTCGATCGTAACGGCCTGCGTCCGGCGCGCTACATCGTCACGGACGACGACCTCGTCATCATGGCGTCGGAAGCGGGCACGCTGCCCATTCCCGAGTCGAAGATCGTCAAGAAGTGGCGTCTGCAGCCCGGCAAGATGTTCCTGATCGACATGGAACACGGCCGCATCATCGACGACAAGGAACTGAAGGACAACCTCGCGAACGCCAAGCCGTACAAGAGCTGGATCGACGCCGTGCGCATCAAGCTCGACGAGATCGAGGCGAAGGCCGAAGACGTCGCGACGGAACGCCGCGAAGCCGCTGCATTGCTGGATCGCCAGCAGGCGTTCGGCTACACCCAGGAAGACCTCAAGTTCCTGATGGCGCCGATGGCGCAAGCGGGCGAAGAAGCCGTCGGCTCCATGGGCAACGACTCGCCGCTCGCGGTCATGTCCAACAAGAACAAGACGCTCTACCACTACTTCAAGCAGCTGTTCGCGCAAGTGACGAACCCGCCGATCGACCCGATCCGCGAAAACATGGTGATGTCGCTCGTGTCGTTCATCGGCCCGAAGCCGAACCTGCTCGACACCAACAACATCAACCCGCCGATGCGTCTGGAAGTGTCGCAGCCCGTGCTCGACTTCAAGGACATCGCGAAGATCCGCGCGATCGATCAGTACACGGGCGGCAAGTTCAGCTCATACGAACTGAACATCTGCTATCCGGTCGCGTGGGGCAAGGAAGGCATCGAGGCGCGCCTCGCGTCGCTGTGCGCGGAAGCCGTCGACGCGGTCAAGTCGGGCTACAACATGCTCATCGTGTCGGACCGCAAGACCGACCGCGACAACGTCGCGATTCCGGCGCTGCTCGCCACGGCCGCAATCCACACGCACCTCGTGCAGCAGGGCCTGCGCACGAGCACGGGTCTCGTCGTCGAAACGGGTTCCGCGCGTGAGACGCACCACTTCGCGCTGCTCGCGGGCTACGGCGCGGAAGCCGTGCACCCGTACCTCGCGATGGAGACGCTCGGCCAGCTGGCAGCGGGTCTGAAGGGCGACCTGTCGCCGGAGAAGGCGGTCTACAACTTCACGAAGGCGGTCGGCAAGGGCCTGCAGAAGGTCATGTCCAAGATGGGCATTTCGACCTACATGTCGTACACCGGCGCGCAGATTTTCGAAGCCGTCGGCCTCGCTGAAGACCTCGTGCAGAAGTACTTCAAGGGCACGTCGTCGAAGGTGGGCGGCATTGGTCTCTTCGACGTCGCCGAAGAAGCAATCCGGCTGCACCGCGACGCGTTCGGCGAGAACCCGGTTCTCGCGAACATGCTCGACGCGGGCGGCGAGTACGCGTACCGCGTGCGCGGCGAAGAACACATGTGGACGCCGGATGCGATCGCCAAGCTGCAGCACTCGGCGCGCAGCAATTCGTATCAGACGTACAAGGAATACGCCCACCTGATCAACGACCAGACGAAGCGTCACATGACGTTCCGCGGCCTGTTCGAGTTCAAGCTCGACCCGGCCCGCGCCATTCCGCTCGACGAAGTGGAACCGGCCAAGGAAATCGTCAAGCGTTTCGCCACCGGCGCCATGTCGCTCGGCTCGATCAGCACGGAAGCGCACGCCACGCTGGCGGTCGCGATGAACCGTATCGGCGGCAAGTCGAACACCGGCGAAGGCGGCGAGGACGAAAACCGCTATCGCAACGAACTGCGCGGCATTCCGATCAAAAACGGCGACACGATGAAGTCCGTGATCGGCGACGAAGTGATCGTCGACAT
Source organism: Paraburkholderia phenoliruptrix (assembly GCF_902859825.1). Classification (GTDB taxonomy): domain Bacteria; phylum Pseudomonadota; class Gammaproteobacteria; order Burkholderiales; family Burkholderiaceae; genus Paraburkholderia; species Paraburkholderia phenoliruptrix. The sequence continues at coordinate 133,005 of NZ_CADIKB010000008.1, read as the reverse complement.
TCCGTTGAAGGACGGCGATTCGCTGCGCTCTAAGATCAAGCAGGTCGCGTCCGGCCGCTTCGGCGTGACGGCGGAATATCTCGCGTCGGCTGATCAGATCCAGATCAAGATGGCGCAGGGGGCGAAGCCGGGCGAAGGCGGCCAGTTGCCGGGCCATAAGGTGTCCGAATACATCGGCAAGCTGCGCTACTCGGTGCCGGGCGTCGGCCTGATCTCGCCGCCGCCGCACCACGACATCTATTCGATCGAAGATCTGGCGCAGCTCATTCACGACCTGAAGAACGTGAATCCGAGTTCGAGCGTGTCGGTCAAGCTCGTGTCCGAGTCGGGCGTCGGCACGGTTGCCGCGGGTGTGGCCAAGGCCAAGGCTGATCACGTCGTGATCGCCGGTCACGACGGCGGCACCGGCGCGTCGCCGCTGTCGTCCATCAAGCACGCGGGCACGCCGTGGGAACTCGGCCTTGCGGAAACGCAGCAGACGCTCGTGCTGAACCAGCTGCGCGGCCGTATCCGCGTGCAGGCAGACGGTCAGATGAAGACCGGCCGCGACGTCGTGATCGGCGCGCTGCTCGGCGCGGACGAATTCGGCTTCGCGACGGCGCCGCTCGTGGTGGAAGGCTGCATCATGATGCGCAAGTGCCACCTGAACACGTGCCCGGTCGGCGTCGCGACGCAAGATCCGGTGCTGCGCGCGAAATTCAAGGGTCAGCCGGAACACGTCGTGAACTTCTTCTTCTTCGTCGCCGAAGAAGCGCGCGAGATCATGGCGCAACTGGGCATCCGCAAGTTCGACGACCTGATCGGCCACGCCGAACTGCTCGACATGAAGAAGGGCATCGAGCACTGGAAGGCGAAGGGTCTCGACTTCTCGCGCGTGTTCTATCAGCCGCAAGTGCCGGCCGAAGTGGCGCGCAAGCACGTGGAAGAGCAGGATCACGGCCTCGACCGCGCGCTCGACCACACGCTGATCGAAAAGGCGAAAGCGGCCATCGAGAAGGGCGAGCACGTCTCGTTCATCCAGCCGGTGCGCAACGTCAACCGTACGGTCGGCGCCATGCTGTCCGGCACGATCGCGAAGAAGTACGGCCACGACGGCCTGCCCGACGACACGATCCACATCCAGTTGAAGGGCACCGCAGGCCAGAGCTTCGGCGCGTTCCTCGCGAAGGGCATCACGCTGGATCTGGTCGGCGACGGCAACGACTACGTCGGCAAGGGTTTGTCGGGCGGGCGCATCATCATTCGTCCCACGAACGATTTCCGCGGCAAGTCGGAAGAGAACATCATCTGCGGCAACACGGTGATGTACGGCGCGATCGAAGGCGAGTCGTTCTTCCGGGGCGTGGCGGGCGAGCGCTTCTGCGTGCGTAACTCCGGCGCGACGGCGGTTGTCGAAGGCACCGGCGACCACGGCTGCGAATACATGACGGGCGGCACGGTCGTCGTGCTCGGCGAAACCGGCCGTAACTTCGCGGCCGGCATGTCGGGCGGCGTGGCTTACGTGTACGACCCGGACAACACGTTCGCGGGCAAGTGCAACAAGTCGATGGTCGCGCTCGACCCGGTGCTGCAGCAGGCCGAACAGGAGCGCACGGTCGACCGCGGCCTGTGGCACGCGGGCACGACGGACGAAGCGCTGCTCAAGGGTCTCGTCGAGCGTCATTTCCAGTTCACGGGCTCGCCGCGTGCGAAAGCGCTGCTCGAAAACTGGGACGCGTCGCGCCGTCAGTTCGTGAAGGTGTTCCCGACCGAATACAAGCGCGCGCTGGGCGAAATGGCAGCGAAGAAGGCGAACAAGGAAGTGCTCGCCGCCTGATCGCCGAATTTTCGCCGACTGTTTCAGAACGGTAGACGTCACCTTTAGCCGTACCCGCCGCCGCTCGGCAAGCCGACGCGCGGCGGGTCCAGATTACCCCTAGATACAGATAGAGAAGAGAACCACATGGGCAAGGCAACCGGTTTTCTCGAGTTCGAGCGCCGCCACGAGGCGTACGAAGCTCCGCTCACGCGCGTGAAGCACTACAAGGAATTTGTCGCGGCTTTGACCGACGACGAAGCGAAGATTCAAGGCGCGCGTTGCATGGACTGCGGCATCCCCTTTTGCAACAACGGCTGCCCGGTGAACAACATCATTCCGGACTTCAACGACCTGGTGTTTCATCAGGACTGGAAGAACGCGATCGAAGTGCTGCACTCCACGAACAACTTCCCGGAGTTCACCGGCCGCATTTGTCCGGCGCCATGCGAAGCGGCATGCACGCTCGGCATCAATAACGACCCGGTCGGCATCAAGTCGATCGAACACGCGATCATTGACAAAGCCTGGGCCGAAGGCTGGGTCGCGCCGCAGCCGCCGAAGCACAAGACCGGCAAGAAGGTCGCCGTGGTCGGCTCCGGGCCCGCGGGCTTGGCCGTCGCGCAGCAACTCGCGCGCGCGGGCCACGAGGTGACGGTGTTCGAGAAGAACGACCGCATCGGCGGCCTGCTGCGTTACGGCATTCCCGACTTCAAGCTGGAGAAGTGGCTGATCGACCGCCGCATGCGCCAGATGGAAGCCGAAGGGGTGACGTTCCGCGCCAACGTGTTCGTCGGCAAGGAAGGTTCGCTGCCCGCGCACATCGGCAACACGGCGAAGGAAACCATCACGCCCGAGCAGTTGAAGGAAGACTTCGACGCCGTCGTGATCGCCGGCGGTTCGGAAACGCCGCGCGATCTGCCGGTGCCGGGCCGCGAGCTGGAAGGCATTCATTACGCGATGGAATTCCTGCCGCAGCAGAACAAGGTCAATGCCGGCGACAAGGTTCCGCACCAACTGGTCGCGAAGGGCAAGCACGTCGTCGTGATCGGCGGCGGCGATACGGGCTCGGACTGCGTGGGCACGTCGAACCGTCACGGCGCGAAGAGCGTCACGCAGTTCGAACTGCTGCCGCAGCCGCCGGAAGAGGAAAACAAGCCGCTCGTGTGGCCGTACTGGCCGATCAAGCTGCGCACGTCGTCGTCGCATGAGGAAGGCTGCTCGCGCGACTGGGCGGTGGCCACGAAGCGCCTGGAAGGCAAGAACGGCAAGGTCGAGAAGCTGATCGCCGCGCGCGTCGAATGGAAGGACGGCAAGATGGTCGAGGTGCCGGGCTCGGAATTCGAAATGAAGGCCGACCTCGTGCTGCTCGCCATGGGCTTCACACAGCCGGTGTCGCCGGTGCTCGAGGCCTTCGGCGTCGACAAGGACGCGCGCGGCAACGTGCGCGCTGCGACCGAAGGCGACAAGGCGTACTACACGTCGGTCGACAAGGTGTTCACGGCGGGCGACATGCGCCGCGGCCAGTCGCTCGTGGTGTGGGCGATCCGCGAAGGCCGTCAGTGCGCACGTTCGGTCGACGCGTACCTGATGGGCCATTCAGAACTGCCGCGCTAAGCGTCGTCGGCTGCCGGCCGGAGAGGGCAAGGTGCCGGCCCGGCGCGACTCGCGAGCGGCACCCTCAAGGCGGTAAGAACAAAGCCGGGCACCTGCAAGGGTGACCCGGCTTTTTCACGTGTGTGGGTTTGCACTGGGGCGGCGGTCCGTCACTTCCCATATCGCGCCAACGTCAGCCCGTCGAGATCGATCTCCGGTTTGCGCTGCGTGATGAGATCGGCGACCACGCGGGCCGAGCCCATCGACATCGCCCAGCCGGTCGAGCCATGGCCGAGATTGAGCCACAGGTTGCCGATTCCCGACGGGCCGAGCAAGGGTGCGCCGTCGGGCGTCATCGGGCGGCGGCCCACCCAGAAATGCGCGGACGTGGGCGCCGCGGCGTGCGGAAACCAGTCGGCCAGCACTTTCATCAGCGTCTGCAAGGCCTGCTCGCGCAGCGTCGCGTGGCGGTTGCCGAGTTCCGCCGTGCCCGCCACGCGCAGGTTATTGCCGAAGCGCGTAATGGCTGTCTTGAGCGATTCGTCCATCAGCGCGGCGCGCGGCGCTTTTTCGTCGTCGATTACAGGCAGCGTCGCCGAGTAGCCTTTGACCGGATAAAGCGGCACCTTCACGCCGAGCGGCGCGAGCAGCGCCGCGCTGTCGACGCCCAGCGCCACGACCACGCTGTCCGCGGGCAGCGTTTGCGCGCCGTGCTGGCTTTGCACACGGACCGCGCGCACCGCGCCGCCTTCCACATCGAGCGATGTGACGCGCGTGTCGAAGCGAAAGCGCACGCCATGGCGCTCGCAGATGGCGCGCAGCTCCCGTGTGAAGCGGGCGCAGTCGCCGGCTTCGTCGTCGGGAAGATGCACGCCCGACACCGGCGCCGCGCGCGCCCAGCGCAGCCCCGGCTCGATGTCGACGCATTGCGCGGCACTCACTTCCCGATACGCGATGCCCGCGTCGCGCAGCACGGCCAGCGCGGGTTGCGCGAGTTCGACGTCGTACTCGCTGCGAAAAAGCTGCAGGTAGCCTTGGCTGCGGCCGTAATCGAACGGATGGTAGTTGCGGAATTCGCGCAGGCACTCGCGGCTGTAGTACGCGATTCGCTGCATGCGCTGCTTGTTGGCCCGAAAACGTTCGAGCTCGCATTCGCGCAGCCAGCGCGCGATCCAGCGCCATTGCGCCGCGTCCAGAGTGGGGCGAAAGATCAGTGGCGATGCCGGCTTGAACAGGTATTTGAGAATCTTGGCCGGCATGCCGGGCGCCGCCCACGGCGTCACATAACCGGGCGCGATCACGCCCGCGTTGCCGAAGCTCGTGGCCAGCGCGACATCCGGCTCGCGCTCGATCAGCGTGACCTCAGAGCCTTGCCGGCGCAGATAGAAGGCGGTGGCGACGCCGATCACGCCGCCGCCGAGAACGATCGTTTTCATGGGCTTATCGGGCCATTCAGCGGCAAGCTGGAGTCGCGGTCTCAGGCGGCGGGGCGGGTCGCGCCGAGCACCTTGCCCTTCGTTTCGGGCAGGCACAGCGCGGCGACGATCACGAGCAGATAGCCCGAACCGGCGACAATCCCCATGGCCTTCACGAGCGACATGGTCTGCGAAAGCATGCCGACGAGAATCGGGAAGAACGAGCCGAAGCCGCGCCCGAGGTTGTAGCAAAAGCCCTGGCCGGAGCCGCGAATCGCATTCGGATAAAGCTCCGAGAGGTACGCGCCCACGCCCGCAAAAATCCCCTGCACGACGATGCCGAGCGGAAAACCGAGCGCGAGCATCATGCCGTTGGTGATCGGCAGCATGGTGTAGACCATGCCGAGCACGAACGAGCCCACCGCGAACAGGACGAACGACGCGCGCCGGCCGATCCGGTCGCACAGAATCGCACCGACGATATAGCCGGTGAACGAGCCGACGATCAGCACGATCAGATAGCCGCTCGTGTTGAATACCGACAGATGGCGCACGGTCTTCAGATACGTCGGCAGCCACGTCGTGATGGCGTAATAGCCGCCGAGCATGCCGGTGCACAGCGCGCTGCCGAGCAGCGTGGTACGCAAATGGGGCAGCGAGAAGATCTGCAGGCAATGCGCGGTCTCAACGCCGCTTTCCCGCGCGCGGCGCGTCTGCAGGTAGATATCCGGGTCGCTGACATTGCGGCGAATGTAGATGATCCACGCGGCGGGCAGCAGGCCGATCCAGAAACACGCGCGCCACGCGTACTGTTCGGGCAGCAAGGCAAAGAATGCCCAGTAGATGACGGCCGCCGCCGCCCAGCCGAACGACCAGCTGCTTTGCACCGTGCCCACCGCCTTCGCGCGATGCTGCGGCGAGCGTATCGTCTCCGCCATCATGATCGTCACGACCGACCATTCCCCGCCGAAGCCGATGCCTTGCAACGTGCGCGTGGCGAGCAACTGCCAGAACGAATGCGTGAAGCCCGACAGGAAGGTGAACAGCGCGAACGTCGCGATCGTCCATTGCAGCACGCGGATGCGGCCATAACGATCGGCCAGAATGCCGGCCAGCCAGCCGCCGAGCGCCGACGAAATCAGCGAGCTGGTGGCGATCATGCCCGCTTCGCTTTTGCTCATGCCCCACGTCGCGATCAGCGTCGGAATGAGGAATGAGTAGATCATGAAGTCGAACGCGTCGACCGCATAGCCGCCGAAACCGGCGTACAGGGTGCGGCGTTCCCGCTGCGTCAGTTCGGTGAACCATTGGAGAGAGGGCATCTTTGTTGTGTTCTCCTCGCTTTTCTTGTGTGCCGGCGGCTTGTGGGCAGTGTTTCTATTCTACGGGGAGGAGGCGTCGTGCGGCCACGTGGGTCAAAATTGGCAGCAGGTTGGCAGTAAGCGGTAAGCAGCTGATAACACAGAATATGCGGATTGCAACCCGCATACTGGGAAGGCCGGCGCGACACGGAAAAGCCGTGCAAAAACATTGCTTACGAACTAATACGCCGTAACCAAAACAATTATTGAAAACGTTAAACTGCGCCCGCAGCGCATAGGCTGCACATTATTGACTCACGCTTTGCGCCTGCCACGTCGACTCGCCTGATGCCCGCCACCGCGAAAACCTGCCCGGCGCCCCGCCGCTACTTTATGCCCATGGACATGCGCGCGCAGCCGCTCACACTCGCGGCATGCCCGTCGCGACGGACATTTCTGAAGCGCTCGGCCAGCGTGCTGCTGGTGTCCGGCGTGAGCAGTTCGCTGCTTTCGGCATGCGGCGGCGGCAATCTCGACGATGAGCAGGGCGAGACGCCGCGGCTCGCGTCGGTCGATAATTTTCGGGACGTCGCGGGCGCCGCGGCCGGCTATCCGACTGTCGACGGCAAGAAGATGCGCCGCGGCGCCTTTTTCCGCGCGAATGTGCTGACGCTCAGCGTGGCCGATCAGACTGAAATGGAGCGGCTCGGCATCGCGAGCGTTTTCGATTTGCGCACGCCCGGCGAGATCGAGCGGACGGCCGACATGCTGCCGCGCGGCGCGGTTTCGCAGACGCTCGACGTGCTGGGCGTGCGCGACTTCGTGCCGCCCGCTGTCAATTCGGCGGCGGACGCCGTCGCGTTCATGGAGTCGCAGGCGCGCGGCTATGTCACCGGCGCCGCACAGCGGGCGAGCTTCGGCGCGCTGCTGCGTCAGCTCGCGGACGGCGCCGGCGCGCAGCTCTTCCATTCCAATGCGGGAAAGGATCGCGCGGGCTGGGTCGCGGCGCTTCTGCAAAGCATTGCCAACGTGCCGCTCGACGTCATCATGCAGGACTACCTGCTCAGCAACGTGTACCGCGCGCAGGCCATCCGGTCGCTGAGGGAAACATTGCGCGCGCAGGACGGCGACGCGCTCGCGGCAATCCAGGAGCCTTTGCTCGGTGTGCAGGAAAGCTTTCTGCAGGCGGGCTTCGATCAGGTTCAGGCTAGCTACGACACGATGACGCGTTATCTGACGGAAGGCTTGGGCGTATCGGACTCCACCATCGAGAGCTTGCGCAGTCGGCTGGTGGTCTGAGGCGCGGACCAAACCCGTGGGCCACATCCGCGGGCAAAAAAAATCCGCCCCCAGATAAGCGGGCGGACTGAGAAGGGCGGCATCGAGGTTGCCGGGGGCCACTATAAGACTGCCGGCCACGCCGTAGCGCATTCGGTAAGGCGGAGTAAGCGCACTTCGGCGGCGTCGGCGAGCCGCGCCTGTGATCGGCGCGATCGGCGCGATTGGCGTCTTAAGCGCACGCCGCCTCGACCGGCAACTCGATACACACTACCAGCCCGCCCTCGGCGTGATTGCGAACGTGGCAACGTCCGCCGCGGTCGTGCGCAAGACGCGCCACGATTGCGAGGCCGAGGCCGCAATGGCCCTCGCCGCCACGCGCGGCATCGAGTCTCACAAACGGTTTCATCGCGGCGGCAATGCGGTCGTCGGGAATACCCGCACCGTGGTCTCGCACGCTGATGGTCCAATGTTCGCCGTTGCGCGCAGTGGCGATGTCGACGGGCGGCGCGCCGTGTTCCAGCGCGTTATCGACGAGGTTGGTCACGAGCCGGTCGAGCAGCGTGCGCGGCAGCGTGAACGACGGACCGGCACGCAAATCCAGCGCGAAGAGCGCAGTTTCGCCGGCGCGGTCGTCCGGCGCTTCGTCGGGATTGGCGCTCGCGCCGTCACTGTCGGAGAACTGCTCGCGCAGGAATTCGTCGACTTCGACCGGCGGCCCGGCATCGGCCGATTGGCCGGCGAATTCCAGAAACTGCTGGACGATGTTGGTGAGCGAATCCACGTCCCGAATCAGGCCGGCGCGCTCGCTTTCCGCCACCAGCACGCTCGCCCGCAGCTTCAGGCGCGTGAGCGGCGCTTTCAGGTCGTGCGCGACGCCGGCCAGCATGACGGCCTCGTCGTCGCCGGCTTCGTTCAGGCGCCGCATCATGTCGTTGAACGAGCCGATCAGATCGCGCAGTTCGCGCGGCCCTTGCACCGTCACCGGCTCCGGACGGCCGCCCGAGCCGAAAGCGCGCGCGGCGTCGGCGACGCGCGAAAGGGGGCGCTGCATCTGCCACACGGCGAAGAGCGACAGGATCAGCGCGGCGGCCAGCATCGAAATCGCTTCGATCAGAAAGCGCGGCGGCGGCGGCAAGTCGACCGGCAGCACGACCCAGTTGGACTTGCCCGGAAACAGCACCCACAGCTGCGGCGGACGCAGATCGTCGACGGCGATCTGGGTGCCCGGCGGAAGCGTTTCCCGCAGATGCCGGGTCAACTGCACGACTAGATGTTCCGTGGGTTCATGCAGATGGACGCTCGGCGGCATGTTCCAGGTCGGAACCAGATGCACGCGCATGGCGGGCGCGAGCGCGGCGCCCTTGATCGGCTCGCCGTTGACAGCCTGCAAGGCCAGTACGACGCCGCGCGCAAAGCCGTCGATTTCATGCCGCGGCGGCTGCATGACCACCAGCACGAACCAGCCGGCCTGAATTGCCAATAGCACCGCCGTCGAAAGCAACGCCATTCTGCCGAATAGCGTGTTCAGCGGGTTTCTCATGCGTTCGAGGCGGCCTCGTCGGAGAACGGCGTGCCGTCGGCATCGGGTACGAAGACATAGCCTTTGCCGCGCACGGTCTGCACATAGCACGGATTGGACGGATCGTCCTCGATGACGCGGCGCAGGCGCCAGATCGGCACGTCGAGGCTGCGGTCGCGAAAGGCGAGGTTGTCGCGATGCACGAGGTCGTGAATCAGCACGCGCGACAACACCTTATACGGATGGTTGACGAAGATCTTCAGCAGCGCGAACTCGCTGTCGCGCAGCGGCAGCTTGCTATCGGCCCGCGACAGCGAACGCGTGGCGAAGTCCAGCTCGAATGGGCCGAAGCGGTACGGCTTGCGGGCCTCGGGCGCGCTCGTGGTCGACGGGCCGCGGCGGCGCAGCACCGTGTGAATGCGCGCGAGCAGTTCGCGCGGATCGAAGGGCTTGGTCAGGTAGTCGTCCGCGCCGAGCGAAAGCCCGACAATGCGGTCGGCCACCGTGCCGCGCGCCGTCACGAAGATCACCGGAATGTCGTCGCCGGCGGCGCGCAGCGCGGTGAGCGCGCGCAGACCGTCGGTGTTCGGCATCATGATGTCGAGCACGACGACCGACGGCCGTTCGCGCTCGAGCCGGCGCTGGAGATGGGTGCCGTCATGCAGCACGGACGCGTCGAAGCCGTTCGACTGCAAGAACTTGCAAAGCAGATCGCGTACGACCGGATCGTCGTCGACGATAAGGACCTGTGGATTCATGGCGAAATTCTAGACTGCCGCGCGCCTCGCGCGCGCGGCGTGCGGCCGGCAGTTTGCTTACCAATGCTTACCCGATGACATGCCGATCCGGCCGAAAAGCGGCGCGAATCCGGTCGATGTACGCGTAAGGCTCGTCACCCAAGGCTGACAGCATATTGCAGAGCGGTCCTGTGCGGCAACGCACGGGACCGTGCGAAATCGCCTCAAGGCGGGGCGCGCGGCGTTTCCGGGAACAATTCGGATGCTTAAGGAAGCGCTGGAAACCGCTTGCAATGGGTCGTAAGAACCGCCGGAAAGCGCGCTTTTCTTCGTGCATCGGCGAGGCGCGCGCGGCGGGATGATTCGTCCTGCGATACGTCGCGTCGCACGCCGGCAGCGCCTTGAGCGCTCGCCGGCCCGCGCGGCGCACGACCGGCATCCCGCCCAACCCAGTGCCATGCGAGGCTCATCATGACAGTTCCCAGCAACCTCAATTCCACCAGGTTTTCTTCCATCGCGCCCGCGAAGCCGGCCGAAAAACCGGCGTCGTCCGGCAGTTCCGCGGGGGCCGGCGGCAGCGCGCAAAGCAAGGGCGCCGGGACGCAGGCGCAGCCGCAGCCGTCGCTGCCTGCGGGTCTTGTCGGCCATCACGTCAACACCACCGCCTGATCTGGCGAGGCGCGCGTGTCGACTTCGAAACTTTGCAGGCGCGTGGTTCGCGCGGCCGCGTGGCTCGCGCTCGGCGCGGCGTTGCTGCCGCTCGACGGCTGCGCCGTGGCCGCGCTGCCATGCCGGCTCACGTCGGCCACGCTGAAAATTATTCCGGTCGTCGGCCATGCGGCGGCCGCCCCGTTCGACATGTGTTCATCCGCGATCGACTGAGTCATGACACCCAAACGGATTGCCCTTGCGTTCGCGCTGCTGTGCGGCATGTTCCCGCTGACCGTGCCGGCACAGCCGGCGGCGCGCGATGCAGGCGCGCCGGCATCGGCCACGAGAGAAGCTGCCGCCGACGCGCGTCGGCGCGCGGAGACGCCGTTTGCATTCCGCGGCATTGCGCTTGGCATCACGCTCGACGAATTCCGCGCCGGTTCGAAGGTGCGGGCGACGCCGCTCGGCAGCGTGCCGGTCTGCGAGACGGACGTGCAGGCCGGCGCGCTCGGCATGCGGCTCAAGTCGCGCGACAGCCTGACGGTCGCCTGCCGCTGGGCGCATCGGGACGACAGCGGGTGGGCGCTCTCGCAAGCGGTGGTCGACGGTGCGCCGGCGGCCGAGCATGTGCTGCGTTTCGCGCGCATGGAAGACCGGAGCGAAGGCCGAAGCGCGCTGCGCCTCTACGAGATTTCCTTCGTGATCGACGAGGTCACCGCCGAGGACTTGCGCGACGCGCTCGCGGAGCGCTATGGCCCGCCGCGTCACGCGACGCAGAACGTGTCGTCGCCCGGCGCGCTGCCGGTCTATGTGTGGGAAAACGCGGTCAGCTCGATCACGCTGTGTTTCCTGCCGGGCACGCGCAACGGCACGCTGACTTATCTGCTGAAGGGCTCCGACGCGTGGGTCAAGTCGGTCGTACGGCAATGGCAGGCGAGCGATGCGGAAGCCGGCTGATGTGAGGTGCGGCGCATGCTCGGTCCGCCATGAGTGGGCGGCTGGTCGAGCCTGAACTCGTTTCGGACACCTTGAGACCAAGGAGTACAACCATGCTTACGTCACGTTTTTCCGCCGCGGTGTGCGCGGCGGCAGCCTGTCTATCCGCTTGCGCGAGCGCACAGAAGTCGATTGTCGACACGCCGATGGCACCGCCGCTCGTGTCCGCGCCGCTGAACGTCAACACGCAGGGCGCGATCTATCAGGCCGGCACGCTCATGGTGCTGTACGAGACGCCGCGCGCGCAGCATATCGGCGACGTGCTGACCATCCGGCTGTCGGAGTCATACAGCGGCAACAACAGTTCGACGGCGGCGGCGAGCCGCGCGAGCAGCATTACCGCGGACGCCGCCGACAAGTCGACCGGCGCGGCAGCGCGGCTCGCGAGGCTGTTCAACATCGGCTCGGCGAGCACCGAGTTCAAAGGGCAGGGAAGCCTCACCGACGTGAGCGGCATGAACGGCACGCTGGCTGTCACCGTGATCGGCACCATGCCCTCGGGCAATCTCGTCGTGTCCGGCGAAAAGGTGATTTCGATGAGTGGTAACCGCGACCGGCTGCGGCTATCGGGCGTCGTCAATCCTAAGGACATCGAATCAGGCAACTACGTTGCGTCGAGCAAGGTTGCGAATGCACGCATCGAGCAGGCCGGCACCGGCATGCTTTCCGACGCGACGACCATGGGTTGGCTGCAGAGAATGTTCCTGAGCGTGCTGACGTTCTGACGCGCAGGATCGCGCCGCGTCATGTCGGCGCGCGCTGCGCGGCATGCGCCGCCCCGCCGAACCGGCGCCCGCGGTACTTACTCCGCAAGCGAGGCCGGTCCGCGTTCCGCTGCACCGATTTCGCCGTCCGGCACGAACACGTAGCCGCGTCCCCACACGGTCTGCACGTAGCGCGGTTCGGACGGATCGACCTCGATTAGCCGGCGCAATCGCCAGATCGACACATCCAGACTGCGGTTGCGATGCGTGTCGCTATTGCCGTGCAGTTTTTCGAGCAGTTGCGCGCGCGTGAGCACGGTCATCGCGTGGGTGACGAACACTTTCAGCATCGCGAATTCGCTTGAACGCAGCGTGATGCGCTCGCCGTCGCGGCGCAATTCGCGCGCCGGGAAGTTGACTTCGAAGCGACCAAAACGATACGGCGCGCGCTGCTCGGGCGCGCTCGGCGCGACCGAGCCGCGCCGCCGCAGCACTGTGCGGATGCGCGCCACGAGTTCGCTCGGTTCGAACGGCTTGCCGAGATAATCGTCGGCGCCGAGTTCGAGGCCGATGACGCGATCGATCGGATCGGCGCGCGCCGTGAGAAGAATCACGGGAATGTCGTCGCCCGCCACGCGCAACGCGCGCAGCGCACTGATGCCGTCGAGCTCCGGCATCATGATGTCGAGCACGACGAGCGCGGGACGTTCGTCCTGGAGCTTGCGCTGCAGCGCCATGCCATGTTCGAGCGTGGCAACCTTGAAGCCGCGTCCTTCGAGATATTGGCTGACGAGCTCGCGTACGACGGGGTCGTCGTCGACGACCAGAATGGATTGGTTCATTCAGGTCATCTTAGTGATCCGCGCGGGCGCAGCAAAGCGGCTAACGCTTTCCAATACTTTCTCGCGTAAGACAAAGCAAGGGCGCGAGGCTAATTGATCTGCGAGGTCTGAATGGTCTGCAGCGTCCGGCGGCCAAAATCGGTCTGGTCGATCACCATCCTGTCGATCAGTCCGTTGAGTTTGGTGGACGCGGAGGAAAAGCGGTCGGTGTTCAGGCCGCCCGTTTGATAGCGCGCGGTGACGAGAACGCGGCCGTTCTGCACGAGCGTCAGATCGATGATGGACAGATACTGGATTGCGTCGTCGCTGAACGAGCGGCGGCCGTAGTCGATGGCGGCGTTGTACACGAGGCGCGCCTCGCATCCGGCCGGCGAGGTGCCCGGATTGTAGACGTCCGAACGAATGCCGCGGCGCTCGAGCGCGAGTTGCAGCGCCGGCACGAAATCGCCGACCGACACGGCAGTGTTGACCTCAATGCACACGTGGCGCACATCTGCGGGACGGCCGCTCACAAAAGTCGGCGACGAATAGTTCGCCGCGATGGCGTAGCCCGCCTGGATCACGGAGCCGGTGGCGTCGGCTGCCTGAATCAGGGTCCACGCGCAGCCGTTCAGTCCGACCGTGAGCGTCGTGCACGCCACAAGCCGCGCGCCCGGCCGCTGCAACATGACCCACGCCGCACGGGGAGCGCGCGCGAATGCGTTAGCGCGTATGCAAAGCAGGAAGGTCATGATGCAGGGCGAGATGCGATGAAGGCCAACAACGGACATCGACTGAGCGGCGCGAAAGCAGCGGCGGGCGCATCGTGACCATCGTCAAGATTGTTGCGCAGTGCGTGCGTTCAGCGCGTGACGCGCAGGCGCAACTCGTTTTGCCCTTGCACGCTCGCGCTCACGTTCACACGGCGCGCGGCGGTGGTCACGATGAAGTGCTGGCGCGTCGGCGTGTTGACGTCGTGCACGACATTCGGAAAGCAAGCGGCGATATCGGCGCCGATTTCTTCGAGCGGATCGTTGACGACGCCGTCGGCCTGCCAGTGCGCGCGCCAGTGGCAGTCGTAGGCATGCGCGTTGGCGCGGCAATCTTCGGTGCTTTCGACGCCCGGCAATTGCGCGGCCGATTGTGCATGCAGTTGCTTGAAGTCGGATGCTTCGACGATGTGCTTGAGCGCGGGGCAGACGTCGGCGGGCTCATTCGGCGGCGTGGTTTGCGCTGCGTGCGCGGCGCCAGCGAGCAGCATGGCTGCGCCGAGAGCGAGCCCGAGGCGGTGAAGCGGAGAAGAACGGCGATCGAGTGACATGAGCGGGAATCCGTTAGCAGTGGAGAGCGTGCGAGCCGCGGGGACGGCGCGCACGACTATCGTCGCTGCTTCGGGCTCGTTTCAAAGGGCGGAAAAGCTTGCCCGCTTCGCAAATGCTTTCCGGGTGTTCCCGCGTGTTGCCGGATCTTGCCGTGGCCTGGCGTTGTGGCGGGATAAACGTGCGCTGGCGCGCGACTCAGCCGAGCGTCAGTCCGCCGTCGACATGAATCACCTGGCCTGTGATGTGACGCGCTTCGTCGGACAGCAGAAACGCGATCAGCGCGGCGACATCCGCCGGTTCGGCGATGTGCCCGAGCGGCGTCGACTCGGCGGCGCGGGTCCACGCTGACGCATTGTCGGCGCTCGGCCCGCGGTCCTTGCGCGTGTAGCCGGGCGCGACGCAATTCACCGTCACGCCGTGCGGCGCGAGTTCGGCGGCCGCGGTTCTCGCGAGCGATTCGAGCGCCGCTTTCGCCGCGGCGGTGGCGGCGAACGGCGTATCCGCCCGATAACGATGCGCGACGAACGAACTGAGTGCGACCACGCGGCCGCGCTTCGAGGTGTCCAATGCAGAGGTGGCGCGTTTGACGAGCGCGGCGAACGCAGCGGGCATGGCGGCGAATGCCGCGCTGAGCGCATCGGGATCCAGCGCCTGAAGCGTTTGACGCTGCGCATGCCCGGCATTCGCGACCAGTTGATCGAGCGCGCCGAAGCTTGCGAGCGTTTGATGCACCACATGTTCCGCCGCACCGCGCTCGGCGAGATCGGCGAACACCGTGGCGCAGACGGCGCCGTTGGCGCTGCAATCGGCGGCCACCTGCGCAAGGCGTTCACGCGACTCGCGCTCGGCACCGCGTGCATGCAGCATCAGGGCAGTGCGCGGCGCGGCGATGCGCCGGGCCAGCGCCGCGCCGATACCCGAACCGGCGCCGGTGATCAGCACAACGCGCTCGAACGCCGCGCTGCTTTCGCCGGCGGTGTCGCTTGCGGTGTTCATGCGGCGACCGCTTCGGCGGCACGCTCGACGTCGAGCGTTTCGTCATGGAATGCAGCGAGCGACTCGCGATGCGCGACGCTGACAATCGCCGCCTTCGGCAGCCGCTCGGTGAAAAGGCGGTAGAGACGCGCTTCGTTTTCAGCGTCGAGCGCGCTCGTCGCTTCGTCGAGGAACAGATAGTCCGGCTTGTGCAGGAGCACGCGCGCGGCAGCGAGGCGCTGTTGCTCGCCTGGCGAGAGAACGCGCGTCCAGTGGGCGGTTTCCTGCAGACGGTCCGCGTATTGCGACAGATGGCAGGTCACGAGCGCCTCGCGGCATTCGTCGTCGGTATAGGTGTCGGCCGCCGACGGATATGCGAGCGCTGCCTTGAGTGTGCCGATCGGCATGTAGCTTACCTGCGGAATGAACATCATGCGGGCGTTGACCGGCGCGTCGATCGCGCCGTCGCCGAACGGCCAGAGGCCCGCCAGCGCGCGCATCAGCGTGCTCTTGCCCGAGCCCGACGGGCCGCGCACGAGCCAGCGCGAACCGGGGTGAATCACGATATCGCGAATGCGCGACAGCGGGCTGCCGTTCGGCAGCGCGAGCTCGAGGCCGTCGGTGGAGAGCTCGTCGGCGTCGACGAAATGCAGATTGATGCCGCCGTGCGCGGTGGCCGGTGAGACGGATTCCTTCAGACGCGGCGCATGCACGACACGCTTGAATTCGCGCAGACGGTTGACCGTGGCGCGCCATTCCACCAGCGTCGAATAACTGTTGATGAACCACGAAAAGGAATCGCTCACGGTGCCGAACGCGCTGGAAATCTGCATCAGCACGCCGAACGTGAAGGCGCCGGCAAAATAGCGCGGCGCGGCGACGACGAGCGGAAAGATAATCGCGATCTGACCGTAGAAGCTCAGCACGAAGGTGAGCCGCTTCGTGTACTTCATGACCTGCCACCAGTTGTCGCGAATGCGGCTGAACAGCGAATGGGCGTTTTTCTTCTCCGTGTCCATGCCGTTGTAGAAGGCGATCTGCTCGGCGTTCTCGCGCAGACGGATCAGGCCGAAACGGAAATCCGCCTCGACTTTCTGCGCCTGATAGTTGATGGGCACGAGCGGATGCCCGACCTTCTGAATCACGAGCGATCCGCCCACCGCATACAGCGCGGCCGCCCACACCATGTAGCCGGGAATATGCAGCGGCACGCCGCCGAGCGTGATGGTCAGCGCGCCGGCCAGCGCCCACAGGATCGTGATGAACGACACGAGCGTGACGACGGTGGACAGCAGGTCGA
The DNA here is from genome assembly GCF_902859825.1 of Paraburkholderia phenoliruptrix. Taxonomy (GTDB): domain Bacteria; phylum Pseudomonadota; class Gammaproteobacteria; order Burkholderiales; family Burkholderiaceae; genus Paraburkholderia; species Paraburkholderia phenoliruptrix. The sequence goes on along the minus strand of NZ_CADIKB010000008.1, from coordinate 116,592 downwards.
GCGTGAGCGAAAGCGTCGTGGTGGCGAACGACTGAAGGTCGTCGCTGATCCGCTGATCGGGGTTGTCGGCGAGGCGGTCGCGTTCGATGCGGTAAAACGCGCTGTCGTGCAGCCACTCGTTCAGATAGCGCGTGGTGAGCCACTGGCGCCAACGGGAGCCGAGCATCTGGCGCATATAACGCCCATACACCGCGAGAATGATGTAGCCGAACGCGAGCCCGGAAAAGATCATCAGCAGATGCGGGAAGTCGCGCACATTCTTGGTTTGCAGCGCGTTGTAGAAGTCCGCGCTCCAGCGGTTCAGGCGGACGTTGATCCACACGACCATGAGGTTCATCGCGATGATCGCAATGAGCATGGCCCACGCGGTCTTTTTTTCTTCCGACACCCAGTAAGGCTTGATCAGACTCCAGGCGGAGACTTTCTCGTCGGGCGGCAGCGCGGGGCTGACAGAAGTATGCGTTGTCATGAGCGTCCTGAGGAGTGCTGTTCTAATCTGGCCATGCCACGGTGGCCGCGCCGCGTCTGGCGGGCCACGCGGGCCGGCCCGTCGCGGGTCCTGGTGCATGTGCGGGCGCGGCGCCACATGGGCGAGCGCCGCGGCGACTGCCGATTCTGGCGTGAAGCCCTTAAGCGAAAATTAATTCCCGGCGCCGCGCATGCAGCGGGTCTCGGGCGGCCCTCTCTTGCGCCGCCGCCGCTGCCACGTTTGACCGCCGTACCTCGCGCGATGCCGCGCTCGCCGCGTCATCTCTGCTGGCATTGTGCCAGAGCGCCGGGCCGCCGCTCTGGATCAGACAAAAGCCGCAAGAGATGGTGCCGGATCAAGCCGCGTGCGACGCAATGCGCCGCTCGTTTGCGAGCGCCGCGCCTTTTATGGTCTAATGACCTTTCGACGAAACAGGGGTGCTTCGCACTTGAGCGGCGTGATTCTCACGCTGCGGCAGCGAGGCTGAGAGAGACCCTTTGCACCCGATCCGGGTAATACCGGCGCGGGAAGTTTCCGGAAGCAGCCAGTCTTCCATTCCCCGCCGGGCGGCGTAGTTCATTCGAGCACGCCTGTTGCTTGGCCGGCCTTGCCCGCCGGTTTCGTCCTGGGTACGCGCTTCCTGTTGGCCGTACGGAAAGGACTCGATGACCGCCTATTGTTCAGTTATGTGTTTTGCTCCTGATCGCGCCAACTGCGCCGGCCGCGCCGTTCGGCACGCGCATTGTGTCCCCGTTCACCGTCATATCGAAGCGGAGGGCGCACGATGAGCCGTGCCGCGCAATCCGATTTCGCCGTGCTCGGCGGCGGCCTGTGCGGGCGCCTCGTTGCGTGGCGGCTTGCCGGAGACGGCCATCGCGTCGCACTCTATGAGCGCGGCGACGCCACCGGTTCGGACGCCGCAGCGTGGGTCGCGGCGGCCATGCTGGCGCCGCTCGCCGAAGCCGCGAGCGCGGAGCTGCTGATCACGCGGCTGGGCGCGGCATCGCTCGAAAGCTGGCCGCGCGTGCTGGCCGAGCTGCCCGAGCCGGTGTTCTTCCAGCGCAACGGCACGCTCGTCGTTTGGCATCACGCGGATCGGACCGAGGCGCCGCTGTTCGAAAGGCGCGTGCGCTCGAACGCGCCGGCCGAGTTGCTGGACGGCGGCTTTGTCACGCTGGCGGGCGCGCAACTGGGCGCGGCGGAGCCTGCGCTTGCCGGGCGCTTCAACCAGGGCTGGCTGTTGCCGCGCGAGGGGCAGCTGGACAACCGCCAGGTACTGCGCGCTCTCGCCGCGGGCCTCGCGCAACGCGGTGTGCAAACACACTGGAATACGCCGGTGCAAGACGGTGCGCTGCCGCCGGCGCGTATCACGATCGATTGCCGCGGCCTCGGCGCCAAACCCGTGCTGCCGACGCTGCGCGGCATTCGCGGCGAAGTGGCGCGCGTGCACGCGCCGGGCATCCATCTGACGCGGCCGGTGCGGCTCCTGCATCCGCGCTATCCGCTCTACATCGCGCCGAAACAGGACGATCTGTATGTGATCGGCGCGACCGAAGTGGAGGGCGAGGACATGTCGCCCGTCAGCGTACGCTCCGCGCTGGAACTGCTGAGCGCGGCGTTTTCCGTGCATCCGGGCTTCGGCGAGGCGCGCATTCTCGAACTGAATTCGCAGTGCCGGCCGACCTTGCCCGATCATCGGCCGGCCTTGTTGTGGGACGGCGGACAGACGCTGCGCGTGAACGGCCTGTACCGGCACGGCTACATGATCGTGCCCGAAGTCGCCGACGAAGCCGTGCGTTTTGCGGCGGCGCTGCTGGACGGGCGCGTCGCCGACGCGGATGCATTCGCCGACTGGCGGCACGCCGCGCGCTGGAGCGAGCTGTTCCACGAGGACCGCGCGCGGGAGCCGGCACGAGCGTTGGGGTGACGAGGCGGCGCGGTGAGCGCTCGGGCATTGGTCATGTATTGGCCGTCGACTGAATCGTATTTGAGCACTATGGACATTCATATCAATCAGAAGCCGTTGTCGCTGCCCGAAGGCGCGACTGTCGCGGATGCGCTCGCCGCGTATGGCGCGCGGCCGCCGTTTGCCGTCGCGCTGAATGGCGATTTCGTCGCGCGCACGCAGCATGCGGCGCGTGCGTTGCAGCCCGGCGACAAGCTGGACGTGGTGCAGCCGGTGGCCGGCGGGTGAGCGCCTGTGGCGTGTCGTCCGCGGCCGATCGGCGCGCGAGCGCCAATCGCGACCGCGGGCGCCCCGCCGGCCGCAGCCATGCAGCTGCAGTCATGCAGCCGCAGTCATGCCGACCGCCGACCGCGAGGTTGATCACACCGCGCTCACCCAATCGCACCAGATCGCACCCAATCGCCGCCCGCCTTGCCTTGCCGGAGACCCGATGATGCACATGACTTCCCCCCAACCCGCCGACGCGCTCACGCTCTACGGCCAGACCTTCGCGAGCCGCATGCTGCTCGGCACCTCGCGCTATCCGTCGCTGCAATCGCTGTCGGATTCGATCGCGGCCGCGCGCCCCGGCATGGTGACCGTCGCGCTGCGCCGGCAGATGAACGAAGGCGGCGCCGAAGCCGGGTTCTTCGATCTGCTCAAGCGCCACGGCGTGCCGCTGCTGCCTAACACGGCCGGCTGTCTGACCGTCGGCGAGGCGGTGACGACCGCGCACATGGCGCGCGAAATCTTCGAAACCGAGTGGATCAAGCTCGAACTGATCGGCGACGACTACACGCTGCAACCCGATCCGGTCGGCCTGATCGAGGCGGCCGCGAAGCTCGTCAAAGACGGCTTCAAGGTGCTGCCGTATTGCACGGAAGACCTCGTGATCGGCCGCCGTCTGCTCGACGCCGGCTGCGAAGCGCTGATGCCCTGGGGCGCGCCCATCGGCACGGGCAAGGGCGTCATCAATCCGTACGGCCTGCGCGTGCTGCGCGAACGGCTGCCCGACGTGCCGCTCATTGTGGACGCCGGACTCGGCGTGCCGTCGCACGCGGCGCAGGTGATGGAATGGGGCTTCGACGGCGTGCTGTTGAACACGGCCGTGTCGCAGGCCACGCATCCCGAGGCAATGGCCCGCGCTTTTGCGCTCGGCGTCGAAGCCGGCCGCGAGGCCTTCCTCGCCGGACCGATGGCCGAGCGCGAAAGCGCGCACGCGAGCACGCCGGTGGTCGGCATGCCCTTCTGGCATCAGGATGGGAGCGCAGCATGACGCAGACTCTGGCTCTGAAAGACCGCGACCTGTTCTGGCCGCCCGCCGACGAACTCGTCGAAGCCACCGAGCGCATCCGCGCGCGCCTCGGCGACTGGCCGCCCACGCACGCGCCGTGGCGCATCTGCCTGACCGCGCCGGACGAGCCGAACGGCGGTGATCTGATCGTGGTCGCCGACGCCGCCCGGCATGGCGAACAGATGGCGCGCTGGCTCGTGCAGGGCGCGGCCGTGGTCGAGGCCGCCGAGCACAAGGCGACGCTGCACCTCGGCGGCGAAAAGTACCGGTTGGAAGGGCATCTCGCGGAAGACTGGATTCCCGCGCTGGCCGCGTTTCTGGACTGCGGTTTCGATCCGCACGACGCGCTCGTGCTCGCGCTCGCGTGGCGCGACGGCGACGAAACCCGCACGCACGCCGCGGGCGATTCCTTCCCGTGCGATCTGGCCAGCTTCCCGCGCGTGGCCGGCTTGCCGCCGGCGCCGGCCGAGGCGTTCCCGCGCTGCCCGGAGCGGCTCGGCCTGTATCCGGTGCTGCCGAGCGCCGAGTGGGTCGAACGGGTGCTGGACTTCGCCGTGAAGACGGTGCAGTTGCGCCGCAAGTCCGCCCATCCCGCGGATGAGCTCCAGCGCGAAATTGCCCGCTGCGTCGCGGCGGGGCGGCGGCACGACGCGCAGGTTTTCATCAACGATCACTGGCGGGCCGCGCTCGAGGCGGGCGCCTACGGTGTGCATCTCGGGCAGGAAGACGTGCACACGGCGGACTTGTCGGCGCTTGCCACGGCGGGCATCCGCCTCGGTTTGTCGACGCACGGTTTCTACGAGATTCTGAAGGCGCTGCACTTCCGCCCGAGCTATGTCGCGCTCGGCGCCGTCTTTCCGACCACCACCAAGGTGATGCCGACCGCGCCTCAGGGCCTGAAGCGCCTCGCGCGCTACGTCCGGCTACTCGACGGCGAGGTGCCGCTCGTGGCGATCGGCGGGATCGATTTGCAGGTGCTGCCCGACGTGCTCGCGACCGGCGTGGGCTGCGCTGCCGTGGTGCGCGCCGTGACGGAAGCGGCCGATCCGGCGGCCGCCGTTTCCGCACTGCAACAAGCGTTTACGCAATAATGGTCGCGAATCGTTAAGGGAGAGGGCACCTCACGGCAACTTTTGCATGATGGCCCTATAATTCGGCCTTCCGTGTAAAAGGATTGTCAGTCAGTGTCTTCCCCATCCGAGACCTTACTCGAGCTGCGCGACGTCGACTTCGGTTACGGCGACCGGCTCGTCCTGTCGAACCTGAATCTGCGCTTCAAGCGCGGCCAGGTCGTCGCGGTCATGGGCGGCTCGGGCTGCGGCAAGACCACGGTGCTGCGGCTGATCGGCGGCCTCGTGCGCGCGCAGCGCGGCGAGATCCTGTTCGACGGCGAAAACGTCGGCGCACAAACGCGCGAGGGCTTGTACACGCTGCGCCGCAAGATGGGCATGCTGTTCCAGTTCGGCGCGCTGTTCACGGACATGTCGGTGTTCGAGAACGTCGCGTTCGCGCTGCGCGAGCATACCGATCTGCCCGAGGAACTGATCCGCGACCTCGTGCTGATGAAGCTCAACGCGGTCGGCCTGCGCGGTGCGCGCGATCTGCTGCCGTCGGAAATTTCCGGTGGCATGGCGCGGCGCGTGGCGCTTGCGCGCGCTATCGCCCTGGACCCGGAACTGATGATGTACGACGAGCCGTTCGCCGGCCTCGACCCGATCTCGCTCGGCATCACCGCCAATCTGATTCGCGCGCTCAATCAGGCGCTCGGCGCGACCTCCATTCTGGTCACGCACGACGTGCCGGAATCGTTCGCCATTGCCGACTACGTATATTTCCTCGCCAACGGCGGCGTTCATGCCGAGGGCACGCCCGCGCAACTGCGCGCGTCGACGGATCCCACGGTGCGGCAGTTCATCGACGGCGCGCCGGACGGTCCCTTCAAATTTCACTATCCGAGCAGGACGCCGCTCGCGGCGGACTTCGGCGTCGGCGGAGGTCAGTCATGATCGGCTCGTTGATCAGCACGCTCGGCCGCTCGGTGCTCGACGGCCTCGGCACGGCCGGTTACGCGACGCGCTTTTTCTTCCGGCTGCTGTTCGAATTCTTCCCGTTGCTGCGCCGTCCGCGTCTTGTCACGAAGCAGATCCACTTCGTGGGTAATTATTCGCTCGTGATCATTGCGGTGTCGGGGCTCTTCGTCGGCTTCGTGCTCGGCTTGCAGGGCTATTACACGCTGAACCGCTATGGCTCCGAGCAGGCGCTTGGGCTTCTCGTCGCGTTGTCGCTCGTGCGCGAGCTGGGGCCGGTGGTCACCGCGCTGCTGTTCGCCGGCCGCGCGGGCACGTCGCTCACCGCCGAAATCGGTCTGATGAAGGCCGGCGAGCAATTGACCGCCATGGAAATGATGGCGGTCGACCCGGTCAAGGTCGTGGTCGCGCCGCGTCTGTGGGCCGGCATCATTTCCATGCCGATCCTCGCCGCGATTTTCAGCGCGGTCGGCGTCGCGGGCGGCTATGTGGTCGGCGTGCTGCTGATCGGCGTGGACGCCGGCGCGTTCTGGTCGCAAATGCAAGGCGGCGTGGATGTCTGGCGCGACGTCGGCGCCGGCGTCGTCAAAAGCGTGGTGTTCGGCCTGGCCGTGACGTTCGTGGCGCTGTTCCAGGGCTACGAAGCGAGGCCCACGCCGGAAGGCGTGTCGCGCGCCACGACAAAGACGGTCGTGTATGCGTCGCTCGCGGTGCTCGGCCTCGATTTTCTGCTGACCGCGCTGATGTTCAGCTAGGACTGCGTTGCCTGTCGGCTGCTGCGGCGCGTCGCTCGGCGCGCGCGGTTCGACGGCGGCGTGGCGGATTCACTTTAGGATGACGATGAAAAAGACTGCTCTCGACTTCTGGGTCGGCCTGTTCGTAGTGCTGGGTTTCGTGGCATTGCTGTTTCTCGCGCTGAAGGCCGGCAACATGAGCTCGCTGTCGTTTCAGGCGACCTACCCGGTCAAGCTCAAGTTCGACAATATCGGCGGACTGAAGGCGCGCGCGCCCGTGAAAAGCGCGGGCGTGACGGTGGGCCGCGTGGCGTCGATCGGTTTCGACAGCAATGCCTATCAGGCGCTCGTCACGATCGACATCGACAAGCAATACCAGTTTCCGAAAGACACGTCGGCGAAGATCCTGACTTCCGGGCTGCTCGGCGAGCAATACATCGGACTCGAGCCGGGTGGCGATTCCGAGATGCTGAAGGCGGGCGACACGATTTCGATGACACAATCGGCCATCGTGCTGGAAAACCTGATCGGGCAGTTCCTCTACAGTAAAGCGGCCGATTCGGGCGCATCGAAGCCGGGCGCCGCAACGGGCGGAAACGCGGCGGCGCCGGCACCCGCGGCGGCGCTGCCTGCTTCCGGCTCGGCCGGTCAATAAGGAGAACAACAATGCAGACCTTACAGGCCGGGGGCGCGCGCGTCTTCCGGTTGGCCAGACTGGCCGTCGCGGCGGCGGCGCTCGCCGGCTGCACCACCGTGCAGACGCCGACTAAGGGCGATCCGCTCGAGGGCCTGAACCGCACCATCTTCACGGTCAACGACAAGCTCGACCAGTACGCGCTCAAGCCGGTCGCCAAGGGCTACGTGTTCATTACGCCGCAGCCGGTGCGTGACAGCGTGACGAACTTCTTCTCGAATATCGGCGACGTCTACATTGCGGCAAACAACCTGCTGCAACTGAAGATCACCGACGGCGTAGAAGACATCATGCGGATCGTGATCAACACGGTCTTCGGTGTGGGCGGCCTGTTCGACGTGGCGACGCTCGCGAAGCTGCCCAAGCACGACAACGACCTCGGTCTGACGCTCGGCCATTACGGCGTGCCCGCGGGTCCGTATCTGGTGCTGCCGCTCTTCGGCCCGAGCACCTTGCGCGATGCGGTCGGCTCGATCGGCAATTACTATGTCAACCCGCTCAGCTACATCGATCCGCCGGGCTTGAGCTGGGCGCTGTACGGCCTGAACATCGTCAACACGCGCGCGAATCTGCTGAATGCGAGCGACGTGCTGGAAGGCGCCGCGCTCGACAAATATTCGTTCGTGCGTAATGCGTACTTGCAGCGTCGTCAGTATCTGCTGTCTGACGGCAAGCAGGCGCAGGCGCTGCCGAACTATGGCGACGAGGCGCCGCTGCCGAAGTACGAGGACGTCGACGGCACGGCCGCGGGCGCCCCGGCGGGCGCAGTAACGGGAACCGCCGGCGCAGCGGGAGCGGGCGGTGCTGCAGCGAAGGCGTCGGCCGCTCCCGGCGCGAACGCCGCCACGCCACCGCAGCCGGCCACCGCCAACAGCGCTTCCGCGCCGGAAGCCGCGTCGGGCAGCGCGGAGACACCGCCGCTCGACGTCAACGGCGGTCCCGAAACCACGCAGATTCCGGCGGGGCAGCTGGTGCCGCCCACGCGGTTCAATTTCCCGTCGTTCAAGCTGCGTTGATGGTGCGGGTGCGGCCGTAACACATCGATACGACTCTCGCAGTTTGCGCATGGATTGCTGCTGAACTCGCGTGTTAATGTCGGTTCAAACGGTTGCACTATTTTTTACGCAAGGCTCGATATGAAAAAATTCTTCCTCATTCCGTTGTTTGCTGCGCTGTTCTCGTTCATGAGTGCTGGTGCATCGGCACAAACTGTCGACAGCAACGCGCCAGACGTGCTCGTCAAAACCGTGACCCAGCAGGTGATCGACGCGGTGCGCGCCGACAAGTCCATCCAGCAGGGCGACATTTCTCACATCACGCGTCTCGTCAACGAAAAGATCCTGCCGTACACGGATTTCCGCCGCACCACGCAGCTGGCCATGGGCCGCAACTGGCGCACCGCCACGCCGGAGCAGCAGAACCAGGTGGTCGAGCAGTTCAAGATGCTGCTGATCCGCACGTATTCGGGCGCGCTCGCGCAGGTGCGCGACCAGCAGATCCAGTACAAGCCGTTCCGCATGAATCCGGACGACACCGACACGGTGGTGCGTTCGGTCGTGATGAACAACGGTTCGCCGATCGAGCTCGACTATCGTCTGTACAAGACGCCGCAGGGCTGGCGCGTGTATGACATCAACGTGCTGGGCGCATGGCTCATTCAGGCTTATCAGCAGCAGTTCAACGAGCAGATCCAGCAGAAGGGCGTGGACGGACTGATCCAGTTCCTCACGCAGCGCAATCAGCAACTCGCCGCGGGCAAGCAGTCGTGAGCGAAGTGCTGAGCCCCGTCGCCAATCGCTTCGCGAGCGGCGCGACGCTGACCCACGCGAGCGCGAAGGCCGCGCTCGCGGCGGGTCTGGAACGCATTGCAGCCGGCGCGCGCGGTGTGGATTGCACGCCGCTTACGCAGTTCGATTCGTCGGCGCTGGCTGTGCTTCTCGCGTGGCAGCGGGCCGCGCAAGCGCGCGGCGGCCCGTTTCAGGTCGTCAATCTGCCGGCTGGGCTCGCGAGTCTCGCGCAAGCCTATGGCGTGGATACGCTGATCGCCGGTGCCGCGCATGGCGATCGCCCCAACTGAGCAGTCGTGCGCGTGCCGGCTGCTGTTTTTTGCTTCCGCGCAGCAGGCTGCCGCAAGCGCGCCAGTCTCACCTGCCCCGCATCTGCATCGCACACCTTCCAATCCCCGCAACTGACATAGGGCCGCCGGGTTTTGCCCTATAATCAAACGTTTTTTGGGGCATGGTTCGGGTCGCCCAACCCGCCCCAATTCCGTTTCTTGTCCAGCATTTTGCGCCCGCCCAGGGCTTCTTTAAGCGCCGCGACGCACGTGGCGCACTGTCATGTCAGCCATAGAAATTCGTAACGTCAAGAAGCGCTACAAGGACTTGCAGGCGCTCAAGGGCGTCAGCCTTACGGTGGAAGAAGGCGAGTTCTTCGGGCTGCTCGGTCCGAACGGCGCGGGCAAGACAACGCTCATCAGCATTCTCGCGGGCCTCGCGCGCGCCGACGAAGGCAGCATCGCCGTGCGCGGCCACGACGTGGTGGACGACTTCCGCGCCGCACGGCGCGCATTGGGCGTGGTGCCGCAGGAACTGGTGTTCGACCCATTCTTCACCGTGCGCGAAACCTTGCGTATCCAGTCGGGCTACTACGGGCTGCGCAACAACGACGCGTGGATCGACGAGATCATGGCGAACCTCGATCTCACCGACAAAGCCGACGCCAACATGCGCGCGCTCTCGGGCGGCATGAAGCGCCGCGTGCTGGTCGCACAGGCGCTCGTGCACCGGCCGCCTGTCATCGTGCTCGACGAGCCGACTGCGGGCGTCGACGTCGAACTGCGCCAAACGCTGTGGAAATTCATCTCGCGCCTGAATCGCGAGGGCCACACCATTGTGCTGACCACGCACTATCTGGAAGAAGCCGAATCGCTGTGCGACCGCATTGCGATGCTGCGCCGCGGCGAAGTGGTCGCGCTCGATCGCACGAGCACGCTGCTCCAGCGCTTCGCCGGCATGCAGCTGTTCGTGCGCTTCGCGCAAGGCGTGCTGCCCGCCGAACTGCGGCCGCTCGAAGCCGAGGGCGGCGCGGGCAACGGCAATGGCCGCCAGCATCTGCTGCGTCTGGCGAGCTATGACGACGTCGAGAAAATTCTCGCGCAATGCCGCGCGGCAGGCTGCACGTTCGAAGAAATCGAGGTCCGCAAGGCCGACCTCGAGGATGTTTTCGTTCAGGTCATGAACGGTCCGGAAGTGATCGAGGGGCTCGCATGAGCGGCTATAGCGGTTTCGGCACGCTGTTCTACAAGGAAATCCTGCGTTTCTGGAAGGTGTCGTTCCAGACTGTGCTCGCGCCCATCATCACGGCGCTCTTGTATCTGACCATTTTCGGCCACGCCTTGCGCAACCATGTGCAGGTTTATCCGGGCGTCGAATATACAAGCTTCCTGGTGCCGGGCCTCGTGATGATGAGCGTGTTGCAGAATGCGTTCGCCAATAGCTCGTCGTCGCTGATCCAGTCGAAAATCACCGGGAATCTGGTGTTCGTTTTACTGCCGCCGCTGTCGCACTATGAGATGTTCGCCGCCTATGTGCTCGCGGCCGTCGCGCGTGGCCTCGCAGTGGGCTTCGGCGTGTTCATCGTGACCATCTGGTTCGTGCCGGTCAATTTCGCGGCGCCGCTTTACATCATCCTGTTTGCGATTTGCGGCGCGGGGATCCTCGGCACGCTCGGTCTGATCGCGGGCATCTGGGCCGAAAAGTTCGACCAGCTCGCTGCGTTCCAGAATTTTCTGATCATGCCGCTCACGTTTCTCTCGGGCGTGTTCTACTCGACGCATACGCTGCCGCCCGTGTGGCGCGAGGTGTCGCGGCTCAATCCATTTTTCTACATGATCGACGGCTTTCGCTACGGTTTCTTCGGGATGTCGGATATCAATCCGCTCGCGAGCCTTGCGATTGTCGCCGGTTTCTTCGTGGTGCTGGCCGTGGTGGCGATGCGCATGCTCGCCTCCGGCTACAAGCTGCGCCACTGACGAGGAGCTTCTCTCATGTTGCCGACTCCCGAACAGGTCAAGCAATACATCGCCGCTGGGCTCGCCTGCCAGCATCTCGAAGTCGAAGGCGACGGTCAGCATTTCTTTGCGACCATCGTGTCTCCGAGCTTTGAGGGCAAGCGGCTGATCCAGCGCCATCAACTCGTGTATGCGGCGCTCGGCGACCGCATGCGCGAAGAAATTCACGCGCTCAGCATGAAAACGCTGACGCCCGCCGAATGGCAGAACGCGTAATCTGGAAATTTAGTGCGAATCACTCAGGAAGGGCGCGACGCGGGCAGCGGCGCGCCGAACATAATGCAAGCAGTCCCGGCTGAAGTCCGGGTCGATCAGGAACACATAGGCATGGACAAACTCGTCATTGAAGGTGGCTACCCGCTGTCGGGTGAGGTCGTTGTCTCGGGCGCGAAGAACGCGGCGTTGCCGATTCTGTGCGCGAGTCTGTTGAGCGCGGAGCCGGTGCATCTCGACAACGTGCCGGATCTGCAGGACGTGCGCACCATGCTCAAGCTGCTCGGGCAGATGGGCGTGCGCATCGAAAGCGGCGACGGCCGCGTGTCGCTCGACGCGTCGAAGGTCGACAACCTCGTCGCGCCGTATGAAATGGTCAAGACCATGCGCGCGTCGATCCTCGTGCTCGGGCCGCTCGTCGCGCGCTTCGGCCACGCGCGCGTGTCGCTGCCGGGCGGCTGCGCGATCGGCGCACGGCCGGTGGATCAGCACATCAAGGGCCTGCAGGCCATGGGCGCCGAGATCACGATCGAGCACGGCTTTATCGAAGCGCGTGCGAAGCGGCTGAAGGGCGCGCGCATCATCACCGACATGATCACGGTGACCGGCACCGAAAATCTGCTGATGGCGGCGGTACTCGCGGAAGGCGAGACGGTCATCGAGAACGCGGCGCGCGAGCCGGAAGTCGGCGATCTCGCGCATCTGCTCGTGCAGATGGGCGCGAAGATCGAAGGCATCGGCACTGACCGTCTCGTGATTCAGGGCGTGGACAAGCTGCACGGCGCGAAGCACACGGTGATTCCGGACCGCATCGAGGCCGGCACGTTCCTGTGCGCGGTGGCCGCGGCGGGCGGCGACGTCACGCTGCGAAAGGTGCGTCCGCAGATTCTGGAAGCGGTGACCGCGAAGCTGCGCGAAGCGGGCGTGACCATCGAGGAAGGCGACGACTGGATGCGCGTGCGCATGAATCAGCGCCCGGGCGCGGTGTCGTTCCGCACGTCGGAATATCCGGCGTTTCCGACCGACATGCAGGCGCAGTTCATGGCGCTCAATGCGGTGGCGGACGGCAAGTCGCAGGTGGTCGAAACCATCTTCGAGAACCGTTTCATGCACGTGCAGGAGCTGAACCGCCTCGGCGCGAACATTACGACTGACGGCAAGACCGCGCTCGTGACCGGCGTCGACAAGCTCTCCGGCGCAAAAGTCATGGCAACGGACCTGCGCGCGTCGGCGAGCCTCGTGATCGCCGCGCTGCGCGCGGAAGGCGAGACGCTGATCGACCGCATCTACCATCTGGACCGCGGTTATGACCGCATGGAAACCAAGCTGAACGCGATCGGCGCAAAGGTGCGCCGCGTATCCGGGAGCGAGGCATGAGCTCGATGCCGCAAACCTCGACTTCGCCGACGGTCAGCGCGCCGCTTACGCTGGCTTTGTCGAAGGGGCGTATCTTTGAGGAAACGCTGCCGCTCCTCGCCGCAGCCGGCATTGAGGTGGCCGAAGATCCGGAAAGCTCGCGCAAGCTGATTCTGCCGACTACGGACGCGAATCTGCGCGTGATCATCGTGCGCGCAACCGACGTGCCGACGTACGTCGAATACGGCGCGGCGGACTTCGGCGTGGCGGGCAAGGACGTGCTGCTCGAACACGGCGGCAGCGGCCTGTATCAGCCGGTGGATCTGGATATCGCGCGCTGCCGCATGTCGGTCGCGGTCGCCGCAGGGTTTGATTATGCGAACGCCGTGCGCCAGGGCGCCCGCTTGCGCGTGGCCACCAAGTACACGGAGACGGCGCGCGAGCATTTCGCGGCCAAGGGCGTGCACGTCGATCTGATCAAGCTGTACGGTTCGATGGAACTCGCGCCGCTCGTCGGCCTCGCGGATGCCATCGTCGACCTGGTGAGCTCGGGCAACACCTTGCGCGCCAACAATCTCGTGGAGGTGGAGGAAATCATGCAGATTTCGTCGCGCCTCGTTGTGAACCAGGCGGCGCTCAAGCTCAAGCGCGCCGCGTTGCGGCCGATTCTCGACGCGTTCGAACGCGCGACGAAAGCCGGCCTTGCCGCGGCCTGACAGCTCGTTCGACCCGTCTGACCTCGCTGTAAAGCGCGCCTTACCGAAACGGATACACGTATGTCTATCAAGATTCGCAAACTCGATTCCACCGCTCCCGACTTCCAGAAGTCGCTGCACGCGGTGCTCGCGTTCGAGGCGAGCGAAGACGAAGCAATCGAGCGCTCGGTCGCGCAGATTCTGAACGACGTGAAGGCGCGCGGCGACGCGGCGGTGCTGGAATACACGAACCGCTTCGACCGGCTGGACGCGCCGAGCGTCGGCGCGCTGGAGCTGCCGATTTCGGAGCTGGAAGCGGCGCTGGAAGGCCTCGAGCCGAAGCGGCGCGCGTCGCTCGAAGCCGCGGCGGCGCGCGTGCGCGGCTATCACGAGAAACAGAAGATCGAGTGCGGCAGTCACAGTTGGCAATACACGGAAGCCGACGGCACCGTGCTCGGCCAGAAGGTCACGCCGCTCGATCGCGCGGGCATCTACGTGCCGGGCGGCAAGGCGGCGTATCCGTCGTCGGTGCTGATGAATGCGATTCCGGCTCGCGTGGCCGGCGTGCGTGAAATCGTCATGGTCGTGCCCACGCCTGACGGCGTGAAGAATCCGCTGGTGCTGGCGGCCGCATTGCTCGGCGGCGTGGATCGCGTGTTCACCATTGGCGGCGCGCAGGCTGTCGGCGCGCTCGCATACGGCACCGAAACCGTGCCGGCTGTCGACAAGATCTGCGGCCCGGGCAACGCGTATGTGGCGTCGGCCAAGCGCCGGGTGTTCGGCACGGTCGGCATCGACATGATCGCGGGACCGTCGGAAATTCTCGTGCTCTGCGACGGCACGACCGATCCGCGCTGGGTCGCGATGGACCTGTTCTCGCAAGCCGAACACGACGAACTCGCGCAGTCCATTTTGCTGTGTCCGGACGACGCGTTCATTGGCCGCGTGCAGGATGCGATCAACGAACTGCTGCCCACCATGCCGCGCCGCGATGTGATTCAGGCGTCGCTCGAAGGGCGCGGCGCGCTCGTCAAGGTGCGCGACATGGCTGAAGCCTGTGCGATCGCCAACGACATCGCGCCGGAACACCTTGAGATTTCGGCGCTGGAGCCGCATCAGTGGGGCCAGCTGATCCGCCACGCGGGTGCCATCTTCCTCGGCCGCTACACGAGCGAGAGTCTCGGCGACTACTGCGCTGGGCCGAACCACGTGCTGCCTACGTCGCGCACCGCACGGTTCTCGTCGCCGCTCGGCGTCTATGATTTCTTCAAGCGCTCGAGCGTGATCGAAGTGAGCGCGGAAGGCGCGCAGACGCTCGGCGAAATCGCCGCCGAACTGGCTTACGGCGAAGGTTTGCAGGCGCACGCTCGCAGCGCGGAATACCGGATGCGGCAAGGCGGCTGAGCGGAGGAGCCGGCGCGGGCGCCGGCGGCCTCGCCCACAATACAGACCAACCCGGCGCGGCAAGCCGCCGCGCCACGAGGCGTGTCCGAAGCGTGCGTGCTCGACACGCATTCGGCGCACGCGGCCGAGCCCACTGACTTATGACGACACCTCAAGACATTATCCGCCCCGACGTGCTCGCGATGACGAGCTATCCGGTACCGGACGCCACGGGCTACATCAAGCTCGACGCGATGGAAAACCCGTTTGCGCTGCCGCCGGTGCTGGCCGCGCATCTCGGCGAGCATCTGGCCGGTGTCGCGCTGAATCGCTACCCGGCGCCGCGCCCGGAAGCGCTCATCGAGAAGATCAAGCGCGTGATGGGTGTGCCGGCCGGCTGTGACGTGCTGCTCGGCAACGGCTCGGACGAGATCATCAGCATGCTCTCGGTCGCGTGCGCGAAGCCGGGCGCCAAGGTGCTCGCGCCGGTGCCGGGTTTCGTCATGTATCAGATGTCGGCGAAGCTCGCGAATCTCGAATTCGTCGGCGTGCCGCTCAGGGCGGATTTCACGCTTGATGCGCAAGCCATGCTCGCGGCCATCGTGGAACACGAGCCCGCGGTGATCTATCTTGCCTATCCGAACAATCCGACCGGCACCTTGTTCGACGACGCCGATATGGAGCGCATCATCGCCGCCGCGACGAAGAGCCTCGTGGTGATCGACGAGGCGTATCAGCCGTTCGCCCAGAAAAGCTGGCTGCCGCGCGCCGACGCGTTCGACAAC
This sequence comes from Paraburkholderia phenoliruptrix, assembly GCF_902859825.1. Taxonomy (GTDB): domain Bacteria; phylum Pseudomonadota; class Gammaproteobacteria; order Burkholderiales; family Burkholderiaceae; genus Paraburkholderia; species Paraburkholderia phenoliruptrix. Next base: position 100,925 of record NZ_CADIKB010000008.1, on the reverse strand, counting down.
GTCGTCGTGATGCGCACGGTGTCGAAGCTCGGTCTGGCCGGCATTCGCCTCGGTTACCTCGTCGGCAAGCCCGCGTGGCTCACGGAGCTGGACAAGGTGCGGCCGCCGTACAACACCAACGTGCTCACTCAGGCGGCGGCGGATTTCCTGCTCGATCACGTCGACGTGCTGGACTCGCAGGCGGCAAAATTGCGCGACGAACGCGCCAAACTGGCCGACGCTGTCGCGCAATTGCCGGGCGCCGAAGTGTTTCCGAGCGCCGGCAACTTCCTGCTCGTGCGCGTGCCGGACGCCTCCATTCTGTTCGAAACCCTGCTGACGGCGCGGGTTCTGGTCAAAAACGTGAGTAAAATGCACCCATTGCTGGCGAATTGCGTGCGTTTGACCGTCGGTTCTCCCGAGGAAAACGTCCAGTTGCTCGCCGCGTTGAAGCTCGTATTGCATTAAACGGCGGCTTGCCGCTTCCCTCCCACACTACTATCGCTTTGTAGCCAGATTCGAGGAATTACCATGCGCCTTGCGGAAGTCGTTCGCAACACCAGCGAAACGCAGATCCGTGTCAAGATCAACCTGGACGGCACCGGTCAGCAGAAGCTGGCCACGGGCGTGCCGTTTCTCGACCACATGCTCGACCAGATTGCGCGGCATGGTCTTTTCGATCTCGACATCGAAGCGCATGGCGACCTGCATATCGACGACCACCATACCGTCGAAGACACCGGCATCACGCTCGGCCAGGCAGTGGCAAAGGCGATCGGCGACCGCACGGGCATTCGCCGCTACGGCCATTCGTATGTGCCGCTCGACGAGGCGCTGTCGCGCGTCGTGATCGACTTCTCGGGCCGTCCGGGGCTCGAATTCCACGTGCCGTTCACGCGTGCGCGCATCGGCACGTTCGACGTCGACCTGTCCATCGAATTTTTCCGCGGCTTCGTGAACCACGCGGGCGTGACGCTGCACATCGACAATTTGCGCGGCATCAACGCTCACCATCAGCTGGAAACGGTGTTCAAGGCGTTTGGCCGCGCGCTGCGCATGGCCGTCGAACTCGACGAACGCGCAGCGGGCCAGATTCCGTCGACCAAGGGCAGCCTTTAAGCGACTTACTTACCCGGACCGGTACGCGCACGGCGCGCGCCCGGTGTGCAATGGACATTCTGAAGTCGTTTATTTCGCTGCTCGCGCTGATCAATCCGGTCGGCGCCATTCCGTTCTTCATGAGTCTGACGGCGAATCAGAGCGACGCCGAACGGCGCAGAACCATCCGGATCGCGGCGATTTCGGTGTTCTGCGTGATCGCGGTGACCACGCTGCTCGGGCAGCAGATCATCAGCTTCTTCGGCATTTCGGTCGGCTCGCTCGAAGTGGGCGGCGGCATCATCATGCTGCTGATGGCGATCAACATGCTGAATGCGCAGATCGGCAATAGCCGGTCCACGCCCGAAGAGCGCGACGAGGCGGAGCAGAAGGACAACATCGCGGTTGTGCCGCTGGCCATTCCGCTCCTGACCGGCCCCGGCGCGATCAGCACCACGATCATCTACGCGGCCGGCTCGCCGCACTGGTATGACCGCATTGGGCTGATCGTGATCGGCGCGGTGCTGGCGGCGATCTGCTTTTTTTCGCTGCGCCTTGCCGAACCGATTGCGCGCTGGGTCGGTCGCACCGGTATCAACATCGGCACGCGGCTCATGGGTTTGATGTTGTCGGCGCTGGCGGTGGAATTCATCGTCGACGGATTGAAGGCTTTGCTGCCTAACTTGAAATGAAAACTTCGATAGCGATTGTGGATTACGGAATGGGCAACCTGCGCTCGGTGGCGCAGGCGTTGCGCAAGGCCGCGCCGGAAGCGGACGTGGCTATCGTCGACCAGCCGGAAGCGATCCGCGCGGCCGACCGCGTGGTGCTGCCCGGCCAGGGCGCAATGCCCGACTGCATGCGCAGTCTGGCCGAGTCCGGCCTGCAGGAAGCGGTCGTCGAAGCGTCGCGCGTGAAGCCGCTGATGGGCGTGTGCGTCGGCGAGCAGATGCTGTTCGACTGGAGCGCCGAAGGCGACACGCCGGGCCTGGGCCTTCTGCCGGGCAAGGTGCTGCGCTTCGATCTGGAAGGCCAGGTGCAGGACGACGGTTCGCGCTTCAAGGTGCCGCAAATGGGCTGGAACCGCGTGCATCAGACGCAGCGGCATCCGCTGTGGGACGGCGTCGCGGACAACGCGTTTTTCTACTTCGTGCACAGCTATTACGTGGTGCCGGACAATGCGGCGCACACCTCGGGCGAGACCGTGTACGGCGTGCCCTTTACCTCGGCGGTAGCGCGGGATAACATCTTCGCCACCCAATTTCACCCGGAAAAGAGCGCCGAAGCGGGGCTGCGCGTGTATCGCAATTTCGTGCACTGGAACCCGTGAGCGCCTTTCTTCGCCCTGTCGGCGGGCGCCGTCCGCCACCCGCGGGGCCGTCGCCGCGCGCCGCTGCGGCCGTATGCCGATTCCGCCTTGCGCCGCCCGCGCGCAAGGGCGTCGAAAGAGTTGTACTAAACTAGCGAGACGGCGTTCCGGCGCGCTGGCCCTCCAGCCGCTGCCGCCGACCTTCAACCCCTTCCCAGACAACACCCGATTGCTATGCTGCTGATCCCCGCCATCGACCTGAAAGACGGTCAGTGTGTACGCCTCAAACAGGGCGATATGGACCAGGCGACGATATTTTCCGAGGAACCGGCGGCGATGGCCCGACATTGGGTCGAACGCGGCGCGCGGCGTCTCCACCTCGTCGATCTGAACGGCGCGTTCGCCGGCAAGCCGAGGAACGAAGACGCGATCCGCGCGATCATCCAGGAAGTGGGCGGCGAGATTCCCGTGCAGCTGGGCGGCGGTATCCGCGACCTGAATACCATCGAGCGTTATCTCGACGACGGCCTTGAATACGTGATCATCGGTACGGCGGCGGTGAAGAATCCGGGCTTTTTGCAGGACGCCTGCACGGCGTTCGGCGGCCATATCATCGTCGGGCTGGACGCGAAAGACGGCAAAGTCGCCACCGACGGCTGGAGCAAGCTGACGGGCCACGAAGTGGCCGATCTCGCGCGCAAGTTCGAGGATTACGGCTGCGAGTCGATCATCTACACGGACATCGGCCGCGACGGCATGCTTCAGGGCATCAACATCGAGGCGACGGTGCGCCTTGCGCGCGCGGTGAAGATTCCGGTGATCGCGAGCGGCGGCCTGTCGAATCTGGCCGACATCGAATCGCTGTGCGAAGTCGAAGACGAAGGCATTGAGGGCGTGATTTGCGGCCGCGCCATCTATTCGGGCGACCTCGACTTCGCGGCGGCGCAAACCCTCGCGGACCGGCTGCGCGAATCGGACGACGCGTGAGCGCGCGTCGGACGCGCAGCGCATAGGCGGGCGGGTTGGCGCCGTCGGGCAGCACCCGGCACACCACCGCTCGCATTCTCATTTGAAGCGAGCGGCCTCATCAGCGGTATTGGCAGATTTGCACGATCATGGCTCTAGCTAAACGCATCATTCCCTGTCTCGACGTCACCGCGGGCCGCGTGGTCAAGGGCGTCAACTTCGTCGAACTGCGCGACGCGGGCGATCCCGTAGAAATCGCGCGCCGTTACGACGATCAGGGCGCGGACGAACTCACTTTTCTCGACATCACCGCGACTTCCGACCAGCGCGACCTGATCCTGCCGATCATCGAGGCGGTTGCCTCGCAAGTATTCATTCCGCTGACGGTCGGCGGCGGCGTGCGCGCCGTCGAGGACGTGCGGCGCCTGCTCAATGCGGGCGCGGACAAGATCAGCATGAACTCGTCGGCGGTCGCGAATCCGCAGCTCGTGAAGGACGCGACGGACAAATACGGCTCGCAATGCATCGTCGTCGCGATCGACGCGAAGCGCGTGTCGGCGGACGGCGAGCCGCCGCGCTGGGAAGTCTTCACCCATGGCGGGCGCAAGGCGACCGGCCTCGAGGCCGTCCAGTGGGCGCGCAAGATGGCCGAGCTCGGCGCGGGCGAAATCCTGCTGACCAGCATGGACCGCGACGGCACGAAAAGCGGCTTCGACCTGGCGCTCACGCGCGCGGTGTCCGACGCGGTGCCGATTCCGGTGATCGCCTCCGGCGGCGTCGGCAATCTGCAGCATCTCGCCGACGGCATCAAGAGCGGCCATGCGGACGCCGTGCTTGCCGCGAGCATTTTCCACTACGGCGAACACACGGTCGGCGAGGCCAAGCGCTTCATGGCCGACCAGGGCATTTCGGTGAGGTTGTGACGTGGTGAATCCAACGGCAGTCAATTGGCTCGACAAGGTCAAGTGGGACGCGAACGGACTCGTGCCGGTCATCGCGCAGGAGGCGTCGACGAACGACGTGCTGATGTTCGCGTGGATGAACCGCGAGGCGCTCGCGAAAACCATCGAGCTCGGCCGCGCGGTGTACTTTTCGCGCTCGCGCCAGCGCCTGTGGTTCAAGGGCGAGGAATCCGGCCACGTGCAGCACGTGCATGAAGTGCGGCTTGATTGCGACGAAGACGTCGTGCTGCTGAAAGTCGAGCAGGTGTCCGGCATTGCCTGCCACACCGGCCGCCACTCGTGCTTTTTCCAGAAATTCGAAGGCACCGTGCAGGATGGCGACTGGATCGCCGTCGATCCGGTGCTGAAAGACCCCGAACACATCTACAAATGACGCAGACCACCCAAGCCGCAGCCGCCACGCCGTCCACAACCGATACGTTGATGCGCCTCGCGGCGATTATCGACAGCCGCAAGGGCGGCGATCCGGACGTGTCGTACGTGTCGCGCCTCTTTCACAAGGGCGACGACGCGGTGCTCAAGAAGATCGGCGAAGAGGCCACCGAAGTCGTGCTGGCCGCCAAGGACACGCGCCACGGCGGCGAGACGAAGGCGCTGGTCGGCGAGGTCGCGGACCTGTGGTTCCATTGCCTCGTCATGCTGTCGCATTACGACCTGAGTCCGGCCGACGTGCTCGCCGAACTGGAGCGCCGCGAAGGCATGTCGGGCATCGAGGAAAAGGCGCTGCGCAAAAGCCGCGAGCGCGAGAAGAACGGCGACTGAGCCTGCAGTTTTCGCCGGTGCGATTTTTTGGCGCGGATGGGCCCGCTGCGGCTTGAAGTGGCGGGCGCCCGCGCCCACATTGCAGTGAACGCAGCCGGGCAACCCATCCTCGGGAGGACGCAGCATGGAACAGTCGCACGAGAGCTATCCGCCGCCGGCTTACCGCCACGCCATGGAGCCGGAGCGGGAACGCAGCCTGCGCACGCTGACGCATGTCCTGTACGCGCTGTATGCGGTCCACTGGCTGACGGGCGGTTTGACGATTCTCGTCGCCATCATCATCAATTATGTGAAGCGCGCGGACGCGGCGGGCACGCCGTATGAGCCGCACTTCGAGTGGCAAATCCGCACGTTCTGGATCGGTTTGCTCGGTTATGCGATCGGCGGCCTGCTGATCTTCGTCGTGATCGGCATTCCGTTGCTGTGGGCCGTCAGCATCTGGATGTTGTACCGTATTATCAAAGGCTGGCTGTATCTGTACGATAACAAGCCGCTTGCGAATCCGCGCGCGTGGTTCTGAATTCGTCCGATGTTTCGGGCGTCGGTGCGGTTCGCTGCGCCGTCTCAGATCACGGTTCGCGCTTTAGCCATACCGCGTCAGGAATACGATGAGTCACGACCCGAATTGCCTCTTCTGCAAGATCGCCGCCGGCGAGATCCCGTCGACCAAAGTCCATGAAGATGAAGAGTTTCTGGCCTTCCGCGACATCCGTCCGGCAGCCGAGACCCATGTGCTGGTCATTCCGCGCAAGCATATCCCCACGCTCAGCAGTTGCACCGAAAGCGACGCGCCGCTGCTTGGTAGAATGCTTGTTTTGACCGCGCGTCTGGCGGATCAATTGGGCGTGGCGTACACCGGTGGCGAAACCGGCTTCCGCACGGTCATTAATACCGGTCCGGGCGGCGGGCAAGAGGTGTATCACCTGCACGCGCATATTCTCGCGGGGCCGCGTCCCTGGCAGCGCATGGGTTGATACGGCGACAGCGCGACGTGACGCGGCCATCACGCGAATCGGCCGGCGAGCAAGCATCATTTTTGCCCGCTTGTAATTTTGGCGACGCGATTGCCTGGTCACAATACACGCCGGCCGTGGCGCTTCGCAGCCGGTGCAACGCATCGGCAAAGCACGCAACGCTGCTGTAAGGTAGAGATGAAGCGCGTGCGCTTCGATTCACGCCGCGAGGCAGACGAATTTTTGCCGCACCAGGTGCGGCGTCGGGGTTAAGGAGAGTAGTCATGGGTTCGTTGAGTATTTGGCATTGGTTGATCGTGTTGCTGATCGTCGCGCTGGTGTTCGGCACGAAGAAACTGCGCAACATCGGCGGCGATCTGGGCGGCGCGGTGAAGGGCTTCAAGGAAGGCATGCGCGAAAGCGAAACGCCGTCGTCGACAGACGCGCAGCAGCAGCGCGAACTGCCGCGCAACGGCGCCGTGGATGTGGAAGCCAAGGAAAAGACCCCGCGTTCGGGCGATTACCGCTAAGCCGCGGGCCAACCGCGTTACTGACGGACATTTCCCTCCATGCTGGACCTCGGTCTAACCAAGATGGCGCTGATCGGCGTCGTCGCGCTGGTCGTGCTCGGCCCTGAGCGGTTGCCGCGCGTCGCCCGCACGGCCGGCGCGCTGTTCGGCCGCGCGCAGCGCTATATCAACGACGTCAAGGCGGAAGTTACACGGGAAATCGAACTCGACGAGTTGCGGCGCATGAAAACCGAGTTCGAGACGGCGGCGAGCAATGTCGAAACCGCCGTTCAGGAAAATCTGCGCAAGCACGAAGCCGAGTTGAACGACGCGTGGAACAGCGGGACGTCGGTGTCGCCGAGCATTGCCGGCGGCGCGCTGGAAGACGCCGGCAATGCGTCCTGGCCGAACAGCACACCGGCTGCGGCGCCCAAGCGCAAGAACTGGCGCGTCAAGCAGACCGCCATGCCCACCTGGTACAAGCGCGCCACCACGCGCCGCACGCGCGTGCAGTCCGGGGCGGCGCGCGTCGCACGGCATACGCCTGCCAGCATGCGTCGTCCGACGCGGTTTTTCTGATGATCAGAACGACAATCTCTAACCGAGGGCCGGTGTGAGCGACCCCCAGCAAAGCCAGGACGAAGGCACTGAAGAGACCTTCATTTCCCACCTCGTTGAATTGCGCGACCGCATCATCCGCGCGGGTCTTGCCGTCATCGTGGTGTTTGTCGGGCTCGTGTATTGGGCGCCGGATATCTTCCGGCTGCTGGCGCGCCCGCTCATGAACAACCTGCCGAAAGACGGCAAGATGATTGTGACCGACGTCACCGGCTCGTTCTTCGTGCCGATGAAAGTCACCATGCTGGTCGCCTTCGTGATCGCGCTGCCTTTCGTGCTGTATCAGATCTGGGCGTTCGTCGCGCCGGGTCTCTATCAGCACGAGAAGAAGCTGGTCGGGCCGCTCGTCGGCAGCAGCTACACGCTGTTTCTGTGCGGCATGGCGTTCGCCTACTTCGTCGTGTTTCCCACCATCTTCCGCGTGATGGCGCATTACAACGCGCCGCTCGGCGCGGAGATGACGACGGATATCGACAATTACCTCAGCTTCGTGCTCACCATGTTCATTGCGTTCGGCGTGACCTTCGAGGTGCCGATTGTCGTCGTGCTGCTCGTGCGCATGAATGTGGTCACGCTCAAGAAGCTCAAGGAAGTGCGGCCGTATGTGATTGTCGGCGCGTTCGTGATTTCGGCTGTGGTCACGCCGCCGGACGTGTTTTCGCAACTCATTCTGGCCATTCCGCTGATCGTGTTGTATGAGGCCGGCATCATCGCGGCGCGGCTCATTGTCGGGAAACAACCGGCGGTGGTCGAAGAGGCGAGTCCGCCGGGCTGAGTCGAATCGACTGACGCGGTGGCGGTGACGGTTCAGTAGGTCGTGCAGCAAAACAAAAAGGGCAGTCCGCTTGATGTGGACCGCCCTTTTTTGCGTTTCACGCTGCGGGTTGGCGCCTTGCTTGTTGCGTGCGGTGGTGCGCTCAGCCGGCGCTGCCCCCGCTGCGCGCTGCCGCGCTCAGCCGGCGCACTATCTATCGCGCTCCGCCGCCCTTAACCTGCGTCGTCGTCCTGCTGGTCGCTGTCGTCGGCGGGCTGTTTCGGCGGCGGCGGGCGCTTGCCGATGATCACGTCGACATCCATCTCATGGTTCTTGCGCACCAGGTGCACCTTCGCCGGCGTGCCCGGCTTGATCTGCGCGATGACGTTCAAGAGACGCGTGGTGTCGGTGATTTCCTGTCCGTTGACACTCATCAGAATGTCGCCCGGCTTGATGCCCGCGCGGTCGGCGGGACCGTTCTTCAGCACGCCCGCCACGATCGCGCCCGACTTTTGATCGAGGCCGAACGACTCCGCAATTTCCGGCGTCACGTCCTGCGGCTCGACGCCGATCCAGCCGCGCGTGACCGAGCCAGTGGTGATGATGCTCTCGAGCACGCTGCGCGCCGTCGACACCGGAATCGCGAAGCCGATCCCGAGCGAGCCGCCCGAGCGCGAGTAGATGGCGGTGTTGATGCCGAGCAGATTGCCGTTTACGTCGACGAGCGCGCCGCCCGAGTTGCCGGGATTGATCGCCGCGTCCGTCTGGATGAAGTTTTCGAAGGTATTGATGCCGAGGTGATTGCGCCCGAGCGCGCTCACGATACCCATGGTCACCGTCTGCCCGACGCCGAACGGGTTGCCGATGGCGAGCACCACGTCGCCCACGCGCGTCTGCTCCATGCGGCCGAGCGTGATGGTGGGCAGGTTCGTCATGTTGACCTTGAGCACCGCCAGATCTGTTTCGGGATCGATGCCGATCACCTTGGCGTTCGTGGTGCGACCGTCGGCGAGCGCGATTTCGATCTGATCCGCGCCGTCGACCACGTGCTGGTTCGTTAGAATGTACCCTTCCGAACTCACTATCACCCCGGAGCCCAGGTTCGCGGCCGGCTGCTCGCGTTGCTTGCGGTTGTTGTTTTTGTCGCCGAAGAAGTAGCGGAACAGCGGGTCTTTCGCGCGCGGCTCCGGCGGCAGCGAGCCGTCTTTGCTGGAAAACACATTGACGACCGCGGGCATGGCCTTCTGGGCGGCGTCCGCATAAGACGCCGTGGCGGGCCCGTTGCCGATGCCGGGCGCCACTTCCCGCAGCGCGACGATCGGTTCGGCAAGCTGCTTGCCGAATTGCCCTTGACGCTGAAGCCACTGCGGTTTGAGAGTCGCGATGATGAACATCAGCGCCAACAGCACAGTCACCGCTTGGGCGAAGAACAGCCAGAAGCGTCTAAGCATCTGAAGACTAGAGGTTTATATGGATCGGATCGAACTTGAATTGTACTTGAACAATCTTCTTGAAACCGCGCGCTTCAAGGACTATTGCCCCAACGGTCTGCAAGTCGAAGGGCGCCGCAAGGTCGGCAAACTCGCCACCGGCGTCACCGCGTCGGTCGCGTTTCTCGAAGCCGCGCTGGAGTGGGGCGCGGACGCCGTGCTGGTTCACCACGGCTACTTCTGGCGCAACGAGGCGCCGCAGATCACGGGCCGCAAGTACGCGCGCCTGAAGCTCCTCCTGGCGAACGACCTGAACCTCTTCGCCTATCACCTGCCGCTCGACGATCATCCCGAGTTCGGGAACAACGCGCAGATCGGCGCGAAGATGGGCTGGATCAGCGACGCGCGCTTCGGCGAAAACGACCTGGGCTGGCTCGCCACCTTCGCCATGCCGATCACACTCGCGCACTTCACCGCAGAGATCGAGCAGACGCTCGGCCGCACGCCGCTCGTGTTCGGCGACCCGGACCGCATGCTGCGCCGCGTCGCGTGGTGCACGGGCGCGGCGCAAGGCATGTTCGACGCGGCCATCAACGCCGGTGCGGACGTCTATCTGACGGGCGAGGTCTCGGAGTCGGTCATGCACACGTCGGCGGAAAGCGGCGTCGCGTTTCTCGCGGCCGGCCATCACGCCACCGAGCGCTTCGGCGTGCAGGCGGTCGGCAAGCACCTGTCCGAACAGTTCGATATCGAGCACCTCTTTATCGATATCCCGAACCCCGTTTGAGGCGTCGGCATATCGAATACGCATTAGCGAAGAAAAAAGCTTGAATAACGGAGGGAGCACTTAAAAGCAGTGGTGAAAATGTTTGCGATCCGTACGGAGAAACCCTGAGTTATCAAAGGCTTCGCACGGTTTTTGGCAATCGGCCCTTGTAAATGGCGACTCCATTCGAGCAAACTAGCGGCGGTAGAAGCGACCTGAAGGAAAATCCAACTCAGAAGTGGGGCGTGTGATGCGAGACAAGGAAGATGAACGCGTCGACGGCAGCCGCCGTACCTGGCTGATAGCGACGACCGTAGCAGGTGGCATTGGAGGTGTTGCCACTGTCGTACCCTTTGTTAGTTCGTTTGCACCATCTGAAAAGGCCAAGGCAGCAGGAGCCCCGGTCGAAGTCGACATTAGCGATCTCAAGCCCGGCGACATGAAGACCGTGGCCTGGCGCGGCAAGCCTGTCTGGATCATCAACCGCACCGAGAAGATGCTCGCCGATGTCCAGAAAGCCGATAACGAAGTAGCCGATCCCCACTCGAAGAATCCGTTTTCGATGCCGTTGCCGGAGTACTGCAACAACGAATTCCGCTCGCGCACCGACCACAAGAATATTTTCGTCGCTGTCGCGGTGTGCACCCACCTCGGCTGCACGCCGACGCCGCGCTTCCAGGAGGGCGCGCAGCCCAATCTGCCGGACGACTGGCCAGGCGGTTTCCTGTGCCCGTGCCACGGCTCGACCTATGACATGGCCGGCCGCGTCTTCAAGAACAAACCTGCGCCGCAGAACCTCGACATCCCGCCGTATATGTTCACGTCGGCCAATGGGCTCGTGATCGGCAAGGACGAGAAAGGAGAAGCGTAATGGCGATCGAACACGAAGTAGAGACGACCGGGCTCGTCGGCTGGATCGACCGGCGCTTTCCCTTCACGTCGACCTGGAAAAAGCACGTTTCCGAGTACTACGCGCCGAAAAACTTCAACTTCTGGTACTTTTTCGGCTCGCTCGCGCTGCTGGTGCTCGTCAACCAGATTGTCACGGGCATCTTCCTCACCATGAACTACAAGCCCGACGCGACGCTGGCTTTCGCGTCGGTCGAGTACATCATGCGCGAGGTGCCGTGGGGCTGGCTGATCCGCTACATGCACTCCACGGGCGCGTCCATGTTCTTTGTGGTCGTGTACCTGCACATGTTCCGCGGACTCATGTACGGCTCGTACCGCAAGCCGCGCGAACTCGTGTGGATTTTCGGCTGCGCGATTTTTCTGTGCCTGATGGCCGAGGCGTTTTTCGGCTACCTGCTGCCGTGGGGCCAGATGTCGTTCTGGGGTGCGCAGGTGATCGTGAACCTCTTTTCTGCGATTCCGTTCATCGGCCCGGATCTGTCGCTGTGGATTCGCGGCGACTACGTGGTGTCTGACGTCACGCTGAACCGCTTCTTCGCGTTTCACGTGATCGCCATTCCGCTCGTGCTGCTGGGGCTCGTGGTCGCGCACCTGGTCGCCCTGCATGAAGTCGGCTCGAACAATCCCGACGGCATCGAGATCAAGGCGAAGAAGGACCGCGACGGCATCCCGCTCGACGGCATTCCGTTTCACCCGTACTACTCGGTGCACGATTTCATGGGCGTGTGCATCTTCCTGATGATCTTTGCGGCGATCATCTTCTTCGCGCCGGAAATGGGCGGGTATTTCCTCGAAGCGAACAACTTCGTGCCGGCCAATCCGCTGCAGACGCCGCCGGAAATCGCCCCGGTCTGGTACTTCACGGCCTTTTACGCGATGCTGCGTGCCACCACCGACCCGTTCAAGATCGTGCTGATGGTCGTGATCGCGCTGCTCGGCCTGCTCGCGCTCGTGCGCGCGCGCGGCAAGTGGAAGCTCGGCTTGCCGGTGCTCGCCGTGCTCGTGATTCTGGCCATGGCGTTCACCGAGTCGAAATTCTGGGGCGTGGTGGTGATGGGCGGTGCGGTGATTTCGCTGTTCTTCCTGCCGTGGCTCGACCGCTCGCCCGTCAAGTCGATCCGCTACCGGCCGTTCTTTCACAAGGTGTTCTACGGGATCTTCGTGCTGGCGTTCCTGACGTTGGGTTTCCTCGGCACCAAACCGCCGTCGCCCGCGGCCACGTTGATTGCGCAGGTGTGCGCGCTGATCTATTTCGCGTTTTTCCTCGGCATGCCGTTCTGGACGCGGCTTGGCACGTTCAAGCAACCGCCTGAGCGCGTGCGCTACAAGCCCCACTAACCGCGAGCGAGGAGAACACGAAGATGAAAAAGCTGCTTTCGACGTGCGCGCTGATCGGCGCGACACTGCTCGCGGTGCTGGCCGGCCCGGCTTTCGCGGACGAGAATATCCACCTCGACCACGCGCCGGATAACGCAGACAATTTCGCTTCTTTGCAGCACGGCGCGCAATTGTTTGTAAACTACTGCCTGAATTGCCACAGCGCGAACCTGATGCGCTACAACCGGCTGACCGACTTAGGCATCACGCCGAACGAAATTCAGTCGAACCTGCTCTTCACCACCGACAAGATCGGCAATACGATGACCGTGGCAATGCGCCCGGACGACGCGAAAGCGTGGTTCGGCGCGAGTCCGCCGGATTTGTCAGTGGAAGCGCGGGCGCGCGGCAAGGACTGGCTGTACACGTATTTGCGCAGTTTTTATCGCGACAATACGCGGCCGACCGGCTGGAACAATCTGGTGTATGAAAACGTGAGCATGCCTCACGTGCTGTGGCAGCTTCAGGGGCAACGTACCGCGAAGTTCGGTGACGAAGTCGACGAAAGAACGGGCGAAACGGTGCACAAATTTGTGGGCTTCCAGCAGGTCACGCCGGGGACGATGTCGCCGGTAGATTATGATTCTGCTGTGGCCGACCTTGTGTCGTATCTGTCCTGGATGTCCGAGCCGACGCAGAAGACCCGCAAGCAACTTGGCGTGTGGGTGCTGTTGTTCCTCGGTATTCTGAGCTTTTTCGCCTGGCGACTGAACGCCGCGTACTGGAAACATATCAAATAATCACGCCGCACCACGGCGTGGGGCCGGCGCCAGGAAAAACCTGCTGAACGGTTTTTCCGCGCGCTGGCCCTTCAGCTTTTTGAGGAAACGTAAATCATGATGGTTCTGTATTCCGGCACTACTTGCCCGTTCTCCCAGCGTTGCCGGCTGGTGTTGTTCGAAAAGGGCATGGACTTCGAGATCCGCGACGTCGACCTGTTTAACAAGCCGGAAGACATCGCCGTGATGAATCCGTATGGTCAAGTGCCGATCCTCGTCGAACGGGACCTGATTCTGTACGAATCGAACATCATCAACGAGTATATCGACGAGCGCTTCCCGCACCCGCAACTCATGCCGGCCGACCCGGTTCAGCGCGCCCGCGCGCGCCTGTTCCTGCTCAACTTCGAGAAGGAGCTGTTCGTGCACGTCGGCACGCTCGAAAACGAAAAAGGCAAGGCCGCCGAGAAGAACCACGAGAAAGCGCGCCTCGCGATTCGCGACCGTCTGACGCAACTCGCGCCGATCTTCCTGAAAAACAAGTACATGCTCGGCGAAGAGTTCTCCATGCTCGACGTCGCGATCGCGCCGCTGCTGTGGCGCCTGGATCACTATGGCATCGAGCTGTCGAAGAACGCGGCGCCGCTCATGAAATACGCCGAGCGCATTTTCAGCCGTCCGGCTTATATCGAGGCGCTCACGCCTTCCGAAAAGGTGATGCGTCGTTGAGTTTGGCTTTGGGCGCAGGGCGCCGCGCGGCTCGTCGCGCGCGGCTCCGCGCCCGGTAAGAGGACTGCTGATGCAAGAGATTTCCACCAAGCCTTATCTGCTGCGCGCGCTGTACGAATGGTGCACGGATAACGGCTACACGCCGCACATCGCGGTGCGCGTCGACAATCAGACGCGCGTGCCGCGGCAATTCGTGCGCGATAACGAGATCGTGTTGAACATCAGCTTCGAGGCCACCAGCCAGTTGCAGATGGGCAACGAGTGGGTCGAGTTCAGCGCCCGTTTCTCCGGCAAGTCGCACAAGATCGAGGTGCCGGTCGCCAATATTCTCGCGATCTACGCGCGTGAAAACGGGCAAGGCATGGCGTTTCCGGTCGAGTCGACAGGCGGCGAAGCGCAGGATTCGGGCGCAGACGCCGAAGCGGTCGAATCGGCCCAGCCGGTCGAACCGGTCGCCTCACCGGTCGCGCCGCGTGCGGTCGAGAGTCCGTCCGTAGCCGACGCCGCCGCCAAAGCCGATCGCGCGCCGGAGGGCGACCAGCCCGACGACGACGGTTCGAAAGGTGGCGGGAGGGCTCGCCTCAAGATCGTAAAATGAAGTAGAATCACGGCCTCATGCCGGCTTAGCTCATCAGGTAGAGCGCTTGACTTGTAATCATGAGGTGGCGGGTTCGAGTCCTGCAGCCGGCACCAGTAGTTCGAAACGGGGTTTCTGTTCAGTCAGGAACCCCGTTTTTTATTGCCCGCTCAGCGGTGAACACTGCAAACGGTGAGCGCAGTTGAGGCCTAAAATCGCCATATCTCTTTCACCTTGTCGATTGTGGACTAAACTGTCTACGTTTCGCCGAGCCTGAGCGCCGAGAGCACGTTGCAGCGCCACTTCGCCCAACCATCCAACTTCCATGACGAGCCCTGCAAGCATCACCTGGCCCGAAGCCGACGGCCCCCGTACCGCGCGTTGGCGCTCCGAGGCGGCGGTGCCGCCGCCGAAGCGCGTGATCGTCGCCGATGACAGAACCACCGCCGATTCCGCCTACCGGCTCGCGTGCGAAGGGACCGCGCTGCTGTGGCGCGGCGACTTCCAGAACGCGCGTCAATTGCTGCAGGCGGTCACGCGGCGGCTGGAGCGCAAGCCGCGCAAGCAGGGCGCGACGCCGCTCGAGGCGTTCAACCTGCATCGGCAGACGCAGTCGCAGCGCGCGCGCACGCTCGGCATGATCCTGATTCCGCTCGGCGCCGATTACGCGATTCCGCTGCGCCGTGCGCCGGATGTGCAGCAAGCCTGCATCGAAACTTACGGGCCGCCGGGCGACGAAGCCTCGGTCGTGTCGCTGCGTGAGCTGCTGGGTCTGATCGGCGCGCACGAATGGCGCAAGAAGGGCGTGGAAATTCCTGCGCTCGGCGATCGGATTCATCCGCACTACGGCGTGTTTTCGCCGGTGCGCGGGGAATATGTCGATCTCGTCGCGCGCACGCCGCTGCCTTCGCTGAACAAGGCCTTCGACATCGGCACGGGCACCGGCGTGCTCTCTGCGCTGCTCGCCAAACGCGGCGTGAAGAAGATTGTCGCGACGGACCAGGATCCGAGGGCACTTGCGTGTGCGCGCGAGAATCTGACCCGCCTCGGTTATGAGCAGCAAGTCGAAGTCGTGCAAGCCGACCTGTTTCCGGAAGGACGCGCGCCGCTCGTCGTCTGCAATCCGCCGTGGGTGCCGGCGCGGCCGGCTTCGCCGATCGAATATGCCGTCTACGATCCGGAAAGCCGCATGCTGCTGGGCTTTCTCAAGGGCCTCGCGGAACATCTGTCGCCGGGCGGGGAAGGCTGGCTGATTCTGTCAGACTTTGCCGAGCATCTCGGACTGCGCACGCGCGAGTGGCTGCTCGCCGCTATCGACGATGCGGGGCTCACCGTGGTCGGTCGGGAGGATATTCGCCCGAGGCATCCGAAGTCGACGGATGAGGCGGATCCGCTCTACAAGGCGCGCGTGGCCGAAGTGACCTCGTTGTGGCGACTGAAGGCGCGTGCTTGAGCCGGTTGTGAAGCGGCGGGTGAGAGGTTCAACAGTCGCGAACGGGTACTGCCCGGTGGGGCTTAAGACGATTCTCGGGTAACGGGCAGAGCCGTCTTACGGCAACCCCGCCCGCGCCTTGGCAAACGCCGCGGCCCCGCGCCCCGCGACCAAACCGCTCGCAAAACAGGCCGTCAGCAGATAACCGCCCGTCGGCGCTTCCCAGTCCAGCATTTCTCCGGCACAGAAAACGCCGGGCACACGCTCGACCATGAGATGCGCATCCAGTGCCTCGAACGGGACACCGCCGGCGCTGCTGATTGCTTCGGCAATGGGCCGCGCGCGCAGCAGCCGCACGGGCAACGCCTTGATCGCATGCGCGAGACGCGTCGCGTCGACGAAAACTTCCTTCGGCAGAATCTCGTGCAGCAGCGCGAGTTTCACGCCGCCAATGCCGACTCTTCCCTGCAAATGACTCGACATGGAGCGCGACCCGCGCGGCCGCGTCACTTCCGCCACCACCCGCTCGAGAGCCAGGCCTGGCGCCAGATCCAGCGAAATCGTGAGTTCGCCGTCGGCGGCAATCCGCTCGCGAATCGGCGCGGAAAGCGCGTAGATCAGACTGCCTTCGAGGCCGGTTTCGGTCAGAAGTATTTCACCTTGTCGATTGTGGACTTTTCCGTCTACGTCGGTGAGTGAAATGGCCACCGACTTCACTGGCTGACCCGCGAAACGCTCCACCAGGTAAGGGCTCCAGCCGGCGTCGAAGCCGCAGTTCGCGGGCTTGAGCGGCTGCACCGGCACACCGCGCGACGTGAGCAACGGCACCCACGCCGCGTCGGACCCGAGGCGCGGCCAGCTGGCGCCGCCGAGCGCAAGTACGACGGCGTCATAGTCGGCGGATTGTTCGCCTTCGGGCGTCGCGAAGCGCAAGCGGGCGGATGTCGCGCCTTCGCCGTCCGTGTGCTCGCCGTCCCAGCCGCTCCACTTGTGCCGCATGTGAAAGCGCACGCCGCCTTCCCTCAACCGATGCAGCCACGCGCGCAGCATCGGCGCGGCTTTCATGTCGGTCGGAAAAACGCGTCCCGAGCTGCCGACGAACGTCTCCACGCCCAGCTCGCGCAACCACGCGCGCAGCGCGTGCGGCCCGAACGCGTCCACAAGCGGCGCGATGCGGTCGCGGCGCGCGCCGTAGCGATCGAGAAACGGCTCGAGCGGCTCGGAATGCGTGATGTTCATGCCGCCTTTGCCGGCCATCAGGAATTTGCGGCCCACGGAGGGCATGGCGTCATAGACGTCCACCTGCACGCCTTGCAGGCAAAGCGCCTCGGCGGCCATCAAACCGGCGGGGCCGCCGCCGATGACGGCGACGCGGGCGGAATCGAACGAAGATGACATGCGGGCCTGCGGATAAGGGAAGAGGCGGCGTGCCGCAGCCTATGCGGCGAAACAACGGGCGTGCTCCTCTCACCAGCGCAACAGCATGCTGCGGTGAGACGTGGCGCGAAGGCCGCTATTTTTACATTGCAAGCGGCGCCGGGCAAACGCGTCGGTCTTCACCACAGACGCGAGAACGCTACATTTCGGCGCCTTTGCGCCCACCGCGCCGCAAGGCCGCCGCTTTGTTATTCAGCATGGCGAACTATAATTTCTGGACACCTTCCTCCGGGCGCCATTCGCGTCGTTCCCCGCATCGTTCCACTCACCGCGTCGTTGCCGCGCGAGTTCGCGCGTCGTGTCCTGCGTGGATGTCCGCACCTATCGATCAAGGAGACTGCCATGACCCGCCACTACATCGACTGCCGCGAGTTTCCAAGCGAAATGAACTGCACGGTCGCGCTATCGGCCGACAGCGAAGACGAGTTGCTCGACGCCGCGGTGCAGCACGCGGTCAGCGTGCACAAGCATGCTGATTCGCCGGAACTCCGGTCGCAATTAAGGACGCTTTTTCACGAAGGCACGCCGCCGGTTCAGGCTCCGCGCACGTGAGCCGCGGCATTGACTCGCGGCGTTAAATCGCGGCATTGACTCGCGGATTGAGCCTCGAACTCCTCGCTGCGCTCGGGCAGGAAAAAGAGCCGCCGCGCTGACTCGCGGGGGAGGCGAGCGGCGCGTGACCGCTCGCGCGAGTCGCGGCGTGGTGTCGATCTCGTCTCGACGCGTTGCCCCAAGCCTCAGCTCGGGTAGGCTTCGTCGACTTTAAGCCCGGCAAGCTTGAAGATGACACGCAGCGTTTGCGGTTTGATGTCGCGCCGCGAAGCGAGCGTGGTCATCACGAAGTCCAGCACTTTCGCGTATTTGAGCAGCGTCAGGCAGGTTTCCATGTCGACGCTGCCGTCGCGCATGACTTCGGCGAGACGAAGCATTTCCGTGGAGATGTCGCGCGCCATCTCCAGCTCGAGCTGCTGCTTTTCGCTCCAGGCGGGCATGGCCGTGAGCTTCGCCATCATTTCCTGGAACTTCTGTTCGACGTTTCCGTTGGGTACCGTATCCATTGCTGCCTCTTCTATTGTCCGGGCGCGAGTGCTGTCGACATTGCGGCGCGCTGCCGGTTACGTAACGTTCGGCTCGTGTTACGGAGCCGTCCTCCCCACCTGCATCCGGGCCGGGTGTTCGTCACCACGGCCAACAGCTTGTTGTTATGGGCACCACGGCTTACGCCTTTGGGACCTTGGCGGCGCGAAACGGTTCTGCTGCGCGCGGAGGATTCCCGCGGCGTGCCGAAAAACAGCAGGAACTGTTCCAGGAATGCCGCACTTCCTGCATGTTTTGGCGCGCTCTTCGGTGAACGGGCCGCCGTTTGGGTAAACTGGCAGCAACTTTTGTTTTCTTCCGTCACCTGACGCACGTTCCGGCCGCAATTGCCGACGGCTTCCACGATGTCCAGCAAAACCCACGAAATTCGCCCGAACCAGTCCATCGAGTTGCTCAAGGAGCTGCACATCCTGACGCGCGACGGCAAGATGAACCAGGACAGCCGCCGCAAGCTGAAGCAGGTCTACCATCTGTTCCAGTTCATCGAGCCGCTGCTGACGGACCTGAAGCAGCAGAAGGGCGCGGTCACGCTCGTCGACCACGGCGCGGGCAAGTCATACCTAGGTTTTATCCTGTACGACCTGTTCTTCAAGGACTTTCACGGTGCCGCGGGTGGGGCGTCGCACATTTACGGCATTGAAACGCGCGAGGAGCTCGTGACCCGCTCCGAGCAACTGGCGGCGCGGCTCGGCTTTACGGGCATGTCGTTTCTGAATCTGTCGGTAGCCGAATCAATTACATCGGACTGCCCTTCAAGGACTTTCACGGTGCCGCGGGTGGGGCGTCGCACATTTACGGCATTGAAACGCGCGAGGAGCTCGTGACCCGCTCCGAGCAACTGGCGGCGCGGCTCGGCTTTACGGGCATGTCGTTTCTGAATCTGTCGGTAGCCGAATCAATTACATCGGACTGCCTGCCGGCGCAAATCGATATTGTCACCGCATTGCACGCCTGCAATACCGCCACCGACGACGCGATTCGCTTCGCCCTCGAAAAGAAGGCGAAATATATCGTGGTGGTGCCGTGTTGTCAGGCCGAAGTGGCAGGCGTTTTACGGCAAAACAAAAGTAAATCGCTCGGCAATGCGCTGACGGAAATCTGGCGGCATCCGTTGCATACGCGCGAATTCGGCAGCCAGATTACCAACGTGCTGCGCTGCTTGCAGCTGGAAGCGCACGGCTATCAGGTGAGCGTGACCGAACTGGTCGGCTGGGAACATTCGATGAAAAACGAACTGATCATCGCCCAGTTCAAGGACCTGCCGCGGCGGCGCCCGGCCGAGCGCCTCAACGAGGTGATGCAGACGCTTGGTATCGAGGAGCTGAAAGAGCGGTTTTTCGTTTCCGCGTAATTCAGGTTTTCATCAATTTATGCCAGCCGGCGAGTCCGATTCGCCGCAGCGTTTCCTGATTGCGTTCGTAGATGGCTTCAGCATCGGGAAATGCCTGAACCGCGCGCTCAATGCTGTCTTCTCTGAGTAAATGCAGAATCGGGTACGGCGCGCGATTCGTGTAATTCTCGATGTCGTCAGGTTCCGTGCCTTCGAACTGATAGAAAGGGTGAAAGCTGGCAATCTGGATAATGCCTTCGAGCCGAAGCTGCTTGAGCATTCTTTCGGCGAAAAAAAGCGCGTCGTTGTATTCGAGAAAATCGCCGAGCGCCTGGGGCAAGATTAATAGTGTCGTGTCGACGGCGGCGGGATCGGCGGCGACCAGCGTGTTCAGCTCCGTTTCGAGATCGGCGAGCACGCCTTCCAGGCCGGTGGCCTCGCTCACCGCGTAGCGAATTTGTCGCTTTACGTGGACGGCCTTCGCGAACGGACACAGGTTGAGTCCGATCACGGCTTCAGTCAGCCAGTGACGGGTGGCGGCAACGACTGCGTCGTGCGATTCGGCGGATGAGGGCATGGCGGTTCGGCAATTGAGGCAAAGCGTCATTTTAGCGGCGCCCGCGCGGGCTCACGACGCCGCTGCTGGCTGCGTGCGTGCGCTCGCGGGAATCAGCAAACCAGCGACCCAGCCAAAACTACTCTGCCGATCTGCCCCCGCATGCCGCGGCGATCAATTGCGCTGCCGCTTTCGGCGCGGCCAGCACCGGCCCGGATCCGGCGCGATAGGTCTGGCTCGCCGCATACACACCCTCGATCAGCAAGGCAAGCGCATTGCCGAGCAGCTCGGGATCGTCGGCGCCTGCGGCCGTCGCCAGTTCAGTGAGGCGCGCGAGCAGTCGCTCCTTGTTGCGGAACACGAACTGCCGCGCGGCGTGTCCGGTGTCCGAAAACTCGACGGCGACATTCACGAACGGACAGCCGCGATAGTCCTCGAGCGACGCCCGCGCCGCGAGGTCGTCGAAATATTGCTGCAACTGCCGCGCCGGCTCGCCGGGATGTTTCGCGAAGCTCTTTTCGACGTAGCCGAAGAACTGCGCGTCTTTGCGCTCCAGGTACGCCATCACCAGTTCGTCTTTCGACGAAAACTGGCGGTACAGGCTCATCTTGTTGACGCCGGCCCGCTCGACCACCGCGTCCACGCCCACTGCGCGAACGCCCTCGCGATAGAACAATTCGTCCGCGGCGCGCAGCAAGTGCTGTTGCGCTTCGGGCCCGGTCGTATGCGTCCCCCGGGCCCGGCGCGGGGCGCCCACCGGCCCGGACGCTGGCGGAGCGCCGGCTGGTTTGGAAGTTTCGCTTGCAGACATGAACGGCCCCTGAATTCAATTGACGCCTTGACATGTTACCGACCGGTAACTAACATCGCAACACTGATTGTGACTGATCTGTCACAAGTCCCTTACCGAAACCGTAAAAGTACCGACGGTGCCGACGCTTCGAATTCGCGCGACAGGAGAGCCGATGAACTGGGCAGCAGGACTGATAGGCAGGCGTTTCCACTATGGCTGGTTGACGGTCGCCGTGGTGTTTCTGGTGTTGCTCGCGGCGGCCGGCACGCGCGCCACGCCGAGCGTGATGATGGTGCCGCTTGAGCACCAGTTCGGCTGGAGCCGTGCGACGATTTCGCTCGCCATCTCCGTGAACATCGCGCTGTACGGGTTGATGGGGCCGTTCGCGGCCGCGGCGATGCAGCGCTTCGGTGTGCGGCCCACGCTGCTCATCGCGCTCGGCACGATGGCGTTGGGCGTCGCGCTGTCGTCGCTGATGACGCAGCCGTGGCAGATGGTGCTCGTCTGGGGCGTGATGGTGGGCGGCGCGACGGGCGTGGCCGCGCTGTCCTTGTCGGCGACCGTGGTGACCCGCTGGTTCACCACGCACCGCGGGCTGGTCATGGGGATTCTCACGGCGAGTTCGGCGACCGGCCAGCTCGTGTTTCTGCCGATGCTCGCGGCCATCGCCGAGCACTATGGCTGGCGTCAGGTGGTGTGGGTCGTCGCGGCGGCCGCGGCTGTCGTTTTGCCGCTGGTGGCGTTTCTGCTGCCCGAGCGCCCGGCCGATGTGAAGCTGCGTCCGTACGGCGAGCCGCACGACGCGCCCGTGGCGGCCACGGTCACGAAGCAGAACCCGCTCGCCATCGCATTCGGCACGCTCGCCATGGCGAGCAGGACGCGCGATTTCTGGCTGCTGTTCTTCAGCTTCTTTATTTGCGGCGCGAGCACAAACGGCTACGTCGGCACCCATCTGATCGCCATGTGCGGCGACTACGGCATGTCGGAAGTGCAGGGCGCGTCGCTGCTTGCAGCCATGGGTGTGTTCGATCTGTTCGGCACGACACTCTCCGGCTGGCTCTCGGACCGTTTCAATAGCCGGGTGCTGCTGTTCTGGTATTACGGGCTGCGCGGCTTGTCGCTGATGTATCTGCCGCACGCCTTCGGCATCGACTTTTTCGGGCTGCCGCTATTCGCCGTGTTCTACGGGCTCGACTGGATCGCCACCGTGCCGCCGACCGTGCGTCTCGCGACCGACGTCTACGGCAAGGAGTCGGCGCCCGTGGTGTTCGGCTGGGTCGTGGCGGGGCATCAGCTCGGCGCAGCGTTCGCGGCGCTCGGCGCGGGCATGCTGCGCGCGAGCCTCGGCACCTACACGGTGGCGTCGATGATTTCGGGCGGTCTGTGCCTCGTCGCCGCCGTTATCGTGCTGCGGATCAACCGGCCGGCCAAGGTGCCGCAGCCGCAGGCCGTCTGACGCGATTCAGGGAAAGGGAAAGACGCTAGCGCGCCGCGCCTGCGGCTTTCCACACCACGGAAAAACCATCCGCGCGTATTGCACAGCGCGCGCGTCGATCCTTGGGTATGCTATGTGGCCTTGGGCAGCCGCCCGCGATCGTGAATTTCCACCGAGAGAAGCGCATGACCCACAAACCCGCCCCCACCGAAGTCGCCATCCACGAGCTGATTGCCGGTCGCTGGAGCCCGCGCGCCTATTCGAGCGAGCCGGTGAGCCGCGAGAACCTGCACGCGGTGCTCGAAGCGGCACGCTGGGCGCCTTCGTCGTACAACGCACAGCCGTGGCGTTTTCTGGTGTTCGACCGCAGCGTCGATGAAGTCGCATTCAAGCAGGCGTTTGCCACCCTCGTGCCGTTCAACCAGGGCTGGAACGCACCCGCGCCCGTGCTGATCGCCGTGACGACGCAAACGCGCACCGCGAAGGGCGAAGTGAACCGCTGCGCGCAATACGACGCCGGCGCGGCGGCCATGGCGCTGGTCTTGCAAGCGCACGCGCTCGGCCTCGCCGCGCATCAGATGAGCGGCTTCGACCCGAACGCATTCCGCACGGCTTTTGAGTTGCCGAACGACGTCGAGCCCATCGCGATCATTTCGCTCGGCCATTACGGCGACGTCGAGAAGCTGGATCCGGTGCTGCGCGAGCGCGAAAAGTCGGCGCGCCAGCGTTTGCCGCTTGGCGAGATCGCCTATGGCGGCGGCTGGAAAAAGGCGTTCTGAGGCGGCTTCTGTTGCCTTGCACGTTGACGAAGAACGCGCGGCGCGTGCCGCGCGTTTTTTATTGGGCGCGTCAAAGCGCGTCGTCGTCGGTTACGCTCGAAAGCGGCGCGGCCACATGCTCCAACGACTTGCGCTCCGCATCTACACCCCAGATCGCCGCGATCACGGCTGCCGCGAGCATGAGCGCGGAGCCGACCAGATAGCCGGAAAACACTTCGCCGCGCTGGTGCGTGTCGATCAGCCGTCCGAAGAAGGCCGGTCCGGCGATTCCGCCGAGCGCTGTACCGAACGCGTAGAACACGGCAATGGCGAGCGCGCGGATTTCCAGCGGAAACGATTCGCTGACGGTGAGATAAGCCGAGCTGGCCGCCGCCGACGCGAAGAAGAAAATCACCATCCACGCGACGGTTTGTGTGACGACCGTCAGCATGTGCTGCTCGAAGAGGTAGCCGCTTGCCGTCAGCAGAATCGCCGACATGCCGTAAGTCGACGCGATCATCTTGCGCCGCCCGATCACATCGAAAAGGCGGCCGAGCAGCAACGGGCCGAGGAAATTGCCGAGTGCGAAAGGTAGCAGATACCAGCCGATGTGATCGCCAGGCACCCCATAGAAATCTGTCAACACGAGCGCGTAGGTGAAGAAAATCGCGTTATAGAAGAACGCCTGCGCGGTCATCAGCGAAAGACCGACCAGCGCGCGCCGTCGGTGCAGATTGAACAGCGTATGAAACACTTCGCGCAGCGGCGTGTGCCCGCGGGCACGCAGGCGCAGGCGCGTGAAGCCGTCGGCGGGCAGCGTGTGGCCTTCGCTGCGAAAGCGACTTTCGATTCCTTCGACGATGCCGCGAGCGTCGCGCTCGTCGCCGTGCGTCAGCAGCCAGCGCGGGCTTTCAGGCACCCAGATGCGCATCGGCAGCACGATCAGCGCGAGCGCCGCACCGATGAAAAAGCATGCGCGCCAGCCCCAGTCGCCCGGCAGCAAGTGCGGATCAAGCAGCACCAGCGAACCCGCCGCGCCCAGCCCGGCGCCTACCCAGAAGGTGCCGTTGATCGCCAGATCGATCCAGCCGCGCACGCGAGGCGGCGTGAATTCCTGAATTGTCGAATTGATCGCCGTGTATTCGCCGCCGATGCCCGCGCCGGTCAGAAAGCGGAACAGCAAAAAGCTGGCGAGATTCCACGACAAGGCGGTGGCGGCGGTGGCCGCCAGATACAGCGCGAGCGTGATGAAAAAGAGCTTGCGGCGGCCCAGCCGGTCGGTGAGCCAGCCGAAACCGAGCGCGCCCAGCACCGCGCCGGCGATGTAGGCGCTGCCGGCGAGACCCACGTCCGCGTTGCTGAAATGCAGCGACGGGCTCGACTTCAACGCGCTCGCAACCGCCCCGGCGAGTGTCACCTCGAGTCCGTCGAGCAGCCAGGTCACGCCGAGCGCCACGACGATCAAGGTATGAAAGCGTCCCCAAGGCAGTCGGTCGAGCCGCGACGGCAAATCCGTTTCGATCACCCCGGCGGTTTTTCGCTCGACGTCGGCGGCAGGCGGCGCGCTCATTGCTGATGGTCTCCTGAGTCGTTGGAATGCGGCGGCTGGAACAGCAGTGCGGAGCAATTTGCGTTCCGCCGCGCGTTGCGCGCAAAGCGCGTCGGGCTGCGCGCCGTTTGTGCCTCGGTCGTGCCTGCATTGCACTTTGCTCACGCCCCGCCGGGCTAATTGGCATGTTGATGCTGGTCCGGCTTTCGTGATACAAAGCCGCTCCCCCTACCCGTGCGCGCCAGCCGTGAGCGGCGATTCCTGCCATGACCTATTGCGCGATTGACTTCGGTACTTCCAACTCGGCCGTGGCCGTTCCGGACGGCGCGGCGCTCAGGCTCGCGCCCGTCGAAGGCGCCTACACGACGCTGCCCACCTCGGTCTTCTTCAATACCGACGAAGACACCCGCGAATTCGGGCGCGCGGCGCTCGCGGCGTACATCGACGGTTTCGACGGCCGGCTGATGCGCTCGATGAAAAGCATTCTCGGCTCGCCGCTTGCCGACAATTCGACGGATCTCGGCGACGGCACGGCAATCAAGTACACGGACGTCATCGCGATTTTCCTCGACCATCTGAAGCGTTCGGCGGAAAAAAGCGCGGGGGCGCCGATCGACCGCGCGGTGCTGGGCCGCCCGGTGTTCTTCGTCGACGACGACCCGCGCGCGGATCAGGTGGCGCAAAAGCAGCTGGAAACGGCGGCGCGCGCGGTCGGTTTGCGCGACATTCACTTCCAGTATGAGCCGATTGCGGCCGCTTTCGACTACGAATCGCGCCTGACACGCGAAGGCCTTGTGCTGGTGGCCGACATTGGCGGCGGTACGTCGGACTTTTCGCTGGTGCGCGTGGGGCCCGAACGGATGCAGCGCGTGGAGCGCAAGGACGACGTGCTGGCTCACCACGGCGTGCACGTCGCGGGCACGGATTTCGACCGCCGCGTGGAACTGGCGACGATTCTGCGCGAACTCGGCTATCAATCGCTCGACCCGGAAGGCCGCGAAATCCCGAACCGCGTCTATTTCGACCTTGCGACGTGGCATCTGATCAACACGGTCTATGCGCCCAAGCGTGTCAGCGAACTCGCTTTGATGCGGCACCTCTTCACCGAGGTCAAGCACCACGACCGCCTGATGCGCGTGGTCGAGCGGCGTCTCGGTCACGCGCTGGCGGCGCATGCCGAAGAGGCGAAGATCGGCGTCGCGGCGGGCGGCGAGACGGTGATCGATCTGGACGAAGTGGAAGACGAACTGCGTCTTGCATTCGACGAAGCCCAGTTGATCGAGGCGGGCCAGGAGGAGACGCGGCGCATCGTGGCGGCGGCGCGCGACACCGTGCACGCCGCCGGCGTGTCCGTTCGCGACGTGAGCGCGGTGTACTTTACGGGCGGCTCGACCGGTCTCGCGTTTCTCTCTAACGCATTGGCCGCGACATTTCCCGATGCGCAACCCGTATTCGGCGACCGCCTCGCGAGCGTGGCCACGGGCCTCGGCATTCACGCGCGGCGTGTCTTCACCTGAACGCGAATCACAACTCGCATAGCGCGAAGATAATCGCCTTGTCGCAATGTCGACGGATATAAAAAAACCCCGCCTTGGCGGGGTTTTTTGCGTCCAGAAGGAAGCAGCGTAGCGCTTACACCGGCTTGATGTTAGCAGCTTGCTTGCCCTTCGGGCCCGTCTTCACTTCAAACGTAACCTTTTGGTTTTCTTGCAGCGTCTTGAAGCCTTCCGTGCGGATTTCCGAGAAATGCGCGAACAGATCTTCGCCGCCGCCGTCCGGGGTGATGAAGCCAAAGCCCTTTGCGTCATTGAACCACTTGACGGTACCGGTTTCCATATTACTTGTTCCTAAAAATGGTGAATAAGGCCGAAGCCCATGAGTGCATGAAAATCAAGGAAGGGGGTAATGGGACCAACCGGAGTACCGTTGATGGGCGAACTACGAAAGACCAATTCACTCGCCGCTTGAAATCCTGCCCGAACGTTATACGGCGATTTCGAGAGAAGGTCAACACTCGACCGGCAACTTTACAAAAATTCGCGATAGCGCCCCGAAAAGTTGCTTACAAAGCTTGCGAAGTGGGTAGTTTTTTTGCTAGGGAGAACCCTTAGTTTCGCTGCAGGCGACGGGTGCAACCGTTAAACTACGCGCCCGCGCCGGTTGCACCACAGGGATAACCGCCGCGCATACATGCGCGTCACCCGTTCTCAGCGTCATAAGCGCAGGTCAGGGGGTGCCGACATGGTTCTGAAACAGGAGAAGACGTGAAAAGTTCTATACAACGGAACATCGGGCCGTTCGCACTCATGCTGACCGGCCTGGGTTCGATCATCGGCTCAGGCTGGCTGTTCGGCGCGTGGAAAGCCGCGAAAATCGCGGGTCCGGCGTCGATCTGCGCGTGGATCATCGGCGCAGTCGTGATTCTCGCCATTGCGCTGACCTACGCCGAACTGGGCGCGATGTTCCCGGAGTCGGGCGGCATGGTGCGTTACGCGCGCTATTCGCACGGCGCGCTGGTGGGCTTCATCAGCGCGTGGGCCAACTGGATCGCCATTGTGTCGGTGATTCCCATCGAGGCCGAGGCCTCCATTCAATACATGAGCACCTGGCCGTATGCCTGGGCGCATGCATTATTCGTCGACGAATCATTAACGACAACCGGGTTGCTGCTCTCGGCGGCCCTCGTGATCGTCTACTTTTTGCTGAACTACTGGGGCGTGAAGCTGTTTGCGCGCGCCAACTCGGCCATCACGATCTTCAAGTTCCTGATTCCGGGCGCGACCATCGCCGGCTTGATGGCGAGCAGCTTTCACACGGAAAACTTCGGCCAGGTGAGTACGTTCGCGCCGTACGGCTGGTCGGCCGTGCTGACGGCGGTCGCCACGAGCGGCATCGTGTTCGCGTTCAACGGGTTCCAGAGCCCGATCAACCTCGCCGGCGAAGCGCGTAATCCCGCGAAAAGCGTGCCGTTCGCGGTGATCGGCTCGATTTTACTTGCGCTCGTCATTTATGTGCTGCTGCAGGTCGCGTATATCGGCTCGGTCAATCCGACCGACGTGATGAAGGGCTGGCGCCACTTCAATTTCGCCTCGCCGTTCGCGGAACTGGCGATCGCGCTGAACCTCAACTGGCTGGCCGTTCTGCTGTATGTCGACGCCTTCGTGAGCCCGAGCGGCACCGGCACGACCTACATGGCGACCACCACGCGCATGATCTACGCGATGGAACGCAACAACACGATGCCGAAGATTTTCGGCAGCGTGCATCCGTTCTACGGCGTCCCGCGCCCGGCGATGTGGTTCAACCTGCTGGTCTCGTTCATCTTCCTGTTCTTCTTCCGCGGCTGGAGCTCGCTCGCGGCGGTGATTTCGGTGGCGACCGTGATTTCCTACCTGACGGGCCCGATCAGCCTGATGGCGCTGCGCCGCGCGGCGACGGATCTGGAGCGTCCGCTGCATATTCCCGGCATGCAGGTGATCGCGCCGTTCGCGTTCGTGTGTGCGTCGCTGATCCTGTACTGGGCCAAATGGCCGCTGACGGGCGAAATCATTCTGCTGATGGTTGTCGCGCTGCCGGTCTACTTCTACTTCCAGGCGAAGTCGGGCTTCGGCGGCTGGGGCCGCGACCTGAAGGCGGCATGGTGGCTCGTCGCCTATCTGCCGGTGATGGCGATCCTGTCGCTGATCGGCAGCAAGGAGTTCGGCGGCCATGGCCTGCTGCCATACGGCTGGGACATGCTGGTCGTGATCGCGTTCTCGCTCGTCTTCTATTACTGGGGCGTGCAGAGCGGTTATCGCTCCGAATATCTGGAAGAGCGTCAGACGCACGACGAAGTGCTCGAAGGTATCGGCGCACATTAAACTGCCGCGTTCGCCGGGCGATCGACGTCCCGGCGGCAAGTTGAAAAGTAAAAGCCCGCCTGAGTTCTGCTCAGGCGGGCTTTTTGTTTCTGCTGCGGCATTTGACGGCTCGTTCCGCGGCGGGCGGAGCCGGCGCTCAGGCGCTCCCGAACACGTAGTTCGTCATGGCAAGCGCGCGCTGGTACGTGCCGAGCGACTGGATCGTGAGGGAGTAATCGTCGTCGGCGGCACCGAGCGCGGCGAAGACCGGCAGCAGATGTTCGTCGGTCGGATGCATCAGCACGGCATGCGGCGCCTGGCGGCGATAATCGAGCAGCGCGTCGATGTCGCGCGCGGTCAGCTTTTCTTCGAACCAGTCGGTGAATTCGGCGACGCGCGGATCGGCATCTTCCGGCCGCGCGGAAAAGTCGGCCGCGCGCAGATTGTGGGTGATCTGGCCCGAGCCGATCACCAGCACGCCTTCGTCCTTTAGCGCGCGCAACGCTCGGCCGACGCGGAAATGATGCGCCGCGTCGAGGCGCGGCTGGATCGACAACTGTGCGACGGGTAGGGCCGCGTCGGGGAACATCAGCAGCATCGGCACCCACGCGCCGTGGTCCAGCCCGTGCGGCTGCAGCTCGGCGTGCAGGCCGCCTTCACCGAGCAGCGCGGCAGCGCGGCGCGCGAGATCGGGCGCGCCGCGAGCCGGATACTGGATCTCGTACAGCTGGCGCGGAAAGCCGTAAAAGTCGTGGATAGTCTCGGGTTCAGTCGAGATGCTCGCGACAGGCTGCGCGGTGCCCCAATGCGCCGAGAGCATCAACACCGCCTCGGGGCGCGGCAACTGCGCGCCCAGCGTCGCAAACTCGGCGGACGGCAATGACGGGTCGATCGGCAGCGTCGGCGCGCCGTGGGAAAGAAAAAGCGAAGGTAAGCGGTTCATGGCAGCGGCGCGCCCGCAAGGCGCGATCGGAAGTTCGGTTGCTGCCAATATAATGCCGCACCGCTGTTTGATAAACGGGCGAAAGCAGAATTGATTGTCTTGCGGTAGTTGTTAATGCGGCGCTGGGGTCGCGCCACGCAGTCAATCGTCGGCGCCGCGCAATCCGGTCCACGTCGGCGAGAGCGCCGGCCCAGGCGCAAACAGATCGAGCACGCGGGCGACCGTGTGATCGACCATTTCGTCGATGCTCGCCGGTTGGTTGTAGAAAGCAGGCAAGGGCGGAAAGATCACGCCGCCCATTTCCGTGACCGCCGTCATATTGCGCAGATGCGCGAGGTTCAACGGTGTTTCGCGCACCAGCAGCACGAGCCGGCGGCGCTCCTTGAGCGTGACGTCGGCGGCGCGGGTGATGAGGTTGTCGGAGAAACCGTGCGCGACGCTCGCCAGCGTTTTCATCGAGCAGGGCGCGACGATCATGCCGTCCGTCGCAAAGGAGCCCGATGCGATGCTCGCGCCCACGTCGCGCACCGAATGGACGACATCCGCGAGCGGATGCACGTCTTCCTTGCCTAGCTTGAGTTCGTGCTGGATGTTAAGCCAGCCGGCGTTTGAAATAAGCAGATGACTTTCCACGCCGCCCAGCTTGCGCAGCGTTTCGAGCAGGCGAATGCCGTAAATGGCGCCAGTTGCGCCGGTGATGGCGACAATCAGCCGGCGTGGCGCCGCAGCGCGTGTTTCCATGACTCGCGGCGCCTCAGCGTGTTTCAGGAGCAGCTTTGGGACCGGCGGATCAGGCCGCGGCAAACAGTTGCTGCAGTTCGCCGGATTCGTACATTTCCATCATGATGTCCGAGCCGCCGACGAATTCGCCCTTCACATAAAGCTGCGGAATGGTCGGCCAGTTCGAAAACTGCTTGATGCCCTGGCGGACTTCGTCGTCTTCGAGCACGTTGACGGTCTTGAAGTCGCTGACATTGCAAGCCTTCAGGATCTGTACGGCGCGGCCGGAAAAGCCGCACATCGGAAACTGTGCGCTGCCCTTCATGAAGAGCACGACGTTGTTTTCGTCGACGATTTGCTTGATGCGTTGTTGCGTATCCATGACTGACCTTGCGGTTCCGGTATGTGTAGGGAATAGGCTGAAATGATAGCGGATTTCGCTCGTACCGGCCGACGGCCGCTTTGACCATCCGGTGATTGCGGCTATTGCGGCGGCCCGCTTTGGGCGGCGGCGGCTTGGTATTGGCAGGTATTGGGCGTTGGGCGTTTGGCGTTTGACGTGAGTCGAGCGTCGGTGTGTGGGTTGGCGACGTGAGCTCAGCCGGCAAGCCGCCCGCCGCTGATTCGCTCGATACCTGCCAGATCCCGCTCGGATCTGACATCCGCGAAACCTTGCGCGGTCAGAAGTGTACGCACGGCCTCAGCCTGATCGTAGCCGTGCTCCATCCACAGTATGCCGTGCGAGCTCAGCCGCGCGGGCGCGCCAGCCACGATTGCGCGAATCGCGCTGAGGCCGTCGGCTTCGTCGGTGAGCGCGCCGCGCGGCTCGTAGCGCAGATCGCCCTGCGCCAGATGCGGATCGTCGCTTGCGATATACGGCGGGTTGCTGACGATCACGTCGAAGCACAGGCCGCGATCAAGCGCACCGTACCAGTCGCTTTGCGCGAAGATCACGGCGCCGCCGGGTCGCTTTGCATCGAGCCGGCGCGCGGCATTGCGCGCCGCGACCGCGAGTGCTTCTGCCGAGCGATCCACTGCAGTGACTTGCGCATCCGGCCGCATCGACGCAATGGCCACCGCAATCGCGCCCGTGCCGGTGCCGAGATCCAGCACGCGCGGGCGCGCGAGGTCTTGCATGGCCGTGAGCGCCGTTTCGACCAGCAATTCGGTTTCGGGACGCGGAATCAGCACATGCGGCGTGACCTCGAATTCGAGTCCGAAAAATTCGCGCACGCCGACAATCTGCGCCACCGGTTCACCGGCCACGCGCCGTGCCTGCAACTTCAGATAGCGCTCGACGCAGGCGCCGTCGAGCACTTCGTCCGCGCGTGTGATGAGTTGCGTTTGCCGCCAGCCGAGCACGTGCGTGAGCAGAATCCGCGCTTCGAGCGGCGGCAATGGCGAGGCGCGCAAGAGCGTGGCTGGCGTGCCGGGAGTGGCCGGCGTGGCGGCGCGGTCGCGATCGGCTGGGTCCTGGGCGGTCATTGACGCCTAATCCGCGTCGCCGAGCGAAGCGAGCAACTCGGCTTGATGTTCGCTCACAAGCGCCCCGATCAGTTCGTCCAGATCGCCGTCCATGATCGCATCCAGGCGATACAGCGTCAGATTGATCCGATGGTCTGTCAGACGCCCTTGCGGGAAGTTGTAAGTGCGAATCCGCTCCGACCGGTCGCCGGAGCCGATCAGGCTCTTGCGCGTCGCGGCTTCCTTCGCCTGCTGCTCGTGCGATTGCTTGTCCTTGATGCGGGCCGCGAGCACCTTCAGCGCGCGGTCCTTGTTCTTGTGCTGCGAGCGGTCGTCCTGACATTCGACGACGATGCCCGTCGGCAAGTGCGTGACCCGCACGGCCGAATCTGTCTTGTTGATGTGCTGGCCGCCCGCACCGGACGCGCGGAACGTGTCGATGCGCAAGTCGGCCGGATTGATTTCGACTTCACCGATTTCGTCGGCTTCCGGCATCACCGCGACCGTGCACGCCGACGTGTGAATGCGGCCCTGCGTTTCGGTTGCCGGCACGCGCTGCACGCGGTGGCCGCCGGACTCGAACTTGAGCTTGGAATACGCGGCTTCGCCCGCAATCCGCACGATCACTTCCTTATAGCCGCCCAGGTCCGATTCGCTCGCCGACATCATCTCCACTTGCCAGCGGTTGCGCTCGGCGTAGCGCAGATACATACGCAACAGGTCGCCCGCAAAAAGCGCGGACTCGTCGCCGCCGGTACCCGCGCGGATTTCGAGGAAGATGTTGCGGTCGTCGTTCGGATCTTTCGGCAACAGCATGGTCTGCAGTTCGCCGCCGAGCTGCTCCATTCGGTCACGCGCCGCGCGAATTTCCTCTTCGGCGAAATCGCGCATGGATGCGTCTGTCAGCAGTTCCTGCGCGGTGGCGGCGTCGTGCATGGCCTGGCGCCACAGCGCGTAATGCTCGACCACAGGCCCGAGCTCGGCGTGTTCGCGCGTGAGCTTGCGGTATTGGTCGAGATTCGAGGTGATGTCCTCTCGGCTCAGCAGGTCGTTGAGTTCGGCCAGCCGTGTAGTCAGCTGGTCGAGCTTGTGTTGCATGCTCGTTTTCATCGGGCGGGTATCGGAGCGGGCTCCGGCAAGGACGGCAACCAGAAAAATGGGCGGATGCCCGGGACAGAAGCACGTGGCGGGCCACTGCAGGGCCACGGGCCGGCGGCGCGGCGGCGTGCGCGCCGCTAACGCTCGGTCGAACCGGAGTGTTTGTAGAAGCCGCCCATCAGTTCGATGAGCGTGTCACGGTGTTCGCCGCTCGCGCGGTTGAGCGCGTGGGTGGGGCCGTGAATCAGCTTGTTGGTGAGCGCCTGCGAGAGCGCCTCGATCACCGCGGCCGGATCGTCGCCACGCGCGAGCATTTTCTGCGCGCGTTCGACTTCGGCCCGGCGCAGCACGTCGGCTTGCGTATGCATATGGCGAATGACCGGCACGATGCTGCGCGCGTCGAGCCATTGCATGAAATTCTGCACGCGCGTTTCGATAATCGCTTCGGCTTGCGCCACCGCGGCCTGGCGCGAAGCATTGCCTTCGCGGACGATTGCGCCCAGGTCGTCGACGGTGTACAGGAACACGTCTTCCAGCTTGCCGACTTCCGGTTCGATGTCGCGCGGCACGGCCAGATCGACCATGAAGATCGGCCGATGACGCCGCGCCTTGACCGCGCGCTCGACCGCGCCCAAGCCGATGATCGGCAACGTAGACGCCGTGCACGACACGATGATGTCGAACTCATGCATGCGCGTGGGCAGTTCCGACAGCGGAATGGCGCGCCCATTGAAGCGTTCGGCGAGCCGCATGCCGCGTTCCGCCGTGCGGTTCGCGACCACGAGTTCGCGCGGTTGCTGCGCGGCAAAGTGCGTGGCGCACAACTCGATCATTTCGCCCGCGCCGATGAACAGCACGCGCTGGTTCGACACCTTGTCGAAAATGCGCTGCGCGAGCCGCACGGCTGCTGCGGCCATGGAAACGGACTGTGCGCCGATTTCGGTCGTGGTGCGCACTTCCTTCGCGACGGCAAACGTGCGCTGGAATAACTGGTTCAGATAGGTGCCGAGCGCGCCTGCCTCCGAGGCCGTGCGCACGGCGTCCTTCATTTGTCCGACGATTTGCGTTTCGCCGAGCACCATCGAATCGAGACCGGACGCGACGCGAAATGCGTGGCGCACGGCTTCGGACTGCGGCAGCGCGTAGACGTGCGGCGCGAGCTCTTCGATAGGCAGGTTGTGATACCGCGACAGCCATTGGATCGCGGCTTCGCGCACGGCCGCGTCGTCGGTCGCGCAGTAGAGTTCGGTGCGATTGCAGGTGGAGAGAATCGCCGCTTCGGGCGCCGAGCGGGCCGTGGTGCCGAGCCAGACGCTTTTGAAGGTGTCCAGTGCAGGTTTGATCTGTTCGAGCGGAAACGCCACGCGTTCGCGCAAGGCGACAGGCGCAGTGTGGTGATTGATTCCGATCGTTAGAAGCTGCATGCTGGGGAGCTATGGTTTAGCCTCATATTATAGCGTTTCCACGATTGTTACACCGCGACGCCCGCGCCGTGCCGCTTATGGCGGGCATCAGCGCGGGCATCGGCATCAGGCCGCAGCGGCTTCCACCGGAAAGGCGTCCAGTTGATAGCCGTAGCCATACAGCGGCGCGAGCGAATAGCCGTTTTCAGGACGTAGCTCGAGCTTGGATCGCACGCGCGACGCGTGCGTATCGACCGTGCGCGACTTAACGTCGCGGCGGCGCGCCCACACCGTTTCCATGATGTGCGCGCGCGACACCGGCCGCGACAGATTGCTGAACAGCAGCAGCGCAAAGCGGAATTCCTTCGGCGTGAGCGTGACCGTGCGGTTGCGGAAGGTGACGGCGAAATTGGCGGCGTCGAACGCATAACCGCGGATGACGTCGTGCCGCCGGTTCGGCGGCCGGCGCAGTCCCGCGCGGCGCAGCAGCGCGTCCACGCGCGCGATCGTTTCCGGCCCGCGCACGGGCTTTGTCAGACAGTCGTCGGCGCCCGCGTGCAGTGCCGCGACGATCTGGCTTTCGCGCGGCTCTGACATCATCACGATGACCGGCAGGCTCGGCAGCAGGGCACGCGCACGTGCGATCACGTCTTCCGCAGAATGGTCGCCGGCCCAGTTTTCGGTAATCAGCAGGTCGAAGAATTGGTCCGCAGCCTGGGCGAAAAAAGGCGCGCTGGTGGTGAAGTGCTGACAGACGTGGCCGCCGGCGAAAATCAGCCGGGTGACCAGTTTGGCGTGTCGCGTGTCGGGCTCGATAAGGGCGATTCGCATGCGCGCGTTCCACTTGACCACGGCCAGGAACCAGGCTTTTCCGTAAGGCCTACAGCTTGCCTAACCTCACCCCGACCCCTAAACTCAACCGCTGTGCGGAAAGCGCCGTGCTGATTTTTTGAGAAAGAGACAAAAATGCTAGCTGTCGTCGAGCCTCGCGCCCATGAGACAAATCCGAAACTGCGCGAGATCACTCGCTGATGGGTTGGCCCGGAATCGTCGTGCTGGGAGCCGCAATCGGCTTCGTGGGTTGGTGGCTGCATCCGCTGCGTCGCGTGAATCACTCGAACCGCGCCCGCTTATGGGTCGCGCTCGTGAGCGGCGTGCTGGGCGCGAGCGTCGCGCACATGGCCGGCAATGTGGTGGGACTTTTTCATGACGGTGAATTGCTCGAATGGCCCGTATGCACGGCCGTCGCGATGATCGCCGTTGCCGTGACGGTCGGCTTGCTTTCCCGTCGTTGAATCTTTGCAGGTGACTTCCATGAATGCCCGACTTCCCCAAACCTCCTCCATTCCCGAACGGCTTGCCAACTTGCGCAGCGCCATGGCGCGCGAAGGCGTCGCGGCTTACCTTGTGCCGTCCGCGGATCCGCATCTGTCCGAATATCTGCCGGGGCGCTGGCAAGGGCGGGAGTGGCTTTCCGGTTTCACCGGCTCGGCGGGCACGCTCGTCGTCACGGCCGATTTCGCAGGCGTGTGGACCGACAGCCGCTATTGGGAGCAGGCCAACGCGCAGCTGGCCGGCAGCGGCGTCCAGCTCATGAAGATGACCGGCGGCCAGCAAACCGCACCGCATTTCGATTGGCTCGCTGAAAACGTGGCGCCCGGCGGTACCGTCGGCGTGGACGGCGCCGTGCTCGGTGTGGCGGCGGCGCGGGCGCTGACGCAGGCGCTCACGGCGCGCGGCGTGAAGCTGCGCACCGACGTCGATCTGTTCGACGGCATCTGGCCGCAGCGCCCGTCGCTGCCCGATGCCGCGGTGTTCGAGCACGCCGCGCCGCATGCGAGCGTCGCGCGTGCCGAGAAGCTCGCGCAGATCCGCCGCGTCATGGCGGAAAAGGGCGCGCAGTGGCACTTCATTTCCACGCTCGACGACCTCGCGTGGCTTTTCAATCTGCGCGGCGCCGACGTGAGCTTTAACCCGGTTTTCGTCGCGCACGCGCTGGTCGGCCAAGACCACGCGTCGCTTTTCATTGCAGACGGCAAGGTGCCGCCCGCGCTCGCCGAGGCGCTCGCGCGCGACGGCGTCAATGTCGAGCCGTATGCAAAAGCGGCGGATGCGCTCGCCGCGCTGCCCGCGGGCTGCACGCTGCTGATCGACCCGCGCCGTATCACGTACGGCTCGCTGCAGTCGGTGCCGTCGACGGTGAAAGTGGTCGAGGCGGTCAATCCGTCCACGTTCCTCAAGTCCCGCAAGACCGAAGCTGAAGCGCAGCACGTGCGCGAGACCATGGAGCAGGACGGCGCGGCGCTTGCCGAATTCTTCGCGTGGTTCGAAGGCGCGCTCGGCCGCGAGACCATCACCGAGCTGACTATCGACGAACGTCTGACGGCCGCGCGTGCGCGCCGGCCGGGTTTCGTGTCGCTGAGCTTTGCGACCATCGCGGGCTTCAACGCGAATGGCGCCATGCCGCACTATCGCGCGACCCAGGAATCGCATTCGGTGATCGAGGGCAACGGCCTGTTGCTGATCGACTCGGGCGCGCAGTATCTGAGCGGCACGACCGACATCACGCGCGTGGTGCCGATCGGCACGATCAGCGACGAGCAGCGGCGCGACTTCACCATCGTGCTGAAAGGCACCCTGGCGCTGTCGCGCGCGCAGTTTCCGCGCGGCATCCGCTCGCCGATGCTCGACGCGATCGCCCGCGCGCCGATCTGGGAAGCCGGCGCCGACTACGGCCACGGCACGGGCCACGGAGTCGGCTACTTCCTCAACGTGCACGAAGGCCCGCAAGTCATCTCGCACTACGCGCCGGCGGAACCCTGGACGGCCATGGAAGAAGGCATGATCACGTCGGTCGAACCGGGCATCTATCGGCCGGGCAAGTGGGGCGTGCGCATCGAGAATCTGGTGCTGAATGTGCCCGCGGGCCAGACCGAATTCGGTGACTTCCTGAAGTTCGAGACGCTCACGCTCTGTCCAATCGACACGCGCTGCCTCGACCTGGCGCTGCTGCGCGACGACGAACGCGCGTGGCTCAACGACTATCATCAGACGGTTCGCACGCGCCTCTCGCCGTATGTTTCCGGCGACGCGAAGGCGTGGCTGGAACTGCGCACGCAGCCAATCTGAGCCGTAACCACCTCGCGACGGAGAGCGCATGCGCATCAAGGCAGTCGTGTTCGACTTCGGCGGCGTGCTGATCGACTGGAATCCCGAGTACCTCTATCGGCAACTGATTCCGGACGAGGCCGAGCGCCGCTGGTTCCTCACGCACGTCTGCTCGATGGATTGGGTGGTGCGTCAGGACGGCGGCCAGCCGATCGTCGAGGCGACGGCGGAACGGGTCGCGCAGTTTCCCGACCACGAAGCGCTGATCCGCGCGTTCTACGAGCGCTGGCACGAAATGGTGGCCGGCGTGCTGGACGACGGCGTCGCGATCATGGAAAAGCTCGAAGCCGCCGAGGTGCCGCTCTTCGGGCTGACGAACTGGTCGGCGGAGACGTTTCCGTATGCATGGGAACACTACCCGGTGCTGCGGCGTTTCAGGGACATCATCGTGTCCGGGCGAGTGGGTCTCGTGAAGCCCGATCCGGCGATTTTCGCGGCCATGCGCGAGCGGATCAATGTGCAACTGCCGGGCATCGAGCCGACCGA
The DNA here is from genome assembly GCF_902859825.1 of Paraburkholderia phenoliruptrix. GTDB lineage: Bacteria > Pseudomonadota > Gammaproteobacteria > Burkholderiales > Burkholderiaceae > Paraburkholderia > Paraburkholderia phenoliruptrix. The sequence continues at coordinate 62,996 of NZ_CADIKB010000008.1, read as the reverse complement.
GCTTGTCTTTATCGACGACAACCCGAAGAACGCGGCCGCCGCCACCGCGCTCGGCTGGCACGGAGTACATCACACCAGCGCAGCGCAAACCGAAGCGCGCTTGCGCGAATTGGGTTTGCCGGTCTGACGGGCCGCGCGTCGCGCAACTCGCGCACGCGGCAGGCGTAAGCCATAGCGACGCGCTGCTTCGAGCGCTTGCGCGGTCGGCTTACGATCACTGCCCCAGTAAGTTCTTCAAGGCGTTCCCCAAGCCTTTGACGGTTTCGCCCGCGCCTTTCGCCACACCTTCCACGCTGACGCCCAGCGCTTTCGCGAAGCCCTCGGCGATGCGCGTCGTCAGCCGTTCCTGCACCGAAAACTTCGGATCCCGCAAATTGCCGTCGAGCACGAAGTGCAGCGTGATGTCGCCGTTATGCGTCTTCAGCGCGGCGACTGCGGCCTTGGTCGGAATGGACAGGAACGTGTCCAGCGGATTGCCGTTGTCCGCGAGCTGCAGGTTGTGGACCGTTATCGTGCCCGGGGCGTGCAGCTGATAGTTGCGCACCGTCGACTGAATGCTCATGTCGACCGTGCCGCCCGTCACTTGTGCTCTCGCGCCGGTCTTCTTCACGAGATAGGGATCGAGAATGGCGACGTCGACGCCGCGCAGCGTGCTCGTCGTCTGCGAGTCCTTACTCGCGATTCGGATCCATCCGCTGAACGTGACCGTGCCGGTGTGCGACGGTCCTTTGATCGAGCCTTTGACGTCCACGCGGGTCGGCTCCGTGAGCTCGGGCAAATGAATGTTGTCGACAGTCGCGTTGGCGTCGCTCACCGTCACCTTGTAGGCGGGCGGCCCGACGGTCATGTCGTAGAAATGGAAGCGGCCCTGTTCGAAGCTGATGTGATCGACCTGCTTCTCGCGCGGCGTCGAACTCGCCGACGCGCCGCGCGCCTCGTCGTTGGTGCTGTTAACGGACTGGCGCAGATTTGGCAGCAAACGGAGCGTGCCGTTTTGCGTGCGCAGCACGGCCATGTCGAAACCGCGCACCACCACGCTGCGGATATGCATGCGGTGCGCGAGCAGATCGCGGATGTCCGGCGTGAGCGTGATGTCTTCCGCTTTCAAGGGATCGCCGGCGGGCCAGCCGGGCGGCGGCTTCAGCAGTACATGGGTGAGATGAACCGAGGTAAGCCCGACGTCGATACTTTGCGCGCTGCCCAGAGGCCCGAGCGCGGCCACCACGCGCGCTTTTACTTCGCGCTGCGCGTATTGCAGCAGGCCGAATGCAATGACGACGAGCACCACCAGCACGCTGCCCGCGGCAACGATCCAGCGTTGGCTCTTCGACATCGCCATGCTTCTCTCCTCGTTGCCGCGATGCGCGGCCAGGCCGTGATGAGTGCGCGCCGCCCTCGCGCGCCGCGGGGACGACATATAGCACGCGCAGGCGAGCAATGCGTGTGCCGTGTCGCGATGCCGCCGACGTCTGGCGGTTGCGGATGGTATGGAGTGGCTGCGAAGAACTGGCGGACGTGCCGCGAGGCTGCGGCAATCGTGCGGGAAGCGTGCGGCAATCGCGCCGGAAGCTGAAGAGCAGAGGCGTGAATGCCAGGCAGCCCGCCCGTGTTTCTACGGGCAGGCCGCTGCCGGACCGGCGAACTTAACGCGTGATCGGCTTGTAGCGCAGACGCTTCGGACGCGCTGCTTCTTCGCCGAGACGTGCGCGCTTGTCGGCTTCGTACTCCTGGTAATTGCCGTCGAAGAACGTGACTTGCGAATCGCCTTCGAACGCCAGAATGTGCGTCGCGATCCGGTCGAGGAACCAGCGATCGTGCGAGATCACCATCACCGAGCCGGCGAATTCGAGCAGCGCGTCTTCGAGCGCGCGCAGCGTTTCGACGTCGAGGTCGTTCGACGGTTCGTCGAGCAGCAGCACGTTGCCGCCGGCAATGAGCGTTTTGGCCAGATGCAGACGGCCGCGCTCGCCGCCCGACAGGTTGCCGACGATCTTCTGCTGGTCGCCGCCCTTGAAGTTGAAGCGGCCAATGTACGCGCGCGACGGCGTCTCGTACTTGCCGACCGTCAGCACGTCCGCGCCGCCGGAAATCTCCTCGAACACGGTCTTCGACGGATCCAGCGCGTCGCGGCTTTGATCGACGTAAGCGAGCTTCACGGTCGGCCCCATCACGATTTCGCCCGAGTCCGGCTGTTCGCGGCCCGTCAGCATGCGGAACAGCGTGGACTTACCCGCGCCGTTCGGACCGATGATGCCGACAATCGCGCCCGCCGGAACTTTGAAGCTGACGTTGTCGAGCAGCAGCCGGTCGCCATACGATTTGCTGACGTTCTTGAACTCGATCACCTCATTGCCGAGGCGGTCGCCGACCGGAATGAAGATTTCCTGCGTTTCGTTGCGCTTCTGGTAGTCCTGGCTGTTCAGTTCCTCGAAGCGGGCAATACGCGCCTTCGACTTCGCCTGGCGGCCCTTCGGGTTCTGGCGCACCCATTCCAGCTCCTTCTTGATCGCCTTCTGACGCGCCGATTCGGATGCTTCTTCCTGCTTCAGGCGCTCTTCCTTCTGATCGAGCCAGCTGCTGTAGTTGCCCTTCCACGGAATGCCATGGCCGCGGTCGAGTTCGAGAATCCAGTCGGCCGCGTTATCGAGGAAGTAGCGGTCGTGCGTGACGGCGACCACCGTGCCGGGGAAGCGCGTGAGGAACTGTTCGAGCCAGTCGACCGATTCCGCGTCGAGGTGGTTGGTCGGCTCGTCGAGCAGCAGCATGTCGGGCTTTTCGAGCAGCAGCTTGCACAACGCAACGCGGCGCTTTTCGCCGCCCGACAGATGCTCGATCTTCGCGTCCCATGCGGGCAGGCGCAGCGCGTCGGCGGCGATTTCGATCTGCTGTTCGGCGCTGCCGCCGTCCGACGTCGCGAGAATCGCTTCGTATTTGGCCTGCTCGGCGGCGAGCGCGTCGAAATCCGCGTCAGGCTCCGCGTACGCCGCATAGATTTCGTCGAGCTTTTTCTGCGCGTTGAACACGTCGCCGAGACCTTCTTCGACGGTTTCGCGCACCGTCTTGTTCGGGTCGAGCTGCGGCTCCTGCGGCAGATAGCCGATGTTCAGATTGGGCATCGGCGTGGCTTCGCCTTCGATGTCCTTGTCCACACCGGCCATGATGCGGATCAGCGTGGATTTGCCCGAGCCGTTCAGGCCGAGCAGACCGATCTTCGCGCCGGGGAAAAACGACAGCGAGATGTCTTTCAGGATTTGACGCTTGGGCGGCACGATCTTGCCGACCCGGTTCATGGTGAAGACGTATTGGGCCATTTGCTTGTGTGCTTGATAGACGTTGACGACGCCGGCCGCGCGGGGGCGGGCAGTCGTGGGTGGATAGGTAATCGGTGTCATGCCGGGGCGAAGCGCCCGGCGTCGGCCGGCGCGGCGTCGGGCGCGGTGTCAGCGCGACGACGCCCATGCGGGCCGTGTGCAGATGGCATTGTACTTCGGCGGGAGCGCGCGACGGCAGAGGGGACTGCCGGCGGCTTGCGCCGGTTTGCCTGCGCTCGCTTGATTGTGCTCGTCTGTTGGTGCTCGCCTGTTCGTGCCTTAGCGGCGCTTACAGCCAATCGGCGACGCCGCCGTGCCGCGAGCAGGTGCCGCCGTGGTGCCGGCTGAAGCTGTAGCTGCCGTCGCGGCAACGGGCGGTCGCGCCGTTGGGCGCCTTGCCCGACAGCGAGCGGGCCGGCGCATGCACGGTGTTGCCGTCGCGATTTCTGTAGGTGTTGTGATTGCTGAGGTCGGCTTCGTCCGGCGTCGTGCCGGGCGCCACATACGCGAATGCCGGCGAGATGCCGATCGACAGCTTCAGCAGCAATGCCGCTGCAACGGATGCGCCGCGGCGCGCGCTTTTCAGGCCATGAGCTCGCATGTCGTCCCGGCGTAGTGGTTCATCGGTTCTCGAAGCGCAGGTCAGTTCACGCGCCGGCCGCTCACCGTATCGAAGAAATGCAGATGGCGGGCGGGCAGCGCGACCTGCAACGCCTCGCCGCCCGCGGGCCGGTGCGCATGCGGCAAACGCACGGTTACATCATGCCGACCCCAGCGTCCGTGCGCGAGATTGTCCGCGCCGAGCAGTTCGCAGGAATCGACGGTGAGGCTTGCGTGCGGCGCATCCGCTTGCCCCGGACTCATGTGCTCGGGACGAATGCCGAGCGTGTACTCGCGCCCCTTCGCGACTTCGCGGCCCATCGACGGCACGCCCGCTAGCGGCAGCTGGGGACCGTTGCCGGCCACGTCGAAAGTGGAGCCGTCGTCGGATACGCGCCCTTCCAGCAGATTCATTCCCGGCGAGCCGATGAAACCCGCCACGAACACCGTGGCCGGCCGCTCGTAGACTTCGGTCGGCGCGCCGATCTGCTCTGCGTGACCCTTGTTCATCACGATCACGCGTTGGGCCAGTGTCATCGCTTCGATCTGGTCGTGCGTCACATACAGGCTTGTTGTGGCGAGGCGCGCATGCAGACGCTGAATTTCGAGCCGCATCTGCACGCGCAGACGCGCGTCGAGATTCGACAGCGGTTCGTCGAACAGAAACACGGCCGGTTCACGCACAATCGCGCGGCCCATCGCGACGCGCTGACGCTGACCGCCCGACAATTCGCGCGGCTTGCGCTGCAACAGCGCTTCCAGTTCGAGAATCTGCGCGGCGGCCTTCACGCGCTCTGCGATCTGCGCCCGGTCGACGCCCGCGATTTTCAGCGCGTAGCCCATGTTTTCCGCGACGCTCATGTGCGGATAGAGCGCGTAGTTCTGAAACACCATCGCGATGTTGCGGTCTTTCGGCTCGAGCTCGTTCACCACTTTGCCCGCGATCAAAATGCTGCCCTCGGAAATCCGCTCGAGTCCCGCCACCATCCGCAGCAAAGTGGATTTGCCGCATCCAGACGGACCGACCATGACGACGAACTCGCCGTCGTTCACATCGACGTCGATGCCGTGCAACACGAATTGTTTGCCGTCGTAGGTTTTTTTAACGCCTTGCAGTGTGAGTGCAGCCATGCGGTTTTAGCCCTTCGTTTGCGAGTCTTCGTTTGCGTGCTTTTCTGCGAGTTTCTTGATGCGGTCCACGCCGCGCGGATCACTTCTCGGCATCCACGAGTCCACGCACGAACCAGCGCTGCATGGCGAGCACGACGGCGAGCGGCGGCAGCATCGCGAGCAAGGTGGCCGTCATGACCAGATGCCATTCCGTGGCCGTATCGCCCGAGGCGATCATGCTCTTGATGCCGACCACGGCGGTCGTGAGCGACTGCTGGCTCGTAATGAGAATCGGCCACAAATACTGATTCCAGCCGTAAATGAAGGTGATCACGAAGAGCGCCGCCATGTTCGTCTTCGACAACGGCAGCACGACGTCCCAGAAAAAACGCATCGCGCCCGCACCGTCGATGCGCGCCGCTTCCATCAATTCGTCCGGCAGTGTCATGAAAAACTGGCGGAACAGGAACGTCGCCGTGGCCGACGCGATCAGCGGCAGCGTCAGACCGCTGTACGTGTTGCTCAGATGCATCGACGACACGACTTGCACGGTCGGGAAGATGCGCACTTCGACCGGCAGCATCAGCGTGATGAAGATGAGCCAGAACGACAGATTGCGAAACGGAAAGCGGAAAAACACGATCGCGTAAGCCGAGATCATCGACACCGCGATCTTGCCGATGGCAATGACGAGTGCCATCACGAGGCTATTGAACAGCATGCGGCCGAAGGGCGCTGCCGCGTTGCCGCTGCCGTGCGCCCACACGGTCGCGATGTTGTCGAACAGATGCGAGCTCGGCACGAGTGAGAGCGGCACGGTGAACACTTCGTGCTCGCTCATGGTCGCTGCGCAGAACGCGACGTACACCGGAAACACCACGAGCACGACGCCGAGAATCAGCACCGCGTGGCAGAAGAGGTCGAAACCGCGGCGGTTCTCGATCATGAGTATTGAACCTTGCGTTCGATGAAGCGGAATTGCACGACCGTCAGCGCGACGACGATCACCATCAGAACCACGGATTGCGCGCCCGAGCTGCCGATATCGAGTCCCTGGAAGCCTTCGGCGAAAATCTTGTAGATGAGCGTACGGGTCGATTGGGCGGGGCCGCCGCCCGTTGCTGCGTCGATCACGGGGAAGGTGTCGAAGAACGCGTAGGTGATATTGATGACGAGCAGAAAGAAACTGGTGGGCGACAGCAGCGGCAGCGCGATGCCGAAGAAGCGCCGCACGGGGCCGGCGCCGTCGATTGCCGCGGCTTCTATCAGCGAACGCGGAATGGCCTGCAAGCCTGCATAGAAAAACAGGAAGTTGTAGCTGACCTGCTTCCACACCGAGGCGAGCACCACGAGAAACATCGCCTGCCCAGCGTTCAGGGCGTGATTCCACACAATGCCGTACTTGGCGAGCGCAAAGGTGACGAGGCCGATGCTCGGGTTAAAGAGAAACGACCACAACACGGCGGCGATGGCCGGCGCGACCGCATACGGCCAGATCAACAGTGTCTGATACGCCTTTGCGCCGCGCGTCACGCGGTCGGCGCAAACGGCGAGCAACAGCGAAATCACGAGGCCCGACGCGGTGACGAATGCACAGAAAATGATCGTCGTATTGAACGACGACAGATACAGCGGATCGGCGAAAAGCTGCCTGAAGTTCGCGAGCCCGACAAATTCACTCGACGTGCCGAACGCGTCCTGGCTTTGCGTGGATTGCCACAGTGCTTCGCCGGCGGGCCACAGAAAGAACAGCGCCGTGATCAGAAGTTGCGGCGCGACGAGCAGATAGGGCAGCAGGCTGGTGCCGAAGCGGGAGCGCTTTTCCATCGACGAATCTCAAGAGGGTGGCTGCGGGCGGGCTCCGGCGCGAGTGCGCCGGAAACCTGCCGATTTGCGCTTGCTGATGCGATTGGTGAGGCGATTGCTGAGGCTTATGCGGCGATCAGCTGCCGGCTTTCTCGAAGCGGCGCAGCAATTCGTCGCCGCGCGAGACCGCCGAGTCGAGCGCCTGTTGCGGCGTCTTCTTGTCGGCCCACACCTGCTCGAGTTCTTCGTCGATGATGGTGCGGATCTGCGGCATGTTGCCAAGGCGCAGGCCCTTCGTGTACGGCAGAGGCGGCTTGTTGAGCATCTGCTTGATGGCGGTGTCGCTGCCCGGGTTCTTCTCGTAGAAGCCCTGTTGCTGGGTCAGCTGATACGCGGCGGTCGTGACCGGCAGATAGCCCGTGTCCTGATGCCACTTCGCGGCGACTTCCGGCGAGCTCAGGTACGACAGGAATTTCGCCACGCCTTTGTAGACAGCCGGATCCTTGCCCGACAGCACCCACAAGCTCGCCCCGCCGATGATGGCGTTCTGCGGCGCGCCCTTCACGTTGGCGTCGTAAGGCATCATGCCGGTGCCGAAGTTAAACTTCGCATACTTCTTGATGGTGGCGAGCGAGCCCGACGAGTTCGTGATGATTCCGCAGTCGCCGCTATAGAACTTCGAGACCGGCTCGTCCTTGCGGCCTACATAGGTGAACGTGCCGTCTTTCTGCATGTTCTGCAGGAACTGGATGTGCGCGACCTGCAGCGGCTTGTTGAATTCGAGCTGCGCGTCGGCGCCGTCGAAACCATTGTTCTTCGACGCGAACGGCGCGCCGTGCCACGCGCTGTAGTTCTCCAACTGGATCCAGCTCTGCCAGCCCGACGAGTAGCCGCAAGCCATGCCGGACGCTTTCAGCTTCTGCGCGTCGGTTTGCAGTTCGGCCCAGGTTTTAGGCGGCTGGTTCGGATCGAGGCCGGCTTTCTTGAATGCGTCCTTGTTGTAGTACAGAACCGGCGTCGAGCTGTTGAACGGCATGGAGATGAGATGGCCGGTTTTCGCGTCGCTGTAGTAGCTCGCAATGGTCGGCACGAACGCTTTTTCGTCGAGCGGCAGGCCGGCTTGCTTGAACACGTCCGATACCGGAACCACGGCTTTTTTCGCCTGCATCATGGTCGCGGTGCCGACCTCATAGACCTGCAGGATGGCCGGCGCGTTGCCGCTGCGATAAGCGGCGATGCCCGCTGCCAGCGTCTGGTCGTAGGTGCCCTTGAACACGGGCACGATCTTGTAGTCGGACTGCGACGCGTTGAACGCGTTGGCGATGTCGTTCAGACGCTCGCCGAGCGCGGCTTCCATGGCGTGCCAGAACTGGATTTCAGTGGCGGCCCGAGCCGTCTGGCTCATGCCGAGAGTGCCGACACTCAGCACGGCGGCAACGGAAAGCGAACGGAACAGCGGCTTCAAACTCATCGATTTGTCTCCTGACGGAAGGTGCGCGAATGCGAATCGCGCGATTCTATTTGTATTCGATGACAGTCCGGCGTCGCCGCCGGGCCGGCGCTTTTTTACGCCTTTGACGGGCGCCGGATGTCGCAATTTAACATCGCATGTCACGAAACTGAAATAGAGGGCTTCGGCAATGAAAAATGTCCGCTGTCAAGTCTTTTGTGAGGTCATGCAGCGGCGCAAAAGGTCTTATGGGGCAATAGGTTAGCCTAGATTCGGGCTGCGGCGCGCGCTTGCTGCATTTCTGGCTAGGTGCCACATGGGCGCTTTGCGGTGGCAAACGCAGGGGCGCCGCAGCGGGCAAGATCGCATAGCCATCTTATGCCCCGGCCTGTCGCAATCCATCCCCAGAAAGCGAAAGCGCAACCCGAGGGCTGCGCTTTCATCGTGAGTGGGTGGTGGATGCGTCCACATCGTCAACCCGACTTCGGCGGTGCGGCCTTGCCCCTGCTTCCCTTTCTGAATCCCCGATCCCCCGCCATGAACGTCTCCAGCATGTGCGGGATCAACGTCGTTGCATCGACGGCCTCGCCATACGTCTGCGCGTGCAGTGCGGCGTAGGCGTCCAGGTCGGCTTTCAGGCTGGCCGGGCAGGTGAACGTCAGCTTCGTGCTACCGCTGGACGGCAACGGGCCGAGGCGGAGTTTTCGGGGGGTACTCATCGCGCACCTCCAAGCTGATAGAACATGGGTTGGTAAGGACGCAACACGAGGTCGCGCGCCACGATCACCCGAACCGGCAAGCCCGGTCGTGCTGTCAGCGTCGGCTGGATGTTCATGTTGCGCCGAGTGATCTCCTGGCCGACCTGATTGATGCTGTCCTGTGCGCTGTCGCGCCCGGCGATGACGATGCGGTTGCCGTCCTGGCGGTTCTCCGGCGCGGCCAGCTCGGCGCCCACGCCCAGCAGCGTCGTCAACACGGCGCCGGCGAAGACGCGGTTCCAGTGCCAGTCCACGTCGTCTTCCAGGCCGGCGTAGCCGGCCGGGTCGGTGCCCACGAGGTTGTCGAGCGTCAGCGATGACGTGTCGGGCAGGATGACCCGGTTCCATACCACCTGTACGCGGCTCTGCCCGTAGCTGACCTGGCTGTTGTAGCGCCCGAGGATGCGCGATCCCTGCGGGATCAGCAGGAACTTGCCCGTGGCCGTGTCATAGACGGGCTCCGTGACGGTGGCGATCACATCGCCCGGAAGATCGGACTTGATGCCTGTGACCAGCGCCCCGGCGATCACCGTACCGGCCATCACCTGATACGGCGACGCCGGCAGCGCCAGGTTGCCGGAATTGCGGGTTTCCGTAGAGCCGCCTTTCAGGAACGCCTCCTTCTGGTCTTGCCGGTTCTGCGTGGCGGTCGGGTCGGCGGGCTGGGCCGCCGTCGAGGCCGGCCCGGCGGCGAGCGGGTCGAAGGCTGCGAGCGCGCTTGCAGCACCCGGCGCACCCGGCGCCGCCTGCGCCACCGTTGCGGCCTGGCCTTGGCCCTGGCCGCCGGAGCGGAAGAACACCGACGAAGCCGCAGCGGCTTCCGCCTCTTTGCGCAAAGCGTCATTCGGATCGTGGCCGGGGGCCGCGTAAGCGGCTACGGCCGGCTGCTGCGAAGCGACGATGGCGGGGCCAAGATCGCCCGGCAGCGGCGGCCCCAACTCGGGCACCTTCCGCAGCTTCGAGTAGTCGGAAGGCAGGCCATCCAGCCCCTCGGACTTCGATACGCGATCCACGTTGTAAAGCTCGGTCTGTTCGCCAGTGCCGCGCCGATGCGGCTGCAATGACCAGATCGTGGCCCCGAGCACGGCGACCGACAGGCCGCCGACGAGGACGGCCAGCGTGCGCCGGTTCAGGCGCGTGACCGGACACGGCTGGGCGCGTAGCGCCACCGCCTCGGGCGCGACCTTGCCCGCCTGCGGCGTGGTGAGGTCGGGGGTGTCGTCCTGGCTCATGGTCAGTTCCCCCGCGTGCCGTCGGTGCGCTCGATCCGCACCACGTCGCCCTTGTCCCCGCCCAAGCGCAACTCGGCAGCGCCGAACAAGCGATCAACGATGAAATACGGCGAGCGGAAGCGGTAGTTCACCAATTGCCCGTCGCCCTGCGCACCGATCACGAACAGCGGCGGCAACTCGCCCTGGGCGATGCCGGCGGGAAACTGGATATATACCTTCTCGCCGTCATCGAAGGCGCGCAGCGGCTTCCACGGCGGATTGCTGCCACTGATGGCATAGCGGAAACGGATCTTCTCCAGCGACAGCCCGGTCTCGACCGGCGCGGCGGCGCTGGCCGCCTGCGCCTGGCGCTGCAAGGCGAGCATCTTGTCCTTGGGGTACTCCCAGGATATCGACGCCATCCATGTCTTCTCTGTCGAGGTCAGTTCCAGCAGATAGGTGCGTCGGCTGGTGGTTACAACGAGATTCGTCTTGAGGCCCGAGCGGATGGGCTTGACCATCACGTTCACGCGCAGCGCATCCCCGCTGCCGCTCGATGTGTCGCCCACGATCCAGCGCACCGTGTCGCCAGCGGCCACCGTCACCAGTTCCTCACCGGGCTGGAGCGCGATCACGGTCACGCGGCCCACGGCCGCATAGACCTGATACAGCGCGCCGTCCGTGAAAGGCCACACCTGAATCGCGTTGACGTAGCCCTCGCGCGTGGGCGCGACGCGCGCCTCGGTATTGGCCCGTGAGACGCGCACCTTCTCGTCGACCGGCTCCGGCGCCGGCTTGGCTTCTTCGCCCTCGGGCGCTGGCTTCAACTGTGCCGGCATCGGCAGCACCTCGGGCACAGCGACCGCCTCCACAGGTGCAGGCGGCTCCGGCAGCGGCTGCGCCTGCACCGGCTCATCGAGCGAGATGGTCGGCGGCGGCTTGCCCTGGGTGGCGCAGCCCGCCAGGGCCGCGAGCGCCAGCACGGAAACGTAAGTACGGAAAGACGGGTTCATGGCTTGGCTCCTTCGGAAGAATCCAGTTCGCGGCTCCACGACAGGCCGTTGACGTAGATGCCCAACGGGTTCTTGCGCAGGCGCTGTTCGGTGCGCGGGGTCTGCTGCACGATGGAAATCACCGCGTTCCAGCGTTCGGTGCCAGCAGGAGCGCCGTTGACGAAGCGTTGTTCCGTCCAGCGCACGTTGAAAGAGGCGTCGCTGGCGCGGGTCACGCTGGTGATCTGCACCGTCACCGACTCCTTGCCGATGCGCGCGAACGGATCGTTCACGCGGGCGTACTCGTTGAGCACCACGGCGCCCTTGTCGGTGGTGTAGTCGTAGGCGTCCAGCCAGTTCTGCCGCACCACGATCGGGTCGATGGACAGCGAGCGCACCAGGCCGATGAAGCGGCCCAGGTGGTAGGCGATCTGCGCATCGCTGGGCCGGTACGGCGTAGCGGCCTCGCCCACGGCGCGCACTTGGCCCGCGTTGTCCACCTCGATGACATAGGGTGTCACGATGGATTGCGCCGAGCGCCAGACCAGGCCCCCGGCCATCAGCACGGCCAGCGTGAGACAGCCGAAGGCCATGAAACGCCAGTTCTTCGCCTGCACGCGGGCCGAGCCGATGCGCTCGTCCCACACCTGTGCGGCGGATTGGTACGGAGTAGCAGGCTGCGGCGTGTCGGCATAGCGCACCTGCGGTCGTTTGAATCGCATGGGTGTTCTCCTTGAAGATCAGGAATCGGAATCGCGCAGACTCGGCCCCTGGCTGGAACTGCCGCCGTCGCCCCCGCGCAGCGTGTGGGCGGCGGTGGTTGCGGCATGGGTGAGTTGCTGGCGGCGATGCAGGCGTTTGGCCCAGGCGGGTTGCTCCTGCGGCGCGGTGGAGGGCGTATCACCACCAGACGCTGGGCCGCCCGATGCGGCGGCTGTACCGCCTCCCGCCGAAGTCGTGCCTTCCTGGCGGAAAGCTGCGGCGGCACGTTCCTTCATCGAACGCGCGCCATCGGCCACCTTCTGCCCGGCTGCCTGAGCGCCTGTCTTGGCGACATTGCCGAAGCCCGCAGCGGCACCCTTGAGGCCGCCGCCGGCCGAAGCGGAACCGGCCTGGAACGCCGACCGTGCACTGCTGGCAGCCCCAGCGGCAGCCCGCGCGCCGCTGCCGGCCAGCTTGGCGGCAGCGGGCGCCATGCGCGCTCCAGCAGCTACCGCGCCGCCGACGCCCGTGGCTGCGGCGCCGACGGCAACGGCAGCGCCCGCAGCGCCCAGCGCAGCACCGGCCATCGCACCCGCGCCAAGCTGCGGCCCGCCAGACACCAGCCCGGTTGCAATGCCTGGCCCGAAGATGCCCAAGGCCAGCAGGGTCAGCGAGGCCAGCATCACGACCACGGAGTGGTCGATGGATGGCTCGGCGGGATGTACCTGAAACTCGGCGAACAGCCCCGAGCCGATGCCCACAATGACGGCGAGCACCAGCACCTTGATGCCGGACGACACCACGTTGCCCAGCACCTTTTCGGCGAGGAACGCGGTCTTGTTCCACAGCGCGAACGGCACCAGCACGAAGCCGGCGAGCGTGGTCAGCTTGAACTCGATCAGCGTGATGAAAAGCTGGATCGCCAGCACGAAGAAGCACAGGATGACGATCAACCACGCGAGGAACATCACGACGATGGGCGTGATGTTCACGAACACCTCGGGGAAGCCCGCCATGTTGCCGATCTGCTCAAGGATCGGCGCACCGGCGTCGATGCCGACCTTGGCCAGCCGCCCAGGGTGTAGGAAGTTCTCCATGCTCAAGGTCGAGCCGCTGGCCGTTAGGCCCAGCCCGGCGAAGGAGCGGAACAGGATGCCGGCCAGCGTGTTGAAGTTGCCGATGATGTAGGCGAAGGCACCGACGTACAGCACCTTGCGGATCAGCTTGGCGATCACGTCCTCGCCCTGGCCGACGGCATGGCCCATCGCCCAGAACAGCCCGGCGATCGTCATGTCGATGACGATCAGCGTGGCGGTCAGAAACGCCACCTCGCCATGCAGCAGTCCAAAGCCCGAGTCGATGTAGCGCGAGAAGGTATCGAGGAAGCGGTCGATGATCGTTACGTCGTTCATGGTGAGTCCTCCTGCCCAGGCGCATCGGCATCGGCGGGTTCATCGAAGCTGGGCGGAATCGGCGGCAGGTCGGCTAGCGTCTGATACTCGCTCGGCCCGGTCTGGCCGGAGAGAAAGCGCCGCAGGTCGGCCTGGGCCACCTGCGCGCAAAACGCGCCGTCGTGCGCGCCCGTGCGGCACTGCGCGCGCAGCGTGTGCAACCGGGATGGATCGGCGGCCAGTGAAGCCACCGACAGCGGCTGATCGCAGCCGGACAGCAGGAACGCGAGAGCGAACACGACAGGCGCGTACTTCATGGCCGCACCTCGTCAGTGGTTGTAGAAATCGACGGCTTGCGGCGTGTACGGCGTGCCACTGCCCAGGAAGCGGCGCGTCATCTCACGTCCGCGCTCCGTGGCCGCCGCCTGCCGCGCCAGTTCCAGCGCGGCAGCGCGATCCTGCGTGATCTGGAGCCGCTGCGACTGGATCGACTGCTTGGCCTGCAAGGCCAGCAACTGGTTCATGGCCTGCATCGCCTGCAACGCACCTTCGGCTGACTGGCTCTTGCCCACGAGGTCGGCGAGCACGCTTTCGTCTTCGCCCAGGTTCTGCGAAACCTGGGCCTGCATCCGCATCGTGGTCTGCAAGCCGTTGAGCGTGTTCTTCCATCGCTCCTGCGTGTCGCGGTACATCTGGTCGCCGCTCACCGTGGCGGCGTACTGCTCGGGATACAGGCGCTGAAACTCCCGATCCAGATTCGTCACGTCGTAGGCCAGGCCGCGCGCCTGGTCGATCAGCCGCTGCGTGGTCGCCAGATTGGCGCGCAACTGGCCGACCACGCTGGATGGCAGGCTGGCGAGATTGCGCGCCTGGTTCATCAGCATCTGCGCTTCGTTCTGAAGCTGCTGGATCTGGTTGTTGATCTGCTCCAGCGTGCGGATCGCGGTCAGCGTGTTCTGCACGAGGTTGGTGGGATCGACCACGACCCATTGCGCATGGGCGGTGGCGGTGCAAAGCATGGCCGCGATTGCGGCGGCGACAAGACGCTTTTTCATGACAGGTTCTCCAGGGGTTGATCAGCGAGGGAACCCGGCGCAAGGCCGGGGAACGAGGGCAGCAGGTCGGCCGCCCAATCGAGGCCGCGATGGCGCAGCCAGGCGCCCGCGAAGCCGGGTACGCCGGCGTCCAGCAGCACGCGGTCTATGTCGCGCTGGTCTTGCGGCGTGGAAGCGCCCGCAAACGCCAGCGCGGCCGGCCCCAGGTCGAGGTCGAACAGGCGGTTGCCGAGGCGGGATTGGTAGTAGTAGTCGCGCTTGGGCTGCGCGGTGGCGACGATCTCGATCTGCCGGCTGTTGAGGCCGAAGCCTTCGTAGATCGTGCGAATCTGCGGCTCAGTCGCCTGCGGGTTCGGCAGGAAGATGCGGCTGGCGCAGCTTTCGATAATCGCGGGGGCGATGCTCGAATCCTTGATGTCCGCGAGCGACTGCGTGGCGAAGATCACCGACACGTTTTTCTTGCGTAGCGTCTTGAGCCACTGGCGGATACGCGCGGCAAACACCGGGTCATCGAGGAACAACCACGCTTCATCGAGGATCAGCAGCGTGGGCGATCCGTCGAAGCGTTCATCGAAGCGCGCAAAGAGGTAATGCAGCACGGCCATGACGGCGGCCTTGCTGTGCATCAGCTCCTCCATCTCGAAGCACTGCACGTCGGCCATGCCGAGCCGGTCGTGGTCAGCGTCCAGCAGCTTGCCGTGCGCACCACCGAGCACGTAGGGCGCGAGCGCCTGGCGCAGCGCGTTCGATTGCAGCAGCACCGACAGGCCGGTCATCGTGCGCTGCTCCACCGGCGCACCGGCGAGGCTTCCAAGCGCCGACCAGATAGCCGCCTTCTCGTCGGGGCCGACCGCCACGCCTTCGTGCAGCAAGCGGCCTTCGACCCATTCTGCGGCCCAGGTGCGGTAGCCCTCGCGGTCGATGCGTGCCAGGGGCTGGAAGGCGATTTCGCCATCCGTGCCCAGGTCGTAGTGTTCGCCGCCCAAGCCCAGGATCGTGGCCCGCATCGAGCGGCCCATGTCGAAGGCGAAGATGCGCGAACCGCGATAGCGACGGAACTGCATCGCCAGCGTGGCGAGCAAGACCGACTTGCCCATGCCGGTCGGGCCTGCGACCAGCGTGTGGCCCACGTCGCCGATGTGCGTCACCAGCCGGAACGGCGTCGCGCCATCGGTGCGCGTGACGATCAGCGGCGGGCCGTCGAGGTGGTCGTTCTTTTCCGGCCCCGCCCATACTGCGGACACCGGCATCATGTGTGCTAGGTTCAGCGTCGAGACGATGGGCTGGCGCACGTTGGCGTAAGCGTTGCCCGGAATGGATGACAGCCACGCATCCACGGCGTTGAGCGTTTCCGGGATGGTGACGAAGCCGCGCCCCTGGATGACCCGCTCCACCATGCGCAGCTTCTCGTCGGCTACGGCCGGGTCGGCATCGAGCACCGTCACCGTGGCGGTGAGATAGCCGAAGGCGACCTGATCGCTGCCCAGCTCCTGTAAGGCGGCATCGGCGTCGGTCGCCTTGTTGCTGGCGTCAGTATCGACCAACGGGCTTTCCTGCTGGAAGATCGTTTCGCGCAGCAGCGCGATGACGTTCTTCCTTTTTGCAAACCACTGGCGGCGCAGGCGGGTGAGTTCCTTTTCCGCCTCGGATTTGTCGAGACAGAGAAAGCGCGTACTCCAACGATATGCAAAGCCCAAGCGGTTGAGGTCGTCCAGAATCCCCGGCCAGGTCGAGGTCGGAAAACCGCGCACCGACACCACGCGCAGGTGCTGGTCGCCCAGCATGGGCGCCAGGCCACCGACCAGCGGCGAGTCGGTCAGCAGGGCGTCGATGTGGAACGGCACTTCGGGCACACCGACGCGGTAGCGCCGCGTCGAGATGGTCGTGTGCAGGTAGGTCAGCGTCTGGCTGTCATCCAGCCAGACGATTTCCGGCATCACGCCGTCGAGCAGGTCAAAGACGCGATCCGTTTCCGCGACGAAGGCTTGCAGCCGCTCGCGCCAGTCCACGCCATTCGTCGGTGTGTTCTCGTAGAGCATCTTGGCTGCACGGGCGCGGGATTCTTCCGGCGGCAGGTAAAGCAACGTCAGGTGATAGCCGCTCTCGAAGTGATGGCCCGATTCCTCGAAGGCGGCCCGGCGTTCTTCCTCCACCACCCACGAAAGCGGCTCGGGAAACTCCGAGTGCGGATAGTCGGCCGCAGGCCGGCGCTCGGCTTCGATGAACAGCGCCCAGCCCGATCCCATGCGGCGCAGCGCGTTGTTCAACCGCGCCGACGTGGCGATCAGCTCGCCTTGCGTCGCGCTGTCGAGGTCAGGCCCGCGAAACCGGGCCGTGCGCTGGAAACTGCCGTCCTTGTTCAAGACGACGCCCGGTGCGACCAGCCCGGCCCAGGGCAGCCAGTCGGCAAGCAAGGCCGGGCGCTGGCGGTATTCGGCGAGGTTCAGCATCGCGGCGTCCTCCCCTCACACGTCCAGCAGCGGGCGGTGCTTGATGTGCCGGGCGAAGACCTGCATGAACTGCGGATCGACGCGCGCACCCCACACCGCCAGCGAATGGCCGACGATCCAGAGCACGACGCCCGGAATCCACAGTTGCAGGCCCAGGCCGACAGCGGCGGCCAGCGTGCCGTTAGCGATCGCTACGGTGCGCGGCGCACCGCCCAGCAGAATCGGCTCGGTCAGCGAGCGATGCAGCGGCACCTCGAAGCCGTCCGCGAAGGTGTCAGGGGCACTCATACGACCGCCCCGCCGGAGAAGCTGAAGAACGACAGGAAGAAGCTCGAAGCGGCGAACGCGATGGACAGACCGAATACGATCTGGATCAGCTTGCGGAACCCGCCGGACGTGTCGCCGAACGCGAGCGCGAGGCCCGTGGCGATGATGATGATGACCGCGACGATGCGCGCCACCGGCCCCTGGATGGATTCGAGGATGGATTGCAGCGGGCCTTCCCACGGCATCGAGGAACCGGCGGCCTGCGCGGCTCCGGCCAGGAACAACAGCAACGCGGCCAGCAGCAGCCCTTGCCCCGCAGGACGGGCCAGGCAGCGCAGCCGCGCAAGACGCAAAGCCGGATTTGCAGAAAAACGGAAAGCAGGAATGGTCATCTGCGTCATGGCAGTTCTCCAAGTGAGTCAAGGGATGAGGAAGTCGCCGCAGCGGGTACGGCATCGGGGTTTGGCGACAACTCGGGAAACGGCGTGTCCAGCGCGTCCGCCTCCCAATCCGCCAATCGGTAGCCCACGCCGTCAAAGCCGACGACGCGGGCGATGCTCTCGATGCGGCGCTTGCGTCCGCGCCCGGCGATGTGGATGACCACGTTGACCGCTTCCGCGATCAGCGCACGGGGCGGGTTCTCCGCCACTTCGAGAATCAGTTGCTCCAGGCGCAGCAGCGCGCCCAGCGCGGAGCCGGCGTGGATGGTGGCGATGCCGCCGGGGTGGCCCGTGCCCCATACCTTGATGAGATCCAGCGCCTCGGCACCACGCACTTCGCCAACGATCACGCGATCCGGGCGCAGGCGCATGGAAGAGCGCACCAGCTCGGTCATCGACACCACGCCCTGGCGCGTGCGCAGCGGTACGTGATCGCGCGCCGCGCATTGCAGCTCCACCGTGTCTTCAAGCACCAGCACGCGGTCACCGGTAGCGGCAATCTCGGCGAGCAAGGCATTGGCGAGCGTGGTCTTGCCCGTGCTGGTGCCGCCTGCGATCAGGATGTTCTGGCGCTCGCGCACGGCGCGCACCAGCAGGCCCGCCTGCGCGGCGGTCATCATTCCGTCCTCGATGTAGCGCGACAGTGGGATCACGCCAAAGGCGCGCTTGCGCAAGGCGAAGGCCGGCCCCGGCGCGGCGGGCGGCAGGATGCCCTCGAAGCGTTCGCCCGTCTCGGGCAGCTCTGCCGTCAACAACGGCTGGCCCCGATGAACTTCCGTGCCAACGTGAGCTGCAACGAGGCGGATGATGCGTTCGCCATCGGCCTCGGACAGTTCCACGCCCATCGGCGCGCGGCCCGTGGACAGACGATCCACCCAGAGCGTGCGATCGGGGTTGAGCATGATTTCCACCACGTCCGGGTCTTCGAGCGCGGCAGCGATCAGCGGCCCCATGGCCGTGCGCAGCATCTGGATGCGGCGATCCAGCGAGGTGGCCGTGAAGGAGGAAGGAACGGCGCTCATAAGGCACGCTCCTGGGCATCCGCGACGGCCGCAGCGCCCTCCGGTCGCGTCGGATCGGTGTGCAGTTCCTCCACCACATCCCGCACCAGGCTGCGCCCGCGCAGCAAATGGCGACCGAGCTGCTCGACGAACTGCTCGAAGCGGGCCTTGCCCTGGGCGCGAGCGGCATCCTGATGGGCCTCGGGCACGGGTGTGCTCACCGTGAGGAAATAGCGGATGAACAGCGCCAATGTTTCGATGGCAATGTTCTGGTCGCGCTCCAGGCGCTCGGCGTGGCGCGACAGGCGGTCCAGCCGCTTGGCAATTGCCGCCTCGCGCTGGTCGGCCGCATCGGGCGACAGCCAGGAGGCCAGGGCCGCCGCGACGATGCTGGACTTGGACACGCCCTTCTTGGCGGCCAGTTCATCGAGCCGCTTGCTGTGCTCCGGCTGGATGAACACATTGAGGCGGTGTTGGGTCATAGGTCGATTCCGTCGTCAGGGTCGAGGGAAGCCAGCCGGGCCGTGCGCTGCAGGGCCGGATCGAGCTGGCGAGGAAGGGGATGCGGCATGTCGTCGTCATCGAGCAGCCCGAGGTCGGCTGCGGGCGCAACCAGGTCGGGGTCGTAGGTGACGGCTTCGGAAAGTTCGGGCTGGCGGCGTGGGCCGCTGTCGTCGGCCGAACCCAGGTTCTCCAGCCCATCGGCGGCGTCGGCCGTCGGTGCGACCGGCATGGCGGGAATCGCCAGCCCGCTCCAGTCGTCGGCGCGTTCCGGTGGCACATCGGCATAGCGCCCCTGCATGGACAGGGTTGCAAGCACCGGCGGCGGAAGCACGCGCCGCTTGAAATTGCTGTCCGCGTAGTAGCGCAGCTTCTTGGCCTTGATGGGCGCCACGCTGGACACCATCACCACGGCCTCGTCGGGCGGAAGCTGCATTACCTCGCCCGGCGTGAGCAGCGGACGTGCCGTCTCCTGGCGCGACACCATCAGATGCCCGAGCCATGGCGCGAGCCGGTGGCCGGCGTAGTTGCGCTGCGCGCGCAGCTCGGTCGCGGTGCCCAGCGTTTCGGAGATGCGCTTGGCGGTGCGCTCGTCGTTGGTGGCGAACGTCACCCGGACATGGCAGTTGTCCAGGATCGAATGGTTCTGGCCGTAGGCTTTGTCAATCTGGTTGAGCGACTGGGCGATGAGGAAGCTGCGGATACCGTAGCCGGCCATGAAGGCCAGGGCCGTCTCGAAGAAGTCGAGCCGTCCGAGCGCGGGGAACTCGTCGAGCATCAATAGCAGCTTGTGGCGGCGCGCGATGCCGTCGCTGCCGTCGAGCGATTCCGTCAGCCGTCGCCCGATCTGGTTGAGGATCAGGCGAATGAGCGGTTTCGTCCGCGAAATGTCCGAAGGCGGCACCACCAGGTACAGCGACACCGGATGCTCGGCCGCGATCAGGTCGGCAATGCGCCAGTCGCAGCGCGAGGTGACTTCGGCCACCGTGGGGTCGCGGTACAGGCCGAGGAATGACATGGCGGTGCTCAACACGCCGGAACGCTCGTTGTCCGATTTGTTCAGGACTTCGCGCGCTGCCGATGCCACCACCAGATGCGGCCCACCACCGATGTGCGGCGTGGTCATCATCCGATGCAGGGTCAGCTCGAAGGGACAGGCCGGGTCGCTGAGGAAGTTGGCGACTCCGCGCAGCGTCTTGTCTTCGCCTGCGTAGAGCACGTGCAGGATGGCCCCAACCAGCAGCGCATGCGAGGTCTTCTCCCAATGGTTGCGCCGCTCCAGTGCTCCTTCGGGATCGACCAGAATGTCTGCGATGTTCTGCACGTCGCGCACTTCGTGCGCGCCGCGCCTCACCTCCAGCAGTGGGTTGTAGGCCGACGACTTCGCATCGGTCGGGTTGAACAGCAGGCAATGCGAGAAGCGCGAGCGCCAGCCGGCGGTGATGCTCCAGTTCTCGCCCTTGATGTCGTGAATGACGGCCGATGCAGGCCAGCTCAACAAGGTGGGAACCACCAGGCCCACGCCTTTGCCCGAGCGGGTGGGCGCGAATGTCAGGACGTGTTCCGGGCCTTCATGGCGCAGGTACTGCTGGCGATGCAGGCCGAGGAACACGCCCGCAGGCTGGTCAAGGCCCGCCTTGTGGATGTCCTCCGCATTGGCCCAGCGGGCCGAGCCGTAGGTCGTGACCAGCTTGGACTGGCGCGAGCGCCAGATCGACATGCCGATGGCAACTACCATCGCGATCAGGCCGCTGCCTGCGGCAATGGCACCGCCCGCGTCGAAGATATGCGGCGCGTAGGCGTCGAAGAAGAACCACCACTCGAACAGGCCCCAGGGGTGGTAGACCGGCGTACCGAAGAAGTCGAACCACGGCGAGCCCAGGCGTAGCTGGTAGCCCAGGGCCGCTGCTGTCCATTGCGTGGCGCTCCATACGCCAGCGATCACGATGCCGAAGACGACGGCAATCTGACCGAACAGCACGTTCGTTCCTTGCATTGGTCAACCTCCCACTACGGCACAGGAACGTGCCGTAGTGCCGAGGATCAAGGCGAGCGTGCAGGCCGGTCAAAGACCGTTATGGCGGGGATTCAGGCCAAAAGAGCCAGACTTCTTGCGGTGGCGAAGACAATAAAAATGCCGCATGCGCGAGCGCGCTGCGGCGTGATGAGGTAACTGCGAGAACTTTGTCGCGGCGCCGCGACGGAAGGTTACCTTATTGGGACTTCTGCTCCGGCCGGTCACCAAAGAAGCGGCGATTCGCGGCCTCGGCGGCACGTCGGCAGAGTTCTTCGCCGGCCTTCGCGCGCTCTTCCTTGCACAGGCGCTGGACTTCCTTGAGACGCTCAGGATGGGCCACGAGGAAGTCCACGGTTTCCGTCGGTTGGGATGGCCCACAGGAGGCTGTCAGTGCAGCGGCCATCAGCAGCGACAGGAATCGGGGCATGGCTTGGGTCCTTTCAGCAGGTGGATCAGGAGTCCTCGGCGGCGCTGGAGCCATCCGCCGAATCAATGGAGTCCACTCGTGCGATGAACCGAGCCAGCATTTCGGAGGGCTCCACGTCACGGTGCAGCAGATACGTGGCCAGCATCTGCGACTTGCCCGCCAAGCGCCGGGCCACAACACCTGGCCCACGGCCGGATGCAATGTGCGCGGCGCCCGCCAAACCAAGTGCCAATCCGGCGGAGACTAAGGTCATCATCACCTCATAGGACGCCACGCGCTGGGCGATCAGTGGCTGTTGCTCGTAGCGCTGCAAAACGCGATCAACTTGGCGTGCATGGCCTTCGCATATCGCCGGATCGCATAGCGCCAGCGGATAGCGCAGCACTTCTTCCAACGGAACGTGCTTGTGGGCCAGCACAGGATGGCGAGCTGGGACCGCCACCATCAGCTCGTCTTCCCACGCAGGCCTGACCACAATGCCGTCGCCCACCTCTTCGGCCATCGAAAAGCCGACGTCATACAGGTCATCGTGCAGACCCTTGATCTGTTGGTCCAACGGCATCTCAAATAACCGAATGTCAATCTCTGGATCTTCCTCTCGGCACCGTGCCAGCAGCGTCGGCATTCGCGAGGGCGTGATGCCATCGGACAAAGCGATGCGCAACTGTCCCTGAAACCCACTGGCGGCGGACTTGACGCCGTCACACGCCTGTTTCAGAGCTTCGAAGATTCGCGGCACCCGCTCCAGGAATGCCATTCCGGCAAAGGTCAGGCGGGTGCTTCGCGTGGTTCGCGTGAACAGTTGCGCCCCGAGCTCTTCCTCTATCTCCTTGATGGTGCGCGACAAAGGGGACTGATCGATGTGCAGCTTTTCCGCTGCGCGGCCAAAGTGAAGTTCTTCGGCCACCGCTATAAAGCAACGCAAATGCCGAAGCTCCATGGTGTATCTCATCCAAGTTAAAAGGCCTTGACGAGTTCCGGCACAGCCGCGAACAGGTCCGCCTCCAGCCCGTAGTCGGCCACGCTGAAGATCGGCGCCTCCGGGTCCTTGTTGATCGCCACGATCACCTTGGAGTCCTTCATGCCCGCCAGGTGCTGGATCGCCCCCGAGATGCCCGCCGCCACGTACAGCTGCGGCGCCACGATCTTGCCGGTCTGGCCCACCTGCAGGTCATTGGGCGCGTAGCCCGCATCCACCGCCGCGCGGCTCGCGCCGATGGCCGCGCCCAGCTTGTCGGCCAGCGGGGTGATGACTTCGTCGAATTTTTCCTTGCTGCCCAGCGCACGGCCGCCGGAGACGATGATCTTGGCCGCCGTCAGTTCGGGCCGGTCGCTCTTGGCGATTTCGCTGCCCACGTAGCTGCTCTTGCCGGTGTCTGCCGCTGCGGTTGCCGTTTCCACTGCTGCGTTGCCTCCGGTCGCCGCTGTGGCGTCGAAGCCGGTGGTGCGCACGGTGATGACTTTGGTGGCGTCGCTGCTTTGCACGGTGGCGATGGCATTGCCGGCGTAGATGGGGCGTTCGAAGGTGTCGGCGCTCACCACCTTGGTGATGTCGCTGATCTGGGCGACGTCGAGCTTGGCGGCCACGCGGGGGGCCACGTTCTTGCCGCCGGCCGTGGCCGGGAACAGGATGTGGCTATAGTTGCCGGCGATGGCCAGCACCTGGGCGGCCACGTTCTCGGCCAGGCCGTGGGCCAAGCCTGCGGCGTCGGCGTGGATGACCTTGGCGACACCGGCGATCTGGGCGGCGGCTTGTGCGGCAGCGCCGGCATTGTGGCCGGCCACCAGCACGTGCACGTCGCCACCGCAAGCGGCTGCAGCCGTCACGGTGTTCAGGGTTGCGCCCTTGATGGATGCGTTGTCGTGTTCAGCAATAACGAGTACCGACATTTAGATCACCTTCGCTTCGTTCTTGAGTTTTTCGACCAGGGCGGCCACGTCAGCCACCTTCACGCCGGCGCCGCGCTTGGCGGGTTCGGTCACCTTCAGGGTCTTCAGGCGCGGGGCGACTTGAACGCCGAGGTCTTCGGGCTTGATGGTGTCCAGCGGCTTTTTCTTGGCCTTCATGATGTTGGGCAAGGTGACGTAGCGCGGTTCGTTCAGACGCAGGTCGGCGGTGATGACCGCGGGCAGCGTGAGGCTAAGGGTTTCCAGGCCGCCGTCCACTTCGCGGGTCACGGCTGCCTTGTCGCTGGCGAGCTCGACCTTGGAGGCGAAGGTGGCTTGCGGCAGACCGGCCAGCGCCGCCAGCATCTGGCCGGTCTGGTTGCAGTCGTCGTCGATGGCCTGCTTGCCCAGGATCACGAGGCCGGGCTGTTCCTTGTCGATCAGGGCCTTAAGCAGCTTAGCCACGGCCAGCGGCTGCAGTTCTTCATTGGTCTCGACTAGGATGCCGCGGTCGGCACCGATGGCCATGGCGGTGCGCAGCGTCTCCTGGCATTGAGACACGCCGCACGAGACGGCGACGATCTCCGTTGCCGCGCCTTTCTCCCTGAGCCGCACAGCCTCTTCGACGGCAATCTCGTCGAAGGGGTTCATGCTCATCTTGACATTGGCGATGTCCACGCCGCTGCCATCGCTCTTGACGCGGACCTTGACGTTGTAGTCAACCACCCGCTTGACGGGAACCAGGATTTTCATGGGAGGGTTTCCTTTCAGGATCATTCAGAGTTGATCGTCCGCCAGGGCCAGCGTGCTGGCGGCGCCGCCCGTGACGATGTCGCGCAGCATCGGCGCCTGCACCAGGACATGCGCCGCGTAATGGCTGGCTGTGGCGCGCTTGGTACCGAGAAAGCCCGCATCGCCCGCGCCCGCCGCGAGTTGCGCGGTAGCGGCTTCGGCCATGCGCGCCGACAGCCAGCCGCCGATCACGGTGCCCGCCAGCCGCAGGAAGGGCACGGCGCCCGCCGCGCACTGCGCGGGTTGACCGTCGTGGGCCAGCAGCCAGTCGACCGCTTCGTCCAGCGCCTGGGCAGCGGCTGCCAACGCGCGGCCGATCTGCGCCAGCACTGCATCGGGCGATTCGACCAACCGGCGCGCATCGCCGTCGATGCGGCCCAGCAGCGCCTTCAGCGTGCGCCCGCCCTCGCGTGCCAGCTTGCGGCCGATCAGGTCGTTGGCCTGGATGCCCGTGGTGCCTTCGTAGATGGTCGTGATGCGCGCGTCGCGCATGTGCTGGGAGGCGCCGGTTTCCTCGACGTAGCCCATGCCGCCATGCACCTGCACGCCGTCGGACGTGATGCCCTGCGCGCTGTCGGTACACCAGCCTTTGACCACCGGTATCAGCAGGCCGACCAGGGCCTGCGCCTGCGCGCGCTCCTGCGCATCGGCGTGGCCCGCGGCGCGGTCCATCTGACCGGCGCAGAAGTAGGCCAGCGCGCGCATGGCCTCGGTGCGGGCCTTCATGTCCATCAGCATGCGCCGCACGTCCGGGTGGCCTGCGATGGCGGTGCTGCCGCTGATCAGCGGCTTGCCCTGCACCCGCTCCAGCGCATAGGCGCGTGCGCGCTGGTAGGCGCGCTCGGAAATGCCCACGCCTTCCAGGCCAACGTTCAGCCGCGCGTGGTTCATCATGGTGAACATGCAGGCCAGCCCCTGGTGCGGCTCGCCGACCAGGTAGCCGATAGCGCCGCCGCTGTCGCCAAAACTCATCGACGCCGTGGGGCTGCCGTGGATGCCCATCTTGTGCTCAATCGACGTGCAGGCCAAGTCGTTGCGTTCGCCCAGGGTGCCATCGTCGTTGACCAGGTACTTCGGGCACAGGAACAGCGAGATGCCTTTCACCCCCGGTGGCGCATCGGGTAGGCGCGCCAGCACCAGGTGCACGATGTTCTCGGCCATGTCGTGCTCGCCCCAGGTGATGAAGATCTTGTTGCCGCTGACGTGGTAGTGGTCGCCCTCGTGTACGGCACGGCTGCGCAGCGCGGCCAGGTCAGAGCCGGCCTGGGGCTCGGTGAGGTTCATGGTGCCCGTCCAGCGGCCCTCGACCATGGGTGCCAGGAAGCGGCGCTGGAGTGCGTCGCTGCCATGGTGCGCAATGGCCTCCACCGCGCCCAGCGTGAGCATCTGGCACAGGCTGAACGCGAGGTTGGACGACTTCCACATCTCCAGCACGGCGGTGGAGACCAGCGTGGGCAGGCCCTGGCCGCCCCATTCGGTGGCAGCGGGCATGCCGTTCCAGCCGTTCTCGCAGAAGCTGGCCCAGGCTTCGCGAAAGCCGTCGGCGGGCGTGACCCGACCATCGTGCCAGCGCGCGCCCTGCACGTCGCCGGGGCGGTTGAGCGGATCCAGCACGCCAGCGGCGTAATTAGCCGCCTCCTGCAGGATGGCCTCGACCAGGTCGGGCGTGGTTTCTTCATGGTCGGGCTGGGCGCAGATCGCGTCCAGGCCGCCGACCTCTTTCATGGCGAACAGCATTTCGCGCAGGGGGGCTATGTAGACAGACACAGCGAATTTCCTTGATGGCTACGATCAGGCGTTTTGCGGCGTCTGTTGCGACGGGCGCAACTCGCGTGCAGCCTCTTGCGGGCCCACCGACGCCGGGCCGCCATGCCTGATGAACGCCAGGGCGATCGAGCCGATGATTCCGAAAGCCCCGATCACCAGGAAGTTCTGCTCCAGCGGCAGCTCAAGCGCAACGATCTGGCCGATTAGCAGCGGCGCCGCGATCGCGCCCAGGCGCCCCACGCCGGAGGCCATGCCGATGCCGGTCGAGCGGATGGACATCGGGTAAAACTGCCCGCAGTAGGCATAGGCCACCAATTGCGCGCCGGTGGTGCAGGCGCCGACCGCGCCGATGATCAGATAACGCAGCTCGGTCGAGGTCTGGAACGTCATCAGGTACAGCAGCACGCCGCCCAGCGCATACATCCCCACCAGCACCCACTTGATGTTGAACTTGTCGGCGAGCCACCCGCCTCCCACGGCACCGATGATGGCGCCAACGTTCAGCGCGATCACGAAGCTGAGGGCAGACCCCAGGCTGTAGCCAGCCATAGCCATCAGCTTGGTCAGCCAGCTGCTGAGCGCATAGACCATGAACAGGCCCGAGAAGAAGGCGATCCAGAACAGCACCGTGCTCGGGCCTCGCCCGTCCTGGAACAGCCGGGAGACCGGCGCACCCGCCACGCGGTCGGCGGTGGGCACGACGAACTGGGCGTCCGCCGGGTGCTTGACTCCCGGCTGGAGATTACGGGCCACTTCGGCCAGTTCGCCGTTGCGGCTGCGCGAGATCAGGTAGGTCATTGATTCCGGCACCAGCTTCAAGATGAACGGAATCAGCAGGACCGGCACACCCGCTGCGATGAAAACGACCTGCCAGCCGTACTCGCCGATCAGCTGCTTGCCGAGCACCGCGGCCAGGATGCCGCCCAGTGCGTAGCCCGAAGTCATCAGCGCCGTCATCAGGCTGCGGATCTTCTTGGGCGAGTACTCGACCATCTGTGCCACGATGACCGGCAGCACACCGCCAATCCCCAGGCCCGCGATGAAGCGCACCACGCTGAAGCTGATGGGATCCTTGGTGAATCCGGCGGCCGCGGTGAACACGCTGAACAGCATGACGCCAATGGAGAGGGCCCAGCGCCGACCAATCCGGTCGGACAGCGTGCCCAGAACCATGGCGCCGAACATCATGCCGAACAGGGCCGAACTGGCCATGAAACCGGCAGTCGATGCGTTCACGCCCATCTGCTGCATGATGGACGGCAGGGCGATGCCCACCACGGCGATGTCATAGCCGTCGATGATGAGAATCAACAGGCACCACAGAAGCACCTTGGCATGAAAGCGGTTGAAGCGAGCGTCGTCGGCGAGCTTCTGCATGTCGATTTGGCACACGTGTTTGTCTCCTTTGAGTTAGGCTCTGGATCGTGGGGCGGCGGTCATCGCCGCTCCGCTACATGTCGTCCAGCGCACACAAGGAATCCTAGGTGCCGGTGCTGCGAGCCGCGATGACGAAGCGCCCCGATCGAATGACAAACGGCCCCTTTCTGAGAGCACTGTTCAAGTGCGCCAAGAGGTCAGGCGTCAAGCTGAATATGGTCGCCGCGTGCGGCTGATATTCCAGCACGAAGGGCGCTTCTGCCTGCTGGGAACACCCCGGCAGTGTTGGGTGCCCAGGGGCTCACGCCCCATCGTCGGCGCACGCCTCAACGCCAGACCCTGTACGCCTTCGCCGCCGTCAGCACGCACGATGGCGTGATTGACTCTCTGGTGCTGCCCTGGGCCAACGCTGAGACGATGCAGGTGTTCCTGGCCGAGATGGCGCGACGCCATGCCGTCGAGTTCATCATGATGGTCATGGATCAGGCGGGTTGGCACATCGCGGGTCACTTGGATGTGCCACAGAATATGCGCCTAGAGTTTCTGCCAGCCTTGAGCTGAACCCGGTCGAGCATCTGTGGAAGGTGCCGTGCCAGGATTGGTTTGCCAACACGGTGTTCAAAGAACTGGAGGCCGTACACGACGCGCTGGTGCAAGGACTCATTGCTCTCGAAACACATCAGCAAAGAACCCAGTCAATGACAGGCTTGATTGGGTTACTTCTATATCCTTGAGGGCAAATTAGTGCATCAGGCGAGCCGATAGCGCATTGCGCCGTCTTCGTCTTCTGCAGACACGATTTCCCCACGCTGGTCGAGATAGTTTAGGTGGGCGAGCGTCTCTCCGGTCGCGAGGTTGAGGTGCATTTGCTCCGCAACAATGGACGAACGGTACAGGGCGCGAACCAGGTCGATGACCCTCAGAGGCTGCGCAAGTTGTTGCCTGACGCGGTCGGTGCCTCTGACGGTGCTCGCACGCAGTTGCTCCAACCGTAGGTGCAGGCCATGGAAAGGTTCGTTGTGGGCAGGCAGAATCAGGGCGCTCCCAGGTACGCGTTGCATCAACCGGTCGATGGAATCGAGCCAACCCTGCAGAGGATTCGCATGCGGCTCGGTGGCGTACACGGAGGTATTGGAACTGATCCTGGGAAGAACCTGATCCCCCGATATCAGCAAATCCAGTTCGCGCGAGTAGAAGCACGCGTGCTCGGGGGAATGTCCTGTGCCGACGATGACTTCCCATTCCTGGTCCCCGATCCGCAACATCTGGCCATCCGTGAGCCGCACAAAGCTGTCAGGCAATGGATGGATCATTTTACCGAAGTCACCGAACCGGGTGCGGTACTCATCCACCTCGGTGTCGCTCCATCCGGCCCTCCGATAGAAGCGAACGCCATCGACTGGCGCTTCCCGCCCCGTATCGGCAAGCATCACCCGACAGCTCAAATACTCGTCTCGTGTCATCCAAAGCGCGCATTCGAAGCGACGTGTCAACCATCCCGCCATGCCCACATGATCCGGGTGCATGTGCGTCGCTATCACACGGGAGATGGGTCGGCCGGCTAGCGGCCCCTGCGGAGCGAGCAAGGCGAGCCACGCGTTCCTGACGTCCACGCTGCGAATGCCCGTGTCCACGACCGCCCAACCAGGACCGTCGCTCAATGCCCAGAGGTTGATGTGATCCAGGGAAAACGGCAGCGGCATGCGCAGCCACAGCACACCAGGCTTGATTTCCGTGGCTTGGCCAGGGAGTGGGAGATCCGAGAACGGATACGAGAGTGCCGGGGCTGCGTCGGTCATGATGCTTGATTTACATTCTGGCAGTGCTGCTCCTAATGGCGCAGAGCCATCACTCCTATGCAGTGCGAGCTCAGTTTTAGCTTAGGAAGCTTAGAAGTCAGCCTCAACGGTGGCAATGACGAATGACCTCGATAGGCTGACGGAAAGCGTCTGCTTCCTGGCGCAGCCTGTCGCTGCGCTGCCGTCGGTGCAACTGCCAGGGCTGCAAACAGTCTCTTGAGCGCACGAGAGCCTCGCTCGATGTGGGCCAAGACCCGGCAGCTATGAAGGCGCCGATCTTCTCGGTGGTCGGCTACAGCCTCGTGGCCGTGCCGGAATTGGTCGAATGCCTCTATGTAGGGTGCTGCGGGCTACGCGAGCGGGCGCGGTAGGCTCCCGGCGCGCTGCCGGTCCAGACCTTGAATGCGCGCTGGAAGGCGGTGCTGTCGGTGAAGCCCAGGTCGGCGGCGATGGCGATGAGCGAGGCTTCGCTGCTGGTTAGGCGCACGATCGCCATGTCGCGCCGCAGTTGGTCCTTCAGTGCCTGGAAGGAAGTGCCCTCGGTGGCCAGGTGCCGCTGCAACGCACTCACCGACATATGCAGGCGCTGCGCGGTGACGGGCAGGTCGGGCCATTCGGGGTTGGCCAGCTGCAGCACCATGCGGACCCGCGCGCTGGCGCTGCGCTCGTTCAGGTGCGGCCCCACCACGTTGCCCGGCGTGGCGCGCAGAAAGGACTGCAGCGCGTCCCGATCGCGCCGCACCGGCAGTTTGAAGGCGTCGGCGTCGAACCAGGCGGCCGTGCGCGGCTGCCCGAAGCACAGCGAACCGGAAAAGATGCGCCCGTAGCTCATCGCATGGAGCGGCAGCGCAAAATTGAAGTCGAATCGCTGCGGCACCAGCCGGCCGCCGTGCAGCCACAGCAACAAGCGCCAGAACACGCGCAGCAGATGTGCATGAAGGAATTCGGCATGTGCGCCCGGGCCGCCGCGCATCTCCAGCGCGAAGCCCCCCAGCGCGCCCTCGGTCACGGGCACCAGCGTCACGTCGTCCTGCAGCAGGGCGAAGGATTCGCTCAGGCGACGCAGGGCGCATGACAACGAATGGGCAGTGAACGCGCTGCGCACCATTAGCGCGAAGCTGCCCGGGCGCATGGGTCGCTCATGTAGGTAGCCCAGGCACTCGTCGTTCAGGCTGTCCTTGACAGCGATAAATAGCGCGTTGAACTGCTCCACGGTTACGCGCGAATCCTCGAGCTCCAGCAGCGATTCGCTGATGCCGGCGCGCCCCAGCACGCCCTTCAGCCATTCTTGCGTGGCCAGCCCCTTGCCGCGCGCGCCGTCCAGCAGGCCATGCACGGCAAAGATAGGAGCGGTGAAGACGGGTTGCAGCATTGCGTGTGATCGAAGGAGCCAACGCCGGTCGCGCGGGCCAAAAGAAGTTATTTGTCAGTTGATTGAGGCAATCCGCTATCGCCCTTGCAGGGGCCAATTATTACGATTGTCGCATCCCCAAAAACACTTCGGCAGTGGCGCTGTGCGGAACGCCCGGTGCGGGGTCAGAAGCCAACATACAAGGAGACATGCCCATGCTGCCACAGCTGTATCGCCACGCCTGGATGGACCACGAGATCGACGCTTTTCGCGAGCAGGTGCGTCGCTACGTTGCCGCCGAATTCACTCCCCGGCTCGACGAATGGCGCCGCCAGGGCTACATCCCGCGCGAGGTCTGGCGTCTGTTCGGCGGGATGAGCTTTCTGCTGCCCGAGATGCCCGAGACCTATGGTGGTGCCGGCGCCAGCCTCGCCTACCAGCTGGTGGTGCAGGACGAACTGGCCAAGGCCGAGATGCCGGTCAATATCGCGGTGCACACCATCGCTTCGCATTACATCCTGGACTTTGGCACCGAAGCGCAAAAGCAGCGCTGGCTGCCCAAGGTGACGAACGGCGAGATGCTGGCCGCAATCGCGATGACCGAGCCGGGCTGCGGCTCGGATCTGAAGGCCATCTCCACCCGGGCCCGGCGCGACGGCGACTACTACGTGATCGACGGCGCCAAGACCTTCATCACCAACGGCTTCACCGGAAACCTGCTGATCGTCGCGGCGCGCACCAGTGGCGCGGGCAGCAAAGGGGTGTCGCTGTTCGTACTGGAGACCGAGAACCTGCCAGGCTTTCGTGTGGGCCGCCTGCTTGAAAAGATCGGCATGCAGGCCTCGGACACGGCGGAGCTCTTCTTCGACAGCGTGCGCGTTCCAGCCGACCAACTGCTGGGGAGCGTTGAAGGACAAGGCTTTGGGCAACTGATGGGCGCGCTGCCCTACGAGCGCATGGTCATTGCAGTGCCGGCGGCGGCCGTCATCGACCGGGCGTTGGAGCTCACCATCGAATACACGAAGCAGCGCAAGATATTCGGTGCGCCTCTGTTCGACATGCAGACAACGCGCCAAAAGCTGGCCGAGATGGCGACCATCGCGCATGTGGTGCGCAGCTTCGTCAACGACTGTACACAGAGACTGCTGGACGGCACACTCGACAACGAGGCCGCCTACATGGCCAAGTGGTGGTGCACCGAACAGCAGTGCCGCGTGGTGGACGAGTGTCTCCAATTGTTCGGCGGCTACGGCTACATGGCCGAGTATCCGATCGCGCGGATGTATGCCGCTTCGCGAGTGCAGAAGATCTACGGCGGCGCCAACGAGGTCCTGAAAGACCTGGTTTCGAGGAAGCTGTGAACATGCCGCACACGCTGCAGTTGCCTCTGCACGGCGTCCGTGTGGTGGAGTTTGAGGGCATCGGTCCAGGCCCTCTGGCCGCCAGGATGCTGGTCGACATGGGCGCCGAGGTGATCGCGCTGGCACGGGCCGAGCAGGCTGCTGGGGCGCAGCGGCTGGGCGGGGCGGTGGAGAACCCGCTGCACCGCGGCAAGAAGGTCGAGGTCATCGACCTGAAGTCGCCCGGTGGCAAGGCGCGCGCACTGGAACTGATTGCCCAGGCCGACGCTCTGATCGAAGGCTTTCGCCCAAGGGTGATGGAGCGGCTGGGCTTCGGCCCCGCAGATTGCGCGGCGCTCAATCCCCGGCTGGTCTATGGCCGGATGACGGGCTGGGGCCAGGACGGGCCACTTGCCCAGGCCGCGGGCCACGACCTGAACTACGTCGCGCTGACGGGCCTGCTGTCGCTGTCGGCGCACAGGGGGCAGGCGCCCATCGTGCCGCCCTCGGTACTCGGGGACGGTGCCGGGGCGCTAGGCATGGCTTTTGGCATCGCCTGCGCGCTGGTCGATGCACGGGCCACCGGCCGTGGCCGGGTTGTGGACGCAGCCATCGTGGACATCGTGGCCATGCTGGGCACGCTGGTGCACTGGATTCGCGCCAACGGGCAGATCGACGGCGCACAGCCGAGCCCGTTCCACGATTCGCCGTTCTATGACGTGTACGTCTGCGCCGACGGCGGCTTCATCAGCCTCGGCGCGATCGAGCCGCCGTTCTACGCATTGCTGTTGTCCAAGTTGGGCCTGGCGGACGTGAACCCTGCAGACCAGTACGACACGGCGGCGTGGCCAGCGTTGAAGGAGCGCATCGCGGCCCTCATCCGCACCCAGCCCCAGGCGCACTGGTGCGCGCTGCTTGAAGGCAGCGACGCCTGCTTTGCACCCGTGCTCAGCCTGGCCGAGGCAGTGCGGCATCCGCACAACGCGGCACGGGGCATCTACCAGACCACCTCTTTCGGCGCCATCGAAGCGGCCTCGGCCCCACGGTTCCAGGCACTCAACGCAACCACCACCCAGGAGACAAAGAAATGACTGCTACCACCCACATCGTCCGCGGCTGCCCGTCCACCACGGGCAACGACCGCCAGCTCAACACCACGACGCTGATCCGGCACGCCGCGCGCACCCATGGGGACCAGGAGATCGTCTACCGCACACCCGATGGCGGCTGGGATCGCTACACCTACGCGGACTGCTACGCGCGCATCTGCCGCAGCGCCAATGCACTGCGCGCGCTCGGTGTCGAGCCCGGCGACCGGGTCGGCATCCTGGACTGGAACAGCCGACGTCACTTCGAGCTGTACTGGTCTATTCCCGGCCTGGGTGCTGTCATGTTGCAGATGAATCTGCGCCTGGGCCCAGAGGACCTGGGCTACGTGGTCGACCACAGCAAGGTGTCCTACGTTTGCGTAGACGAGTCATTGCTACCCCTTGCCGAATCCGTCGCAGCGAATTCGCCCCAGATCAAGGGCTGGATTGTCATGACCGACAAGCCGCTGGACCAGATCAAGACCACGCTGAAACCGCTGCTGCACTACGAAGACCTGCTGGCCGCCGCCGACACGAAGATCGACTGGCCCGAGATCGACGAAACCTCGGCCTACAGCGCCTGCTATACCACCGGCACCACAGGCAAGCCCAAGGGCGTGTACTACTCGCACCGCGGCATCTATCTGCACTCCACGGCCATGGCCACCAATCTGGGCATGACGCTGGACGACTGCGTCATGCTCATCACGCCCATGTTCCACGGGCAGTGCTGGGGCCTGCCACAGGCCGCCACGCTGCTGGCCGACAAGATCGTGCTGCCGGGCCGCTACGCTGCCGAAGACACCAAGCCGCTGGTTGACGCCATGATCGCTGAGGGTGTGACCATCACCAACGGCGCACCGGCCATCTTCCAGCCCATGCTGCAGTACATCGAGACGATGCAGGTCAAGCCGGACTTCAGCCGCATGCGCATGCTGTCTGGCGCCTCCGAGCCGCCGCTGTCGATGATGATCGGTTTCTACGACCTCACGGGTGCTGAGGTGGTGCACGCCTACGGCGCCACCGAAGCCACGACGCTGGTGACGATGAACCGCCTCAAGTCCACGCTCAAGAAGCGCTTGACCGAGGAAGAGAAGTGGAACCTCAAGCGCAAGCAGGGTCTGGTGCTGACCGGGGTGGATATTCGCATCCTCGATGCCGACGACAAGGACTTGCCGCACGACGGAAAGTCAGCGGGCGAGATTTGCGTGCGCGGCCCCTGGATCACGGCCAGATACCACGACATGCCTGATTCCGCAGACCGTTTCCTGGAAGGCGGCTGGTGGCGCTCGGGCGATGTCGGAACGGTGGACGAGAACGGTTACCTCAAAGTTACCGACCGCATCAAGGACGTGATCAAGAGCGGCGGCGAATGGATTTCTTCCATCGACATGGAAAACCTGCTCATGGGCCACCCCGCCGTGCGCGACGCCGCCGTGGTCGGCGTTCCGCATTCGAAGTGGCAGGAACGGCCGCTGGCCCTGGTGGTGCTCAAGCCCGACCAGCAGGCGACCCAGGAACAACTGAAGGAGTACCTGGGCAGCGCCTTCGCCAAGTGGCAGTGGCCGGATCAGGTCCTGTTCGTCGAAGCCATCCCCAAGACCAGCGTCGGCAAGCTCGACAAGAAGCGCATCCGCGCCGAGCATGCGGGCCGCTACGCCGAGTGAGCCAACCTTTTGAACCAGGAGAACAACATGAATGACCATGAACCCGTCATCGTCGGTGCGCTGCGCACCCCCGTGGGCAAGCGCGGCGGGCGCTTGCAGAAATGGCATCCCGTCGATTTGTTGGGCGAGACGCTGCGCCAACTGGTCGAGCACTCCGGCATCAACCCGGCCGATCTGGACGATGTGATCGTCGGCTGCGTGCTGCAGTGGGACCAGCAGCACGGCAACCTGGGCCGTCATGCCGTATTGGCGGCGGGGCTGCCCGAATCCGTGCCGGCGGTGACGGTCGATCGGCAATGCGGGTCGGGCCAGCAGGCGGTGAGCTTTGCCGTGCATGGCATCCGGGCGGGCGCTTACCAACTGGTCATCGGTGCCGGGGTCGAGTCGATGTCGCAGGCCCCCATGCCGCCGTCGTTCAAGCCCGGCGCGCCGCTGGGCTCGCAATACAGCCCGAGCGAACTGGCGCGCTACCAGGACAACCCGCTGATACCGCAGGGCGCTTCCTCGGAGTTGATGAACAAGCGCTTCGGTCTCACGCGCGAGGCCTTGGATGCCTTCGCCGTGCGTAGCCATCGGCGGGCCACCGAGGCCTCGCAGGCTGGCCGCGTCAGGGATCAACTGGTGCGGCTGACCGAGGATCCGGCCGATCCGGACAGCCCGATCGTCGCCGCCGACGAGGGCGTGCGCGCGGACCCCAACCCCGAGAAGATGGCCACGCTGAAAGGCGTGTTTGCCGCCGACGGCGCCACCACGGCCGCCAACTCATCGCAGATCAGCGACGGTGCCGCCGCGCTGCTGATCGCCAGCCGTGCCTACGCCAAGCAATACGGCCTGAAGCCGCGTGCGCGCTTCGTCAGCACCGCCGTGGCAGCCGCCGACCCGGTGATCCAGTTCACCGCCGTGCTCGACGCCACCCGCAAGGCACTGAAGGAATCGGGTCTGACCCTCGACGATATCGATCTGTTCGAAGTCAACGAGGCCTTCGGCGGCGTGCCGCTGATGTTTCAGCAGGAGTTCGGCATCCTGGACGACCGCCTCAACGTCAACGGCGGCTCGATAGCCATCGGCCATCCGCTGGGCTCTACCGGCGCGCGCATGCTCACTGACCTGCTGTGCGAGCTGGAGCGCCGGGGCGGCCGCTATGGCCTGCAGACGATTTGCGAGGCCTCGGGCACGGCCAACACCACCATCATCGAGCGGCTTGGATGAGCGGGGCCACCATGAGCGAAGCCAGCGAAGTGCTCGTCAGCCGCGATGGCGCCATCGCCACCTTGACCATCAACCGCCCGCGCGCGAAGAACAGCTTGAACCGCGCGGTATTCGATGGCCTGCGTGCGCAGCTTGTGCAACTGCGCGACGACGATACCGTGCGCGCGGTCATCATCACCGGCGCCGAGGGCGTGTTCTGCGCCGGGGCCGACATCACGGCCTTCGATGCGCTGCGCGCCGAGCCACTGCTGGGCGATCGTGCGGCAGCAGGCGGCCACTTTTGGTCGGAACTGGAGCGCTTCCCCAAGCCCGTCATCGCAGCGGTGGAAAAGCTCGCGCTGGGCGGCGGCACAGAATTAGCGCTGGCCTGCGACATCGCGATCGCTGGCGAGTCCGCCAATTTCGGTGTGCCGGAAGTCAAGCTGGGCGCCATTCCGGGTGCCGGGGGCACGCAGCGCCTGATCCACGCTATCGGTAAGTCCAAGGCCATGGCCCTGTTGCTGACCGGCGATTTCATCGACGCCCGCAAGGCTTGCGATGCAGGCATGGTCGCCGAAGTGACGGCTGATGGCCAGGCCCTGCCGACGGCGTTGGCGATGGCCAACCGGATTGCAGCCAATTCGCCGCTGGCCGTGGCGCTGGCGAAAGATGCGGCACTGGCCAGCTTTGAGACTCCGCTCGCGCAAGGCCTGGAGCATGAGAAGCGCAATTTCCTCGTCGCTTTGCGTTCGGCCGACAACCTGGAAGGGCAAGCGGCATTCCTAGGCAAGCGCACACCCAACTTTACCGGCCAATAACGCCTGTTTCTCACCCATCGAGGAAAAACCATGCAACTGAACTCCGACATCTCTGCCGTCATCACCGGGGGCGCTTCCGGCCTGGGAGCCGCCACGGCCCGGCGTTTGGCCAGCCATGGCGTCAAAGTCGCCATCTTCGACATGAACGAAACCTTCGGCCAGGCGTTGGCTAGCGAACTCGGCGGCGTTTACTGCAATGTGGACGTGATGTCCGAGGAGCAGGTGGACGCCGCCTTCGCCAAGGCCCGCGCGGCCATTGGGCAGGAACGCATTCTGGTCAACTGCGCCGGCACTGCCGATGCCGTCAAGACTGTCAGCCGCGACAAGAAAACCGGCGAAATCCGCCCATGCGCGGCAGATCGTTTCAATCGCATCATTCAGATCAACCTGGTGGGCACCTTCCGCTGCATCGCCAAGTCAGCTGCGGGCATGTTGACGCTCGCGCCGCTGGCCGATGGCGACCGCGGCGCCATCGTCAACACTGCTTCGGCCGCCGCGCAGGACGGCCAGGTCGGCCAGGCCAGCTATGCGGCCAGCAAGGCAGCCATCGTGGGCATGACCCTGCCAATCGCGCGCGACATGATGGACGAAGGGATCCGGATCAACACCATCATGCCGGGGATCTTCGGTACACCGTTGCTGCTGGGTCTGCCGGACAACGTCAAACAGGCGCTGGCGGCCAGCGTGCCCTTCCCCAAGCGTTTAGGCGACCCCGATGAATTCGCGCAGGCCGTCGAGTTTCTCGTTACTTGCGGCTACATGAATGCCGAGTCCATTCGTGTGGATGGTGCCATTCGCATGGCGCCGCGCTGACGCTGAAATTTTGATCAATCAGGGAACGTCAGCATGCCTGGAAATCCGGTAATTCTCGAAAAGAATGGTGCCGTCGCGACCATAACACTCAACTCGCCAAAAAAAATGAATGCGTTGAGCACGTCGGTCGTAAACGTGCTCGCTGGTGTCATTGCAGATGTCGAACGCGATGGCTCGATTCGAGCTTTGCTGCTGCGCGGCGAGGGCCGGATGTTCAGTTGCGGAGGCGACATCGAAGAAATGGTGGCCGCAGGCGATGCGTTGTCTACCTTGGTCGATGACGAACTGAGAGTGGCCGAAAGCATGATTCCTCAATTCGCCAGCCTGCCGTTCCCGGTAGTCTGCGCCGTACAAGGCGCGGTAGCCGGAGGCCGGAGGCGGTCTCGGGCTTGCCTTGGCCTCTGACTACCTGATTGCCGCAAGTGGGACGAAGTTTGTGGCGGCCCATACCGGCCTCGGATACGCGGGGGATTTCGGCATCAGCTGGCTACTTCCACGCGCAGTGGGTGGACGACGCGCACGAGACATGATCTTGACCAATCGCGTAGTCAGTTCGGACGAGGCCTTGGCCTGGGGATTGGTCGAGAAAGTGGTTCCTGGCGAGAGCCTGCT
Organism: Paraburkholderia phenoliruptrix; assembly: GCF_902859825.1. Taxonomy (GTDB): domain Bacteria; phylum Pseudomonadota; class Gammaproteobacteria; order Burkholderiales; family Burkholderiaceae; genus Paraburkholderia; species Paraburkholderia phenoliruptrix. Next base: position 25,008 of record NZ_CADIKB010000008.1, on the reverse strand, counting down.
GGGCGAAGCGCGGCGTATGGCGGTGCAATTTTCGGTCGGACCAACGCAAGGTTATGCGGGCGCCAAGCGCCTGCAACTCGCTGCCTTCGAGAGTGATCTGGCGACCTCATTGAGGCTGGAGGCGGCCGAAATGAATCGAGCCTCGAAAACCACAGATTCGCTGGAAGCGGTTCACGCGTTCGTCGCAAAGCGAGTCCCGCAGTTTGCCGGACGCTGAACGGCTGTAGACGCATCCGGTCGGTAGGTGCTCAATCGCTGCTGGCGTCAGGTAACGGATAAACCCTGCTGCCGTCGGATTTGCCAGGATAGGGTGCCACCATGTACCTGCCCAGAAATCAGCATGCCGAGTCGTTGTTCGATGACCGGCGTCCATGGCACCAAGCTGAACCCCATACCATCATCGAGCATGGCAAAGCGGCCACTGGCGAGCATGAGGCTGCGCCGGTAGATGCCGGTCACGCGCTGGCCATCGGCCGCCAGACGGTGTTCCAGCCCGGTTTCGGTGGCAATATCCTTGGCAGCCCGAATCACATCCCGATCGCGTAGTGTCGCCAATAGATTGCGCGCGAGGATTACGCGCTGCCCGCGCCGCTCTGCCAGCCCCTGTTCGGCCAGGAATTCGGCGCGCTGCTGCATCGCCTGGTTGACCTCGCTGCCAAAGCCCAGGTTGCCCAGGCCCGAGCCGCCGCCGATCAACTGCTGGTCGAGCCAGGTGGCTCCGATCACGCGGGCCTGCCGCTCGATGGGCAGGTGCGATTTCAGCTCCACCGCCACGCCGCCCAGGCGCTGCGCATCGTAGCGACGGCCCTGCTCGGGCAAGTCGTCCGGCACCTTCCATAGCCCCTCGGCCACCCGTTCCACGATACCGGCACGGCGCAAGGCTTCCAGCCGGCGGACGTGGGACGCGACCACTTCCTGCGGATCGCGGCCGGGCACGGCCTGACCCTGCGCGATGGCAAGGTGGTGGTCGGTGCGGTACAGGCCATCGCTCGCCAACGCGGCGATGTTCTTGTCGGCCGCGCGCACGTCAGCCGATCTCCTTGCCTCCACCACGGCGCCGGTCGGATAGTTCGCCAGCTCGTCGCGGGCGTTGAGCGCAACGTAGTGGGCCTTGCCGTCCACGCCGTCGATGACCAGATAGCCCCGGTCGTGCAGTTCGTCGGCCAGCCCCTTCGCGGCCACGCGGCCGAGGATGGTTCGGCCATCGTCCCCAGGCTCGAACACCGCCAGTTCGCGTGGCTCGCCGCGCATGGCCCGCTGCATGGTGCGGATGATGTCGCCGCGCTCGCCCAGGGCGCGCAGGGTCTTTTCCGCATCGTTGTGGACGGTCCACGTGCCGGGCTGGGCCTCGTCGGCCAGGCCCAGGCGCTGCAAACGCTGCAACCTGCCGATCAGCAGCAGACGCTGGCGTTGCAGTCGGGGTTCGTTGAGCCGTTCGACATGCACCATGCCATCGTCGCCGGCCTCGCGCTTCAAGGTGCGATCCAGGCTCGTCCACCGCTCCTGATCCACCTCGCGCCGCAAGGTCTGCTGGATCTCCAGCTCGGTGCGCGGCCCCAGCCATTCGGTCGCCAGTTCGGCGGCGCGATGGCGGAACCCATCGGCGATGTAGTCGCCCGCGATGATGAGGTCTTTGCCGGTGTCGTCGCGCCCGCGCACGACGATGTGCGTGTGCGGGTTGTCGGTGTTCCAGTGATTGACGGCCACCCAATCGAGGCCCGTGCCAAGGTCGGCCTCCATGCGACCCATGAGGTGCCGGGTATAGGTGCGCAGGTCTTCCAGCTCCGCGCCATCTTCGGGCGAAAGGATAAAGCGGAAGTGATGCCGGTCGTCGGCGCAGCGTTCCTTGAACGCATCGAGGTCGGCGGCATCGGTCTGCGGCCCGTAGGCTTGGCCCGACTCGCCATCGCGGCCCACACCATCGCGCTCGATATAGCGCAGGTGCTTGGCAAGCGACTGCGGGCTGGCTCGGTGCTGATTGAGCAGCAGCGTCTTGATGGTCACACGCCGCGACATGGACGTGAGCTTCGCCCCCGCGAAGCGCGCCGCCGTGTGGCCGCGTCCCAAGCGTGAGCCGGGCCGCTGGCCGGAGCCGGCACTCTTGCTACTGCCACCAGGACGGCGCACCGAGGACTTACCGCCGCTGGCCTTGCCCGCCTGCTTGAGTACCTTGGAGACGAAGCTCTGGCCCCGGTTCTTCGGGGCGCTGGGACGGATGCGGAAATCGTCGTCGCGGCGGTCGGTCATGGCTGTGCTCCTTGCAAGTTCTGGCGTGTCCGGGCGTGCGAAGCACGCGGACATGCCCGCATCGGCGCGGGCTTCGCGCCCCACGCGGCACGGTGGCGAAGCCGCTGCGTGTCGCGCCACCCCCATGTGCAGACTGGCTTTGCGGGCCGACAGGTGCCGCACCCTTTTGTCTTGCCTTCCGCCTTTGCCCTTCGCTGTCGCTCCGGGCGTCGGCGGCCCGGCGGCGCTGTGCTGCTTGCAGCCAGCACGCCGGCGAACGCGCCAATGGCCGCAGGCCAGGCGCGTTCGAGGCAAGACGCCTGCACGCTGGACGGCTGCGCCGGATGTTGCGCGAAGCGCGGCGCGAATGCGCCCGCGCTGCACGCGCGACGACACGGCGGCGGCAGCCGGAACGGCATGCCCGATGGCACGATGAGAGGCACGGCAACGTGCAGTGAATCGGCGGCCATCATGGGCGTGTCTCCAGCCAGACCGGGTCCGCGACGCCGATCACGGCGGATGCGCTGACCGGGCCGAAATAACGGCTGTCGAACGATGCCGGATTGGTCACGCTCAACAGGAACAGTTCGCCGGGTTCGAGGCGGCGGCAAAGCTGCAAGGATGGCAGCGGCCGGCCCAGCCGGTCAGTAGGCAGCGCGGCGGCCGCAGGCACGCCGTCGATGCGTACCTGCCCGGCGACGATGCAAACGTGTTGCGGCGCGACTGCGCCCACACGTTTGAGCAGCGGAACGCGGGTCGGCAGGTAGCCGCGCTGCGCAGCCAGCATGGCGGCCCTGTCGGGCAGCGGCACCAGCACGATGCTGTCCACGGACAACGGACGTGGCAGCGAGGCGGTGCGCGGGTCGAACGGTTCGATGCGATACCAGCCGACCGCCACGCTGTCGGACGGGTTGTAGGTCAGACGCGGCAGCGGCGACACGAACACCGCCCAGGCCAGCGCAGCGAGGCCGACGGCAGCGAAGCCCGCCAGCACGATGCGAACGCGCAGGCGCGAGCGAGGATGCGGCGCGACTTCGTGCGTGCATGTGGTGTTGGATTGGGTCGTCATGGCAGCGCCCTTCCGGCCAGCCAGGCGGCGTGCCGCTCGGCGGTGTATTCGGGCAGCGCCAGGCGGGCCGCCAGACGGTTGCCCAGCGTGCGCCAGTACGCGGGTGACACGTCGATGGCGACGATGCCTTGCCCTTCGATGCCGTCGATGCGTTCCAGCACGGCCCGCACCGTGTTTTCGCCTTCGGCGTGCAGCAGCAGGCGTGCGCCCGGCCGCACACCGGGGATGCGCTGCATGTCGTCCAGCGGCGTGGCGGCTTGCATCACCATGAGTTGCCAGCGGATCGTGCCGTAGTCGTTTGCTTCCCAGCGCACGCGGCAGAACATTGCACGCGGCAGGAACACCGCGCAGCGCCGCCAGCGGTCGAGCTGGTGCGTGCGCGCAGGTTCGCCGAAGCGCAGGTAGAGCTTGAAGCGCGGTTCGATGTAGGCCAGTGCCACGCGCGTCAGCGGCGCCCTGGCAGGATGGCCGGAAGGAGCTGCGAGCGCAGCCGTAGCCGCGCCAGCGGCAGGCGAAGCGGATGCGGTCATGGGGTGTTCTCCCTGCGATGCTCGGGAAACTCCCGCTCCAGCAGGCCGCGCAGCAGATCGGCCACGGTCACGCCTTGCGTGAAGGCCGACACCTTGATGCGCGCGCGCAGCGCGGGCGTGATGTCGAGGGTCAGGCGGGCGGTGTAGAGGTCGCCCTTGCCCAGCGCATCGGCGTCGCCTTGGCGAATCCACGCCTCGGCTTGCGGATTCGCGGGCGGACGCGCGCCGATGCCGACGCGCTTTGCCGTGCGTCTGCTGTTCGGTGGCGGCTTCTCGGTCATGTCGGCCACCGCAGCAGTTCGTCCACCAGCGCGGTGATTTCACGCGCGGCGGCGCTGTCCGGCGCCGTCTCGCGTGCGAGCCGACCGGCGGCCACGCTGTCGGCGAAGACGATGCGCTGGCGAACCTCGGCGCGCAGCGCCGGCAGCGGTTGGTCGGCCAGCGACTGCCGCGCCTCGCGCCCGATGATCGTGGTGCTGACGCGCCGGTTGATGACGAAGGCCGCGCGCAGCGCAGGCCGGAACACCTGGGCCTCGCGGATCAGCGCCACCATCTCGGCGCTGGCCCGCAGGTCGTAGGGGCTGGGTTGCACGGGGATCAGCACGCGCTCGGCCGCCAGCAGCGCGGAGCGCGCCAGTGCCGCGATGCGTGGCGGGCCGTCGATGACGACGTGATCGGCCCGCCTGGCGAGTTCTGGTGCTTCCTGATGCAGCGTTTCGCGTGCCAGGCCCACGGCGCTGAACAACCTTGGCAAACCCTGCTGGCTTCTGCGCTGTGTCCAGTCCAGCGATGAACCCTGCGGGTCGGCGTCCAGCAGGACGACGTGCTGGCCGCGCATCGCCAGCTCGCCGGCGATGTGTGTGGCGAGCGTGGTCTTGCCCACGCCGCCTTTCTGGTTGAGCAGAGCGACGATCATGGCGCGGCCCTCCCTCTTGGAAAGCCTTGCCTTGATTGGCCTGCAAAACCTGTCGGCTGCCGGCTGGTATTGCCTGCCGTTTGTGGCCGCGTGGTGGTTGTCCACCGCAGCGGCGTTTCCCTACTAAAAGTTAGAGAATTTAAGTTAGGGAAGTTAGAGGGGCGCGAAACCCAATGCTGGCGCGGGTTTGCGGCCGATCGGCACGCCTGATAGCACGATAGTCCCACGCCTGATAGCACGATACCCCGCACGCCTGATAGCACGACACCATTCACAAGTTTTCCCGGAGTTATCCCCGTGCCGTCTGCGGCACGGGCCGGAACGTCAGCAACTCCATGCCGTTGTCGGGCATCCGCTCGATGCCCAGGACATAGCCGGGCAGCGACTGCCGCGCGACCAGCGCGCGCAGGTCGCAGGCGAAGTCGTAAGGCTTGGCGGTGCTGCCGGATTTCTGGTGCAGGTAGCGAAAGTCGAACTGCCAGCCGTATGCCTGCTTGCCGCCGTGCTTGCGCACCAGGCGGTACAGCCAACGCTCGATGCCGCCGGTGAGCCGGAAGTACGCCGGGTCGATGGTCAGCACCAGCGCAGCATCCAACACCCCCGCGTAAAACCAGTCCGGCAGGATCAGCTCGATGCCCAGCGGCGTGCCGCTGGCATCGGCCAGTTCCTTCCATTCGTTGATCCACGAGAAACGGTGCAGGCGCCGCCCGGTCGTCTCGCGGATGGACGTGGCCACCGTGGTCGATTGCAGGCGATCCAGCGCGGCCTTGAGGCGCTGGTAGTCGCGCAGCGACTTGCCGCGCCCGATGAAGCGCAGAATCTCGTAGGGCGTGGCCTGCATCAGCCGCGACGGCCGCAGGCCCGCGTCCTTCGCTTCCACGATCTGCGAGGCCGCCCATATCAGCACGTCCGCATCCCAAATCGTGGCGATGCCGTGCTCCTGCGTGCCTTCCACGCGGATCGTGACGTTGCCCGCGCGGAAGTCGATGGGCTTGACCCGCTTGGACTTGCCGAGCGAGAAGAACGGATAGGCCATCAAATCCTGGCTGTCGCGCGGCGCCATGTCGCCGGGCAAGGCGCGGAACAGGTCGAGTTGTTCGCGCTCCTGCAACGGCCGCTGCCGGGACGGCAGCGCGGTGCTGGACATGGCGATGGCCTGCCGCGCGCCGCCGATCAGCGCGCACGGCTGTCGGCCGAGTGGTGCTCGGCGTATTCGGGATCGGAAGTCGTCTCGAAGCTGCGGTCGGCAGCCCAGGCATCGAGGTCGGCCACGGCGTACATGACGCGCCGGCCGAACTTGCGAAAGCGCGGGCCGCCGCCGATCACGCGCTGCTTTTCCAGCGTGCGCGGCGACAAGCGCAGGTACTCGGCGGCTTCGTCGTTGGTGAGATAGCGTTGGGGCTGCGCGGCAGCGGTCGAGACAGTGGCGGCAGGCCGCAAGGGAGCGGGACGCATGGTGTGAACCTCCATCGGTTGAAAGCGCCCGGCCACACAGCGCGACCGGATGGAGGCAGTCTCAAGAAGCGAGGGGTTTTAGATCAGGGCCGTTTTGCATCCACATCAAAACGACCCTTCTCAAGCGGCGGAAGCTGTGCTAACCGGCGGTAGCCGCCGCGCATCAACGCATCGCCGCGATGCACCAGGCGGCGCACCTTGGAGCGCAGCCCGCCATCGCTGTACCAATCGGCTGCGGCATCTACGCCGAACAGTCCTTCCGCGACTTCACGCAAGGACGCGCCCGCCAGGGTCGCGTCGAGCGCCTGCAAGCTGTGCAGTTCCAGCAGCGCGGTAGGTGTCGGCCTGGGCTTGGCCGCCGCCAGTGCCGCTTGGAGCGCATGACCGCGCGTAGGCGCGGCAGCCTCGCCGCGGTGGGCATAGGCCACGGCCATGCCGTCTTCCAGGCCGGGCGCGAGCGCGAAGCGCAGGCAATGACCTGGGCTGCGCGCGATCAGCGCCAGCCCTTTGCCGTCATGGAGCAGTTGCTTGTGACCGGGGATGCGCCAGAACGCGAAGGTCGCCGCATCCTGTGGCGGATCGGCATCGGGGTAGAGCTTCACCACGGCGGCATGGCCGGGCAGCCAGGCCGGATGCGCGTCGCGCGCATCGAGCGCCGGGTCTTCCAGTAGGCGCAAACCCCAGCGATGCGCTGTGTCTGGCCCGCGATGACGGCGAAGCCAGTCGAGCCGGTAGTCGGGATGCCTGCGCAAATACTCCCAAGCGAGCGCGAGCGCATCCAGCCAAAAGACATACAGGTATGCGGCAGTCGGATACCAATACGCGAGGTGATGAGGATTGACCATGACGCCTCCTCCTGCGAACAGGACTCGCCGCCACGGAAGAACTACGCGCTACATCGCCATCGTCAGAGCGTCATGGGTTAAAAAGGCGAATGGGGTTGTCAAGACCGATTGGCTCCGATGCGTTGCGATATTCGTCTCAATGATGCGGCGGCAGCGCCCCGAACTTGGAGTGCTGCACAGGCCAGCCTGCCGCAGCCCGCGCTGGGCATCATGTCTATTTGGATCAGACTGGTGGGGCTACGCCGCAAGAATGCTGATTAAGACCTGCCCGGTATGACGCCAGACTGAAAAAGTCACAGTCGGCCGTATTCAGTCCGGGATCGCGCCGTCGCGCTCGGCCAGCCGGGTGTATTCCGACAGCGTGCGTGTGGGGCGGAAATAGCGGTCGCGCAGCACGGGCTGCTGGCGCGGCCCGACGATGCCGGCCAGCTCGGACAGCTTGACGGTTCCCTGCGCCGGCATCCCGATTCCCAGGTCGATGAGACCCCAGGCGGTATCGCCATCGGCGGGATCGAGTGCGGCCAGCAGCCAGGTCACATGCGCGTCCGGCGTGAACAGCCGCACCACGGGCACCGGGTCGATGGCCCGGCCAGCGGCGCGGGCCTCGCCGTTGGCGAGCAGTTGCGCGCGCTCCGGGACGGTGGCGAGTGGCTGGGGCATGGTCGGCAATCCCACAAATCCAATGATGCACGGATGCGGTTTCACGTTGAAGCGCAGAACCGCCAAACCGGATTTACGCCTTCGTGCGCAAGCACGGATGCGCTTGCGTGGCTTTGCTGGAACCCGCCGATGCGGATTTCCGTAAAGGCACAAAAACGTAGAACACCAAATGAACACTATAGATTGTAGCCCTATAGAGCGCAATGGGCTGTCATCTTGGTTTTTCGAGGGAAACCATAGGTGGCGGCTGGGAACTCATTGGCGAAGGCATTGAAGACAGTTAGAAAGGCGCGTGGCTTGAGCCAGGAAGCCTTCTCTGACGTGTCCAGTCGCACCTATATGAGCACCCTCGAACGCGACCTTAAAAGCCCGACCCTGCATAAGCTGGCCGAGCTGTGCGAGGTGATGGAGATCCACCCGCTCACGCTGCTGACTCTGGCCTACGCTGGCGACAGCTCGCACAAGGCCGACGAGCTCCTGGCGCAGGTGCGCCAGGAGCTGGAGGCGGTGTTGAAGGAACGCGACGCGGCGAAGCCGCGCGCGTGACGTGGTGATGTGCTGCGAACAGCAGCACAGCGCCCCGCCGCGATGGGCGGGGCGCTGCGGCGGTCACGCCGCCTTGGGCTTGCTGCGCGACCAGATCAGGTCGTGCGTACCGTCCTCGTCCTCGTTCTCGATCAGGCGGGCATAGACCGTCGCCGGGAACGAAGGATCGTCGAGGGATACGGACACGTAGGGCCGCCCGGCTTCGCTGGTCTTCTTCCACGCCGCGCCGATGTCGTGGCCGGCCGCCTGAAGGCGGAAGTCCGGGGCGTTCTCGGTGTCGCCCTTGTCGTTGGGAACCAGCTTGACCTTGACGTTGAGCGTCAGGGTGCGAAGCGTGCCGGTGAAGCCGTCTTTGTCTGCGGTGAAGGTGCCGATGTTGGCCATGATGTTTCTCCTTTCGGTTGAACAAGGTTCGCGCCCATCGCGTCCTTGTTGTGATCCGGCCGGCGGGGGACGGGCTGGCTGCACCGCTTGCGGTCGCAACGCAGTGGAGAACCGGAAGGCGAAAAGAATTTGTCCCGCGAGGAATGCGCGCAGCGCAGGGGAAATTGTTTTCGCCGGACGGTTGCAGCCATAAGCCCGAGGCGCAGCCGCGCCCCCACCAGGATTCACAACGAGACAAGGACGCCTTGGGCCGAACCGCTCCGAAAGGAGATGGGGCCGACTCGGCATCCCCGCATGAAGGCTTCTCCGGCTCGCCCACTGACGCGGGCCAGGTCAACCACCCGACGACAAGCGAGAACGCCCCCGCCGCACCTTGCGGCGCCGCTCTTGAGGCGTGGCGTTGAAGCTCCATAGCGATGCCGGGCGGGTTGTCCGTGAACCGTCCTTCGTGACGTGATGGGCAGGAACCGCCAGCGTTGAGGACGGCACGCACCTGCACAACCTGCCGCAGCAAGCGCCAGCGTGTTCGCCAGCGCCCCGCCCATCGGGGCGGGGCGCTGGCCGGGCCGATCCGGCGCAGCCGATTCGGCCGCATCGAGGGGCGCCAAGCATCGCGCGGCGGGGATAGCCCGCAGGACTTTCCCCTGGAGGCAAGCGAAGCGCGCAGCGCCGCAGACGCGAAGGCGTGAGGGATTGAAGCCGAATGGCCGTGACGGCAAAGGCGGCACGGGGCGCAGCCCGAAAGCCCGGCGGCGCAGTGCGCCGACACGCCCAGGCCGTTCTATATTTTCAGGAAGCAATCGAAGACAAGCCCATGACCCTCCAGCTCCGACACGAAACCCCGGACGACATTGCCGCCATCGAGGCCGTGACCATCGCCGCGTTCGCTGATGCACCACACACCAGCCACACCGAGCAATTCATCGTGCGCGCCTTGCGTGCCGCCAACGAACTGACGCTTTCCATCGTGGCCGAAGAATATGGGCGCGTCGTCGATCACGTCGCGCTGTCGCCAGTAACGATCACCCATGAGCACGGGCGAAAGACCGAGGGCTGGTATGGGTTGGGGCCGATCTCCGTCCTGCCGCCAAGGCAGGGGCAAGGCATCGGTTCGCGCCTGATGGAACAGGCGCTGTCTGAACTGCGGGCTATGCAGGCCGCAGGCTGCGTGCTGCTGGGCGATCCAACGTACTACACGCGCTTTGGCTTCCAGGCCCATGCGGGCTTGCAACTGCCGGGCGTGCCGCCCGGCTATTTCATGGCGCTGGCCCTGCATGGGACAGTGCCGGAAGGCATCGCGCACTACAGCGATGCCTTCAACGCCGCCGCCTGAGCCAGCGCGAAGGCGGCGGCGTTCTAATTCGGCTATTGAACACCGGGCGCGGCGACTGTCGCACCCGGATTTCGCGTCCACCGCGCCCAGGGCGGAACGGCCTGGGCGCGGTGCTGATCGCGGTTATTCCTTCGTCTCGATGCGCCACCACACAAAGCGAAGCGCCCCGGTCGAGGCCGGGGCGCTTGCCTTCGGCGCGGGTCAAGCGGCCAGTGCCTCGGCGGGGTCATCCGCCATTGCCTCGGTATCCTCCGGGGCATCCTGCTCCGGGCCTTCTTCCTGCGCGGCCTCCTGCGGGCCTTCGGCCTTGAAGATGGCGGGCATCCAGCCGGTGCCATCGGCCAGCCGCTCGGCCTCGCTGGCAATGTCGGCCTTCTTGAGCTTCGCCAGCCGGGTGACGGATTCCGGTGCAAACGCGCCCACGGCATCCAGAATCACGGCCTTGGAAACGTGCTTGAAGTAGCCTTCTGCGGTCGGCTTCCACCATGCGGCCATGTCGAGGCCCACGGCCTGCGCCAGTTCCTTGCCGGGCTGGTGCGGCGTGGCACGGGGCGTCACCACGTCCACCGTGGAAGCCACGCACACGGCCAGCAGCCGCACCAGTTCGTCTTGCGACTTCGCCAGCAGCGCGGCGAACAGTTCGGCGCCGTCCTCCGGCAAGGCTTCACCGGCTACCTGTTGCAGTTCGCGCAGCGCCACGGCGGCAGGCGATTCCGGCCAGTCCGGGGCCATGCCTTCCAGCCGGTCTTGCGCCGTGAGGCGCACGCCCAGCGGCAGGTCGTGGCCGTAGTGGCTTTCCTGCAAGACGGTCTGCACCATGCCATGCACCAGCGCGGCCAGCGCGACGTGCGGATGCCGTGCGACTTCGATTTGCAGCGCCGCCGTGCGGTGGGCGCTCAACCGCTGCGCGAGCCGGTCGGACAGGCTCGCGGCCTTGGGCGCGTCGTCGGTGTCCTCGTGCTCGTCGTCGGCGGCTTCGCCTTCGGCACTGCCGAAACCGCGCCGCAGCTTTTCCAGCGTGCGCAGCGCCTTGGCCTCGGCTTCGCGCAGCAAGCCGCGATGAATGACGGCCTCGCCGTTGCGGTCGATGGTGACGATGGCACCGGCCACCTCGCGCACCTCGGGGGCATAGCCTTGCAAGGCGTCCTCCGCGTCTTGCAGTTCGCCGACCACCTGATCGCGCCGCTGTTCCAGTTTCTCGGCCTTGGCCTCGTCCTCGGCGTCGCAGGCTTCTTCCAGTTCGGCGTCGATCTTGTCGAGGCGGGTTTGCAGCGAGGCAATGCGGCGGGCCTCGCGGGTGGTCGGCTCGCGGCGATGGCGCGGGGCATTCTGGAAAGCCTGCCGTTCCTCGTAGGCCAGATGCGGCACGGCCTCCACCCATGCCCAGCCCTCGGCGCGCACGTCCTCGGCCAGCGTTGCCAGCTTGTCGCGTACCAGCGTTTCCAGCACTGCGGTATCGGTGAGGTAGGTTCCGGCATCGCCTTCCGCGAACAGGTCGCGGCGGATGCCGCCGCCTGCCTGCCGGTAGGCGTCCAGCCCGACGAAGCGCACCAGCGCGTGCGCAGCGTCGATTTCGCGCTCGGTCAGGCGCTCGCGCAGCTTGGACGGGCTGCGCTGCCATTCCGGCGCACCATAGAACGCGGCTTCCTGCGCGGCGTGGTCGTCGGTGATGGTCAAGGCCATCAACTGTTCCAGCGTGACGCCTCCGGCCCGGTAATCGGCCATGAGGCGCGGCGAGACGTTCGCCAGCTTCAAGCGGCGCTGTACCACCAGCGGGGACACGCCGAAGTCGGCGGCAATGTCCTCGATGGGGCGTCCTTCCTTGACCAGCGCGGCGAAGGCCGCGAACTGGTCGGCGGGGTGCATGTTCTCGCGCTGCACGTTCTCGGCGAGGCTCACGGTACGGGCCGAAGCATCCGCCACTAGCAGGCACGGCACTTCGTAGTCGGCGGCGATGCGCTTCTTCTTTGCCAGCAGCTTCAAGGCGGTCAGGCGGCGGTCGCCTGCGACGACTTCGTATTGCTCGCCATCGGCGGCGAGGATGACGATCAGGTTTTGCAGCAGGCCGATGCGGGCAATGCTCGCGGCCAGTTCGGGGATGGACTGGCGTGGGGTCGTGCGGACGTTGCGCTTGGAGCGGCGCGGCAGCAACTGCGAGAGGGGAACCAAGATCAGGTTCTTGGTCGGGTCGGCCACTTCCAGCGGCGCGGCGGCTTCGATGGCGACGGCTTCGGTTTTGAGTATGGCGTTCATGGTGATAACTCCTATCGGTTCAGGGATGCAGCAGCGAGAGAAGCGGCAAGGGCTGCTGCCTGCCCCTGCCGGGTTGGGAAGCAAGGGGGATTCAGGCTTTCAACTGGCGCAGGCCATCGGCCATCGGCCAGCAGCCGCAGGGCGCGGTTCAGGCGCACGCTCTGGTCGATGCCCTGCACGGGCCGGGTGGTCTGGCGGCGGCCATTCGCGGCGCGGGCGGACAGGCCGCCTTTGGTCAAGTTCTCCTGCGTGCGGTTGAACACGCTCCACAGGTCGCGGCGGTCGTCGTCGTGGCGGCGCGGCATCAGGATTTGCGATTCCGTGATGGGCGCGGGCCTGTCCTCGTCGTACTTCAACGCCAGCGCAGCGCGGGCGAACACTTCCGATTCCCCGGCGTCCAGCGTGATGGCGCGCATGGCATCGCGCGATTCCTGCGCCCGGTCGAAGCCGTGCAGGACTTCGTAAGCGCCTTCGATGACGTGCCCGGCTACGTCGCCCTTGTGCGGCACGCGCACGTCGGCCACGGTGTCGCCGCAGACAAGGCCATTGCTGCAAACGAAGCGGAACATCCCGGCCAGCATCTGATAGCTGCTGGTGCCGTCATGGGAGTTCAGCAGGATGATTTCGTTGGCCTCGCGGCCGTTGATCTGGCTCGCGTGGCGCAGCCGGATCATGTGCTTGGTGTAGTCGCGGCGGTCGTCGTGGCGCACGCGGGTTTGCGTCACCATGAAAGGCTCGAAGCCTTCCCCGCGCAGTTCTTGCAGCACAGTCGCGGTGGGGATGTAGCTGTACCGCTCGGAGCGGCTTTCGTGCGGTGCCTCGGCGAAGATCGACGGGGCCACGGCCCGGATTTGGTCATCGGACAAGGGACGTTCCGAACGCAGCACCGGGGAGCGGGAAGCGAAGCGGGATGCGAGTTGCATGGCATTTCTCCTGACAAAGAAAAAAGGGTTTGCTGTTCACCGCACACCGGATTCCTAGATTCGGAAGCCCAGCCTTTCGGCTGTTCGGTGCGGTCGGCACGAGGAACCCGGTTGGCCCTGTTGCCACCGTCTTTCCTGAGTTCATCGCCCGCGACGGTCAGGAGCGCGCGGACGGGGGCCGTCAAGGAGACAAGCGCAGGGTTGGTGCGGCCCGCAGGCGAAGCCGAGGACACGGCCCTGCGCGCCTTGACGGCACACGGCCGCGGGCTACAGTCGCGGACAAGGTGATGAAGTCAGGGAAGACGGCTGGACATGGCAACGGCCATCCCTGTGTGCCGACCGCACGCAAGCGAAGCGCGCAGGCCCGGATCTGGAATCCGGGCCGGAGGCGTCAGCCGAGCGGAGCGAGGGAACGATGGAAGCCCGTCAGGGGCGAGACGCCGCAGGCGGCTCGATGCGCCACGCGCACGACAGCGCGACCGGCCATGTTTCTTGGCCGGGGACGCACAGCCTTCAATGCTTGATGCACAAGCTCATGCGCCCGTCATCGGGAAACAGGTTCGACAGCGACTGCCGTGGTCTGGCCGATCCGGCGCAGCCGGTTCGGCGGTCTTTGAGGGGCGCCAAGCATCGCGCGGCGGGGATAGCCCGCAGGGCTTTCCCCTGGAGGCAAGCGAAGCGCGCAGCGCACCAGGCGCGAAGGTATCGGCAACGAGCGCAGCAGAAAAAAGGTGCGCCGCCCCCGCAGGGACGACGCACCGAAGGCAGCGCGGCGCGATCAGTTCGCCGCCGGCGCCGCCATCGACTGCAACTGGTCGATCACGCCAGGCTCAACGAACACGCAAGCCTGCTCGTCCGCGATCGGCACGTTGAACACCTGCGCGAACACCGTGCGTCGCAGATGGGCCAGGCGGCCCGTGCGATATGCCTGCTCGGGCTTCATGCGCCCGCCGGCCTGCGAGCCGCTGCGCTGCGGATCGCATTCGACCAGCGCGACAAAGCCGTCGTCGGACAGTTTCTGATGCTCGGGGCAAAGCCCCCAGCCGGTTGCCGTATGGCGCTCCATGCTCGCGCGCAGGCGCTTGTCCAACAGGACGGCGCCGGTATCGAACGCCGTGCCGCAAACGAGGCAAACATGCTGTTCGAGGGAAATGTGTGATTTGTCGTTCATGACGATCTCCGGTTGCACGGGCGGAATTGCCCGGAACCGTCGCCAGCACGGCGTAGCGCAGCAGTCAGGGGTCGGAGACGGCCACGGGCCGCAAGCGTGCTGGCACGCGCCGCCCTTGACGGCGAGAACGCCGTGATACGGTGAAGGGACACAGCAAGACCGCCCCCTCACACCACCCCACGCATGCGGGGTTTCCGGTAAGCGGAGCGCGCAGGCCCGGGAGGGCCGGAGGCGTCAGGGGTCAAAGCCGAATGGCCGCGATTCGGCACGAAGCGCAGCCCGCCAGCCCGCCAGCCCGCCGACGGAACGCCGTGACGCCCGACAGGGGGCTCGGCATGGGCTGTAGGCTGCCGTCGCTCTTTCACTGCACAGTAAAAATTGCCATTCGGCTGAATTTTCGGTAGAGTTCGCATATTTACTGAACAGTGAACAAGGCTCCACGCCGCATGTTTGAGTCCACCCTGACTGAACGAGAGTTGATCGCGCGCTTGGTTGACGCCCTGCGGGAGCTACCCGAGGTAGAGGCCGACCTCGCCCAGGAGCCAGCCGCCCAGCACAGCGATCGCGGGTACGACGCCCAGGTCGATTTGCACGTTGCTGGGAAGCCCTTCGTCCTGTTGCTTGAAGCCAAGAAGGTCGTCTTTCCGCGAGATGTCCGCCAAGTAATCTGGCAACTCCGGGCGGCGAGCCACGGGAGGCCCACCGGGCAGCGGGAGAACCCCTTGCCACTCCTCGTCGCCGAGTCCATCTCCCCCGGCGCGAAGGAACTGCTCAGAAGCGAGCGCGTCGGCTACTACGACAGCGGCGGCAGCCTGTACCTACCCGCCCCCGGTGCGTACCTCTATATCGACAAGCCGCCCCCCAAAGCCCTGGCGAAGTCGGTGCGGACGCTGTTCACCGGGCGACGTGCCCAGGTGCTTCACGCCCTGCTGGTGCGGCATCAGAAGTGGTTCGGCGTCACCGAGTTGGCACAGCAGGCGACGGTGTCGCCCGCCACCGCCTCCCAAGTGCTGACCGAACTGGAGCGCTTCGACTGGCTGGTAGCGCGTGGGCAAGGCCCGGGGAAGGAGCGCCACCTTCGCGAGCCGGCGGCCTTGCTGGACGCATGGGCCAAGCAGCTCGCCACCATCCGTCCGTCACCTGTGCGGCGGTACTACGTGCCGGGCACGAAGGCAGACACGCTGGCGACGCGAATCGGCCAGGTCTTCGACGCGCACGAGGTCCAGTACGCGATCAGCCACGAAGCCGCCGCGCAGCGCTATGCGCCGTTCATTTCTCATGTCTCCCAAGTGCGGGTGCGCGTGCTGATCGGCGCGAACGCCGATGCCGCGATCGGTGACCTGGACGCGCGTGTCGTCAATGAGGGCGCCAATTTGGGGGTCATCGAAGCCAAGTCGTCAGGCGAACTGCTGTTTCGCGAGCAGATCGACGGCCTATGGCTGGCGAGCCCAATTCAGATCTATCTCGACCTGCTGCGTGGCGAAGGCCGCTCCAAGGAAATGGCCGAGCACTTCCGCAAAGAAAGGATCGGCTTCTGATGGCCAAGCCCGCAACGCTCGACGGCTACAGCGACCAGTACACCGTGGACTGCGAACGTGTCCTCGTGACGCTGCTGCGCGGTCTCGGACCGTGGAAGGATTCGGTCTACCTGGTCGGCGGGCTCACGCCGCGGTATCTCGTCGCCGCACGGCCACCCGCGGTGCCGGCGCACGCCGGCACGCTGGATGTGGACATCGTGATCGATTTGCAAATCCTGGCCGACACCGAGGCCTATCACACGCTGGAGGACAACCTCAAGAAGATGGGCTTCGAGCGTGCCGAGAACGAAGCCGGGAAGAAGCTCTCGTGGCGTTGGCAGACCCGCACCGAGCATGGTGCGCTGATGGTGCTGGAACTGCTGGCGGATGCGCCGGACCTCGTTGGCGGCAAGGTACAACCGCTGCCGACCGAAGGGACGATCTCGGCCCTGAACATCCCGCACTCGTCCATCGTCTTCGACCTGTACCAAGTCACCGAGATCCAGGCCGAACTGCTGGGCGGCAACGGCATCGCCACCGAGAAGATCAAGCACGCCAATCTCGTCAGCTTCACCTGCTTGAAGTCCTTCGCGTTCGATCAGCGCTTCGAGCGCAAGGACGCGCACGACCTGGTCTATTGCATCGAGCACGCGCCCGAGGGCATGGCCGCCGTGGCCGAAGCCTTCCGCAACGAGCGGCGCGGCAAGCACGGTGCCGTCATCGAGGCCTCGCTGGTGATCCTGCGCAGCCGTTTCACGGGCGACGAGAAAACCGAGGGCTATCGCAAGGATGGCCCCGTATCGGTCGCCAGGTTCGAGCTCGGTGAAAGCGACGAGCCAGATCTGCGCGAAGCACGGGCACTGCGGCAGCGGCAGGCCAGTGACGTGATAGAGCAACTGCTGGCCAGGATCGATCAAGGGTCAGCGACATGAGCTTTCCCGCTGACATCAAAGGCTGTATGAAGGACTGCATCCTGTCCCTGTTCTGGCCACGCAAGGATATCGTGGGCTTCTTCGAGAAGCACGGATGCACGAAGGCGGAGATCGCGCCTTTGCAGCTCGAGGGCGAGCATGCGCTCAAGCGGCATGAAGTGGTCGATGCTCTGTTCTCCGCACTCGCAGCACGTTCTGACAACGGCCTTGGCCCGTTCCGGGCGATGCTGCAATCGCTACTGAGCTGGTCGCATTTCGACCCGTACTACTTCGACAAGCTACGCAAGCTGGACCGCAACACAGCCAACAAGAATCTGGAGCATCTCCGCCAACTGCAGGAAATTCGAGACGCCAAGATCAAGGCCGATCGCGAGCGCAGAGCTGCACAGGAGGCAGCTCGCCAGCAACCCACGGCGTCGCTCGATCAACTGCGCGCCGAATACCTCGATCTCCTCGCCGACAAGACCTCACGGCAGCAGCGCGGGTACGCGCTGGAACGGATCTTGGCCGAGTTGTCACGCCTCTCTCATCTGGAGGCCACCGAGGCTTTCCGCGTAAACGGAGAGCAGGTCGATGGCGCAGTGAAGTTCGACGGGGAACACTATCTGATTGAAGCGAAGTGGCAGGAACGGTCTGCAAGCAACGAGCCCGTCTACCAGTTTGCCGGCAAAGTGGCGGGCAAACTATACGGACGCGGCCTGTTCATTTCAGTGAATGGCTTTAGTTCAGAGGTTATTCGCAGCCTCGTAATGGGCAAGGAAATTCAAACGCTATTCATCGACGGCGAGGATCTGATCTTGGTACTGGAAGGGCACCTGAGTTTGCGGGAGATGATCGATCGCAAAGTCAAGGCGGCACAAACCAAAGGGCTCATCTACGTCCATCCCATATCCGGTGCCGAGAAGAAGCTCTGAGATGCAGGCGATCGCTATGTCACCCAAGAACCTGTCAAAGATCCACTGGAATCAAGAATGAGCAGCCTCGCCTCCAGCTATAGGGGCTATGCCGATCTAGCCAAAGCCCAAGCCGAAGGTGAGGACTACAGAGTGCTTGTGCGTCCGGTCGCGGCGTCGTCGATCGCTGTCATTGCGCCACATGGAGGAAGGATCGAGCAGTACACGTCGGACATCGCCTGCGGCGTTGCTGGAGGAGACTTCAATCTCTACTCCTTTGAAGGAATTAGGCAGTCCGGCAACTATTCAACGTTGCATCTGACAAGCCATCGGTTCGACGAGCCGCGTTGTTTGGAACTCCTGTCCAAGTGCGATTACGTCGTTGCGATTCACGGATGCGGCGGCGATGATCAACGAGTTCTTCTCGGCGGGCTTGATGGACCTTTGAAGCTGGCGATCAGAGAAGCGATGCATGGGATCGGAGTCGATGCCCAAAGCGAGGATCACCCGTTTCCCGCCACAGACCCGAAGAACATTTGCAATCGGGGACGACGCGGCATCGGTGTGCAGCTCGAACTGACAATAGGACTCAGGCTGCACGGACCACGCGACGCGATATGCAAGGCGATCCGCTCGGTGCTGATGGCGTTGCCGAACGCGGACCGAGGAAGAGGACAAGGGAAATGATCCTGACCGACAACGAAACCAAAGTCGACCTGCTGAACAACGAGGCCATCGCTGCCACGATCGTCGGGCTGCTTCGTGCCAAGCCCGATCATCCGGTGACGATCGGCGTGCACGGCGACTGGGGGGCGGGCAAGTCCAGCGTGCTCGAAATGATCGAGGCGGGCTTTGCAGACAAGAACGATGTCCTGTGCCTCAAATTCAATGGGTGGCGTTTTCAAGGCTTTGAGGACGCGAAGATAGCTCTGATCGAAGGGATCGTCACGGGCCTGGTCGAGAAACGACCAGCGTTGAACAAGGCGGCTGTGGCCGTCAAGGATGTCTTCCGCCGCATCGACTGGCTGAAGGTCGCCAAGAGAGCCGGTGGTTTGGCCTTGACCGCCTTCACGGGAATCCCGACGCCCGAGCAAATCGGAGCCGTCGTCGGCTCGCTCGAAGCGCTGGTGGCAGACCCCGCCAAGCTCGTGACAAAAGAGAACATCTCGACGGCCATCGATGAGGCCAAGGCCCTGCTGAAGCCGGACGAGTCCAAGAATGTGCCGGAGGAAGTGGAGGCGTTCCGCAAGGCGTTCGACCAGCTCTTGAAAGACGCAGGCATCAAGCAGCTCGTTGTCCTGATCGATGACCTCGACCGTTGCCTGCCCGACACCGCCATTGAAACGCTCGAAGCCATCCGGCTGTTCGTGTTCACGGCGCGGACGGCGTTCGTCGTCGCGGCCGACGAGGCGATGATCGAGTACGCGGTGCGCAAACACTTCCCCGATCTGCCCGACAGCACCGGCCCGCGCGACTACGCCCGCAACTATCTCGAAAAGCTCATCCAGGTTCCGTTCCGCATCCCGGCTTTGGGAGAGGCCGAGACGCGGATCTACGTCACGCTGTTGCTAACCGGCGCCGAGATCGGCGAGAACGACGCAGACTATGGGAAGCTGATCGCCGTCGCTAGGGAAAAGCTGAAGCGGCCTTGGACCAGCGGCGGTCTGGACGTAGCGACTGTCAAGGCGACACTCGGCAAGCAGGCCGAGAAGGCGAACAATGCGCTTGCGCTCAGCGACCAGATCGGTCCCATCCTGGCCAGTGGTACGAAGGGCAACCCGAGACAGATCAAGCGCTTTCTCAACACGCTGTTGTTGCGCGAGCGCACCGCGATCGCACGCGGTTTCGGCGACGACATCAAGCTCCCCGTGCTTGCGAAGCTCATGCTCGCGGAGCGCTTCATCCCGAGGTTGTTCGAGCAGATCGCGTTCGTTGCGGCGGTCCATCCGCAAGGGCTGTGCGAAGACCTGGAAGCGCTGGAAACGGGTTTGGCGACGGCTGGTGACAAAGAGAGTGAGCCCAAGGGACATAAGACCAGCGAGCCCCCGCCCGCACCCGACAGCGCCGTGTTGACCGAGTGGAAGTCGCTGGAGACGGTGCGCGACTGGGCGCACCTTTCGCCGAAGCTGTCGGGGCTCGATCTGCGCCCCTACCTGTTCGTGACAAAGGACAAGAAGGACTACTTCGGCCCGGTGTCTGTGTTGGGTCACTTGGCTGGCGTGGTGGAGAAGCTGTTCGGGGGCAAGATGACCGTCCAAGGCTACGACGCCGAGTTGAAGCAGCTCGTGCAGCCCGAAGCCGAGAAGGTGTTTGAGGCCGTGCGCAGCAAGATCATGAGCACGGGAGCCTTCGACACCAGGCCGGCGGGTGTCGAAGGCCTCGTTGTCCTCGTAAAGGCCCAGCCCGGCCTTCAGACCCGCTTGATGGATTTCCTGGAGGCACTGCCAAGCGGCAAGTGCGGGCCTTGGGCGGTCAGCGGCTGGCAGGGTGTCATCAAAGACACCGAATGTGCCACGCGCCTGACGAAGCTGCTGGGAGACTGGGGCAAGGTCACCAACAACCCCGGCCTCAAGGCAAGCGCCGAAGCAGTGCTCAGGGATCTGAAGGGAGGCCGTTGATGGGAACCTCGACAGCTTACGGCGGCCCTGGCGGCGGAACACCGCTTGTTCCTTCATGGCTGGGCGACGCCGGTGGCGGTGACGCTCCTGCTGCCCCTCCGGGCAATGGGGCAGGTCCGGACGGCCAGGCGCCCGCGGATGGTACTGCGCCACCGGTGCCGCCGAACCGCCCGCCCATTCCCCGGACTGCGGACCCGCAACGCTTCGCCGGTGCTCGCTCTAACCTCACACGATTCGCGGGCTCCGGCGGTAGCGACCGGGCCAGCCTGGGCCGCGCCGTCTCAAGGTACGTCTCGACGTCCGCCGGGGGCGCGCGCCAGGCTGCCCAACGCATGGGCGCCTCTCGGGGTTCCGGCGCGCGGCTCCTCGGCTTCCTGACCGATGCGCAAACGCGGGGTGTGCGCGAGGCGTTGCGAGCGCTGGACCTGGAATCGTTGGCGGGTCGCCCGATCACCGAAATTTTCGTGGGCCTGGCCGACTACATCTGTCCGGGCGCGGGAACGGTTGACGAAGGCATCGCCCGCGAGGCCTACATCGAAACCATCGTTGAACTGGCGAGTGAAGGTCTCACCGACCTTGCCACGTTCACCCCGGATCAGATGCAGACGGTTTTCGAGCTGTATGCCACCCATGCGATCGAGGCGCGCATCTGCAACGACATCGGCACCAAGGCCGTGACCATGCCAGCGGACGCGCAGGCTGCACACCGCGTCGAGCAGCAGTTGCGCGACTTCATCCGAGGCGGGGTAAGCGACGCGGTCACTCGTGCCAGGGCAGAGACACCCAATCTCACGCCCGAACGAATTCAGGGCTTCGTGGACGCAGTGTACGAGTCCGCATTCGCGATCTTGCAGACCTTGGGTGATGCGGAGGCCAATCAATGAAGCGGCAACTCCTGGCTGGCCGTTTCGGCCCTGACGACCACGTTGATGTAACGGTAGGCGCCGATGAGCAGCGAACCTACCTGCAATTGGTCATCGGCGAAAAGTCCTTGGACCACGGTCTCGGTGGCGCGCTCACCAGCCTGAAGAAGATCGGCGTATTCCCCTCGGAGATCGGCATCGACCTGCTGGTGCTGGCAGCTCATGTCCATGCGGCCGACACACGCATCTCTCGTGCCGAGCAGTCACAGGATTCGTGGACGCGCGAAATACGGCTGGTTGTTCCAGTCAGCGATCCAGCTCGCTGGAGCGCAGCAGCACCGACGCTGAAGAAGTCGCTTGACTTCTTGACAGGCGATCGCTGGACGATTGGCTTCAGAGCACGTCCGGCTCGCTTCGCGACGATCGCCCAGACAGTTCCTCCGAGCCTGATCGCTCTCCCCTTTGATTCCGTCAGCCTGTTTTCCGGAGGACTGGACAGCCTGATTGGCGCCATCGACCTGTTGGAGGATGGTGCCACGCCGTTACTGATCAGTCACTTTGGTGAAGGTTCAATCAGCGACGCGCAAGGCAAATTGTTCACGGGTTTGAGAAAGCAGTATGTCAAGTCGTCTTTCGAGCGGCTGCGTGTCGGCATGACCTTCAAGAAAGGTTTGGTGGCCGACGTTGGCTCGGAAGACAGCACGCGCGGCAGGTCGTTCCTGTTCTTCGCACTCGGCGTGTTCGCGGGCACTGGGCTGGGGCACCGCTTTGTACTGCGCGTACCCGAGAATGGTCTGATCGCTCTGAATGTGCCATTGGACCCTTTGCGGCTGGGCTCGAACAGCACTCGAACTACGCATCCTTACTACATGGCAAGGTGGAACGACCTACTCGGCGAACTCGGCATCAACGGCGAAGTTCAGAATCCGTACTGGGACAAGACGAAGGGCGAGATGGCCGCAGCCTGCCGCAACCCGGCCCTCTTGAAGAAGCTGGCGCCAGATTCGTTGTCGTGCTCGTCCCCCGCCAAAGCCCGATGGCTAGGGCATGGCATCGAGCACTGCGGCTACTGTCTGCCATGTCTGATCCGCCGCGCAGCGTTGGAGGCAGCATGGGGTACGGGAAGCGATCCGACGACGTACACCGTATCCGACCTTCACGCCCAGCCGTTGGATACGCGCCAAGCGACCGGAGTACAGGTCAGGTCGTTTCAGTACGCGATCGAGCGCTTGAGGGAAAAACCGCAGCTCGCAAACCTCTTGATTCACAAACCGGGCTCGCTTGCTGAAGAAGCCGAGCATCTGGATGAGCTTGCCGATGTCTATCGGCGCGGCCTTGGCGAAGTTGCGCGGCTCATTGATGGCACCGAGGCGAAACCGAGTTGACGAGGATGCGTGCATGATCTCTTCAACCGGCCTCGTGGACTTCCACTGCCACCTCGATCTCTACCCGGACCATGCCGTGGCAGTTCGGGACGCGGAGGCGGCCGGCGTGTTCACGCTGGCGGTGACGACAACACCGCGCGCCTGGCCTCGCAATCACGAACTCGCGCAGCGAACGAAGCATGTTCGAGCGGCACTGGGGCTGCATCCGCAGTTGGTCGCGGAGCGTGAAAACGAAATCGAATTGTGGGATCGATACCTTGCGGAGACGCGCTACATCGGTGAGGTCGGATTGGACGCCGGCCCCCGGTTCTTCAAGTCACTCGATGCGCAGAAGCGCGTATTCCAGCATGTGTTGCAGCGCTGCGCTCAGGCCGGTGGGAAAGTGATCACGGTCCACAGCATCAGGTCAGCCAAGGCGGTGCTTGATCTTGTCGAGACGCATCTGCCACCCGAGCGCGGCAAGATCGTTCTTCATTGGTTCACCGGGACAAAGAGCGAGGCGAAGCGTGCGCTGGAGTTGGGCTGCTACTTCTCGATCAACGCAGGAATGCTTGGCAATGAGAAACACGCGCCAATGATGCAGACCATCCCGCTGGATCGGATGCTGACGGAAACCGACGGTCCCTTCACTCGCGCCGGCGACAGACCCTCGCAGCCGGCCGATGTGGCGGGCGTAGTGGAGTCGCTGGGCCGTTTGCATGGGCTGCCTGCGACCAATGTGGCCAACCTCGTTCGCGACAACCTACGCGCTTTGCTCGGATAGTTGGAGATCAATGGAGTAGTGGTGGTCGGCCGAACCACGTGTGCTCTCGGAAGCCAATTGTCGTGACACCGACACGACAATCTTGGCTGCCGACCGACTCACGAAACAGGCCGCAGGAGGACATCATCGGTGTATCTGGCACAACTGAGAATATCCAACTTCAGGAAACTACAGAAAGTTGATCTGAGCTTCCAGCCAGGACTGAACGTTCTGGTCGGCTCTAACAACGTCGGCAAGACCGCTGTCGTCGATGCACTGCGTGCGCTGCTTGCGGGGCATGATGAGCCGTACCCTCGCCTCGACAGCGAGGATATGCACCGGCCCAAGGGCGGTGCTCCGGCGGGCGACATCGAGTTCCAGTACGTCTTTCGTGATTTGGACCCGGATGACGAGGCCGATTTCCTGGCGGCGCTGAAGCCCGACGCACTCGGCAAGCTCGAAGCGCATATCACCATCCGTTACTCGGAAGCCGACAAGACGGGAAGGCTGCGTGCCAAGCGCTGGTGTGGCGACCACGAGGACATGGGCTTGACCGCAGACATGATGGAGAACTTGCGCGGTGTCTATCTGCCCCCGCTGCGGGACGCTTCGCAAGGACTCAAGCCCAGTCGCACCAGCCAATTGGCCCGGTTGTTTCAGCTCCTGGCTGACGACGCGGGACGCGATGGCATCAATGACGCGCTGAAGAAGCTCGACGAGGAGTTGAAGAAGCACGAGCCTGTCGTCAACACTCACACAGCCATCAAGAACCGGCACGGTACGATGCTTGGGCCGCAGCTTGCCCAAATTCTGGATCTTGGCCTGAGCGGTAGCGACTTTCAGCGGCTGGCGTCGCGCCTGTCGCTGGTGGTGGACACGTTCGAGATTGAGCAGAACGGGCTCGGCTTCAACAACTTGATCTTCATGGCCGTCGTGCTCAGTGAGCTGGCCAAGAACCCGGAAGCAAGCTATCGAGGCCTGATCATCGAGGAGCCGGAGGCGCACCTGCACCCGCAACTTCAGGCGGTACTGCTGGACTATCTGGGGACTATCAAGGCCGTCGAGGGCGAGAAGCCTGTCCAGTTGTTCGTTACAAGCCACTCCCCCAACTTCGCCAGCATCGCCGATCTCGACAGCCTTGCCTGCCTGGTCGATACGGGGAGCTCCGTGGAGACATTCTTTCCGCGTACGATCGCCTTCGGCAAGGGGAAGCGGGAGAAGCTGGAACGTTACCTCGACGTGACCCGTGCCGAGTTGTTCTTTGCCCGCCGTGTCATCTTCGTCGAAGGTGCGGCCGAGTTGATGCTGGTGAGCGTGTTGGCGGAGAAGTGCGGGCATAGGCTGCGCGAACACGGTGTCAGCCTGATCAGCGTCGAAGGATTGAACTTCGACTCGTTCCTGCCGCTGTTCGGCGAAAAGGCACTGAAGATCCCGGTCGCTGTCATAACAGACGCGGACCCGGTCGGCGAACCCGACGGCGACGGAGAACCGCAGGCGGCCTACCCCGCGCCCGGTACTGCTGTGAAGGTGTCGGACAACACCGCCAAGATGAAGGAAGGCGAGGATACCTTCGTCAAGGTATTCCACGGTCTCAAGACATTCGAATACGACTTGGCCCTGCATGCCGACAACCGTGTGTTACGTCCCGGTCTATTTGAGGATCGGCGGGGGATGTTTGTATCGCGAACGTCGGGAACGAATTTTTGAACTTCACCGCAAAGAGCGCGGGATACAGCGGACGTAAAGA